>PFFG01000005.1 GCA_002783265.1 Candidatus Gracilibacteria bacterium CG17_big_fil_post_rev_8_21_14_2_50_48_13 | reverse complement strand
TGATGCTTTGTATACTTACCCCAGTAATTTTGCATATTTTTTTATGGCTAAACGTCCCTCTCCCCGCGTCCTCGCCTCTCTCTTTGATGCGGCTTCCCATCATGGTCCCGCTGTGCCCAAAGAGCTCCTTCTCGCCTGGTCCGCCTCAACACGGGAAGAAGATGTAGCCCACGCTCTACTTGCGGAATATAAAACCTTAGGCACCTGTATTTTAGGAGATGCCTCCGGGCTCAGTAAACTGTCTCAAACTCTCCCTTTGGTTGAGGTACTCAGTTTGCTCCATCGCCCAAAAACCATGATTGCGTCCCTGGGGGAAAAATATGGAGGTGTGCCTGTGAGTAGCTGGACAGCAGACAATAGTGGCATGTGGTTTGATGCAGCGGTGCACCCTAAAGAGGTGTATACGTATGCACAAAATCTTCTTGCCTCCTTTGAACATTTTCCTTTTCAAATGTCCTTCGCTTTTCATGCGGGGGAGTTTTATCGTGTTGGTAATGCGTTGGTTGGCCCCATGTTTCATGCGCTTGAGGAAGTGGCAGAAAATCAAGTTCCTGCTGGGTGTCTGTGGGCAACGGAGGCAACAATACCTTTTCTGGGGACGCAGGGATCCCCCATGGACTCTTCGACACTATCCATGCGGCAACTTCCCGTGGCAGGAACGCCAGAAATGACCTTTGCAGAAGCACATGCCCCTTACCCTCATGCCTTTTCTAGTGCCTTCTTTTCCATGTTGGATGTCTATGCGCGGAGTAAAGACGTAGAAAAAGACGCACTGAGGAGCTCGATGGAAGCTGATGTCCGCCGTGAAGGACATATTTTGTTTTTTGCCTATGCACTTCCAAAGCAGCAGAGTCTTGCAGGAGTGTTAAACGCACAGGAGTTGGATACCTATCTGGTTTCCAGTGTACGTATGGCAAAACGTTCCGTGGGGGCGCGCCTCATTAAGGTAGGGGGTGGCATTGGTATTGTGATGGCGGCAACTTTGGAAGGCGCCTTAGCAGAGGCGGAAACTCTCGGTGTCGTTTTTGCGGAAGCTGAAGTGGCAGTAGCTATGGGTATAGATCGAGGGGAATTCTTTCTGTTTGAACAAGAGGATGGAGATGTGGATGTGGCTGGAAGTCCTGTAAATATTGCGTCAAAACTTTCCGAAGACTGTGGGAAGCCGGGTATCGTCTATGTTTCTGAGGCGGCGGGCAGTGTGATGGCAAGAACGACGCGTCCTATTCATGTCAGTGGCATTACGATTGTGGCTCAGGAACACGCTCTGGCACGGGTGTAGTTCTCGGGGAACAACAGCTTAGACCTACTCTCACTTGAATGGGTTCGTGCCTCATGGCAGGCTTGAGTGCTTACTTCTCTAGCACTAACTACATGCCCACCTTGTACTATCCTGATCAACTTCTTCGTGGTGAGATTCCAGAAATACCTGCTTTGCACATGGCACCTCTTCAGATCAGTGAGGTGCTTCATCACATGTACCAGGCAGGGGAGATTGTGGGCGCCACATCCTACGGGTCGCTCTTTATGGAAGGAGCGCACCTGACATGTGCGAGTGATGTGGATTGGCTTGTGATCTTCACCGATCACCGCGCTATGCTCGAATGTACACCATGGCGTGCATTGCTGGAATCTCTCGACCGTATGCATGTCGGTTTCCATGGACCGGTTCTCACAAAAGCAATGGTAGAGTCAGGAAATCATACCCTTTCATCGTT
Source organism: Candidatus Gracilibacteria bacterium CG17_big_fil_post_rev_8_21_14_2_50_48_13 (assembly GCA_002783265.1). Lineage (GTDB taxonomy): Bacteria > Patescibacteriota > Gracilibacteria > 1-14-2-50-48-13 > 1-14-2-50-48-13 > 1-14-2-50-48-13. Next base: position 5,015 of record PFFG01000005.1, on the reverse strand, counting down.
GTTACACGGCATTCGTCGGTCGTCAAAACGACTCATTACAGGTCACGATCCATTGCTCATGTTTGAGGAAGCAGGTGCGAAGCAGAATGCAGTTCTTCCAACTCTCCAACTGTTTGGGAGTTTCCCTCGGTTTTTCTTTGAATCCTATGCCTATCGCCATGATAGGGTCATGACGGCAAAAGTCTTGGTGGATCTTTTCAATGACGCGGTCAGTATGTGGAAAGATGTCCTTTCTGCCCAGTTAGTACGACTTGTGCCCCCAGATGCAACGATTCCTGTTATATGGAGTGTTTATGAACAGTTGTATAAAGCAAAAATCTCACCGGAAGCTATGGCGGCCGGGGCGCGTATTGAGGCTTTCCTTTCCATGTATGTCCTTACAATGCGTGAGTATGATCTTTTGCGCCGAAAGGGGACAGCAATGGAGGATTTTGCCTTGGACTACCAGGTTTTTCTTGAGGAATCACGGCATATTCTTTTCGATGCAGCCCAATTTGTTGAAGCCAATATTCTGCAATTTCGCCATACGCAGTTTGTTCACCCCCATGCGTTGCATCCTCAGGAAAGCGCAGTAGAATATGCGACGATATAATCCACTCTTTATGCCCTCCTTCCCACAGGAATTCTTAGATTCCATGCACGTCCTGCAGGGTAAGGCCTATCCGGCCTTTCTCGCGGCTCTTTCCGCGGAGCCAACCACGGCGGTACGTTTGCATCCAACCAAGGGGAAAGGGTTATTTCAAGATGGGCTGCAGATTCCATGGAGTGTTGGTGGACGATTTTTATCATCGCGGCCCTCGTTTACTCTCGATCCGCATCTTCATGCTGGTGCGTATTATGTGCAGGATGCGAGCTCGCAATTTGTCGAAGCACTTTTCCGCAAGGCTGAAACTCTGGGGGCCTTTGCCCAAGACAGTGCTCCCATGGTTCTGGATGTGTGTGCTGCACCTGGGGGGAAAACGACCCATCTTGCAAGTCTTGTGCCCGATGGAGTGATCGTGGTGGCCAATGAAGTCGTGCAGCATAGGGCGCGCATTCTCGAGGAAAATGTGCACAAGTGGGGAATGCCGAATGTTCTCGTTACCTCATCTGATCCCAAGGAACTTGGAAAAATGCCTCTCCGGTTTGATATGCTCCTTGTCGATGCACCGTGCAGTGGAGAGGGACTTTTTCGGAAAGATCCAAAGGCGACGACAGAGTGGTCGCCGGCCCATGTAGCACACTGTGCTTTGCGCGATCGACGCATAATTGCAGATGTATGGCCTCTTCTGCGCGAGGGAGGTTTTTTGATCTTTAGTACATGCACATGGAATGAGACAGAAAATGAGGGAGTTGTACGCTGGATAGAGGAAGAATTTGGTGCTGTGCGGGTTTCGGTTCCCGGGGCCTTCGATGCGCGGGATGAGGTGTACCGATTTTTCCCCCAGCATCAGGCGGGAGAGGGCTTCACTTGTGTGCTTCTGCAAAAAACGTCACCCTCTCCACTGCAGACAAAAAAACCGTCCTGGAAGCCGTGCATCGAGGGACGGGAATTGCTCAAAGAATTTGTCGAACCGGGCAATGTCTTGATCCCCATGATGGTAGGGAATCTCCTCACGGCGCTTTCAGAACCTATGGCCGCTGTTCTCTCGGTTCTTCAGAGGGCACAAATACGCGTGCTTACAGCTGGCGTGCCGCTGGGTGAAATGCATGGTGTAAAGAAAGAGTTTGCGCTGCATCCGATGCTTGCGCACAGCACGCTTTTTCGCGGTGAATCTCTTCCTGCCTGTTCTCTTGATCTCGAACTTGCGCGCGAGTACCTCAGAAGAAAAGATGTTCCGTATGTGGGGCAGGATGGGCGAACAGTGGTGACCTTTGAAGGTAATCGCCTCGGGTTCGCTCGTGCCAAAAATGGCCGCCTTGCGTCACAATACCCTATGAAATATCGCATTGTTCGACTCTAAGCTTGCATCAGGGATATTTGTGACTAGAGTTGGAGCCACGGAGAGATGGCTGAGTTGGTCGAAAGCGCTCGACTCGAAATCGAGTAGGGTCGAAAGGTCCTCCAGGGTTCGAATCCCTGTCTCTCCGCCAAGTACGAACGAAGTAGAGAAGCATCAAAAGCTTTCTTTGTTGAACGTGAGTAACTGTTGAGACAGGGATTCGAAACCAGTGAGCGAGGAAGGCGAACGAGAAGCACCAAAATGTGCTTCGAGAGCCTTCCGTAGAGAACCTTCGGGGCTCCGCCGCAGATGAGATGAGTGCGGAGCGCTCAGCACACCAGCGAATCCATCGTGAGGTGGGCGAACCCTGTCTCTCCGCCAAGTACGAAAATCCTTGTAGGTGAACACCACTCGTGGTATTTATTTCGTGTGACAAACTATTTTTTTCAACCACAAATATGCACCTTACCTATTACGATCTCACTATTCCCTTGCTCGCGAAGAATCTCAAAAATGTTCAATCTGTGCTCGCAAAAGGCTGGGAAGCTGCTCAGGCATCTCAAATGTCTGAAACGGCATTCTTAGATCAGCGACTCGCGGAAGACATGTTCCCCCTCATAAAACAAATCCAAATGCTGACGGATACAGCAAAGGCCACACCTGCACGCCTGACTGGTCGTGAAATGATAACCTTGGAAGATACAGAAACCACAGTAGGTGAGCTCAATCAGCGTATTGATACAGTCCTTGCGCATCTGGAAACCTATTCACCAGAAGATTTTTCCGAGTCGGCGGAAAGAAAGATTGAGCTAAAATTTCTTGAGGGGCAGTTCCAATACGGGAAAGACTATCTGATGGATTTCGCGCTGCCGAATTTTTTCTTTCACTGCACTGTCGCCTACGCCATTATTCGCGTGCAGGGAGTACAAATTGGTAAAATAGACTACATCGGTTCACTTTCTCTTCATCCTTTAACGTAATAAATCTTTATGGATACACATACTCTACTGAACGCGCTGCAGAAGCGCTATGCAACGAAAGTGTTTGACCCGACAAAAGAGCTTTCCCAGGATATTCTGGATGCAATCCTGGAATCAGGGCGACTTGCACCTAGCTCTATTGGTCTGGAGCCTTGGAAGTTTTTGGTCGTGCACAATAGGGATCTGAGAGCACAGCTCTTGCCTGCGGCTTACAACCAGAAGCAAATTACGGATGCGGCAGCACTGATCATTATTGCGCGGAGGACGGATATCGAAGCGCTACCACAAGAGTTGGTGGAGCGAACAGCAAAAGTACAAGGTCGTCCGGTGAGTGATTTAGCTGGCCTTAAAGCTATGGCGGAAGGGGGCATCAAGCGTCCTGATGCGGATGCGTGGCTTGCGCACCAGACCTTTTTGCCGCTCGGGTTCATGATGTATACAGCGGCTTTGCTGGGTGTTGATAGTTGTCCCATGGAGGGCTTTGATGCATCAGCGGTCAATGCTCTTTTGGGTCTGCCTGAAAAGCATCTCCATGCACAATGCCTTTTGGCCATTGGATATCATGGCGATGACAAATATGCAGATATGCCCAAAACTCGCCGGGAGCCTACGGAAGTGATGGAGATCCTGTAGTAATTTTTTCTGCGTATCGTTTGTCAAGAAACGCCTGTTCTTGTATAGTATGAAGAACAGGTTTTTTTTCCTGTCAATAAATACACAACCAAGGACACAAATGGGTAAGAACATTCTCAAGCCAAACGTACTCGCGATTGGTTCTATAGCAGGGCTCGTTATCGGCGCTTTGTATACCGTCGTCTTGTTCTTTTTCTCCTCATCCCTATTCATTGCCTACGCTGATACGTGTGTTTCAACAGGTCAAGTGAGCCATCCAGCCATCTATTGGCAGGGGGAGCAAAATGGGTGGGATCTCTTGCGTGCAAATGAGCTTTCCCTGCGCAATGGACTGACTTTTGCTGCCGGCAAAGTAGGAGATGCTTTCGTGTTCGACGGAGTGGATGATTACGCGGATACCCCTTATGATAGTCGGCTCAATTTTACCCGACCGACGACCTTGACTGCTTGGATTAACCCAACAACGTTGTCGCAGGAGAGTGGTTTTGATCGTCGCATAATGGGAAAAATTCCTCCATCAAATTCCATGAACGCGGCGCCCTTTGACCTTCTCGTGAATAGTGCAAATAGTCGTCTGGAGCTCCATTTAGGTAACGGTGCAACCTATCAAACGATTGCGGGTACTTCAACCATACCAACTGCCGCGTGGACTCATGTTGCAGCCAGCTGGAATGGGACAGAAGTGAAAATCTATGTGAATGGCGTTTTGGAAACAACAGCTGCACAGACGGTTACGCCAAGTGCAGCAACGACGGGTCTTGCGTTGGGCCGATGGATGGGTAGTAACGCAGGGCGATGGCAGGGAAAAATAGATGAAGTGGGAATATATGATCGAGAATTATCGGCTACGGATCTCGCCCAAATTGTCGCGGCGTCTACCGCCGGTATATGTTTCCCGGATGCAGATGGCGATGGTGTATTTGACTCGACGGATTTGTGTCCAAACGTTGCAGGTGCCTCACCTTCGGGATGTCCTTCAGGGAATCCCATGGATTTGCCAGCTTCTGCTGTGGGCTACTGGAGTTTCGATGAAACCTCCGGGACGACCATTACGGAACCCATTTCCGGGATGCATGGAACGGAGCGCTATATGGAATGTGTCGCTCCGCATGCGGGTTTGACATCGTGGTTTCGCGCCCAGGGCAATGCCAATGATAGTGTGAGTGGGGCTACGGGCACTGCCACGGGAGCGACGACTACCACGGCTGGAGTTGCAGGGTACGCTTTTGCTTTTAATGGTGTCGATCAGCGTATTTCTGTGCCGGATAATGCGGCCTGGAACTTTGGAGCGAGTGACTTTACCATGGAATGGTGGATGAAAACTACAAATGTGTCGACGGAGGAGGTCGTCTTTATGCAAGGAGATGCAGCGGGAACGGATGCCGCTTTCCGCGTGGATGTCAATGGCGGTGGCGCTGGTAAGTTGCGCCTGAAAACCGGGGTGGGCTGGGCGAATAGCCTGGTGACGGATGGTCCCGTG
>PFFG01000003.1 GCA_002783265.1 Candidatus Gracilibacteria bacterium CG17_big_fil_post_rev_8_21_14_2_50_48_13 | reverse complement strand
CTTGTTTGTATCCAACTGCTGCATAGAACGACAACCTTGTGTTGAGTTACCACCAACGAAAGGTGTTCCTGTACCCGTAAGTACGGTTGCCTTTGTGCCAAAACTTATTGTTGTACCAGAAACAGTCGCTGCGATGACTTCCATATTAGAAGACGTATTATCCACAAACGACATAGCAAACTTGTCTGTGTCGAGTTTTACAATGCCGTTTGGTGAGCTTGAGTTTGTCGTCGCAGATGCTGCGCTACCGACAGTGACAACTGTACCAGAAACAGTACATACAGAAGCGTGCTGCGTATTACTACGTCCCCATGTAGCAACAAACTTATCCGTACCCAAAGCAACAACATTCGGAGTATAACAACTCGCAGTATTATCAAGTGTATATACAGAGCCAGCCGTCGCAGTACCATTGTTTGTGAGTTCAACAATAAGCACTTTGCATTTACTAGAATCTGCGCTGTCTATGTACACAACAGCAACCTTATCGGTAGCAATCTCTACAATACGACGTGCGCCTGTCGAAGCGTTCAACGTGGTACTATTCGCGAACATATCATCCAAAAAAAGTCCAACACGGGAAACGTTCTTGTACTCATTGTAGAAGTTACCAAGAATCTTTTTCTTTGTTGCAGTAGTAGCGTACGAGTTATCGTCAATCGTGAAAATACCCTGCGCAGCAGTCATGTTGGTATTGATTAAAGTCTGCTCTGTTGTCGCGTAGTTAATGGGATACAAGAGCCCGTGTGTTCCACTGGTCCCATCAGACCATGTATCAAGGTCAACACACTTATTATCGGTGAGCACTGCGTATGGTGTGTATTTCCCTGTACTAAGACCAATAGGACTTTTAAATGGTGTTGCGTTGATAGTCAGCATATTTATGCGCGTGTTATAGATTGAAGTTGTCCTTCCCTGTTTCTTACGATCGTGTAGACAACAGCAGGACTATCATTTGTCGTGACCGTCTCTACTTCGCCATATTGGTCGTATGTCAACGTATATGTACGTGTCGGTGTTGTAATCGTTGTAGCGTACCCATCTGTGTATGTGATGCTGGTTACTGCACGTGTAAGGTCCTGTAAGAAATCATCGATCTCGTCGATCTGTTCTTTATCGAAAGACAAGTACATGACGTACTGCACGCCGATCGTCGTATGGTTATTCACGACGGGATCAACGGTTAGCGTGTCCGTCGACTTCGCCGTGACGGTAACATCTTCGCAATCTGGATCGTCCGTTGGATCTGGATAGGTGGACGCATCATATAAAACAAGCCGGTACTCGCCTTCCGTTGCAGGATCGGGGAGTAACGCGCCTTGTCCGGACGTGAGCGTAATAGAAACCGCTCCGGCACTGATTGTACCAGAGACAAGCACCTTCGTGCGGTTCCGTGTTGGAGGTAATATACGAGCCATAGGTTAGTCGAGGTCAAGTTTCCAATATACATGCAGCTTCATCCCACTAGAAACGTTGATAACGCCAGCAGGAAACAACACACGAGCAAGCATCGTAGGACCAGATGCAGCATTAAACACACCCACCTCATTGACTGCAAACGTCGAGGAGAACGTCCATTCATAATCAAGTTGTAATGTGTCATTCGTGGTATCTGTCGTCGTGAGTGCAGCCGTTGCTACCGCACGAGCACCGCCACCTGTCGTGATTTCTGCACCAAGCGCAATATCGCCAATCGTTGCAGCCGTGTTGTCTGTACCAATCGCGAGATACTTCCAATCCCCTACAACAGAAACACCGCCGATCTTTGCAGCAAGCGCCGCACGTCCTGCGGTCGTCACAAGGTTACTCAAAGAGAGTGTGGTACTCATCGCGCCAAAGACAGGCAACTGCGGGAGTTTCCCTGTTGCCTTAAAGAACGCGAGTCCAAACGCGTTCGGCTGGAACACGGGAACAATATTCCCATCTGCGTCTTTCAACACAGCGCGGACATTGTTCTTGATTTTAAGTCGTGAACGGAGAAGCATACGAAAAGAAAGTTAGTATTGAGAACCATCATCATACGGGAACCGTGGCGTAATAGAACGTTCAAGATTCTGTCCACCGATACTATCAAGCATCTTCTGGACATGAAACTCAAAGTTCTGTTCTGCCTGCGTCAGAGGAAGCGGACGGTCACGATCCTCCTTGTACATAATCGACACACGCATCGCGAGGACACGGTGCATCAAGCGTGGGATACCAACACCATCCGCAGCAGGCGCGATAGACATATCAAACGACTGCGCAAGCGTTGTCGCAGAAATATCGTTCGGGTACTTCTTCGCCCAAAACTGGATACCATCCGTCGCGTCCGGGATAGCGCTTCCCGTGAGAATATACAACCCTTCACGACGGAGCCAGAACTTCGGGCGGCTATCACTGTACTGCGCACGGATTGTTGCTTCATCCGCAGGGAGACCCGTCATCGACAACCGATCTTCTTCACACCATTTATACCCATCCCATGTTTCAAACTTGATCGCGAGTTTTTCCATCCGGTTCATCATATCGTCCGGGAACGTGTAGAGCCGTTGATCAGCGACCAGATCATGGTAATACTCCATCGTAAAAAATCCCTCGTTGACGGATTCAACACGTGGGACAAGTTCTTCTAGTGCAGCGTTGGTATACGCAACCATACGTGCATCCGGGAACGTTGCAGAGTCTTGATTCGTGGTGGTGCGGACAAGTGCCGCGAACTGTATACCGTTCATCAAAAGAAGTTGCGCCCCATACTATGTATATTGTACGGGGTGTGTAGAACGCACGCAACAAAAAAAATACCCGCCCTTTCGAGCGAGTATTCTTCCGTTGTGATCAGTCTTGTCTTTACGCAGCAGCGAGAGACAGAGAAGGATTGAAAGGGTATGGCGTGTTCACGTACACAGCGTTTGGGACAACAGTAGCGTCGTCCAAAGCCGTCGTACCTCCCACGAAGTTACCAGTACCGGTAGGATTGACGATAATAAATCCAATCACTGCACGGTCAGCAGGAACCACAGGGAACACAATATCACCAAGTGCAGCACCTTCTGTACCCATCTGCGTGTACAGCGTACCAGCAGAGTCCACAGAGAAGACATACACATTGAAGAGGTCAGCGGTGATAGTACCAGCAAGTGCAGCCATATCCGTATTCGCGGAGATAGAGACCAGCGTACCGTTCACAAACGCGCGGCATGCCGTAGCAGCCTTCACCAGCGCAGATCCACCAGCCTTGATCGCGAGACCGCCAGTAGAAAGAAGCGTGTGATTTGCAGATTTTGCAAGCTCGATCAGAGACTTGCGGGACTCAATATGTCCGTCAGAATAATTACTCATACAGTTGTTCTAGTTAGAAAGAATAAGACACCTGCGGCTTCGACACATTCATAGGAATATGCTTACGAGGGATCTTGCTGTTGATATACGGCTTGAGTTGCTGAGCAATCAAGTACGATACCGCGACAGGAACGCCTTTGGGGACGTGTGCAGTGATACCATTGATTGCGACAAACTCCATAGGGTACAAGACTTCTCCTGTACGCTGATCAACTTTGTCGAATCCTTCGCCCATATCCAGCGGGATCGTCACGACTTCTTTCTGTCCGTGCAAGAGTTCGTGTCTAATCCAAAGATCAGACCGACCAGACTTGCGGAGTTCTTCCAGCTCTTCGAAAGAGATCTTTTCGCCAGCTTGGACGCGCTGGGCTGGGGTGAGTGCAGCACTACGACTAGCACGAGCGGGAGTAGCGGGTGCGTCCTCCTTTGTGAAATCAACGGGCTGTACCTGCATTTTGGTGGTTTTCATAAACAATATTCTTAGAAAATTTAAGCGGAGACTGCGTGCTCAATACGTACAAGGTACGCGTTGTTCAGAATCATCGCAACAAAGGTCGTCGTCCATCCCATCGTAGAGATACGGTTGAGAGGATCAGACGCACCAGCAGAACCAAAAGGGTGGTAGATCGTCTTGAGATCTTCACCAGTCACCATCGTTCGACCGACAGCATCCTGTGCAAAAATCAACGTCGTGTAGACGTCAATACCAGAATCTCCTTGACCCGTCTTGATCTTTGCATTGGTTGTCTCAATGAAACGTACTTCATCAAGCTTACCAACCTCTCCGGGCATTGTCTGCGTGGAGTGTGCGTACTGCTCAATATCCGTCCATCCCGTGAGTCCCTTGAGCGTATACGTCGTGTTTGGGTGGCAAATACCAACAAAACAAGGACGGATATTCTTCACATCCTGCGCATCGTCCGTATATCCGAAAGAGGTAATCGTGCGTGCGTCGTTGTTCTTGAGAAGACGTACAGACTTCTTGATCGCAGTCGTATCAATAAGGTCCGCCGTATCCACGTTACTCGTCAGTGTTGCGTTACCACCGTAGTATACATTCGTACCAGCGTTGTATGCGTCACGCATCAGAACATCCAGCGTATCATTGGCGTTGTATCCAAGAATCTGCATCCATTCAGCAGGCTCGGAAGATACCACAGACCAGTCAAGCGTGGAGGAAACCTCAACGTAATTACCATACTCCTGTACCTGTGCGGTGACATCAGCGATGGTGAACTGTACAGATCCGGGGTTCTGTCCTTCTACCAAAGGCGTGGTTGCCGTGGAGAGGTTAGAGTACCGGCGGAACTTGATGGTATTCGTAGACCCGTTGCGAGGCAAAGGGCGCTTCTGCGCAAACATACCATGAAGAAGCTCAGAGGTAGCACGATGCAGCAAAAGCTGATCGTAATAGTTGTTCACCGCGTTGGTGATATTTGATGTACTGTTCATACACAAAAGAGAGAAAAAGGCTAGAGTTGCCCACTAATCACTTTCTGCGTGTAGAGATCAAAATCGGCTTTCGGCATAGACTTATAATCTACTGCTTGGTCCCGCATGTTCTCTCGTGCAGATGCACCAGTACCAGTTGCGTGAGCAGTGACCGCTTGGTTATTCTGTGACGAATCCAAGAGTTTATCTGCTGCAACAACCTTTGCGAGTTCGGCGGGGGTGAGTGACGCGTATCGTGGTTCTTTTGCTGCGGCAAGGATCTCGTCCTTATACGCAGAAAATGGTCCACTATCGCGAAGAAATATTTCTGTGCGCAGTACCCGGTTCTCTTGTTCTTTTTCAAAAACAAGTTCTTCGACGTCGTCCGGTCCTGCAAAAAGTTCTCCCCGTTCAATCTTGGCTTGGAGTTCCTCTGCTTCAGCGGTTTGCTTCTTGCGGAGTTTCTCTTGTTGCCTTCTCGCGTACCAGTTTTGTTTCTCCTGTGCCGACTGCTGGGCAGTAGTCGACGGAGCCTCCGTAGCTGGATTCCTCTCTATGGAGTCCCCCTGCTCGGGAGTCTCGACAGTTGTGTCGGTCATTGTAGTCTGAAAAAAAATAGACCTAAGTGGAACAAACATCCACCCGGGGGCAACGTGACGGTAGACCGGGGCATAAGGCGTACCCATCACATCACCCCTAGATTTATGTTCTCTTCCTGCGAGATTCTTCCACCGTCTCGTACGGGTCCAACGACTGCGGCGCTGCCACCTCACGCGGTGACAGTGCGGCAATCTTCAATGGGAGTTCATACATGTCAAGGAGCACTTTCCGTTTATCAACCGCGCGTTGGTACGTGTCGATACTATCATAGTGCCCCTCAAGGATATATCGCTCTAATTCAGCAATATTCTTTTTGAGGTACAGTGTCAAGAGATCCCATGCTGGGCTTTTGATCAGTGCCTCCATCATCATTTGGTGCTGTTCCATTATGCAGTTTGTACAGGGGATTTGAAGTTCATCGCTGTGGGATTCGGCGTCACGCCTTGCTGTGCTGCGACCTCTGGGTTCGCCTCCGTCATATTCGCCGGGTTCACCGCGTTTGGTGCCGGCATAATCTCCGGATTCATACGAGCAAGTAACATCGCTTTCTTATGCGCTGCGATATGCGCATCACGAAGCGGACCTTCTGGAAGCTTTGCGTGGATTTCTAAGTGCGCCATGTGATCATCACGCATACTGATTCGTGGTGTTTCTCCCTTGAGAATCAAATCGTTCTCGCCTTCTGCATGGAGTTCTTCCGGAGTACGTGGGAGAAGCATCTCGACTTCCTCCTTGGAAAAATCCGACAACTCTGCAACCTTACGGAACATATACCGGGTATTCACGTTCGGGTCCGCAGAAATCACCTGCATGACGTTGGTCATATTCTGAAGCTTCGTGGTCCGCTCGATTTCCCCCATCACCGCAGACTGGATATACACTTCCGGCTGCTTATCATCCATGAAATCCGTCCGGCCAAACGTCGTGAACAATGTTCCCATCTCCCCCATCAATCGAATCACCTTCTCTCCAGCTTTCGGGAAAAACTTCTTATAGCATCGGTACCACTGCTCGTAGTATTCAGTCTCAGACCATCCGAGGATCTTTGCCGACAAAGTATGCCGACGATCAACACCGGACGATTGCTGGGCTATTTCTGTGGCACTACGGCTCTTGTCGGGCGTCATGCCTTGTGCAATAGCAGGAGTCGCCGTCGCTTGCTGTGAAACTTGATCCATGTAATTCATCACCCACTGGAACTCACCACGGAGTCCTTCACGCTGCACAGGGATCATCGCGTTCGTTGGATCACCATCCGACGCGATCAGTTTATTCGGTGCAGGTGTCCCTACTTCATCCAACGAGAGACGTTGCGTGTTGACAATATACTGCCCGTACGTCGCAAACTCTGCGGACTTGAGTGCGAGATTTAAGAACTTTGCTGTGTACCGCTGCTTGTCTTCTGTTAAATCCGGAATAGAAATCCCACGGAATGTTTCTCCAAGTGGGATCAAGACGCGATTCACTAATGGCCAATTGTCTTGGAAGTCCAGTTGCTCGTATCGGATAATACAAGATTCATCCAGTCCACGAGAAAGTTGACCCATGACTTCGATATACACACGTTTCCCCTCATCATCAAACGTCCACCATTCTGTTACGAGCATACCGCTCTTTGGTCCGCCTGTAATCACGTTCTTACTACTTGCTATCAAGTTCTGCATCTCCTTACGCGTAAGATCTGCCTGCTCGACACGATCTCCAGATCCACGGTGCGGGACAAACTCTGCATGATTGAAGTATTGCTTGTACAAGTCTGTGCCTTTCAGTGCGTCTATCGACTTAATACGCTGTCGTCCAAAGAACCGGAGTCCGGTTTTCCCCATGAAGGGATTCACAAACACGGCAGTAGGGTCATAGAAAAACGTCATAGGGTCCATGAGTTCTACTTCCGGGACCTGCTTGTCTTTACACCATCCCTGCATCAAGAGCGGGCTATGGCCGTAGAATGCTGCGTCCCATATCCAGTGGTAATCCGTGATACCTTTCTTCATCACACGGTAATCGTTGAGCGCCATCTGATCAAGCGCTTGCGCACGATCTGATCCGGCAGAACTATACGGGATATGCGTCACACCAAGCTTATCGTCGTACAACGCAGATACGACAGTATTCAACGTCGTGTACATAAGCGGTACACCGACGGAATTCTTGTCTTTCATCTGGTTGTTCAGCATCTTCGTGCGGATCTCCCACTCGTCGAAAAGGTTGTTCGTTGTATCAAACGCTGCATTAAATTCTTGGATCACGCGCCCTAGTAATTTCTTATGCGCTTCGGTTTTTTTGCCCCGGTCCGATAATTTGTACTCGTCACGGTTCACCATTGTGCTATGGAAAAAGAATTGCTAAGGATATTGTACGGGTGCTGTCGGTGCGTCGCAAGACGTTATTTGTACGGGTCATGCTCCATCGCAAACGACCTGCTTCCTCCTGCTTTCCTCGGGTAGATATACTGGAAGATCTGTCCAAACGCATCTGCATGGTCTGATGCCCAGTCATGTTCCGGCTCGTCTTTGAACTGCATCCTCTTCTCGTCCCACACGTAGTGGTACGATACAAGCGCTTCGCGCCCGGGTTCTGTGCGTTTTGTGTCGAAGTAACACCGACGAAGCATCTGACGTACCAACTGGATACGGTCAAACTTCCGTGCAACACGAGGGACGACGTGTATATCCCGTGCGGGGAACCAGTCTGCCATCATCTGTTCCACGGTTTTCTTCGTGTCGATACGCTCTGCACTTGCATCATGCGGGAGATAATGCCCGCCGTAGTAGTATCCAAGCTCGCGCTCTTTCTTCTTCAACACCTCGAAGTAATGCTCGATATTGTGTCCTTTGTTTGCGTAGTGATCAATAACGCGATACTCACCAAACGGATCAAGCTGGACGAACCAAACAACGGTATTATCTCCACGACCCAGATCCCATGACGTATGGACAACAAGCGCTTTATCGTGCGGTACATCACGCACACGGCCTTCTGTCTCTATCTCACGCATCATGGTGCCGTAAATCGCACCTTGCACCGGAGCATCAAAGTCACAGTAATACTCCTGCCAAAAAAGAGCATCATCACCATTCTTGGCTATGATCTCTTTGCGTTCCTGCTCAAGGACTGCTTTCGGAATGTGCGCAGTATCATCAACCGTGAGCCGCATCCAGAACCAGTTCGGGTCATCCTTTGTGCTTTGATACAACCTGTACGCGTGGTTCTTTCCACGTGGTGTGAAGATGAAGATTGCCGTGCCTCCATTCTCCGCGAGGATTGGACGCACGTAATCCCATGCGATGGGGTCCGACAAGCTATACTCATCAAACAACGTCCAGACGGGATTCGATCCGACACTACGGTCAATGTTATCCGAGCCAATGATACGATAGACTGATCCGGGTTCCGCTAGATCCGCAGTGCTACGACTCGTCAGTATCATCTCTTGGTTGTTCCGTGCGTAGACAAGTTCTTTCGGGAGGTGGTCCAGAAATCTGTTCCCATTCCCATCCATACCATCCCAGACAACCGTGCGGCCTTGTTTGTATGTTGGGAAGTAGTGGAAGTGTGCGCCTTGTCGCTCGTACATATCCCGGAACGTCGCGTTGACACTCGTGACTGTTTTTCCGGATCGTCGTGGGAGAATCAATCCAATACGCTTGACGCCTGCATCCAGTGCTTCCCAGAACGGAATCATATAATCCCGTGGCCGGTGGTTATGCGGCAGCAGTATCGTCATGCGTTGTGATCAGTGAGTCAACCATCATCACCACTTGGTGCTTGACCACGTCGCTCCCTTGCATACCAATGACGTATCCCTTGATCGCGTCACGCTGTGGCACCGTCAAGTCGTCACCCTTCAAAAGCGCTTGCCAAAGCTCGAAGTTCTCTTTCATCTTCGCAGGAAGGATCTGTTCTGCCTGCTCCCGGCTCGTAATCAACCGCATCGTGTCGACCATGAACACGGCATCAAGGACAACATCCAGCACGAGCAACTCACGCTCTTCACCTGTGGGCTGGTTCGCTGCATCAAGCAACGCTTTCTTGCGGATACTTCCATCACGGTCAATGACGGGAATACTAAGGATTTTACTGTTGGTCTTCACGTTGGAATTTGGTAATGGAAATATCAATGCCCTTGTGCGTAATATCTTGTTCTTGTTTATCACGCCAAAGTTTATTCTGTCGGTTCTTAAGCCAGTGGATCGCTGCAATATCACTTGGTGGTTGGTGTTTTGCAACCACAATCACTTCGATTTCTGATCCAAGTCCTTGTCCTTGTGGCACCACTTTCGCCTCCTCTTCCTTGTACGAATATCCTGTCGCTCTCTTGTACAAAGCCTCTGCTACATTGGCGTCAGCGGCAATCTTCCCTTTCGTTAGGGACTCGAGAAAACTTGGGTATTTATGTTTCCACGTATTAAACGTCTGTACGTCAACCTCTAGGAACTTCGCCATTTGTTCGTCAATAAGTCCAAGAAGTGCCATTTTGTAGACTTGTTCGTCGTACGCAGGAAGATACTTTGACGGCCTTCCATGGGGAAGTTTCGATGTTTTTTTTCTCTTCTGCTTCTTGGTCTCGCTCATATCTGGCGGTAAATTGGAGGAATCATCTGCACTGTACGATGGTGACGGTACGGTGTCAATAATTAAAATAACGGTACATCAGCATGTGGATCGACGTACATCTGCGCAAGGTCTGTGTGTAGCGTGATGGTATCGTCTGTCTGCGCGTTGCGTGCTTTTGGGATCGTCAGCATAATCTTCTTTCCTTGCCGGCAATCGTGGTCTGATCTGGGGCGATGGAGTAAGAAAATAGCCTCTGCGATTTCAGCTATAGCACTGGAATCCTTGATATGTCCCATCTTTGGTGCTTCATCTATCTCTTTACCGTTGTTCAACGTCGCTTGTTTTGTCAACTGTGTGAGTACCAGCGCTGCGGTATCATACTCCATACAGAGTTGATTGATCTCGTTGATATGCTGTGTTTGCTGTTCGTACCTCGATCTTTTCCCATCCTGCTTCATCAGTCCTACGTGGTCAATAATCACTAAGTCATACGGATTATCCATACTCTTTTGCAGTTCACGTTCTACTACCACAGGAGTTATAAATCCACGATCTACCACGGTGATTTGTAACTGTTTCGTTTGTTCCACGACGGTCTCCAGCTTTTGCATAAACGTCACTTCGTTGTTCAGCTCCATAAGTTTCTTTGTCGGGAATCTGCCAAGAGACGACCAGAGCCGATGTAGAATTTGTTCCTGCTTCATCTCCAAGGAAAAATACAAGACGCGCCGTCCTTGTTGTGCTACATGTTTCGCGATATTGATAGCCACTGCACTCTTTCCGCATCCTGTTGGTGCGGCGAGGATATAGACTTGTCCTCCACGAAGTCCACCAGTGTATTGATCAATAGCGTCGACGCCAAAACGTGTCTGCGTAAAGACGCCAAGTTCCTTATCATTTGCTTGCTGGATATAACTAGAAAACGCTGCATCTGCTACGTGTTGTGGTGTGTCTATCAGAATATCATCCGTTTCCTCTTTGAGTTCACGTTGTGCTCTGTCATACCACACATCAACTTCATCTAAGTCTGCATCGACGTTGTCCAGCTTCGTTGTTTTCTCTTTCGTCAATTCCATCATACGTCGCTTACGGTACTGCATACGGAAGTCGTAGTATCGTGCTGCGTGTGCTGTACCAAGTGAGTAATCAGTCAGTGTAAATATATACGCTGCTATCTGCGTGTATTCCTGGAACACGCCTGTATCCAACACGCGCGCCCAGTTCGGGTACGTTTTATCCAGGACAATTTCCTTATCCAAGTTCTTATGCTTCTGGTAATGCGCTCGCATCTGTTTCCATATCAAAGCAAAGGGTTCGTATAAGAACCATGCTTCTGTGACCCTGCTGGCGTATAAGTGCATAAACTTCCCATCAAGACAGAACATTGTTGCAATGAAGTTTGCTTCGATAAACGAGTACGATTTCTCTTGCTCTTGAGGCGTTAGGCGTTTGGTTTGTGCTTCTGCAAAACTAGAGTGTTTCATGTGGGTTTTTTTTGAAATAGTTAAAAGCTACCAGTCGTAGGTTATCCTTATCGTTACGCATATCCTGTCTCCAAAACTTCAAGTCAAAGTATCTCTCGTCAAACTTTTCTATCACCTTGTCAGGTACGTCTTTCCATGTGTTCCAGTGTTTTGCTGGAAAAAAAGAATTTTCGTCAGAAAAATTATTTTTTCCTTGGTTGGTAGATCTTAACGATCTACCACTCTTTCCACTCTTATTACTATAGCTGGTCGTTGTGATATCGTCGTGATGTTGTCGTGATGTTGTCGTGATAGTGCTTGTGATTTGCATTTTTTTCAGCTCCTCGTGCTCCAGCACTGTTATAATGAGGCCGCACGTGTGTCTTGTGATTTGCATTTCGCTATAGCCAAACGACAAAGACTCGACCATCGACTTGACATAATATGGTGTGAAGTGATTTAAGGCCGCATATTCACTCACATTAAGTAGCATTTGACCACATTCCAACGTAACGAAGACCCAGCAATTTCCATGCTTGACCTTTATGCGTTTTGCAGTATTCGCGCATTGGAAATATATCTCAAACCATAGCGCTCGTTCGTGATACCCAAACTCTGGATAGTTATAAATATCCAGAGGTACAGGCTTCCTATATCCCCTATTTTTTTTATCCATAAATTACACGCAGGAAAGAGGGCACAAGCTAAGAGATCAATCAGCACTTGTGTCCTCGTTCCTAAATATAGTGATCTCTTATTTAAGCTGATTGACTCCTATAATGTACGCTTAGAACGGGACATCTTCAATAGAAATATCGTCCTGTTTCTGGTACACAGGTTGACGTTTTTCGATATTCGTTTCTGCTTCCTCTAGCGTCTTTGCTTTCGGTGCGCTTGCTTGTTTTCTAGGCGCCTTAGCAGGCTCTTGCAGGTCCACTTCTGGGAAGATATGGAGCTTGTCGATCTTGATCCCGTGGTACGTGATACTGGTCCCGTCTTCTCGCTCCTTCTTTTCCTGTGTTATTTTGCCTTCTACGGCCACGCGGGAACGGTCATGCACTTCTGCTATCACCTTTGTTGCGAGGTTGCCAAACGCTGCACAGTTGTGGTAGGCGTTCTCGTAGCGCGTGTTGCCATCCTTTGTTTTCGATGTTTCGCTGGTCGCGAGAGTGAAGCTCGCCACTGCCCCGTCTTTGTAGCTTTTTGGGTCACGGAATACGGTTCCCATCAGCCATACTTTGTTCATATCCATAAGAAAAATTGTTATTGAAGTTCAGTTTTGATATACCGCAGGGGGTATAAGTCATTGACGGTATGTAAGAATTTGTAGAGGTCCACAAGATCCTGTGGTTCCAGCACAATCGCCGTGCGCACCGTGTCGTGGGGACCTTTCATAATCACTACAAACTGCCCGTTTGGAGTCTGTCTAAGCTCCATGTTCGGCTTCGGGCACGCCGCAATCAATTCTGCCATCGTCGGTAGCATCAAGGGTAAAAAGTGCGTCCATAGGAACGCCAAGATACTGCGCTATTTTGAGCGCGGTATCCTTATCTGGCTGTGTGATATTGTCCAAGTATTTATACAACGTCGTACGGGATTTCCCGATATGCGTCGCCATATCCACGAGATTTGTATCACGTTCTACGTGCTGTCGGATTTTATTCAGTATCATGTCCATAATTTAGAAAGGTAAGTCATCAACGGTTATAGGTTGGTCCACACGTGCCCCGGGTCTGACTTCGCCGTTATACGGATTGTATCCTAAGACACTCGTACAAAAATCCTCCCATCCCTCTGCACTGTACTTTGGCGTAAGGTTCGGGATTGCCCGGCCTTCTGCCATGATATTGATCCCGTGGAGTTCATCCACGATGTTCTTGATCAACTGCATTACCACTTTGATCTGCCATTCTTCCAAGGTAATCACCATCTCCCGCAAGCGTGGTTTTGGCTTCCCTGTTGGCTTCCGTGGCTTCGCGACTTTCTCCCCTGCTGCTTTCTGTTGTTCCCACAAAAGTAAGTTCGCTTCGTATTCGGTGAGTTTGTCTTCCAGAGTTGGAAGACGGAGCATCTCGACAAATACGAACTTCTCTGGCAACTGGCCCGTATGTTCCGCGTAGTTCAGTGCGTTAATCACCGCTTGGACCAGTCGGACCGCTTGGTCGTCTTTGTATTCCTTGACGACTTTGTAGTCGTACAAAACGTGGTGCTTCGTATCGACGACGTCCACAATACACTTCACCGGCAACTGCGTTGGCGTCATGCCCACTGCGGACCCGATCTGTGTGCGGTACGTCACCTCCGTCAACAGCTTGCTTTGTGCGAAGGTCGTATTGATATAACTCAATGCGTTCGGCAACACGCGGTACACACCAGAGCGGACTTCACGCTGGAAATCCTCGACGTTGTCACAGTCATTTAAGACAATCGCACCTGTCTGAAACAGCTTCACTTGGTCCGCGATGTACTGCTCTGCGTACATGTCTGCTTTGCCTCCTGCACTGATATGACTATCAAGCACTTGGTGGACAACGGACCCGATGATCGTGCCGAGCCATGTTTTACTGTCTCGTTCTTTCCGTATCCACTTCTTGTAGAACATCTGCCGGTCTGTTGCGTAGTCGATAATGCTCGACGGGCTAAGGTGTTGGATCATTATTTCTCTCCGTTAAAAAGTGCCTCTGCTTCCTCGAACGTAAGCTCCCCTGCGTTTCGTGTATTTTCGTCTAAGACGGGAGCGTTCTCGACGACTTCCGGTTCAACCTCCTGCTGCGCTTCTTGTAATCGCTGGAATGCAAGCTGGATACCATCACGAATCGTCTCCATCTCTTTCTTCGTACATGCGTAGACGGTTTTCTTGTACAATGCGTCAACCTTGACCGCAATCATCTGCTGCCATTTTGTCGGGTCATTTCCTTGGTGTTCCAAAAGGTCTTGCAGGATTTGCCCTGCGTCCATGTAGACTGCCTCGACTCCACGCTTAAATACTGGCTCGTCGTCCACCACTTCCGCTGGGACTGCTGGTGCTGGGTTCCGTGGTATCTCTATCGTGTTCCCGTACTCCATTGGTGCTTGCGCTGGTGCTTCCGTACCGATCTCTTCCTCTGTGACCAATCCAGAAATACCAAACTGCTTCTTGAGAGCGCGAATTTCCGCTACCTTCTCTATCATAGAAGAAGGGTACTGCCCCCAAGGTGTCGTGTTTCCCCACTTATCCTTCACTGGTTTCTTATACTCATCCCACCATACAAACGCCGGTGCAGGTCGTCGATGCTTATGGTATGCAATCGCCCATGCTCCTACAATTGCCCCACGGGGTTGAGAAAAATCATGGACATGTTTGACGGTACCCTTCTCGTTGTCTTGTTCGTAAATGTCTCCTTCGTAAACTGTACCAGATACAAGTCCATCAAATCCTGCATCACGTTGCGCGATAGCAAGATACCCATCACGTCCCGTGATAATTGTTGGCTTGCCGCCCGTCTTCATAAAATAAATCTGCCGGGCAAAGGGGTCTAATTGGTATTTCCCCGCGAGTGTCAAAAACATCGACAACTCCGCATCTGTTGCATCTTTTGCAACGGTCTGCTTGATAGTCTCCAGTGTTGTGGGATTGACCGTTGAAAGGTCCACCGCCCGTACGGTGCTTAGTTCGTTCATAGACATGACGTCAAAAAATAAGGAACACCCTTATCCTATAGATGCTCTCCTTTGTTGTCAATATTTTCTGAACATTTGTAATAAAATAGTTGACAATTCGGAGGGTGTTTGCTACGATGGTGCTGTCCTTACTTTTTCACGCAACTGCTTATGGACAAAAAAACTCGTGTGGAGACCGTGGTTTATGACCAGCTCGTGCTATATATGCGCGGACTGCTCGAAGCAACACGTCGCGAAGGAGCACCAGTCGAGCCGTATACGTTTGAAGACGGCGAGGAGTTGTTTGGTGATTTTTCACATCTCGGTGTATGGAGCACGAAGGAAGATTTCTTCCAGCGGTTCTACAACCCCGCGATGGATTATGTAAATACTTCTTTTTTCTCTCGTATCTAATGTCTATTCAACAAAAAAAGGCACTGCTCGTCTGTGACATGGCAATCTTAAAACTCACACAAAGAGATCTTGCGTCTATGTACGGGATCAGTGAAGGTGCTATGTCACAACGGTTGAACCCGGCCACAAAATACGGGAAGAAGTATATCCCACTGATACTGCGCGATGTGCAGAATCTTATGGCGAAACACATGATGCAGGTAATCCCACAGTCGGAAAAAGATCAATGGGCGAAACGTCCTGTAGGACGATCTCTCCCCTCTATAGACTGGACCAATATCGTTGCATGGGTGGTGTTCCTTGGTGTGGTACTGATGAGTATCCTGCATGTTGCAGGCGTGTTCATTCCTTTACAATAATACAAACATGACACACATTCTTTTCAACAAATTTGTTTTGGGTGCGGTAGGCGTCGCGAGCGCGATTGCTCTTGTCGCCGGCGGTGCAGCATGGAACAATGTCTTTGATCCAGCAGCAGCGAAGTACCGCGAGTATGCAGCACAAGTAATAGAACTGGAGATTGAAGTGAAGCGCCTACAAGCAACGTGGGCAGAGAAGCAGAAGATTATCACTGAAGCACAGCAGAAACAAGCAGAGGTCAACGCACTTGCCAACGAACGGAAAACGAAAATCCAAGAGTTGCGTGCGAAGTCCGATGCGTTGGGAAAAGAATAGACGCGAAACCGTCGAAAACTATTCTCCCGCAAGCACATGCAGCAGAACTGGATACATGCCAGATGTTTGTGGTGACAGCATACTATTCTCCTCTCCCCGGCCAACGCGCCTATAACATGGGAACACTTGCCAAAGAAAAACGGTTGCAAGGAAACGGCACACATGGTGCGTCCCGTAAACCTGTTTTTGATGGTATGATGGCGGCTCCTGCGAAGTACGCGTTTGGCACGAAGATCCAGATCAACGGAAAGACGTATACCGTCGAAGACCGTGGTGGTGCGATTGTTCCTGCTGGGAAGCGTGGATACGCGTACGATCGTCTGGATATTTGGATGGGGCACGGTGACGCTGGACGTCTTGCCGCAAACCAGTGGGGGAAACGTACGGTGCGCGGGTGTATTCTCAACTCGTAACTTTCTTTTCTATGTACCGATTTTTCTTTTACCTGTTTCTTCTGGGAGTTGTTCTATGCTGGCTTCCAGCGAGCAACGCCGCGATTCTCCCTGTGCCCTCACCGCACACGGTGGCAGACAAGCCCGTGAAGTTCACGGCATATCAGAGCTATTTGGCCGCCGACGGAACGGTGACACTGCGGAGGTATATCAAGGCACCGACGTTACACTACCAAAACCCATTTGTTGGCAAAAAGATTGTGTCAGTGAAGAGGTTGAAGGACAAGTTCCACACTGAGGCGGACCTTGCCAAAATCAATGAAATGATTCCAAAGCTTATTCGCGAGTGTGGCAGTATTGATGCTGTGTTTATGGTCGAGGCAGAATCACGGTGGGACATGTACGCAAAGGGGCCGACTTCAGATCATGGCTTGTTCCAGTGGTTCACTGGAAACAAGCGGTATAAAGACAATATTGCGTTTGTACGTTCTCAAGATTTTCACAGCATCGAAAAACAAATCGAGAAAGGTTGTCGTGATTTTCGTGCTGTTGCTGATGTAAATGATGTACTTTTTTCCGCGAGATGGAGAGACTGGCGGTCGCGAGACGGTATGAAGTGGCACGGTATGGCGAATGCGTACAGCCCCGGTGTGTTGAAACGTTTTGAAATCATCACAGAATAAATACTTTTACTCTCTCTCCATCTTCCCATGGACCGAAAAAATGTTTTGTGTGCGATTATCGAAGAGCTATGCCGCAGAAAACATCTTACACTACGTGATGTCACGTCGCGCACAACAGCACAAAGGATCATGCAGCGTGACAGGCAACTCACATATACAACTCTTCTCAAAGTTCTTATACAACTAGGGTATACCACCGGAGATTATTATATTCTCCTTCACATGGACCACCCGAACTATCCGAATACACCACGACGCAACGTCCACGAAGAGATCGTACAAAAACTCAAAAACAAGATTATCACGATATACAACGAAAAACCACAGATCAAGACGACGAGAACAACACAACGAATCCTTGTTGGCGTGTTTGGGCTACTCACTTTTATCTTTTTCTGTCTTGCTTTCTATGGAATTATTTCCTTTCACGCATAAAGAGTTTCCACGCTGGCTACGTAAAAAACTCAATCTCTCGCTTCCGCAATTCGTCCGGTATCTGTCGCTCACAGAAGGACAGCTCAAGCATATTGAGTCTGGCAAGTACCCCGTTCCAGATCAAGTAGCACGTGAGTTGAAAACTATCACCCGTTCAATAGGGATTCCCGTAGAAGACTTTGAAAAAATGTATATAAAAGATTGACAGTTGTAAACTAAGTGTATACACTCAAGATGTACCAAGTAATTCACCATATATGAAACCAAACAACGAAGTGCGGACATTAATCGAAGAGATCAAACTCATCAAGACAGATCTCGCCGAGAACTGGGAGAAGATGAGTGAGGAGCAGATTATCTGCCTTCAAGAGGAGGTGTCGGATATACAGGACGCCATTAAACGGCTCCTGAACAAACAACGGCATGACAACTAAAAAAACCTATTACTAACAACGTAAACCATGTGGAAAGAATACAGCTACGACCAGCTTAAAGGCGTGATTAAAGTGGGGGACAGGGTGAAGGCGGTGGAAGGGAAACATAACAATTGTGGGAAGTTGGAAGATGAAGGCAGCAATGAGGTGGAAATAACAGAGGTCTCAGAAACACATTTTTATATCGATGGATGCTCACACGTATACGAAGAAGGTTCCTTTCTCGCCCGCTGGGAAGGCCCAAAGACGCTGGATGATGTAAAAGTAGGAGACGTGTTTATTACACAAAACGGCAATACAAGAAAAGTGCTTGGCAGATGTGGCGACATTTTGTTCCTCTCCAAACTAAACGAGAATGACGTGTCGCAGAAAGATACTTGGTGGACCGTATCAGACATACAGAAAGATTTCACTGTCCAGCCAGAGGAGAAAGAGACCGTAGAACTCACCTTGCAGGAAGTGGCGGACAAGATCGGGGTGGATGTTTCCGTACTTCGTATTAAAGAGTAACCATGACCACCCAACACCCTATTATCATGTTCTTCCGAAAGATACTTGGTATAGAGCGACGTGAGAAAAAGTCGCGAGAGTATGTGCGCGGAGTCAATATGCAGTATCGCGAGAACCTGCGTAGAGCACGCGATAGAGCTTACCAATCTTATTTACTTAGTCGTCGCCATGACCAATAACCCCATAGACAAGAAAGACCTAGCAGCGGCGTTGAAAAGTCTCCGTGAAAAGGCTTCTGTATCACAACAGACACTTGCAGATCATCTAAGAGTGCCACGAAGCGCAATATCTTGCATTGAGTCGGGCACAAGGGATATGAAGTTCCTAGAGGTGGTCGATGCAGTGACTTTTATTCTGAACCAATCCGAATATGAGACAGAACTAAAACGCCTTTTGTGGGAACTAGATGAGAAAATAGAAGCAGGTGCGCTTGAGTTATCGAAGGAGAGCATGGATTTTATTTTCCGCAGGACGCGGCTTACATAACCAGATGACCAATAACACTTTGGCAGAAAGAGTGCGGGAGGTGATGGAGGAACTAGGATTTGATATGGCATCCTGTGCTATATCTGTCTCAGTAGGTGACGTACATACATTTGCTGTGGACTTACAGGACGCTATGGATTTACAAAACAGCCTAGCGGAACGTCTACTTGATTTGTTTATTGAGGACACCCGAGCAGAGGCAGCACGAATAGGGGACAGCAGCGACGGACAATACGAAGAAATCATTAACTTTGCAATGCGACAAGTGGCAGACAGGATGCAAATGGCCCGCAACTCTCTATCCCTAACCAAGACGAAAGACCATGAGTAAACAACTACTTTGGGCGCTTTGTGTACTGGCTTTCCTATGGGTGGCCGTCGTCGTTGCCTCATACGTTAACGAAAGGAATATGACATGTGCCGAGTTTGCGACACGTTTCCCCAACACCTCAGTACGAAACGTGCCAGCGAGATGCCTACATTTTTACACTACCGACCATGAGTAAAATACAGGAAGCAATCCAAAAGCACCAAGTCTGGACTATCAAGGGGATGCAGGAAGTGGTGACCAATGCTCAGAGAGACCTGCTAGACGCCATCATAGATGATATGAAGCAGGATTGGAACGTTCGCCATCAAGAGCTAAACAACGCTACTGATGAGGCTACAAAGATGGAAAAGGTAGGCCAAAAAATGTCACTTTCTACGTGGATTGACAAGCTAGAACAAGCCCGTTCCTCCCTTACCAGTAACCCCAAACAAGATGAGTGATGTACTCTTATGTCTTTTTCGGTTGCACAAATGGCAGTACAGCACAAACCCTTATCTACCTCCCCAGCGGCGCTGTAAACGGTGTTGCAAGGAACAGTGGTACTATACTAACTTTGACTCCACCCTTGAGAGGCACTACTGGATTACCAAAAAATAATATATTACTGACCATGAGTAACCTCGACACCTACACCCAACAAGCTATGGACATAGCCCACGACAAAGAGCAATCCATATTCCAGCAGAGAGAAGAGTTCAAGCGCTTCCTACAAACTGTTATAGAGGAGTCCAAGGACAAACTCCTCAAAGAGATAGCCACGAGACGGCGGGACGACGAGATGGAGGACTTGCGGTACACGCCGCCGATGTGATGTTTTTATACCAGACTATATATTTACCTATTTTCATTTTACCATGAAAACCACGCTCAATGAGTTAGAGATTAACGGAGTTGTCTACGTACCGAAAGGAACGGAAATGAGACCAGCACAAAGTTTAGACGGGATGAAGTACGTTATTGCTCGCACATATAGTGCAGGCGTCTTCGCAGGTTATCTTGCGCACCGTGAGGGGAAAGAAGCCACACTAAAAAACGCACGGCGTTTGTGGTACTGGAGTGGTGCGTCTTCTCTATCACAGCTTGCTATGGAAGGAGTCAAGAACCCGAATGACTGCAAATTCCCTTGCGAGGTTTCTTTGGTTGATTTAACGGAAGTAATTGAGGTATTGGATGTGACAGAAGAGGCGCGTATTTGTATTGCTAACGTACCAGTATGGCAACAGTAAACGACGGCAACGGCTACGGCGACGGCGACGGCGACGGCAACGGCTACGGCTACGGCAACGGCAACGGCTAAAGTTTTGTCCTGAGTATGACAAAAAACTATTCACTCTCACCTAATTTTTTTTACTCCTACAAAATGAGTACATTTAGACCAGTTTACAAAGAGCTATCCGAGGCAACTAAGGAACGGATCGACAAGATTAAAGAGCAGGCAGAAGTGTTGCTTGCGCTTATGGTTGACGACAATGGTAGCACACAGGCAGGCAGTCGCGAATTGTCGCTTGCAAAAACAAAACTCGAAGAGTCTGTCATGTGGGCAGTGAAACACTGGACAGCTTAGTTGGTGAGTCCTAAGCACGACGATAAACTGCTCAACATGGGGAGGTGGCGACATAAGCCGTAAACTTGTCTCGCCTAAGGACGCTTAGCATGGTGAAATCCACGCCCTCCCCACCTTACATGACCGTGTGCCAGTTGTCGGAGGACACAAGGGGAAACGCTTGATTGATCAGAAATCCCTGGGTGCTGCCCAAGTGAGGCGGGCAGGTAAATGAGGGCAAAATGGGGTACTAACAGCCCTAATGCACGTGAAATCGTGCCCACGGTCTCCCTTTACATTACAAACTACACCATGAATCAAACACCCCACCAAGAACGCAGCACCGATGCGTTCCAGAAACTCAACCTCGCCGTTGACCCGTTCAAACGAAGAGAAATCAACATTGTCCGAGATACTATCTACAAACAGATGCAGCGGCTAGGGATGATGAATCTCCAGAAATGGCTTGCAGCGAAGGAGGATAAGAAGAATGGCGGGCAGGGGATGAGCCATCTTAAATACTATGCGAACTGATATGAGACCTACCAAAGACCTGTTAGAAGACTTTTACGAAGACGAGTTACTTGTCGTGACACGTTTCATTGAGACCTATTTTTGCGAGGAGGAGGAGGACTTCGCTAGTATCAACTTTTTTCCTGTAGGCGGTGATACGCTTGGAGTTTGGCAGATAAGCGACTATTTCTTTTCTATCAACGACATTGTCCTTGCTCTAGAGGAGGAAATCCCCGAGAACGTCCTATTTGCGTGGTATGACTACGCCATAGAGCGTGGCATGACCGTCTCGCCGTACCTGAACCTTGACCACTACTGGCTCGCTGAAAAAAGTAAATTCAAAACATGAACATCTACGAAACCGCCCGCTACGTCGAGGAACACGTCCACGACGCAAAGCATATCCACTACATTACTACACTAGCAAGAATGAGCGACAATCTCCCCAAGGCGTACCAGTACGCTGATGATAAGCTCCACCACATTTGCGCATGGTGCCCTGATAAGGAAGAGGCAGAGCGCCTTGCTCATGCTGTCGAGATGAAAAAGTGGATTGAGTCCATGCACACTGGGGTGAGTGAGTACGTCAAAAGAAAAATATCCCATGTCATTTGTGACCCATGTTCCCAAAAACAGAAGCAGAGCTAAAAGAGTTTCTGCGCACCGTCCACATCTGCACGGTGTGTGACCAATTATTTAAGAGAAACACCATGCGGGGCAATTACTGCAAGCCGTGCTACACGCTCAAGCAAAAGTTTTATATGCGCACAAGGCGCAAACAAAAAGCAGTGGAGTATGCAAAAATGACCCGCGCTCATATCCTTACACCCAAACAATGAACCTTTCCGACCACTACCTCTGGGCCAACGAAGCCATCACCCACATGGAAGACCACACCTACGAAGGTATGGACACTGAACAGCAAATTTCCTTCGTGATTGCCTACCAGACGCTTCGCAACTATCGCAACGCTCTCTTGTCCATCATGGGTGCTGCGGAAAGCGCCTACGAAGAATATGAAGGGTTTTTACTGGGGAACTACCCACGCAAGGAGGATGTTGATTTGACCGACGAGCAGGACTAGACTTTTTGTGTCTCCTTACCAACTCTCTATGCACCTCAACGAACTCCACCAGTGGCTCATCGAGGCCAACGACCAGCTCAACCACATCGACTGCAATAAAATCCCCATCGAAGCGGAACTCCACCTTGCCATGACGCGGAACAAAATAGCGCAGCTCCTTCCTATCATGGACGGCTTCCTGCATCGTGTGAATGAGGCGCAGTACCACTACCAAAAAATATTTGAGGTGATTTTTGACCATAAAAATCCGACAGAATAACTAGCCCTTTCCCACAAGTAAGAGGATAATTTTCACGATACTTGCTTACAATACCACCATGAGGAATGGATACGGGAAACAACACCGAGAGGAACGGGAAAAGAAGCTAGAACAAATGCCTACGCCACAATGTGAGATCACAGGGAAACGCCACGATCTAGCTGCTCACCACGTGGTGCCTCGCTTGTTTTCTGGTCCGGACTTGCAAGAAAACTACATAATCTTATACAGGGCGTTCCACGAGTATCTCCATGCAGTATGCAACGCCAAAGATAGCAAGCTCGTGGGGCGACGTATCCATCTTGCAAACTTCATTAAGAAACATATCCGCGACAAAGAAAAAACAAAGATAGCCAAGGCTCAAATCGCAGAGATTGACGAGATACTCATGGAAGAGTACGTCACCAACCTCATCGATAAAGTAGGAGAAGAGTTCAAGGAGATGCTGGTACTTACCGTCATGTCTAACTTTCGCACGATCCGCGTCCTTGCAATAGAGAACGAAGAGCTCAAAGCAGAAAACGAGGACTTACAATCTCGTATCAACTTCAAAAAATGACGATCATATTCCCGGGGGAGTACATATCCCTCAACGAATACGTGAACGCAGAACGACGCAACCGGTTCATAGGAGCAAAGATCAAGAAAGAAGAGACAGCACGTGCGCAGTATATAGCACAAGACTTTGATCCATTGACCAGATACCCTCTCCATACCGTCTTCGTTTGGTATACCAAAACGGAACGAAAGGACCCGGACAATGTTTCGTTTGCTACAAAGTTTTTCTTTGACGGCCTTGTCGAATCTGGTGTACTGCGCAACGACACACGAAAAGAAATCGCATCAACGATCCATATCTACAAGACAGACAAAACAAACCCTCGCGTTGAACTCTTACTTGTGGAGACGTTCGTCGAGGCGCTCCAACACGCGGCGTATATCGTTGATATTGTTTGACGTGTTGTCAATCTGTTGCTTGATTGCCGCGATGTTGATCATAATATCTTGATCGTTTTCTTGAAGGGCAACTATCTTCGTATCCTGTGCAATCGCGATCTTTTGTAGTGCTTCCACGTCATAGCGTAACTTGAAATATCCAATGATAAAAGTGAGCAGGCTCGCACTGATCTGCCAGTAGGCATTGAGGAAATCAATAGGAGTCATGGAAAGCGAGCGTCGTGAGAATCTGAGTGTACCGTTCTATCATATTATCTGATACAAGACGGACAACGTCAAAATCATTCTTAGACAAAACACGATCAATACGTTTATCAATAAGCTCACGGTGTTCATAGTCACTATGTCGCACGCCGTCGTATTCTATGGGCAACGTGGTAGGGAACTTGATGTACGTATAGATGTTCTTGAACGACCGATACCGTAGCTCCGCGTTCAACCTCTGGAAGTCACGCGGTCCAAGAATAAACTGCGAGTAAGCTGCCACTTCCACAAGAGAACCGTCCGCTATCGTGGTACGTGGGTCACGCATCGCTTTGTGTTCTGCGTCGAGATAATACGCCATAATAGCCCGTTGTACGACTTCCAACTCACATTCGTCAAGCTCTTCCGGCGTTCGACCGTTCGCGTACAGTTCTAGCATCTCCCGTCCACCGTCCAGAATATAATTGTACTTATCACCAAAGTCATACTGGATCTGTTCCAGCATCGTGCTTTTCCCCGTGGAGAACGCACCACCTAAAACAATGATGTTACTTTTGGCGTTGACGTTCAACATGTTTGCGCAGAGTGCGAAGGTAAATCACGAACGATCCCGTCACAAAGTATACCAGCGAGAATATGTACTCTCGGTCCGTGAACAGCACGCCGGACAAGACATACATGAACAGCCCTCCGATAATCAAGCTATCTGTCTTCAGCAATTCAACGAGTTCTTTGTCCTTGAAGAGTTGGAGAAATTCTTGAAACATAGTTTATGCAGGTAATACGCCCGCTTTGTCGAGGGCGTGGATATATTCTTCGTAGGTGACAGGCGCGTCTTTTTCTTCAATCACCTGTTTCTGATACAACTTATTGAGGATAAACCGGAGACGGCTTGTCCCCACTTCTTCTTTCGGACGTGCATCACTCATGCCGAGTTTTGCTGCTTTCGCAAAAGAAGGAAGCGCCCAAGAAGAAGGTGTTTCATCGACGACCATACAACGTTGTTCAAGATAAGAAATAATATCATCAGGGACCTTGCTACCCCAGCACGTCTTTGGCGCCCAGTTCCGGTGCGGTTTGATTTTCGATGCGGGGATATGCAGGCTAGACATCTTGCCTTTAATCCACGATAGTCCTGCCTTGCACTGCTCCAGTGTTGGTTCTTCCTTATCAAAGTTCCCGGTGAAACAGATTGCCACAGAGTTAAAGTTCATGTTGTCTTGCGACGTATGTGCGCCTATATCACTATCCTTGCGGGTGATAATAACACGCCCGTCTTTTTCTACCATCGCGTGATACCCGACAAAAAATCCAAGCGACGACTGCGGGAACCCTTTGTTTTTATGAAAGGTGTTCGTCGCACTGAGTTGGCTTGGATTCTTATCGTACGATACAGCAGTATGGTGGACGACGATCCATGATGGTCTATTGGTACTCCCCATAAAAAAGGCGGTAGTAAGTAAGCTACCGCCATTATCCTCTTACTTATATTGCAGTTCAAGATATTTTTTATATCCATCTTCAGAGAGGAGTCGAAGTTCTTGTAACCGCTCTACCATCGAATCAAACTCACCTACACTCAATGCGCCTTTTGCTTCAAGAAGTACACGTGCCTTGTCGTCGTTCTTCGTTGATTTGGCCACCATGCCAACGTATTTATTCTTGTCTGCAACGGCCATTGCTTTTATGACACTCTTGCGTGCTGCGGTTTTTTGACTCGTTGTCATCTCGGGGAGTGTATCACCATACGCACGCATGTACGCGTTTTCTACTGCGTCGTCAATCTCGCTATCTGTCGCTGTCGAATGTAAAAGTTTTTTACCGTTCTCTTGTAAAAAATCTTTCACTTCTTCGTCCGGACGTTTCAACAAAGGCTCTAGTAAGTCAAACCCCTGCGCACTAAACGGTATACCCATAGAAACAAAGAACGCTTCCGACGCACGCATAAGTGCTTTCTTTTGTCGCTCTCCGTCTGTATTCATAGCAGTAGTCAACCCTTCCACCAGTTTTCCGAGTGTGCTCAGTGCGGCGCTGTTCGTCATTTCTGTCTTTCCGTACTCAAATACGCCACGTGCGACACTACCGAACAACGGCACGTTGTAGAGGTACTCACTCATAAGACGCTGTGCAAGGTTCTTCTCTTCTTCATCATCTCCACCACGTGTCAACTGAGCAACAAGATCCGCGAACATCGACTGTAGTATCGGTGCAGAAAGTGCTGCCACCGCGCCGTAGAGTCGTTGACGAGTGCTACCAGAAGAAACCGTACCACGTACCAACATACTCATTGTGGAAAACCATCCGATAGAGAATGACTGCAACATCAAGAAAAGCCGTGTATAGCTACCATCGGAATACACGTGCGGACGCATCGTGACAAGGCCAGAACTGTTCCCCGCCTCTGCGATATAATCTGCCATACGTGCCGCTTCTTCTTCGCTCTTCCCTTGTGCAAGAAGTTCTTGGTACGCACCTTCACGTGCTGCCGCAAAGAATCCAACGTCAAGCCGTTGCATCGTCCACATACCGTATTCTGCCGCTTGACTCAATGTCGTCGAAGCAAAGTTTCGTACCCGGTTTTTGTCTCGCATCATCAGTCGACGTGCATCTTGTACATCGTACGACCCCATCGTGCTACCACGAGCGACAACACTTCCCGACTGTTCAGACATACGCTTCACATACCCGGGCATCATAGACTTCATAGACTCAAACAAAATCCGTGCAGCTCCACGAGGGCCAACATACGGTAATGCGACCAATGACGCGGTAATAGGCTGTGTGCCTTGCATTAAGATTGTACTGAGTTTGAACGCAAGAATACCCGTCGTGACATTACTGCGAAACTTATCCACTGCGGCGATCTTCCGTGCGCCAACGCGTGCTCCACGCTGTGCAGTCAACATCAACGTTGTCTTCCACCATGTACTCGCAATTTTACCCGCCTGTTGCGTGTATTCTTTCGACCCGACCACTTGCTGCACCATATCAATCGACGGCTGCATATGGATATACCACATCGCATGATCGACCGTCTCTAAGTAGAGATTCATAAAGTCAACGCGTGGGACAAGGTTCTCATTCTCCGCACGACGTTCCAAAGAGAACTTATCAGATACACCTGTACCACCACGTCCAAACGTCTGCATCATATCTATGCCGCCGTCTTCCGCATCTACCCAGTCTTTCGGTGGATTTTTGAACGCGCTTTTCATAATATAATTCTTCGCCCGTGGGAAGATTTTATTTGTGCGAGCCTGCCACGTACCAGCTTGACGGTTCGTGACCTCAAATTCTTCCCGTGTTTCTAGTAAGGCATCGACCAACGCTTCTGCTTGCGACGCGTTCAAACGACCAGCTTGTGTAGGAACTTCTCCGCCAAAATGTTGATCAAGAATTAACTGCGCAGGGAACTGTCCGTTCTCTTCACGC
Source organism: Candidatus Gracilibacteria bacterium CG17_big_fil_post_rev_8_21_14_2_50_48_13 (assembly GCA_002783265.1). Lineage (GTDB taxonomy): Bacteria > Patescibacteriota > Gracilibacteria > 1-14-2-50-48-13 > 1-14-2-50-48-13 > 1-14-2-50-48-13. Next base: position 11,935 of record PFFG01000003.1, on the reverse strand, counting down.
ATACGAATATACAATGAGACAAACGCCTGCTCTTCTTCCGTCATACTCTCCGGTAACCCAAGCTCGTGGTACTTGTGCATCAAGACATTGGCAAATCGTTCTTTCTCCTCACTGTACGCGTACTCACCTTGATTCAAGTCACGAAGCATCTCACTATTCACACCTTGTCCAAACTTACCTCCATCCATTTCATCAACAACAACAGGCGCCAAAAGGTAGTCCTGCGCGTTCTGCTTCAAGTTCCCTGACATTCTTCCATACGATTCACCAAACGCTTTCTCAACAAGCTGCGTGATTTTCTTATCATCCAACGATACAGTCTGCGTCGTTACTGCTGCAATACGTGCTTTTCTTGTTTCTTCTTTCACGTATTTCCCAATCTGGAAGGATACCCGTGCTTCTTCAATGACCGACTGGATATGGTTGTACAACTCCGACAACTCGTCGTTCGTCATACTACTCAACGCACGTTGTGTGAGACGCTTCTGGACTGCGGATATATAATCGTCCATCGCCTGTGCGTCTTCCTTGGTGAAGATAGACTCCTTATCGTCCTGCGTACTCTCGTAGTGTGTACCAACCTGTGACCACTGTGCTTTCTTCTGCATCTCTAAAAGAGCATCTAGTTTCTCCAGTGTCGCTTGTGACGGCTGTGATTTTTGGAAAGAATCAAACAAGTCAAGAATGGTCTGTGCATACTGTACATCAACCAGTTTTCCTTCTTTGATCGCGGCTTTGTACTTCTTCTTCACGTTGTCAATCTTCTGCATCAAGTCTGCACGTTGTTTCGCGAGCCGATACTGTGCCTGCATTTCCTTCTTCGTCACTCGTGCTACTTCTTCTGCGGTCTTTGCCTGCGCACCGTAGAACTCACGCTGTGTCATCGTGATAGACGGCGCTCCGTTCTTCATAATATTCTGGTGGATACGGCGCTTCGTATTCTTTTCCAGTGAACGCCCCAATCGCAACTCTTCACGTTCGATACGTTTCTTGCGCAACGTCAACAACCGGTTCTTCACCATATCCGTACGCTCGCTTTGTTTACGCACTTTGTCCATCGCCACACTATGGGCGTTGACTTCTTCATTGATTGCATTGAGACGTACTCGCCCAGTCTCTCCCATCGCACGTTGCACCATGTTTTGCACACCCTCGTATGCTTGATCCAAGTCACTCGTATCAATCAACGCGTCTTCCATCATAGACTCAACGATTTTCAACACATCTATAGCCTGTCTCACAATAGGTTCTACTTCTCCACGTTTTGCAGCGTAGCTCACGAGTGTGCTCTGGACGTCGCGCAAATCAGTTATATCACCCACAACAACCTTGCGTGTTGTTACCGCACGGTACGCACGAGAAAGGGTACCAAGGTTTTTACCCACGTACTTTGCAATCGAAGCAACACGTGCAGGAGTAATCGTCGATGTAGCATTGTTCCCATCACCGTATGTATCTACCTCCATACTCATGTACATTTCTACGTTCCCTTCCAGCGTATCCAGAAGACTACGCAACCGGTCCTCGTATCCAAACCCATACGTGCGCAAAAGGAACTCTTCGTATTTATACGCAAGTTCTACCGTGTTTGCTGCACGCACTAGATCGTCGCCACCGTTCTTTGCAAGTTTCGTCGACTCCACAATCTCCCGTGCTATACCCACATAGTGCTGCTGGTGTAGCGGCTGGAACGACTGGTATCCAACGAGCTTCATAGGATCAAGCTGTCCTCCGGGCATCTCTACTTCGTCAAACTCTTGGAAGGCTTCGACTTCATCAGCTAGTTCGATCAATGCTTCCTTGTTGTACATAATGGTGTGCTGTACATCACCCGGCTTATCTACACGAATACCGTCTATACCGTTTTTCTGCATCACCTCTAGGAACTGATCTGGGTTCTGCCAGTAGTACACATCCGCCCATACGGACATCAACTGATCTAGTGCGCTGTCACCGTTCATAATCTCACGCATCAATGCTTGTCGCCCTGCGAAAAGACTCTCCGACCAATTACTTGCGGCACCTTCTAGTACCTCTTCGTCAATGCTATCTAATATCCGACTTACCTCTCGCTGTGTCAGCTTGTCGTCCTTTGTGAGAATACGCACGCCTTCCTTGCCTTTCACTTTAAGGACAACGTCACCATAACGGTTCGCGTCTTCTTTGTCTGAAGAAAAGTAGTACCCGGGACCTTCTGCAAAAACACTACCAAGATTCAATACGCCCTGTCGAACAAGATCAGCGCTTGCTGTAAGATCAAGTTCACTTATAGACTGTATCTTTCCACCACGGTACATCACCGGCTCCTCCGTCTGAAACGCCTCCACCGCCGCATTATCTGCCGCTGTAATATCAGTCTCTAGCCACGTAAATCCGTTTTCGTCCGTCACCTCGCGAGCGTCCTTGCGTAGCTTTTTGAAGTATGGATTGACTTTGGACTGGTAGAAGTTTACCACCGCCATCTGCTGGCTCGGAAGATTATCAATACTGAACGCCTTGCCCGCTGCATAAGAAGCAGGCTGTGGTACTGTCTCTGCATAATTTCGAGGAAAGAAAAACTGCTCGCCAAGTACATCCAAAGAATAAGAATTGCTGTTCTCAACCTCTGTCATAACACTCTTCGGGACAACAACCATATTATCCGCCCGTGACTCAACAACGTAATAATCATCACCGTCCATACTAATCACAGCGCCTAATGGCAATACACCATCAACAAATTCCTCGTCATTGTAGTCGTAAGGAACCTCTGTTGTGGTTCCCTCGTACCCTTCAATAGAAGCAAGAGTCCGAGGAGTTGGCACACGGAACGTCTTTATGCCATCTATAGCTGCAAGACGTATTTCCTCCTTAATCATACGCTCGTGCCAGATATTCGCATACGGTGCGAGTGTTTTTAGACCGCTCTCCAGAGCATCAAGATCTTCACGACTTGACTCAAGATCACTCTCCTTGATCTTTAAGATTGCCGCGAGCATATCAGGAACATTCTTATCTTTAATAACCTGGAAATCATCGTACCCGATTACACCAAGCAGATCGCGCCCTACATCATAGGAACTGTCTTTGCCGTCCTTTGGTTTGTAACTCTTGATGTAATCCACCGCCGCCTGGTCCCTACGTACACGGACAGCAAGTGTCGCCAACCTTGGTATACCATCACGTAACTTCTGGAAGAAGTCACTTTGCACCTCCGTTATCGCCCTAGTATTACCATTATCAGCAATACGGGTATGGCCGAATAGACTATTAGAATCAAAATGGCCACCATAATTATGACGTACGGGTGTCTCGTAAATATGTGTCACGGCATCGTCGCTATCCTGCAAGCCGACATTCTCTAGCCCGTACTTCGCATACGTAGGAGCATCCAATACCCTCAAGGGCAGAAGTTCGCCAATGATAGCATCCGTCAGATTCGCAACGCTGATCTTCTTCTGGTCTTTGAACTGTGTCTCCAGGACAGCGGTAATAATATCCGCCTCCGCCTGCTTCAAGCCTGCGCCCTTGACCGCATTCATCGCCTGCTGATAGGAAACAAACTCCTTACCTGCAATCTCTTTGAACTTGAGATACTTTGACGTGAGTCTTGTAGGCTCTTGAAAATACTCCTGTCGGACATCGTTGAGTCCTTGACGACGACGTGCAAGTGTTGCGGCACGTTTCTCGGAAGGACGCTTCTTAGATAAGACGTCTTCATAGAACTGGTCAACCTTACTCATAGGATCAAAACCAAGCCATTTTATCATACGCTCTGTCAGCTCGATCAAACGTGCAAGGATCTTCCCGTACCGTGTCTCACGTTTCTTTTTCTTGAACACGGTGTTCTTCAGGTCCTCGACAAGGATCTCTTCTGCCTCTGCATCAGAAATACTTTCCTTGCGTTTCTCTGTACGAAGCTCGTCCAAAATAGCTTTCTGCTCTTCAGGGAGTAACAGGGTGCGGAAGTACGCGTGCGCAGCTTCATGGTATGGTGTACTCATACGGATCACCGCGTCACCTGTCTGTGTACGATCACCCTCTGCACGCATCTCTATCGCACCTCCGGGCTGTACCACTCCACCGTAGACGTCCTGCACAAACCGTCCCAACGCTCGCTTGTTCGTCGCTATCTCATCAACAAACCGGACTTCTACACCGAGATCACCAGCAAGATCCTGTGCCACTTGTTTCGCAGCGGCCTTCGTGAGGTACACCGCATCAGCGCTCGTCGCTTTCTTGAAGAATGTATTCAGGTCGATATTCTCATTGATCGGCGCAACGTCTTGCATGGTCGCTTGAAAGTCCTCTGCGGTCATCGCGTCCTGTGCATACAAGACTGCCTCTTGATTCGCAGCGACAAAGTCCTGCATATTACTATACAACGTGTCTGTGTTCGACAACGTGTCCACAACGTTCTTCACCGCAGCATCATTGGTAATCCCCTCTGTACTAAGCTGGTCGATCATCCACGTGTTCATGTCAGTTACTACCGACGCTATAGCCTCTCCTTTCATCTGCTGTGCGTTCGTGACATCAAAGGGTACTGAGTACCCTGTACCATCAATAGTGATGTCTCCGGACGCAACAAACCGCCCATCAGGTAGTGTACCAAGCGTGATCTGGACATTCTCATTCGCGACAACAGGTTGTGCGCTGTCCCGGGCATACTTTTCCAGAATCAACTTCGCTTCAGCGTCATACTTCCGGAGTGACTCACGGGCGTCTTGTACTGCCTCTGCAATGACCGCGTTGTCTCCGTCTTGTGCAAGAATCGTCTCACCAATCTGGATCGCAGCTTCCTCTGCACGAGCAGATTTAAACAATGTATTGATCTCTTGTTCAAGGGATTCACGTGGTGTTCCCGCAGGTGTAGGTTCTACTTGTCCAATAGGTTCAACAGGTTCCGCAGATACCTGCTGGACAGGCGCACCGTCGTCTCCTTGGAGCGGTGGTTTGCGAAGGTTGGTGTCTACCGTCCCATCAGTCGCAACGTCGACAGCGCCAAACAATGCTCCACCTACCATACCACCAACAAACGCGTCAGGAAGATTCTCCCACCATGACTGTGACTTGTCGTAAAATGAAATCGTGACATTGTTTGCAAGCTCCTGCATCGCTTCTGTTGTTCCTTCTTTTAACATGGTCAAACCACCTTTTCCTACCATACCAAGAACACCGCGTTTTACTTCTTGTCGTGCTGCTTCGTCAATAATCTTTCGTGCATTCATCGACATAATCTTTCCACCAATCTCTCCCGGTACAACACTATCCAACGCACCGGCGACACTACCATATACCGCAGCAGCAGTACGTGCTTGATCCAAGTTAAACCCACGGTCTAACATCTCATTGTACATACTTCCCGTCTCGACACTCGCACCGTACGTAAACGCAGCAACAGCACCACCTACAGGACTTCCTGTAGCGGCAGCACCAGCGATAGACGCACCAAGCGCACCAACCATGTGCGGAACAGCACTTCCAATCGCGTCTAAATAATACGTTGGATCTGCATAGCCGCCTTCCATAAACGATTTCTGCGTATCGTATTTCTGGAAGACATCCGGACGTGACTTCATAAATACGCCAAGATCTGTATTGATACGCTCAGCGTAGTTCCGTGCGAACTGTAAATACGGATTTTCTCCAGCAATTGTTTCTACTGTACCTGCTATCCCACGGACCGCTTCAACACCAGCACGACGTGTTGCACGGTTGAGCACATCACCAGCACGAGACATCTGGTCGATATACGACAACGGGTCATTCCATGCAAACGCACGGTATGGGTCTTCGACTGGCTTTGCACTACGAAGCAAATCAATATATCCAAGTCCCGCCTGTTGTTCTGCTTGTTGTACGCGTGTACGACGATCTGCGGCGTTGCGCTCCGCTTCGCCTCGGACAATAAACTCTTCACTATACGGGTCCTCTGGAAACACATTCTCCGGCAATCTCTCGTATGTCCCCGTTGCAGGACCAATAGTTTGTCCTTCCGCGTAGACAGACGCATAGTTCTGAGTCCACTCTTGTTCAGAGAATTTCAGTCCTCCAAATTTCCCCAACTCTTCCGCGTCCATCGACGGCAAGTTGATCATCCCCTGCTGGTCAACAAACGCGTTCTTTCTCAGCGCTTCACGTGCAGCAAACGGCAACGCACGGAGTTCTTGCTTGAGCGATTCAGCAGTTGTTGTTTTTACCTTTGTAGGTGTACTAGACGTCGCCATCCCTTGCTGGTTCGTTGATTTCACCTTTGGCGCGACGACAGGCGGAACAATCGGCGTATTGTACTTTGTACTCAGCTTCTTGAGAAATTCTTGTTCAGACATGGTTAGTTACCGGAAAGAGAGGTAATAGCTTTTTTTGCCGCAGATTGTGCGTCCTGTGCGAGTTTATCCGCAGCACTTGTTGCACCAACATACGCAGTGTTCTTCTTCACGACTTGTGCCGTAGTTCCTATGTTATAGTCATTGATATGTTGTGTGTTCGCGTACATACCAAACGTATCATCAAACGCAGTCGGGTCCAAACCTTGTTGTGTCCAAACTTGACGCATGTTGTTGTACACGTTCGGGCTTATCTTCCCGTCAGGCCCAACAATATTTTCGCTTTTGATGTACCCAGCATACTCCTCCCGTAGCATCTTCTCCGTCTCTGTCTTTGTTGCAGACTTCGCATTCGCGTTTTTCGTGACCGACGTGCCACGTCCTACCTCTCCGGCGTAGTTCTTACTGATATAATTCTGGACATCAGGGGCAGAGAAGTATGATCCATCAGGACGCTTGACCGTTATATCCAAGTGTGATCCATCACCGCCTTTGCCTTTGATCGTATTACCAGTGTTGCCACCAATACCTACTTGCGCACCAGCACTCACTTTCTGGCCGACTTGTACACTCGCACCATCAAGATGCGAAAGCCATACAAGATTCCCTTGTGCATCCTTGATCTGCACCTGCTGGCCAAATCCACCATTCGTGCCTACCTTGACCACTTCACCCGTGACAGGTGCGTAAACAGGATCTCCTTTCTTTAAATCCACGTCGAGCCCGTACTTCCAAAGTGGGCTACCGTTCGGACCAGTGATAGCACCATAGTTCTTGAAGTAATCCGACGTGTTCGCGTTCGCCGCAGGACCACTCACATTATAGTCTGTAGCCATCTCATACTGTGCTTTCTGTGTGTCCACGGAACGGTTGAATATCTGTGAGCGGACATTCTCACGGTCAAGCGGCTTATCATACAAAAGCTCATCTTGTTTCAACTGTGTCTCCACGTCACGGTATGCGATGTCGCCAACGGTCTTCATCATATCCAACTCGTCCTTTGCAAGTCCCATAGCTTTCTCTGCATCAAAACCTGCCTTGATGGTCTGGATACTCACCTTCCCCGTGCGCTTATCCTGCATCACAATATCAAAATACTTATTCCCCGCAGCGTCATGCCGTTCTACCTGTGTGCGGACATCCATCGTAGGATTCTTACTACGCAAATTCGCGAACGTCCCGACAGGCATCCCTGCTTGTAGTTCTAGCTTTGCTACCTGTATTTGCTCCGACGGTGTCATATCAGCGGCACTCATCGTACCTTCCGTCAGGTTGTTGTAGTACGTTGTCAATACCGCACGCGCGTCATCACGACGTGCATTTGCGTCGTCCATCTCTGCCTGCCGCATCGCGCCAAACTCTTGCAAGAGTCCTTTCGCAGCATTCACACCGTCTTCCCACTGCTGGCGTGCAACGCCATAATCCATCTGCTTTGCGTTCATAATCATCGAGATCGCGCTATTCGCCGTCTGGATCATATCGTTCCGGTACTGTATCTCACGTCCAAGGTAATCAAGCCGTTCTTTCTGCTGGCGCTGGACTTCAGTCATACGCCCAGAGATCACGTTCATCGCGACAGGTTGGTCGGTCTGATACTGTAAACGCTGGCGGGTAATAGCTTCCATATCCGCGTATTCTTTTTGCAGTGTATCCAAGTCAGACTCAAGCGCTGTGACCCCGTACTGGCCACGTAAAGCGAGAAGATTCTTCTCATACTCAGGCGCAGCAGGTGCAGCGATATTCAACATCGCACGGAGTTCGCTTTCATACTTGCTGTACTCATCACCGGACAAACTTGTTGCTGTAGGGTCTTCATTGACCATCGCCCCCGTCGTATCTCCATCGCCTTCACTCATACGTTTCTGGTCGTCGTTCAAGAGCGCGTCGGCCTCATCAAGATTCGCAGGCTTCGGGAACGCACCACCAAGGAAAGGATCCGCTGGACGTTTCCCCGCAGCGTTCCGTTCTTGTGCCATCTTCCACCACCCGAAAGCCTCCACCATCTGTGGCGTCGGTTCACCACCTGCACTAATAGCACGCCAAAGGACGTTGCTTGGATCGGGCGTGATCTCGCCCTTCTGGATAGCGTCAAATAATGTCTTCGAGTCTGCCGTGTTGTACTTCTGGTAATTGCCGTACATCGTGAACGCTTCCTGTTCCGCAACGGTCGCAGGTGTTTGTCCTTCAGGTTTTACCTGTCCAGAAACAAGACGGTTGAACAAATCAAAAGTCTGTTGGCCTCCTTTCATTGCAGGTTTCTCGTACGTCGGCGCAGGAGGTTGTCCTACGACAGGAAGCTGTGCAAGTGTCCGTCCTGTATCTGTAGGAGCAGGAGGCGTGACCGTCCCTAGTCCGGGTGTAGCAGCAGCAACAGGCGCACCAAATTCCAAAGGAGGAGGCGTCGTCACTCCACCTGTTGTGGGCGCGGGAACAGGGATCTCTTGCCCGGGAAGTAAATTGGAGATACCCGTGCGCTTCAGTGTCTCTTGAACAAGAGGGTCACTCGTCACTTTTTGTGCGATTCCTGCGACGGTATCACCCGGCTGGACCGTATACTTATCTGCCATTGTATGAAGGTTATGATATTATCCGACGCAAATGCCGTTGACGAAGTCTATACTTCCACCACCCATCTCGGTAAACGTACCGGTAAACCCGTCCTTCGCGTAGATGGTTCCGTCCATAAGGATTGCCGACCCGGGGATTGGTACTGTACCGGTAATCTCTGCGAGCGTTTTTGTCCCCATCCAGAGTCCTTGACGGTCCATGTGCATTGCTTCTGCGCCGCTCCCTAGTTGCATACTGTTCCCAAGTTGGAAATCTCTCTGTGAGAGTGTGAGTCCATGAACCGTATCACGTAATGATTGTATATCACGTGACATGGCCTCTACAAGGGAACGCAACTGGCGAATATCTTCTTGCATACTACGAGAATAAAAGACGAATACTTTGGATACAATCGTTCATCTGTCCAACACTACTATCAGAGATCGTCACTTGGAGCTTGATGAAGTTGCACTCATCGGTGATAAGATCAGAGACAAACATCCGGCGTTCCTCATCCCGCAACATCGTGATATTCTGTGTTGATCCAGAAGGTCCGTCAAGCAACGCACCAACGGCACACGTCGTCCCACTGGTCCAGTATCCCATATCAACGGCGATACGAAACTGTTTCCTGTTCGCGCGATCCACCGTGATATACCCCGTGTCGACAATGTAACTTGAGACAGCGCTATTTGAGTTCCCTGTACTCACGTAATCCGTTCCAGCAGCGTCTTCACCGGGATTCTCTGTTTGGTGATACGACCAAAACAGTCCAACATTCTCAAGACTTCCTAAGCAGTAGTAGTCAACCCAGTTGTTTGTCTCATACCCTCGGTACTGATATTCCAGTTGGACCGTTGGAGGATACCCAGACTTCTTTGCTTTGAACGTGTAGATACCAGACTCATACGATGTCGTCACGGCGGCTTCGTTGCCTATTGCAAAATATGTGGTCCCTTGGTAATCGTGAAAGGCCATAGGGAATACCGTCGCATAACGGTTGTTCGATGTGTCCATGTCACCGATAGGCATTTCCATCACCATATCCGCGTATGGCTCGTTGTACCGGTAAAAGCGTACCTTGTCGGACTTCGTCAACATGTACAACCCTCCACCGCTCACGATAAATCCAGCGACGAGTTCTTCAGGAACAATCGTTGCCGTATCCCAAGAAACACTCCACGTATTCCAGCGATAGATCTTACTATAAGACGCTTTACGCTCATTGAACGATGTCCCGTTTGTCTCCGCAGCAGCAGCGATCAGTAGTTGATTATTCCATTCGTACAACGCGGTCACAGAAAACCCCGGCTCTATATCCAGTGCATTTGCAGTGAAGATCCCCGCGCTGTCGACTTGCGCGACAAGATCGTCGTCACCGATATACAGCGTATCATTCACTATACGCATGGGGTGATAGATACTACTCACACCATTCGTAAACGTTGCGAAGTTGTCATTGAACGTATTCGTCGCAGGATCAAGCCGTCCAAGACGTTTCTCCATAGCGTAGTAGATATACGCGCCAAAAGAGATGACATTGTAGACATCTTTTGCACCAGCAGCAGGTGTGCGTGTATGCAAGAGTGTCGCGGTCTGGTTGTCTTGATCTCCTTCGTAGACGGTATCATTGAGCAAGAAGTAGTACCCTGCATCAAACGTCCATGGGAGAAACGCGGAGGCAATGTTTGTTGTAAACGGCGAAACACCGTCTGTCCATCCAGCAGGTCCAGTAGAAGGCATAATAAGCCCAAGCTGGCGTTGAGGCGTACAGCGTATAAACCGTGACGCACGACATCCGTCCGCCATAGGGTCATCCATGTTCTGCGTCAGGTGAAACTGATTGAGGACTATTTCATTTTTCATGGTCTATCGACACGTCGCCAAGAAGTAGAAGGTCTGTCAGTACGTCGCCACCCGTCAACGAGTTTCCCATCAAGGAGTGCGACCATGTAATCTTTTAGTGTCAATATCTCTGTGATAGTTGTCTCTACTTCCGGTGCAGGAAGCGTGTCGACAAGCGTCATTGTATCTGTCGACGTGGACTCTACTTCCGTATCGCCAAGACTATCGACAAGCGTCAATGTGTCCGTAAGGAAAATAGAGATAGGGAAATACTCTGCGGTATGTCCTGTCACGGTCCTAGATGCAAGAGGTGCGCCTGCGATCATTTATGCAAAGAGTTGTCCAGCTTCTTCTGGATATAAAGTCTGCGTATCAAACGCGTCATGGTAGTACCATACGCCGTCAACCAACCGGACTTTTGCCACGGTGATCAACGCCGCAGGGACTTCCATCCATTCGTTCTTTCCTGTCGAGACACTGAGCGTGATCCCGGACTGGAACAGAACATTCTCACCGATCTTAAAAGCGGGCATAGTCATAGTTATTCGACGTTAGCATATACATACCCCATAGGAATACTCTGTGTAAAAGCGTTGTTGTTTGTAATAGCAAGGTATACTTTGCGTCCACCAATAGCGACAGGACTGCCAATATATGAAAGCAGTTTTACACTAGACGATGTAGCAAACGCTTCGCCGTTGACAGTAATAGTCACGTTACCGTGGCGGACAGCGTACATACGTATAGAAAGCGATGCAGCAGCAGAAGCAACCATAACACTGTAATTCGTTGTTTGGATCAGTGTATTCCCGTAAACAGTGGTCGTAAACGGCACGACATTGTGCATATCACCACGCGTAAAGTTGTTGCCACTTACGGAGAGTTGGTTTGCGTACAACCCAGTTGAACTAGAAATTGTCGCAACACATGCGACGAGAATGTCTGTTGAACTTCGCGCAATAACACTACGAGAATACATCGTCGACACTGTAGTAAGCGCCGTTGCTATTGTTCCTGCACTAGCCGTTGTTCCAGAAAAAGAGATAATCACTGCGTTTGTAGCAGTAGCTGTACCTCCAACAACCACTACTTTGTTAGTGGTGACCAGTGCAGTATCTGTCCTCTGGACCGTCTGGAACGAACTGTTCGACAAGGTGCTATTCGTGCCAATCGTCGGAGTAGTTCCAGAAAAAGTAATAGCGCAGTAGTTGTACGTGCTTGTCTCATTCCAAATT
>PFFG01000010.1 GCA_002783265.1 Candidatus Gracilibacteria bacterium CG17_big_fil_post_rev_8_21_14_2_50_48_13 | reverse complement strand
TACGTGGCAGCATTTTATGATCACCCGATCGGGCAGCACAACCTATATGTATCTCAATGGAGATCGCATTGGGACAACGGGCTCGGTTGCTACAACGCTTGCGAATAGTACCCAGTCACTTTTTATGGGAACGGATCCAGCTCTTGCCTTCGACTTTACAGGATCCCTTGATGAGCTCTCTTTCTACAATCAGTCGCTTAGTGCTGACGATGCGCATGCCATTGCCTTTGCCGGGAAAGAAGACACTCTGGGTAGTTCCGGTAAATGTGGATACGGTGCAACGGAACATGTGGCGGGCGTCTCTGGTGGTGCCCACTACTTTGATGGTATCGATGACGTCATGGTCGCCCAGGAAATAAAACTGCCTGTGTTGGACGCTCCCCGGAGCGTCAGTTTCTGGATGAAAAAAAATGGCAATCCATCGACTGCAGAAGTATTAGTGAGTTATGGGAACGTTTCGCCCAATTATAACTGGTCCATCGGTATTCAGACCAACGGTATCCCTTATGTCTCCGTACAAGCGTCGGTTCTCAATGCAACAACACCAGTCACAGATAATCAATGGCACAATATAACCGTCACGTACTCAGGCCAAACAGCCAATACACATAAGATCTATGTCGATGGCGTTCTTCAGGGAACGCAGTCTCTTACGGCGAACACCTATAGTAATCAGGCTGGAGGCACAACACTCCTCCGCCTTGGTGCTTATGCCAACTATACAAATTTCTACCGCGGAGCGCTGGATTCTGTGTTGTTTTTCAATGATGCCCTGACGACGCAAGAAATAGCTGCCCTTATCGCTCACGCATCAGATGGATTTACAAAAGGGCAAGGAGAGTTGATTGCTTGCTCTGCCATGCCCCTTTCGCTCTCCAATGCTTTGCTCCTTTGGTACAACAATCAAGGGCATCTCGCGGATATAAAAAACGGCCTAGGAACATGGATGTATGAAGGAAGTGGCGTTACGTCTCTTGCTCATGCGCTGGATACACAGTTCCTGACAAAAGGCTTCCGTGACGGCGGTTTTCAAGGTTTGTTTAACTTTAACCTCTACGCCATAGCCGAGACCTCGAGGGCAACTTCCGCAACCTACACACCCTCCACTAATGCAATAACGGTGGAAACATGGATCAATGTCGCAAGTTACCCTGGTAACTTTGCAGGTATCATTCACAAAGCAGGTTCATGGGAATGGCAGATGTCCTCCAGTGGACAACTGTACTTTACGGTGTACGGTCCTGAAGGTTATCGCCAGGCATACACAGCCGCTGCAGCGGTACCCGGTTCGCGCTGGGTGCATATTGCTGCAACGTTCTCACTGGCCGGAGACATAAAAATGTATGTGGACGGTGTCAATATGCCCCTCACGTTCACGGGTAACACATTGACCTCTATCACGACAACAACGAGCCCCGTGCAGCCCTATGTGAGTGTGCAGCAGACGGCCATCCCGGCAGTATACGATGATATGCGTGTGTATAACCGTGATTTGACCTTGTCGGAGATCAATACGCTTATTGATCTTTACCGTGGTGGTGCCTCTGTCTGTAGCTTTTCTACCTGTGGTAATGGGGTGCAGGAAGCGGGCGAGACCTGTGATGATGGAAATACAACCGGAGGTGATGGATGTAGTAGTACCTGTCAGGTAGACACTACATCCATGTGTGGTGACCTCGATCCGCAAACCTGGGCATACTTTTCTGCAGATAACTCCGGGTATGATCCTGTCCAGGGGCAGTATGCGACGCTTCAACCATCCATTACCTATGTGCCTGGAAAGAAGGGAAGTGCGTGGAACTTTGATCAAACACAAAGTGCGTCCGTCTACCTCCCACGGAGCGTTGGGTTTACTACTCCAGACGCCATGTCCGTGGAAATGTGGATCAAAACAACAGATACAGATGGTGGAGCGCTCATGAGTGAGAAGTCTGGATACAATTATGGAACCTCGTGGTTTTTGACCGTGGAACCAAACGGAAAGATCTTTGCGCATTTTTACAACAATGCCGGTGGGGCGGGAACGGTTTCTCTAACGGGGCGCACAACGGTTAACGACGGTCAGTGGCATCACATTGTACAAACGAAGGAAGTGGATGGAACGGTGAAAATTTATGTGGACGGTGTCCTTGATGCGTATAGTAAAAACACCATTAGAAGTAATACTGCCATCACGCGTGTGACGCTGGGAAGTATTTGGTTCTCTCCAAACGGCTACTACTACAATGGAGCCATCGATGAACTCCGGGTATATCATAAGGCGCTCACGGCTGCTGAAGTAACGGCGCACACCAATGCATGTGCCACCGCAGCAGTGGCTGTTTGTGGCAATGGAATTGTGGAGGGAACAGAGTTGTGTGACGACGGAAATCTGGATAATGCAGACGGGTGTACAACCTCTTGTTCGACGGCAAGTTGTGTGGCGCCTGCTGCAGGGCTTGCGTCCAGTGGTCTGGTGGGATACTGGGCCATGGATCAAAAACCCTTCGACTTTTTCCGTTCCGTTCAGGATCTGGTGGGACTTGCCGCATCGCGGTTACAGCTTACGTATGTCTCATCGGGTTGGTTTTCCAAGTGGCTACCTGGTCGCTACGGAACTGCTCTTTTCCTCAATGATGCAAACATGACCAATGGTGCATCGACGAATCAATACGAGGCGGTAGGTGCAAAACGCTGGGGAATCACCAACAATGGTACAATTTCTGCCTGGGTTAAAACAACGGATACGGATGGTGCTATCTTCTCCATATCTTCCGGCGCCCATCCGTCGGCATGGCATAGAGATGAGTTTTCACTCTACTTGTCCGGTGGAAAGCTTGCTGGTGGAGCCTTCAATTTGTACAACACCTACGCAGAACGTGTGAGTACAGCGCAAATCAATGACGGACAGTGGCACCATGTCGGTATGGTCATGAATGGTAGTACGACAAACTTGACACTGTATATTGATGGCGTCCCTGTAACAAGTACGGCGACCAATGCCGGTTCTCCTACGACACTGAGTGATAGTTACGATCGGCCCGCATATGTTGGCTGGCGTCATTACAATACCAATGGAGCTGGATGGAATGGTGCACCGACCTTTACCGGGGCTATCGACGAAGTCGCGGTTTATAATACGGCACTTACGACGGCAGATATGCTGCAATTGTATAATGGTGCTGCAGGCGGTTTGTGTAGCATAAGTACCTGTGGTGACGGTGTGCAGCAGGGCTGGGAAGCCTGTGATGATGGCAATCTTTTGAGCGGTGATGGATGTAGTAGTATTTGTTCGCTTGAGACGTGTATTGCGTCACCTACAAATATAACGGCATGGTATCCCTTTGAGGAAACCTCTGGGGCAACCACTGCAGATGTTGTCCTTGCCAATACGGCCTCGACAAATGCAGGATTTACCGCAGGTATTGTGGGCAATGGTTTTTCTTTTAATGGGAGCCAGGTGGTGACGGTACCTAGTCAGCCGCAAAATAACTTTACTGCATCGTCTGACTTTAGTGTGGAATTCTGGATGAAGAAAACGAATGCAGCCGGTGGTGACTATCATATCTTTGGCGAACGCGCTGCATGTAGTCCTTCCAATTTTTCTCAATTTGTTATTACCGATGCTTCAGGTTTTGTCTTTAATATTGGGAATACGGGTGTCGCAACTGGTCCGGCGTGGTATCCACAGCAAAATCAGTGGTATCATGTGGCGATTACCAATGCGGCTGGAGACGCAAAGATTTACATCAACGGTGCACTACGCGGTACGGGAACACTCGCGGGCGGAGGGTTTAATGTCCCACTGACAATCGGTGTCTCTGGTAGTTGTCCTGCGGGATTCCAGGGAGTGTTGGATGAATTTAAAATCTATAGCCGTGCCCTTTCATTATCTGAGATTGCTGCGAATTACGGCAGTCAGGGTGGAGGAACGTGCGCTCTCTCCTGTGGGGACGGTATTGTGACGGGTACGGAGCAGTGTGATGATGGTAACCTCGTCAGTGGAGATGGATGTAGTAATACGTGTCAGGTGGATCTGTGTATTGCACCGAAGTCTGGCCTTCAGGCGTGGTATCCCCTTGATGAAACGTCGGGGACCCAGGCGGCGGATTCCATAGGTGCAGTAACAGCCACGGGTACTTTTAGCTCTATAGCAGGCATGGTGGGTAACGCCTTTGCCTTTAATGGAACGCAGGCGGTTAGTGCGCCATCGAATACCTTTAACTCACTCACATCTGCGTCGCAAAACTTTACCATGGAAGCATGGGTGAAAAAGACCAACGCGGCTACGGGAACCTACCATATTTTTGGTAAACGTGCTGCTTGTGATGGATCAAACAATTTTTATCAACTTGCCGTAACTGACGCATCAGGGTTTGTCTTTGGAAATGGTGCTACCTTTCTCAGTTCGGGCATCTATCCTGTGCAAAATCGCTGGTATCATGTGGCGGTCACCAACTCCTTTGGTACGGGTAAACTCTATGTAGATGGGGTTCTTAAAGCAACGGGTACACTAAGCTTCACTGAAAACGGTGCGGCCCTGCAAATTGGAAATTCTGCATCTTGTGGAGGAATTCAAGGAGCAGTGGATGAGTTCAAAATCTATAATCGTGCCCTTTCCGATGCGGATATAGCTGCTGTGCATGCGAGTTATTCTGCAGGAACCTGTGCGGCATCCTGTGGGGACGGTGTTGTGACGGGGGCGGAAGAATGTGATGACGGCAATACGGCAAACGGCGATGGATGTACCAGTACGTGTACAGTGGATGTTTGTTCTGCGCCACCCGCGGATTTGATTACCTGGTTCCCTTTTGAGGAGGCGACAGGTGCAACGGCCATTGACGCAGTACAGGGCCTCACGGCAGCTCCAGAAAATAATCCAGTTTCTGTGCCCGGTAAGGTCGGTAATGCCATGCAGTTTAACGGATCCACGCAGAGTTATCAGGTGCCGGCTCGCACGTGGGGTATGAGCACCACGGGTACCATGGGTGCATGGATGAAAACCACAGTGGGAGGCGTTGCGATGTCTATGGGTAACGGTGTTATACAAAATGAAATGCTTCTTGCTCCCGGTGGTTTTTATAACCACTCATCTTCTGCAAACTATACGGGGCGTCTCTCGAAAACGAAAATCAACGATGGTCGATGGCACTTTGTGGTGGGCGTCATGAAGGGGAATATCAACGACATTGATATCTATGTGGACGGAGTCTTGGATAATGGTGCCTTTGTCACCTCCGGTTCTCCTGTTCCTATTAGTGATGCAAGCCCTCGTGTGCTTCGCATTGGATATCGTGCCGGTGGTGTGACGAATTCTGAACGCTACAATGGACTTATAGACGAGCCGTTTGTGAGTTCGCGCGCCATGACGGCGCCGGAAATTGCGGCTATGTATGCTGCGCAAAGTGCAGGTATGTGTACGGCCATGTGTGGTGACGGTACGCGCGTCGGTACGGAACAATGTGATGACGGTAATCTCGTCGATGGGGACGGTTGTTCCTCAACGTGTTCGGTAGAGGTCTGTACCGATGTGAACCCTTTTGCTACGGCGGTATTCCACGGCGAAAATGCGCTGACGGATAGCTCCGGGTATAACAACGTGGCAGCGCTGAACAACGGCGCGACTTACGGTGCCGGCAAGATTGGCCAAGGCTTTGTTCTAGATGGGGTCAATGATAACGTGACGCTGGGTAGTGCTGCGGTGTTGGACGCGGCAGATACAGACTGGTCTATGAGCATTTGGATCAAAGGTGACCCGACACAGCCAAATCAAACGGTTGCGGCAAAACATACAGCAGGAGTCTTTAATGGGTGGTACATGATGATGAACCCTACAACTGCGGGTGGCTATGCGACCAATGTCCCAGGTGGTCTTGGGATGCAGGTAGGAAGTACAGTGTTTACATCAACCAGTGCTCCCCTTGGCGATGGTGGATGGCATCATATTGCCGTCACCTTTACGGCTTCATCCAATACGGTGAAGCTCTATATTGATGGTACATTGGATAAAACGGTTGTGACGGGTAATGGTGTTGCTAGTGCAGCTCCGTTGGCACTGGGTGCTATCGTTGCTGGTCTAAGCTATACGCCATCCAATCCGGTACAACTCTTCAAGGGGAGTCTCGACGAATTCCATTATTTCCGCGGTGTTTTGACGGCTGATCAGATTCTTTCCCTGTATCATGAAGGCGCGACAGGTGTGTGTTCCGTGTCAGGTGTGCTTCCTTCAATCGATACGTGTTCGAATCCTGTGTCTGATATGCAAGCCTGGTTCCCTCTTGAGGAAGCCACGGGTGCAAGTGCCATCGATCGTATTCAGTCTTTGGTGGCGTCGCCGGAAAATGCTCCGACCATTGCTTCCGGTAAGGTAGGAAATGGTAAACAGTTTAACGGCACGACGCAGAGTCTCCAGACCGGTTTTCGAAATTGGGGCTTTAGTACGACGGGAACTATGGGGGCATGGGTGAAGAGTACGACGGGAGGTGTGGTTATGTCCCTTGGTCGTGGTGTGATACAAGATGAAATGATTCTTTCCTACGGCAATTCCGTCCAGATCGCAAATCATAAGTCTTCAGCGAACTACACCGCACGCGTCTCTTCCGTCAATAATCTTCTTGATGGTCAGTGGCACTTCATTGTAGGTGTTATGAAGGGAAGTATGAATGATATGGATATCTATGTGGATGGTGTACTCGCTAACGGTGCACTCAATACGGTAGGCACGCCGTCGGACATTAGCGATGCACTGCCACGTGCACTGCGCCTTGGATATCGCGTTGGTGGTGTCACCAACTCAGAGCGATTTGCCGGCGTTATCGATGAGCCGTTTGTTGTGGGGCGCGCCATGTCGGCCCAGGAAATTGCGGATTTGTACGCAGCACAAAGTGCGGGTGTCTGTAGTGATTCTGCACCGGTGACGACTTTTGGTAACGGTATCCTCGAACCAGGTGAGCAATGTGATGATGGTAACTTAACCAACGGTGATGGATGTAGTGCGACCATGACCATTGAATCTATAGGCTTCTGTCCAACGCCGGGCACCTATAGTGGAGACCGCACCATCGACCATAGCTGTATTTTGTCTGCGGGCACCTATGTGTTTACGGATAACTTGACTGTAGGAGGTGCTGGGGCAATGACACTGGTGATGCAAAGTGATCCGAATGCGGTCGGGTACAAGGGGGTAGATTTGCAGGTGCAGGGAAACCTCACCGTTCTCAGTGATGCAACGATTTCTGGAGATGGCCAGGGTACATCCGCTCAGGCCTTCCCCGCACTCAACCCATGTGGAACCAGTACAGCGGGAGATTATGCGAATGCCTTCGAGGCTGGGTTTGGTGGAATCAATTGTGGCTCTCCTACGGCTCCTACAAGTCTTGGTGGTGCTGGTGACAAGGGAGACAACACGGCACCAGGCTTTTCCAATGGTGGTGGCGCCATGAAGATCACGGTAGGCGGCGTATTTGACCATGCTGGCTTGATCAGTAGTGATGGATATGCGAATCGTTCGCGGATTTTTAACTTTGTGCCGAATGGAGGTGGAGGTGGTGGTTCTGTGCTTATTGATGCAGTAACCATGACGGGTGCGGGAACAATTCGTGCAAATGGCGGGGCAAATGCATCGCTCTCGACCTACACGAATATTGGACGTGGTGGTTACGGAGGTCGTATTGCCATTACGGGGGATACTTCTGGGTTCACCGGACAGCTCCTTAGTCGCGGTTCCGCGGAAACCCTGGGCATGGGTACGGGAAACAGTGGTTCCATTGTGGTCAATAACCGATCCTATGAAAGTGGTACAGCGCTCTCACCGACCAATGAAGGGTGTCCACTTCCAGGAACTTACACGGGCGATATAGCCATTACCAACTCCTGTGCGCTCCTACCAGGAACGTATCAGATTAGTGGAAATCTTACTATTGGTGGCGCTAACCCTATTACCGTGACGGCGCACGCTGCTCCGCAATTGGCGTCTCCTGATTTTGCCGGAGTGCGTTTCATTGTGCAGGGTGATGCAACTATTGCGGCGAACGCAACCTTCTCAGCGGATGCTCAAGGATTTGGACCACGTATGGGGGGCCTGGGCAATGGATCTGATGCGCATGAGGGTGCTGGAGGAGCGGGATATTGTGGACTGGGAGGAAACGGCTCTATTGCGGGAGGGGGTACGGCCTATGGTGATGCCCAGCTGCCAAAGGATCTTGGTTCCGCAGGAGGTAACAATGGCTGGTCTCGCGGAGGACAGGGAGGTGGTGCAATTTGGCTCAGCAGCTCTGGTACGGTAACGGTCAATGGAACGGTTACGGCAAGTGGTACACCAGGAAATATTGGTTTGGGTGCTTCCGCGGGAGGTGGATCGGGAGGTTCTATACTCGTTACTGCTGAAACCTTTACTGGTTCTGGATTGCTGCGATCGAATGGAGGAAATGGTGCGGGCATTGCACAGTATTGGGGCGGAGGCGGATCCGCAGGGCGGATTGCCATTGCCGCGAACAGCAATACCTTTTCTGGCACAAAGCAGACTGTTGGGGGAATAGGTGCTCTCACACTTTCACATGACGGTTCCAGTTGTACTGTAACAGAAGGCCCTAACCCAGCAGTATGTGGGAATGGAATTCTGGAAGGTGTAGAACAGTGTGATGACGCGAATACGACGGATACGGATGCTTGTACCAGCCTGTGTTTGACGGCAAACTTTACGGTGACTGGTAATGCAGCAGTGGCGAATGCTCTTCGTAATTCCACAGCAAACTACGTTGGCTATACAATCACTAGTACTGCTTCTGCACCATTTAATGCCTCCCTTCGTGCGTCCACAAATCGTACCTTCCTAAAGAATGTATCGGTTTTTGCGGACACGGATACAAATTGTACGAATGCTCCCCTGACAGCAGTATCTGGAACTGTGGTGATAGCACCAGGTGCGAATCACTTTTGTATTCGCTATGACGTTGACCCCGCTGTAAACAAATCGCCACAGCCTGAACTTCGTCTTATTGCAGAACTTGAACAAGGACATGTCACTCCTGTCATTGCAACGGGTAGCATAGAAATCGACGTATTTCCGAAGCGCGATACGCTGGATGGAACAACAACCAATTTTACTGGATTTTCTAATCTTCGTTCCGTCAGTACACCAACCGTGGAAAAGACGGGCTTCGCGAAGGTAGCGTGGCTTGGTACGCTGAATGTGGCCTACGAGAATTTCGATGACAACATGCGTCTGGGGAATAATTTTGTGACCTTCAACCCAGCGGCAGTAGATAGTAGTTTACTGACGACGTCCGCGGATGTGACTTTTGAAAACATCACGTGTACGAATTTTGCGCTGTACTATGCGACGGGTTTCCGTGCATCCGCACAGGAGGTGGTGGATAATGGAACGCTTGTAGCGACGCAGGCGAATGTGGGTGGGGATTGTACGAACGGTGCGCTGTGTACACAGGTGCAGTGTGTTGGTTCAACCTTAACCTTCCGTGCAGCACACTTCGATGGTTTTGCAGTAGGAACACCAACCCCTGGAAGTACGGGTGGTAGTTCCACCGGTGGCGGCAGTACAGGCGGCTCCACAGGAGGTTCTACGGGAGGATCGAGCGGCTCTACAGGTATAGTCTACCTTGGAGGCGGCGGCGGTTCCGGTGGTAGTGGTGGTTCCGGCGGCAGCGGCGGTTCTGGTAGTGGTGGTAGTGGAGGCTCTGGCACAGGAGGGAATTTTGCCAGCACCTTAAACCCGTTGTGGGGGAATATCTTTGGTAGCCCAGGCTCTTTGTGGGGAAATATTGTGGGAGGCTTTGGCGGCTTCAGTGGCGGTGGTATTGGTGGTGGCTCCGGCGGTGGAAGCGGCGGCGGTTCTGGTGGAGGCGCAGGTGGCGGAGGTGGAGGCTCTATCAGTGGTGGAGCCATAGGTGGCGCAAGTGGTGGTAGCGGTGGCGGCGGATCCGGAGGAGGTTCTGGTAGTGGATTTGGTGGTGGCTCCAGCGGTGGAGCTGGCGGTGGTTCAGGCGGTCGTTCCGGAGGCGGTTCTGGTGGTGGAAGCGGAGGAGGTTCTGGAGGCGGA
>PFFG01000002.1:11142-12220 GCA_002783265.1 Candidatus Gracilibacteria bacterium CG17_big_fil_post_rev_8_21_14_2_50_48_13 | reverse complement strand
CAGATCCGTTCTACTGGGATACGGACCGTGATAGTTATACGGATGGAGAAGAAGTGTTAACGTACAACACGGATCCTCTAGATCCGAAGAGCCGCACGGATGGGCGCAGTATTCTTATTACGAATATCAAGGACGGGATGGTGACAACGGATACGCGTCCGGTGATAGCGGGTATCGCAACACCAGCGTCCCTGGTGGAAGTGCGTGATGGTACGGGCAGCGGTACGCTGCTGCTGGGTACGACCCGTACGGATGCGAAGGGGAAATTCCTCTTGGTACCGACGGTAGAGCTTGCTGCAGGAGACCATACGGTGCAGGCATCTGAAGTGACGGAGGCAGGGAATGTGATCATCACCTCTCCACGCCGCACCTTCACGGTACAGACGATGCTGGATATCGCACCACCAGAGATTCAGCGTATCGAGACGAAGGCAGACTGTTACACGTATGTGTACGGACGCAGCCAGGTGGGAACGGCGGTGGTGGGCTACTTCCAGTCCTTACTGACGGTCTCGTCTATCGTGGCGGATAGTGCTTCTGGAGAGTTCGTGGTGAAATCCTCGACATGTCTGGAACCCGGGCAGCATACGATTACGGCGTACGCGACGATTCCGACGGGAGAACGTTCGAAGGCGGTGCAGCAACAGTTTGAGGTGCGTGTTCCCGGAGCGGGGACGCCATGGGATCTTCTTCCTTGGCTAGCGGGTCTGCTGATGCTGTTGCTCCTTGTGGCCGGCTTGCGCCGTCGTCGTGATATGATTCTGTATATGCAGACGAAGCCAGAATGGGCACGTCTGAAGGGGGAGTATGACACGCATGTGGAGGCAGCGAGAGCACGCCTTGCATCCCTTGGGGGTGCGGGGCAGCAGGTGGTGATGACGCCGGAGCAGGAACTGCAGACGCTGCTCTCCACGTCGATGACCTATCGTCCAGGGATTCCCGTGCGCAAGAAGGATCTTGCGATGCGGTACCTCGGCTTTAGTACGCAGGAGTGGGTGACGGAGGAAGATGGGACGCGACATCTGACGGCGGAGGTGGAGCTGACGGGGCGCATTGTGGCCTTCGAACTGTGGACGCC
>PFFG01000002.1:0-11106 GCA_002783265.1 Candidatus Gracilibacteria bacterium CG17_big_fil_post_rev_8_21_14_2_50_48_13 | reverse complement strand
GGCAGACGATGCCGACGAAGCTGCGGAATATGCGCCTGACGTACCGATTCATTCCGGATCCTCTGCGGGAGAAACCAGAACGTATAGCGGCCTTTAGCGGCACGAAGTACGATGACTCTCGCCTCTATCGCGAAACCGAGGAAAAGGGAAAAATAGAATCTAAGACTGCTTACATCAAATCTTCCTAATGCGATATCAATAAGAGAAAAGGGCTGGTGTGGTTGCCCCAGGGATGCCTGTTCTGGTATACTACTACGAACAGGTTTTTCCTGTCCCATCAAAACACACCTTATGAAAACACAGATGATCGCATCAAAACTGCGTGGACGCACGCTTGCTGCCAGCTCTCTCGCTGGAAGTTTCCTAGGAGTTTTCCTCGCGATAGGATTCCTCTTTTTACCCCATGTAACTCCAACGGCTTTTGCTGATACCTGTGTTGCTGAACCCTCTGGTTTAGTTTCTTGGTGGAAAGCTGAAAACGATGTGCTCGACTATAAGGGGTCAACACATGGTGTTTTGATGAATGGACTGGGATATACAGCTGGCAAGGTGGGCCAGGCGTATAACTTTGATGGAACAGATGATTATTTGGATCTTGGAAATTCCACGATGACAGACAGCGTGACGCTTTCAGCATGGGTGAATCCAACAGCATTTGGTAGTGGTGGATCAAATGTTATTTATGGTATTGGAGCAACAGATGGGAGCAGTATTGC
The DNA here is from genome assembly GCA_002783265.1 of Candidatus Gracilibacteria bacterium CG17_big_fil_post_rev_8_21_14_2_50_48_13. Taxonomy (GTDB): domain Bacteria; phylum Patescibacteriota; class Gracilibacteria; order 1-14-2-50-48-13; family 1-14-2-50-48-13; genus 1-14-2-50-48-13. The sequence goes on along the minus strand of PFFG01000002.1, from coordinate 10,390 downwards.
TGCGTTCTATATTGCGAATTCTGGAACAAAACTCGTTTGGGACGTGTATACAAATACAACAACAGTACGGCGAATGTGGCAGACAGATTTTGCATTTCCCACAGGTGCGTGGACACATGTTGCCATGACACAAACGGGTGGCCCTGGTACGCAGCCGAAACTGTATATTAATGGTCAGGAACAATCCGTTGTGTTGGCCATTAACAATGGTGCAGTTCCTGCATATATTAATCAGCCGGCTGCAATTGGACGTATGGGTGCGTATGCGACACAATACTATTTTCAGGGAGCTATTGATGAAGTTCAGCGGTATAACACAGCACTGGCAGGAACGGACATAACAAATATCTTTAATGCAGGGAATCAGGGACTTTGTTTGTCCGATGCAGATAATGATGGAGTAGCTGATGCGAAGGATTACTGTCCGAATACGCCCGGCTCAACGGCTGTGAACAGCTCAGGTTGTACCGCTTCTGCGCCAACCCCTGCACCAACGAATATTACGCGTTTGTACAATTTTGATGAATCTAGCGGGACAACGGCGGTCGATGTAATTTCTGCGCAAAACGGTACACTATCAGGTGGGGCGAGCTTTGCACCTGGTAAGGTGGGTAATGCTATCACCTTTGATGGAGTAAACGATCAGCTTACATCCGGCTTTACCAACATCCCCACCGGGGGGGCGAGTCGCACCTTTGCCGGCTGGATGAAGGTTCCCGCAAGCGGGCATAGCGTAGGAGGGAACTACATTTTTAGCTATGGAAGTTTCACGAGTAATCAGTGGTTTGGAGCAGGTTTCACTGACCCATCGTATGTGTTTCATTCAGCAACTTGGACGACAAATCCTATTGCCGCATCGACAACGGTTGTTAATACCGATCAATGGGTACATTTTGCAACGGTGTATGATAGTGCGACCAGTAAACACATCACCTATATTAATGGTCAACCGGAGAATAGTGCGACGGTAGCCCTGAATACAGTGAATGGGGCAAGTTTTAATATTGGTTGGTACGATGGATCCAGTGCAGACGACTGGACAAATGTGTCTATGGATGATTTCCAGGTATATTCGCGTGCTCTTACTGCAAAGGAAGTCCTTGCTCTGTATGCGTCGGATACCCAGGGTATTTCTGCACCTCAAGTCATTTGTCCAACACCGGGTACCTACGCATCTTCTGTCGTGATCAGTGCGAACTGTACACTCGCCGCAGGTGAATATACGTTTGATGAGAACCTCACTATCGGCGGAAGCGGTGCCATGACGCTTACCCTCAGTAGTAATCCAACGGATCCAACCCATCCTGGTGTGGTGATCAATGTGGGTGGAGATATGACGGTCGCTTCTGATGCGACGATTGATGGAAATGGAAAGGGATATGTTGCCCAGTCCTCCCTCGCCATCAATCCTTGTGGAGATGCTTCGGAGGCGTATCCTTATGCCTTTTCTGGTGGTTTTGGAGGATTAAACTGTGGTGATGCGACAGCCCCGACAAAGCTGGGTGGTGGCGGTGATAACGGAACAAATATTGCAAATGCAAATGATGGTGGTGGTGCGTTAAAAGTATCAGTTACAGGGACTTTGACGCTCAATGGACTCATAAAAGTAGATGGTCTCCCAGCGTTGTCTGTATCTGGAGGTACTCCCAACGGCGGCGGCGCGGGAGGTTCGATTTGGCTATCAGGGGGTACCCTCGCCGGTTCCGGTACCATTCGTGCGAACGGTGGAGCGCCGACGAACCCGGCATTTAGCGTCACACATGGACGTGGGGGATATGGTGGACGAATTCGTGTGGAGGCAACAACGTCTACCTTTACGGGAACCCTTCAAGCGGATGGCGGTAGTGCACAGGTTGGTACGGATACAGGTGAAAATGGATCCATTATTTATCGTGGACAAAGCTATACAAGCCCGACTGTCGTGACGGGAAGTAGTGTGGGATGTCCACTTCCAGGTACGTATAGCACTGCCTATACAATTGCAACGACGTGTACACTCATTCCTGGAACCTACCAGTTTGATAATGATCTTTCTATTGGTGCAGCGTCGCCCATTACGGTCACCGCACAGGGAGACCCACAGAAAAACTTTGGTGAATTTGGCGGTGTGCGACTGAATTTGGCTGGGAATTTGACGGTGGCGAGTAATGCAACTTTGTCTGCGAATGCGCAGGGATTCAGTCAGGTTGCGGGTGCTTTAGGGCAAGGTAACTACGGAAGTAACAATGGTGGTAGTGGTGCGGGATACTGTGGTTCTGGTGGTGGTGGTGCAGGTGTTGGAGGCCCACGTGGCTTTGGAGATGCACAGAACCCACTCTCCTTGGGAGCAGCTGGAGGTGGTTCAGCGTTCTTTTTTGCAGGTAAGGGAGGTGGTGCACTCTTCTTTGATGTAAACGGGACCTTAACGAATAATGGAATTATCTCTGCGAATGGTGGCAATGCGAGAGTCCATACTCTTTTTCAAGGAGGTTCAGGAGGCGGATCTGGAGGAAGTATTAACCTTGAAGCGACAACCTTGGTGGGCACTGGTTCGTTTCGTGTTAATGGAGGAAATGGAGATGCAAATGGTGCACATGCACCGTATTACGGTGGTGGCGGATCTGCAGGTCGCATGATGTTCCGCACAACAACAAATTCCTTTAGCGGAACGACGCAGCTGGCTGGCGGAACGGGAAATGCTGCGGGAGCTTCCTGTACGTTAGTCACAAGTACACCTGCTCCTGTCTGTGGTGATGGAAGCATACAGGCGCCTGAGCAATGTGATGACGGAAATCTTGTCGACGGGGATGGTTGTAGTGCGACGTGTCAGGTGGATGTTTGTACTGCTTTACCAAGTGGGCTTCTTGGGGAATATAAAGGAAATGGCAATGCAAATGATACGGCGGGAGCGAATCCTGGTGTGCTCAATGCAGGAGTAACAACAGATCTTGGTGGGAAAGTCGGTAATGCATTTTACTTTACGGGTGCAGCGTCACAACATGTGTCCGTTGCTGATACGCCAAGTCTCAATACGCCGAATGCTGTCACATTGGAGGCCTGGGTGAATCCCTTTGCTGCTAGTGCCGATCGAGCCATCGTTTCTAAGAGCAATACGACCAATGCTGCGAGCTGGTATCTCGGTATGACTGCTGCCAATAAAATTACTTTTATTGTGTATGAAACAGCAACTGCGACAAACCGAACCTATACAACGACAGCGAATTTGCCGACCTTTCAGTGGACGCATGTGACTGCAACCTATGACCTAGCGACAAACACCGGTGCGATTTATATGAATGGTGTTCCGCAAACGGTGACGACATCAAGCGCAGGTACTATGGTACAAATTGCAGATAGTGTTGCTCCGGTACGTATAGGAGGCGTCTCTAGTACGGTGACCAATATTTGGGCTGGATTTATCGATGAAGTGCGCATATATGACCGCGCTCTCACCTCAACGGAAGTCCTTGCAATGAGTAGTTCAGGAACAGCGGGTGGGTGTGAAACGATTTGTGGTGATTCTGTCATCTCAGGGGCTGAAACCTGTGATGATGGCAATGTGGTTGAAGGTGATGGCTGTAACGCACTGTGTCGGGTGGAGGTATGTGCGAATATTCTTCCAAACAGCACTCTGGCTTGGTATACCGGCGATAATACGGCAGAGGATATGTTTCACGCCATTCATGGAACAATCCAGGGATCCGTGACCTATGCTGCAGGAAAACTGCATGATGCCTTTTCCTTCCCGGGTGATACAGCAAGTTATATTGATCTGAGCTCTCATGAACCAGAATTGAATACTTCCGCTGCATTCACCCTGGAAGGTTGGTTTAAAGGGACAAGTGATACCTGCCAGACTATTTTTGCAAAGAATTCCTTTGTGCCTACGGGGGGCAGTTCTCTATCATACATTATTGGAGACGGTTGTACGACTGCTTACAATAATGAGATCTTGGGTATCTATAAATTTGAGTTCAGCAATACGCGAATTAATCTTGTTACCAGCACGAGTCGAAATATCCTCTTCGATGGCGAGTGGCACCACTTTGCCTTTACGCATAATGGTACACAAACAGTTACACCGAAAATATACATTGATGGTTTGCCGCAAACGGTGTCCGTATACGGCGCATCAATTGGTAATGCAATGCTCAGCGGAGTCGACCGCATTACGATGGGGGGGCGTGTGCGTTCTGACGGGAATACGAACATGATGAACGGACAATTAGATGAAGTGAAAATGCATGCACGTCAGTTGTCTGACGCAGAGATACTCGCCATCTATACGGCTGGAGCTGCAGGAATGTGTGATCCTCAATGTGGAAATAGTGTAGTTGATGGAAGTGAACAATGTGATGATGGAAACTCATCAGATGCAGACGGATGTAGCGCGTCATGTCAAACGGAACCACCTGTCTGTGAAGGCAATTTTCCTCGAACGCAGCTGTATCTCAATGCGAATGATTCCGGAACGGATAGTAGTCCTTCTCACTATGATGCGCAGGTCCTTAATGGTACAACGTATGTCACAGGTCGACTGGGGAATGCCTTCAATTTTGATGGTGTGGATGACATTGTACGGGTGCCAAATCAAACAAATATCAATCTTGGAGATGTGGCTCAGTCTATATCCTTTTGGTTTAAGACGACAACCACTGGATCACCAGTTATGGTCTCCAAGCATTTTGGAGGGTCGCATAATGGTTGGTTTTTTCGTCCTAACCCATCGACTGCAGATAGTTTTAACATTACTCGTCCGACGGGTCTCGGAGTATATATAGGTGGTTCTCACTTTACACTGAATGCAACAGGTCTGACGAATGGTGAGTGGCATCATGTCGTTATGACATTTGAACCGGTGGCTAATACAGCCAAAGTGTATATTGATGGCGCTCTAGATACGACAAAAACAACAGGCAACGCCGTTGCCTCTACTGCGAGTATTGACTTAGGATCCATGTCTCAAAATAGTGGGGTTGTAGGGTGTAGTAGCACGACTCCATGTTTTCCATTTGCTGGAGCCATTGATGACTTTCACTATTTTAATGAGGAGATTAGTTCAGATGAAGTCTTGTCTCTCTACAACATAGGAATTGGTAGTACCTGTACTGCGTCCGCAACTTGTGGAAATTCTATCGTGGAATTTGGTGAAGGATGTGATGATGGAAATACGACGGCAGATGACGGCTGTAGTGCCGTATGTCAGGTAGAAGTCTGTGTTGATGCCCATCCAAATGCACTCCTGACCCTGCATGCAGAGAACAATACGAACGACGATTCCGGCAAAAATAATGTTGCGACACTCAATAATGGCACTACGTATGCTGCCGGGAAAAATGGCCAAGGGTTCGCCTTCGATGGAGTGAATGACACAATTACGGTTGCGGATACGGGGAATCTGAATATGAACGATTCCTTCACCTTCGCTGCCTGGATCAAGCCCACAACAACGGGCGTTCAGTCTATTTTTGCTAAAGATGCGAGCATTGGGAATGCTATAGGATTCCAACTACACTTGAATAACAACCTCTGTTTTTACATCAACTCCGGAAGCTGTCTTATCACAACACCGACAGATTCCATTACTGCTGGACAGTGGACCCATGTTGCTGTCGTACTGAATAATGCAGGTGATGGTGCTGCCATCTATATAAACGGGCGTTTGTCCGTTTCAGGTGCGACGACACAAAATTTGAATAACTCAGCTACCCTGGTTCTCGGATCCTATAATCTCTACAATCAAGATTATTTTAACGGGGTTATGGACGACATTCGCATCTATAATCGAAACTTTACGGCTGAGGAAATTGAGGCATTGTACAATGGTGAAGTGTACAGCACGTGTGTTGATTTTGTGTGTGGAAATGGTGTGCAGGAGCTTAGTGAACAGTGTGATGATGGAAATACTACCTCTGGTGATGGTTGTAATGCCGTATGTCTCACGGAAGGCGTCTGTACCGATGCCGCAGTAGGACTTATTCGTTCGTGGCATGCGGATAATTCCATTGTAGAAGAAATTGTATCGCAGAATGCGGTTCTACAAAATGGGGCAACCTATGTAGCCGGCATTGTTGGGCAAGCCTTTAGTTTTGATGGAGTGAACGACCAGGTGCTCCTTGGGAATGCACCAATTACGGGTACGACGCCGTTTACCGTGAGTATGTGGGTGCGTCCAGCCGCCTTTGGAAACATGTATTTATATTCTCAACGAGATACGTCGGGTAACTACTGTGGTGCGATGGGAGTCTATTTGAACCCGAATGGTTCTATCAATTATTACAATAATACGGGTTGTTCCTCTTCTGTCATCGTAGGATCGGCTGCAGACACGTACACCATAAATGAATGGCAGCACATTTCTGTTTCACGTAACGGATCGGGACTGATATCTATTTACAGAAACGGTGTGTTGGTGAAATCGCAAACCATTGCGCAAGTAAGTTTGTCGAATAACCAAACGACACTTGGACGCAATCTTCGTGGTGCTCTCAATGCGCCAGAATACGGACCATATAACGGAGCTATAGATGAAGTGCGTCTGTACTCCTCAGCTCTTTCGGAGGCAGATATTGTCGCCCTCGTGAACTCTGGTTTTGGCGGCACCTGTGATGTGAGTGTCTGTGGAAACTCGGTTGTGGAAGTGGGTGAGAACTGTGATGATGGCAATCTCATTACGGGCGACGGCTGTAGTAGTACATGTTCTACCTTGAATGATGATATTTGTACGAATCCTGTCAGTGACCTCGTCGCTTGGTATGATTTTGAAGAAGCAACAGGTGCAACCCTCACAGATAATATGAATGCGATTGTTGCAACACCGGAAAATGCCCCTGTTGATGTGGTTGGTCATGTGGGGGATGCCAAAACCTTTAATGGAACAAACCAAAGTTATACATCTGCTGCGCGTACATGGGGATTCAGTACATCGGGCACGCTTTCTGCATGGGTTAAAACCACAGAAACAGATGCAGGTGCTGTTCTTTCATTAGGTAATGGTGTCATTCAAAATGAGTTTCTTCTTATCATGGGTGGAGGATCTGCTGCCATTGCAAGCGAAATTTCTTCAGGAAACTACAAGATACGTGGAAGTACGCGCACTGATCTCAATGACGGACAATGGCACTTGATAACTGGTGTCATGGATGGAGGGATGGATAACTTACATATCTATGTGGACGGTGTCCTTGATGATGGAGCAGTAACCGTAGGAGGAACACCTGCTGAAATCAGTGATGCTTCTCCACGCGTGCTGCGTATTGGGTACCGCGCTGGTGGTGTCACCAACTCAGAACGATTTACGGGAACGATTGATGAGGCTATGGTCTTTGCTCGTGCACTAACAGCTCAGGAAATTGCGGATATCTTTACAGCGGATACTGCAGGTGTCTGTACCGGTAACGAACCGGAGCAGACCATGGGTAATGGGGTCATTGAGGGAACGGAACAATGTGATGATGGTAATATTATTAATGGGGACGGATGTAGCTCAACAGGTACCATTGAAATAATTGGTTTTTGTCCTACGCCGGGCACCTATAGTGGAGACCGCACTATCGACCATAGCTGTATTTTATCTGCAGGAACCTATGTGTTTGAAGATAATCTCACAATTGGTGGAGCTGGTGCCATGTCTCTTGTTATGCAGAGTGATCCGAATGCGGTCGGGTACAAGGGGGTAGATCTACAGGTGCAGGGAAACCTCACCGTGTTCAATGGTGCAACGATCTCTGGCGATGGCCAGGGCCTCGCCGCACAGCAATTCCCCGCATTGAATCCATGTGGAACGGCGATAGCAGGCGATTACGCAAGTACCTTCGAGGCAGGTTTTGGAGGTGTGAACTGTGGAAACCCTATTGAACCCACTTCCTTGGGAAGTGCGGGAGATAAGGGAAATAATTCGACGGCCGGATACCATAAGGGGGGTGGTGCAATGAAGATTACGGTGAATGGAACCTTCCAGCATAGTGGTATAATTTCGAGTAATGGTCAGCCAAACCGTTCAAAGATCTTTAACTTTGTACCGAATGGTGGTGGTAGCGGTGGATCCATTTGGATTACGGCAACGACTATGACGGGTGCGGGAACAATTCGTGCAAATGGAGGGACAAATGCTGCCATGAGTCTCTATACAAATCTTGGACGTGGCGGACATGGTGGCCATGTTTATGTGGAGGGCGATGTCTCCGGCTTTACGGGGCAATTCAGTTCCGTCGGTTCTGCCAATGGCGTGAATATGGGATCCGGTGACAATGGTTCTATCATCGTCAATAGCCGTTCGTACTCTAGTGGCATTACCAATGTGTCGAATAATCTTGGATGTCCTTTGCCTGGTACATATACAGGAGATTTGACGATCTCCAATACATGTACGCTGCTTGCGGGAACCTATAACGTTGAAGGGAATGTGACCATCGGCGGAGCCTCGCCCATAACGGTCACTGCACAATCCTTACCACAACGTGCGGCGCCTAATTATCCAGGTGTGCGCTTTATCGTCCAAGGCAATATGACTATTGCTGCAAATGCGACGCTTTCAGCAGATGGACAGGGATTTGGATCAAAGATGGGTGGTCTCGGCAATGGAACGGATAATCACAATGGTGCAGGTGGTGCGGGGTATTGTGGTGCTGGTGGTGGTTCCCAGTCTGCGGGAGGTACGGCCTATGGTGATGCATCAACTCCACTTGATCTCGGTTCCAATGGTGGAGATAATGCCTGGTCTCGTGGAGGTAAGGGTGGTGGAGCAATCTGGATTGTCTCGACGGGTACGGTGACACTTAGCGGTACGATTTCCGCCAATGGAACAGGCGGAAATGCGGGACTTGGTGGTGCAGGGGGTGGAGGATCTGGAGGATCCTTGCTTATTGCCGCGGAAACCTTTACTGGTACCGGCTTACTCAGATCAAATGGAGGTGCAGGTACCGGTGTTGCACAATTTCAGGGTGGAGGCGGATCCGCAGGGCGCATTTCCGTCTTGGCGAATGCAAATACCTTTACGGGTACAAAACAGACCGTCGGAGGTGCAGGTGTAACGAGTATCTCAAATCCTGGTTCTAGTTGTGTGGTGAATGAAGCGCCTAATCCTGCGGTTTGTGGCAACGGTGTTCTGGAGGGCATTGAGCTTTGTGATGATGCCAATACGACAAATACGGATGCTTGTACTAGTCTTTGTCTCTCTGCCAACTTTGTTGTTGCAGGCAATGCCGCTGTAGCTAATGCTCAGCGTGGCACAAATGATAATTATATCGGCTATACGGTTACCAGTACTGCGACAAGTACGTTCGGGGCAACATTGAATGCATCAAGTAATCGATCATTCCTGACAGATCTCGCAATTTTCCGCGATACAGATACGAACTGTTCGAATGGAGGACTTACAGCGTTTTCGGGCCTGACCAATATTGCGCCGGGAGCAAATCATTTCTGTGTGCGTTACGATGTAGCGTCAACAGTTAATAAAGCTCCCCAACCTAAGATTGATCTTCGCGTGCAGCTTGGTGTTGGTTTGATTTCACCAACTATTTCCACGGGTAGCATAGAAATCGACGTATTTCCGAAGCGTGACACGCTGGATGGAACAACGACGAACTTTGACGGATTCTCCAATTTGCGTTCCGTCAGTACACCAACCGTGGAAAAGACGGGCTTCGCGAAGGTGGCATGGCTGGGCACGTTGAACGTGGCCTACGAGAATTTCGACGACAACATGCGTCTAGGGAATAATTTTGTGACCTTCAACCCAGCGGCAGCAGATAGTAGTTTACTGACGACGTCCGCGGATGTGACCTTTGAAAACATCACGTGTACGAACTTTGCGCTGTACTATGCGACGGGCTTCCGTGCATCCGCACAGGAGGTGGTGGATAATGGAACGCTTGTGGCGACGCAGGCGAATGTGGGCGGGGATTGTACGAACGGTGCGCTGTGTACACAGGTGCAGTGTGTTGGTTCTACCTTAACCTTCCGTGCAGCACACTTCGATGGTTTTGCCGTGGGTACACCAACCCCTGGAAGTACGGGTGGTAGCAGTACAGGCGGCGGCTCCACAGGAGGTTCTACGGGTGGATCGAGCGGCTCTACAGGCATAGTCTACCTCGGAGGAGGTGGTGGTTCCGGTGGTAGTGGTGGTAGTGGTGGTTCCGGCGGTTCTGGTAGTGGTGGTAGTGGAGGCTCTGGCACAGGAGGGAATTTTGCCAGCACCTTAAACCCGTTGTGGGGGAATATCTTTGGTAGCCCAGGATCCTTGTGGGGAAATATCGTGGGAGGCTTTGGCGGCTTCAGTGGAGGCGGCAGTGGCGGTGGTATTGGTGGTGGAAGCGGTGGAGGCAGCGGCGGTGGTTCTGGTGGAGGCGCAGGTGGAGGCTCTATCAGTGGCGGAGCCATAGGTGGCGCAAGTGGTGGCAGCGGTGGA
>PFFG01000007.1:156099-176811 GCA_002783265.1 Candidatus Gracilibacteria bacterium CG17_big_fil_post_rev_8_21_14_2_50_48_13 | reverse complement strand
CCGCATCGCATGGAACGACTTGGCGTGGCGTCGGGTATGACCTTTTATAACGACAGTGCTGCAACGACTCCCGAGGCGGCTATGGCTGCTATCGACGCCCATGAGCCCTATCCCATGGTGCTTATTCTTGGTGGTGGACTCAAAGGTGTGTCCCTCGAGCCCCTTGCGCGCAAGGCCGCAAAGGCAAACCATGTGCGACATATCATCTTGTTGGGAACCGAGGCGGCGTCGGTCTTGAAGGGGCTTTTTGCGGCGGAGCCTCCTCTTGCATTACTCCATGAGGCAGGTGCCATGGAGGATTGTGATGCGATTTTGCAGAAGATTTCAGAGCCTGGTTTGCGTGTCGTTCTCTCTCCGGGGTGTGCAAGTTTTGATATTTTTTCCGATTATAAGGCGAGGGGCGATGCATTTCGCCAGTTATACAGTCGTTTTTTGGCTCATCATCCTTCAGGAAAAAAAGAAGAAAATTCTCTTGATGGTGAACAAATGAACACCTATACTACAGGTGAACATACTATCACATAAACAGTTATCTATGTCCCAGGCTTTCTCTCTTACCCCCATGACAGTTTTGGCCGATCAGTGTGATTTAACGCAGTCCACAGAGCGGGTTCTTCGTTTTATGCGCGACTATTTTCGCACGACCAGCAATATGCCCACTATTCGCGAAATTATGCGTTATCTGGGTTTCCGCTCGACGAATAGTGTCTACAAACAAATTAAAAAATTAGAGGCGTGTGGTGCTGTGCGTAAAACCACTGGTGGTAAGTTACAGCTTGCCTAGTTTTCCTTTTTTCTCTCATGCACGATTTTCTGCGGCTGGCCCCCATTACAGCCGCCATCATACTCCTCAATATCCTCGTGTTTGTTGGGTATCACCTGGGGCTTGTCCCCATAACGTGGATGCTCGCATCCCCAGGTGATATCAACTTTGCCACGTTCTTTGCACACATTTCTCACATTGATCTGTTGCACCTAGCCATGAACATGGTGATCTTTGGGCAGGTAGGGCCGATCCTCGAGAGGCAGCTTGGCGCACCGATGTATTTGAGTTCCCTTATGGTTATTCTTATTCTCACTGCGCTCCTCGGTCAGCCCTTTCTCGATAGCTATACCCTTGGGTTTTCAGGGGTCCTTATGGGGCTTCTTGTGCTTGGGGCAGGCACCATGTCGCACTACAGGTCTTTCTCACAGCAGCTGCTTGTGCTCGTCGCAGTCAATTTAGTCACGGGTCTCCTGCCCGGGATATCTTTTCTCATGCACTTCACTGGTGCGGTCTCCGGCGGGCTTGTCTTCCTGGGTTTGCAGAAGCTTTCCGCCTAGAGTTGTTGAATCGTGCGGTATAGGAGTATACTAAGAGAGATTTATACAGTTTTCACAGAACATCTGATGAAATCTCTGCTTTTCCCAACGCTCCTCTGTACTGCGATTCTTGTTCTGGCGGGTTGTTCTTCCCCGAATTCCGGGAACGCGACGTCTGTCTCCGGCAGTGATTTTGGTATGGCATCGCTCATTTCTTCTGATGTACCTGTGAGAGATATTGCTTCCACCATTGAGGTCACGACTCCAACCGCTAACATGCTTTTTGCTAATGGTGATCCTATTTCCGGGAAAGCGAAGGGGTGGACGGTTGATGGAAAGTTCACGATAAAAATACTGGATGAACAGGGGGATATTTTGTATCAAGAGGCGGCGAACACCTCTGCACCAGATCATGAGGGTTTCGAAGCTTTTGCACTCCATCCTGTCTTCACGGCCGGGTCAAAACATCGTGGTAAAATTGTTCTCGAACGCAATGTACAAGATACGACGGTGAGGGAATCCATGGAAATACCTGTGATCTTTTCAGAATAAAAGGTATGCTTGGTGCATCTACCGTATGCACATACATGTATGGATGAAGTGTTAAAAGTTGAAGACGTTACACTGCGGGGAAATGGGATCACAAAAACACCGGATCTCACCTTTGAAACGCCTTTTGTTTTGTATGGAGAAACCTATCGACCCCATATTCTTACAAGCAAAGGGTCACGCGTGTTTTCTCTCCCAGAGGAAATAGTCACGGCATCGCCAAAGCGGCGCGTTCCAGATTGCAAGCATTTTGGCACCTGCGGTGCCTGCCACTTTCGCCATCTCTCCTACGAGGAGAGTATTGCCTTGAAAGCGGACCTGTTAGGTGAGGCTCTCCAGGTTGTTCCAGGTGCAAGCAAGGCAAGTGCAGATTTGCTTGTCGTGCCGGCACCCAATCCGCTTCACTATCGCAACAATGCGCGGTTTTATATTCAACATGGGAAATTGACCCAAAACAAGATGCTGACGCATGAGAAGTTTGTCGTGGAGGAATGTCCTGTGGTCACAGACCGTACGTTTCGTACCGCAAAAACAGTCCTGCCTATGCTTCCTGGCGAGGTAACAGAGATAGAAATTCGGGAGAATGAGGCGGGGGAGCAAATGCTGATTCTCTCCGCTGCATCGACTGTGCAGGTGCCCGAGCTTCCCGTGAGCAGTTGCTATCTCTACGATACGCAAAAGAAACTTTTTTCTCATCATAGTGGTGCAAAAACACTGCGCCATACGCTGCACATAGAAGAAATCGATTTTACTTTTGCCATGGGGCCGGATAGTTTTTTTCAAGTCCACTCCGCCATGGCCGAGTTGTTATATGCTGCCGTCGCGCGTGTTGTGCCCATGGAGGGGCTGCTCTACGATTTGTATGCGGGCACAGGCACCATGGGCATTATCATGGCAAAACTTTTCCCGAAGTTGACGGTGATCAGTATGGAACGGGGGCGTGAAATGGTGGACATAGCAAAGAGAAACGCCGTCCTCAATGGTGTGACCAATATATCTTTTGAAGAGGGAGATGTGCGCGAGGCACGCTTTCACCAATCCCCCGAGTGTCTCCTTGTTGATCCACCGCGAGGCGGGCTCGCCTCGGAAAGCCTGACTCATCTCTGCTCCCTTGGGGCGAAAACGCTTGTATATGTATCGTGTAATCCAGAAACCTTTATTCGAGATGCAATTGCCATGTCGGATGCATATACCCTGGATTCCGTGCAACTGTTCGACATGACTCCCTTTACGTCCCATATGGAGGTGATGGGGGTGTTTTCTATGAAGTAGGACAGAACCTAGAAAGGTTGACATGGAACAAAAAGATAATAAAATATTCAAGTTTAAAAATTGCCATAAACTACGCTATGACACCCAATCATTATTGGGAGCTGGATGATGCGAACTCATCAATCCATTCCTCCTCAGAAAAAACCCTCCCAATCGGTGAAGAAATCCATGGGCAAATGCATGATTTGCTTGAGCACCCTGAGTCTGTAGAGCAATCTCAGGAGTCTGAGTACGTCGTTTCTCGAGCAGAGTCAGAGCTCATCGCAAAATATATGTATATTGCTCAAGAACACGTTGCTTCTCTCACTGATGTAGCGCATCTCTCGGAAAATTTTGAAGAGTTGTGCCGTTGTATGATGGGGCCAGTATTAGTGGGAAACTATGATCTATTTAATTCCATTGTAAAAACCTTGAGTGCAAATTTTACACTCCTGACTCCTGATCAACAAAGTATTTTTACGAAACTGAATATTTTGCTAGTTCAAAATGATAAGGTAGGCGCTCTTTACTTAGCCTTTGGAATACAGCAGTCCTAACTTCGCACCAATGGCCAGTCTTAATATGAATAGTTTGGAGTAAGAAGAAAAACGACTCCAGAACATGATTACACAATTCCAGGAAACCTTGGAAAGTACTTCGCTGGACGAACTTTGGGATCGTGGGGTGTCTTTGGTGATTGAGATAGAGGGAAGGGGTTGTGGGCTATCGTAAGTATATTTAGTGTGTGGAAATCCAATCAACTCTAGTCGTGACATGGCAGAGTGGGGGTGTGCAGATCTATGGTGAGCATGAGGTATTTAATGCATATTTACTTTAGTTGTTGTACGTCGTGGTGAACAAGACGGGACTCGGCCACCTCACGCACGTCGCATCGGCTCACGTAGCTCGCAGGCTCCTAGCTGCGGCGGACCCCCGTCGCTAAAAAAGAACGCTCGACATACATTATGGTATGTCTCGCTGCTTTTTTGCCTTCACCGCCAAGGCGGTTTGGCACGCTCTTTATTCTCGTCCCGTCTGTTCCGCCTTTCGGTTTTGGGACTGTATCAAAACAAGAAGCATATGCTTCCTACCGTGCGCGTCATATTTTTAATGGCGGAACAGACGGGACTCGAACCCGCAACCTCCACAGTGACAGTGTGGTGCTCTAACCAATTGAGCTACTGCTCCGTACGTGCCGAAGCGGATGGATTATAGCATTCAAGGTTTCCTCGGCAAGGAAAAATTTAGAAAAATGTGCGCAGAAAATGTACCGCTCGATTTCTCCATCGGGAACCCGCTCCTCCTCTGTTGACATTTTTTGTGACACTACCCTCGAAGCGGTATGCAACCTCTTGCTTTTGCACGCACTTACCCTTAGGCTAGGCCTATCTTTTGACCTATTCTATGATTGGTTTACTGGAGGGGTCACCCCTCGATATTTTAGAAAAAACAGTCATTCTGAGTGTTGGTGGCGTCGGCTACGAACTCAGTGTCACTGCCGAGGCGCGTACTGCATGTCAGCGTGCACTCTCGGAAAACGCGAACGTCGTTTTGCGTGTGCATACCCATGTCCGGGAAGATCAAATCAGCCTGTTCGGCTTCGCGTCTCTCCGCGAACGTGAGCTCTTTCGCTTGCTGATTTCCGTCAGTGGCATTGGCCCGAAATCCGCCCTGGATGTCTTGTCTGCCCCTAGTAGCGACGTCATCAATGCGCTTCGCGATGAAAATGTCGCCTTCCTTCTTTCGTGTCCAGGCATCGGAAAAAAAACCGCGGAACGCCTTATTATTGAACTCAAAGACAAGGTACTCACGTGGGAAACCGTTGGCACTATGGAAACGAGCGTCGGCTATCGCCGCCCCGTTGGTCTTGAGGAAAACTACGGTGATGTCATTGAAGCGCTTGTTCGCCTCGGATATGACAAACGTCATATCCTCCCCGTCCTCTCACGCTTTGTTGAAGAACAGGGAAGCACGATCCCCACAGAAGAAGAGTCCATTCGCTACTGTCTTGCCCATTTATAAATGCCTATGTTTGTACCCAAAAAATATTACGCGTTTCTACTCGCTACGTTTTTGCTCTTTGGTACGCAGTTTTCCTCTGTCCACGCCCAAACCGCAGAGGAAGAGATGGCTGCTCCGTCAGGAGAAGAAACGTCATCCGGCTCCACTCTTGAGCCGGAGTTTCTGAATCCGGAAGATGTCCGCGCACTGCCGTCAAAAAAATACGATGCAAACTACTTTTACGGTCGTATTGATGAGCTTTCGGAGACGGAGGCAGTGATTCCAGAAACAGACGTTGCGTACATACCGCAATTGGGGCCGAAACAAAGCCGGGTGACCCAAAAAGTCAAAGTGCATATTTTGAGCGGTCCGCACCAGGGTGAAACGGTCGACATGGTGAATACCTACGAAAATCAACCACGGGATCTGCGCCTTTCTCGCGGTGACAAGGTCGTGATTCAGCAAAATACTGTTGATGGTGTGGTAGATGAAACCATGATCGTGGACTTCTCCCGTACGACACAAGCCTGGATTCTCATTGTTCTTTTCGTGCTTGCCATCCTCATCTATGGCCGCCGGCAGGGCGTGAGTTCCATACTCGGATTTGTCGCAACCTTTGGTATCCTGTTCCTTGTCTTCATACCGGGTATTATTGCAGGTTGGAATCCCGTCATGCTCGCCGTTGTCAGCAGTATTGTGATTACCTTCTTCGTCCACTTTTTTGTGGGGGGCTTCTCTGCAAAATCCCTGAGCTCCACCATTGGTACGGCGGGAGGAACCATTCTTGCGGGAATTCTCGGCGCTATCGCAGCGCACTACGCGCATCTCTCCGGCCTTTCCAGCGAAGATGCCCGCAATCTCTTCGTTGCCGTACCTACCTACGATTTCAATGGCATCTTTCTTGCCAGTATTATTATCGGATCCCTCGGAGCCGTGATGGACGTGGGTATTTCCATTGGTTCCGCCGTCAAAGAAGTGAAAGACGTCTCGCCCAATGCGACCTTCAAACAACTGTACCTTGCAGGAACGTCGGTTGGTAAAGACATTTTGGGAACCATGAGTAATACGCTCATTCTCGCCTACATTGGTGCGTCCTTGCCCCTCCTCCTCCTCCTACATTCCTACAATAATCTCAGTATGTCCCTCGACTACGACTTTATTGTCGACGAAATTGTGCGGAGTATTGTCGGAAGTCTGGGGCTCCTTTCTGCGATCCCCATTACGGCATATTTCTCGGCGCTCTTTGAAATGCGTCCGAAAAAAGCCTCCAAAAAGTAATTCTTCACGCGTGTTTTTGCTATGCATATTTCCTGTCTTGGCATTGGTGGAATTGGAATGAGCTACGTGGTGCGCTATCTTCTTGCCGAGGGGCACAAGGTCTCTGGTGTTGATATGGCGGAAAATGAACCTGTACGCCGACTGCGCGAGGCGGGGGTACCTATTCATATTGGGCATGATCAGCCCTTGCCAGACGATGTCGATCTCGTGCTGGTATCACCAGCGGTGCTCATTGCACGTCCGCCCGATCTTGTGGAAGCGCAAAGTAAGGGTATTCCCGTGCAAACATGGCAGGAGTTTCTCGGTTCTATTACGGAACGTCATACAACTCTTGCGGTTTGTGGAGTGCATGGAAAAAGTACGACAACGGCAATGGCCGGTGTTGCCATGATGGAGCTTGGGCTTGATCCGACAGTGATGGTGGGGTCCTTTGTGCCCGCCTTTGGCGGATCAAATCTTCGTCTGGGAAAGTCTCCCTGGCTGGTCATTGAGGCGGATGAATATCATGAAAACTTTCTTTCCTACCAGCCTGCTCATATTCTCTGCACCTCCTACGAGCCCGATCACCTGGATTATTTTCAGACGGAGGAACGCTACGCGAAGGCCTATATCGATTTTTTTGCGAAACTGCCTTCGGAGGGTCGTATTTTTTACCATGCAGGTGACGCAAAGATTCAAGCACTCATCGAAGTGGCAGGAAAGGTTGGCGTACCTGTGCCCGACGAACCCCTGACTCTTGCTATTCCGGGTCAGCATAATCGTGCGAATGCACGGCTTGTGCGCGCTTTTCTCACCTATATTGGCGAGCCGCAGGAAAATATAGCGACGGCATTGCTTGCCTTTACAGGGACATGGCGACGTCAGGAAAAACTTGGAAGTTTACCTGATGGTACGCTGATCTACGACGACTATGCACATACACCAACAGAAATTGATGCAACGGTTTCCTCCATGCGCGAGGCCTATCCGGAGGCAGAACTTGTTGCCGTGTTCCAGCCTCATCAATATTCCCGCACACGGCTCTTTTTTGATGGGTTTGTGGAGGCAGCAAAAGGCGCCGATCGTCTGTATGTCATGGATATCTATGAAAGTCGCGATACCCAGGAGGATAAGCGCGCGGTGAGTTCCGCAATGTTGGTGGAAGCCATGCAAAAAAAAGGACGACCAGCAGTGTATGCGGGATCCTTAGAACAAACGGAAGCACTTCTGAGGGGGCTACCCACGAGCAGTGGACCGCGCGTGCTCATTTTTATGGGGGCAGGCACCATTACTTCCGTGGCGCACAAGATGCTTTAAGGTTTGCGGAAGCGAAGGGGAAGTCGCTGGCTCATGGCAATTTTATGGCGAATGCGGGTAAACCATCTCCAGAAGGGGGCAAAATAGGCGCATAATCCCAGAACACTGCCCACAAGAATCACGGAATCGTAACTCAGACGATGGTCGTAGTCGTCCTCCAAACGCATCCACAGTGCGGCTTCATCAAAAATCAGCCCGAGTCCTACACCATAAAGAATAGCGCTGACGTGCGGGTGTTTTTTGATATATTCAGGAAAGACAACACCAATAAACCCAATAATGGAAAGTATAACAATACCGTAGACAAGATGATGCACGTGAATGACATCGCCTTTACCTATACTGACGTATAAAAACATGGGCTGTAACGCGCCAGAATAGATGAGTCCCACTAAAATTCGCGCACCAAGAAAGGTAATGAGAAACGACAGAAAGATCAGAAAAGGAATTTCTTTTCGTCTCGCAATAAACAGCGAATGCAGAGTTTTTTTTATCATGGGGGTTGATCAAAGCTTGCATAATGTATCACGTTTTGTTTGCTGAGCAAGCTTCTCAGGGCGTAGTTTGTTTGTAGGAATGAGCCTTCGGTGGTATACTTACAAGATACATTCAAAGCATAAACCCCCATGGACATGTTTCGTCGCGTCGCCCTCGCTCTAGAAAGTGAATCGGAAACACCGCAGAAAAAGACTGCCTTGCCAGCACCGCAAAATAAACGACTGCATGTGCTTCTCCTTTTGCTGAAAAAGTACATGCAGCAATCGAAACGTTCCGATGATGGGCTTCCACTTGCCTCTATAGATCGCATTATCCACTTGCTCCGGGCAAACCTGCACCACTTTGAGAAAATGCGACTGGCAAAAGTTCGTGAAGAGGCCAAGCAGCGGACCATGGTACGGCGCTAAGAGTGTTGCGAAGAGATGGGATGCGACTATACTGTGGTCGCTTTTTTTCATTGTTCATGGCACTTTTTCAATTTATCAACGCGGCGACGACGGAGAAATCGGTCGTGACCTACTCCGATAGCGCTATCCTCCATGTTACCAGGTGGGATGTCTCTGGACGTGAAGCAGAGCACGTTTTGCCTGCCATGATGGAGGGGGCTACTGCTGTAGGTGCGACCTTGGCAGATCTTGATCAGTTGACGGTTGTGCATGGCCCGGGATCTTTTACAGGACTTCGTGTTGCTGTGACCGTGGCGAATATGCTTTGGGCAACCTACCCGCACATTGCCCTCTGTCCGGTGACGGCGGGTGTACTCCTTGCGGTAGCCGATCATTTTTCGGCACCACGGTATGTCTTTGCGACCTATGCCAGTGATGTATTTCTCTTTGATGGCGATGGTGTCCACAAAGGGCGTGTCTCAGGCCCTGCCTTCACGCCAGAAATGGGTGATGCAGGACAGCTCGTTTCCACCATAGCTGCGCATGAAAAAGTACGCCCCGTTGCTCTCGAAGAGGCGCTTGCGAGGCACGATGTACTGATGCAGCTGCATGAATATGTCACACCTGCATCAGGGCAACTGCTGCCTTTTTATGCAAAGGATGCAAATATTACGACACCGAAACACCACGCACCAGATTTGCAGCATGGGCAGGATCCTTTGCCTTCAGTATAAATGACCCGGAAATAAGGACATCAGCTCCCGCATCCCGTGCGAGGGGTGCAGTTTTTGCATTAATGCCACCATCGACACTCAGGACCAAGGAGGGTTTTTGTTGTTTCAGCGTACGAATTTTTTCAAATACGCTGGTTTGGCATTCCTGACCGCCAAAGCCTGGTTCGACACTCATAATCAAGATATGGGTGAGTTGGTCGAGCAGGGGAAGTATGTCCTCCACCGCCGTTTGGGGGTTCACCACAATACCGCAATTTTTTCCAAGACTCCGCACCTGATTGGCGCAGTCTAACCATATATCAAGCCCGGTTTCCGCATGAATATACACCGTATCACAATAGGCCGCGTATTGTGCAGCATATTGTTCAGGATTCGCAATCATGAGATGGGCATCAATGGGGAGCCGTGTTTTCAGCGAAGCAAGCACGGGAAAGCCAAAAGACAAATTTGGCACGAAATGTCCGTCCATGACATCAAAGTGTAGCCGGTCGCCTAGAGATTCGCACAGCTCTAAAGTAGAGCGGAGATCCATGAAGTCTGCACCTAGAATGGAGATGGCAAGTTTACGCATGGTGGAGTGGTTTATAGGTACCGGCTTCAAGGGCAAGAACTTTTTCCTTGCGGCGTTCATGCCGCCCACCTACGTAGGTATTCTCCAGATAGGCATCAATCATCGCCAGAATATCAAGTACATGATGTGCATCGGCACCAATACAGAGCACATTCGCGTCGTCAGCGCGAATGCTTTCTATCGCCTGCATAATGGTTGCTGCAAATCCTGCGCGAATCCCATGCATTTTGTTTGCCGCGATACAGACGCCGCCGCCACTGCGACAAAACAAAATCCCACGGCTGCCCGGGTGATTCAGCACGTTGGTGCCCACTGCGTACGCGAAGTCAGGATAGTCGTCATCGGGTGTAAAAACACTGTTGCCAAGATCCGTGACATCGTGACCCGCTTCCTTCAAGTGGGCAATAACCGCATCGCGAATGGAGAATCCTCCGTGGTCGTATCCGAGAAAAATGCGCATGGTGAACAGAAAAGAATATCATGGTAGTATACATGATTCTGCTCAATTAATCGAGTCTTCCGGTGATTCTTTTGTCATGGGGTACACCGCAATGGGAAATGCGCTGGTATCCAGTTGTGACGGGATATGCGTGGTCGTCAAAAACGTCTGTACCGTGGGGGGCAGGTTCTCTAAAAGACGCTGTTGACGCTCCACATCCAGTTCGGAAAAGACATCATCCATGAGGAGCATGGGCGCGGTTCCCGTTTCTTCAAAAATATAGGCAAGCTCTCCGAGTTTCAGGCCAAGGACAAAACTTCGTGTATCTCCTCGCGAGGCATAGGATTCCACAGGTCGGCCACTGAGAAGGAACTTGAGATCGTCGCGGTGTGGACCAACACTGGTGGATCCCAGAAGGATGTCCCGTTCCTTGTGGAGGTCAAGTAGGGCAAGTATCTCTTCTTTGGTGCTCTCGAGAGGTACCGAGGGCATATAGGCTGCCTCCACCTCCGCAGCAATACCCGATATAGCCATATAATGACGCGGCAATTCCTTACTCATGGTCACAAGAAGCTGGGAACGTTTCTGTATGAGGTGGAGCGCTAAGGATGCAAGTTGTTCGTCCCAATAGGGAAGTCCGCTTGCGGCACTCGGCTCTTTCTGTGTGGTGCGGAGCAGGGCGTTGCGTTGTTTTACAATTTTGCCGTAGGTTGCGAAGGTGCGGAGATACATTTTATCGGTCTGGCACAAAATGATATCCATATAGCGCCGACGGTTTGCAGGAGACGCGAGTAACATACTGATGTCGTCGGGCGAGAAAAACACGACGGTTTTCGTACCTACATATTCTTCCACGGCGGCGTCCCGGCCGTTCATGGAGTATTTTCGCAGTTTTTTGGGGCGTGAGGCCAGACCAACACCGAGCTCAGTTCCATCATCGAAACGCGCTTCAACACGCAGCACATGTTTGCCCCATTGCATCATTTCAGATGTGGTATGCGTGCGAAAGGATTTGAGGAGACACAGAAAATACAAGGCCTCTAGAATATTGGTTTTTCCGGCTGTATTTGGCCCTATGAAGGCATTAATGCGGGCATCCGCACGAAAATCGAGGGAGAGGTCCGTATACGTGCGAAACTGATGGAGAGAGAGGTGGGTGAGCATAGTGTCTGTATAGTGTGACCTCTCTCTTCCCTTGTCAAGCACCGAGGGTACAGGTACAACAAAGAAGACACTTTTCCCTCCTATGTCTGCTTCCAGAGAACATTTTGCCGTCCTTTCACCACTGGTGTTTTTCAGTCTGTTTGAGCGTGCACTCACGGTAGAAGAAGTGGTGCGTTGGCAGGCAAAGACGAACCACCCACCATACACGCCCGCAGAAGCCAAAGTAGCACTCAAGGCATGCCCCTTCGTTGAGGAACACGCAGGGTATTTCCGACTCCGGGGTGACTTTACCTATGCAAATCCACATGATCAGAAGGTCCTTGCGCAGCGGTATCTTCAAAAATCTGTGCAGTATCTCGCGCCGTTACGCTTTATCCCAGGATTGCGGAGTATCGCTATTGCGAACACCGTTGCTTTTGCTGCCGCTGATGCAGAAAGCGATATCGACGTGTTTATCGTGACAAAGCCAGGATTTCTTTGGTGGGTGCGCGCAATAGCCACCCTTGTGTTGCATGTGCAAGGCGTACGCCGCCATGGGAATCGCGTCGCGGGAAGGTTTTGCTTGAGTTTTTATGCGGATGAAACGGCGATGGACTTTCGCGCTATTGCACTTCCGGATGATATCTACCTAGCACACTGGATTGCCACCTTAATACCTATGGTTGGTGAGCCATGTTATCGAGCATTTTTGGCGCAAAATCAGGTATTTGTTCATGAGCATCTAACCTATCTTGAGCCCCTTGCTCTGCCTTTTCAGAAGGCGGGGAATACATTTCTGGAGATGCTCCTTGCAACGGCAGGCGCCCCCTTGCTTTGGCTGGCCCGTTTTGTGCAAAAGGCGAAGATGCAGCATTTACCCGTGACTCTGGGGCCTGGGGCAGATGTTGTGGTGAACGATCATATGCTGAAGTTTCATAACAATGATCGCCGGCGCTATTTTCGCGATGAATTCCATCGCCGTATGCAGCTTTTTCACACAGATGCGCAATGATAATACTCCTGCTTGCGGATACGCACGACCTCCACGACCATATTCGCCGCGCCTTTGACCAGGCAAGAAAGATCACGACGCTTGATGCGATTTTCCATGCGGGCGATCTTGCGGCCCCGGAAACCTTTGATGTGCTCATGGAGGCAAATCTCCCCATACATTATGTCATTGGCAATAACGAGGACGATCCGGATCTCATAGCTGAGGCCGCCACTCGCCATGGTATTCATTTTTATGGTGAGCAGGCGGAGTTTACTTTAGGTAATCGTCAGATTGCCATGACACACTACCCGAGGATTGCCGAGTCCCTGGCAACCTTTGGCAGGTATGATCTGATTCTTTTTGGCCACTCGCATAATGCGCTCAAACGCCAACTTACCCACGGTGGATATCTGGTGAATCCAGGCAACCTCGCAGGGTGGCGGGAAGCGGCGACCTTCGCCCTCTACGACACCCAAAACCATGCTGTGCAGCATCATGTTCTGCAAACACGACAAACATCGTGGAGTTTCTCTTAAGTAGTGGCCTTCGCAAGAAAGTTAAAGCCGCCCGCTAATGAACTGAGGGTACGTGATATAAAATCATGCATGGCATCTTTGGGCCCAATATGTTCCAGGAGAGCTCCACTAAAGAGCCCTTGATTCTCAGCGATAAAGGCAGTCTTTGAATCATCGCAAAGCATGAGATCCATGGCGAAGGGCATGTTGTCGAGGAGGTACACTTCGGCCCCTCGTTCTTCCAGTCGCTCAATTTGTGCTGCCGAGAGTGAGGTTTTTGTCGCAAAAATGTGTGTGCTGGGAGGCATGGATCGCTCTAAACTTGCTAAAAAGACCTCAAGCCAGAGACTGCGATAGGAATCAGATTTTCCCTGGTCACTCAAAACAAGAACCAGTTTTTGTGCGGAAAGTGCCTCTGAAAACAGTGTTTTGCATCCTTCGATGCCATGATAGGTCGCGGCTCGCAGTGGGGTTAAGTACGCCGTCTCCTGCGTGTCGACCTCTTCTAGAGCGCGCCGAAGTTTCCCGCGCAGCATATGCCATTCTTCCTCTTTTCGCTCCACATACTTCATGAGATTTTGCGGTGTTTCCACGGCAAAATATTGCATGTTGGAACGCATAGACGTATGGGCAAGGCCACGTTCCACCAGTTTTTTGAGCGTGCTGTAGGTTGTGACTCGGTTGAGGCCAAGTTTTTCTGCGATGACAGAGGCGGGTTGCATTCCCAGGCGAAGCGCAGTCATGTAAATGTCCACTTCTTTACCTTGAAAACCTATGTGCTTCAGAACGGCGCGTAATTCCATGGGGGTTGAGAAAAGATATACCATACCTGGAAAGCTACGCTGTGATACTCGGCAGATCAAAGAAAAGGAAAGAAAATTTATTCGCATTATGTCAATAACTTTTACGGCGCGCTAGCCGTGCAACCAAGCAGAACTTATGGCAAAGTGTTCGCATCATTTCACGTGTACCATGAAGAAACTCTGCCTTATTGCAGATGCTATCGACACACAGTATGCTGGTCCCTATACCTACGCATCCATGCTTATTCCTGCTCTGGAAGCAACCCGTCCAGCGGATTGGGAAATGACCTATGTGCACGCTCGCCCCAATAGCTTTTTTTCAGGACGAAATGCATGGCTTGTACCAACCACTCCGCGCTTTCCGGGAAGTAATACCTACCGGCGCTTGGTACGTCTTCCCGCCCTCCTTCGCAAAATCCAGTGTACCGTCGTGCATGATCTAGGACATATTGCACCCTTCCCACGAAAACAAGAATCCTATGGCAAAGTGCTGACTATTCATGATATCACTCCCATTCTTTTTCCAGGGTGGCATGTTTGGCAAAGCAGGTTTATGCATCGCTGGATTTTTCCCAGGATCGTAGCGCGTGCAGACCACTTGATCACTGTGTCAGAGACGACAAAAAACGATGTCGCGCGGGTGTTACATCCCGCAGTACCCATGTCGCCCATTCCACTCGCAGCAAAAAAACTGCCAGCGCCCAAAAAAAGGCTCCTTGATGCTCCCTATATCCTCTGTGTCAGTACCTTGGAGCCGAGAAAAAACCTGGATATGCTCCTCACAGCCTTTACCGCTTTGCGAAAAAATGGATCGTCGCTGAATTTGGTACTGGTGGGCAAGGTAGGGTGGCATGCAAAGGAGCTTCTGGCCAAGATACAGCAATCACCTGTTCGTGCATACATACACCTGCCCGGTTTTACGTCGGACGAAGAACTCAGTAGTTGGTATGCCCATGCCCGTCTTGCTGTCTATCCATCGCTGTATGAAGGGTTTGGTTTACCCTTGCTGGAGGCCATGGGTGCAGGAGTTCCGCTCATCTGTTCCGATATACCTTCCACACGGGAAGTGGCCGGTGACGCAGTGCTGTATGTGTCGCCAAAGGATCCCCGGGAACTTGCACATGCAATAGATATGCTCCTAACAGACTCCGATCTTGCTGCACGACTGCAACAAAAAGCGCAGGCGAGGGCAGCACAATTTTCTTGGGAAGAGACGGCGAGACAAACCTGGGCAGTTTACGAACAGGTTGCCTCTATGGCCTCTGTAAAGCGCTGACCGAGTTCTACCCAAGAAAGATGCTGTACCAATGCAGAGGTTGGCGTATCGTCCGATAACGCTTGTTCTAGTGCTACGAGCCATGAGTCTCCATAGGCAATTGCATGCACTGTCTCACCAAACTGTGCTTTCGTTGCAAGCATATCCGTTGCAACCACTGGAAGATCACATGAAAAATACTCTACGAGTTTCAAGGGAACGGCCATATCCGTTGTCGCATTTTTCCGAAAGGGTATGATCCCCACATCACTCTGGGAAAGGAGTTGAGGTAGCGCACTATGGGGAATATGGCCGAGAAAATGGATACCTCCGGTGAGACCAAGTTTTTCCGCCTCGCTTTGAATGCGCATAAGGTCCCCTTCATTCCCGGCTATGACGAGTTTCCAGTGCGCGGGCCATCGCACCATATCCAAAAGAACCCAGGAAAAGTCGACCCACTCACGCAAAGCACCAATAAACACGATCCAAACTTCGCCCGGAACTTTGGCTGGAAGGGAAATAGCCTGCGAGGGCTCCTCCCAAAAGTATCCGTTTGGGATAACGGAATACGCGCGCGGTGTGAGTGCAAAGTGTTCGAGAAGGAGAGGTGTCGTGACCGTCAGATGCTGTGCAGCCTTCACGTTTTCACGGAGATACCATCTGGCCATGGCACCTGCAAGAGGGCGAAGCACCTGGGGTACATGAATAGAATTCCGAGCAAGATCCGCAAGATCATCACAGAGATCATAACAAAATGGAATACCATGCCGCTTTGCTACACGCGAGAGAAGGGCGCTAAAGCCGAGTCCATTGTAGGAAACTATGACATCGACGGTGTTGATATCCACAAGAGTATGGAAACGTTGCGTAAACATCCACGGGAACTGGTCTACGCGAGCCGGCGAAACACCTTCTTCGTTGAGATACTGAACCAAAACACCACCGAGCGTATGCTTTTGCTGTGTTTTTGCATAATCTCTCAGTGCGACGACCGTGACGCGATGATGTTTCTTCAAACTGTCCAGCAACCAGTGAAGCCGGTTTTTTTCCGAGTAGAGAGGGTCGATTTCTGAAAAGAGCAGAATATGCATAGTTACGATGGTTTTTGAGCTCGGTCGAGGGCTTCAATCATTTGCGCAACGCGCGCCTGCCAGGTGTTTTCCTGCGCTTCCTTCATGAGCAGCTTTTGATACTCTAGATCATTCTTCTTTGCGATAGCTGCATCGAGCTGTTCGGCAAATTCCTTCGCCGTTTCTCCGAGATGCACAGATGCATATTTCTTACATTCCACCATAGGCGTGGTGACAATTGGGAGTTTTTGCGCCATATACTCGAAGAGTTTCACGGGTGATGTGGATTCCGTAATTTTGTTAATCTTGAAAGGAATGGTGGCGACATCAAAATGATAGGAGTATTTTCGTAACTCCTGATAGGACTTCGACCCGAGAAAATGGATATTTTTGTAATCGGACCAATCATAGGCATCCGAGCTCTTATCATATTTTGGTCCAATCAGCACGAAGGCATAGTCAGGGCGCATTTTGGCTACCTCCCGCACAAGGTCGTAATCGAACCACTCTGCGAGGGCACCGTAATATCCGATAACATGCTGGGCATTCTGTACGGCAACCTGCATATCGAGGGGCATTTGAGGGGGGTGATCCCACACAAAATCCGCGAGCATGACGCCGTTTGGAGCAAGAATAGCTCGATCATTTAAGGGCGCAATCTGTTGGAAGAGTTTATCTGCGGTGGCCACAGGAACATCTGCTCGCTGCACAAGTTCCTTGTGTTCTTTGACCATTTTCTCATCGTACATATGGAATATATCCAGTTCGTCGATGTAATCGTATATAAATTGTTTGTATCGATATTTGCGCAGATACGCTTTGTTTATAGACCAACTGATAAGTACCGTCGGATCAGGTGCATGCACGAGCACTTCGTAATCGTTTGTGACATACACCCGCTCCTCTTTCTTTTCAAAACCTTGAACGGAGTCGACGGAAAAATTTCCTGTACAGTAAAAACAAAGATATCCCGCTTCTGCAAAAGCACGGGTTAGTTGTTGGGGACGTTGAAACAAAAATCCCCAGTCGATTGTCGGCGGATAAATCAATATGCCTTTCCGATCTGGATGCTCGGCTAAAATTTCTAGGAGGCGTTTCTTGTTTTTATGCCGGGTAATGTAAAACCTTGGGTTAAACCACGCGAGGTTTATGAGAATGAAGTGCTGGACACGCATGGGGAGGACTTTTTTTGCGATGGTTGCCATGCCGCGATGAATACCGTAGAAAACTTTTCGTGGGATAGAAGTAATGGCTTGATACACACGAAGAAGTTTCCATGTGAGGCTTTGATGAATCATACGAATTTCTGCCTCACGTTCCTTGAGGTTTTTTTCCGTCCGGAGCAGGGCTTCTTGTGTGCGCTGGAGCTCCTGTGCACGTTTTTGTTCCTCCGCTTCAAGTCGCTCTATGTGCTGGCGGTGATTCTGCATGTTTTGTTCAAGGAGCGACTCCATTGATGAGAGCTGACTTTGCAGGTGCTTGAGATTCAATTCAATATTTTTCACGGTACTTGGTTCGTATTGGTAATCAGAATAAAACGTATCGGAGAGCGGGGCATTCTCATGGGCAGTGACCTTGCTCGACTTTTTTGCATAGATGAGGAGAATCTGTTTTCCGACCCATTTTGTGGTGTCGAGTTTACTCGTATCCATCCAGCGACAACTCACGAGGGTCAAGTCTTCCATGATGGGATGCAGATTGTCGAGCGTAAAGGTGACAAGATGCTCTTCTATGCGATCATATTCTTCAAAGGGCACAAGAATTGCAAGATATCCTTTACTCTTCTGCGTTAGCTCAGGGAAAAACGCAAAGGGGTCGCTAAAATGCTCGAGGGTATTCGAGCTAAAAACCACATCAAAGGTTTGATCCCCAAGAGACTCAGGAGTGGAGAAGGAATAGGCCGGCAGGGTTTGTTTTGCCTGATCAATGGCCTCTTTTGCTACATCGAGCCCGCTGTACTGGAGATGGGGAAACGCATCAGCAAAAACTGGTGCACTGTCGCCCAGAGCGCAGCCCCAGTCGAGCAAGGTTTTTTCACCTTCCTTTAGATAGGTAGAAAACCATGCGGGAAACAGGGAAAGGGCAATGTCAGCGAAAAAAGCCGTTTGTTCATGGCCTCCAGCTTCTGACCAATCTGTGGCGAAGCGTTCATTCCAGTAGGCCTCTGAATTGATAGGGTTGTTAGGCATGCAGTTCTGGATAGGTTTTTTTATTGATTTCCCAGGTATGTGCAAAGCGCATGGTTCCATGAAGATGCTCCGGACTATCCACAGTAAATTCAGGACCCTGGTCTATAAAATCGTGCGTTTGATCACAGTAGTCACTAAACAGCCCGATCTTCATGTAGAACCCTCCGCGAAGGAGAGGGAGTGTAGGAAAGGTGATGCTCCATGTTCCAGCTCCTGTGATGGGCGCGAGCTTGATTTGATTCAAGTAGGTGTTGCTGTCAAAACAATAGAGATTATCTGAGGTGCGATGAATCGCGATGGCAAAATTTGGCTCAGCAATTGGTTCCTTTGCTGTATAGGAAACCTCGATACGCATCGGTTCATCGGTGTGAAACAAGGTTGTTTCCTTTCCGTTTCCATCAAGAAGTCGAACAGCATCGATGACTGCTTTTCCATCACCCCAGCGCGTTCCTGGGTTGACCTGTGCATTTTCCACGACACGTTCCTCGTTCGCTTTCTCTGTCGCTTCTCGTTCGTCTTCCTGCAAAATTTCCTTATAAGCATAGAGCACCTGCTTTGGCGCCCCTTGCGCAATAATATTTCCGTGATCGAGGAGAATCGCTTTGTTGCAAAACCGTTCAATACTGTCCTTCCCATGGGAAACGAGAATAATGGTCGTTCCTTCTTCCTTCAGGCGCTCAAAAACGCCAAAACATTTTTCCTGAAACGCGGAATCACCCACCGCAAGCACTTCGTCAAGTATGAGCACGTCTGACTTCGCACGAATGGCAATGGAGAAGGCAAGCCGCACGACCATACCCGAGGAGAAGTTTTTCAGTTTCGCATCGACAAAGCGTTCCAGTTCTGCAAAGGCAAGAATTTCATCGAAGCGCTCTTCGATATCTTTTCGGCTCATACCCAACATCGTCCCATTGAGATAAATGTTCTCTCTGGCGGTCAATTCCCCTTGGAAGCCCACACCCAGCTCAAGAAAAGGCGCAACGCGACCTCGCACAGTCACTTCACCACTATCCGGGCTATAAACGCCCGCAAGAATCTTCAGCAGGGTTGATTTTCCACAGCCATTTCGCCCAATAATACCCAGGAAATCTCCACGTTCGACTTCAAAACTTATGTCACGGAGTGCGTTATACTCTTCATACGTGCGTTTTTTCATGAAGGAGAAAAGGTGTTCACGCAGCGTGTTCCTTTGAATATGGGGCAGCAAAAATCGTTTTTGTACCCCGCGAACGGAAATGATAGGTTGAGATGCTTTGGACATTAGAGTTGCTCGGCTATGGTACGTTGCAGGGTATTAAACACAATCCATCCGACAAACAGGGTTGCAAGGGCTATGGTCCCAAGGGGCATAACTTCCTGCATGGCGGGATATTTGTTTTCAATGAGCAGGAGACGGATGTGCTCAAAAAACGGGGTAAGGGGGTTAAGGTAAAACCATCCACGATAAGACTCAGGAATTGCAGTAATAGGGTAAATAACAGGCGTAGCATACATAAGTGCATTCAGCAGCACTTCCCAAATTTGCCCGAGATCGCGAAAACGCGGGAGTAACACTGAGGTGAGAAGAGAAAATCCAATGATGATGACAAAGAGTAGCACAAGCAGCGCCAATGCGTAGAGGAGGGCACCAACAGATGGAATCTTGCCATTACCCATAAAAAAGAGCACGAGAATGCCGAGGTTGATGAGAAGACTGAGGGCGGAGGTAGCAATGCTCGCGAGTGGGATAATCCAACGGGGAACCGACAGTTTGGTCACAATATTTGCCCGTTGCATCAGAGAATTCATGCCTGCGTTTGTGGCCTCAGCAAAAAAACTCCAGAGAATAATACCCGTCAGAAGACGCAGAGCGTAATATTCTACCTGCGAGCCAAACATAAACTGAAAGACGAGATAGAGAACGCAAAAAATGAGCAGGGGCTTCAGCAAGGCCCAGATATACCCAAGCAGAGACCCATGGTAACGAAGCTTAAAGTCGGTGAGACTCAAGGTTCGCAGTATTTCAAGATGATGGCGCAGCGACTGCATGGCGTGGAATGAAAAAAGCGCTGGTAATCTACCCAATAAATGGAGGATATGCAAGGAATGGACAAGAAAACTTGAGGAACGGGAAGAGATCGGTAGAGTGGGAGCGACAAACTTTCTTACTCGTCGTGTATGCATGTTGCTCTAGTGCTGGGAACCCGGCCGGAAATTATAAAAATGGCACCTATTATGCGTGCATGCGCGAAGCGCGGCATAAGGTGCTCGGTTATTCACTCCAATCAGCACTACTCCGAAAACATGGATAAGGTGTTTTTTGAAGAACTGGAACTGCCCCAGCCAACGGTGAACCTTGGGATTGGCTCCGGTACGCACGGTGATATGACGGGGCGTATGATGATTGCCCTCGAAAAAGAGCTTCTCGCACTGGCGCCGGATGTGGTTCTTGTGCAAGG
>PFFG01000007.1:61328-156051 GCA_002783265.1 Candidatus Gracilibacteria bacterium CG17_big_fil_post_rev_8_21_14_2_50_48_13 | reverse complement strand
AGTTATCTATTCCTGTTGGGCATGTGGAAGCCTGTCTTCGTAGTTACGACCGCACCATGCCCGAGGAAATCAATCGCATTGTGACGGATCACATCAGTACCTGGCTCTATTGTCCCACGGAGGCACAACAAGCAATCGGCCGTGCTGAAGGAATCGCAGAAGAAAAGTTGCTCGTCACAGGAAATACGGTGGTCGATGCCGTCTATCAGACGCTACCTATCGCGGAGCGTTCCTCTGATTTTCTCGAAAGAGAAGCCCTGGAGCCGAAAAAGTATATTCTGGCCACCTGTCACCGCCCTGCGACAACAGACACAAAAGAGCTTCTAAGCAATGTTGTGGAATATTTGTCTGTCCTCGCACAAGAGTATGCGGTTCCCGTCGTATTTCCCATTCATCCACGTACGAAAAAAATGTTGGAGCAATTTCAGATTGCCGTACCGGAACATCTTCGTCTGCGCGAGCCCATTGGATACCTTGATATGTTACTGGCGCAAAAAAATGCCCTCTTTGTTGCGACGGACAGTGGTGGACTCCAGGAGGAATCGTGCATACTGCAAACAAAGTGTGTAGTCTTGCGGGAGAATACGGAACGACCCGAAGCCGTGGATGTTGGCGGCTGCGTGCTGGTCGGCGTAGAAGACCTTGCAGGTATGCTTGCGCAAACACGAGTCCTGCTCGAAAAAGAGGTTGCCTGGTACTGCCCCTTTGGAGACGGCAACGCTTCCGAGTATATTCTGGATTCAATCTGCTCCAAAAACGCGTAGGAACTTAATCGAGAATGGAGAGGAGCCGCCGGCCGTAGCCACTTTTCAGCAGTGGTGCGGCAAGGTGACGCAGCTGCGCTTCATCAATCCATCCATTTTGATAGGCGATTTCCTCAATGCCACCCACGAGCACACCCTGCCGTTTTTCAATGACTTCAATAAACTGGCTTGCTTCCTGGAGGGAATCAAAGGTCCCCGTATCAAACCACGCGCTGCCACGATCAAGTACACAGACGTGCAGGTTTTTCTCTTGAAGGTATTGCTTGTGCACGTCCGTAATTTCCAGTTCACCGCGTGCAGAGGGGCGTATGGATTTGGCTATGTCGACGACGGATGCATCATAAAAGTAGAGTCCAGGGATCATATATTTTGATTTGGGCTCGTCGGGTTTTTCTTCGATGCTGAGCACCCGCATCTGGTCATCGAATTCAATGACACCGTACCGCGATGGATCAGAAACCTCGTAGGCAAAAATGGTTGCGCCCTTGCTCGGAACGACGGTCTTGAGGCGTTTTCCAAGGTCGGTACCATAAAAAATATTGTCGCCCAAAATAAGGGCCACATGATCCCCATCAATGAATTTTTCGCCCAAGATAAATGCCTGTGCAAGCCCATCGGGCGATGGTTGTGCAACGTATTCAAAGGTACACCCGAGCTGCGACCCGTCCCCCAGGAGCTTTTGAAAGGCCGCCTGATCTTCTGGTGTCGTAATGATGAGAATCTCACGGATGCCCGCAAGCATCAGGGTAGAGAGTGGGTAATAGATCATCGGTTTATCGTACACCGGCATGAGCTGTTTGCTGACGGCGAGGGTCAGTGGGTGCAATCTTGTTCCTGTACCGCCTGCCAAAATTATTCCTTTCATGGACGACCATAGAAAATACGTGCAAATTCTAGACGGCTTCGCGCCATCTGGAAAGACGATTATTGCATAGTACTCTGTCTGTGGTAGGCTCCCACTAGATATTCTCACACTACTGTATGCATTTGCTCGTAACGGGTGGCCTAGGTTTCATCGGCTCGAACTTTGTTCGGTACTGGCACAAACACCATGGCGAGGACTCGATCACTATTCTCGATAAAAAAACCTACGCAGTGAACCCAAAAACCGAGGAACTGCTACGGGGAGAACTGGGGGATCGTTTGCATATTGTTGAGGGCGATATTTGTGACATGGAGAAAGTTTGGCCCCTTGTGGACGCCTGCGACATTGTCGTGCATTTTGCTGCAGAAAGCCACGTCGACCGTAGTGTGATGAATCCAAGCGTTTTTCTCACGACAAATGTGATGGGAACTTTTACCCTGCTTGAGGCGGCGGTCCGCGCAGGGAAAAAACGCTTCCACCATGTCTCAACAGATGAAGTGTTTGGAACGCTCCCTCTGGACTCCAAGGAAAAATTCACGGAGAAGAGCCCCTATGATCCCCGTTCTCCCTATTCTGCGTCCAAGGCGGCGTCGGATCATCTCGTGCGGGCCTATCACGAAACCTACGGCCTACCTGTGACCATCAGTAATTGCACCAACAACTACGGCCCATTGATGTTTCCAGAAAAGGTTATGCCACTCTATATCACGCGCCTTTTCGATGGAAAGCCTATTCCCGTGTACGGCAAGGGTCTTGCGGTGCGTGATTATATTTGGGTTGACGATCATGCCCGCGGTATTGAACTTTGTATACAAAAGGGAGTTATTGGTCAGACCTACCTTTTTGGCGGCGATGCGGAACGCACGACCAATGAGGTTGCCCAAACCATTGCACGTCAGCTTGGTGCAGATCCATCCCTCATTCGGCATACCGTTGACCGTCCTGGGCATGACCCGCGTTATGCCATTGATTTTAGCAAGGCAACGGCAGAGCTGGGTTGGTCACCCTCACGTTCCTTCGACGAGGGCATTGCTCAGATGATTGCGTGGTATAAAGCAAATGAAGCATGGTGGCGACCCCTCATGCACGATGCAGAGCAACTTGCAGAAAAGTATTTGCAGGGTGCGATCTAGGCGCACCCCGCTTAGTTCACGACAAAATTCACAATTTTTCCCGGAATGTAGATCTCTTTACGCAGTGTCCCTTCAGCGAGATATTTCGCCACAAGTGGTTCTGCCTTTGCTGCGGATAAGACATTTTCCTGGCTCTCGTCGGGACGGACACTTATGGTGCCGCGGACTTTTCCATTGACCTGAACGGCAATGGTGACCTGAGAATCCTTCGCGAGTTCTGCATCAAACTGTGGCCAGGGAGAGCAGTGAATAGAACCACTGCCTCCATGCATTTGCCAGAGTTCCTCCGTCATGTGTGGAGCAAAGGGGGCGAGGAGGGCAAGAAAGGTACGCAGTGTAGAAGAAGCAATTTGTCCCAGTTCGTAAAAAGTATTCACACAAATCATCATCTGCGCAACCGAGGTATTGAAGGACAAATTTTCCATGTCCTCCGTGACTTTCTGAATGGTCTTGTGCAGCATGGAGAGTTCCTCAGAACTTGCCTTTCCCTCCTGCGTGATCTCCGAAAGACGCCAGACACGACCTAGGAAACGATGGACTCCTTCAATGCTCGCGGTGCTCCATGGAATCGTCGAACCCATGGGCCCCATAAACATTTCATAGGTGCGGAAGGTATCAGCGCCATAGGCCTCGAGAATGCTGTCCGGGTTCACCACATTTCCTCGAGATTTACTCATTTTCTGCCCGTCCTCTCCGGAAATCATGGTTTGGTTGCGCAGACGTGCAAAGGGTTCTTTCGTTGGCACAACACCTTCATCGTAGAGCACCTTATGCCAGAATCGTGCGTACAACAAATGCAGTACGGCATGTTCTGCACCACCAACATACATATCCACGGGAAGCCATTTCGCAAGGAGGCCCGGGTCAGCAATAGCTTCACTATTGTGCGGATCAATAAACCGCAGGTAGTACCAGCAGGATCCCGCCCATTGCGGCATGGTATTGGTTTCACGCTTTGCAGGTTCGCCGCAGGTTGGACAGGGAACATTCACCCAGGCATCGATTCCAGCAAGTGGGCTCTCTCCTGTGCCCGACGGCTCGTACTGATCGACGTCTGGAAGCTTGAGGGGCAGTTCCTTTTCTGGTACGGGTACGACACCACATGAGGGACAATGAATGAGCGGAATAGGTTCTCCCCAGTATCGCTGGCGGGAAAACACCCAGTCGCGTAGTTTATAGTTCACGGTTTTCTCTCCAAGACCCTGTTCTTCGAGCCATGATGCCATGGCAGAGAGGGCTTCTTCAGAGGTCATGCCCGTAAATTCACCACTATTCACCAAGACGCCGTAGTCGGTAAAAGCGCCTTTTTCCGTATGTGTTTCTCCTGCCGTGCTCGCAATAACATACCGTATATCTATGCCCATTTTCTCAGCGAAACCGAAATCCCGCTCATCGTGTGCGGGAACACCCATCACCGCG
Source organism: Candidatus Gracilibacteria bacterium CG17_big_fil_post_rev_8_21_14_2_50_48_13 (assembly GCA_002783265.1). Taxonomy (GTDB): domain Bacteria; phylum Patescibacteriota; class Gracilibacteria; order 1-14-2-50-48-13; family 1-14-2-50-48-13; genus 1-14-2-50-48-13. Next base: position 151,870 of record PFFG01000007.1, on the reverse strand, counting down.
CCTGTTCCATAAAAACCGAGAACGTAATCACACACAAACACCGGTACCGCATCACCCGTGAAGGGGTTGATCACAAACGACCCCGTTGGAACGCCCGATTTTTCCTTGGCGAGTTCCGTGCGTTCAAGGCTGCTCTTTTTTGCCGCCGCCCCAACGTAGGCCTCCACAGCAGACTTTTGCTCCGCAGTGGTAAAGGTCGCTACAAGCGGGTGTTCTGGTGCAATTGCGACAAAGGTCACGCCAAAGGCCGTATCGAGCCGTGTGGTAAAGACGCTGATTTCTTCTGCTCCTCCTGTCCACTGCATGTGAAAAATGGCTCCGAGACTTTTTCCAATCCAGTTTTTCTGCATTTCAATGATCGAAGCAGGCCAATCAAGACCCTCCAGATCTTCAAGTAGGCGATCTGCATACTCCGTAATTTTCAGCACCCATTGGCGAAGGGGCTTTTGCTCGACGGACGTACCGCATCGTTCGCAGGTGCCATCCTTCAGAACTTCTTCATTGGCAAGGCCGGTTTTACAACTCGGGCACCAGTTGATAGGCAGCTCTGATTCATAGGCAAGTCCACGTTCGAAGAGTTTGAGAAAAATCCACTGTGTCCACTTATAGTACTCTGGATCCGTGGTAGAAATTTCGCGAGTCCAATCAAAGGAAAAACCGATGGATTTTAATTGCCGCGTATAGGTTTCAATATTCTTTGCTGTCGTGATACTGGGGTGCACACCCGTTTTGATGGCGTAATTTTCCGCGGGCAAACCGAAGGCATCCCAGCCCATAGGATGCAGTACATCGTACCCCTGCATGCGCCAGTATCGCGCAATAAGGTCATTGGCAATATAGCCGCTGGGGTGCCCTACATGCAGGCCCTGTCCGGAAGGATAGGGAAACATATCGAGGACATATCGTTTTTCGCCACAGTTGGTGACACTATAGGTCTTTTGCTCCTCCCAATGAGTTTGCCAGAATGTATCGCGCGTTTTGAAAGAATAGGGCTGCATGAAAAATAGGAAAAACGATGAATGCGTGCTCATCATAACGCTCTCTAGAAGTGAGAGCAAGCCCTCAGAACTCCTCTTGACAGGTGACCTTGAGTGAAAATATACTTAGACTAGCTAAATAAACTTCCCCATAATGGACGAAAACCGATTAGTGAAAGATTTACTCGATTCGATGCATTCTTTGCTTCGGAGCATGCATAAGCTGAATATTCATAGTGATTGTGCGGATCTTTCTATGTTGCAAATGCATACATTGCTCTATATACGTGAACGTGGTCCTGCATCTATGAAAGAGTTATCAGACATGCAAAAAATGCAGCCTGCAACGACAACGGCCCTCATCGATCGGCTTGTTGCGAAAAATCTCCTCAAGCGGGAAACCGATGCAGTAGATCGTAGGGTGACTCGCGTCGGCCTCACGCCAACGGGTTTAGAGCTCCTCGGAAGCATCTACGAACAGAAACAACAACAGACGGCAACATTTTTAGAGATTCTCGACACAGCAGAGCAGGAAGAATTGGTGCGATTGATGCGAAAAATTGACGCACACTTCCTGGAGCTTCTGGAGAAAAAAGAGTATACTGAATAGATTATTTTGACCCCCACCATGAAAAAACGGTACATATTTGGACTAGGAACTCTCGGCGTTGTGCTCATTGGCGGTTTCATCGTCTTTGGGGGTAACAAGGGAAATACCCTCGAGTATGAAACGACCACTATGTCGGGCACAACCGTCCGCACATTGGTGAGCGTCGTTGGTTCCGTAAAAGCGGAGAAGGAAACCACCCTCGCTTTTGCTAAAAACGGAACGGTCCAATCCGTACAAATTAAAGAAGGCGCCCGTGTGTCCTCTGGCCAAATTCTTGCGGAACTGAAAAAAGACGACCTGACTGCTGACGTTGACCGAACGCGTGCAGCACTTGCCATCGAGAAAAGCACGCTTGCGAAATTGCGCTCTGGCCTTCCCTCCTCAGATCGGGCCGTGCTTGATGTTTCTGTTCGGAATGCGGAAGTAGCACTGAGTGCTCTTCGACAAACGGTGAACGCAACAAAATCTCGCCTGGAAAAAGAACTGGAGGAATCACGACTTGCTTATGACAATGCCCAGCAGCTCTATACAGCATCGAAAGCATCGACGCTGAATGTGAACAATGCGGATATTCGTTCGATTCAGGCTGCACTGTCGAGTAGTAAAGCTTCTCTCGCGGCTATTCTTACAACCAATGAGCAGAGCATTCGTTCAGCGGAAATCGCCTACGAAAATGCCAAAAAGGAACTGGCGGCAAACTCACCCATCTCCAACAAAAATCTTGCGGATGCGCAGGAGCGTTCCTTTTACGATGCGTCTAAGTACATGGATGAGGTCGATAAGTCTCTTCGGGCCATCAACGAAATTTTAACCATCGAGGATTACAATAAGGATACCAATGCAGCCTTCAAAAACCTTTTAGGTGTCACGAAGACCAATGCATATAATGACGCTTACTCATCGTACCTCAGTCTTCGTCAAAATTTTCAGGCAAATCGCAGCCTCTTTCTCATCACGGGTGGTGTGCTTTCCTACGAGGAAATTTTGCGCCGCATCGATACGGAGCGTTCCCTTTTGGATCAGTCCTACACGACCCTGACGGTTGCGTACACGATGCTGGAAAACAGCGTGACCTCCGTCGATCTGACCCAGACAAAACTCAACGCCTTCCGAGATTCTATTCTCCTGCAGCGTTCTACGGTGTCGAGTAGTATTTCTGCGCTTTCCACGGTGAGACAGAACATCGAAAATCTGGAACTCCAGAAAAACTCGTCCGTGACGACGTTGGAAAACCGCGTGAATGCAGCGGCCATTGCGCTGGAGGCGGCGAAGGCTCAGGCAAGTGCAGCGGAAACCAATGCACGTAGCAGCGTGACGGCGGCGGAGGAAAATCTCGCCAAAGCAACGGCGGGGCTTGGCGCGAAGGACATTGATTTGCAGCGTCTAGAAAATGCTGTACAGGAAGCACAAAAACGTCTTGCCAGCGCAGAAGCACGCTATACAGAACAAATTGCTTCTTCAGCGAAAAGCATTTCCGATCTCGAAGCACAAGTACGGTCTGCAGAGGCACAGAAATCTGCACAAATCTCCCTGGCAAGGCCGGAAGATATTCAAATTCAGGAAAGCCGTGTGCGTCAGGCAGAAATAGCACTGCGCTCTGCAGAAGATAATCTTGATGATGCCTATATTCGCGCGCCGAAACCGGGAATTATTGCCAAGGTTGCGATTGCAGAAGGAGAAATTGCCTCCCCGTCGGGGTCAGCCATTGCGCTCATTTCTGAAGATTTCTCCACCATCGAAACGAATATTGCGGAAAATGAAATTGCCTCCGTTTCACCAGGGCAAACCGTCATGTTGACCTTTGATGCCTTTGATTCTGAGACAATCTACACTGGCCGCGTGACCTTTATTGATCCCGCACAGACGGCTCTTGACGGTGTCATCTACTACCGCACGGAAATTACCTTCGATCCACTCGAGTTTCCTGGAAAAACTGTCCGTCCTGGATTCAGTGCTAACCTCGATATTATTACGGAAGAAAAGGAGACGACGGCTATTCCCGTACAGGCGCTCAAAGATGCGGGCGAAAAGGGAAAGAAAGTGGAGGTACTCGTGGGTGAAGGAAAGGAGAAAAAGACGGAAGAACGCTTTGTAACTACGGGGCTTGTGGGCGATGAATATGTGGAAATTCTCTCTGGGCTGACGCCTTCGGATAAGGTTGTTTTATCAACGACGGATCCTACTAAAAAATAAACTTTCGCCATGAATGATGCACCACGGAAAGACGAGAGCAATGTCATTGAAATGCGTGGGATTCGTAAATCCTACATGCTCGGGAACATGCCTGTGCCCGTGCTCCATGGTATTGATATCACGGTAAAACACGGGGAATTCGTCGCCATTATGGGGCCGTCAGGGAGTGGAAAGTCGACGCTCATGAATATCATTGGCTTTCTCGATCGGCCGACGGAGGGCGATTATTACCTCGATGGAGTACATATGCAGTCGTCAAAAGACAGCCGCCTTGCGGATATTCGCAATAACAAAATTGGTTTTGTCTTCCAGCAATTTTACCTGCTTCCACGCATGACGGCCGTGGAAAATGTGGAGCTGCCCCTCATTTATGCGGGCGTTGCCTCGGGAAAAGAACGGCGAGAACGGGCGGAAGCAGCGTTGCGCTCTGTGGGCTTGGGTGACAAACTACGCAACCGTCCAAACGAACTCTCTGGAGGTCAGCAACAGCGCGTTTCTGTGGCGCGGGCCCTCGTGAACAACCCCTCAATTATTCTCGCAGATGAACCAACGGGAGCACTGGACTCCACAACAACGAAGGAAGTCCTGGATATTTTTGAGCAGATTCATAAGGAGGGGCGCACAATTATCATGATTACCCATGAACCTGATGTGGCCGCCCATGCAGAGCGCACTATTCACATTCGCGATGGTCTCGTGAGTGACCGATAAATTTCATCATGATTGTACCTCTCACTTCAGCATGGAAGCAGGCTCTTCGGAGCCTTGGCGCAAGCAAACTGCGGTCTATTTTGACGATGCTGGGTATTATCATAGGTGTCGGTTCTGTTATTATGATGCTCACCGTTGGAAAAGGTGCGGAGCGACTGATTCTCAGTGAAATTGAAAATCTGGGCTCGAACCTCGTCTTTCTTATTTCTGGCCCGGAAGGGAGCAGATCCCTTGCAGCTGTGACGAAGTCGGTGACGGCGGAGGACCTTGCCTATATGGAGCGGAATAAGGGGCAGGTACCTTCACTCAAACGTTCAGCAGGTTTTACCTCGGTGTATCGCGAACAGTTTCAGGTGGGAAATAATCCGGAAGTAGGCGTTGGCGTTATGGGTGTTCAGCGCAATTATGTGTTTATGACCAATCTGGAAATCGGCCAAGGGGTCATGTGGTCGTTGGAAGATGAAGCCGCGATGAAAAAAGTTGCACTCATTGGCGGCAAAGCGAAAACAAATATTTTTGGAGAAAATGCAGGGAATGTAGTTGGCAAATCTCTGCGTATTAAAGGGCAGAACTATCGCATTGTGGCAGAACTGGCAGATACGAGCTCCAGTGTTGCGAGTGCGCTTGGCGACGATACAGCGGACAATATATATGTGCCCTTGAAAACAGCGCAGCATTTGCTTCTTGGTGTGGGCGATTACGTTTGGGGAGCTATGTTGGAAGCGACCAGCAAGGAAAGCATCACGAGCCTGACCAATGAAGTGACAGCGGTGCTTAGGCGTCGGCATAAGTTAAAAGAAGGCGTCGATAACGACTTTCAAGTGACGACCCAGGAACAGTTTACGGAAATTCTTGGGACAGCAACGGGCGTGTTTACGCTCTTCTTATCGGCTATTGCCGGTATCTCGCTCCTCGTAGGCGGAATTGGTATTATGAATATTATGCTGGTGGTTGTTACGGAGCGTACGCGGGAAATTGGGTTACGAAAAGCCATTGGTGCAAAACGATCTGATATTTTGGTTCAGTTCCTCATCGAAACTTTGCTCATAACCGGTCTAGGCGGTCTCATTGGTATTCTTGGTGGACTTGGCCTCTCCTATGTGGTGGCAAATCTTGGTGGTCTGGTCTTTATTTTTGATCCGATGCTGGTGCTCATGGCCTTTGGGGTGAGCGCACTGTTTGGTATCTTCTTTGGCATGTACCCGGCAAACAAGGCATCAAAACTGGATCCTATTGTAGCCCTTCGTTCCTGATTATGCTGATTCAACTTCTCATGACGCTGCGTCAGGCCTTTACCAGTCTGGCAAACAATACGCTTCGCTCTCTGCTCACGATGTTGGGCATTATTATTGGTATCAGCTCCGTGATTGTGTTGCTCTCTGCAGGTCAGGGGGCGCAGCAGCTTTTGGTGAGTCAGGTGGAGGATCTCGGCTCCAATGTTGTCTACATGTATGCAGGAGGTGATGGTGGCGCTAGGCGAGGTCCACCAGCGGCCGTTCGTGGTGTGGTAACGAAAACCATGAAGCTCTCTGATGTGGAAGAACTTCGTCGTCTCGAAAAAAATCTCGGTATACGCAATGTCTCTGCCATTACAACAACCTCCAGTATCACGGTGAAACGCGAGGGGGAAGAGAAGGAGATACGCGTGGGCGTTCAAGGGCGTGACCGTGCCTACGCTGCTATCCGTGATCTTGGGTTTGCAGAGGGAACCATGTGGTCGGCGGATCAGGAGTCGTCTCTCGCCAAGGTTGCCGTTCTTGGGGCGAATGCAAAAAAAGACATTTTCGGAGACAACGCGGGGAATGTTGTTGGTAAGCCCCTCCGTATCAAGGGGCAGACCTTTCGTATCGTTGGCGTTCTAGAAGAAGACAGTGCAGGAATCACGAGCCTTTTTGGGCAGGGCGAGGCGGATGTTATTTTGGTCCCTGTCGAAGTCGTTCAGCGCTACGTGCTGGGTATCGACTTTCTTTCTGGACTGATGTTTGAAGTGGTTGATGGGGACCGTCAGGAAGAGGTCATTGTCCGTGTTTCTGATGTGTTGCGTGCAAATCACAAGATAAAAGATGGAGCAGAAAACGATTTTTCCATACGGACGCAAGATGACATCATTTCGGTCTTTACCACCATCACGAGCGTCTTTTCTGTCTTCCTTGCATCCATTGCGGCTATTTCGCTGTTTGTGGGTGGTATCGGTATTATGAATATCATGCTGGTGTCTGTTACGGAACGGACCAAAGAAATTGGTCTCAAGAAAGCGCTGGGCGCACAACGTTCCAGTATTTTGATGCAGTTTATCATTGAGGCCCTTGTCCTCACCTTGGTGGGTGGATTCATCGGTATTATCGTCGGATTGCTTGGTTCCTTTGGATTTGCTCTTGCGGGTGGGTGGGACTTCATCATTGACCTTGGCGCTGTTTCCCTGGCGGTAGGCGTTTCTGCAGCCTTCGGTCTTGTCTTTGGCTTTTACCCGGCGTGGAAGGCGGCGAAGTTAGATCCTATTGATGCGCTTCGCTATGAGTAATCCTGTATAAAAAAACGCCTTCCGGACGTGGAAGGCGTTTTCGTTGCATTCTTATGCAGTGCGAGTTGGACCTGTCGTTGGTTTGTTTTGCTGTAGTTCCTTATAGCGAAGATCGAGGAGTGAGCGTCGCAGAGAGAAAAACTCAGGAGTGTTGACCTTGACCTGTGGCCAGTTTTTTACGATGGCCGTATTGAGTGCATCGACGGTGTACACAGGAAGTGTATTGCCATCGACCGTTAACGTCACCGTATCCAGTGCCGTGCGGAGGTCGCGGACGAGAATAGACTTCGCTTCAGGCGTCAGGTTTTTCTCAAAAGCCTTTGTTGCAAGGATCGTATCTATTGTGGAGGCAAGCGTTGCATCAGGAGTCGTTTCTTTTGGGCCTTCCTTGCTTACGGGTGCAGGCTGTTCACTTGGTTTTGTTGTGGCTCTCGCAGGTCCTGAAGGCCGCCCCTCGGCCGCTTTCTCACTTGTAGGTTTCGGTGGAGTGGACAGCTGTTTTGCGTATTTTAGCACGAGAGATGGTGGGTTACTCTGGCTATTAACGGCTATGTATGCGCCGAGAGCGCGCGTATATTCCCCAGCGGTTTTTGGATCCGCGAGTTCTGAACGGAGACCATCAAGGATTTCTTTACTTAGGGGTACGACTTTGTATTCACTTCCCGGTGTACGACGAATCAAAGCTCTACTACCGTCTGCCATCTGAAATCCAATCACGGTGGTTTTATCGGGCCCCAAAATGAACTGTGGTTCGTTGTTGACCATTTTCACATTGTGCAGATCAGGTAGTGTCTGTACTTTCACTCCTACTTCTCCAGGATTTTTCAATGTACTTTCGTACTCAACAGGCCCAAAGGCTCCATAATCATTTGTGGTACCTTCGCGAAGTGCATCGAAGTACGCCTGCTTTGCCTGATCTGCATTGAGTTTAGGATTTGTCTTCATGGGTACAGCGTCCGCGGCTCTCTGAATTTCCCCTAGGTAGCGAAGTGACGTTTCTTTCGTTTCTGGGGCTTTTTCGCTTGTTCCCGACCCTGCATTATCAAAGGCAAGTTGTCCTTTCATGCCGCCCTCCATCCACTTGACCAAAGCGTCACGATTTTTACCAAAGGCTGCATCGGTCAGGAGTGACTTCTGACCAAAGTTCAAAGTACGGAGCAGAGGAAGGACTTTTTCAATCATGGCTGTTTGCAGGCCAGCCTCGTTCAACGCTATAGGCATTTGGCCTTCCCGCACCTCTGCACCTGCGGCATTTTTCTCAGGTGCTGTCGCGGGTCCATTTGCGCGGGCAATAAATGTTTTCACATCGATGGTCTGCACTGCCTGTTCCAAAAACCGAAGTGTGTTTTGCAGTGCTGCATCCGTCAGCATTTTTTGTTGCTCATTACTTGCAGACTTCTGAAAACCGGAGAGGAGGGAAGAAAGAGTATGGAGAAAATTCTGCTTGATAGTTTTTGCCTGCGTTTCGAGAATGTTTGCTCGGGCATCTGCCTTTTCGTGAGTAATTTCTTGCTTTGCAGTCTCCTCTGTTTGCGTGAGTTTCTGATCAAGTTCTTGTTTTAAACCGATGGTTTCAGGATTTTGAAAGATGCCAGTGTGAACCACTTCGTCGAAATTTGGCTTATTGATTTCAACTTTAGGGAGCAACTCTTCTCCTCCACCTGTATGTTGTTCGGGGCCAAAAAACTTTTGCTTGTCCTGGGAAAAAGTGCGACGCATAATGCTGTGATAAAAAATGTATCACAACATTCTACCATGAAGTGTCGAGTTTTTACTACAATTCCCCGACTTTTTCGTGGAAGGCGGCGACAATGCTCGACGCAGCTTCTCTGGGGCTCAGCTCCGTTGCATCGAGATACATGGCGTCATCGGTTTTTGTGAGGGAATATATTCCCTTTTCTCGATCACTTGCATCGCGTTCGGCCATTTGCTCTGCAAGTTCGTCAAAGGTTATGGTATTGCCTTTCAGTTGCAGTTGGGTGAGTCGGCGCTGCACACGGATGGCGAAGGCCGTGTCGAGGTAGACCTTGAGGTCCGCATCAGGGAAAATAATCGTCGTGGCGTCACGTCCATCAATAATAAGGCTTGAGGTGCCTGCGAACTGGCGGATGATGCCATTGACGTGCGTGCGAATGCTGGGAATGCGGGAAATGCTGGAGACGCGCACAGAAATAGCGTTCTCGTGCAGCCTCGCCGTGACGTCCTGCTCATCGAGAAAGTACAGAACGCGGTTTTCCCGACGCTCCAGGCGAAAAGTATGGCTGCCAATGAGGTGCGGCACATGGCCTGCGAGGTCTTCTACAGGCATATCCATGGTCAGCAGGGTCCACATGCGGTAGAGCGCGCCGGAATTCACGTGAATAGTGTGCAGTTGCTCTGCAACGAGATCGGCAACCGTATCTTTTCCAGCGGCAACAGGCCCATCGATGGCGATAACGAAGGGAAGGGAACGTTCAGACATGGGGGGAGTTGGGGACAAAAGTGATTCCATACTACGGACCCTTGCGAAATATGGCAAGCTGCGCGACAATAGTTTTGTATCTTTCGAACAATTCCATGGTAGAACGTGCATCCGCAGGGGCAGATCTGGTGAAAATGCTGCAGGCTCGTGGATACGAGGCGTATTTTGCAGGAGGATGCGTGCGAGATATGCTGCTAGGCCTTCCACCAAAGGATATCGATATTGCAACATCCGCAAAGCCTGAGGAAGTGGCGCATATTTTTGCGCACACGTTTACGGCAGGGCGTCAGCTTGGCGAACGGTTTGGTGTGCTCTCTGTTGTGCACGAAGGGGAAATTTTTGAAATTGCGACTTTCCGTGCGGATAGTGCAGAGTCTGACGGGCGGCGTCCAGAATCCGTCACCTTTGTGGACGCGAAAACCGATGCGCTCCGCCGCGACTTCACGATCAATGCGCTTTTTTATGACCCAACAACCGACACGGTGCACGATTTTGTCGAGGGGCGGAAAGATCTTGACGAGCGCCTGATTCGGTTTATCGGAGATCCAGGGCAGCGCATTGGGGAAGATAGTCTGCGTTTACTGCGCGCTGTGCGCTTTGTTCACCAAATTGAGGGGCAGTACGAACCGGAAACCTATGCTGCCCTAAGAACTCATGCAAAGCTCGTCACAAAAGTTTCCTGGGAACGCATTGCAGCGGAACTACACCGTATGCTCATGACGCCGTCCCGTGCCCAGGCTTTGGAAGATCTACAGGATCTTGGCCTGTTGATGCACCTTCTCCCGGAAGTGGAAGCGCTAAAAGGGGTAGCGCAGCCACGGCAGTTTCACCGTGAGGGTTCCGTATGGAATCATGCTATGCACGCACTGCGTTCCTTGCCCGAGGACTCGACGCTGGAGGCAATTTGGGGGGCTCTCCTGCATGATGTGGGGAAAGCAACCACCTTTTCTGTCGAGGAGCGTATCCGTTTTGATGGCCACGCGGAGGCCTCCGCGGTCATTGCACAATCAATTCTGGAACGGCTGCGTTTTCCACGGAAAAGTCGCGAGATGATTGTTTGGGCCATCGAGCATCATATGTCCCTCGGGCATTTACTCGAGCCAACGGTGTCTGAAAAAACAAAAGCGTCCTGGTTTGGCCACCCTGCATTTCCTCTCCTTTTGGCTGTCCATCACGCAGATGCACTGGGAACGACTCCTCCAGACGATGGCATGTATCGGGAGCTCTCTGCAGCCTTCAACGCCTGGCAAGAAGCAGAACATGCGAGAGCTCCGGATGTGCTGACGGGGCACGATATCATGGAGATCCTGCAGTTGCCCCCGTCCCCCCGCATTGGGGAAATTTTACAAGCATCCCATGAGGCCCAGCATGAAGGACAGTTTCACACCTATGAGGAAGGGAAAACGTGGCTTCTTGCACATTTTGCAGGCGAGCGTTCTTAGCTTTTGGGGCCGCAGTGCCACGCCCAGAGGTGCATTTCTTCTACCTGTTCCGTGCCCCGCGCAGCTTCGGGCGGCGTGTTTTCGCGATAGAAGTAGATGTTCACATCCGAAAGGCGCTTTTCTCCCTGATGGGTTCGGTTCCAGCGAAGACAGTGATAATCTGCATAAAACTCCCGATACTTCTCAAATTCGGGTAACCACAGGTTGAGAAAGTATTTCCGCCAATTTTCCGTTGGAAAGCTCGTGGAGAGGTGGGCAGGTTTTTCCCGCGAGACCCCGAGGGTATCTGCATTATGCAGGAGGTTCAACGTCTCCCCATTTGCAAGGGTTCCTTCAACCACATACCATCCGTCATCTTTCAGCGGAAAGGGAGCAAACATACTCCAATATTGATCGAGACGAAGAAGGTAGGTGACATTGGTCACATAGGTTGGCAGGGGCATTTTTGTTACAGCTTGTACATTCCAGAGAAGGGTGAGAGCAAAGCAGATTACGAGACTAAGGAGTCCCACAGGGCGAAGCTGCCAGTGCATTTTTTTCCAGGGAAGCGGACGCGTGAAGGCCCCAAGAAGGGAGCGGTGCTGCGCAATCCAGCGGTAGCAATGCTCGCCGATCTGTGTCATCCATCGCCACCGCAAAAGAGGCGCACACCAGAAGAACAAGGGCGATGCAGCAAAAACCGTGATGATCCCTTGAAATCCAACACTCCGCGTTCCATCTTCACCTTCAACGACCCAGGAATTCTGCAACTGCATGATGTGCCATACATCATCTGCTGATTGTGCCGCACGTCTCCTTGTTCCCTCAAGGGCGAGAAAACTCTGCAGAATGGCTGTCACTTTTTCGCAAAAACCACAGGTGCCATCAAACCAGATGGTGCGGATCTTTGGCCGTTCTCCTTCCCATTTCCCGAGCATATCCCAGGCACGTGAGGGGAGAAAAGCAAGCCAGCCGATGATACTGATAAACGGAAAAACGCCAATGTGCATGGTTGCGAAAATACCGAGGTGGAGACCAACGCCAAGTATGACGGCAAGGAAACGCATAAGGCCGCGCCGGTCCGGTAAAAAGAGCAAGAGTGGCGCCAAAAACTCTATGCCAACGGTAAGCCAGGTGAGCACGTGCAAAATGTCGAGATTTTGTTCGCCCAGCCACTGTCCAAGCGATGTCGTGAGTTGCTCAAGGTGCAGCGCGTAGTAAAGAGCGCTTCCTTCAGAAAACCACTCGGGACTCTGGCGAAGCAGCAACGTCACCCAGTATATAACGACAATTTGGAGTATCCACCCAGCTCCTCCAAGATGGACTATAGAAGGCTTTTTTTCTTCGCCCGTATCCAGGGCATGATCAAGAGACCATCTTCCCGCCATGGGAAGAAACAGTGACCAAAACAAAAGCAGCCGTAGAAGGCCATCTCCTGCATTCAAAATCGCCATGTTTCGATTCTGCAGCGAGATGAGCAAAAGGAGGCTCACAATGGTCACGGTTTTTGTGCGGACGCCCAGTATCAGCAGAAGGGCAAAAACTGCAGCAATAACAAAAAGCATCGACTGAAACCAGAGATCACCACTGGCGAGATGCACGGAAAAGGTAAAGGGGAGCTGGAAAAAAGCGATCAGGGCACTTCGGGGAAGTATGCCCGCATCGGTGTAAAAGGTTTCGATAAAGCGGCTTTTTTGTTCCAGGTCTGCTAAAAGAGCTACGCCAAGCAAGACGCGTACAAGCGCCAAGGAACGCAGGTCGAAGGTGAAGAGGCCCCGTATGTATTGAAGAAGTCGTTCCATAGAAAGTGATTCTTTACAGTATACGCCGAACTTTTTTGCACTTCCTCAAAAAAACAGCACAGAATGGAAAAACATGGTACAATATCACCTAGAGAAAATCATCTTCATGTTTATGTACAAAATTCTTGTGACAAGAACCATACCGGAAGAGGGACTCACCATGCTGCGCAATGCAGGCTACGAGGTGGAAGTTTGGGATCGCCCTTCGCCAATGTCGCGCGAGGAATTTTTGCGCTCCCTCGGGGATGTACATGGGCTCATTTCCTTAGTCACGGAGCGTATTGATGCAGAAGCTATTGCAGCCGCACCACTCCTCAAAGTGGTTGCCAACTATCGGTCGCACTTCGATAATTTTGATATCTGGGCAGCGACGCAGCGCGGGGTTGCGCTGACCTATGTTCCTATGGGAATTCAAGATGCCATTGCGGAGTACGTCATTGGTACCATGATTACTCTCTCTCGTCAGATAATTGCAGCAAATACCTTTGTGCATGAAGGGCAGTACAAACGATGGGAGCCCATGAACTTTCAGGGTACGGGGATGAAGGGCAAAACCATGGGGATTCTTGGCTTTGGTAAGGTTGGGCGCCGCGTTGGGGAAATTGCAAATGCACTTGGTATGGAGGTGCTGTATACAGATGAGGAAACGAAGAAAGTAACCTATCCAGCAGCACGACGTGAACTTGCGGATATGCTAGCCCATGCCGATGTGCTCAGCATTCATCTTCCGCCTTTGCCGACAACCATTAGTCTTATCGGAGCGAAGGAGCTTCACATCATGAAGGAAGGATCCATCGTGATCAACTGTTCGCGGGGTCTTGCAGTGGATGAAAGTAGTCTCGTGCAGCATCTTCGTAGTGGAAGACTTGGTGGCGCAATTCTTGATGTGTTCCAGTGTGAAAATCTCCAGGAATGCGGCCCCAATGATCATACGGAGCTGAAAAACATGCCCAATGTGATCATGACACCGGAAATTGCCAGTTCAACAAAGGAAGCACGTGCATACATGAGTACGACCGTTGCTCAAAGTATTATTCATGTGCTCAGTGGAAAAAAGCCGGAGTTTGTTATTAACCCGGAAGTGTTCGACTAACGCTTTTTCTTCTTTCCCTTCATTTGTGCCACGACATAGGGGTCTGGTGCATTTTTTGCTGCCTCTTCTTTTTCTTTAGCGCGGTTTGCGTCTTTTCTGGTGATGAGGCGAAGGGTTTTGCGGAAGGCGACAAAGCGATGGTACAGGTATGCGATGAAAAGAATGCCCCAGAGGAGGTACAAGGCTCGCATGGAAAGCACGGGTGTTTCAGAAAGGCGGAAAATAACGAGAAGAAAACCGGCCATACTGAAGGAAAAAACACCAGTAATGAGCTTGCCCAGTTCTGTGCGGAGTTCTTTTCGTAGTGGCCTGAGCCGTGAAAAGATCATGAGGAGCATACTGGCGATGAGCGTACTACTGAAGAACGTCAGCAAAATGGGGAGACTTGCAAAGCTTTCCGTAGGCGCTAGAGCGAAGAGAGAGGAAAAATCCATAGGGAAGGAGGATAGGAGACTCTAAGAGTATACGTGCTCTACGTCCTTGAGGGCAAGAGAGAGAAAATGTTGACAGAATAAAAAAACGATGTATTTTACGCGCGGACAACGAAGGTTGGTCCAAAAATAAGCGAAAGTTAGGTAATTAAAGTGGTAGTATTGTATCCGGAACAGCACATTGCACATGCAAGAAGAAGTACGTTAGCCACGTATTATGGCGAAAAGTACACCATCGAAGGACTTTTTGAGAAAGTCCAAAGTGAACTACGCGGTATGGAAACAACCATACGATTCGGAATTCACTGCGCAAGCGATGAAGACCTTCAGCAGCGATTGCTGGCACATTGGTCTCGCATTTCGGAGCTTCATGCCTTGATGGCAGAACTCACCAGCCGCTAGTGCACATTAATCCCCACCCTCGGGTGGGGATTTTTTCATACAAAAAAAGAGCCTATTAGGCTCTTTTTATATATTCTGCTTCGTCTTACTTCGCGAGCATTTTAGCCAGTGCAGACTTTTGGCGCGCTGCCTTGTTTGCATGAATAATGTTTTTCTTTGCGCTGCGATCAATCATCGATGCAACTTTTGGGGCAAGTTTTTTTGCTTCAGCAGCGTTTCCACCGGTAATAAGCTTTTGAATTTCCTTCACTTGGTCCTTCACGCGGGACTTGAAGGTCTTATTTCGAATAGCATTTTTGCGTGATTTGCGAAGGTTCTTAATCGCGGATTTCGTTACCGGCATAGGGGCAAAAGAAAAGAGAGTTACGTACGATGGTGCAGTATAAGGAGAGGTTTTCTTTTGTCAATTGCTTTCCGTGCTTCTTTCCTTGTCACCTATCACGATGCCACCTACAATACATCTAGCATTCTATTCATCCCTATGGCAGAGCAAATTAATCTCAAGGACGACCATTCTGTTTTCGAGCCAAAAGCCCAAACGAATAAAAAGGCGGTGCGCGAAGTCTTTAAGTCACTTATTGAAGACGACAACATCGAAAAAGAACGTCTCGAACTGTTGGAAAATATCCTTCAGCGCTCGAATGTGCAGTTTGCATCTATTGCAGATAAAGTAGCCATCGACTTTTCAAAGTTTACACAAATGATCATGACCCATGATCTCACGCCGCTGATGGAGGCGCAGAAAAAGTTTTATGATGCGAAACCGGAAAATAGCTCCATGGTGGTTATTTCCTCAGACCTGCTTGCGGATATTTCCAATTGTGAACGAGTGATTGATGAAGATGAAGAAGATACGAATGTGCTCTCTGGTATCTTTATTTACGGCCTGTTTATTGGAATTATCCTGTCTCTCGTGACAGCGCTCATCATGCAGTTTGTGAATTTCAGTATTGGTGCCCGTGACCTGACGTTTATTTTGGTGGGATGTATTGTCCTCGTGCTTGTTCCCGTTGCGATTATCGTCTTTGAGCCCTACCTCAAAGGCATGCAGCGTAGCCATAATGAGTTTTTTGAACGCATCGTTCACTTGTTTAGTGGTAAATTGTAGTACTTTGCTTCACTCCTTGCATGGCTATTTCTGAAACTTTTGCTGCGGACTTATCGAAAATTTTTGCGACCTTTCCGGAAATTGAGGAAGTCTATGTTATTCCTACCTCGCGCAATCTCTCAGGGGAGGATATTGCGGTGTTATCTGCGAAAAATGCTGAAGAAACCCTGGAAAAACTCATTTGTGCGATCAAAAAAGAACACTTTGCGGTACCTCTGCGTATCCAAGACGTGAACGACGTTTCCGAAGATCTTTTAGACTCCATGGAGTCTATCTATGAAAAAGGGCGCGCATAAAAAAGAAGGATGAGGGCCGTGTTTCTACAGCTGCGGGTTAAGAAAAATAGATTCTTAGAACGCACACAAGTCAGTAGAAGGACAACGAAAGCCAAACTCATCCTTCAAAGTATTGTACCCGCGGGGGAGGTTTTTCGTCAAATATTTTATTGCGGGCAAGTTCCGAAGGGTTTCGCGAAACCCTTGCAATTTCCCACGTGCTTTGTAGGCTAAGGGCACTGTTTTTTTGATCTGCGCACACCATGGCTAGATTTCTTATAGAAGGCGGAACCCCGCTCATGGGGGAAGTTCGCGTGAGTGGCTCAAAGAATGCGGCACTGCCCATTTTGGCTGCGGCGCTATTAACGGAGGAACCGTGCGTGATTCACAATGTTCCGGATATTGCAGATGTGCGCGTGATGATGGATATTGCCCGCGATTTGGGAGCTGAGCTGACTTTTGAGAACAATACCGTTCGTATGCATACGCCCAGCATTGCCACCCATGAAATTGATAAGGAAAAGGCGAAAATGCTCCGGGCAGGGCTCATGTACAGCGCGCCGCTCCTTGCCCGCGCCGGCGAGGTGAAGATTCCTTTTCCTGGAGGGTGCAATATCGGAAAGCGCCCCATTGATGCGATTTTGAACTCGCTCACGGACCTTGGCGCGCAGGTGCATCGGGCGGATGAACTGGTGCATTTGTCGCTTCGTGATTGGCAGCCTGCCTCGACCCGCATTGAAGCCTTGTCGGTTATTGGTACGGAGATCGCCTTGATGGCTGCTGCGGCAGCGGACGGGAAGTCGGAGATTCGTCTTGCTGCGTCCGAGCCCCACGTGCAGGATTTATGTGCCGTGCTGCAAAAAATGGGCGCAACCATTGAGGGGGTTGGTGGAAATATTCTGTCCGTGACGGGTACAAAAAAACTCCGCGGCTTCGAACATACGGTAACCTCCGACTACATTGAATTGGGCACCTTTGTCATCGCTTCTTTGGTGACGAAGGGCCATGTAAAAATTACCCACTGTGATCCGACCCATTTGGATATGTTCTGGCACTGGCTGGACGTGATGGGTGCGCGCTATGAAGTGGGGAAAGACTATGTGGAGGTGTTTCCTACGGAGCATCTTGGGCACGTCAAACGCGTGCGCTCCGGGGTATACCCCGATTTTCCGACGGATTTGCTTGCGCCCATGGCGGTGTTACTGACACAGGCAGAGGGAATCAATCGCATTTTTGAGACCATTTACGAGGCACGACTCAACTACATCATCGAGCTGGAGAAAATGGGCGTGAAGGCGGAAATCCTCAACGCGCACG
Organism: Candidatus Gracilibacteria bacterium CG17_big_fil_post_rev_8_21_14_2_50_48_13; assembly: GCA_002783265.1. Lineage (GTDB taxonomy): Bacteria > Patescibacteriota > Gracilibacteria > 1-14-2-50-48-13 > 1-14-2-50-48-13 > 1-14-2-50-48-13. The sequence continues at coordinate 134,548 of PFFG01000007.1, read as the reverse complement.
AGGCCATTATTGTGGGGCCTGCCCATTTGAAAGGGGCACCCGTGGCCAGCTGGGATCTGCGCGCAGGCTGCGCTATGGTATTAGCAGGTTTAGCGGCGGAAGGGACAACAGAGGTGTCACAAATTGTGTACATCGATCGAGGGTACGAAGCCTTTGATGAAAAACTCCGCGCCCTGGGCGCAAAAATTACCCGTGCACCGGAACTTCATGAAATGTCCTAAATGTGCGCAAACGGATTCGCGCGTCATCGATTCCCGAACGATACAAGAAGATAAGGTGATTCGTCGTCGTCGCGCCTGCGATGCCTGTGGTTTTCGCTTCACAACCTTTGAGCGTGTGGAGGGCATTTCCCTTGTGGTGGTGAAAAAAGACGGTCTGCGGGAACCCTACATTCGCAGTAAACTGGAAGAGGGGATCTGGCGCGCATGCAGTAAGCGCCCGGTGAGCGTTGCTTCCATCAATGACATGATGAACACCCTCGAAGAATCCTGGATGCGGACGGGCGAAATTGCCTCAAAAACCATTGGTGAAGATGTCATGAATGCGCTTCATGCATTAGATGATATTGCCTACATTCGATTTGCTTCCGTATATCGCCGCTTTCAGGACGTGGATGAATTTCAGCGGGAAGTGCTGGAACTCTTTGAAAAAAAGAAGCGGGGAGAGCGCTAGTGTATGATACAATGAGCATGTTTTCATTTTCTTTGCAGTCCTATGTTGCACGCCATACGAACTTCACATCACCAGTTACAGGAGGGGCTTTTGATCGGTCGGGCGACGAAAATTCCTGAAGGGGAGTTTCGCCATGTGGTATTTGCGGGTATGGGTGGGAGTAGCATTGCCGCGTCGCTCATAAAAGAGTACGTGCGGGAGGAGGTCTCCATCGACATTATTCAAGACTACGAGGTTCCGAATGGCATGCTGACGGACGGAACGCTCTTTGTCGCCTTCTCCTATTCAGGAAATACGGAAGAAACCATTCGTGCTCTGCAGCAGGTCCATTTACTGCAGCGTATTCCCATTGTGGTTGTCGCGCATGGGGGCGAGCTGGAACAGATTGCCAAGGACTGCTCTTTTCCCTTTTATCGCTTGCCGCAAACGGAGCACCCAAGGTGTGGCATTGGCTCCGGTTTAGGTGTTCTCCTAGGTATTATGGAACAGACGGGACTCATTCCCGACCAGGAAAGTATCGTCGCGAATACCGTTTTATTTATGGAAAATTCCATAAAAGGGTTTGAGGAGGAAGCAAAACTGCTCGCAAAAAAGCTGGAAAATCGTGTGCCGATTTTTTACGCAAGTACGCAGATGCAGGCACAGGCGCGGTTGTTTAAAATTCATATGAACGAAAATGCGAAGGTCCAAAGTTTTTACGGTGCCTTCCCAGAGGTCAATCACAACGAAATGGTGGGGTATACCAAAATGATTATGAAGCCGGTGATAGTGTACCTGCGCAGCAAGTACGATATTGCCCGCATACAGGAGCGGATGGATGTTATGCGCGAGCTCCTGACCGAGGAGTGTGATATCCCTTTTGTGGAGCTCCATGTGGAGGGGAATTCCTGGCTCGAGGAAATTTACTACACTCTTGTGCAGGCCTATTTCAGTTCCTACTATCTGGCGGAACACTATGGTGTTGATCCGAAGCCGCTGAAACTGGTCGATACTTTTAAAACCCGCTTAAAAAGCGGCAAATAGACAGGACGCAATAGTGCGTCTGCCAATTCCGTTGTCATACGAGGGCCGCACGGTATACTGCCTGTGATATATGATCACGGCAACGTATGATTGATCGCGCAATATTGGACAGTATTTTTAAGGCCTATGATATTCGGGGTCTCGCGGAAACGGAACTTTCTGAAGACTTTGGCTATGCTTTTGGCCGGTGTTTTGTGCAGGTGCACGGAGTGAAGACGGTGGCACTGGGGCGCGATATGCGCACAAGTGGTACGTGGCTTCATGATGCCATTGTGCGCGGTCTCACGGAGGCAGGTGCTGATGTGCTGGATCTTGGTATGGTATCAACGGACATGCTCTATTTCGCTACGGGCACGTATGATGTGGATGCGGGGATCATGCTGACGGCAAGCCATAATCCAAAGGAATACAATGGAATAAAATCCTGTCTTACGGATGCAGAACCCATTGGCATGGACAACGGTAATGGGACCATTAAGGAACGCCTTGCAGAGGGTGATCTTGGCGAAAAGGCATCGACGCCTGGTAGCGTTAAAGCAAAAGATATTCTGGACGACTGGGTATCTTACCTCCTAAAATATGTGGATACGTCGCTCCTTCGCCCAATGAAGGTAGTGGTGGATGCGGGAAATGGTATGGCAGGACCTGTTGTGGAAGCGCTCTTTGCTCGACTCCCGCAAATGACGCTGATTCCCATGTACTTTGATCCCGACGGGAATTTCCCAAATCACCCGGCGAACCCTTTGGATGAACTGAATCTTGTGGATCTCAAGGGACGAATGGAGCAGGAGGGGGCAGATATTGGGCTTGCCTTCGATGGGGACGCAGACCGCTGTATTTTGGTGAATGATCAGTTCGAAACAGTGAGCGGTACACTCACGACCTGTATGATTGCAACCATGTTTCTGACGAAGGATCCTCACCAGACTATTTTGTATAATGCGGTGATGGGGAAAGCAGCCAAGGAGACGATCGAGAGCCTTGGAGGTACGGCGCGTATGATTCGCTCGGGCCATACCTTTATCAAAAAGGCCATGAAGGAATACGGCGCTGTTTTTGCGGGGGAACATTCCGCCCATTACTATTTTCGCGATTTTTGGAATGCGGATAGTGGCATCATAGCGGCACTCATGGTCATGTCCTATTTATCCATGGAGGGAAAAACCTTATCCGAGGCGACGAAAGCCTTTGACCGCACCGTACAATCCGGAGAAATCAATTTCCGACTTTCTGACGTGGCTGCAAAGGCGAAGTTTTTGCAAGAACACTATGCAGATCACCCGCAGGAAACCATTGATGGCGTCAATATTCAGGGCGATGGCTACTGGTTCAGTATTCGTGTGAGTAATACGGAGCCCCTCTTGCGCCTCAATATGGAAGCCGATTCAAAGGAAATTTTATCTCAGCGACTTGCGGAGGTGCGTGCACTTATAGAAGCCTAACACCATTATATGTTAACAACTGTTGCCCTCGTTCCTGACCACCCGGTGTGTATTCCTGATATTGGTGGAGACCATATTCGCGAAGTAGAGCAGAGTGTGAATGGAATGATGAAGCTTGCCCTCAAATTGCATGCGGAAAAAACCGATTTGCTGGTGTGTGTGAGTGCAGGTCTGCCCATGTTGCATCATCGTGTTCTTTTGGGGAAAGGACGGGAATATGTCCGGTTTTTTGGGTCGAATACCCATCCGGATCGGGAGATTCATCTGCAGTTTCCCGGAGCCCTGGAGCTCTACACGCCCCTTGAACTCATGATTTCTGATAAAAAGGTTCCAGCGGAAGCCTACGTGCAGGAATCCGATGCCATTGCCATCGATAATGGTCTGCTTTCTTTTTTGTTTTACTGCAGCAGTATTGGTTTTTTGCCGCAAATCGCTCTCGTGGGGCCTTCGGACCTTTCAACGGAAAAACATCGTGCAGTGGGCCGCGCCATTGGCGAACTGTTAAATGTGCAGGAAAATGTCACATCCGCAGTGATTTTGTGTGGATCGTCTCTTGCGGGAACAACCATAGAGAATGGTTCGACCTGGACTAGCGACACAGTCTTTGACGGCACGCTGACCAACCTCTGTCCTATTGGTTATGGTGTTCTTTCTACCTGGGAGAAGGCAGACCCCATAAAGGTGCTCGGGCAGGAGGATTTTGAAGGGCGATCCTTCACTGTTGGCTATGTTCGGCGCGCCCTCGGGTAGCCGAAAGGTTTGACTTTATGCGCCAGACAGGCCAAAATGGCGCCTGTACTTTTTTAATGCTGGTGCTTCATGAAGATCGACATCAAAGAACTCTCTGCGTCACAGGTTCAAGTGACCATTACTGTATCCGATGAAATTTTGGCTGCGAGCCGCAAGAAAGCGGTAGATCGTGTTTCGAAGGAAGTGACCATCGATGGATTTCGCAAGGGACATGTGCCTGAGAAGGTGCTTATTGCGAAAGTAGGAGAAGACTATTTGAAAGGGCAGGCACAAATGGAGGCCATCAACGATGCATATCGCGCGGCCCTGGAAGAGAAGGATTTGCCTGTGGTAGATCAGCCCACGGATTTGGATATTACTTCCGAGGATCCCCTGACCTTTACACTGAAGGTTGCAGTGCTGCCGAAGCTTGCCCTCGACAAGGACTACAAGAAGATCAAAATCGACAAGCAGGATATTTCTGTCAAAGACGAAGAGGTAGAAGAAGTGATTCGCGATACAACAAAGCGATTTACCACCTACGAAGAGGCGGATGTTGCTGCGGTTATGGGAGACCGGGCGACTATTAATTTTGCAGGCATGGACCCGAAGGATAATGCGCCGCTTCCCAATACAGACGGGAAGGACCAGCCACTCGTTCTTGGCGATAACATGTTTATCCCAGGATTTGAGGAGAATCTCGTGGGAATGAAGAAGGGGGATGCAAAGGATTTCCTCATCACCTTCCCAAAGGATTATCACCATGAGCCTTTTAAGAACAAGGAAGTGAAATTCCATGTGGAGGTGCTCAAGGTGGAGAAGGCCGTTGCGCCTGAGTTCACTGAGGACTTTATTGAAAAGCTTCGTGGGAAGAAAATGAATTTTGACGCCTTCAAGCTCAGTGTTCGAGAAATGCTGGAAAAGGAAAAGGCGGAGCAAGAGCGCGCTCGTCGTGAAGATGCCTTCCTCGGTGAAGCGGCAAAAAAATATGTGACGTTTGAATTGCCACACAGCATTGTGCACCAGGAGCTTGATCACATGGTCCAGGAAATGAAGACGCGTGTGACGGGGCAGGGAATGCGCTTTGAGGATTATCTTGCACACTTAGGAAAGACGGAACACAGTTTGCATGATGATTTCCACCCAGAGGCGGAGGAGCGTGCGAAGAAGCGCCTTGTACTTTCAGAGCTTCTGAAGCAGGCGGATATTGAGATTTCCGATGCGGATCTCGATGCGGAGATTGAGAAGATTGCAGGTCGGTTTGAAAAAGAGGAATACAAGCAGCAGGTCCGCACAATGTATGCAGACAAGGCAAAGGCGCGCGATGCTTTCTCTGCACAAATCAAGATTACGAAGTTTTTCGATGACTTGCTTGGATAATGACCTATAAGGGGAAATCTCCTGAAGAACACGAAATGTCAGCGGCGGAGGGGTATGATGCATACGCCTCCGCTTATGTGCATGATGAAAAAAAGCTCGACCGGTTTGATTTAAAGATGCTCATGCGCGCTCTGCGCCTTCTTACGGGGCTTTCAGTTCTCGATCTTGGTTGTGGTACGGGTCGTCTTGCTCCCCTGTTTCAGAAACGGCTTGCGGATCATGTGGTTGGCTGTGATCTTGCACCCGGTATGTTGGAAGTTGCTGCGAAAACGGGTGCCTATAGAGAGCTTGTGCAGGGAGATTTGCTGGAGGAACTGCCCTTCGACTGGGAAAGTTTTGATGTGGTCATATGCTCCATGGTTCTGGTGCACATTCCGCAGAAAATGATACCCCATGCCATGCAGGAAATGTTTCGTATAACGAAACCGGGCGGCTTCGTCTATGTGGTGAACCTGCCACAACGTCGCGCGCCAAAACTCTATTTACCGGATGGACGCACGATTTTTATAGAATCGTACATTCACGCGGATAACAAAATCATTGCCGCTTTGGAAGAGGCAGGATTTTCCGATGTCATGATTGACGAGCACAAGGAAGGAGCGGATCACTATGCGACACTGATCCGGGTACAGAGGCCGCTTTAGTCGTCGTGGACACTAATGCCCTTTTGCTCTGCGTAGTCGCGGATCATCTCAGAAAGGATATCCTTAATTTTTGCTGTGCTGCTGCCCATGGTGTTGGATCCAATAAGCGCCTGGGCTTTTGCTGCCATGTATCGGTCTTGGACCTTATTGGGGTGCGCCGCGTTGTGCAGGTTCATGATTGCCGTCGTACTATCGCGATCAAGCGTCATGTCGCCCATGCGAAAGATGGTTTGCCAGAAACCGCGAACACGTACAGAAATACCTTCAGTGTGCCGGTAGTCGACATTAATGGTGTCTCGCTTAAAAATACTTTTCCAGCGAATATCGATAATACCCCGGTCGGTAAACACCCAGCAATCAAAAAACCACAGGGCAAATTTATTGAGAAACCGCAGGCCAAAAAACAAGGCGATAAGGATTGCAACTGGGTAGAGCTCCGGGTTTGAGGAGACAATGAACATGGGAAGTCCAATGGCAAACACGAGCATTTGCAGAACGTCCCAATAGAGCACAATACCGTGCTGGTGCGCGATAAACAGCACAGATTCACCAGGCTCGACGTATTTTTTGAAGATGGCAGTACCGAGAAAGGATTTGTGAATCATAGAGAAAGATGCGCAAGGGTGTAGGCCGAGACAACATTTTGTAGCAGGGAAGCGACGGTGACAGCGCCCACACCACCGGGTACGGGTGCGTACGCCGAGGCTTTTTCCAGTGCACGGGGATGGATGTCACCAAAAAGTCCCTCCGGGGTTTTGTGAAAGCCGACGTCGATCATAACTGCACCATCACGCACCATTTCTGCAGTGATGAGATGCATTTTGCCCACGGCACTGACAAGAATATCTGCCTGTCTGGTGAATTCTGCGAGATGTTTTGTTTTTGAATGACAAAGGGTCACCGTGGCGTTTTGTCCGAGGAGTTCGAGGGCGAGGGGTTTCCCTACCAGATTGCTGCGACCGACCATCACGACATGCTGCCCCTCGAGCGCAATACCGTAGGCGAGAAGCAGTTCGAGGACGCCGCGAGAGGTTGCAGGCGGTAGATAGTCGGTGGAGTTTCCAAGAAAGAGTGCACCCGCGTTTTGCGTCGTAAAACCATCGACATCCTTCAGGGGAGCCATTTCTGCTACGAGTTTGGGAAGCGCGATATGGTCCGGCAGAGGAAGCTGCACGATGTAGCCGGTGACCTCCGGGTCTTGATTCAGGTCCTGAATTTCCTCAAGCAATTTCTCTGTTGTGACGGAAGTTGCAAAGGTGCGAATGTCCGTTTGAATACCGACGCGCAGTGCTGCTTCCTTCTTTTTCTGGACATAGGTCATAGAGGCAGAATTGTCGCCAACAAGAAGAATGACCAACTTGGGAATGGTAGGAAACTGCTGCACCTTTGCTGCGAGCTCCGTTTCGATTGTACGAGCAACAGGGACGCCTCGCAACTGCCTGTTAGCTGGAATGGAGAGGGTCATAGCGTTCAATGGAGCGGATATTATCGAGTGGCCAGAGTTTTTGGAAGAAATTTGTGTTGTGCGTGTGTGCAGCGGTCTGATTCCAAGGCCAAAGTACGAACCATGCTTTGCCCACAATGTTATCAAAGGGAACAAAGTGCGTGGTTTCAGTTTCTGGGCACTGCGTTGTGTTGGCAGACATGAAACAGGTGCGTGAATCATCGGAGCGCATGCGATTGTCACCCATTACGAAATAATGATGATCGGGTACCTGGAAGGTTTTCCCGTTGACGATGTCGTAGGTACAAGGAGACGGGTTTGAGCTGGGAAACTCAGCGAGGCTCTCGTTGCGTGCGCAATTCGTATAGGGCTCTTCCAGAAGTGTATTATTCACATAAATCTGGTTTTTATCAAAGCGCACCTGGTCGCCGGGTAAGCCTATGATGCGCTTTATGTAGTATTGATCTGTCTCAATGGGTGGTCGAAACACAATTACATCACCGCGAACCAGCTGATGCTCGTTGCGAAGAATATACTTGCCCTGTCCAATACGGTTCACAAGCACTATTTCCTGATCATGCAAATTGATTTCCATGGAGGCTCCTGAAACCACAAAGGCAGAGACAACAAAGTACTGCAGGCCGATAACCGCAATGGCCATAAGCAGAACATCGATGACGATGTCGCCCATTTCAAAGAGGAAGAGCTTGCGTTTGAAGGATTTTAGAGCCATACATTGTGTGTAATATTGCCGCCCAATTGTACATGACCTCAAAAATTACACCAAAGGAAAATGTTGTCTTTCTCACAGGCGATGACCGCGCACGTATTCTGCAGCGCAGGCGTTGGTGGGAAGAGGCTTTTAGCAAAAAGCACGGGGCGATGAATGTGGAACAGTATGATGCGAAGGAGGTCACGGCAGAGGATGCAAAAACCGCTGCCTTCACCACAGATCTCCTGACCCCCAGCCTTTTTGCAGAGAAGCGGCTTTTGATTCTTCGTAGTTTCCCCGCCTCATCAGAAGGAACATCGAAGTCGACGACAGAGCAAAAAGAAGCACAGACAAAGCGGGAGGAACGTATTGTGGAGGCGCTTTTACAGTTGCCACCGGAACTCGTTGTGGTGGTCGTTTCCCTAAAACCAGATAAGCGTAGAACTCTGTATAAAACGATGCACAAACAGTTTCGCACGGAAGAATACTGGATGCAGGAAGTGGACGTGCACGCCCAGGTGACCATGGAACTCGCTGGCCTTCTCGCTCCAGCGGATGTGCCCTACGTGGTTCAAGTGCTCTCTTCTCGGCGGGAATCTCTTGCGCAGGATATGCAAATGCTTCGTCAGTATGCCGCAGAAGAACAACTAACGCGCGAAGTCGTGGATGCTCTCTGCCCGATGGCCCTTGAGGAAGATGTCTTTGAAACCCTGCGGCTTGTCTTTTCCGGCGAGAAAAAAACATCAATACAGCGCATAGAGCGCGCGCTTATGCGTGGAGCAGAGCCCCTTAAACTCTTAGGAGCCTTCGTCTGGCAGCTCGAACAATGTATGCTCGTGCGCACCGTGCTCGATGCTAAGCTGGGGCAAAAGGTCGTGGAATCTACTTTGGGCATGAAACCCTATGCGTTTCAAAAAACCTCCGCCCTTGTGCGCCATCTCCGCCGTGAGGACTTGGGCTACATGATCCACGCTCTTGCCACACTCGATCGCAAAGCGAAATCAGGCGTTTTGGACGCCACCAAAGGAAGCAATGATTTTGCACAGGCCCTTTCCGTATGGATTACCCGTGCACCCGCGGGAGCTTCTTCATAAAGATGTAGATCGCAACAAGAATGCCAAGCATACTCACGATCTGATTGATGGTGAGAGGCCCGAGGAAGATTGTATTATCTACGGGATTGCGGAAGAATTCAATGATGATGTTCTGTAGACAAATGAGAATGAGTGTTACAATGCCTACGACACCTGACGTCGTCACCTTTTTCAGCATGGTATAACTGATAAAGGCAATGAGAAAACATGTAATACTCGCATACAGTGCAATGGGATGCACAAGCACAGAAGACGCAATTTGCGCTGCATAGGAATACCGGAAGTCTACCGCGGCATAAGAAATTCCTGGGAAACCGTAGATTTCAGAACCAACGTAGTATCCTCCAAGGAGCGAGCCAATAAACCCTACTGCGAGAGCTAGGGCAAAGGGTGGGAGGAGTGCATCGAGCCACTCGAGAACGTGCTCTTTTTCCCGTTTCGCATAGAAGAAGAACAACAGGCCAAAGGCAAGAACACCGCCTATGACATAAAACTCTTCCACATTAATAAACTGCTTTAGCACCGTGAGGTATCGGCCGTAATCGAGATTAGAGGAAATGTCGTTATAGTAATCACCTGGTTGCAAAATCCAGATGATAATTTTGTGGACCCAATACAGGCCCTTTGCCCCCAAAATGGTGGCAAGAAAGAGAACGAGTACATGTCGTGAGAAAAAACCAATGCTTACTTTTCGCAGCAAGGTGGTTTTCATGAGGGCAACCACAAAGGCGAGAAAGGAAAGTGTCAGAAATAACCCGAAGGTAGTGACAATGAAGCCTTGAAACTGCAAAAGGATGGGGTACATAGCGCATCAAAAAGATGAATCGTATGCACTATACACAAAACCTTGGTGGTGACCATAGGAAGAGATGCAAAGCAGTTGTTCATGTTGTACAACACTACATTTGCCCTAGGAGCGAATTGGCTTCATCTTCTGATTTTTGTGCTTCCGCCTCCTCTCTGCGTCGCAATTCTTCCCGTACTTTGCGTTGTTCCTCTGCATGGAGCGCGTCAATCTTTCTATAGTACTCTTCTTCAATCTTCTTTTTCTGCTCCTCAGCATCCTTCAAAATTTCCGCTTTCTTTCGTTCATAGTCCACAATCTGATTCCCCAGTAAGTTTTTTTCTTCCTGCGAAAAATTGGGCATAAAGCTTATGAGCTTGTCCTTTTCTTCCTGCGCGAGTAAATCGGTCTGACGAAGCAGATCGACGATGTACTGACTATTATAGGTGACGGAGGTATGAAACATAGGAGGAATATTTACGGGGCGCGTTCAAAGAGGTCGCCCACATCGATAAAGGGAATCGAAAGGTCGTCGGTAAAGGCAATGAGACGCATGCGGGCGTCGTTCATCACGGTCACGATGAGCACGGTCATGGTATTCATGGGCAGTTCCAGGAGCTTTAAATCTGTATCCCCGCCAATTTTTCGCGCAACAATATTTGTTGATCGCATGTCATAGTATTTATACCCTTTTGCATCCATAACCAGCCTAGGGAAGGGTAGGCCGCGTTTTTTCAGCTCGAACTCGGTGAGTTTGGAAATGAGCATTTTGAGCTCCACGGGCGACATGTGTGCGGTATCTTTCAGGGCTTCAGTAAGAAGCAATTTCGTTGCACGAATACTGCTGAGGTACGTGTTGTAATTGTACTCATTTTTAAATGCAGCAAGAAGCCGCTGCAGTCGTGCAGCGTTTTCATCGAGAAGCTTGTCGTAGGTCGTCGTTGCAGCAGTCATAGTTACGCATTTCTATTCAATGGATTTTGAACATTTTCACCCGTGACCTCAGGCCCGTGGAGGCTCCAAAAACTTGGTGCCCGTTCTGCGGCCTTTTCACTGTTAGGGTCTAAGCTATTGGCAAATTCTTTGAGAGAGGCGTAATCTTGTCCTAGAGCACGAATACTTTCTTTTGTCCCCTGGTCAATTGGTGCAATTAGCTCATTGAGTTCCTGTTTTTGATCAACGGAAAGATCCAGTCCTTTCTTCGGTACTTCTGCGTGACTGCCTGCACCTTCCACTCCACCCATAGGGCCGGTGTCTGCAATATACTTTTCAATATTATCCCCCATAGTGTCTGACATTCAGAAATAATCAACACAGTATACCACGCGGGGCTGACTAGAACAAGAAAATGCCCACCTAACCTGTCGAGGCAAAGCATTTGGTGAATGTAACATTGCCCGGCATAGTACGTTGTAACAAGTGACTTCTATCTCTTCTTTTCGCACTGTATGAAAAAATCCTTTGCACTGCTACTGAGTAGTGCACTCCTCCTAACGTCGGTGGTCCCGGCTTCCGCTGGCAGTACCATGCCAGCCATGTACTCGGCACCGAGTACGGCAATTTTTTCCGATGTTAACCGATCAAACATTAACGCAGAAGCAGTGAGTTATCTGCGCGATAAAAAAGTTGTGGAAGGCTATTCTGACGGCAGCTTTGGCGTCGATAAAGCCATAAATCGAGCAGAGTTTTTGAAGATTTTGCTCCTTTCTACGGACGGGTACACGGAAAATGCTGGAAGCAGTTGTTTGGCAAATGCTCCTGCAGCTGTAAAAAAACTGAGCGATCTTGATCTTACTGCCTGGTATGCACCGTATATGTGTTATGCCGTGCAAAAGGGCATTATGCAGGGATATCCAGATGGCCTTATGCGTCCTGCAAATACAATAAACGTACCGGAAATGGCAAAAATAGTTGCACTCACAATGCAGCTACCTCTTGGGTCTGAAGGTACAAACTGGTATGAAAAGTTTGTTCTTGCCCTGGAAGCAAAAAATGCACTGCCAGAATCGCTCAGTGAGCTTTCTCACATGGTGACCCGTGGTGAAATGGCGGAAACGATTTTCCGTACAAAGGAAAACCGCACGGATAAAGCATCGACGACTTTAACCAGTCTCTTGAAAATGCCTGTCGCCCACTTAACAAGTGGGAACGTGGGGAAAATCGCCTCCTGTTCTGAACTCTCCAGTGTCATGGATAGACAAATGCGCGAAGAGGGAACGAATTATCTGCGCTATCAGACGATGAACGAGGAAGTTTCTGCGGGTGCACCGAACATGAATTTCAACGGCAGCGTTACTTCTGATGCAGCCGCGTCACCGGAAAAAACGGGTGCGGGAGGAGGTACAGATACGGATTTTTCGACCACAAATGTGCAAGTGGAGGGTGTCGATGAAGCGGACATTGTGAAAAATGACGCACGATATATTTACACTATCCGTGGAAATGAAGTACGTATCGTTGATACGAAGGATGCTAGTGGATCAATGAAGGAGATTGCCCGCATCAAGGCGGTGGATGAAAACTTCTCTCCGACAGATATGTATCTGGATGGTAATCGTTTGATTGTGCTGGGGTCGACCTATGGAGATATTCCCGCTGAGGAAACCACCATGTCGACCATGCGAGGTATTATGCCACCGTATTATTACTATCGAGACTACACCAAGAATATTATTCTCGATGTCACGGATCATGCTGCACCAAAAATCGAGCGTACGGTGCGCTTCGATGGATACCTTTCCCAGTCTAGAAGAATTGGAAACAAACTCTATCTCGTGCTCAACGACGAACCACGCTATTGGCTTATGCGAGAACAGTTTTTGCCAGTCGATGCAATTTTGCCGAAATTTGCGGATAGCGCCCGTGGTGATATAGAGAAAAATGTTGTTGGGTGTGATCAAGTACAATATTTTCCAGGGTTCCAGCGTCCGAATTACATGACCGTTGCAGTTGTTCCGACGGATGACACGACAAAAAATGTTTCTGCGCAGGTATTCCTTGGGGATGCGGAGCAAATTCATATGTCTCCGGAATCTTTGTATGTAACGACGGGAGCATACGATGGTACCAGTGGGTACTGGAATTGGGATTTTACGCAAATTTATAAGTTTGCCCTTTCTGACACAGGTGTAGAACAAAAAGGTACAGCTCGCGTGCGAGGACGTGTCCTCAATCAGTTTTCCATGGATGAATATCAGAACCACTTCCGTATTGCGACGACAAACAACAATTGGACAGATGGATCGAACAACAGTGAAAACGCTGTCTATGTTCTCGATGAGGCCATGAAGATTGTGGGGAGCGTCCTGGATATTGCACCAGGTGAGACCATTTACTCTGCTCGCTTTATGGGAGATCGGGCATATTTGGTGACCTTTAAACAGGTGGATCCTTTCTTTGTCTTGGATCTCAAGGTGCCTAACGCACCAAAAATTCTTGGCGCATTGAAGATTCCGGGCTGGTCAAACTATCTGCATCCATATGATGCAAACCATGTCATTGGAATAGGTCGTGATGTGCCAGAGGATACCTCTTCAACAGACGGGCGAACCACGTGGCAGAATGTGCAGGGTCTCAAAATGAGTATGTTTGATGTGACGGATCCTGCTAACCCAGTTGAGCAGTTTAAGACGACACTAGGAGTATCTGGAACGTACAGTGATATTTTCTACAACCACAAGGCCCTCTTGTTTGATAAGGAGAAAAATCTGCTAGCCTTCCCAATCAGTATCTCTGAACCGGATGGTGTGCGTATCTATAAAGAATGTACTCTAGATGCAACGGGTGCAGAGGTGTGTACTGAAACAAACCGCTACGATGCGACGAAGACGACCTTTGAAGGTGCGGTGATCTTTACGGTGGATCTGGTGAACGGATTTACGGAGAGAGGGCGCATTTCGCACTTTGCGAAGGGATTCCTTGATTGGTCCGCATCAAATATTCCTGATGATGAATATCTGAAAACAATTATGCGCGTCATTTACATTGGCGATAAACTCTACACAATTTCTCAGGCGATGATCAAGCAAGCAACGCTTGATACGGTTCAGGAAACAGGAGTAGTGAACTTGGCAAAATAAACATGACTGAGAAAAAGGCTCGCAATCTGCGGGCCTTTTTTTGTTGCAGGAGAACGTAAACGCGGTAGGCTACAAGTAGATATTTTCCCTCGCGTATGAAACTTGGCACTCCCCTCCGCGATGTTCTGGCCACCACACCCTACTTTTTAAAAACCTTAGAAAAGGCGGGGCTTTCGACGTTGGAAGATTTGCTCCTCTATTTTCCTCGCACGTATGAGGATCGGTCGATTCAAAAGAGTTTGGCTCGGGCGAATTTGAAAGACACAGTTACGGTGCAGGGCATCCTGGTGGATAAAGATAACATCAGAACGAAACGAGGGTATAAACTCCTCAAAGCGCTCTTTCGTGATGAAGAAGGCAACGAGGCGGAAGTGGTGTGGTTCAATCAGCCCCATCTCATGAATATGCTGACTCTGGGGAAATCCATCATTTTGTCAGGGAAACTGAAATACGAGCAGCGGATGCTCTCCTTTCAATCGCCCACCTTTGAATATTTTGTGCCGGGGCAGTCGCTCGTGCATTTTGGAGGAATAACACCAATCTATCCGGAAATCGATCGGATCAGCACGGAATGGCTTCGAAAAAAAATGCATGATGTGGCGCATCATGCGCTCTTGTTTGAGGAAACCCTGCCCGAGGAGGTGCGAAAGTCGCGAGGTCTTATGGGGCGTGGGGAGGCAATTCGGGAACTGCATATGCCTACCTCACGAGAGCAGCTGGAAAGAGCGCGGTATCGCCTCGGATTCGAAGAGCTGTTTTTGTTGCAGTTGGCAGGGGTGCGCAGAAAACTCTCCTTTCAACGGGACGCTGCGAAATGTGCGCCGGCCATTCCTCTGGATGCCGAGATTATGAAGGAATTTGTGGAACAGCTCCCTTTTCAGCTGACGGATCACCAACGTCTGGTGACCTATCAAATTTTGCGCGACATGGAGCGGGATGTGCCAATGCAACGTCTGGTGGAAGGCGACGTTGGGTCAGGGAAAACACTGGTGGCAGTGCTTTGTGCCTACCATGCCATTCGTAAGGGGGGCGTGCAGGCGGCCATTATGGCACCCACGGAAGTGCTGGCAAGTCAGCATTATAAAAGTATTACTGCTCTGCTCGCGCCCTGGGGGCTGAATGTGCAATATCTGGCGGGATCGCTTACAAAAAAAGAAAAGGAAACAACGGCTCTTGGCTTAGCTCAAGGAACCGTGGATGTGGTGATCGGAACACACGCGCTAATTCAGGAGTACGTGCAGTTTCACCGGCTGGGTCTTGTGGTTATTGATGAACAACATCGTTTTGGTGTCGAACAGCGGCGAACTCTTGCGCAGCACGGATTTCCTCATGTGTTGCACATGACGGCAACACCTATTCCCCGCACCCTTGCGCTCACCATGTATGGGGATCAAGATATTTCGTTGATCAGCGAGATGCCTAAGGGTCGCAAAACAATCATCACGCGGCTTGTGAACCCGCAAGATCGTCAGAAAATGTATTACTTTCTGGAGGATCAGGTGCGCAAAGGACGTCAGGCGTTTGTCATTTGTCCCCTCATTGATGAATCGGAGAAACTGGAAGATGTGCGTGCTGTTACGAAGGAATATGCCTTTTTGCAGGAACATATTTTTCCGGAACTGAAAATTGGGCTTCTACACGGCAAAATGAAAGCAGAGGAAAAGGAGCAGATTATGACCAGCTTTAAAGACAGAAAGTTTGATATTCTTGTTTCCACCAGTGTTATTGAAGTGGGCGTGGATATCCCCAACGCATCGACGATTGTTATCGAAGGTGCCGAGCGTTTTGGTCTCTCGCAGTTGCATCAGTTTCGTGGGCGTGTCGGGCGTGGTGAGGCGCAATCCTATTGTTTTCTCGCCACAGATTCATCGCAGAAAGGGCAGAGTCAGCGCCTCAAAGCCATGGAAAAATATGCGGATGGGTTCCGTCTCTCAGAAATCGATTTAGAACTGAGAGGGCCAGGGGAAGTCTATGGTATCCGCCAGAGCGGTGTGCCTGATTTGCGCGTTGCAAGCCTCACGGATTTGCCCCTGATTGTGGAGGCAAGAGAACTGGCTGAAGAAATCCTTGAAAAAGATCTCGATTTGAACACAATGCCTGTACTGAAGCGTTTAATTGATGGAGATACGTCTTATATTCCTGAATAATGGAAATTGTTGTGGTGTTGGATCAGTTGCGGAGTATGTATAATGTGGGTTCTTTCTTTCGCACCTGTGATGGCGCGGGGGTGCGGGAGCTTATTTTAACGGGCTATACGGCCACGCCTCCCCGCAAGGAAATCAGTAAAACCGCTCTTTCTGCGGAAGAACACGTGCCGTGGCGGCATTTTGAGACTATTGTGGAGGCCATGCACCACCTGCGGGCGGAAGGCTATTTGCTCGTAGCAGTGGAAAAAAATGATGCGAGTATGGATCTTCGCACCTTTCTCCCGACCCTCACCAAGGAAAGCCGTGTTGCCTGTATTTTTGGTAATGAAAAGGAGGGGGTGCATGCGGAGGCACTAGCACTAGCTGATGCGGTTGTGCACTTGCCCATGTTGGGGCATAAAGACTCACTGAATGTGGCAGTCAGCGGGGGCGCGTTTTTGTATGCACTGCGCCTTGCGTAGGCGAGGCATCCTGCTACTATAGGGCTAGCGGAGCTTCCGCGTGTCATTCTATTTGTGTCTCCTTCTATGAAAAAAGTTCTTGTTAGCCTCTTTGGCTTGTTGTTTGTGGCGGTAGTGGGTGTACTTGCTTGGAAGATGCTGGTGCCAGCGGGTACTCCTGCACAGGCAGAACTCGTAGCGACAAATGTTTTGGATATACCCATGCAGCTGGAAGTCACGGCGGGGCAGGCGACGGTGCTGCGGAAAGATGCGGATAGCATTGCAGTCACTGCATCCCTGGACTTGAAGGAAGGCGATACAGTGCGGGTAGAAACGTCTGCAAAGGCAAATTTGCTATGGACGGATGGCTCTATTACTCGCCTTGCTGGTGGAACAGAGGTAGTGATTGCCAAGGCAGCAACGAATGAAACAACGGGAGCTGTGACAAATGAACTGGAAGTGCGCACGGGGCAGGCGTGGACAAAGGTGCTGAACGTGGTGCATGATGATTCTTCCATGCAGGTACGCACGCAGAATACCGTGGCGGGTATTCGAGGAACGGCGCTGTATACGGCAGTATCCGCGACGGGTGTTGTTATGCTCCCTATGGAACATGGAATTGATCTTATGGTCACGGGGGCGGAAAAGCGAGAGGTACTGTTGGCGGGTGAAGGAGCCGTGATCCGTGGAACAACTATGGAAAAAGCAGCCACCGGTTCACTTATGAACGAATTTATCACAGAAAGTGAGCAAAAGGATACTGCATATCTTGCAGATGTGAACACGAAGCGCCGAACGCTCTTTATGGAAAAGATGGCCAACAGTGGAAAGCTTCCTGATAAGGAAGAATTCTTGAAGACCGTACTGGAAAAACAGGGAACTTCTGCGGAGCGTGAGCAGGAGCTTGGATCGATGCTCGACTTACTGGTGAAGGAGATGATTTCTGCGGAAGAGTCGGAGGATACAGTGCGCCTCGCAGATTTGACGGAGTTTTACGAACAGCTTGTGCCTGCATTGTTGAATGCAGCGGGAGATGATAACACGCTCCGGGAAGCCCTTCGTTCTCGTGTAACGATGCATGCGGCGGTGCTCTTTAGTGCAGGAGTAGATGATACAACGTTCCTCACAAGGCAGGCACTTGCTCGGGCACGCCTTGCTCTGTTGCCAAAGGGAGACAATGACGCTCTGAAACATGCACTTCGCCGTGAAATGTTTGTGGCTCTTGATCAGGCAGAGGCAGGAAAGGAACGCCAGGTTGAAGAAATTCTCACAATGGTGCGTGGGGATGAAAAATATCAGAATCCACTGCTCGAGACAGCGACGCCTGCAGAGCGCGAGCTCTTTGATCGTGTTGCGGAGCGTATGGAAAGTATGATGCCAAGCACGACGTCAGGGGTACAATCTTTGAGACGGCAGCTCTATATGCAGGACGCGCTTGAAAATGCCAACGACAACGTCAACGCGAACATCAACGACAATATGAATGCAGAGCCTTTGGTGGAAAACGCGAATGTGAATGTAGAACAGAGGAACGCGAATCTGAATACGAATACAGCTCGACGAACGAACACGAATACGAATACGGCCGTGAAGGTGAATACCAACACGAATACGGTGAAGCAAACCAATACCAACACGGCTGTCAAACCAACGACAACAACGACGACGACAACGACAACAACGACGGTGAAACCTACGAATACGAACACATCAACTACGACGCTGGTGCCAGCACCCGTACGTACGACGACCACAACCACAACGCCCACGACGCGACCTGTCTTAACCTCGACACCAAAATAAGGATGCGCGGCCTCCTTATTTGGTTTATTCGCCTATATCAGCGAACTCTTTCACCTGATCATGGATATTTCCGGCAGTGGCACCCACAGGGGTACTGCCGGTTTCATCCTACCTGCTCGATGTACGCCATTGGGGCACTGGAAAAATATGGCAGCCTTCGGGGCTCCGTCATGGCATTGTGGCGCGTACTGCGCTGCCACCCGTGGGCAAAGGGCGGGGAAGATCCGGTGCGATAAAACGTCAGAGGATCCTTCGCTTCACCTTGCATTTTTTCGCTCGTGCCATTACATTTTCATGTGGTCACGGGCCCATAGCTCAGTGGTTAGAGCAGTCGGCTCATAACCGATTGGTCGCTGGTTCAAACCCAGCTGGGCCCACCATCAAACATCTCTCCTGAACGGAGGGATTTTTGTTTTGCGCGGCAAGCGCTTGTTTATTGTATATGTTGGCGGTTTTGTTGATGTGTATGCGGTTCGAACTTTGGGGAGACCATTTGGCTTTTCGGAGGAAGACAAGAAAGAAAAGTGGCTTAGATTAAAGGGCAAAGACCTTTTGGTTCGTGGTTCGAACGTTAAGCAGATCTCTTGTAAATTTTGCCATGCGCGCTATAATACAACTAACCATAGATTACATGTCTTTTATGACCAAAAAACAAACAATTGGACAAAAAATTAGAGCTTGGCGAGCGAAGAAGGATTTGACGCAGGATGAGCTCGCGAAAAAGGCGGATATACCATACCCGACCTTGATTAAAATTGAGTCGGATACGGTAACCAATCCGACGCTAGATACCGTAAAGAAGATTGCCACAGGGTTAGGGGTTACGCTTGATGAATTAACAAAATAAACATATGGCTGATAAATCACTTAATAAAAATTTAAATAAAGCCCTAAAAGGGAAAAAAGATGAATTTTATACTCAGCTTGTTGATATTGAAAAGGAGTTGAAACATTATAAGAGTCAGTTTGGTGACAAGGTGGTGTATTTGAATTGCGATGACCCATTTGAGAGCAACTTTTTTAAGTATTTTGCGGCAAATTTTAATGCGCTTGGATTGAAGAGGCTTATTGCTACTAGCTACAAACCTTCTCCAATAGCAAATACTCAACTCGGCTTATTTGGTGATGTTGAGATTCAGCCAGCTCGAAAGGGGCGACCAAAGGTGACCGCCAACAAATTCATTATCAATGAAGTGCACGACATGGATGGTGATGGAGCTTTTGATTTGCGAGATATTGCTGAACAGCTTAAAGCTAATAAAAACAATGAGTGGGGTCCGTTAAAAGGGGATGGTGACTTTAGAACTAAGGAGAGCATAGAGCTGTTAAAGCAAGCAGATATTGTGGTGACCAACCCACCTTTTTCACTTTTTCGTGAATATGTTGCGCAACTAATGGATCACAATAAGAAATTTCTCATCCTCGGCAATCAGAATGCTATAATTTATAAGGAAATCTTCAAATTTATCAAAGACAATAAGATGTGGCTTGGCTATGATAATGGCGGAACGAAATGGTTTCAGGTTCCAGATGATTATGAAATACCAACAGAATCAAGAATTAAGATTGAAAATGGAACAAAATATTTCAGCATGGGAAGTATTGTTTGGTTTACAAACATGGATACCACTAAACGCCACGAAGAACTGATCTTATATAAAAAATACTCGTCAGACCAATACCGAAAATACGACAACTATGACGCGATTGAAGTACCGAGGTTTCTAGATATTCCAATGGATTATGACGGAGTGATGGGTGTTCCTGTTACTTTTCTTGACCGTTATAATCCTAAGCAATTTGAAATTGTTGGCTCGAATCGTGGCGTAGATCAAGACCCGAAAGGGATATTTGGTCGGGGATCCTTTTTGAATGGCAAGGAAACATTCAAAAGACTTTTTATAAGAAATAAACTTATCAATAAATAATTATGAAAATTGAACTGCAAAGAATAAAAATTCGCGATGTTGTTAGCGGCTTTAAGGATAGCGCCGAAGAAGGCGTTGTCGCATATGATGGTAATCTCGATGTTCGTCCGAAGTATCAGCGTGAATTTGTATATAAAGAAAAACAACGCGATGCAGTTCTCGATACCGTGAAAAAAGGATTTCCGCTCAATGTGATGTATTGGATGGTACGCGATGATGGTGGCTATGAAGTGTTGGATGGCCAGCAGCGCACTATTAGTCTTGGGCAATACGTTAATGGAGACTTTTCCCTAGAGAATCGTTTTTTTCATAATCTTGCAAAGGAGGAGCAAGAGCAAATACTTGCATACGAGTTGATGATCTATTTTTGCGAAGGTACAGACAAGGAGCGACTAGATTGGTTTAAGACCATTAACATTGCTGGTGAAAAATTGACAGATCAAGAGTTGCGTAATGCTGTTTACACAGGTCCTTGGCTTTCGGATGCAAAGCTTAAGTTTAGTAAATCAAATTGTGCTGCTTATCTTTTGGCAAACGATGGTGGTGCACTGCTTACAGGTTCACCGATACGCCAAGAATATCTAGAAACTGCACTTGCGTGGATCAACAATGACGAGGTGTCGGACTACATGGCTAAGCATCAGCATGATCAAAACGCTAACGAATTGTGGGAGTATTTTCAAAATGTTATTGCGTGGGTGCGAAAATCGTTCCCTAACCATCGCAAAGAAATGGCGAGTGTTAATTGGGGTGAATTATATAATCAGTTCAAAGAGAAGAAACTAGACGCAAAGAAACTGGAAGCAGAGGTTGCGAAGTTGATGCAGGATGAGGATGTAACGAAGAAATCAGGCATTTACCCCTATATTCTTACAGGACAAGAAAGGCATCTCTCCATACGCGCTTTTAACGATAAAATGAAGCGCGAAGCGTATGAGCGACAGAAAGGTATTTGTATAAAGTGCCGAAAGGAGTTTTCACTTGATGAAATGGAAGCAGATCATATTACGCCGTGGCACGAAGGCGGGAAAACTACCGCACAAAATTGTCAGATGTTGTGCAAACTGGACAATCGCACAAAGTCAGGGAAATAAATTTCCAAGTTTAAATTCTATGGATCAAAGCCAATAGTTAAAAATTTTTGAAGAGATAGAACCGTTCAAATCTAATTAGAGCTTAAAGCTTATGGGAGCACCAAAGAAAACACATGCCAAAGAGTACCTCTCTGAGCTTTCTGTCAAGAAAGGTGGTTTGCCTTGGCTCGTAGATTTGATTGATACCGTCATTAAAACAAATGGCATTCTGTCTGATACTGAAAAAGACCGTTTGTACGGAAAGATTTTGTCCGAAAACAAAATCAATACCGGAGACGCTACGGGTGTAGAGTCGGATCAGGAATCACCCGTGGCAGTTCCCGCATCTTTTCAAGAAGCAACCACGACTGGATTGCAATTGAAAAGACTGGAAAAAATAACCCACAAACAAGGTGTAAATGCACTTCTAGCCGATCAGGAATTGAGCTTCCATCCAGAATGCACCCTAGTCTTTGGATTGAACGGCAGTGGCAAGAGCGGGTATTTTCGCATTATTCACGAACTCGCTGGGGGTGAATCGGCCAAGGAGATCATTGGAAATGTGTATGGCGCGTCTGAGCAAAAATTTGAAGTTCTCGTGGACTATATCGGGCACGATGATTCTGCAAAGAATTACAACTGGACTGATAAAGGTCTTCGAGGTGTTCAGCCGTTTGCTGGAATCAAGGTTTTTGATTCGGAATACCTTCCTGTTTTCTTGAGTGAAAGAGAAAATGTTGTCGATTTGGAACCACTCGGCTTGCATCTCTTCTATTTGATCATTGCCGTATTGGAGGATTTCAAGGGGCGACTAACTGTACTTCGTGACTCAACAGTCGCCAAGAAGCCAAATATCGATAATATTATCGAAGAAATCAACGCCATTGATTTGAAGGTCTTATTGCGGAAAAGTGCATTAACGCAGACCGAACAAGCCCAGCTAGATGCACATTCCACATTTACCGATGCGGATAAGGATAAACTGAAAGGAGAAGAAAAGAAAAAGACTGATTTAGAAAAAAGCAATCCCGAAGACCGCAAGAAGATATTGAATGCGGAAAAAACCAAGCTGCAATCGTTAAAAACGTTTCTTGCAACAGCAGACAAGAATCTCAGGGAAAATCATCCTAAAACCAAGGCGGCAATTAGTGATTTTCTCACAAAGAAAGCTACTGCCGATGATCGTCTCAAGCAGTTCGAGGCACTCAAATCTCTACCTGCCAAAGATTCCACTGAATGGAAGGATTTTTTGGATTCCTCTGAAAAATATCAAGAGAAAATCGATGTAAGAGAATTCAATTACACAAAGAAGTGCCTTTATTGTCATCAAGACTTAGACACTGATGCACTAACACTTGTGCAGTCATATGGCGCACATCTCGGTGACCAGTCTCAAAAACAACTGAAAGATGCTGAGATCGCATTGAGTGTAGTGCAAGTAGCCTTGAAGGGGGTGGCGACGGATTTTACTTTTGATGATGAGCTGAATGTTCTATTGGAAAGCGTGTCCGTAGCAAGTAACACCCTCAAAGTAGCCACAACAGAGATTCTGGTCTCATTAGAGAATGCCAAGCAAACACTGCTTTCGTGTATCGCTGACAAGAAGAAAATCACTGATGATTATCAGATAGATTCTTCATCAATCACAACAGCGATTGATGCATTTATAAAGGCCAAAGATGACGCATTGACTGCACTGTCGGATGATAAGGCGCGCTTAGAAGCACTCAACAAGGCCATTGCTGAAATTCAATCCTTGAAAGATAAGGAAGTTCTGACTCGATGGAAAGCAGACATTCAAAAGCATTATCAATTCAATGATCTGATCACGAAGGTTGATATAGCAACAAGGCAATTGGATACAACGGCATTCTCAAAAATGTGTGGAGAGGCATCTGAGGAATTATTGACGGATTCATTTCGTAATGCGTTTAAGGATGAACTAGAAAAACTCAATAAGAATATCGGTACGGATAATATCCAAATCCCAAAAGCAAAAGTGGTGAAAGGAAGTATCCGCACGAAAAAGGAAATTCGTGGCAGAAGCTTGAAAGAGATTTTGAGTGAAGGCGAACAGAAAGCGGTCGCCCTATCTCTCTTTTTTGCAGAAATTTCTGGAGACCTCACTAAGATGCCTGTTGTGTTTGATGATCCTGTAAATAGCTTAGATCACGAGGTCGGTGAGTCGCTCGCACTGAGAATTGCTCAGCTCTCCAAAGAACGGCAAGTAGTCGTGTTTACGCATGATTTGTGGTTTGCAAGGAAAATTGTTGCTGCCTGCGAAAAGGAAAGCGTGAAGCTTGCTCCGCACTGGGTTCAAAAAACAACAGCTGGTTCAGGACAGATCGATCTCAACAGCACTCCCAAGATGGCAAATATCGGAGTGCTTCAAGGTAAATATGACGCATCCGTATCAGATTTTGAGAGCAAAGATAACCAGGAGAAAGAACGAGCGTTGTCTGCTGCACTCGATTATTTGCGCTCTGCTTGTGAATGCCTGATTGAAGATGTTCTTTTTGCTGGTACGGTACAAAGATATGATCACCATATCCGAGTCCAAAATCTTGCATCCGCAGTTCTTGACGCAGACCTTGCGGAGAAAATAGTAGAATTACATGGTCAGATTTCTGAGAAAGGAATGATGCACAACCGAAGTGACTTTGAAGAACAAAACCCTACTACAATTGATGATTTCAAGGGGTTGAAAAAGACCTTTGAAGATTTGCATGCCGAAATAAAAAAGCGACAATCTGAAAATAACAAGAAGCGTGAAGAGAAAAGAAAACAGGACAAGGCTGATCCTATTAAGAACTTATAGTGTTCAGTACCGGGGTTATCGTGTCCACCAATCCCGTTTCCGTCTGCAATAACACCGTATTAAGACATTGCTGCAGCTAAATAGGAGCTAGTCATAAGTACTACTAAAGGATATGGATAATTTGCCATCACTCTTAATCATCGGGTACTTCACCTGCCGCTAATTTTACCTCTTGCACAAACTCCTTCATTTCCACAAAATGATCCTTGAGCCAGATATACCACCCCAAAAACAGCTCATCCAAAAGTTGCCACCAGACCCGATCCCATATTGCCGCCTCAGAATCTAAAATGCTCGAAATTTGCTTAGGTTCAGGCTTTTCTCCCTCTGGCTGATGTGCTAAATATTCATCGACAGTCATCCTTTTCTTTACTAACCTTTTGGTTAACGGTTCGAACCGCGTCAATGACCCCCCACCAAACTACGCCATATGTCTATTTGAATCGCTTATTTCGTATCTGCGTAAGTTCTGTATGTACAGTTTGCCAGCTACTTGTGTCATGGTTTATTCGTATATGTGGAAAACATGCGGTAAAAAATGCATGAAATTCTATTTTTTTCGCTGTTTGTGCAAAGACATCAAACCCGATGCAGACCACAGAATAGAAATTTGTAAGGAAGGTATTCGGAAGGAGATTGGGCCGTGTGTCGGAAAAATTTGTTCTGAAAAGGACATCTTCTAATTTGGGGTGCATGAAACTGCTCCGTGCAATGCTTCTGCTCACATGTGCTTCTTTCATGTATCCACGAAGCCTGCGAAGCGTTTCTTTATGACAATTGACACAGTCTTCATTGTGATGACGTCTGTTGTCAGACGTGGAATGGGAACTTGGTGCATACGGTCTTGTTTGCTTTTTGGGCAATATTCTGACGGGCATTTGCGGAGTTGCGACAACTTGCACAGGCTGTGACATTGTTTTGAGTTCCTCTGTAAAATATTCCCTTGTAGAATAAATGTCTTCTTCAATAGCCATAAACATCTTTTTGACCAGTCTCTCGACCATTTCTACATCGTAGGGGGTCTGTGCATACAAGCCAGATCTTAGCTCAAGCAATAGGGTAAAGAAAACCTTGAACTGGGGTGGTGTGAGACGACAACGGAGAAATCGCTTGTTAAATTCTGCAAGCTCAAAGTCAAAATTGACCGTGTTCACTCCAAGTACATATCTTGTACTCGTCTCATAAAAATACTTTGCTATCAAATGATGAAATTCGGACTCTTTTTTTTGCGAAGAAACTTCTACCTGTTGAAAAAAATCTGCGTACCCCATGGATCGACTGTTAATATATGTGCATTAAATACTAACGGCTAATCATGTCAATGCGTGGTACGTTTGTCTTTTGTTCGCTGATCCGCTTGGCTAGAGGAATTGAAAAGTCTCACTTGCCTTTGCATCGGGATATGCATACGCTGAAGTGCTGTACTTCATGATCCCATGGCACCTATGAACAAAGATATTGTGCTGTATCAGGCAAAGAACGGTGAAATCGCTTTTAAGGGTGATATGTCGAAGGAGACGATTTGGGCGAATTTACAACAAATCGCGGATATTTTTGAACGAGATAAGTCTGTTATTTCGCGTCACATTAAAAAGATTTTTGCGGATGAAGAATTGAAGAGGGATGGAGTTGTTGCATTTTTTGCAACAACTGCTGCCGATGGGAAAACCTATCAGGTGGAATACTTCAATCTTGATCTTGTACTCTCTGTTGGGTATAGGGTGAACTCAAAGACTGCGACAAAATTTCGCCAATGGGCCACGAAAACCCTGCGAACGTACATGACGGAGGGGTTTGTGATCCACCCGAAACAGATAGCGAAAAATCATGAGGCCTTTATGCAGGCTGTGGAAACAGTGAAAAGGTTGCTTCCAGCAGGCACGCAGGTCAATGCGGAGGATGCTCTGGAACTGGTAAAAATGTTTGCCGATACGTGGGTGTCTCTCGATGCCTACGACAAGGCGACCCTGCCCCAAAGTGGCCTCAGTAAAAAGCAGGTAGATGTGACGGCGGCAGATCTTTCCATGGCCATTCGCGAACTCAAGAAGAGTTTACTCTCAAAAAAGGAAGCGACGGAACTCTTTGCGCAAGAACGTGCGCACGATGCGGTGGAGGGTATTATCGGCAACGTCTTTCAGTCCGTCTTTGGCGAGGATGCCTATCCAACAGTCGAGGAGAAGGCGGCGCACCTGCTCTACTTTATCGTCAAAAATCACCCATTCACGGACGGCAACAAGCGCAGTGGTGCCTTCGCCTTTGTGTGGTTCCTGAGTAAAGCCAGTTTGCTTCGCAAAGATCGCATGACCGCCGAGGCGCTCACGGCACTCACGCTCCTGGTGGCAGAAAGTCATCCCAAGGAAAAAGACCGCATGGTTGGGCTGATTCTGCAGATGTTACGGACGTAGGAAACGAAAAGATTCAATAGAACGACAACGAAAAGATTCAATAGAACGACAAAGTTAATCTACCAAATCTTCGGATCGTCGTCTGTATACATCATCTCATATAAACTCTCATCGCTTTCCAGCAAAGGGATTGAAGGTGTCTTTTCAGGCTGTACCAATGTTTGTTCTAATTGCGCCCGAAGATCCTCTTCGAGAGGAAGTACCACCTGTTCCGTTATAACAGCAGCTTTCATGAGCATATCAGGTAGGTTGCGTCCAAGTGCGTAGCGGATAAAGTTTTCCAGCCAAATGACGCTCTCTTCTTTGGGAGCGTGCTGTAGGGCAGGAACAATATCTTTGACAGAGTTATCAAAAGACAGGCGCAAACGGGCATTGTCTGGCAAAAATTTCAGGGGGAAATCTCGGTCAAGCATACGTGGGGGAAAGTATTTGCGTGAGGATAATGTAAAATGAGACTATGTCAACATTTAGACATCGTGGGCGCCTTCGTTCCTTAGGGGTGGAGTCCAGTTCCGAATTGCATCATACTGCTTGGTAAAATGGGTCGTCAGTATATTCGCGATGGTTTTGACGGAAACTCCCTTCATATCAAGGAAACTGACGATCTCAAGTGTCCCATCACCCTTTTCCAGGCTCAGTCTTGTCTGTTCCGTGACCTTTTCGACTTCTATGGCAACCTTATAGGGCTTTAGCTCGTGCATCCGTATTTTTTCGTGAATCTGTGATCGTACGCTCATGGCGATGATACAGTACCTCTCAAAAAGTGCATCGACGTGCTCAAAAATAAGCTCATCATCTGAAACAAAGGGATACAGTTTTTCAAAAGCGTCAGAGGCATCGCCCAGATCGCCCAAAAAGGTCCGGAAAAACTTTTCGGGATTACTGTATAAAAAACTCGATCCCAAATGACGTTTGTAACTGTAGAGAATATCTTCCACTGTGGGCAGTTCTTCAAAGGCTGATGCATCACCAACCTTCGGGTCTAAGGTTGTGCGAAATGTTTCTGCCTGTAAGGCAAGTACTTCCTTGGTCTGAGGGGTATCATCCTTGCCGAGAAAGAGTTGAAATTGTGCACCAAGCGCTTTTGCATATGTGTGCACAACCTCCAGTTGGTTTTTTGCTTTTGGGTATGTCTTTGCGAAAGTAACCGTACCACGAACAAGGCCAACACGAATTTTATGACGAAGATTTTTCACGCGAATATCCGCACCCGACAAATCCTCCTCTACGCGCCGTACTGCGTTTTCAATGCCCCTATCAAAGAGTTGATCGAGAAAACCATGCGCCTCCCACATACGCGCAAGGGTATTTGCGCGAAGGTCGACAAAAAACTCGTCGACCGCAAGACCAATCGCTGCTTCTTCTCGACTAAGTTGTGGCGTTGGTGCATAGATCTGATTATGAATTTGTTTGCCAAAATCAGATTGCAGGGAAAGCGTTTTCTTGGGCGCGGGTGTGGATGCATTTCCTCTATTTTTCTGCCGTCCTAAAGGTTTCATGGGTACCAAAAAAAGTTTTTGCACCTTCTATGCGCCTTTTAGTCGTAAATGTCAAGTAGTCGCCCGGCGCAGAAGGGGTATTGGCGCATAGGAAGGATTTTCCGGCGCCTCTTCCAGAGTACTCAGATAGGAGATGCGGTGTTGTATCCGTGGAATCAACTCGTGAATCTCCGGATCGTACATATAGGACGCCTCCTCAAGAATAACGCGCAGCTGGCGCATGACTTCGAGCCATCCATGATTCATGAAATCGTCGGTATTTTTTTCTTTCAGCGCAATGTCGATGGGTACAATTTGAATTTCAAAACCGACACCGTCATAGCTCTGGCAGTACAGGCGAATGTCTTTAAAGGTATTCACCGCACTTTTCTTGGAAGTTGTTCTGCGAAGGTTTGAAAGAATCATAAATTCCCCCGGTGCCAAAATATATCGATCTTCTTTTTTGTTGTATTCGCGCAGTGTGAGCCCTGCTCCACGGGTTCCCAGATCGGTGGCAAACTCCATAATAGTTTCATGGAGTGCATCATCCGCGAGAATTTCCTCGAGGGTGTAGGTGAGCCAGAAGTTCATCCGTGCAAGGTCAAAAATCTCCTCAATGTGGGACACATCACCACGAAGTTTTGCGTCAATGGGGTCTTCCTGTTTTTCATTAATGTCACAAAAGTGGACCATGAAAGGATGTCCATCTGGGGAGGTTTTTTCACGACCTTTCGCATCAACCCAGGTACGTAGGTTCATAATATAGGGTGTGTGCTTTGCGCGTCTCAGAGATTGCTCCAGCGCTTCCTCGTTATTCCCCATATTGCCATCTTCGTCCATGGTTGGTGTGAGTGGGCTCTCTTCGCGACTGTGACCATTGGTCTGCAGGCGGACATGGCGAATATCGTCTGGATTGGGATGTTTGTGGAGCTCATTACGCTTCTTATCATCATTCCAGAGGACATAGAGGAGTTTATTATTTTTTGGCGCTACCGATTGAATATCCACAAGCCGCAGAAGGTTACTGACCTTCTTGAGGACGTCGGAATACGTGATGGACAAACTGTGCCCTGTTTTGAGAGCAATAAGCTGTGCGAGGTGCGCGTGGCGATTTGCCTCTTTTTTCGCGGCTTCAACACTGGTTGTATGTGCTGCAAGAGTCGATCGGCGCATGACCCGATCCACATCCATGTCATCAAGCAGTTCTGAAAGCAGTGCCTGACGGAGCTCATTAGGTGGCCTTAGGTCTGTGGTCAGTTGGTTCGGACGATTCTCGTCTTGATCGAGCCACAAGCGGTTAATGAGGGAATTGAGAAAGGGACCCACCGCATCAATTTTATGCACAGTTGCATTGCGACGTTTTGTCCAGACGTCGAGTGCGTGCTCCGGGCTTGCAATATCTCTCTCAGGCACGAGATCAATGGCCCGGATAAGGTTCTTGTTGACGTCAATCAACATGTCATTAAACAACCGGCGGAGGAGAAACCGAACATTATAGGGAAGCTCATCTACGTCAAACTGCTGCAGGGAGAAGTAGAGATCGTTAATAGTTTTAATCGTTCCATCAAGAAAAAGCGGAAGAAGTTTTCTTTCAATACATGGGCGATGCTGGGCGAGAAGTGCGTTCTCAGAAGGGCTACAATGGACACTGTTTGACAGAAGATCTCCTGTAAATTTTCCGAGTCGTTCTGCAAAAATGCGATCTTTTTCAGAAATGAGTGTTTCTAGGGTGAGAGCGCGGTCATCACGAAATCCCTCATACAAATTGAGGTTATGACGAAGAAAACCGAGATTTCGCCTAATATTTTCCTGGATCACAAGGTGCAGTTCGGTAAGGAGTTGGGGGGTAGGTTCCTTGGTCATTGCAACGATCGAGAGAATTTTGTGACTCAGTGTCTCGACAAGTCCTTGAACACTTTTGAGGGCGTCAAAGGGGGCAAACTTGAAGAGGGTGCTGAGATCGTCATGGTGAAGCCTATCAAGGGCAATCATGGCAGTTCGTTCGAGCCCATCATCGATGTACTGCTCCCGAACGATATCTATAGCCGTAGAAAGTGCTTCTGACATCTCTTCTGCGTCTTCTCTCGTGTGTATGTTTGTCATCTCTCGGTATTGTGTTGTATGTCGGGACATTGTATCACACACATCCCTTATGAGCGATAGTAAAGTGCTTCACGGCAGAATGCAAATCTATTGTTTTTCCTGCATAAAATGGGTAGCGTACAGGTATTAACGACCTAGAACTCTATGCAAAATCCTCATAAAGTAATGATACTCGGTACTGGTTTCGCTGGTATCCACGCAGCAAAATCCGTCCGTCGGCAATTGGGGGAAAAGGTCTCCGTTACGCTTCTGGGAGAAAAAAACCACTTTGTGTTTACGCCCATGCTTCATGAGGCTGCATCTGGGGTTATTGCGGCACATTTGCCTGCGGTTCCTGTGCGCAGTATAACGGCAAAAAACGGCATTCGGTTTGTCATGGCAAAGGCTATGCGTATACATGCAAAAGATAACATTGTCGAAACGACGGCTGGAAACCTTCCGTACGACACGCTTCTCATCGCAACAGGCGCACAGACCAATTATTTTGGAATTGCAGGAGCGGAGGAATATGCACTTCCCCTCAAAACCATTGCGGATGCCCAACATATTCGTCGGCAGCTCATTTCTCGCTATGAGGAAGCCTTAACCGTGAAAGATCTGACGAAGCGTAGGGAGCTCATGACCGTTGTTGTTGTGGGCGCTGGCCCGACGGGGGTTGAGTTTGCGGCGGAAGTTGCCTCGCTTATGCATGACACACTTTGCCCCGCTTGTGATCAGGAGTTAGCACCAGAAGACTTGCGTATTTGCCTCGTGAATCGATCGCCTCGAGTGCTCGATATGTACCCTACGTCTTTGCAGAAGAAGGCGATGCGTGCCCTGGAAAAAAAGGGTGTGGAACTTCACCTGGGGGAAGAGGTCACCAAAGTGGAGGAGGGCGCGGTCTGGACAGCCTCAGGAAAACGGCTTGGAGCAGGCACGGTTGTGTGGGCATCTGGAGTTAGGGCCCATTTGCCTGAATTTGTGGACATTACGCCAGAGATCACGCCGTTAGGACGTGTATCCGTCACCAATGAGTTACATCTTCCAGAAGATGCACATATTTATGTGCTGGGAGATGCTGCCCATGTACCAACGAAAGATGGGCGCGGTCTTCCTATGCTTGCTCAGGTTGCACAGCAACAAGGGGCATACTTTGGAAAAGTGATGAAAGCGCGTCTTCTTGGCAAGGTTGCAAAACCGTTCCAGGCGCACTTGCTGGGTGAGCTGGTGAGTTTAGGCAGGCATGCAGCAATAGGGCTCGTGTTTGGTATACCCATTTCTGGTTTTGTGGCGAGTGTTCTATGGAAAGGCGTGTACTTGATGAAGTATGGATTTATGCCAGGTCGGCTGCGTATCCTCACGGATTGGTTTCTTGGGATCGTAGCGCGTCGTGATATGACTATAGAATAAATGAAAAAGACCGTTGCAATCATTGGTGGCGGAGCGGCTGGTCTTATGGCTGCAGCAAGCATTTGCCAAACTGCACCTGGAACAGAGGTGCATCTGTTTGAAAAAAATACGCATTTGGGCGCAAAAGTTCTGATCTCGGGAGGTGGGCGATGTAACGTGACGACGGGAATCCATGATCTCAAAGAAGTTCTTACTCGCTATCCACGGGGGGCACGGTTTTTGCGTACGGCCATGTATGCTTTTCCGCCAGATGCGGTGTATGCCTGGTTTGAATCTCAGGGAACTCCGCTCAAGGTAGAGGCGGATATGCGTGTTTTCCCACGGTCAAATCAGGGCGCCGATGTAGTGGGGGCTTTTGAAAAACTGTTTGCGCGGCATTCTGGTATGCATGTCCACCTACGCTCCTCTGTAGCGACGATTCAGAAAAATGGTCAATTCATCATCACCTTGAAGGAAGGGAAAACCTTCCGCGCAGATGCGGTGATTATCACCACGGGAGGCCAGGCCTTTCGTCGTACGGGCTCCACGGGCGATGGCTATACCTTTGCAGAAGAATTTGGGCATAGTATAACGCCCCTCGCAGCAAGTCTCAGCAGCTTCCTACTCGCGGAAGAGTGGCCCAAACATCTTGCGGGTGTTTCTTTTCAGAAGGCAGTTCTTTCCGTGACGCAGCCCACAAAATTTTCCTACCCAGCTCCCGTCCTTCTGACGCATAAGGGCACCAGTGGTCCCGCAGTGTTTGCGGTCTCCGCTCATGTTGCCTTTGAAAAAATCTCACGTGAACATCCTCTCTCCCTTTTCCTTGATGTGCTCCCGGGGTATACCCTCGAGGAACTCACGGGCTATTTTCTTTCTGCGAAACAAACAGACCAGAAAAAACATGTGCTGACCATGCTCACTAGTCTTGTGCCGAGATCCTTTGCGGAGTGCGTGCTCCGTGAGCTGGAAGTTGCTGGTGACACCTTCATGGTGGGCACTTCTGATAAATCGCTCAGGAAAATAGCACAGTTTGTGAAACATGTTCCGCTTCACATCATCGGTCGCAGCGCTGGAGATGAGTTTGTGACGGCGGGAGGTGTGTCGACGAGTGAGGTAGACCCCAAAACTATGGAATCGAAAAAAATCCCCGGGCTGTATTTCGCCGGGGAAGTTTTGGATGTCGATGGCTACACGGGTGGCTTCAATTTGCAAGCATCGTGGGCCACGGGACGCCTGGCGGGCCTATCTGTATCGTGAAAGAATACGACGTTAATTGCAAAAAGTATTTTGGAAAAATTTGACTACATAACATATTGCTGTACTTTCACATAGGATCCTATCTTTATGGAAAGGAGGTGCGTTCTATGAAAGATAGTGAGGCGAGGGTAGAAAAGTTGCCCACCTGGTTGAACTCTGAGAGCTCAACCATAGCAATTTCTCTTTGTGTACTTGCTTTGATAAGCATCAATGCTCTGGATTCAAATGCTTTACATTTGTCAAAAGCACAATCCGATTGGATGGTTATCAATTGTCTCCTCGTACTGAATCTTACTTTCATGATTGATGTTTTCTTTCTCAAAAAAAACAGATAATAACATGAAAGATTAGGGAGACACGGCATATACGCCGGGTCTCCTTTCTTGTGAAAAAAAGTTCCTAGGCGCCAAACGTATAGGGCGCATCATAAAACCCCTCGACCGCTTCCCAGTTCACCACTTCCCAAAAATTCTTCAGATAATCCGCACGCATGTTGCGGTATTTCAGGTAATAGGCATGTTCCCAGACGTCGCAGGTCAGAACGAGGTGAGCAGAGGCGCGATCATTCATGGGGTTATCCTGGTTGGTCGTCGTAGAAATGGCCAGAGTGCCGTCGGTATTTTTTTCGAGCCAAACCCATCCTGAACCAAAGAGTGCAAGACCCGCATCCATGAAAGCTGTTTGAAATCCTTCCAGGCTCCCAAAGGAAGCGCTTAGCAGACCCATCATGCGGGAAGAAGGTGTATTTTTTCCTTTTCCAAGACAGGCCCAGTAAAAGGAGTGGTTCCAAACACCACCGCCATTATTTTTGACTGCTTTAGGCAGAGAGTTCGCCTGTGCAATGATCGTATCAAGGGATAAGGATGCTGCTTCTGTGCCCTCGAGCGCCGCGTTGAGTTTAGCGAGATACGTCTGGTGGTGCTTATCGTAGTGAATGTGCACGGTCTCTTCGTCAATGAAGGGCTCGAGATCCTTGTAATCAAAGGGCAGGGAAGGTAGTGTCATCATAGTATGGTTGAAAAATGAATATCTATCAGGCTGAGTATACAGGCGTAGGTGTTTGTTTACCTAGCGATTTTGCCACTCGGGCCCCTGGCGGACCAAGACGTCTTTCGCAGTAGCAGGATCCGCAAGAATTTCAGCAATAAGACGCTCTAAGCGCACACCCCCCTGAGAACCCTTCACAAAAACAAGGTCACCGTCCTGAATAAGGGGCAGGAGAAATTTTCCTGCTTCCTGACTATCCAAAAAATGATGAACGGTACCTTTCTCCACACCGACGCGGAGAAGTTCTTGTTCATAGATTTTTGCATCTGGTCCCACGAGAATAAAGAGATTCCCGATTTGCGCCGCCAAGCGGGCGACTTCCAGGTGAGATTCCTCTGTACGCTCACCAAGTTC
This sequence comes from Candidatus Gracilibacteria bacterium CG17_big_fil_post_rev_8_21_14_2_50_48_13, assembly GCA_002783265.1. Taxonomy (GTDB): domain Bacteria; phylum Patescibacteriota; class Gracilibacteria; order 1-14-2-50-48-13; family 1-14-2-50-48-13; genus 1-14-2-50-48-13. The sequence goes on along the minus strand of PFFG01000007.1, from coordinate 100,324 downwards.
ATTCATTTGTCCAAGACAAAGAATCTTTCGCGGTGCAGGTAAGGAATCAACCAGCTCGAGAGCATGGAGCATAGCCGCTTTCGATGCATTATAACTACTATCAATGATAGTGGAGTTATGTACCCCAGGCAGCAAGCGAAGGCGCCCCTTCGGCAGCTGAAAGTCAGCAAGACCTTTCTGAATTTCTTCACCCGTCAATCCAAGTAATTCGCCACAGATAATTGCAGGCACCAATACCGACGTATGGTATGTCCCTAAAATAGGTACACGAAAGTCATGATCGAGGCTTCTGCCTTTGACATGAAAGGAAATGCCTTGCACGTTACCCGTGACATTGCTGACAACGAATTCATTGGCGCCATCTTCTCCATACCGCAGGCGGGTACTGCCCGTATGCACATAGGAAAAAATCCAGGGGTTATCATTGTTCGTGATAAAATAGTTGTTTTTCTTCTGGAGTGCCGCGATGCCCGTTTTTTCTCGAAGAATATCCTGTTCTGATGAAAATTGACCTGGAGCAATATGGTTCGCGGCAATACTGGTGAGAATAGCGATGTCTGGCGAGATGATTTTCGTCAGTTCGCGCATGTCTCCAGGTTTATCGACGCCCATTTCCACTACGAGTACATCCATGTGTTCGCCCTGTGAGACGTCGAGAAAGGCTTTCCAGAGAATGCGAGCCCAGGAAGCCACGCTACTCGTGTTGTCCGATCGCTGATTCAAAATCATCAGCGGAACGCCGATTTCTGTGTTGTAGCCGCCGTCTGCCGCCTTGACCTGAAATTTCTGTCGAAGAATGGCAACAACAGCGTCTTTGGTCGAGGTTTTACCGATACTGCCAGTTATGCCGATAAGAGTTGGTTTGCTTTTTGCTAGCTTACTCTTTGCAAGTAGACGAAGTATTCCTGAAATGATTGATCGAAAAATGGTTTTCATGGATGGCTGGTAACATTCTCAAAAACTATAGTGTTTTTCAAGAAGTTGAAAAGCCATCCTTCTGCCATGTGTTCACCAAACCAAACACGAGAGGATGTTTATGCTTCCATGTTTGCGGCTATAAATGCTTCTGAAACGAGTTGATGCTTTTTCAAGTTGTCGAGTATGGCAACTTCTGAGAAGACTGTAGATGTAGAAATTTGCTGATTCAAACAGAGTTCTGCAAAGGCATCGTAGGTGGGCTGAAGCTCTCTTCGAATAAGTGGGTATGCTGTGAGGATGACCCCCATTTTAATAATCAGAGAATAGCAGACTTCAAACAAATCTTCTCCAAGGAGTTGATAGGCCAGACTGATTTTGAGTTGTTCAAGATCTCGATGGGCAGTTCCCTCAATTATGAGGTGAACTTCCAGCATATCACGCAGTGCTCGATCCGTGAGAAACTGCGCAGGAGTGATTTCTATAGCTCCACGTACTTCTTCAGGCTGATTCTCGACGATATCTTCCACTTCAATAGGGAAAGTTTCCTCATCTTGATCGAGTAATTGTGCAATGCGTGCCTGCAAGTCTGCATGACATGCTTGAATTACTTCTTGCAAGATCGTACGAATCTCCTCGTTGATATCACCAATGGAATCCAAGACAAGGAGAAGACACTGTTCCCAGAGACTATCTTTATTTTGAAGAATGCGGATAATACGTGGTAATACTTCATCGATATGCTCAGTAAGACCAAGTACTTTCTTCAATGCTATCAAGCCAACCTCTTCCGATGTGGTGTAGGTCAAAATTTCGAACAATAATGCACTATGCTCATCATCATTTAGCGCGTAATCTTCTAAACGAATATCCGGGGTCAAGTCACGATTCTTCCGGGAAGGGATTTTTTCCTCAAAACAGTTTCCCTGTGTAACAAGAGCTTGTTGCAACCCGATAGTGTCCTTCATCTCACGTTTTTGGAGAATAACGTGAGTATGGCGAGACTGCATCTTACTCACAAACCGCTCAATGAGTTCAAAACTGTTTGGGGCGTCGATCGTATCTTCCAAATACTTTTTCGCGTGTGGAGTTAAGCGAAATTTTCCTCCATTGCAAATCGGATGCACGCCATACTTTTGCAGTGCTTCGAGTGTCTTTCTTCGAAGAGGTGCAGGGCATGCAAGAACTGCAAATCCCCCCAAATTCATGTGTTCGACAATATTGGCAAGAAAGGTCGCAGTTTCCTGTGACTGGCTTGATGCATCTAGGTGCGCAAATTCTTCAAGTGCGCTACTCTCGATAATATCGAAGGAACGGTTTGCATCTATATGACTGAATGCTTCTCGAATTGATGTATGGATGTGTGTGCTAGCATCAATAGTTTTTCGGACATTTGGTTCAGAAAGTATTTTCGCTGTTTGCAACAAATTGGTGCGATAGTCTGTGAAAGTCCAATCTATAGAGTCACTATTGGATCCTTCTCCAAAGACATCCTCGTAGGCTTTAAGAAAATCATAAGACCCTGCTCCAAGTGATAAGACACTTCTTGGTGTAAAAGGTACACCTTGGTCCGCAAGGGTTTGGCGAAGGAGGAGCCACTGTGCGCGATGTTCTGCCCATTGTGGCCAGATATGCTCGTGTTCCATAAAGGTATCGCAGACTTCTTGCGTCCATACACCTGTTCTCGTTGCTCTATTTATGAGAGCATAGGCGTCACGTTGCACTGCGTTGAGTTTTTCTTCTTCAAAAACATAATAGATACTGCTCGCTCTTCTCTCTGAAACGGTTTTCTTTCGGTAGTTCTCTAAAGTGACATGTTCAAATGCTTCAGCAAGTGGTCTGAGATCAAGAGATTGAGAGGGTTTTTTTCGTCCAATACGTATGTTTGTAGCAATCTCGGTGAGAAGATCTGCTGCTTTCAACCGTTCATCTTCACCATTAAGCAAGGCCTCTTCTAAACGCGCAAAAATAGATTCGTCCTGAAAAATCGCATGGAGTCGACTGGTGTCAATCACCTGACGATGACGGAGTGTGATCTCAATGTCCAAGGCTCCAAAATCTTCAGGTCGAAGGTAAAGACTAAAGGTTGGAAACCGCTCATGCATCAATGCTCGAAAATCCTTTTTTTCGAGGTAGAGCGCTGTCACGACCTTAGTTCCCACACGTTCAAAAAATGTCGCTTGGGATGTATCAACTCTATTCAGCAGTGCAAAAGCGTGCTGGGATTCTGCTTCATTGTAGCGATAAGGCCAGGAGTCAAAATGGCTTCGCAGTTTCTCATGTAAACCTTGGACCGTGCAGAGTCGTTGAAACAGTACGCGAAGTGCGTGCCCCGTGCTTATCGCACGAAATGTCTCGCGTTGTAATTGGGGGTGTGTAATGGTCTTGTTTTCAAGTGCATGAGCATGATCTGCATAGGTTTGCTTCAATGTATCTTTTGTCTGTAGCGTCAGAGCAATACTTGCAGCAGTTTCAAAGGAATTGAGAGCAATGGCAAAGGGTTTTTTTGAACCAACGTTTGATGAGAGATAGATGTATGACGGTAGGATCTTTGCTGGCATTTCCTCATCAATAGTTGCTTTTGCTGCCTCCTCTTCAGGTCGGAAAATGTGTGAACTGGGTAGCATACGGGACCGAATAAACGCAATGGAGGGCATATTGGCAAGTTGCTCACTTCCAAGACATGCAAAAAGCTCACGGCGTTTGTCTTCAAGTGTAGGAAGGACATCGCTGAGTGCCATAACAAGACGGATATCCATGGAGGACCCATGACTGCTTATTAATTGCAGTAACTCTTCTGGGGAAGGGTCTGTATATGGACTTGCTTCAATCAGCTCAAGTATACGAGCTTCCATTGCTTGGCGTTTGTCGTAACCTAGAGATTCTAGAGAACTGGGCTTCGAACGAAGATTATCAAAGGAAAGTTCTGTATGGTCTGGTCGTTGTTGCATAGATGACAGAAATGTAATTTGTTGTGTTTTATACTAAAATACAGAAAAGTCAACAAAACAAAAAAAGAGAGTCCACGGAGGACTCTCTTCATCGTTAGCTTTTGGGACGAAACAGTGCTTCAGCTTGTTCCATCAGGTGCTTATTGTTCGTTCCCGAACCGCTTGCCTTGCTGCTGGTTTCTAGTTTTGCCTTTGTTTGCCGATGTGCTTCCGATTCTTTTGCTAATTGATTTTGTAAATCATGTAGCTCCTGCTGTAGGGAAAGAAGTGACTCATGAAAATCATGATCTTTCTTCTCCCATTCTTTTTTCCTTGATCGCAATGATTGTTGTAATTGCGCCAAGCTCGATTCGAGCCCTGCATTGTCTTCTCGAAGTTTCTGAAGCTCACGTTGACTCTCATCAAAATTCTTTTTGATAGAGTCTCGTTCAGACTGAAACCTTGAGAGTTCACTTTGGAGCCCTGCAACTTTTTTGTTGTGTGACGATTCTAGTTCGACGACTCTTGTTTCAAGAGTGATCAGATTTTCCTCGATCACTTTCGCCCGTTCCGGTGTCAGAATTGGTCCCCAAACAGTCATATAGTCTGCGGGGGGATCCTGGGTCTTTTCCACCTTTTCGGTCAGCTCAATTTGCGTTTCTTGCGGTGGTTTCTCTACCTCCTGATGAGTTGGAATCACTTCCTCTCCATTGTCAGGTGATACACATACCAATCGCAGAAAAGCATAGCTGTCATCCTTTTTTTTACGGAGCATTTGAAGACGGAGCTTGAGATTGCTCTCAGAGTTGTATTCACTGATTCTCACCAATTGAATGATGAGTTTCTCCACAAACTTTTGAGGTATATGTATATCAGCACCTCGGAGTTCCTGTTGAATCTGGTCCAGTGAATTCCTTCCGTCTTGTAACGACCCGTTCCAGTTGAGATATGGGGATAACCGGTGGAGAATGTCCACGAGTTGCTCCTTGCTGCTCAGCTGCTTTTGAATGAAATCAAGAGACATGACGTTGTTTCGCCAATGCTCTGACCCCACGACTTGCTTAATGATGCCAAGTGCTTTTCTGGCCATCTCACACCTCCAATTGTCAATAGTTGTATTTTGATTTAATACATATATATAATAAAAAATGATATAGTCAATATATTCGAACGTCTATAACGAAAAATGGCCTGTAGCTTTACGCTACAGGCCTTGGTTCTTAAGGGAGTATCATTTGTATCACACGAGGTGCGACATGACGCAGTTGCTCGAGTATACGTTCTGAATCCTCAGAAGAACTCAATATCTTTGTTTCCTTTCTTTCTTCTGTGTTAAACAGCAGTTCTTCTGCTGCTTGAGTTTCCTCCTTCCAGTGTTGTACTTCTTTTTCCAGCGACAGTATCTGTGTCTGAGATGCTTCTCGCTCGGCATCCAGTATCTCTTGGAGTTGTTCCACTTGCTCACGGCTCTGTGAGAGCATTTTCTTCACAATTTTGAGTTCTCTTGCTGCTTTTTCCTCCTCTTGTTTTGCAGCATCTTGGAACTCGCGAAAGTGCGTTGCGAGCGTTTCCTTCTCCTCTACAAGAGTGCCTATGCATTGGTTGAGCTGAGCAAAGAGTTTCCTCAGTTGCGCCAATTCATCAGGGTTCTGCGTATCGGCGGGCTCTATGACAGGTGTTTCCTCCTCAATACCTGTTTGGCACAAAGCCGCGAACGATTCTGGAGTCGTTATTTTCGCATGCAAAAGTTTTTGAAACGGGCCATTTTTCCTGCAAAGTTTTCGTTGTTCACTTAAACGTAATCCAGGAAATTGTGCAAGTTTCTCAAAGTACTCGATACGCTTTTGAAGCGAACCAGCACTCATAACTATGTTTGATTCCTGTAGTTCTGCAAGAACCTCAGGATACCGCTGAGCCAATTCCTTTTTCCCCGGTAAAATAAAACCAGGCAAGAATAGGCTTGCAACTTTGTCGTAAATGATCTTCTCTTCAGAGGTGAGTTTAAAACCACTGAGTCGAGCGAGAAAATTTACGGGCTGAATTGCGACAGGCGATGCTTTATCGTTCTTTGTAAGACTTCGCAGGAGTTCCGTTTTACGGGGAACTGCAGCAATGTCCTTGATGAGAACCGTATTTGCTCTCGCCCGCCTCTCCATCATCTCAAGAAGCATGGGGTGAAGTAGTGTTGTATCCGCAAGGTCAAAGCACTGACGTATCGCGTCAGAGCCAAACAGGTAGACTATACTTTCAATATGACGTTGAGAGCATTCTTCCCATTTTTTTTCCCAGGATACTTCTGGCTTGATACCTGCTCGATGAAATCGAGATATCAACGACTCTGACCCACGCAACTCAAAATCTGGCGGAAGAATTTCCTTGGTACAGAATGCAAAAATCTGCCTTTCCAATGGAGAAAATTTTTTCCATGATTCCGGTGCATGGACTTCAACATCAATTGCCATACAGGTCACCTCTTTCTATGTATTTCAAAGAACCGGTGTGAATTTACTAGTGAAATCAAATATGTCAATATTATTGGAAAAATAAAAAAAAGAGGACCATACACTGGTCCTCAAACGAAAGGTGCAAACTAGTTGCGAGTCTCTAGTGCATCTGCAATATGCGGAAAGCTCAGCATAAGGTGGATCACCTGGGACTCAGTTTTTTCCTGAATTTCTTTACTGAGCAATGCTCTGCTTTCAGTATTCAGGTCTTTTGATTGCTCCGTGTCTCGCAGAAGGGTTTCCGCAGTCACCAGCAACACTTTGTTTGTTTTAATCTCCTCCGTGAGATCAGAAATTGTCTTTTGTGCCTCTCCGAGTTTCTCCTCGAGAGTACCTTGTACTTCGAGAATTCGTTGAAGCTCCTCCTTTGTCGCCTCAGATTCTTTCAGTCTAGCCTCAATTTTTTTGAGTGCATCGACGGAGATTGGGATCGTTTCGACACTGTCCTGTTTTGGGTGAGACGGTGTTTTCTGAACCGATTGGTGTATCGGTGACGTCGGTTTAAATCCCTCTGGAAGTTGGACAACCCGTCTTTCCCAACAATACCGGATCCCTTTACCAGTAAAGTCATTGTATGCAGGATTACTAGGTGTCCAGTAATGCCTGTACGCATGTTTGTGTGTCTCTCCAGCCACCAGAAATCCGTAGGTTTTGGCGAGAAGCTCTGTCCAATTACGGAGATTTTTCTCGTCAATGGAAACACCTTTTTCCTTGGCCCAGTCAATGACCAGCCCAAATTTTTTTTTGTCCGGGAGATATTCTTCGTTCATCACATGTTCTGCTATGTAGTCGAACAAGACTTTGGGACCACCGAGGTCGCTTATCTTAGTCGCGCTATTGAACGTTGAGTAAAATCCAGGAATAAAAGAAAACAAATTTTTTGCCATACAGCCCCGACCATCCTTTTGTATTTTTATCTAAGCAACTAATACTAAATAAAAAAAATTTGTCAAACAAATAACCCCATGCAATATGCACAGGGCTATAACGTCTTCTACAGATGTTCTCTGAGAAGGGGAAATTGTTTGGCAACCATATCCTGCACCTCTTCTGGTGTCATGACACTTTGTGGTTCCTTCTGATTTCCTTCAAGCTCTTCAATCTTCGTTTGAAGAGAATGATTGGTCTGATTCAGGGTTTCAACAGTCTGTTCAAGGCCCTTAATCTTTTCTTTGTAGTCAGCAAGCGTTTGTTCCCACTTTGACAGCATGGTAACAATTTCGCCCATTGAAACTACTGATGGTGACTGCGCTTGCTTCATTACAGGCATAATACGTGCATTTTGCATGTATTTTGCATGGTGGCGATAGAGATCTTCTGTTGTAAAAATTTTTTTGTCCCAGAGATACCGGACAAAGGTATATTGTACATGCTTGAGATACTTCGCGTCACGTCCTTCTTTTTTGATAGTCGATTGGTACTGAGGTTTGAGAAACCAGTTCTCAGCATGCTTCAATCGCTTCATCTTCTCTTGGATAATCGAATTACTTAATTCAACTATCTGATTTTGACTCATGAGCCGCGAGAGGATCCGTTGAACATGTGTGATTTCAAAGGTCTCAGGCAACGAGTCCTGATCGTTAAATTCTGAGTAGATTGCATCATAGATAGCGGAATCACGCTCAATGACTCTCTTTTCTATTACATTCATGTCCTCTCGGACAAAAAAGTCAGAAATAAACTCGGTAATCTTTAACATACCTAATCATTCTCCTCATTTTGTATGATCAAAAGCGGAAGTATATAAAACTAAAATAAAAAAATGTCAACATAATAAATTGACAGAATGTATATAATATTGTAGAGAATTAGCGAATTAATTTATGAACTATTCATGAAGAACACTATTCGAGGGGCAAACATGCCAAAGAAGGCAAAAAAAAAGATTGTTGTTGAGAAAGAGTACCTCTTGAATCGTCTCGATGAGGAATATGCACTTCTTCGCGATTACGTTCGCTCCGGACGTGTATTTCGGAATAATCCGAATCGAGAGGATAAGATTCAATCGACTAAGATTAAAGCTGCCGTAGGAACCATATTGAAATACCTTGATACTACGAGGGAGGCAATTAAAAGCATCATTTCAAAGGATTCTGGCAGACAAAGTCTTGTCGTGACAGACATCGATGTATTTTGTACCGTTGTCCGAAAAACATTAACGAACTTTGCAGGTGAAGTGCGCTATGCATCAACCAATGTTAGTTACAAAAATATTGAGGCGTATTTGGCTGAGCTCCTTGATAAAGAGGGGAGAAGAATTCGAGCACTACCTGCATACGTTCCAAAGGAATATCAACCTGTGCAAATGGAGGAAGAACCACTTCAGTCCACTTTTCACGTATCAAACGTTGAACAGCCGTCGATTGACGATTTCAGCGCCTCAATGATCGATAGTACAGATGAAGACCTCGATGAGGAAGAGCTTGATCCTGGTAGCTTGGAAGTAGTGGAACATGTACGGACAGAGGAATATGCATTGCTCATGAAGAGTCATTTGCTCATGTCATTACATATGCAGGTCAAGAGTGCTATCTCCTCTGGTGAGGTTTTGCATGCCTTTTCCTTCATGCAATATCAGGCAATAAAAATCCTCGTTGATCTTCAAATAGGAATTCTCAATGAATTAGCTCTGCATAAGAATCCTGTTACTCCTAGTGAGTTTAATGCACTTTTTTCAGAGGGTCTTGTTGCAAATGTCCACGAATTGACAAAGAGAAAATCCTGGCAAAGCATGCAGGAAGCAGGTGGTGAACTTTTCCGTAAAGTGGGTGAAACGTTTATGTCCTACATGCAACTTGAGGGAGAAACCTTCAATGGCAAGTATGATGGTGAGTTTGTGAACGCCACTTCGGATGAAATTCTGTCACTCATTACGGAACAACGTCAGGCCTATCTCGATTCGGATCAACCATTCCCATGGCAGTCTGATGCTGAAGTACAGGAGCTTGAAATTCTTTCTGACCAAGGGAAATCACCTTCAGAAATTGCTGATGAACTTAATGAAAAGTTTCATGTTCGCATGCCTCTTCGTACCACGGAGGAGATTGTGGAAATGCTTACGACTCTTGCAAAAATTCGTGATGACGAGAAATATACTGAACTTTCTGACACCACAGTGATCGAGGAAGATGGCCTTCTTGAGAACGAAGAGCGGGAAGAAGAGGTGCTGCAAGAATTTACACCGGACCTCAGGCAAGTACACGCTCTACTAAAAGAGATGTATAAATCTGTACTGCAACAACGAGCATCCATTGAAACACATCCTATTAGTGATGAGATTCAAAAACTTGAATTTATCTTAGGCAAAACCGAAGATCATGAAACAAATGCCGTTACCTACAAGCACATGGTCAGTATCATCGAAACTGAGGCGCGATTAAATGCGCGCAGTGTTGAAATTGTCAACACAGTGGCTCAGGTGCAGAAGCTTATGAAGTACGCACAGGATTTGGACGTTCGATCTCTCACTTATGAAGATTTGCAGCCCTATAAAGATCTTGTGAAATCTGAGCAGTTGATGAAGCAATTGCATAATGATATCCATTTGTTTCATCATCTTTCAAAAAACACAGATGTCTTCAAAGAGTTAATTGCGTCTCGTGAAGATCTCTCTAATCAAGTTGCAAACTTTGATCATATAGTCAGGAAAACATTCTACGGTATCTCAACCGAGGGGCTTTATACTGATGCAGATCGACAGCAATTACATCTTGCAGACTCAAACACCCGAGACAAACTGTATGAACAGCAGAAGCTCATTGAGGTGGCCATGACCCTCTTTAGTAAATACCGATTGCTTAGTGAAAAGCTTATTACAAAACTGAATGTTTCGTCAGAGGATCCTTGGAATGCCGCCTTCAAAATTATCGAAGCCTATAAGGTGATCCTCATGAAATTGGAAAGTCGTATGGACTTCTCCCAGAAACCTAAAGCGGAGGTGGTGGTTTCTCTAGAATCACCTGCACCTGCGAAGCAACATGTAGTTTTGCCAAAAAAGAATACGCCAAAAAAGACAGAACGAACCTTCAGAACGCTTCAGGAGTTAGCTGAAGTACTTCCGCCGAAGGAAAAGCAACTTGTGGAGGAGGTAGATTTAGATCTCCATGTTGTAGATGGTGAAATACAGATGTCAGAGAGAATCCATACGTTGTTTCTGCATACCTTCGGTATACATAACCGAACGGATTTCGCGAAAATCGTGATGACATTGGATTTGCCCGGTGGAAAAAAGCTGGCCATCAACCGGTTGCAGTACTTTTTGCTCACTGTTATGCAAGAGCGCGTCGATGATGGACGTTCCACATATAGTTTTGGTCTCACTGCAAGGCAGCTATCCTCAATTGCGAGAACCATTTTTGGTAACATTCTTGAACCATATGAACTTGCGCGACTCACGGATTCGCTCAATTCCATTTTGTATGTAGTTCCTGAGAATCAACTACAGGATGCACCTGTCACTGCGATTAATTCGGTCAAAATGCCTGTCTTGCGGTGGGGTAAAGCTCAGGCACACAATACTGTAGCGCAGGGTAAGGTAACAACATTCTTCAGAACTACAGCTTTCTGGTATGAAAATGGTGTACAACTTGAGGTGATGCATGATCATATTCCGTACATTCCAAAAGAGGTTCGCCAGGCAATCCGTTGGTATCTCGTAAACGAACAGCGTCTGGTCAATGAACGACGTATGTACCAATGACAACTATACAGGAGCTATTAGAAACAATCCTCGGGCAGAACCCGGGGATTTTTTCGTTTATGGTATCTACTAGAACATAAAAAAACCCTCCGATTTCTCGGAGGGCGAAGCACCTACTGTTTCTGGAGTTCTTCTGTCACCTTTAGGCGCAAAGTTTCCATACGTTGAGGTGCCATTTCTGGCTGTTTCCAGATATCTCGCTGAAGCGCATAGGTTGCATGTGCTGCAACGAGTCCTGGAATCAACAATTGTAGGCGGTATTTATTCGAACATCCTTTTATAATCGAATGCTCGCGATTCACTAACATAACAGGCGTTTTCGTTCCTCGAATCAATCCAGCGTCAGGATCGACTTTGGCCACATATGGTAGATCTTCCCCGCCTCTTGGAGCTTCCAAAATGTAGAGAGTGTCCTCAATTAAGAGGTATTCTCCACTTTTTGGGGGTTCCTCGACTATAAAAGTCTCGCGAACCTCTTTATCCCCATACCGTGCAACTAACTGGTATTGAGCCAGTGCTGCATTTTTCGGTATGGATACGGTTATAGCACAACCTGTTGCAGGCTTGATGCTAAACCCTTTCCCTGGACCTTCTACGGACCATTGCACATCTTGAGTAGGGCTATTGGCAAGGCGAAAAGCCTGCTTTTTGCCCTGCTGTATTTTCACCCGTTTGGGGCTAATGGTGACAGTTTTTTCCTCGACGATATTGATGCTAATGGTAGCACAAAGTTCAGGGTTACTCATGTCAGCAACACCAAGGCTATAATGACCAGGAGTAGAACCTGCTTCATAATTCACCATGGATGCGCCGGTCTTTGGTTTTGGTTGAAATACACCACCAGCTTGGGTTACATCCCACACAAATTTTCCTGAAGTACCACTTTTGCGCGTTACTTCAAAAATCTGGTTTTCGCCGGGCAGTAACTCAATCTCGCGATGATTAACCTGGAGACCTTGCGGCTCAGGTTTTTTCTTTTCTACAAGATCTTTCGCACCCAACTGAGAGCCTTTGCCCGCGGGGGGGTTGTGCTTCTTCGGGTCGTATTTGAAGATCGGATTGAGGGCTTCCGTAATGGTTGCCTTCCATGCTAAATCTTCTTCTTGACGTTCCGCCTCTTTCAAGTGTTGGAACGCTGCGTCAAGTTTCGGACCAAGATCCGTTGCCAGAAAGTCGATGAGTGCTGCTTGCTCTTTTGAGCCAACAAAGCGTTCATCAAGCAAATCGTGACTGGAGTGTTCGCGAAACTTGTTCAGACCCTTGATCAAAATCGTTCCTCCAAGTTGCTCATTGAGTAGCTTCACTGGAACAAAGCGAATTTGTTCAGGGGTAACGTATTTCTGCAGGAATACCTGCCATGTCTTAAAAATGGGGTTATTCGCTCCAAGTCTGACCTCGTGGTCGCGCTCGGCGCTTTTATCCATCTCACTGACGAGGAAGAGATCCACATCAATGGTCCCCAGAATGGGGTGTTCCACGGAATAGATTAATGGTTCACCAACTTGCTGTTTTTCAGGAAGTGGGGATCCATTCAAAAGAATCATCTTGGCATATTTTCTGGAAAAATAGTTTGGCAGGTTACGACGGAGATATTGAATTCCGTGTACCTTATCCCAATTCACACCTTCCAGCACAATGACTGTACCGGTTTTTTCGATATGCTTTTCCAGAGCGTGAGCTTTGATGGGGGCGATATCGATGGTTTTCTTCAAAGCGGCAGCTTCAAAGATTTTACTAAAGACATCGAGGGAAAACGGAAACTCAAACAATGTTAATTTTCCATTTTCCATCGTGCGTGATACTACTGTGACACTTTCGGCCAAAGCGAGGAATGCCACACGTCCACTGTTATTTCGACCGATGGTATTGATACCATCCTTCGATCCCTTGTGCAGGGAGTGAAACCCGGTACGTTCTTTTTTACCCATGCCGCAACCATTGTCGATAAATGTAATGGTTTTGGTTTTTTCATCGAGTAAAATCTTGAGATAGGTTCCGCCTGCATCGACAACGTTTTCTAGCGCTTGCCGAATTGCTTGGTAGATGGCATCGTTTCCCGAAGCGACGTTGCGGATATATGTCCGCATCACTTCAGTAATATCAATTCCCATCTCAATTTCGAAACGCTTATCTGTCGCAACTACACCCATAATCTTTCTCCTATTCTTCTTTCAATGTTTTTTGTAGAAACAATTCTTGCACCTGCCGATGGCGGAGCAAGTTTCCGAGTGCAACCAAGGGGTAAGCCTTGTTGAATAACTCGAATGCGATAGTAAGCTGTGACATGCTCGAATCCAGATAGGCATGAATCTCATGCCGCAGGTTTTCGTTTTCATGCATAGCATAATATTGCAGATGTGCAGTTAAAAGACGGATAAGTTTGGCCGTCTCACGCACATCTTCTTTAAAAATTTGCTCATTAGGTTTCTTAAAGTCATTTGCTGGCAAAAGTTGCCAAATGCTTTGCAGAGTTTCTAACGAACCATTTTCTTTTCCAATGAGTTCTTCAAGATAAACACGTATGAGCTGTTTCTTGCTCGAACGTATTTTTTCCATTGAATCTCCGGATATTGCTGTCGATTCCTGAATGAAGGGTATTATGCCTTCTGGAGGATTCATTTGCTGCCGAGCAAATTCAATGTTTTCTTCATCTGTCATGGGCTTAAAAATTGTTGCCTTTGTGAGAAGGTACAATCTTGCCTTTGACGTTGGAGTCAACGTTTGATTTGTCAGTTGCATTTGCATGGTCCTCGCAGGAATTTCGAGCAAAGCATAAAGCGTGGCACGCTTCATTTTTTTCTCTTTCGAGAATCTCTTCACTGCATGCCATTCAGGCGTATCAGCTTGAGTCATAATCTTTCTCCTATCTGTCAAAGGTCGAATCCACAGAAGTCTACGTATATTGTTCTTTAAGTCAATATAAAGTACGGTTTGTCAAATATACTATTAGGATTCTATTTACGCATTGCTTTAGCAGGTAGATATGGTACAAATTGACGGTAATATATGTTCTTGTATGCAAAGCGAAAAGGATATCATTCAGAAAGCAACGACGGAGGATTACGCCTACGGTTTCACCTCAAATTTCGACGAAGATCTCGCTCCAAAAGGTCTTTCGGAAGAGGTTATTCGCCTGATCTCTGCCAAAAAACAGGAACCCGACTTTATGCTGGAGTGGCGCCTCTCTGCCTTTCGTGCTTGGCAAAAAATGCAAGAACCCACATGGCAAAATGTGGTGTATCCACCCATAGACTTTCAGGAGATCATTTATTATGCAGCGCCCAAACAAAAGAAAAAACTGGGGAGTCTCGATGAGGTCGACCCGGAAATTTTGGCGACCTTTGAAAAACTCGGCATTCCGCTTGATGAACAAAAACAACTTGCCAATGTGGCCGTCGATGCAGTTGTAGATAGTGTTTCTGTGGCAACGACCTTTCAAAAGCGACTGCGCAAATCGGGCGTGATATTCTGTTCTATTAGTGAGGCAATCCGCAAATATCCGAAGGTGCTGGCGAAGTACCTCGGTACGGTCGTTCCCGTGACCGACAATTACTACGCGGCCCTCAACAGTGCAGTGTTTACGGATGGAACCTTTGTATATATTCCGAAGGGTGTGCGATGCCCAATGGATCTTTCCACCTATTTCCGCATCAATGCAGCGGGGACCGGCCAGTTTGAGCGCACACTGATCATCGCCGATGAAGGGAGTTATGTCAGTTATCTGGAGGGGTGTACGGCGCCACAACGTGACGAAAATCAACTGCATGCCGCTGTGGTAGAGCTTGTTGCCCATAGGGGGGCAGAAATAATATACTCCACCGTGCAAAACTGGTATCCTGGCGACGAAAATGGAAAGGGGGGCATATACAATTTTGTGACCAAACGTGGCCTCGCTGAAGATTTTGCCAAGATTTCCTGGACACAGGTAGAAACGGGTAGCAGCATCACCTGGAAGTACCCATCTGTTGTCCTAAAAGGCGATTATAGTAGCGGCGAATTCTATTCTGTTGCGGTCACACGAGCCATGCAGCAGGCGGACACAGGCACGAAAATGATACATATAGGGAAGGGAACCAAGAGTCGCATCATTTCTAAAGGGATTTCCGCTGGCAAAAGCAACAATACCTATCGAGGTTTAGTGCGTATGATGCCGACCGCAACGGGTGCGAGCAACTTTTCGCAGTGTGACTCCCTTCTCATCGGTGATGGATGCAGCGCCAATACTATACCGTATCTCGAGGATTCTGCGGCTTCCAGTAGCATTGAACACGAAGCAACTACATCAAAGGTCAGCGAAGAGCTTCTCGCCTACATGCAGCAGCGGGGCATTAGTCGGGAAGATGCAACAGCGCTCATTGTCAACGGTTACTGCAGTGACGTCCTCGATCAGCTTCCCATGGAATTTGCTGTCGAATCCCGTAAACTACTCACGATCTCCCTTGAAGGGAGTGTCGGTTAAACATCATCAAATCTTATGCTTCATATTCATCAACTCCACGCATCTATTGCCGGGAAAGAAGTCCTTAAAGGCATATCACTCCACATGAAACCGGGTGAAATTCATGCAATTATGGGACAAAATGGAGCAGGGAAGACCTCCCTTGCGTCAGTGCTCGCAGGTCGCGACGAATATACGGTGACGAAAGGAGATGTACAATTTTCTGGAAAGGACTTGCTTGCACTTTCACCGGAGGTCCGCGCTCGGGAAGGCTTGTTTCTCGCCTTTCAGTATCCGCCTGCCATTCCTGGTGTCACGACGGAGGAGTTCCTGCGCACCTCCCTCAACGAAATTCGCAAGTATCAGTGGAAATCCACGATTGACCCCTTCGAACTCCGCGATCTGCTGCGTCCAATGTTAGCAAAAGTGCATCTATCCGAGGCGTTTTTAGAACGGCATATGAATGACGGATTTTCCGGTGGGGAAAAGAAACGCAACGAAGTTCTACAAATGCTGCTTTTAGAACCAAAACTCTGTATTCTCGATGAGACGGACTCAGGTCTCGACGTGGACGCGCTAAAGACGATTGCTGCGAGTATCCGAGATATGCGCTCACCAGATCGTTCCTTTCTTGTGATTACCCATTACGAACGCGTGCTCGAAGAGCTGCAGCCTGACGTCGTACATATTCTCCACAACGGGCGCATTGTTCGTTCTGGCGATATGGCCCTGGCACGTCAAATTGAGCGGGAAGGATATGAAGCTGCTATTGACCAGAACGCATGAACTTTTTCGACGCAGTAGTGCGCGCACTACACAAAAAGCACGGAGAAGGGAGTGGTGGTTCATTTATCATGCCCACGATCAAAACGGAGGGCTACGCCCATGCAGGACTTCGGCAGTTATTAGCACAGGAACGAGAACTCCTGATATTTGACGATTCCCTCACACTACCAGCACTGGATGTGCCTTATGATGTTGTCCTATGGAATGGTGGGCTGCTTCCTCGGGCTCAACATGCTGAGTTCCACCTTACCCACGAAAACCCCGCACCCCTTGCGGCGGACACGTCAAGTTTCAGCGACCTTGCCCGTGCTCTCACGTCAACTCTTGTTGTACGCATAACGGCATCTCCAAAAACACCGCTTTCCCTTGGATGGATATGTGATGCACTGCGCCCTGCGATTCTTTGTTCGTCTCTACGCATCGAAGTTGCGGGCGGTATTCAGGCGTCCATAATATTAGAAGACCGTGCGCTCTCAGAGAATCATTTGCACCTCAGTTCCCTCGAACTGGTCCTCGAAGAATCCTCTTCTCTCGATTGTGCTTTGCTTGCAAACGCGCATGCGCCAACATCTCTTCGTGGGGTACAGGCAACCGTCCATGCTAACGCAAAACTTCGTATGATCCGTACCGTATCGCCAACGGGCCGTGCTAGAGAGGAAATTACCTGTGAAATCTTCGAGGGTGCGCACGCATCGCTTCGTGCTCTCATGGTGCAAAAGACGGGGCATACTTCTTTGTCTACCCGCATGGTGCATAAAGAAAAGAACGCGTCCAGCATGCAAATTTTTCGGAGTGCGGTGTTTTCTGGCGCAGAGGTGGATGTGGATGTCCGTACCGATGTTGCTCCTCATGCGTCGGGAACGTCCGCCAGACAGGAAACAAAACATCTGCTGATGGAAGAGGGAGCAAAGGCCTATACGGTGCCGCGCCTCTTCATTCACAACGATGATGTGGTCTGCAGTCATGGTGCCACCATGGGGCACGCAACTCCAGAACTCCTGTCCTATATGGCGACGCGCGGCATTGGTGAGCAACGTGCAAAAGCTTTGCTCGCCCTTGGGCACATGGCAGAACTTGCCCATCACCTCCCAGCATCTTGCGAAGCAAATTACCTCGCTTCCCTTCGATCTCTTTTCCAGCTTGGATCATGACGACATCTCCCTACCGAAAATATTTTCCGTTTTTCAACACCCAGCAAGATGGATTGCCCATTGTCTATCTTGACTCTGCAGCCTCCGCTCAGAAACTGGGCACGGTTATAGAACGAGAAATGGCCTTTTATACGCATGAATACAGCAATATTCATCGAGGTGTCTATCGCTTGAGTGAAGCAGCAACCGCTGCCTATGAACATGTTCGCGATCAAGCAGCTGCCTACATGCATGCGAACTCAGAGGAAATCATTTTTACACGCAGTGCAACGGAAGCTCTTAACCTCCTCGCCTATACCATACCTCTAAGGGAGGGCGATGTGGTGCTCGTTTCCGGAATGGAGCACCATGCGAATCTTGTCCCCTGGTTCATGGCATGCCAGCGAACGGGGGCGGAGCTGAGGGAAATTCCTGTGCTGGACGACGGCACCATCGATCAAACGGCCTATGAACAACTACTGAGCCCACGGGTTCGCGTTGTGGCCCTCACCCATGTTTCGAATGTGCTGGGAACGATAAATCCCATAGCTGCCATGACCACAGCCGCACATCGCGTTGGCGCCCTCATGATTGTGGATGGCTCTCAAGCAGCACCGCACATGCCCCTCGCCATGCAAACCCTGGGTGTGGATGCCTACGTTTGGACAGGTCACAAATTTTTCGCACCGACGGGTACGGGAGTTCTCTATATGAACGAAGACCTTCTTGCAACGTTGCCACCTTGGCAAGGTGGGGGAGATATGATTGAGCGAGTCAGTTTTGATCACATCACTTACCGCTCTGGTCCTGCACGCTTTGAAGCAGGTACGCCAAATATTGCAGGCGTTCTGGGCCTGGGTAGCAGCCTCACATTTTTTTCCGAACTTTCCTGGGAGGTGGCTTCCGCCTACGAGGCGTCGCTCGCGAAGCACGCCCTATCAGCCCTCAAGGTAGTTCCCGGCCTGCAGCTTCTGGGTACGGCGGAGCAGAGAGTTCCCGTGTTCTCTTTCACTCTGAAGGGGGTGCATCCTCATGATGTCGGGACCATTCTGGATAGTGATAATATTTGTGTGCGTACAGGGCAGCACTGTGCGGAACCGCTCATGCAGCGTTTTGGCATACCTGCAACCACACGCATTTCCTGCTCCCTGTACACCACCACGGAAGAAATCGATGCAGCAGTTGCCTCTCTCCATAAAACCGTGGATCTTTTTGCATAAACACGCTCATGTCTCTTTCTCACCTCTATCAGCAAACTATTTTGGAACATGCGAAGCACCCGCGTAATGCTGGCCGCCTCGAGCATCCGACGCACCATGGTGCGGGGAAAAATCCCCTCTGTGGTGATGCACTCGAACTCATGCTCCACATGGAAGGAAACCGCATTACGGATGTTGCCTTTGTCGGTGAGGGCTGTGCTATTTCCCAGGCTTCCTGCTCATTGATGACCTCAGAAATTAAAGGCAAAACTGTGGAAGAAGCGGAGCAACTCATGAAACTCCTGACGATCCACCTCACTGCGGAACCCTTAGAGGGTCTTCCCGGTCGTCTGGAAATCCTTGGTGGAGTACGCGACTATCCCTCTCGCGTCAAATGTGCCATGCTTGCCTGGCGCGTTCTAGAAAGTATCCTCTCCGAAGGTGGAGAGGTCTCGACAGAAGACGGCAATTAAAAAAACAGAAGGCTGCGACCCACTACCACCTATGATAATAAAGAGAATCATGTGGTATCCCTCCCAACGGAGACATCATCAGTACGAGGGTTCTCTCGTCTGCTTACCATGTCGCCAATTGTTTTGGAGTGTGAACGCTGTTTAGACATTCAAGGTATCGCTCGCTTTACATCTCCGTCCTCACATACCCCACAGATATGCAAGTGGACAACGACAGGTGTATTGCGACCTTCTGCACTAAGTAGTGTACCGTATCCTATGCTATTGCGTCAAATAAAATATATAGTTTTATACTACTTCGAAGTCATGACATATACACCATCCCACGAGGCTGCAGGTGGCTTTTCCAGATAGGTGTTGCACCGGTGGACATACATGGCGGAAACTGCATCGCCAAAGGTCGCATGAATAGACTCAAAAACATCACGAGCCGTGAGGAAATCCTTCCCCTGATAATGGAGAAATGCTCGCTCGAATTCCTCACTCATTTTTTCCATCATGGTGCTACTTGCATCCCGCATGGACAGCAGTTCATAAATTTTGACGGGCTGGTGTTTGCCTTTCACGCGAACAATATCAAGCGTACGTAAAACGCAGGCATCCTGCACCGCAAGGTACGTTGCTTCGTTTACACAAATCTGGCTACTATATTGTTTATTTGCGCCTTCGAGGCGAGAGGCCGTATTTACAGTGTCTCCAATGGCGGTGTAGTCAAAGCGCTTCTGGGAACCAAAATTTCCGACGACCATTTCACCTGTACCTATTCCTGTGCGAATTGCTAGGGGGAGGTCAGGAGGAAGCGTCATAGGAAGTGCACGCTGAATATCAGGAATCGCTGCATGCATGGCAAGTGCCGCACGACAAGCGCGCAGTGCATGATCGTCAAAGGCAAGGGGGGCGCCGTATAAACACATCAAGGCATCACCAATGTATTTATCGAGGGTCCCGTCCTCAGAAAGCACAATATTGGTCATGCGCTCGAGATAAATGCGCAAAAAGTCACTGATTTGCTCTGGAGTCAGTTGTTCCGAAATGGTTGTGAAATTCGCAATGTCCGTAAAACTCACGGAAAGCGTCCGTTTTTCACCACCCAGGCGAAGCAGCGAGGGCTGACGAATCATCATGTTGGCTACTTTGTCGCTGACATAGTGGGAGAATGCTTTTATTGCCTGCTTTTTATCACGTTGTTCTAGAAAAAGCTTGTACACGAGAAGACTTGCGTAGGTGCCCACCAGTGCGAGACCAATGTACCAACTACTCAGGGTCAGTCGACTCGCATCAAAGGCCCAAAGTGTGTAGAAAAATTCACTCGCCAGTAAGAAGAAGAGCATAACTGCCCCCCAAACGGCTCCAAACTTCATGCCGACCACAAGGAGTACCATCAGGAGTACGGCGGTGAAAAGTGCATGATACCAAATAGGGGCAGGAGTGGTGGTATCGTTATTGATGAGCGACTCAAGTGCCTGAGCGTGCACCTCAACTCCAGGGCGCTTCTGGCCAAAGGAAACAGGCGTATACACGTTGTCGTGGAGACCTGCATCCACTTCTCCGATTAAAACAATTTTACCGGCCACAAGGGACGGGTCAAAAGCGTTGTTGTACGCATCGACAAAGGAAATCAGAGGAAACCTCGTTAGTGGAGCACCTCGAAAACGAACGGGCAGGGTTCCTTCTGTATCCGTCGTGAAATTCCAGAGCGGCAATTTGGTGCCAGATCCCATACTGCGTAGCTGTGGCCCTGTATAGGCAATGTGCTGTTGCTCTCTGCGAAAATCACCTTCTTTTGCACCTGTCCATGCGAGAAAAAGTCGAAAGGCAAAGGAGTGGGGAACCACTGCACTGCCAGTCCATAAGGGGACGCGGCGTAAAATATTATCACTGTCTTCCACAAGAGTAACGCTACCAAGCATGGCACCACTGCCGGTTATGCGTGCATCAGGCACCAGTGCAGGCATCCCTTTTGTTGCATCCGCCGCCAAGACGATGTCATTTTTGCCTTCAATCTGTGACCGAAGCGCACGATCTTCTTCCTCGGCAAAGGCAGAAACGCTTTCGCTATCAAAGGGAATACCTTGGCGTTCAAGAAAATTCTTGATGGTTTTCGCCTGTCCTTCCGAAGAGGGTTCGGAAAAAAAGACATCGACGCCTATGACCGTCGCCCCAGCTGCCCGAAGATGCTCGATGGTTTTTGCATAGTACGACCGTCGCCAATCTTGCCATCGACCCAGCCCGCCCTCTGATTCCGAAGAAAGGCTTTTCTGATCAATACCCACGAGAGTGACGTGAGTAGGCAAAGTGGCCTGTTCGTCGTGCAGTAAATCTGTGAGTCGCGTATGGACTTGAGGAAACAGCAGGAACATATACATCATGGTACCGAGGATGCTCCAAAATACGAGAAAAACGAAGGAGGTCACCAGTTGTTCTTTTGTATGACGAAGCATGGGCAGGTATTAGATGGTAGGAACTTCTATGGACGCTTCACGGAGAATTTCCGTAAAAACCGGTGGTAGTGGCGCATCAACAACCAGCAGCTTTTTCGTATCCATATCGGGAATTTCTAAATGCGCTGCGTGGAGCCATTGCCCTCGGAGCAGGGTGTGAGTAATGCGTGTAAAATACACCTCATCACCGACAAGCGGGTGGCCAATGGAGGCAAAATGCACGCGAATCTGATGAGTTCTTCCCGTATGGATGTGCACGCGCACAAGAGAAACGGTCTCAGAGCCTAACTTCCCTTCCGCAAGGACGGTGTATTCCGAGATGGCATTTTTTCCTAGCGAGGTAACCGCCATAGCTATTCTTCTCACCTGGTCACGCCCAATGGGTGAGTCGATTCGTCCTTTGGGATAGGGAAGCCGCCCACAGACTAAAGCAAGATATATTTTTGTCGTGGACCGCTGTTCAAATGCCTCTGCGTACCATCGCATGGCTGCATCAGACTTTGCTAGCAGCAGTGCACCACTGGTCCACTTATCGAGACGATGGACGATACCTGGCCGGGCGCCGAGTGTTGGCGCATCTTTCTTACCGTCAAGCCTCGCAGAAAGCCAGCTGGCAACGGAGGTATGAAAAGACGCCGGATCTGCCGTTGGATGCGTCAGCATGCCGAGAGGTTTATTCACAACTATGCAGCTGGCATTTTCAAAAAGCACGGGGCAGTCGAGCTCAGTATTGGGAAGAACATTCGTAGGCGCATGCTCTGGGGTCTTGCAGGAAATGATTTGTTTTGCCTGCACCAAATAGGCTGATTTCTGCATCAACTTGCCGTCTACCTCTACGGCCCCCTCAGCAATCCACTTGCCTGTCTGACTACGAGAATGTTCTGCAAAAACACCCGCAAGCAGCACATCGAGCCGTTGGGGTGTTCGTATCAGAGCACAAAATTGGGTGGTGTTTGCACCCATGTTACGCAAGGCCAAGTTTTTTGCGAATCTCCTCCGCTTCATTGTTTGCGTTTTCAGAAGCGGCCTGCTTAGGAATTTCCATTTCGAGAATATCCCAGTCTCGCTTGGTTTCGACACGCATTTTCTGAATCTGTTCCGGGTGTTCGTTTTCAAGAAGATCAAACTTCTGTTTTTCCTCTTCAAGAATTTTTATAAGCTCATCAATTTGAAATTGGGAGAGCTGTGGAATACGGCCTAGAATTTCTTTTTTTTCAGGAAGAGAAAGGACGAGAGAGCCAGCAAACAGGTAGAGAAAGTACTTCTCATCAAAAATGGTCGTGTGACCAGGTAGTGCAACGGCTGTTGCGAAAGTAGAGAAATCCTCCGTATGCTTATAGGCACTTCCGCGAGGCTCTGGTGGTGGAGTACTTTTTAAAAACTCCTGTACACGGCGATCTGCCTCTTGTTCATCCGTTTGTGCTGCGGAACCATCGCCTTGCTGGGCACCACCACCGGTACCTACCGGGGATGCTCCAGTGGACATTCCACTCTGTATATTCTGGGGAGCTTGATTACTCTCCTCTGATGCTTGCGTAGTCTGCTGCTGATCATCTGCCATAAACTCGTTGTTATGTGTATCAGGGTTATTGTACGGTGCACTGGGAAAAAATGCAAGATACCAAGCACCATAAACCCACTAAGGGGCAAGTATAAAGCATGAGGAGCAAAAGTGTCTATGGTATACTTATTGATGAAAATACTAATGGTTGTTTTTTGAGCACATCAACTCCATCAATCAGGTCGCATGGCGGTTTTCATACCACTGCAGAGGTTATCGTCATAGCGGGGGATTCAACGCGCAGGCTTTTTGCAGTCGCAACGCTTTTGGAAATTTTGCCGGAGCATGGCATGAATGTTGTGGCCTTTTCTCAATCGCTCCGTCCTACAGAACTTGCCGCTCTTTCCGGGAAAAACTCTCAAATGCACCTACGGCCCTATTCCTACGGTGCGTTTATTGCTGAGCAGAAGACCTTCGAGCACCCCATGGAGCAAAAGTCGGTGATCATTATCGAAATGACGCTAAGCCAGCTACGCCAGTTTTCGCTTGCAAAGCATCATGTGCAAACACTCATTTTGACTGATCTCCAATGCCCAGATGTCGATACCTGCGCCGAAATGCGTGATTACTTAACGAGCCAGGTTCGCACGACACCGACGTTCCAAACTATTCTTTATAACAATGACCTCGGCGAAGTGTCCAAAGATACGGTTCTTTTGACCGTAGAAGATATTCCTGTACGGTCCCATTTTAGTTTTGGCCGTTCACAGGTAAGCACCATACATTGGAGCATCGAGGGGGAACTGTTACAGGGAAGTATGCCTAATGCCCAAGTGACGCTGCCCGTGTTTGATTTGCCTACCAGTACGCTCCTTCGCCAAGAGGGCATTTTTGCAGCCCTGTCCTGGCTGGATATCACGACGCTCCTTGACCCCAAGGTTATTACGACAGGTTATGGTGCTCTTCCGCTTCTGGAAGATCATCATGGGCCCTTGACGCTTTTCTGGGCGCGCCCCTTTGAACTGCGTAGTGATATAGATGCTGTTCTGACCCTACCCTCCTCTACATATTTGTGTATTGGTGTGGGCCCTTATCTTCGATTTGAAGCACTTATTGAAGAACGTATCGAGCAGTTTGAAACGATTCTCGTTGTAGCAGAAGATCAAAATCAGGTGTCCCTTTTCCAAGATTATTTTCTGAGCAAGGAGCGTGATTCCTACCATGTCATTGTCTATTTACCGGAAATAGAAGCGCTGACGTCTGTCTTTAAGCATGTTTTTGCAAGAGCCCAGGCTGTTACGATGATTTTTGATGCCCCGGCGAGCTTTCCGCCCTTATAACCCACCAAATGAAAAAAATTGCCGCGTTGTTTCTCGACGCTGAAAACCTGTTCTTTACCCAAAAAAATGGCTGGCCCATTGATTTTGAGCGACTCTACGCCTTTTTCGCCCAGCACTATTCTATTTATAATGCATTCTACTACACGGTGGTGGACCCATCGAATGAAGAGAATTATGAGGAAAAAAATCAGTTTCTCGATGCTCTTGCCCTTGAGGGGTACACAGTGCGTCGTAAACTTGTCAAACTGATACGGGCTGGAGATAAAATGATTCGCAAAGGGAATGTGGATATTGAAATGGTAGTGGATATGTTCAATACCCGCGATCTCTACGATGTTGTGATTCTTTTTTCCGGTGACAGTGATTTTGAACGTGCACTGGAACTGCTGCGTACCTATGGCAAAGAAGTCCTTGTGGTCAGTGCAAAGGGGTCGGTTGCGAAAGAACTCATCAATGCTGCGGATAAATATATTGATTTGGAGCAGTTAAAAGATGAAGTATCTGCAAAACCTGCCCCTGCGGATAAAAAGCTCTTGGTTATGCCAAAGCTGCGGCAAAATGTGACGGTCTCTGCACCAGTAAAAGTTGAGACGGCGCCAGCACCAGTGAAGGCACCCGTTGAAAACAACGCGAAGCGTCCACCACGACGCCGTCCAGCGCGAAGACGACCGCCCGCGAAAAAAGTGCAAGATGTTGACACAAAGTAATTGTGCTGTAGAAAGGTGCAGATTTACCTCATCTGCACAGGTTATGGACGTGATTGAAAATAGAGAAGAAAGAGAGCAGAATACTCCAAGGATGATGAAGCAAACGCAAGCAATGATCCGCTCCGTTTCCCACAACTTTATGGAGATGTTTCAGGAAAACATGCAATGCAGCTATGCCCCTGTAACCCTAAATCTCAAAGAATACAGTCAGCTCTATACGACAATCTGCGCCATTTGGGCATCTATATCGCTCTTTGAGGAGTCCCTTGGAGCAGAGTATAAGTCGATTAGTCGCAACTTTCCTGTCTGTACATCCGGGCATGACAAATTTCCCTTACCTATTACGGTCGTGGCTACTATAGCGTGCGCTTTGCGTGATGTATATCCTCGGTATAGAAACGACAACTACATTACACAGAAAATCGGAGGCTCTATTGATATCCTCATGGAGGCTGGCGGCCTAACATTGACAAGTGCCGAGAAAAACATACAATAGGCCAGCTCCCAGACAACTATAGAAGCATCAACAGAAAAAAGTTGGGGTGGACAACGCTCAACTTTTTTTGTTATTTTCGGCGTTTTTTCTTTTTGCGTTCCCAGGTCTCCCGGCCGCCCATTTTTTCTATTTGTGCGAGCATCACCTCCCCAGCTTCCTGCGCAGGGGAGCTGTAGGCAAGTGTCCCGCGTTGTTTCATGCGCGTGTAATCACTGTAGTTGCCACCCGTAACTTTGAGTTCACCACTCATAGGGTCGACATGCCAGAGATGCGTGGCAATCTTATCGATAAAGTAGCGGTCGTGGGAAATACAGAGGATTGTGCCTTTGTATTCTTTGAGGCCCTCTTCCAGTGCTTCCCTGGCAAGATAGTCAAGGTGGTTTGTGGGTTCATCGAGAATCAACACATTCGTTGGCATGGCGCTGAGTTTGGCCAGTGCAACGCGGGCGCGCTCGCCACCACTGAGCACGCCAATGGTTTTAAAAATATCGTCACCTGTAAAGAGAAAGCGCCCCATGAACGCGCGTGCCTGCTGTCTTGTCATATTCATGCCCGTATCCATGATTTCATCTAGAATACTCATGTCGTTGCGTAAATGAGACAGGACTTGCGAATAGTAGCCCACATGCATGTGTTTGCCCGTGACCACGTATCCATCAAGCGGGTCCAGTTCTTTCATGAGGGTTTTGAGCAAGGTGGTCTTACCACATCCATTGGCACCGCGAAGCACAATGCGCTGGCCACGAAGAACTGACATATGCGGAATGATGAAAAGTGGCTTTTCTATATCATAGCCAATCCACAATTCACTGATTTCAAAGATAAGATCAGAGCTTTGTTCCGCTTTGCGAAAGGTAATTACGGGGCTTTCAAAGGCATACGGCTTTTCGAGTCGATCAATTTTGTCGAGCATTTTCATACGGCTTTGCGCAAGAGACGCGCGACTACCACTTTTCAGTCTGCGTACAATTTCCTCCTGGCGCATTATCTCTTCCTGCTGATGTTCATAATGTTTTGTGCGAAGAGCCATGCGCCGCTCACGCTCATGCATGTACTCTGTATAGGAAAGGTGATACAGCTCCGGCGTGCTCTGGGGAATCAGTTCGAGGGTCTGATCCGTCACAGCATCCAGAAAAAAGCGATCGTGGGAGACAATGAGCAGCCCCTTTTTCCAGTGATTAATGAGGTAATGCTCTAGCCATTCCAGCGATTCCATATCCAGAAAGTTGGTGGGCTCATCGAGAAACAAAAAATCTGGACTACTGAGCAGAATGTGCGCAAAAGCAATTTTTGTTCGCTGGCCACCGGAGAGCTGGGAAAGCGGTGCATTCCACAGATCCTTTGCGAAACTAAGCCCCGTGAGCGCCTGGTGAATATCTGCCTCGAGGGTATAGCCGCCAAGGTTAGTAAACTGCTCCTGGACTTCTCCATATCGAATCAAAAACTCCTCATCATAGTCACCAGCCTGCATTTGTTCTTCCATGCGTGCAAGCCCTTCGCGAAGGGGCTGAAGATCTTCTCGCGCCGTCAGAAGATATTCCCATACTGTTCCCACACCGTCGTCATGTATTTGCGAAAGATAGCCAATCCGTGGGTCGCCGTGGTAGGTAATGCTTCCTTCATAGGGCTCGGTCTTTTGCGCAATATGCCGAAGAAGTGTGGACTTGCCAACACCATTGACGCCCACGAGTGCAAGTCGATCCGTTTCCTGTAGCGTGTGACTAAGAGCTTGAAACAAAATGTCTGTGCCCACCTGCAGAGCAACATTACTCAGCTGAATGTATTTTTTCGTAGCCATAGGGATCGTAAACGTAAAAGCAGAGTAGTGTCTTTTGGCTGAATGGCAAGAGTGCAAAAAAATCTTGAGATCAAAAGTATTGTGTTACAATAAATTTGTGCTAGAGTGCCGTCTTTCCAGAGGACCATACTTACCAATATTTCTTTGCCAGCGCCATGAATTTTCCGAAGCCACCAAGTAATTTTGACGGGTATCGTAAAGACAATACGCCGAATGACCAGTCGAAGGGGAACAATGCAGAGTCGTCAAAAGTCCCTCTGAAACCGATTGGTGAAAGTTTTGCAGACCGTTATAAGAACAATGGCGCAGGAGCTTCTCCTCGGCCCATAGAGACGCCTAAGGTGCCCCCTATGAGTGTTCAGTCATCACCGGCAAAAGTTCAAACGGAGGCGGAGAATGCCTACCCACCCTTTGTTATGAGTGATTTGGAAAAAGAGTCCGTGGTTATTACCTATAGACTTGCGCGCAAAGATCAGCCTGCATCATTGAAATTTCCACCAGAAAAACAGAAGGCACTGAGTGAAATAGTTTCCTATACAGGGAATGGAAAAAAAGACCAACTCCTCCCCCTTATAGAACCGTACATGAGCAGGGTTCTTGGACCAAAGGAGGAGATGCGTGTGGCTCATGTTTTGGGACTTGTCGAGTCTGGTGCAATGAAAACACTCGAAAATCCAGACTTCAAATTGGTCATGCAAACGCTCCGTGAAAAGTTTGATGCAAAGGTACAACAAAAAGTGACATTCCCCATCGATTTTGATACGGCTGTTGTCTACCTTTTGCTCGCATTAACGAATACTCCAAAGCATGCTATCAGTGTGACACTGCACGATGAAAAAACGGGAAATCCTCGACCATCGGCATTTCCTCTCAATGAAAAACTACTGATGGGATTTCTCCATGGGTTTTATTTTGAGAAAAACCCTGGAAGTCCGAATTCTCTTGAACGAAAGGATGCAGTAATGGAGCGTGCACTTTTTACGACGAGAGCAAAGCAATATGTGCCTAATCCGGCTGCGGAGATTTTTCGGCAATATCAAATGCGAAAAAAACAATACGAAACAGAGAAGCAGCAACACCTTGCTTCACTCAATGCTCCAGCCTCAGCGCCGCAAGTACAGACGAAGGAAAAAGAGCAATCCAGCAAACTGAAGGAAGCAACGGACCTCGCAAACGAGCTCTCCCTACTTATGATGGGCTCTGATCTAGAGGAGCAGGCAGCTATACGCACTGGCCTTGAACCTGAAATTCTTCGGGAGGTGGCAACCTTTGAGGATACGCTTGAAGGCACACAAAAACTGGAAAAGCGTCTCGAGGAAATTTATGCGCAGCGTATAGCTCCAAGAAAGGCGATGTCGCTTGCTATCAATATGGTACAGCCCATGAAAAAGCTTGCTATCCTTCGCGGTGATGATTTGAAGGTCTTTATCAATATACTTCAAAAGAACGGCCTCATGCCTGATGGAAAGGAATGGTTCGACCGCTACAACAAAGATCGTAAGGGATATCAAGTGAACCCCAACGCAAAGGGCAGTCATGTTGTGGAGGAAAAGAAGCGGGATCCCATCGCAGAAGCGCAGGAAAAAATGCGTAAAGCGAAGGAAAAGGCGGATATGCGTCGGATGCTCGGCCTTGATGGAGATGGAGGTAATATCTCCAAATGGCTCGAGGTGAATCAAGGCACAGTTGTTCCCTATGCTCACACAAAAGTTCTGAATGCCTTGGCGCAAAAGGCAAATGTAGATGAGCTTATACGTGTCTCCGGTGTGGATGATATATGGGAAGATCTTCCCGAGGTGTTGCACAATAGCGCCTATGAGATTTTTTCTAGAGTAACGACGACGAAGGATAACGCCAAACTCAGCTTCGGATTTGTGAAGGAAATGTATTTGAAGGCTGTCGGAGCACTGTGTGAAAAGCCTGAGTACGCTGAATTTGATGAAGATGCAAAAGAGTTCTTCAAACAGTTGGAACTAGCCTTTAACACGCTTGTGCAGCTTACAGAAACAGATGCGGGATTAAAGTTTGCAGACGGTATCGCTATTCTTGAGAAGCGCCGTGAGGATGAGGTAAAGCGAGAACAAGACATAAGGAATTCCGTATCGCCCGTTTCGCACTACAAAAAATATCTCTAGGCCAAGTGAAGTCGTTGTTTTTTCATGCAAAATGAGGTATACTGGGTAGATTTATACCCACACAATCAACCTCATGGACGAGTTTGGCAATCAGATACCACCGGTAGCCCCGTCGCAGAACCCCAGTTCTGATGCGGTCAGTGAAGCGCGAAGTCGTGAACAACAGGATCGAAGTCTCTCCTCCCAGTCGATTAAGGCGGGTGAGGTACTTCGAACGTTCTCGGTGATGGAAGGTGCGCCGTACACGCGCAGTCGCCGCTGGATGTGGACGATGCTTGCGGTGGTTTTTGTGCTCCTTGGCTTTGGTTTTGGTCTTGATGGTGCAAATTCACTCACCATGGCTGTGGCTTTTGTCGCCTTGATTGTGGTCTATGCCATGACGATGCGGCACACAGACCCTTCACGGCGGATTACCCTGACCCTCACAACCTATGGTTTACAGCTTGCGGGGAAATTTTACCCTTATGCGGAACTGGGCTATTTCTACATCACGCAGTTTCCCGACTATGTGCAGGTGACGCTGCAGCATGATGCGCGATTCTCCACTGGTGTAGAGCTCTTCTTGGAGCTGACCGATGACATCGAAGGTCTTCGTTCTGCTCTCTCGGAACACGTGCGCGAGAATCTGTCTGCGAAGGAAACACCGGTACAGAAAGTTGTTCGTCTTCTTCAATTGTAATCTATGCAAACTCAACGACATGCCATGTGGAAGACGCGAATTGTAGGTGCTGTTCTTGCAGGACTGCTTGCTTTGGGATTTAGCGCAGGCTATGCATTTGCCGCTGAGCAGCCAATGGACTCGCCAATTTATGCTGAGTGTAATGGCTCGTCATCGAGTGCGAAAAGAAACGAATGTATGGCAAAAGTGGACGCGCGAATAGCTGAGCAAACAAAATATCAAACGTGTGCAGGCAAAACAGATCAGGCCTTAATAGACTGTAAGGCAGCCATCGATAACTCCAAAGCAGACACAGCTGTGTGTTCCAAGTTTACGGATAACCCGACGGCGCGGCTCAATTGTGAAGAAAGTATTCGCCTCCTGGTCGATAAGTACAAGATTCCGCAGGAAACGGCTCAGGCCCTCACGACCTTCATTGTGATTCTGAGCATAGTGTTAAAAATGCTGTACTCGCTCCTGGTACCCATTGCCGGAATGATCGGTAAATTTATGAGTGGAGACTGGGTAAGTGGAGGCGTCTTCAATGTAGACGTGCTCATTGAAACGCTGTGGCAGATCATCCGCAATATGGTGAACATTGTGATTATTTTGTACCTTGTGTATGTCGCAGCGCGCAACATCGTGCCCTTCGGTGACAACGGTCAGTATGATGTGAAACGCGTACTTCCAAAGGTTGCCTTGGCACTTGTGGTGGTGAATTTTTCCTTTTTCTTCTGCCGGACGATTCTTTCCTTTGCGAATATCACAACAACGATGGCTTTTTCGATGCCCAATACTATTGGCGCGAATATCTACAATAAAATCAACGTCACAGATGGTGCATCTCCCACGACGACGCCGTACATCTGGTATGAACCTATCGGGCCTGATCTAGCAAAGCAAAAAGCAATTTCTGATGAGGTAACAAAAATCACTTCCACGCAGAAAATCTCCAAAGATAGTATTTTCGCCATGGAGTGTCTCCACAAAAACTATGCCTTTAACTTTAACAATACGGGAAATACATCGGAGCCAACCCTTATTGCGAACCCGAAAATTAATGAAAATCGGAAGTTTGTGACAGATCAGAATTACTATAAACGCATACTGATCACAAACGCAACGGCAGCAGGTTCCACAGAAAGCTCCATAACAGCTCCTACCCAGGAGGAGTATGCAAAACAAACAGAGGAAGTTCGTAAACAAAAGGCAGAAAATGCAGCCTACCCGTACTACAGCGACTGTATTCATACCTTTGAGGAAATGTCCTTCTCGGCACGCAATGCCATGTATGTCTACGCCTTCAATCTGCTCCGCATTCCAAGTTATGAAAAGTCCTTCACGGATATTCAAGGCTTTGCAGATATTACGACGCGTCTATTCATTTCCGCCTTCTTCCTCGTCATGTTCTTCGGCATTACCATTGCGATGCTCGTTGCTATGGTTGCACGAACCTTCTTTCTTTGGTTTATGATGATGCTTTCACCCGTGTGGGTACTTACAGATGTACTGAAAGTTTGGCGTGGAGATGACGTCGATAAAGAAGGTGTCCTTGGAGGATATGGGAAGTTTATTGCGCTTGCCTTTATGCCAACGATTCTGGGTGTTGTGCTCTCTGTTGGCTTCATGATGGTGCACCTCATCACACTTTTTGCGACGCGAGATGGAACTGCAAACGGGCGACTCAATATGGGAAGTATTTCCGTATGGTTTGACCCGGCACAGCCTGTAGGTGGAGTGGGCGACCTCTTCTCAACGATGATGGGTATTTTTGCCCTTATGGCCCTTTGGATCGCAGTGTTTGCTGCCTTCAAGTTTGGCTTTAAGTCAATTAAGCTTGCCTCCACCGTGCTGGAGAAGTTCGAAAGTGGGGCGAAGCGTGTTGGTGGATTCATTGCACGAACGCCACTCGATGCTCAGGTGCTTCCTTTCGGCCAAAATGGCGCCAAGGTCTCTGCATCAACGCTTTTACGTGCGCCTAATCAGATGATGGAAAACATCGAAGCGCAGCGTCGTGAAAATGTCGCGCAAGGTATTCGTAACATGGGCTTGGATCCGAGCACCAAACTTTCCGACCTTGGACGTTCGGAAATTCAAAATGGCCTTCAGAGCACAACCAATGATGCGACAAAGTCCTTTGATGTCCTCCAGAAAAATGCACAAAGTTATGAAGGCCGAGCTGTACGCGATAAGATTATGGACAATATTGTTCGTTCCGATGGCATGGGTCTGGTGAATGCGAACACCCTCTCAAACGGTATAGAGGTTGAGTCGAATGGACGAAAATACAAAGTGTCTGGTCAGCAGGCTCTTGCGATGCACAAGCACTTTACGGACATGGCCACAAATGATAATGCTAAATTCAGAGATTTCTTAACAGGTTTCCGCAATTCTGCTGATGCGCGTAGAAATGGACGCTATATGGACGGAAGCTATCTGAGCTACCACGACAAATTTGGTAGTTTCGTGACGCCAACGACTGCGAAGCCGAAGTATACAGTAGGTACTAATAATGCAATTAACCTTGAAGGGAGAACGACACCGTACATGAATATCGGAGATACTCGATATAAAAATGCAGTAATTGCAGCTAGGGCGACAAAGGTCGTTCCGACACAAATTGTCACGGCCATAGATTCCTTCATTGCTGATGCGAAAAGAACTGGTCTAGCTCCTAACGAAATTCGTAGTGCTCTCCAATCCAGCATCACTGGTCACACATATACTGAGATACTGAATTGGGAATACAAATCAAATGCTAAAAAGTCTTTGCAGGATTATATTAATGAAAAGTCAAAATAATTGACTAAAGCACAAAAAATACTAATATACAACATACGTCATAAACCCCTCTCATGACTGTCCATCAACCGCAACAACCTACACCAGAAGAACTTGCTCAGGCAGAAGCACAGCGACGTTTGGATGCGCTCAATTCCCTGCAGGAGAATATGAGTCCAGAGGCACAAGATCTCCTCTCGAATCTTACGGGCCAGTTAAACAACGATGCCCTCGAAGCGGCACGTTTGAATCCGCATCGATTGGATTTGCAGGACAGTTTGTATTTTGACGCCTTAGAAGATCAGCTGTTTGAAAATTATGCAGAGTTCCCCCGTGCGGAGATATCAAGAGGTATTGCTGAAACACTCAAGCCACTCCTTGAAGCATTGACGGGCACAACAATTCCAGAAGCGACACCTATAGACCAACTCCTGCGAATGTATGTCTTTCACCGAGCGCCTGCTAATGCAACGGCGAGAGACTATATGCGCCGCATGCAGTTTCTGCGCGAGTACCTCCTGCAGAACTTGTATTGTGTTCAGGTACAGCGCGGGCATGAACAGGAGGCGATTACTGCTCTGGAGATACTGCATGCTGAGCGGCTAGCGAGAGCAGGTGGAGCTCAAAACTACGCCCATGCAAATAATGTAATTCGGGCTGTATTTACAGGTGCCGGACTGGACCTGCCCTTTGTTCTCGATAAACCTGTGGTCATTCAGCAGGTCAGCGATGAACCGGTGGAAGTTGATGTGATTGACCAGAACGAGCAGGGACGAGCGGAGCGAAAGAAAAAAAAGCGCCCCTATGCGGTTTCAGAATATCAGCTGAATGATCGAGCCATGGATCAGCTGTATATACGCCAGTATATTGATCTTCTGGCCAACGAACATCAGACCGTCTCCTCTCACCTGGGAATGTCTCAGGAAAAGTTGTTTGGTCCCTTCAAATATCTGCCGGAAGATGCGCGAAATGTTTCTCTGCCAGGTACAGCAGATGCGGATGCGAAAAATGCCGCTTTAGGTCTTTCGCCGGAAAAGCTCGCTTATGCGCTCGAGCTTCGCACAGCAGCGGAAGCACTGCATCAGTATATGCAGGATCCAAACCATGGAGCGGCACGTGTTGCCTACATAAAAAACTATCTGGAGATGAAGCAGGCGAAATCTCTCGATGCTTCAGATGCCTTTTCCAATGTGGATACAGAGTTAGGTCAGGATGTTCGTGCGATTCTTGCAGGCAACGACCGCTATCGCCACAAAGCGCTTCGCACACGTCTCGCGCAATTGAAAAGCAAGTATGTGCGTTTACTGAATGTCAGGGAAGACTTTCAGTCTCCTCTGCAGGACCCACTACTCAAGCCGGTCATGGACATATCAGCGGGTATAGATGTTCCCCATCTGGCAATGCAAAAACGCATTGCGGTTATCTATCAGGATAATTTACAAAAGTTATCGAAGGTGCTCCGAGGAGGTAAGCATGATGTTCTTGTTCAGGCACTGGAAAAACTCGAAAAACTTGATGTTGATGCAGCAAATCTGCCCGCTGATTTTTCTCTGGATGATTTTGAGAAGGTGAAGACCTTTGTGGAGGAAGTAGCCATTGATGAGCAGGAAGTGCTGGATAATCTCAATGAATCTTTGAAACACTTGCGTATGCGTGGCCGATTGCTCACGAAGCATGTGCGCAGTGAAGTACTGTTGGGAGAATTTGAGGTGGAAGTGCATGATGCTCTTGCGGTGTATCGTGATGTCTGCTCAAGGCCAGCACCCACTCCACCTGCCTCAAAGTATTTGTGGTCCGATGGAAACAAACTGAAAAAACTCAATATTTTTCTTGGAGAACCATGGCAAACCAGTGATGCGGACACGGATGAACTGCTGCAGAACTTGACTCTGTTCGCGCAGGAATATGTCTTCCTGAAAGATGCCTACAGTACGTTTTCGCAGGATGGACTGCCACTGAATTTGCAGACCATGCAAGAATTCACCTCGGAGAATCTCTCGTGGAAACATTTACCTGCTAAACGGAGTCTTCATGAACTGGAAGGCGCTCAGGCGGATTATGACGCAACGGCCGTGCCTACAGGAGACTGGCAACTGTCTGCTATTCGCACACGGATCGATGAGCTGATTCAGGATCTTGAAAGTCAGGCAGGAAATGCTGCAAACGCAGCAGCGCAAGCAGGGACGCCAACGACTAACCCGCATCAGGACAAAATCGCTGCACTCAAAAAACTTCGAGAGCAGCTGACGGCTGGTCATTTTGCCCTGGAAGATATCAACCATTTTCAAAGTCTGACAGACCCAACGCTGTCTTTTTCCGCTGATCTTGCCGAGCATGCGCGCCGCCTCGCACGTCGCGGCATTATTGAAACAGCTGAAGCGCGAGCCCGCTTTGAACTTGACCATCAAACACCACTCTCACCTGAGGAAATTGCCAGCATTGATCATAAAAACGACCAAAAGACGGAGGAACAGTTACTCGAAAAGCGCCTGGAAAATGGGCCCAAAGAGCAACTCCATGATTTTCTGGAACGACTTGCTGGAAAAACGCTCCGCTTTCATAGCGTTGCCGATGCGCAAAAGCAACTTAATGACATGTATGCACTTGCCGCACGGGTGAATAATCTCCCGCCCATCGACCACCGTCTTGGAAAAGATGTCTGGTATGAAATGTATGCAAAGGTACCCGTACCTGATCCAACGGGAAAAAAGGGTGAGATGAAGGAACAGGAACAAACGGAACTGCTTGCCATTTCCACTGTTTCTACTGCGGGAATTTCTTTTGTGGGGGCCAGTGAGCGCGTTTCTCTCGAGCAGTTTATCTACCACATCATTAATACGGCTGCGGGTGAGGCAAAAGCAGTTAAAATGACCTGGAAGCACGACAACCAGAAAACGCCTATTCGCAAACTGAAAGACCTGGATGAGGCGAAGGCCCCAGTGCATAGTGGTAATCTTGAGAAGGGATCTTTACTTCAGGAAGGAGGTAAACCCCTTGGTAAAGTTCTAAAACATGCATCGATAGGGAAGGGCGCAGACCGCCAGCACGGTGTTATACTTGAAGTGGAGAAGACAGCTGATAAAAACCCAAAGAAAAAAGGGGGTCTTCGACTATTTGCAGACAAGAGGAATGTACGGTTCATGTCGTTTACAGAGATGTACATTAAGCGTGATTCCCTTTCTGCCCAGAGCTACGATGTTGACTCAGTGAAGGGTGGTGCCGATGAAGGTGGACACCCACGTATTTCTCTTATGACCATGTTTGCCGTAGGTAAGGGCATATTCACTCATAAAAAGGAAGAAATTGAGAAATGGGGGAAAATGCGTAAGACCCTCGAGGCGCTCTATTTTTACAAGCACGATGGGAAGCAGGTCTTCAACAACGCATCACTGTGGTCGAAACAGCAAAATGAGATGGAGAGTATGGAGAACGAGATAGCAAAGAGCTATAAGGCGAAACTGGAAAATCTCCAGTCTGACCAGATGGAAGAGAAGATACGCGAGGAGATGCAGCGCTTTAAGAACATCAATATTAATCAGGTGACCTCTGGAAACGCACTGACAGACATGATGGGACAAGAACCAATTTTTGTGAAGCGTGCAGAGTTCAAGGCACTCCTTATTTTTGTTCTCGAGCATTTTGGGAATTTGTATCCCTTTGAGTCCCTTGCAAACCAGCGAGGAGATCAATTCTGGCTTTCAAAAATTAAGGGCAGTGCTGCGGAAAATGAACGTGGCTACAAGTTTGCCATTAAAAATAAAGGAAAGTCTGACGGTCTTGCGGAGGTGCATCAAATTTCAGGTATTGCCCGTGCGCGTATTAACCTCTATGGAGATACCTTTGCGCAGCAGGTCGATGCGGCTTATGAGAAGGGTAAGAGTGTCGCCAAAGGAAAGAAAGAAGCGGAACTTAAGCTCAAGCAGTCTGGAGGGCAAATTCGCGAACAACTGGTGCAGGAACTCAAAGATAGAAACTGGGCAGGTATTGAAGCAACCTTTGCAAAACTCGTTCAGAAAGATGTGGGGTCTGACGTACTCTTCAACATGTTCCTCTTTCTCTATATTGAGATTACAAAATATGGAGATAAACATGGACTTCCTCCACACATTCCTTATGAGGAGTTAAAGGATATCGCTGGATCAGTGTTTCCTTCCTCGCCAGAACTGTATTTCTTCCTCTTGAAGGGTGAACCAAATGTACGGAATCTTGAACGCTTCTTAACACAGGTGGATCCCAACTTCTACAAGTATAAACTGGATGAAAATGCAGAGGGCACAATTCAGCTGCTCGCTCCTGATGGATCAAAATCAAAGATTCATGAGGCCTTTACGTTGGACGGGAATTATCAATTTTTGGAAAACTATGCAGAAGCAAGTAAACAAGGTGCAGAAAGTTCTTTGATTGATTCAAATTACATTACATGTCTCCAAAAGCTCAATATTAACCCCCCAGCGTTGCACCTCTCGGATCATGATGCAAAAATGTGGAGCCGATCGCCTTTGCTCTATACCAATGAGTATGTGATCGAAAACATGATCACTCGACATTTATCTGGTTCAGGTCTTGATAATGGCCATTCGAGAAATTACATTGAATCTCTTGTGGCATCTCTGGAGAAAATGGAGAAAAACACGCCGCCCCATCTTCGTCATGACATGGAGGCCTTTCTCAATCGCATGCGACGCATGATTTATGACAAGGTCTATGTAAAATTTTCCTTTAAGGACACCATGGAAAGTGGTGGTAGCTACAGTACCCAAAATGAGGGAATAATTACAGACTATCCTCTTGAAGCGTCACAGCGAAGAAACGGCTTTATGAAAGCTTACTACAACAAGTTAAAAAGCGTTGGTTTGAGTGTCCAGGAGTGTGCGAAAGCGGCAGGTCAGGAATTGACCTTTGTCGATAATACTGACCCGGAATTTAAGGACCGATTTAAGGATAAGCGTGCGGACTATCTTGTGTGGGATGTTACCAACTACAAGAATGGTAATAATAAAAACACAGTCAATAATCGACGAAATCAATCACAGATGCAGCAGGACTTTTATTTTGATGACTTTGCTGCATAGGTTCCCTCAAACAAGAAGGAGGCGACCAACTGGGTCGCCTCTTCTTTTTTGCGAGGTGGCTCAGCAACTGCACGTAGCTGTCTCAGTGACTCCAGGAGGAGTTTAGTATTCAGTGTTTGCTGAGGATGGACAATGGTAGAGGCGGGGTACATTGCCTTGTAGGCTGCTGCGTTGTCAATTTGATCTCCTCGTGAGCGGTCGGCAGGCAAGGGGCACAAGATGAGGCGTTTGCCAAGCGCTGCAAACTCGGCAAGGGCTGTGGTACCTGCGCGCGAGAAAATAACATCCGCAGCAGCAAGACAGTCTGCAAAGGCAGCATCACTGAATTCCTGTGCGATGTACATGCCTTTGGTCTCCTGCATGGGTGCGGGAGATGCATTTTTTCCTGTACCCGTCAGATGATAGACATTCCACTCCTTGAGGAGCAGAGGAAGACTTTCCCAGAGAAAAGTATTGATATCTGCGGCTCCAAGACTCCCCCCCATAACCATAAGTAGCGGAAGGTCGTTAGTAATGCCCAGATGCGCACGACCTTGCGTGCGATCTCCTAGAAGCAGCTCCGCACGTATGGGGACGCCTGTGACGCGCACATCCGCATGATGGGGAAAATACTGCCGAGTTGCTTCCCAGGAAACACAAATAGTTGTAGCAAATCGACTACAGATCCGTGTTGCAAGACCAGGCCGCACATCCGACTCATGAATGACGACGGGTACGCGAAGGAGCCAGGCAGCAAGCACAACGGGAACGCTGACGTAACCACCCTTGGAAAAGAGTACGCGTGGGCGTATCTGGAGCATATACATAATGGCCATAAGGATACCGACGGGAATTTTCAGCCAGTCTATACCGTTGCGAAGGCTCAGATACCGGCGGAATTTTCCAGCCCAGATACCAAAAAAAGGAAGCCCTGCGTCCTTCGCCATTGCCTCTTCCATGCCACCAGCCTCGCCTATATACACCACTTGTGTTTGTGGCGAACGCGCGAGAATT
>PFFG01000007.1:17597-61319 GCA_002783265.1 Candidatus Gracilibacteria bacterium CG17_big_fil_post_rev_8_21_14_2_50_48_13 | reverse complement strand
AGCGCTATGTTTGGCAGGATGTGACCGCCCGACCCGCCGCCGGCTAATAAAATAGTCATGAGAAACCGTCGTATAAGCTGATATATTTACAAGAATCCCCATGGCTGTGAGCAGCGTCACCAGGGAAGAGCCTCCTGCGGAGATAAAGGGGAGCGTGATACCGGTGAGAGGAATAATTTTAATCACCACACCAATGTTCACAAAGGCCTGCCAGACAATCCAAAAGGAAATGCCGAAGGCAGCGTATTTCGCAAATTTATCCGGAGCATGCATGGAAATGGTAAACCCACGCCATGCCATGAACAAGTACAGTAACACCAGGGCCACGGAACCTCGAAAGCCCGTTTCTTCGCCAATGGCTGCGAAAATCATATCATTTTGCACTTCCGGGAGATACCCCCACTTTTGAATCGATTTGTTGATGCCCTTCCCCATGAACCCACCCGAGCCAACGGCAATGAGACTTTGTTGAATTTGCCACCCCACATTTTTTTTGGAGGGGTCGATACTGGAGTCGAAGAAATCATAAACACGACTCCGGACGTGATTAAACGACGTAAAGGCAATAATAAAGACGACAAGGCCTGCCGCAACCAGATACATCAGGTGCTTCATTTTTCCTCCTGCGACGTAAAACATGAGGATACAGACCGGGATGAGCACCAGAAGGCCGCCAAAGTCCGGCTGCAGAAGAATCGGGAGCCCCATGGCACTGACGATGACCATGAAGGGAAAAAATCCCGTATCAAATTCTTTCAGTTCATCCACCTTGGGTTCCAGCCATCGTGCGAGATACAAAATCATAGCAAGTTTCGCAAACTCGATGGGCTGAATAGACGGCAGGCTTCCTAAGTAGAGCCAACCCGTTGCACCGTTAAGCGTGCGGCCAAACATGGGGTGAAACAAGAGAAGCAGTAGGGTGAGCCCCAAAATGTACATAGGGAGAGATATACTGCGCCAGAAACGATAGTGAATATTGGCAACGCCGATAAACAGGAGGACAGAAATGCCCACCAGGATCATTTGCTTGAGTGCAAAATAGTTGATGTCGTAATCGCGTGGATCGCTCAGAGTGAGCAGGTAATCGTAGACACTCACACTATTGATCATAATCAGCCCAAACACGAGCACGAGCGCAATGCTGATGACAAGAAACCAGTCGATACTATGTTTTTTTGAGAACACGGCGGGAAGTGGTTATTTTTTGGGAAGAACAGAATTGTCGAGGTAGAGCAGGGGATTGACATGCTTACCATCCTGGAAGACTTCAAAGTGCAAGTGGGCTCCTGTGGTCATCCAACCTGCCCCCTTCGTACCAGGTTGAGCACCGGATTTCCCGATACCCTGACCTCGCGCAACGTAATCACCTGCTTTCACCCAGATCTCAGAGACGTGGCCATAGAGAGTCATAACGCCACCCGTATGGGCAACAATGATATAGCTATAGCCCATGCCTGCATCTTTTACCTTCGTGACGTAACCATCTGCGGGCGCTTTAATTTCCGTCCCCTGAGGGGTTGGTATATCGATGGCGCTGTGGGCAACACCGAAGACGCTTTGGTACGTTGGGTCTTGAAAATAGGCGGAAAGACCTCGTTTGGGTTCCACAGGCCAAGAAAGACCGAGCTTTCCATCTGCTGTTGTACCCAAGCTTTCAAGCACCTTCTTGCGCTGCTCAATTTCCGCCGCGCTCAAAGAGGAACTACCAAGACTTGTGACCTGATATGCACGGATTCTCGCCTCAATATCTTTAATATTGGTCTGCATTTGCTCCACCTCGAGGGTGATATTATCCTGTTCACGTCGACTTTCCTCCAGAAGGTTCTGGTAGTTTTCCTCCTTACCCTGCGTCTCTGTGAGCAAATACGACTTGGTTTGCTTCTGTTCATCGAGATGCCGTTCTTCGTAGGCGAGCTGATCTTTGAGACTGACCAGTTTCTTCTGGTCATTTGCCAGTTGCGTACGCTGCACAGAAAGAAGGGTACCGATATCTTTAAAGTCTTCCAGCATGTGGGTTCC
Organism: Candidatus Gracilibacteria bacterium CG17_big_fil_post_rev_8_21_14_2_50_48_13; assembly: GCA_002783265.1. Taxonomy (GTDB): domain Bacteria; phylum Patescibacteriota; class Gracilibacteria; order 1-14-2-50-48-13; family 1-14-2-50-48-13; genus 1-14-2-50-48-13. The sequence goes on along the minus strand of PFFG01000007.1, from coordinate 59,300 downwards.
AGCGCGCTGCAGTGTTTCCAGATAGCGCTTTCGCGTGAGCACCGTCGTTATGGAGGAAGAACCTAAATACAAGGATGCATCTCCACTGAGTGCCTCATCCTTGGAGAAATACAACATATCCTGTTTAAAGAGCAGGCTCATGAAGGTGCGCAAAATATCTTTTTGGTTCTCGACCGCTACCTGCGCTACATCAACATTTTCTGTGTTCTCCACAATGTCCTGTTCCTTTTCGGCAATTTGAATGAGTACAGCACGAATTTTGAGCTGGGTGATGACGATGGCGTTTTCAATGAGGGCGAGCTGATTCGTGAGGGTACTGATTTGATCGTGCAGCCCCTCGAGTTCTTTTTCATAACTCGAAATTTGTTCTTCCACTTGTTTCAGCTCCTGCTGGCGTGCCGAAAGTTGCTGTTTTTGTGCGCCAAGGGCGGCCTCCGACTCAGAGGTTTTTGCGTTTAAGCTTTTGGTAATGGCTTCCTGTTTCTTTTTAATTTCATCGACCAAAGAATCCGTTGTGCTTTGCGCAAAAACAGCGGTAGAGGTGACGAGGTAGGCACAGAGGACGAAGCCAGCGAGAAGTGTATGTTTAATGTGCATAGTGGTGAGAGAAAAACCACGTGGATTGTATCATGCGGGCCCACGACGGCAAAGCATGTTTTAGTTATTGGAAGGAGGAGTCGCTTCGGCAGGTTTATCCTGATCAAAGCGCTGAACGATGGTAATGGTTCGTGGATTTGGAGATATGATGTTATTGGACCAGTCACGAATATTGCGGAGGCGTAGTTCAAAATGCTCACCATACTGAGAGCGGATATTACGGGTTTGTATAGTTGCCTCACGGTCTTTACAAGTCACCTTGAGAATGGTGGGCACATTAGTGATATCCGGCACCTTTGTATTCGTATCCAATACACTGTAGTTTTCCATATCTTCGCAATCGACCTTCAGCACAGGTTCATTAAACTGCACCGTGATACGGTTGTAATCCACAAATTCCTGAAAAGAAACACGCGGTGGTGTTGTATCTTTTCCGATATGTGCCGTGAAGGTCAGGTCACCCGGTAGATTACGGCCGACAAAGGTGGCAACATTTTCGCGCACATCCATCATGCTACTCGTGATCAATTGATCTTGAGGAACACGGAGCGACGTTCGCGTGGTCAGGTGCTCTTCACCGCTTTGTTTGTAGAGGTAGGTTCTCCAGGTGTCGTTCATGAGGAATGAAGCTGGTAACTCGTAGGCATAGCTATAGCTCGTTGCTTTCTTCGGCTCCACCGTGAGCTTTTTACCGACCACCATATAGCCCATTTCCTCATAGATATCAAAGGCGGCGGGATCCACATCGATGAGTTTTGCTTCCTTGGGAATATAGGAACGAGCAAACCCACGGTAGACATGACTTAAGGGGGCATTATAATCACCCAGGTGTCGCAAGGTTACTGTATCCGTGACCACAAGGCGAAGAGCATTAGTGCTGTCGTTTGTGCGCTGAAGTTCCACATCATGCGCGATCTCTTTTTCGATGTACCGGTCAGATTTCATCCCGCCGAGATTGGCAAAGACTACGGCAACCAGATCCTGTCCCAGGGCAGGAGAAGGGAAAAGGTTGGTCCACCCTAAATCAGAAAAATACTGCTGAAGATCTTTGTCGGCCATCCAAAGAGCAATATTTTTGTTCTGGAGTTCCTGGGTCAGAAGTGCTGAGATAGCGGGAAACTTGCCGGGGTCGCGCAGCAGTGCACGGGAAAGTTCCGGCATCAACGTGGCAAGAATGCTTTTTCGATTCTCCAGGTCCGCGACATTATGTCGATCAATGTTATTCTGCTCAAATTCAATGGTGTGAAAGAGTTCTTCAGACGAGAGGATTTTTCCCTGATACGGCAGCGCTCCAACCAGTTTGACCAGGTGCTCAACAACGGCATAATTCACAAAGACAACGCCGTCGATGCGCCGTCCTGGAAATTCCGCATCATAAAATCGGAGAATGTCCGCTGCGGAAGTTGGCACATCTGCATGCCAGTTTGCATCATGAAAACTGTACCCTTTGTAGTTAGGGCCCTTCAGCATATCTCCCATAGGGTAAGGGGCTTCTTCCATTTTTTCATCATCGTGCCCTTTGAGGCTGTAGACGTCTGCAATGGAGAGTCCCGTTGGAACGCCCCAGGTAAAGGTGAGCTCACCATAGGCTGTAATAAAGCCGCCCGTTGGACGCAGTTCTGCATTGTTCTGCAGAAGCAGCAGGTAACGTTTTTCACCACGGAAGAGGCCGGTCATCTCGGCTACCTTTGGCAGCACAACGCGCAGTTCACCCAGGGCGACGAAGCCGTAGAGTATTCCTCCGGTGACCAGAGCAAGGAGCAGTGCGAGGACGCCCTTCAGTACAAAGGAGCGTGAAAGAGTCCAGGTGGGCTTTGCCATAATTATCGCAGATAGAGAGATTTATTTCGCTCATGCTCATTTTCCGTACGAGCAAAGCGTATCACACCATTGTTATCATGTAGGTAGTACCACCAGTCAGACGCAGTTGGCTGTATGGCCGCCTTCATGCTTGCTAATCCGGGGTTACTGATGGCGCTTGGTGGCAGGCCCTTCACTTTTCGTCCGTTATAGGGGTTCGAACTCACGAGCTCCACCTGATAGATAGGATCCAGAGGATTTTCCTTGATATAGCGATTGGTTGCATCTGCCGCAAGTTGCACGCCGTTTTCATAACGCTTCCATAAAATGCCGGCAACAATACTTTGGTCGTCTCGCGGGCGGGATTCCTTTTCGACAATGGATCCCATGATGACCAGATCCTCCAGGGTGTAGGACGAAGCTGCAATCTCTTTTTTCATGCCCTTCACCACCTTCGTGTCAAAATTCTTGAGCATCTGCGTGAGAAAACCTTCTATAGTAAAGGTATCTATTTCGATAAAATAGGTATCCGGGAAAAGATACCCTTCCATATAACTATAGGGGAATGCGTACTGAGCATTTTTTTTCGGAGGCAGAAAGGTGAAGGCCGAAAAGTCACAACTGCTTTCAATACAGGTGTACATGTCCTCCGGTGCAGAAATTAAGCCCTCCTTCGTGAGTTGGGCGGCAATCTCGCGGATCGTGAGCCCTTCACGAATCACCACCCGGGACCGTGTGGGTTTTGTTCGCCCGGTCATAATATCCAGTACTTCTGGAATGGTGAGGCCACCCGTGACGGAAAAGGTTCCTGCCTGGATTTTTTGGTCGTCACCATGCTCCCGCGCATAGCGAAGAAAGGCATCGATGGCAGGTATAAGTTTTTTTTCCTCCAGCTGTTTGGCAACCTGACCGATAGAAGAGCCTTTTTCAACATCAATAATAAAGGGGGTGGACCCCCCGGGCATTTTTTCCTGAATGAGACTTCCATACCGCATTTCCTGATACCAGAAAAATCCTGCCAGGGTACTGACAACGAGAACCAGCAAGAGTAACGGAATGAGGGTCTTGAACGATCGAGATCGAGAATGTCGCATGTCGGCAAAAAAGTGATTATGCGCCTGGCATGTCAGGAAGTCCCATGGAACCCATAATGTCCTTCATGTTTGTTGCCGCTACCTCCTGGGCTTTTTTCGTTGCTTTTTTCATCCCTTCCATAATTGAGGTGCGCACGTGCCCTTTCCCTTTTGCCCAGGCCTCATCGGAAAACTGGATATCCACAAGCTCCATGGATGCATCCATAGTTATGGTCACCCCACCTTCTTCTGCTTCTATATGGATACTTTTCAGCTTTTTCTGCATTTTTTTTGCTTCCTGCTGCATTTTGAGGAGGTCTTTCATCTGATTAAACATAGCATTCCTTGTGTTGTGAAGTAAGATGGACGACACGTCCTGAGAAGAAGCGGTGTCGATTGCCGCATCATTCTAGGGAAATTGTGTGAAGGTGCAAGTCAGATGGGTGTGGAGTGGCTCGCCAGGTAGGAAAATCTATTGCATTTGTTCCAACTTCGCGTAATGTTTACGCTGATATTTCAGACCACCTCTCAACTCTTATTCTTCACTTGTCGTTTTTGACGTATGGCTAACATTACCCTGTCGAGCGAAGCACGCGATATCGCAGTGCATCCTAAAGATCTTCGCAAACAAAAGAAAATCCCTTCCATTATGTATGGTCACGGTATTGAGAATATTTCTCTCACCCTCGACCACGAAGCCTTCCGTAAGGTATTTAAGGATGCGGGAAGTAACACGATTATTGATTTAGAGGTTCCTGGTGGTAAGAAGCACAAAGTGCTTGTGCAGGATATTCAAAAGGATCCCGTATATGACACCTTTCAGCACGTTGATTTTCTCGCTGTCCAGATGACGGAGAAGCTCATAACAGAAATTCCATTTGAATTTACGGGCGAGTCTAACGCAGTGAAGAACTTTGGTGGTATTTTGGTGACCAACATGGACGAGGTGGAAGTACGCTGTCTCCCTGGAGATCTCGTGCACTCCATTATTATCGACCTTTCGAAGCTGGAAAACATTGGTGATTCTATTCACCTTGAGGATATAACGATTCCTAAGGGGCTCGAAGTACAAAGCGACATGGCGTCCATGATCGTCACTGTACAGGCTGCGACGGAAGAGAAGGAAGAGGAAGCGCCAGCTGAAGTTGCTATGCCTGAGGCAAGTGCACAGAAGGCTCCTGAAGCAGCTGCAGAATAATTTCATTTCATAATTTACCAACACCGTGTTACGTATTCGTCTCACCCGCGTAGGAAAGCGCAATAACTCTCATTTCCGTGTCGTTGTTGCTGAACATAGCCGTCCTGTTAAAGGCAAGTTTCTTGAGCTTCTTGGAACGTACAATCCTATCAAGAAAGATATCGTTTTGAATAAGGAGCGCATCGCTCACTGGATTTCCAACGGTGCTGCACCTTCGCAGACTGTTGCTCGTCTTCTCAAAAATAATGGGATGGAGGGCATGGAGAAATTCATCAAGCATGTGACCTTCACAAAAAAGACTGAAGAAGCTGCTGCGTAAGTAGCTGGTAATGCTGCACCAATTCCTTAAACACCATATGTATGGAGGAGCACACGCATGAAGAGGCATTTATACGGTATATCCTAGAGCAGCTTGTCGATGACGCTGAGGGCTTTACGATAGAACGTGTGACGGATGACCTTGGTGTGCTCCTGAAGGTGCATGTTCCTCGACCGGATATGGGGAAAATTATTGGAAAAAATGGCCGTCATGTGGAGGCAATAAAAACCCTTCTCAAAGTTGTTGCAGCGAAGCACGGGGAGCGCTGTAGTATTAAGGTTATTGAAAAAGAGGAGTAAACCCTGTATACTGTTTAGAATTTTCCAAACCACGTCTTATGTTCCACCCAATCATTGCACAGCTAGGACTTGTCTCTCAGGCATCTCCCCTCGAACTCATCTACAAAGTCATTGCCTACGCAATTTTGGCTGCGTTTTTGCTCTCTGTGGTGTTTGTTTTCTATGGAGGCTTCCGATTTATCTTCTCTGGAGGTGATGAGGCAAAGGTAAAGGCGGCAACTGGAACCATTCGTCACGCAATTCTTGGGCTCATTGTTACCATTTTAGCAGTGACGGCCATTAGTATTGTTGGTCGTTTCTTCGGACTCGACATTATTGGAACGCTTCTTAATTCCAATGAGATCATCGCCAATATTCGTGGGGCCATTGAGCGCCTTTCCGGGACCCAAACAAATAATCTTCTGCAAAGCGGCGGTGATCCACTGCAGGGTAGCAGCTCAAATACATCTCTCGACTATAATTACGCGAGAGACTTCTAATGGTCCTTGCCATAAGGAAAACCGCTTCGGCGGTTTTTTTTGTGCTTAGAATCCTCGTGCTTCCTTCGTTTCCTTACGAATCAGTGCCATACTGGTGCCAAAGATAAGGAGGAGTACAAGCCCGAGCGCAATGTATTTGCCCGTTGACCGGAAGGAAAAGAGCAAAAAGAGCGACGTGGCTCCCAAGATCGCCGTGACACTGTAGATGAGGAGGCAGGTTTGTTTCTCTGAGAGACCAAGGCGAAGAAGCTTGTGATGGTAATGATTGTGGTCTGCACTGATGGGCGAGCGCCCTTGCGAGATGCGGCGGAGTGCAACCCACACCATGTCGAGAAGGGGAAGAGCAAGAACAATAATGGAGGTCGCGACCTTACCACCCGCAAAAATAGCGAGTATAGCGATGATATACCCGATACTCATTGCACCTGCATCACCGATAATGACTTTAGAGGGGAGAAAATCAAAACGGTTTGCTACGAGCAGAATACCGAAAAGTCCGGCGGCCAGACCGGCGATGGTTTGCGCATCGGCTTTTTCCAGGGCTGTTGTGAGCGGTGAGTCAATAAGAAACAAGGAAAGGAGAAAGAGAGTGAGGGCGGCAATGGACCCGACACCGGTGACCAGGCCCGGAATACCGTCGTGAAAATTAATGGCGTTGATGACGAAACAGAGCCAGAGAATGGTGAAGAGATCCGCAAGGGGTGTGAGATGATACGTCACTCCCTGGATTGTGAGAGGAATCTGCCACAGCTGCAGATCAAGGACGCCGCCAAAGGGGCTCGTGATGGTTTCAATGCCAATGCCGCTGGCAACAACAAGAACGCCGACGAGAATTTGAATGGAGAGTCGAATCCATGGAGAGACGTGAAAACGGTCGTCGTAGGCGGAAACACCGCAGAGGATGGTGCCGCCCAGAATCACACCAAGAATTTCCTTCAGGTAGAGGGGTTCAGACCAGAGTACCCAGGGGAGTGCAAGGAGGGCGAAGGCCAGCCAGATAGCAACACCAGCCGGGTAGGGAACGGCCGCACGCGTGAGTCCATATTTTTCCGGGCGATCCATGAGGCCAAAACGCGGAAAAACCTTGAGAATTATACTCAGGAACAGTAGGCTGAGGGCAGCGCCTGCACTAAATAAGAGGGCGTACAACATGGGGGTTTTGACAATCTACGACGATTATATGGGCAAAAACGCCAAGTGCAATGGACAAGATGCATACAGCATGGTGACAAAGCAAACCTACAACGCGGTGGCCCACACCTACGGGCATACGCGATGCGGGAAAGGAGCATGGCGCGAGGAGTTACAGTATCTGCTGAAGGTTCTTCCGGAGAAACGCGGGCTGCGTCTTTGTGATTTAGGGTGCGGCACGGGGCGTGTGCTGCAGTTTTTGGTTGAAGAAAAGGTGCACTTTGTGCACTATGTTGGGGTTGATTATAGTCAGGCCATGCTGCGTGAAGTGCAAGGGTGGATGGAGAAATTCTTCCCCTCTCAAGGCATATCGTTGCAAAGTGGGCCAATTCTTCCACGACTTTCCTGGCTTGCCCGCTGGCTACAACGCTTGAAGGTATCCTCTTCTCGTATAGAGCTTGTTGAAGCCCCCATGCAAGAGATCGATCCGCAGGAGGAAGCCTACGATGTGGTGACGATGGCTGCTTCCTTTCACCATCTTCTATCGCGCGAAGACCGCGAAACGGTACTTGAGCTTGTTTCGTGGATGCTGGCTCCCGGTGGGGTTCTCTACATGAGTAACTGGCAGGTTTCCGATGCATTACGTACGAAGACCGACCTAGGTGAGGGTATCTGGAAAGTCCATTTTGGCGGTAAATCCGGCGGAGACCGGTACTATTATCAACTCTCTGCAGAGGAGCTCACGGAGCTTTTGCTCTATGCAGGCTTCGAAGATATTCAGCACCATGCTCTTTCGACAGGTAATCTGGTGACGACGGCAAAAAAACCACACGACGCCTAAAGGTCTTGCAATGAAAATGCGAGGACTGATAGAGTAAGTGCATATTTCTTATGCACTTCTATGAAAAACTTTCTTGTTCTCTATGCGGCAACAGAGGAAACCTTCGCGCATTGGTCATCCATGAGTGAGGCAGATGCAAAGGCGGGTATGAATGACTGGATGGAATGGCAGAAGAACAATGCTGCAGCTTTGGTGCAGCCTGGTGCGCCAGTGGGTAAAAATCTCCGTCTTACTGCCTCCGGTGCGTCGCAGACGGCGAATGAGATTTGTGGATACTGTGTCATGCGTGCGGACACCGCCGAGGATGTTACCAAGATTCTCGCTTCCAACCCGCATCTTGCGACACCTGGCACCTACGTGGAGATTATGCCAGTGATGGAGATGTAATCTCACAAAAAAGGGTTGATACACCATTTTTCTATGCGTATACTCTCCAGGTCGAAAGACACTTGGAGAGGTCGCATAGTGGCCTAGTGCGCTCGCTTGGAAAGCGAGTAGGGCCGAAAGGCTCTCGGAGGTTCGAATCCTCTCCTCTCCGCCAGTATATAGTAGAAGTAACTGTCCATCTCTCGCTGGTGTATTTCAACGTTAGCCATCGTAAGAGGTGAGGATTCGAAACCAGTGAATGGAGGAAGGCTGTAATGCCTTCCGGAATGAACCTTCGGGGCTCCGCCGCAGATGAGCTGAGTGCGGAGCGGTCAGCGACGCAGCGAAGCCATCGTGAAGTGGGTGAAACTCCAATGGTTATTACATACGTCTCCATATTTCTCTAAATCAAAATTTTCGATATCTCTGCTATAATACTAGAGTAATTCATCACCATGGCTTCATATGAAAAACCTGAATGAGACAACGGACAATCCTGTAGTTACACTAGAAGAGCAGCTCCAGGGGCACTTCGACTCCCTTCTGACACTTTGCCGACGTTTTGCCTCCTATGATGTGTTGAGACAAGAGCTCCCACCAGATGAATCTGAGGCCTTGGAAAACTTTCTCGTGCATAATGAAAGGGGCATTCGTGAATTTATCACGTACTTTGAAATGAGAAATCATCAAAGCACAGAAGATGACATTGAGGAAATGAAGCTGCGCCTCACTCGTGAGCGCATGCAAGGAAAGTATTCAGGTTTGACATCGGATCTACTCAGGGACCTCTCAGAAGATGGGGAAGAAGTGGAGTAGATTACAAATTTGCTTTATTGTTAACCTAGGCTTCATCGAAAAACTTCAATGCAAAGAACTGTGCAAGGTGCTTCCTCAATTCCTCATCAACAACGTATAAGTACGTACCTTTAATCCCTCGAGTGAGTAAGGTTTTGTAGATATTAAGAATGTACTGTTTGAGCTCATTCAAATCGCTAACACCTCTGTATCCATTTGCATCCTTGTAGGCCTTAGGATCAATAAATAGTTGCCTAGTTTCAGAATTGTATTTCAATTCAGGTCCAATTATGACGCCAACATAATTAAGATCGTAGCCTTGAACTGTATGAATGCACCCAACTTCATTTATCGCATTTTTTGAATTCACCCAATCATGGGCTACGCTATTCCAACGTAGTTTGCTGTCTTCTATATGGATATCAAACAAGTCAGGATACTTTCGGGTTACCCAATCCCATGCATACCCAGCAACCATACGAGATAAACCTATTTCACGATCTCGGATTTTAATGTCGTTGATAAAGGCTTTAATGTGCTTGTAAATTCTCAGATCATACTGACCGCTAATTGAGAACTTCATCTTGTTAGAACCTTCAAAAAAGTTTCGAACAGACTCAATATACTCATCACCACCTTCAACTCTCATTTGTGTTTGCAAAGTGTAGGTTTCAGCATTAATAGATTCTAATCTAGTTGGGGCAATATCTGACGGACGAACACTTTGCTGGGGATCATACATTAATACCACTTTCCTAGCTGAATGAAGAATCCAATCTAGTTCGTCATTATGAGACTTTAATCCAAGTTTTTTGTTTGTGTTATCGAAGGAAGCGAAATTAGTAATATTTCGTCGTTGCTTTAGTCTATGAGCTTCATCGACGATTAAAATATCATACTTAGATTTGACGACATCTGCTGGCCCAATCACCATCTTTGGATGCAAACCTGCAGCAAATTTGAAGACTTTTTTGAGTGTTTTTCTGAGTGAAACCATAGGTACGACTAATCCAACCTGTAAGTTTTGACTATCTGGTAATTCGCTGAGCAGATATTTTGCCAAATAGACCGCTAAAATTGTTTTGCCTGTTCCGGGTTTGCCTAAGATAATACTTTTGTATTGAGCCTGATTCTGAAGTTTTTTGACTACTGCTTCTGCAACTTCGTATTGCTCTATGGTTAGTGCTTTATATGGAGAGTATTTAAATAGATCACTGTTTCTGAGTGTCGGTAAAGTTTGAATTGCTAGCCCTTCTGCACGCAATTCATCCCACAGAAGCTCGAATTTTGCTTTGTATCTTTGTCGATCAAAGTAGTCATGATTCCGTAAACCCTTGTTTCCATTTTGCAGGACATATTTACCATCTGCAGAGATGTACTCAATCAGACTTGATTCAACATCAAGAGCAGCTGATTTATGAAATTCTTCATCACAAACTAGGTAAAGCTTATTTAAGCGTTGTCGTTCTAGATTTGCTAGATGACTTTTGCTACGTTGTACAGCATCAATTGTTTCACCCACATACATTTCTTTCTTACCTGCGAGTAGGTAAACCACAGGCCAGTTATGACCAAAGTGATCCTTTTCAAGCAAATCTAGTCCACGTTTATCAAAGGGGAAAAGTTTTAGTCGGGACATGCTAGAGTTTTGTATATTTAGTACTTACGCCTTTAGATTTTTCAACAGGATACTTGCGATTGTTTTTTTCAATCTTCTGCTCTAGTGCATCAAGAATATCTATATTTAAATCACTGCTCATAAGTATGACCCAGTAGAGAACATCAGCGAGTTCTTCTGCAATTTCTTGCGTATGCGTATTAACGTACTCATCTATTTGATCACCATTTTTCCATTGAAAGTGTTCAAGAACTTCAGTTGCTTCCAGAACCAGTGAAAGTGCTAGATCTTTTGGATTATGAAACTGTTCCCAATCTCTTTTCTTACGAAAATCTAATATTTGGTTTCTTAGCTGGGTTAACTTTTCCATATGCATTAGCTAGTAACAGTACATTTGTAGTATATACATTTTTTTGCAAAAATTGCATATTTTTTGCTGCTCACGCACTCTTAAATCCAAACCCCCTCACCACCTCCCAACTCTCCCCATCCCATCTCATCAAACTCAGCTCGGGCACAGCGAAACTCGCATGGTAGGGTTTCTCCCCAAAGGCTTTCATGAGGGAAAAATACGTTTGCTCCTGTGCAATTTTTGTCGCAATGGTCACATGCGGGTGAAAGCGCACGCGTGTCTTCCAGGCAACCATGGGATAGTGCGTGGTGAGACCTGACCAGAGCATATGCTCCAGCACTCTTAGCGAGCGATTTTGCAAAACGCGCACAAAAACCGTGTGGGAAGGAAAAGCATCATATCCCGAAAGCACGATGGAAAAGGGGCGAAAGGAAGTGCAGATTTTTTCCAGTTCCTGCGAGAGTTGCGGCAGCAGCTCCTCTTCAAAGGGAAAAGGTGCCAAGAGCGTAATATGTGGCGGCGATCGTAGCACCCCTTCATCGCCAAGCATGCGCGCAATATCCTGCTGCATAGTCAAAATTGCTGTGCGCACAGGCTCCGGAACCAATATGGCAAGATAATACAACTTCATACGTTATTTCCAGCGAATACCACTACGGTCGAACCGCGACCACCCTTTTTCCAGCTCTTGAGCCGTTACAGTTTTCGGCCCAAAATACGGGTCAAGAATGGAAAAGGACGTTGGGGCATCGGTTGGCCCTGCATAACCAACCACGACCCACGAGTGCTCGCCATTAAACCCGACAATTTTTACGCCTGTAGGCGTGGTCCAGGAAATCTCTTGAAAACCACCTTTTGCTGCGACCACAGACCAAATGAGCACGGGGTGACCAGCATCAATACTTTCCGTCAGTGTTCTGAGCGAACCGTTTTCAAACCAATCAATGGCAGGATAAAAGGCCTGCGCTACGCGAGCTGTCGGCTTCCAGTACACACCATAGCCTGTTTTGCCACTTTGTGTCCCGTTGATGTTCCCCACAAAGGCAATTTGCGGATCCCCCCATATGCCATCCAGATACTCCAGCGGCTCCGTTACCCCAAGCATGGAGATGAGCATCGACTCCTCTACCTCCGTGCCGTAATAGGCAAGAAGCGAACGCAGGGAAGCCATTTCACATGACAAAGAGCGCTCTTGTTTGAAATAGGGGACGTCCAGTTTCCCTGTACCTTGCAGCGTTATTGGCATCGCTTTTTGTAACGCCACAAATCGCAGGCGGCGAAAAGAAAGTGTTTCCCGAAGGCGATCTGGTAGCGTCGAATCCTCAAGTTTCTGCGAATAGTAGCGCACGTGATCTGCAATAATTGCCGCATTTGTGTAGGCTTTTGGCGTTATGTGTTCCAGCAGGTAAGGGCTTGCACCCAAACTACGAACAACAGGATCATCGGTAAAAAGAAGTCTGTGACGGTAGCTGATCTGACGAAGCTGATCGGTGGTAAGAGTTGCCGACATGTCGTCCTTTGGTGCAATAATGCCAAGGGAAATGGCATAACGTCTTGCATCGTTGCTGGAATATATTTTTCCTTCGAGCCGCGCAAAATATGCTATGAGAAAGGTTTCCAGCGTATTGCCTGGATCTAAAGCCAGGTTATCCGTTGAGCGGATCTCGGGAAACATCAACTGCATGGTTGATGCAGAGACGGAGAGTGAAAGAGTACTCGCGTGAACAACACTGATCGAGAGAAACGATATGAGCAAACAAAGAACAGAAAGAATACGACGAAGCATGAAATATGGGGAATGGAGAGGTTTATGGCACAATTACATCGTACCGGCAACGTGAAGTATGCCATCAGGAGCGACAAAACCGAATGGATATTTTATAATTCGCACACTTTATTCATTTATATGTACTTATGTTTGCAGCGACGTATCGCACAAAACACTGGGGACTTCTTTTATTTCGTCTCATTGTCGGCGGCGTCTTCGTGATGCACGGGTATCAAAAACTCGACCCGACAAAGTGGGAATGGCTCGGATCACAGCTTGGCAACTTTGGTATTCACTTCGCCCCATCGTTTTTTGGGTTCATGGCAATGTTTGCTGAGCTTGTTGGTGGTGCGATGATCCTGACGGGTTTCCTCTACATTCCAGCCTTAGCTCTCACAGCGTTCACGATGCTTGTGGCGATGAGTACAGATCTGAAGGGAGTCACTCCTGATTCTACCTATTTCGAAGTGTTCCTTGCTATTCGCGCTAGCCTCATGCTTCTCATTCTGTCTCTCGCGGGTCTTCTCATGGGACCAGGCAAGTACAGTATTGATGCTCTGATTGGAAAAAAGATGTGCTCTCATGAAGACTGCTCCTGCCACCATGGAGAGTGCTGCACGGGGGGTGCATGCGAGGTCGTCGCAGAAGCACCGAAGAAAGAAGAAAAAATTACGAAAGTGAAGGCGTAAACCTTTAGAGGAAAAAGGGCTTCTCTTCGTGAGAGGTCCTTTTTCTATGCAAAAAAAAGACCGGCTCCCTTGAGGTGAAGCCGGTCTTTTTCGTGTTGAGTGAATTACTCGAGGTCTCCCATTCCAGAGAAACCATTGTCGTTGCGAGGAGCAAAGTCGCGGCGAGGAGCAAAACCATCGCGCTCGCGAGGCTGTGCTTCATTCACCTTGAGCATGCGTCCAAGGAACTCCTTACCATCAAACTCTTCGATAGCCTTAGCTGCCTCTTCAGGCGTTGCATATTCTACGAAACCGAATCCACGAGAACGACCGGTTTCACGATCTTTCATGATAACGATGTCTACAATCTCACCAGCGGGAGCGAAGTGCTCACGAAACTCCTCAAGCGTAGCGCGAAAGTTAATTCCACCTACGAACAGCTTTTTTCTCTGCATTTCCATAACAACCGAAAAATTTGTAAACGCTAAACGTATTTAGCCTCCATATTCTGTGCCACCTGCGAGCATAAGTCAAAACAAAATACATTTTCCTGCCAAAGTGCTTTTATTTGTCATTTTGCCATGCATAGGCTAGATTGCAGGTGTATTTACACTTTGATTTTCATGTATCCATGTCTGATCAGTACACTGAAGTAACCACCAAAAGCTGGGGTAGTCGCCTTGGAAGCTCCTTTGGTGCAGTCATCGGAAGTTTCCTTCTTTTTATTGGAGCCTTTGTGCTGCTCTATTGGAATGAGGGCCGCGTCGATATCTCCAACGTGGCAAAAACAGCCATAGAAGCGCAGGCAAATTCTGTTGATGCTGCCCTTGATGGAAAACTGATCTCGGTCACTGGTCAGGTGACGACGCCAGAAATGATTGGTGATGGCATGTATCTGAAGCCTGGTAATTACCTGGGCGTGATGCGTACCGTAGAAATGTATGCATGGAATCAGAAAAGCTCCTCTACCTCGGAAACCAAGCTTGGAGGTAGTGAAGAGACAAAAACCACCTATAGCTATGAAAAGAAATGGACGAGCAGTCCTGCTGACTCCGGGAGTTTTAAAGTACCGGAAGGACATACAAACCCTGTTCTAACGATGGAGGGTGCTACAGTTCAGGCTACGGAAGCCTCTATTGGAAGCTACACCATCTATCCGAATAAAATGGATCTTCCAGGCTACAAAACCCTCACCTTAACAGATGATCAGATTATTGGTCTTGGTAGCCCCGAGACGCCGGTAGCACCTGTGGCCGGTTCTGGTACAACGCTTGGCTCAGGTTCGACGCTTGCTGAAACCGCAACGGGTACGGCAATGCCGAGTTCACCAGGAGCGATTCGCCGCATCGACAACGTTCTCTACATGGGTGCTGGTTCGCCAAGCAACCCACAAATTGGCGATATTCGCATTTCTTATAAGGTGCTTGCACCAGGGTTCCGTGGAACCGTTTTTGGAAACCAAGCCAGTGGTGGCATTATTGAAGCCTATGCGAGTAACGATGGTCGCCTCTATGCGCTGTATGAAGGTGGACGAGAAGAGGCCATCCAGGCTATGCATGACTCCTATGTCATGATGACCTGGGCGCTCCGTGTTCTTGGATTTCTCATGATGTGGGGAGGTCTGTCCGGTATCTTTGCTCCTCTGACTGTTCTCCTTGATGTGCTGCCATTCCTGGGGCACGTCTCTCGTGGTGCAATCAGTTTCATTGCCTTCTGGATAACCCTCCTTCTCTCCATTTTGACGATTATTCTGTCGATGCTGCTGCATAATATTGTGCTCATCATCATTCTTGCTGTTGCGGGTCTCATCGGTGCCTTCCTCTGGCTTCGTGTCAAAGGAAAGAATGCCATGGCAAAGTAGACCATAAAGAAAAAAGCCCTCACAATGACGTGAGGGCTTTTTTTGTTAGAAGCTGGCGGATAACTTTTTCAGATCATCCTCTGAAATGCTGACGTCCGCTCGTGCTTTGAGAATTCTCGAGATACGAATATTGCCAAAATCTGTTCGTGTCGTGATGGACCAGAAAGGCATCATGGCGCCACTTGTGCAGTAAAATTCCGTGAGTTCTTCTTTTGAAGCTTCAAAACACGACTCGAGAGGAATGTTTATGGCGGTAAGATAGGGGCGAATTTCCTCAGAAAATGCATCAAGGGTAAAGGAACGAAGTCCTTGGGGAATCTGCATTTGCTTTTGCTCCACCTCTGCTCCCAAAACACGTTTGCCGCTTAGAAGACGCTCAAGAGAGGTATTCTCCATATTCATGATCTGCTGCGTCGCCTCTTCCGAAAGGCGTACGCCTGTTCCTGTGAGACATGCTGGGCTACTACTCAGGTTAGAACATCGCGTTGTTCCACCATCCGACGTTTTACGTAGAAGGAAACCACTGCCGGAATGCAGAACTTCTACCGTACTCACGCGATTTCCCTCGCGACTTTCATACACAGCTGCAAAAGGGACAGAACTCATAAGGGGGCGTTCTGGCAGAGACGTTAGGGGAGGTGTGGTGGACGCCGTTCCACAACCAGCCAATATACAGGAAGAACAGAGGAGCAGAGCGAGTAGTTGAGTATGCATACGTTAATCGAAAAAATAGAACGCATGGAGTGTAGCATAAATTTTCCCAGAAAAAACATTGATGCACGCAGGAAAGAACATAGAATTTAGGTATATCTGCCTTTCGCAGCACTTACTCTTCGTTGTATGAATTTCCGCACCAAATTATTGTTTCTCCAGGTCGCCTTTGGCCTACTGTTTCTGACCTTTGGTGTTGGAAAAATTATGGAACCTGCGGTGTGGATCGCCATGGTGCCTACATGGTTTAAATCTGGCTTTCCCATTGGTATTGATACGTTGATGTATTATGTCGCTTGGGTAGAAATCGTCCTTGGTGTTTGGATTGTGCTTCCTCTTAAACCACATTTTGCCGCACTCATTGCCTTTTTCTACTACATTCCGTGGGCAGTATTTGGTGGTATTAGCTACGTAGGCGTGAAAGATATTGCCCTGTGTCTTCTTTTGCTGGGTCTCACACTTATTTCGTGGCCGAAGGAATATAAATTGTCCTTCGATGAATAACAGAAGCTCCGTACCAGGTTTTCAGCGTATCTGTTGTTTATTCGGTATCCCTCTGGATACCTCCGAGCATTTGCTGTCTGATCTCACGGCCATTGCAAACGGCGACCAGCTTGCACTGCTTGCGACTCCGAATCCGGAAATTCTTCTGCGTTCTCTCAGCGACAAAGACTATAAAGTGGTTTTATCGCACATTGATGTCTCCTTGCCCGACGGCACAGGGCTTTTTTGGGCGACATCCTTCCTAGATGCAGCGAAGGGGAAGGGCACTTTGGGCGTACTCTGCACTTTTTTTTCCACTTACGCTGCCCTTGTGCTGCAACCAAAGCGTCTTCGATCGGTGCTACCGACTCTCCATAAAGGTTCCGACACATTCTTTGGTCTGCACGACTTCTGGAACAGACGCGGGCATTCCCCGAGAATTTTCTACTTTGGTGGAGAAGGAAATGTACCGGCTCAAATAACAGGGGTTATGCAGGCGACCTACCCCAAGGTCGACATTGTGGGGAGCTGTGGTGGATACCCCTACAGAAGTGCGGAAGAGTTTGATCGTGTGCTTCGCACCATCATTGCCGCTAAACCAGAGGTAGTGTTCGTTGCGATGCCCAACCCAAAACAGGAACGATGGCTTGTAGACACGAAACAGCGCCTTGAAGCTGCAGGTGTTCGGCTGGTCTGTGGTTTTGGTGGTACCTTCGATTTTGCCGTCGGTAAAAGAAAGCGCGCACCCAAATGGATGCAGCGCTTCGGCATTGAATGGCTATTTCGCCTGCTTCAGGAACCACAACGACTTGGGAGAATCGCACGTGCCGTTGTGGTGTTTCCCTGTATAACCCTCAAGCGAAAACTCGCTGGAAAAAACGACCTTACAATGGCCTAGTTTTTCTTCTTTTTGCCTGGAAAAATATCGTTGTCCTTGACCCAGTCCATGGCATTAAACAAGAAGCCAGCGGGGAGCTTCACGTAGGTATTCATCGTATCAACAGAATCTTCAACGAGATCCGTGATGCGGTTAATTCGACGAAAGGTTCCTACGACATACCACGTGAGTACCGTAAGACTCAGGAGTAAAATCCCAAGACCGATGGAAAGCACGAGGTACAAAATGTCGAGCGTGGTAGAAAGCATAGGAGAAAGTTAAGAAAGTTTTTCGAGAAGAAGTTGTCCGACTTTTTTGGGGTTTGCAGAACCTTTCGATCGTTGCATGACCTGACCTACAAAGAAACCCAATAGTGCAGTTTTCCCCCCTGCATATTCAGCACGTTGCAGAGGAAAAGCGGCCAGAACCTCATCAATGAGCGCAAGCAGAGCCGAATCGTCTGAGACCTGCAAAAAGCCTTTTTCCGCAATAATAGCATCTGGCTTTTGCCCTGTTGCATACATGATAGAGAAGGTTTCCTTTGCACTCAAGAGGGAAACGGCGTCTTCGCTCACCAGGGTAATAAGCCTTGCAAGGTCTTCCACAGGAAAGCGAAGGTCTTCGAGACGCTCCTTAGCGTTGGAGAGTTCAGCAAGCAAAATAGACGTCACCCAGGTGGCAGCAGCCTTGGGGTTTCCCGTGCGCTCTGCAACCTGTTCAAAATACTGGGCGAGGTCTTCTTGCTGTACCAGGAGTCGTGCCACTTCGCCATCAAGTTTGAAGATGGTTTTATAGCGCTCCCGCTTGGCAAAGGGCAGTTCAGGAAGTTTTGATCGCTCTGCATCTATATGTTCCTGCGTAATGGAAAGCGGCGGCAAGTCGGGCTCCGGAAAATACCGGTAATCTGCCGCGATCTCCTTGGAACGCTGTGAAATAGTTTTCCCGCTACCTTCATCCCATCCACGCGTTTCCTGTACAATGGTCTCACCCTTTTCAAGAAGGCGGGTCTGACGATCAATTTCATAGGCCAGGGCCTTTTCCAGCGCCTTGAAGGAGTTGAGATTCTTGATTTCTACCTTTGTCCCAAAGGGTGCATTACTGTCCGCTCGAAGCGAAATGTTCGCATCAAAACGCATCATACCCTTTTCCATATCCGCGTCCGAGCTGCCCACGGCGCGCAATATAAGCTGCATTTCCTCGGCATAGCTTTTTGCATCGTCCACACTAAAAATTTCCGGCATGGAGACAATTTCCATGAGGGGCGCGCCAGCTCGGTTGTAATCGACGTGGGAACCATCATCAAAATGGGAAAGTTTCCCCGCATCGTTTTCCATATGGAGTCGTTCAATACCAATACGACGTGGAGCACTTCCCGCCTGCTCTATAAACAAATGACCATCCGCTCCAATAGGTTTATCAAATTGAGATATTTGATACCCCATGGGCAGATCCGGGTAAAAATAGTTTTTCCGGTCAAACTTTGTCTCCGGGCAAATGGTCATACCAAGTGCAAGACAGGCGCGTGTTGCCAGTCGAACTGCTTCTTCGTTCAGAAGAGGAAGCATGCCGGGAAACCCCATACAAATAGGGCAGACATGACGGTTCGCCTCCACGGGGACGGCTTCATTCGCACAACGGCAAAATAGTTTTGTGCGGGTTTTAATTCTGGCGTGTATTTCTAGACCGATGACAGGGACGTACGACATAAGGAACATTCAGGAAAAACGAAAACGCAAACATCATAGCGGAAATACAATAAACCAGAATTGTTCCAGGCGAAAGAGAGTTGACAGAGAAAACAATGTAGCTCTTATGCTACGTGAGAATCAATGCCTCACTGGTTGCATCAACGTTCAACGTGTCTCCAGGAACAAGTTTCCCCTCTAAAAGCCGCATGGAAAGCACGTTTGTCAGCTCATTTTGTATCACGCGCTTGAGCGGTCGTGCGCCAAAATGCGGGTCAAAGCCTTTCTTCGCAAGGTAACTGAGTGCATTTTCCGTAACCTCGAGAGTTATTTTGCGTTCCATGAGACGCGCGCGGAGCTCTCCCAGTTGCAATTCTACAATTTGCTTGATTTCCTCCTTACTGAGCTGGTCAAAAATAATAATGTCATCAATGCGGTTGAGAAACTCAGGGCGGAAATGCTGCCCTAACACCTGCATGATTTCGCCTTGCTGCGTTGCAAGCAGTGCTTCCTTCTCGACGCCAGCATCCAGCGTGTGCAGCTTTTCTGCATAGGTCTGAATAATACTACTACCAAGGTTCGACGTGAGAATAATGACGGTATTGCGGAAATTCACGGTACGGCCTTTACCATCAGTGAGACGCCCGTCGTCCAATACCTGCAGTAAAATGTGAAAAATATCGGGATGTGCCTTCTCGATTTCATCAAACAAAATCACCGAGTAAGGCTTTTTGCGCACCGCTTCCGTGAGTTGACCACCCTCTTCATAACCGACATAGCCCGGAGGTGAGCCGATGAGACGCGCAACCGCGTGCTGCTCCATGTACTCACTCATATCAAAGCGCAGCATGAGATTTTCGTCGTTAAAGAGAAAATCTGCGAGAGATTTTGCGAGCTCCGTTTTTCCAACACCCGTTGGGCCAAGGAACAGAAATGAGCCCTGAGGTTTTGATGGATCCGCAAGGCCACTTCGTGATCGGCGCACTGCATTACTGACTGCTTCAATGGCTCGGCGCTGCCCAATAACCCGCGCAGCGAGCCCCTCTTCCATGTGAGTGAGCTTCGACTTTTCTCCCTCAACCAGCTTCGAAACAGGAATACCCGTCCATTTTGCTACAACTCTTGCTACATCATCCTCAGTCACTTCTTCACGAAGCAATGAATCACCTCGTTCCTGGCGTTTTTTCAGTTCGGTATCGAGCGCATGGACCTTCTGCTCACGCTCTGGAATTTTCCCATAGCGAATTTCTGCGACTTTACCAAGATCGCCTTGGCGTTCCCTTTGATCCGCCTCTTCCTTCAGTTCATCGAGTTCTTTTCGAAGGCCCTGGAGTTTATCAATTAGGTCTTTCTCTTCTTTCCATTTTGCGTCGATACTACTCATGGATTCCTTCAAATCCGCCAGTTCCTTTCCAAGTTTCGCAAGGCGAGTTTTCGACGCATCATCTTTTTCTTTTTTGAGTGCTTCCTGCTCAATTTCAAGCTGCATAATCTTGCGCTTCTTCTTTTCCAGTTCCGTTGGCATGGAACTCACTTCCATCTTGAGAGAACTCGCCGCTTCATCCATGAGGTCGATGGCCTTATCTGGAAGTTTACGATCGGGCAAATACCGCATGGAAAGCTCCGCTGTCGCCACAATGGCGGGGTCAGAAATACGAATACCATGATGCAGTTCATACTTGTCTTTGATCCCTCGAAGAATGGAAATGGTATCCTCTAATGTTGGTTCCAGCACCATTACCGGCTGAAAACGACGCTCCAAGGCAGCATCCTTTTCAATGTACTGTCGATATTCCTTTGTTGTGGTTGCACCAATAACGCGAATTTTTCCTCTTGCGAGGGAAGGTTTTAAGAGATTTCCCGCATCCGTAGATCCCTCCGTCGCTCCTGCCCCCACTATGGTGTGGATTTCATCAATAAAGAGAATAATTTTCCCCTCAGACTTTTCTACTTCCTTTAAAACAGCCTTGAGGCGCTCTTCAAACTCACCGCGGTATTTCGCACCCGCAATCAGCGCACCGAGATCAAGGACAGCGATGGTTTTCCCCCGCAAGTTGTCCGGCACATCGCCAGCGACAATCCGCCGCGCTAAGCCCTCTGCAATGGCAGTTTTCCCCACTCCTGGATCACCCACCAAGACAGGGTTGTTTTTTGTGCGTCGTGACAAAATTTGCATCGTTCGCCGAATTTCCTCATCACGACCAATAATCGGGTCAATTTTTCCAGCCCTTGCTTCTGCTGTCAGGTCAATGGAGTACTTGGAGAGCGCCTGCATCTTTGACTCCGGATCTTGATCCTCAATACGCTCACCACCACGAAGCTCCTTGATGGCCGCTTCTACCTTCTTCGCATCCACACCAACGTGTGCAAGAACCTCTTTTTTTGCAAGGCTCTCCGTTGTGAGAATTCCCAGAAGAAGATGTTCTGTACTGATGTACGCATCCTGCATAGTTTTTGCGTGCTTTTCCGCAGCATCGAATACTGCCTTCAAGTCCGCACCCACAAAGAGTTGAAAGTCACCCGAAAGTGTCGGTCGGTCTTGCAGTGCCTTGGCTAATTTCGCCTCGAGGGCAGTAGTCTCTACCTGAAGTGCGCGAAGTATGGGCTCCGTAAGTCCTCCTTCCTGATGAAGAAGACCATCCAGAAGATGTAACGAGGTCAGCTCACTATGCTTCATGCGATTTGCTAACTCCTGCGCTGTTGCTATGGCCTCAGAGGCCTTAATCGTATAGTTCGAAAAGTTCATAGGCGCTTTGGGTAAGAAAATATGATTTCTTTACGTCACTCCAAAGTATAGTCTCATGCTGTTTTTCGTGCAAGAACAGGGCGGAGAACAATGGCAACGACCATGACCAAAAGCAGTTGCATGGAAGGATTCGTGATCCAATAGTGGTCAACCATCATGGTGAGAAGAACAAAGGTGACCAAAGCGGTCGTGCGAGCATGCTGTCTACTGCTTCGCAAGAAGGCATTTTTGAGACTTCCGCAAAATGC
This sequence comes from Candidatus Gracilibacteria bacterium CG17_big_fil_post_rev_8_21_14_2_50_48_13, assembly GCA_002783265.1. GTDB lineage: Bacteria > Patescibacteriota > Gracilibacteria > 1-14-2-50-48-13 > 1-14-2-50-48-13 > 1-14-2-50-48-13. Next base: position 37,385 of record PFFG01000007.1, on the reverse strand, counting down.
GTAGAGACCAACAAGACCACCGAACACACCCAGTTCCACAAAAAGCAGTGCAAAAACATTGTGTACAGGCTGTGCCATCCAGGGGGGCGTCCCTGTTGTTTGAGCAAGGTAGGCAGGCATATTTGCTAATCCAACGCCAAAAGGGTGGCTTCTCATAATATTCCACGCTTCCTCGAGAAATACAACACGGTCAGCAATACTCGAGGATTCCTGCAGTGAAAAGTACGTCCAAAGCAGCAGGCTTGCCACAGGAACGATGAGCATACTGAGGGTTTGTTTGGGAGTGAAACGAGTGACCAAAAAACCTGCCAAAAGAGCAAGCATCAGAAAAAGGATACTTTTGGATCCTGTCGCCACAATCCCCAGAAGGAGTGCAGCAAGAAGGAGAGCATGTTGTGGATGGTGCCAAAAATTGCGCAGCTTTTGGGGTGAAACGACAAGCAGGAAAGCAACTGCGATCCATGCAAAGGCTATATTTGGGTGAGGAAACAGGGCGTAGCCTCGGAGCATGGACCCGACGCCAAAAAGACCCTTTGCCAGTCCTAAACCTCCATCAACCAAAGTCGATTCTCCAAGCACGCCAAGGCCGATTCCATGCTGAAATATCACTTGAAGGAAAGTGAGAAAAGCAGTAGCACAAGCTCCAAGCAGAATTCCCCATTTTGCCGTGGTGCGCGAGACCTCCGAAGAAATCAAGACCCACAGATAAAGCACCGCGAACACAAGCTGCAGCATCGCAAGGACATGAAGTACTCTATCCTGAGCAAGAAACATGCCCGGGAGAAGTGCGACGGCGAACATGAGGAGCGTCCAGATAAACTGCGACGAGAGTTTCTGTCGTTTGGTAGGCCTTCGCAGAAGAGAAAAGAGAAGTGGAAGTAACAATAGAGTACCAAGGGGTACATGGACGGAAAAGAATCCCACATCGCCGAACATTGGACGAAGGGCGCTTTGATAGAGAGTTTGATCCAGTCCGGTCGTCAAAAGCAGAACTCCACCGAGATGCAACTTTTCGACGAGTTTCATATACTTTCTGAATAGAACGGTATGAGGGTTACTTCACCCTCTTTTTCAAACCAGAGATATGAGCCATTCGCATCTATGCCTCGCGCTTTACTTGCAGTGACACTTTGTGCAAGGGTATCACAACGCCGTAAGGTGAGTGCATCACAGTAGAGCAGGGACGTCTCTGTTTGCACATACACAGACTGTCCGCGCCGTGTTGGTGTAATGGAAAGCACAGGTGAAGAGAGTTTCGTTGCAAAGGACACCGACTTATCTTCAGAGATAACATACATATTCAGGTCTTCTGTCTGCATATAGGCCATTTCACCATCGACAAAGACGTGGAGGGCCCTCGGTAAGACTTTCCCCGTACTCATTAATACGCCAGTCTCCGTGATGGGCGCATAGGAGTCTTTCCAGATGATGGCATCCTTCGAAGGAATCTGTCGAACTTCCAGATCACCAAACCATGAGGTCTCAATTTGCCGTGTTATTCCGGTATTCATGTGAAACAAGAGATGGGGCTGCGGATTCCGCACATTGGTCACGAGAGAGGTTTCTACGCCCAGAATATTCTGCAGGAGTGGTGTTTTATCCGGCACCCCCGTGCTTTTATTGATTTTCCACAGTTCACCAGTATTTGGTGTATACCCAAAGAGAAGCCCCTTATCTTCGAGAAGTTCCATACCTTCTTGAAGACGAATCTGTACCCAGGAATTCTCTGGTACTGTAAACAAAGCAATAACATCATCGGCGCGAAGTAGAATCTCTGTAGAACTCAGTTCCGAAACCGCCATTTTGTCGAAGAGACGCGTGCGGAGAAAACTCGGGAGGTACGTCTTCGTTTCTTCTGGCCGCCCCGCATGGGTGAGTAACCTTCCTGAACCGCTTTGAATCCAAAGAACACCATGAGAAGCGGTTGGCGTGACAACATCTTTCTTTTCCCGTGGAATCACGAGGGATTGTCCTGTGAGTAGAACTGGTGGCAAATCGACACTCACAATAGTTGCTTCTGATCCACGCACGTTCACCACGAGAGACGTAGACACATATCCTTTTTTCTCCAGAGTTACCATATGACTACCAAAAGGAATGTTCGTATCCACAAAAGGAAGGGAAATTTTTCGCGTGTTTCCCAGTAAGGTCATATCGAGATTCTTCTGAACACCATGTAGCACAAGAACACCACGCTGCTCCACCTTCTGTTCACCAAAGGAATAGCGATACCCAAAAAGTAAAGCAAGGCAAAGAGCAGCAATACAAAGAAATAGCGTTATGAACAGCACGCGCTCAAGAACGGAAAATTTCATAGTTGCATGAGGAGAAGGCCCATTAGGGCACCAAAGAGGACACCACCACAAACCTCTGGAAAGGTATGCCCGACACTGGTTTCCAGCGGATATTCTTTTTCCAGTGTGGGAGAGACGATCTGACGGGAATGAAAAATTTCATTGAGAACACTCGCATGTTTCCCCGATTCAAGGCGCACATGCATGGCGTCATAAAGTACAATACCCGTGAGACAAAGCACAATAGCAAAGCTCGTGGAGGTGTAACCATCACGAAGGAGTACGGCGGTTGAGAGGGAACACATAAAAGAGGTATGCGCGCTTGGCATACCTCCTGACTTGAACAAGTCTTTCCAGGAACGGAACTGCTTAAACCGGCCATAAAGAAGAATTTTCACTGCCTGATTCAAAACCCAGGTCAGCACAGGAATGGCAATAATGTAATTGCTGAAAAATCCTCCTGTAAGCATTTATTCTACAGCAGTAATGGTGTAACGTACGATGCCCTTTGGCGCTTTGTAGGAAATTTCATCACCAATCGTGCGGCCATTTACTGCCTCACCCAAAGGAGATTCGTTAGAAAAACGATTCGTGGTTGGGTCATTTTCCGTAGATCCGACCAAGGTAAAGGTCAGGGGCTCCTCTTCACCCTCAACATCTTTCACGGTAACCTGGGACCCGATTTCAACAATTGTACTACTTCCTTTCTTGTGTTTGGTTGTAATAACTTCAGAACGCTTAATTTCATCTTCAATTTCAGAAATACGGGCATTCATGAGGAGTTCCTCATCACGTGCAGATTGATATTCGGAGTTTTCTTTTAAGTCACCAAAGGAAATTGCTTCCTTAAGACGTTCAGCAATTTCACGTGCTTTATCAGTTTTGAGATACTCAAGTTCTTTGCGGAGTTTCTCAAGACCTTCCTTGGTAATAAAGTGTTGTACTTTTTTAGGCATAGTATGAAGTGGGAATAAGGGACAGAGAGGAAATTAGTACTTAATTTTTACGCTGGTTGGGTGTTCACGAAGCTTCTGGAGAACTTTCGCTTCAATTTGACGAATACGTTCTCGCGTAACGCCAAACTCACGACCAACCTGCTCTAGGGTATGACCAACGCCATCTCCTAAACCATAACGCATTTTAATAATCTTTTTTTCACGTGGCGAGAGATATTGCAACATTTCATGAATATTCTCCTTCAAAATCTGGCGATTTGTCGCCTCATCAGGGGATACACTGTTTTGATCTTCGATAAAATCACCTAGATTCGAATCCTCTTCGGACCCCACCGGTGCATCAAGAGAAACAATATCCTGAGAAATTTTCATGATATGCTTCACTTTCTTGAGGTCCATACCGACTTCTGCTGCAATTTCCTCTGGTAGGGGTTCACGACCCAGTTCCTGTACAAGACGTCGCTGCGTATGGGTAAACTTATTGATCGTTTCCACCATGTGGACCGGAATACGAATAGTTCTTGCCTGATCGGCAATGGCACGCGTAATTGCCTGGCGAATCCACCATGTTGCATAGGTGGAAAACTTAAATCCCCGCTCTGGGTCAAACTTATCTACGGCACGTACGAGGCCGAGATTGCCCTCCTGAATAAGATCCAGAAAGGAGAGGCCGCGCCCAATATACTTTTTAGCAATGGAAACCACGAGACGGAGATTGGCCGTCATGAGTGCCTGCTTCGCTGGAATTTCCCCCTTTCGTACGCGACGAGCAAGGGTCACCTCCTCATCGGCAGTCAGCAACTTTACCTTACCGATTTCGCTCAAATACATACGGACAGAGTCGTCTGCAATAATCTGCAGGTCGACTTCCTGGTGTTGTTTTGTTGGTGTCGTCGGTTCTGGTGGTGCTTCCGCATCAACGGCGGCTGCTTCTGCTGATACTTGATCCGCATCGCTTGCGGAAAGCGTATCCTTATATTCATGAACATCAATCGCGAGCTCAATGAGCAAGGAATAGACTTCATCGAGCAGGGTGACATTTTCCTCTGCGTCGGGGAGAACCTTTGAAAGTTCCTGTTGTGTAATAAATCCTTGCGATAAGCCCTTTTCGAGAAGTTCTTTAATTTCTGGAGGGAGCTTTGCTAATTTTTCATTGTGAAAATTACCTACGCTTTTATTCGTAACTTGGTCAGCCATAGGGAATGGAACGGAGGTGAGAGACTAAACGCGCAATACGCGAAAAGAAGGCATACGTATACCTTTCATGTCAATACTACGTTCCGAAGGGAAGACTGTAAAGAGATTTTGTATGAGAATTTCCTTTCTCTACGCGGTTTTTTGCAACTCTGCCAGAAGCGTGTAAGCAGTGAACCACCCCTTGGCATCCTTTGACGTCTGCGCCGTCTGCATTTGACTAAGGAGTTCCTTCTTTTTTGCTTCCACAAGCGTACGAAGTTTTTCGGTCATGACTTGTTTCGCCTGCTCCGCTGAATCAAGAACTCCATGCTCCTGCGCGTACAGGAGAAGCATGTGCCCCTTGTCACGGATACTCTCTGGCAGGAGGGTGACAAGATCGATACCCTCATCAAAATCCGCTTCCTTGCGCACAAACTGCAGTAAAACAGTAGGGAACTCTTCAGGAAGCGTCTCAAAATGCTGTAAAACAGGAAATTCAGCTAGTAGCGTCGGAAAGGCCAGCAAGGCTGCCATCAACACGTGAGAGGGGGAAGAAAAGGGATGTGATGAGTCTTCTTTGGTGACTTTTTTGATCACTTTACCCGGTTGTTTTTTCTTATGAAATTCGGAAAGGAGCACACTCCCATCGACTGCAAATGCATGCGATGCCATACGGAGGTATTCCTGCACCTCAACCTGATTCTGCACCTTGAGCAGGGCCTCGAGAAACAGATCTACGGCTTTTCGTTTTAACTGCACCTGTTCGAAATTGTAGGTTTCTTTCAGCATATCCATGTAATGCTCGATAAACGGCTTCGCAAGAGCAAGCCGCTCGCGAAACTCCTCAAGACTGTGGGTTTTCCAGTAGTCATCCACATCTTTACACGAGTCATCACCTAGCGTGATGATGCGCGGGTGAACATCATCCTCAAGGCATACAAGGGAGTTACGAACGATAGCCTCTTGACCTGCCGTATCCGCATCGTAGAGCAGGTAGAGCGTCTCCACCTTGCGGGCAAGTACTGTTATTTGTTCCTTTGTCAGTGCCGTACCACAAGGTGCTACCATATGACGAATACCAACCTGCCAGCTACTGATAACATCCATGTAGCCTTCAACAACGATTGCAGATTTTTCCTCGCGCATGGCCTGTTTTGCACGATGAAGATTATAGAGCGTGTGACTTTTGCTGTAGATGGGCGATTCAGGGGAATTGAGATACTTCGGCTCTCCTTCCTTCAAAATGCGGCCTGCAAACGCGATGGTTTGCCCGACACTATTTTCGATGGGGAACATCACACGCCCGCGAAATCGATTGAAGTACTTATTGCCTGATGAACTCAGCATTCCAGACTTCATAATGTCCTCCGTTAGACACTGTTTCTCTCGAAGATATTTCCAGAGATCATCATAGGAATCTGGAGCATAGCCCAGTGCAAAGGTCGAAATGGTCTCTGAAGTCAGTCCGCGCGATGCAAAATACTCGCTAGCTGCTGTATCCTGAGTGAGTGCTTCCTGATAGAAGTGTGTCGATTCTGCCAGAATCTGCACGAGAACTTCCCGCTCTGTTTTACTTGGCCCATGGGTATGCTTTTCCGGAAGGTCCACTCCTGCTTTTTCTGCAAGTGCACGGAGAGCACCTGGAAAATCAGTGCGCTCCACTTCCATGATAAAGGCAAAAATATCGCCACCTTTATGGCATCCAAAACAATAGGCAATTTGCTTATCCGGGCTCACCATAAAAGAGGGAGAGCGTTCTTTATGAAAAGGGCACAAACCTTTCCAGTTTCGACCTGCCTTCTTCAACTCAGTATATTCCTGGACAAGCTCGACAATGTCGATTTTTGCCCGTACAAGATCGACGGCACTCTCCTGCATGAGATAGAGAAAAGGTGAATAAGCAGCATGAGACTACGTCGCCGCCTGTTTTATTGCAAGCATCCTCTGAATTGACATAATCGCATAAATAGTAATAATTGAAATCTAGAGTTCAAGTCTTTTGTTTATACTGTGCTATCGCGCTTACATTACACCTATAGTCGAGCAGAAAAGTACGTTCAGGATCGTGCCAAGGACGCTGTATTAGCGTCGCGACTTCGTGATACGCCAACGGAGCCTGGATTACTTGGCAAAGTGAGCAACTGGGCCAAAACCAACATCGCCAACTTGCTCGGAGATGTGCTTGGTGAGACAAAAGCAAAACGTTTGGATGTAGAGCAAGAGGTGACTACCTACCTCGATGATCACACTACGGGCTTCCTTTATGATACACCGCATCAAAACATGGAAGATGCACAGAGCTTACTGCAACACTATGCAGACGAAGCGGTTCCTGTTGTGTCGGTACTTGAGCACTTACGCTCTTCAGTAAAGAGACTGTTGCGCATACCCGAAAAAGAACGTCTCTATGACAATGGAAAAAAGTTCTCTGCCCATCTTGCAGAAATCTCGAAGGAAGCAGTGATTCCTACAGAGATATGTCTACAGGAAAAAAACTTTCCGGAGCGGTTTTCCGGAACGGCGCATCTTCGCGCAGAAATGTATGGAGATGTGGTTCCAGAGGCGCCAAAGCTCAAGGATATGACGCACGTGCACCAGCGTTTGATCCAAGCAAAGGCACTTCTCGACCGTGTTGGAGAAGGTGATCCTATGTTAACAAATTTTCGGTCGCAGGTTCTTGAACATGTTGCCGTTATCATTGCCCAGATCGAGTATCTTTTGACCAAACAAATGAGTGGGTGGCCAACCTTACGCCCCTCACTCGGTGTGCGACTTCATGAAGAACAGGAGCACTGCTATCATACATTTCTGATGGTTCTTGCTGACTTTTCACGTCACTTGTACCCAAAAGAGCATGCACAGTACTCAATGGTGCGTAAGAACACTATGCAGAAACTGCAAACAAATGCGGAGCAGTCAATCGATCAGGCCGACCGCTCTTCCTTCGTACGTCGACTAACGGCCTTAAGTCTTTGGAAAACAAAATACCATCACCTCTTTGTCGATCATACAACCCACGATGCTGTGTCTCTCGCACAAACCTCCCCAGGTGTGCGACCAATTTTTCTTGAGCTTCTCTGGTCGAAGCTAGCAAGCGAGCGAACCTACTGCGTTGATGCAACAAGAAGATGGATTCTTGAGTATATGCGCCATTTTTCTCCAACGGAGCTGGAGGCTATCTGCGAGCTCGATGCAGAACTCCGCAAATCAAATACACCGGGAATCCTTACAGGACGGCTCATAGAGGACAACCACGAGAGGACAAGAATATTGGAAACGGCCTATCAGGAAAGTACCAAGAAAACAGGACTTCTCAAACTCGCACACGAAACCTTTGGCCATGCCCACCTTGGTGATCTCCGCCAGATGCTGGCAAATCATACACAGCAATATATGCCGTATATCCGAAGTACCATTTCGCATGCACTCAATAATGGCGGCATGAACACCCTTGAAAAAAATCCCCAGTATCTGGAAGTTGTGGGCATTGTTGATGAATTCCACGACAAGCATGCAGACTTTCTGACGCTAGAGTTTGAAGATTATTCTCCACTCCAGCAAATGATTCGGTATCAGCAGAACATACAGCAGGAACGAAAGAAGCTGCATCAACTCCTTCGGTCAATAGGTCCTGTCGTGAGTAAGAGCTGCTGGGTATACGCTCTGGAGTCCATGACGAATGACACGCGCTGGTTATTCCACAAAGCACCTTCGCCGCAGCATGATCTCGATGGCACTATTCTTGACATGACGCAAACCATTCGCGCGAATATGCTCAGCATGCAACAATCCATGATGGAAATGAAGAGTATTCTCCGTCAGAAGAAAGAGGAGCTGCATGGTCAGAAAGATACGTTTCTTCCCAGTATGCAACTACGCACCTGGCATGTGGGTGAACCCTATCTCGACATGCATGATCCGACCATCATGCCCCATGTTGATTCCGTGATGCACCAATGGTTCCAACATCTGAAAAAGTATGCCTATTTCCTTGCGCATGTTCCAGCGGAGGAGGCACGAGTTCGCGCTGGCATGAATGTGCACTTCAATCGCGATAAACTTCTTCGAGCCATTGGGCATATTCACAAGAAATACGACTTTCGCGAAGTCCTCAATGCGTTACTTTCTCAAATGCTGGTCCACCAGCGAGAGCCCGTCGTCCTTCATGCACTCCTGGACCTATACCTCTACCTTGTGGAAATTGATACAGAAGCGTTCAGCTGTTCTCAGGTGGTTTTGCGCGATTATATTACCGCTCTTCGGCATTCGCCAATCTATGGCGGGCTTATGGACCGTTTTTATGTCTTACAGGCAAAGGCAACTACCCAATCCGCCGCCTCAGCGAGTTAATGCCCTTTGAAGCGACCACCTTGGTTACCTCTTCCTGCATACGCCGAAGTTCCTCTTTTTTTGCTCGCTCCATGTCGGCAAGTCGATTGCGAAGGTGTTCTAGCTTTTGGAGAATTTCCTGACGTTCAGCCTCCTTCACATGAATATCCTCTTCAAGAGAATGAGATAGCCCTTCATACATTTTAGCCACTTGTTTCGCCTCCGATTCCGTCAGCTCTAAATCTATCAGTTCCCCAGAGAGCTCCTTTTCAAGCCCACGACGAATCTTCTCAACAATATGGCGGATGTTCTGTGCAACCTTTTTTGTGCTTCGCACACACTTTTCAGAAAGGGAGAGAAGCTCAAGGTCAATGTGCATTTCCTGGAGTTCTTGTGGATCCTTGTGCATGGCTATGGAATGAGTGCATCAACTGCGGATAAAAATGCTGGGTTTATCGTGAGATTCCAAGCGGCAGGTGCTGGAGTCGCTGGAGCAACCGTTGGTGCGGTATAGGTGGCAGTTAATCCAGCAAGGTCAGCCTCTGGAATGGTAACCTCCGTTCCATTCATCAAGTGGATCGTCATCTGCCACTCAGATGCGGTAGCGTTATACGCCGGGGCAGAAATGCGATGAATCTTTTTCTCTTTTGGTGCGTATGTTGGGTTCGCCTTCATCGCCGTACGAATTTCCGTCGCAAGGGTTGACTCGAGGGTTTTGAACCCGGTTAGACTATCTTCCATTGTTTGCAGCGTTCGTGCAAAGGTCGTCCCATTGACAGCGCCCGTAGCATCACGCGTGTAATCCAGAGTATCGGCATCAACGGTCTGGCCTGTCCAATTGGTTAAGGTGAGACCATGCATAAGTGGTGCTCCCCAAGTGAAATGCGCTGGAGCAGTTGGCGTTGCCGCAACATACGTCATGGCGGCTCCTGGATTGCGCAGATACGGATATGTTTGAGCAGCTGTTGCCATATTCAATGCGATTGCCCCGCCATTTGCTTGCAGATAGGTGAGCTCTGCCATGCGCGCTTCTGCTGCCTGAATATGTGGTGCCATGTTCGCTGAAAGGGCTGCCATATCAATAGATACGGTTGCGGGCACACCTGGTGCCGCAGGGGTAATCGATACAGGGAAGAGCGACGCATCTGTGAGCTGAACACTATGTGTGTGGCCTGTTCCTGGGTGCGTAACGTCTATGTTGACAGCCTCTACGCGGCGTGGAGCTGATGTAGTTTGCTGTACGGTGATTGATATCATCGTTCCTGCTAACCCAGGAGTTGCGAATGCTGTCGTGAGTGCACCTTGAAGGGGAGTTGCCGCAGCACCGGCTGGGCCAAGCAAGGCAGAGGCACGTAGTCCTTGATCTGCTGCCGCAAGCAGCCGTGATTCAAGAGTGGCAAGTACTTGAGGGCCCTGAATGGTAAATTGCGGTCTTCCTGCAATATTTCCACTAGGTTGTGGATTCATGGGAATATCCGCAAGTGCTAGAGAAACAGAACCCGTATCACCAGAATCCGTCGTCCACGTATAATTGATTGCAGTGATATCAGCAGCCGTTGCAGGTGCACCTGGAGTGAGCACTAAGTTCAGATGGGGGATGAGAACCGTCGGACCAAATCCAATAAATATTTGCTCTTGAATAAATCTCGTGCGCTCAACAGCCAGCTGCGCATTTGCGGCCTCACCGAGAGATGACGTCCGACCTCCACCTGGTAAGATATACGAGAAGGAGGGTCCGTTTTGCTCATAGCCAAATCGAACATTCGCGCCGGTGTTACGGTGCACAATAATGACTTCTTCCGTTTCCGGGGAAATCTGCATGCTTCCTGTATCCCAGTCACCACCCACATCGATATAGGCTTCCTGCTCACGGATGCTAGCAATCTTTTGCTGGGTTGCAGCTTGATTTTGCGGCGTGAGCGACAGGAGCGCATCGATTTTATCTCGCGTTAGCTGTCGCGAGTTATCTATCATTTCAAGTACCGTTGAACTGTTTCGGTATACTTCACTCTCTTCATAGGCGCTCACCAGGCGTCGCAAATTTTCAGCGAGAATACGACGTTCCTCCCAAGTTTGCACCGCCCCTGCATCGAGCCAGGGTGGCGTCTGCCCCCCAAGAAACGCTGGTAGACGTCCTGTAATTGTGGAAAACAGTCTCCCATTCCCGATAGGGGACAAAAGACCCATTTCCTCAAGGACTGCCCCCATATCACGTGCATCAATTGCTGCATTCAATGCTGGTGAATATCCCAACTCATCTAAGTAGGGGAAAATTGCTTCCCACGCGCTATCCATTTCCACTTTTGCCGCGTGAAATCGCGTTTTGATAGTTTCTGCAGAACGATCGGCAGTCACAAGACCTTCACGCGCGGTTGACGATTGTTCTTCCAGATCGCTAATGCGATTATCAAGGTCCTGTACTTTTTTCTCCACATGCTTACTCCACATGGAGTGCCACTTTTTTGTAAAGCGGGCTCGTTCCAATCGTTCTTGAATACGTGCCAGGCGAGCATCCACAGCCCCCTTTTGATGCCGCACCTTGACGAGTTCACTTTCTACATCTTTTAAATCTTTCCGAAGCGTGTCTCGTTCGAGAATACGGTCAAGAAGAGCATTATGTTCCTTTTGCTTTTTGCTACCAAAGGGATTCATCCCAATGCGCTGACGTGTTAACTCAAGTTCATCGTCGTAATCCTGGATATTGGCAACAGATCTGTCGATCTGAGAAAGAATACCCGCGTTGTTTTGCATGGCATTCACCAGCGCTTTCTTTTTCTCAGCATCCACGAGGCCTTTTTGCTCTAAAATTCTCCCTTGCTCGTCTTCAATCGATCGTCGAAACAGTACCATGGCTTTGCGTAAAAAATACTTCGTTTCATTATACAGAAAGCCCCCAAAAGCGTCAATGACGTGCAATTGGAGGCTTTTCCTTATCTATTACGATTCCTTCTTGTTTTTCAGTTTCTTTTGTTTTGTTGTCGGCTTCGTAATCGTTATGAGCGGGACACCGAGTTGTTTTGCTATGGCATTGTATTCCCCCACACGTTTTTCGTAGTTTTTGCGATTAAACTTTTTTGCTGCTTTATCAGAGTCTTTCATCTTCTGAAATTGTTTCTCGAGGTTAGTAATCTTTCCCTTAAGCATTGCGAGCTCTTTTTCTAGATCTGCCTTTTCTACTGCTGCAGAATCTTTTTCACTGTCTTTTTCTTCTTTCTTTTCCACAGCTGCCTTCTGGTCTGCGTCAATAGCTCCAGAATCACTCGGCGTATCAGAATCTTGGTCATCATCATCAAAGTGCATACCCATATCAGGGGGGAGCATAGGTTTCGTGCCAAGATGTTGCAGTGATGCAAAAGATACAGGCCGGGCATTCTGAATATTGGGTACAAAGTCTGGCATTTGTGCAGTACCATAGGAAAGTGCTTTCATGGGAGCAGGAGTTGGTTTTGCTCCAGGAAGATGTATCACATCAGGCTTTTCATCCAATAACTTTCTCTCAGGCTTAGGAGAGAGTAATTTGGGCTCTTTCTTTTCCGGCAGGAGTGGGAACTCATCTTTCCCGGAGAGCAGAGGGAACTCTTTTGGTTGTTTTTTCTCTTTCTCAAGCTGGCGCTCCAACTCTTTCCTCATAAAGAGGGGGAATGGCATAACAAAAGGTGTTCCTCCCTCATTAGCAGTGAGAGGAGGTACAATGGAGACACGCGCGGCGTGGCGAATTTGCTCCGTTGTATCCACGATCTTCTCAAAACCTGAACTCGTATTGGAACCCACATGTGTTGCCAAAGAGACTCCACGTGCGACAGATGAGCCGGCAACGGGTGGTTCTTCAAAGTACATGGCATGAGCGAAATTACCTTTAAAGACAGCATGTCCGTTACGGTCTTCAAAGAGCATGCGAGCGGCGTCACTGTCGTGAGGAATAATTGCTTGGCCGTTGGCATCCACAGGGAAGGTGAACACCTGATTCTGAGAATCCTGTGTAATGGAGAGAGCGACATACATCTTCTCATGCAGTTTCGGGTTGAAGTGCTCCGCCCCTAGGAAGGAGTCCCCAGGCTGCATCCGTCCAACGGAGAAGGCATAGCCTTCAGGGACAATTCCTGTGTTGTTTGCTCCACCCCAGTCTAACCGAAGTTCATTGAGGTCAAACTTAGCCGTATTGTTATTTGCCCAGTCAAGATGTTGAAGGGTGACCATCTCATTTGCATGCAGTTTTGGATAATCATGTGCACTCACAAACTTGGACACCTGTGACCCAACAGTTTCCGTCCATGGTGCTTTATCGTGGAAAAAGTATCCTGCTTTTGACAGTTTTGCTTCTGCATCAGCGGTCAGCGTACCATCTGGGTTAAAGCTTATACCGTCAACCTTCACCTCGCCATGATCGACAATATTGTAGAAGCCAGGTGATTTCGGTTCGAGGGTTTGTCCATTGAGGAGAGAAACGTGTGCGCGACTACCAGGCAGAAGAACTTGGTCAGATTTTGTACCTGAGATACCCAAATTTGGCACATGCATGAAGTGGTTCCATATTTGCGAGATACCATAACTCACGCCAGCAAAGGCGACTGCTGATCCTGCAGCAATAGCTGCTGCCCTTCTTGCATGTCCCCGGCGAACACGGTTTGTGTGACGAGTAGTGGGCTCAATATTGGTTGCTGTGAGATACTCCCGAGTTTGTGTTAAACGCGCGTTCAGTTCGACCGTTATGTCTGGGTTGTAGTTGTAGGCGTCCCCATCAGGGTTAAAGACACTTATCGTACCACCTGACGCGGCTAACAATGCTGCATGATATGCGCGAATAGCACGACGTGAACGAACAATAGCGAGTTGTAACTGGAGCCGCTCCTGCTCAATGTTTTCCTCGGAACTGTAGCGAATGAGGTCGATCTGCTGTGTGTTGGACAGGGAAACTCGAGCATCAGCTTCTGCCAGGGCATTCATTGCCTGCTCATACATGCGTGTCGCTACACCAAGTCCTGTTGGAGTGCGAAGAGTACTTGGGTCTGGAAATTGTTGGACCAGCGCGTCTCGTAAGACCGTCGCGTCCATCATACAAAATCGGGTAGATACATTGCTGATATAGTCATTCCCTTGAAATCGCACATTTTCATCTCTTCGGGCCATTAATTGTTGGCGTCGTCGTGCATTCGGGCCAAATTCTTGTCCCATAGCTGCGTCACGGCGGTCATTGAACAGATCGCGCTGGAACGCTTCGTTTGCTTGAATATAACCAGCAAGACCAGATACAGCAGCGCTTCCCAAAACAGGTGTTAAAACCTTTGATGCAGCTTTAGCGCTGGAAATTCCCAGGCCTGTTACCACGGCAGCAGCAGTTGCTACTGCTGCAGGAGATACCATATTCAAGACGGGTACGCCTTCAAGACGATGAAGAATTCGATCAACAACTCCGTACTTTGTTTGCGTTCGTACGCCTAGCTGAGCAGTACCAAGAACAATGTTCATTTTGGCAAGGCGTGCTCTGTAGTTTGGGTCATTGCGTAAAGATACGACGACACACCACAGGTTGTCCGTTGTGAGAGAACGATCGTCTGCAAGCTCGTAGTCACGAAAAATAGTGCGTTGTTGCTCTCTAAATTGTTCCTCCGTCACATTAAATTGTATCGCCTCCGATAAGAGTCCAATAATAGCCTGACGTGTAGCATAATTTTGCTGCGATTGCGTCAGTACGAGTTTCTCTTCACCAGCATCTCTATGAATAAGTTCATCGCCTGTAAACATGAAGCGTTCACGAATAGCAGACATTTCGACTTCATGTTCCACCTGGCGAGCAGGATCACCAAAGATATTTTGCGTTTGAAGAATGCGTTCACGTGCATCATTGACGGCATTTGCACGACGTACTGGCCTTGAAACCGCATGCCACATACTACGAAGAGCCCCTCGAAATCCACGATAGTGATCCTCGGGCACCTCCAGGGCATTATCGCCTCGATGTTGCGCCATTGTTTCAATACCTTCAGTGCGGACGATAACGACAGAGAGTTCTGGTATGTCATAAGAAGATTCAGGTACCGCATCGAGTCTTGGTTCTTGATGCACTTTTTCCTCTCTCTCGAGGTTTTCACTTGGGAGTTCCGCAGAAGGACGATCACTCACAGCATCTGCAGACCTCCCAACACGTGCATCAGTAGTTTCGCGTGGAGAAGTGTGCACATCTTCCGGCTAAATATTTTGTGAGGAGTCCTCAGTTTTTCTCGCGTGTACACGAGACATCAGCTGATCAATACGCCCCTTAAGATTTTGCGTCAGTCCGTGAAAAAACGAAGTTTTTTTCAATTGCGTTGGAGTCATCTGCTCATCTCCTGAAAGGAGTCGTTCTGTATTTTGCTGAGGTGCTTTTGTCGTCATATGCAGTATAAAATGAAAATAGAGTGAAAAGTTTTGCTCTACATGCGAAGATAATGTTCTTCAAAATCCATTAGGGCTGAAGCAAGTATGGTTGGGTAGTCTGGTAACTGTGCCTCAAGATATCCTTGCGCATCTTCGAGTGACTCCGTTTTGAGTTTCTCACCATACACCAAAGATTCCTCCGTCGTGAGTTGCGAAAGAAGGTATTCCTTGATATACGTTTCCACATCACGGTAGAGATCCGTTGCCATATCCTCGATATCGATAGGATCTAAACCAAGTTCCATAATGCCACGTTTCTCAAGAAGTGAGTGAACGTAGCTAAGGAGTTCTGGAGATGTATGTTCTGACATAGTAGTTGAAAATTAGAAATTTCATCATATTGTACAATATTTTCTGTATTTTGGTGAAGCTTTATATAACTTTTAAATATGGTCGTCAAGTTTTTAAAAAGAAAAAGCACGAAAGGCGTTGTCCCGACACAAAGAGGCAAAGTATTGCAAAGCAGGAAAGTTGCGATATATTCCAGACATACCATTCAAGCAGGTATTTGACTATTTCAGCAAAACGATTATGAAAAAAGGCAGCGTCGTCGACGTCACCATTGAAAAGATGGGTTATAAAGGTGTTGGTATTTCGCGCGTGTCAGATGACGATGGTCAGACTGTCCTTATGGTGCCAAACGCCATACCTGGAGAGGAATGCAGTGTCCTCGTGACCAAAAAGAAGAAAAATTTTGCTGAAGGTGTTCGTGTCAAAAAGCTCAAAGCGTCACCGAAGGAAATTTCTGCGCCATGCCCCTACTTCGGTGTTTGTGGAGGCTGCAAATGGCAACACATGAGCTACGCGGATCAACTGACCTATAAGCACCAGTTTATCGAGGAAAGCCTGCATCATATCGGCAAAATTACTCCGGGAGAATTGCTTCCAATTTTGCCGAGTCCCGAGGAATATTACTACCGGAATAAAATCGAACTTTCCTTTGGCGTTGTGCCGTATCGTGCGCAGGAGTCCTATCACATTGACCGTCAGGCAGCGCAGGAGAAGGGTGAAAAGCTTGCGTCAGAAGAAGGGATGTATCTTGGTTTCCACGGTCAGGGAAGTTTTTTCAAAATCGTCGACATCGAAAGCTGTCATCTGGAAAGCCCCCTTGCAAATTCTATTTTGACCGTTCTGCGGGCGTTCTTTAAAAAGAAGAAACTTCCCGCCTACAGTCAGCGTTCCCACGAGGGCTTTTTGCGTCATCTCATTATTCGTGAGGGCAAAAACAGTGGAGAAGTTATGGTCAATATTATGACCAACGAAACGGAAGACTACACAGCGGAATTCTGGGAACCCCTCGTCGAGGAGCTGCTCCTTCTCGAGTCAGACACGGCGAAATTTGAAAGCATCCTGTGGTCAAAACATAGCGGCGTTAGCGATGTTGCACGTTCTACTGATGTGACTGTTCTGCACGGACGAGAGTATATTTTTGAAAAAGTAGGGAAGTACATGTTTAAAATTTCCCCATTTTCGTTTTTTCAAACGAATACAAAGGGTGCGGAAGTCCTCTACGACCTTGTTGCTGAATTTGCGGATCTCCATGGTGGTGAGACCGTCGTCGATCTCTATTCCGGTACGGGAACCATAGGAATGTACTTAGCCTCCAAGGCGAAAAAAGTGTACAGCGTGGAAATCGACGAGAACGCCGTTGCAGATGCGCGCACCAATGCGACGCTCAATGGTATTATGAATATCGATTTCATTTCAGGAAAAGTGGAAAACGAAGCGGCGAGGCTGCTCTTTGAAAGCCCTGATGTGATTGTCCTTGATCCGCCACGGGCGGGAATGCACCCTGGTGCACTTGCGATGCTGCCGAAATTCAAAGCGCAGAAAATTGTGTATGTTTCCTGTAATCCCACGACCCTCGCACGCGACCTGCAAGTACTTTCAAAAGACTACGAAGTAAAGCGCGTTCGTGGCGTGGATATGTTTCCGCAAACCTACCACGTCGAAACCGTTGCTGAACTGATTCGCCGAAAGTAATGGCCGAGAGCATCATTATATTCGGTCCGACCGCATCGGGAAAATCTGCCCTGGGTATCCACCTTGCTAAAGCCATGCATGGTGAAGTTATTAACGCAGATGCACGGCAAGTGTACGCAGGGATGCAAGTGGGAACGGGCGCCGTGACCAAAGAAGAGATGCAGGGAATACCGCATCACCTTCTCGGAACCAGACCACCGGAAAATCCCTACAATGCAGGTGTCTTTCTGGAGGACGCGAAAAGAATAGAGGCGGACCTTAAGGGGCGAGGTATCCTTCCAATTTATGTGGGAGGAACGGGGCTCTATGTGCAATCCTTAGTAGAAGGTCTTTCCGTGCAGCATCCTGCGGATCTTACACTTCGCACAATGCTCGAAAAACGTCTTCAGACAGAAGGAAATCATGCCATGTGGATTGAACTGCAAAAAAGGGATCCCGACGCGGCGGAGCAAATTCATGAAAATAATAGTCGCTATGTTCTGCGTGCTCTGGAACTTTCCATGCAATCGCAGGAGAAACAAGAATACGAAATCGATACTCAGGAGCCATCGTCACATTACCGCGTTCTGGGTATTTCCTGGGATCCCACGCGTCTTCGGGAGAGAATCACCAAGAGACATGGGGAAATTTTTAGCGGTACACGTTTTGACGAAGAAGTACGCGCACTGATGGATCGTTCAATTTCTGAAGAAGTCTGGAAGACCATTGGGTACCTTCAAATGCGTGACCACATTCTGGGGAATATAACGCGAGAGGAGGCTCTGGAAAAAACTATCTTTGCAGCCTTTGCCTATGCGAAAAGACAGCGCACATGGTTACGACGCATGCAGCAGCGAATGCATATCCAGATCGTCGAAGGGGAGCCGCTTACAGATCAAACTGATGTACTCGCACTCCTTGATAAAAGGCAGAGCCTGACATAGACTTTTTTCCTTCTGGTTGCAGCTCATATACGGCGAGATCCGTTGTTTTTGTTCCGACAATAAGCATATCTGAACTCTGTATGGACATGGCACCAGGCGCAAGACTAGAATGCTCCAACGCTTCTACACGAAGCAGTTTGACACGTTTACCCTGAAGAAAACAGAAAATACCTGGCCAGGGAGTCAGGGCTTGCCATAAACGATGAATCTCTGCAGCAGACTGTTCTGCAAAATGAAGATGCCCCATCTCCTTTGTCAGTTTTGTACAGGTTGTAGCGAGAGAATTCTCTTGCGGCACTTCGGTAAGTTTTCCTTCAGCGTAGGCGACCAGGGTGTCCGGAAACACCTTAGCGGCCAAGGTGGAAATATCGCGAAACAACTGGCCAGACGTCGTTCTCGAAGTAATGGCTTGTGGAAACAGGGCAATCATGGGGCCTTCATCCATACCGGCCGTCATGCGCATTATCGTAATGCCTGCTTCCGTATCACCAGCAAGGAGCGTCGACTGAATAGGTGAAGCACCGCGGTGTCTGGGGAGAAGTGAGCCATGGATATTGATGGGTGCAATTTTTGGCATATCGAGCACTTCCTGGCGCATAATTTTTCCGTAGGCGATGACCACAAAAAAATCTGCCTCTTCCTGTCGAAGTCTTGCATATACTTCCTCTGTTGCGAGTTTTTCTGGCTGCAAAACGGGTATGCCAAGTTTTAATGCAGCAGCCTTAACCGGCGTGGGTAGTAGCTCATGCTTGCGCCCCTGGGGTCTATCCGGTTGCGTGACGCAAAGCGTGACGTGAAAGCGTGGGTCCGCCGCAAGGGCTTCTAGGGTAGGCACCCCAATATCCGGTGTTCCGAAAAATACAATGCGATAGGGCATGGTGCTAGAGTAGGGTTCCCCCAAATAAATCGGCAACTTTCAAAATGGCATCTTCCTCCGTGAGTGGTTTTTCCGACACAGAAGGTGCCGCCTGAGCGACTTCAGAATGTACAGCAGGAGGCGTATCTTGGTCTGTTTTTGCTTGTGGTTCAATCAAATCGACGCGAATCTCAGAGTCGATCTGATAATGGGTTTTCAAGGCAGTCTGCATGGTTACTCTATGCTCCTCTTCTCCAAAATACGCATACTGGAGAGGGTTTTGACAAAGCAGCACAAGCGTTCCATCTTCCAGACCCTGAATTTTTGTACTCTTCAAGGCGGTGCGCAGCTGCACATTCGGTACTTTAAAAATGAAGGACTGCCACTCTTTTTGTAAACGCGTTACAGCGGAAGAATCGTCAGAATCCTTCGGAGGAGTTTGCTTCGCCGGTTTGGGAACAGGCGCTGCCGGTGCACTTGGTGCCTTTGCTTGCTTTGGAGGAAGAGGGTTGGACGTGACGGGGGGAAGGGTAGCCCTTTGCGCGGCCGCAGGGTGTGCTTGTGGAAATGCCACCTTGAGCAATGCAAGTTCAATATGAAGCCAGGGGATTTCTGCATAGCGCAGCAAGGGCACACTGTTTTCTAATGTGTCCGCCGCACGAAGCAATTCCTTCGCACGATCGGTCATGCCGTCGGAATGAATATCCGAGAGGAGTGCTGTCCGCAGTGCCTGCTTCACACCATGGAGAAATGCATGAGGTGCAATGCCTGAGCTCCGTGCTTGATCTACAGCAGCAAGAATATGGGCAGCATTGCCTCCCATAAGTGATGCAACCAGTTCCGAAAAAACATCTTTT
>PFFG01000007.1:0-17589 GCA_002783265.1 Candidatus Gracilibacteria bacterium CG17_big_fil_post_rev_8_21_14_2_50_48_13 | reverse complement strand
CCCGAGAACAGAGCGTACCAGAGCCACATCGATACTCGACTGCATGGCCACAAGTCGCTCCAAAATACTCAAGGCGTCTCGCATGCCTCCATGCGCATGTTCTGCAATCAGCGTCGCGGCGTCGGGAGCCAAAGTGAACTGCTCAAGTCCTGCTATATGCAGCATGCGCGCCACCATTTCGTCGATGGCAAGCGGGTAAAAATGAAAGACCTGGCAACGGGAAATAATGGTAGCCAACACCTTGTGTTGCTCCGTTGTCGCCAAAATGAAGTGTACATGAGCGGGGGGTTCCTCCAGGGTTTTGAGTAACGCATTAAAAGCCGAAGAGGAGAGCATGTGCACCTCATCAATAATGTAGACTTTTTTCTCGGCAACTGCAGGGAGAAATTGGACTCGATCCACAAGTGCGCGAATATCATCGACGCCACTATTCGATGCAGCATCGATTTCAATCACATCCACATGATGCCCCGCAGTTGTTTCCAGACACGTTGAACACACATTGCAGGGATTCCCATCAGGCAGTTTTTTTGTACAAATCAAAGCTTTTGCCGTTATGCGCGCGAGGGATGTTTTTCCCGTACCACGTGTTCCGGTAAACAAATACGCATGCGCGAAATTACGCTCCTTGGAAGCATTTTTAAGCGTAATAGCAACGTGTTTCTGACCTTCAATTTCGTCAAAATTCTGCGGTCGATACAATCGATAGAGGGCGGCGCGAGACATACAATGGGGGAAAAACCAAATGGCAAACCTATAGTACGGGAAATTCTCATGGTATCAATTTTTTCCTACTTTTTTCTTGCCTTTCCTTCCTAAATCGATACATTTCTTTCGGTTCAAGCCTGCGGATGTAGTTCAATTGGCTAGAACGCCACCTTGCCATGGTGGAGGTTGCGAGTTCGAGTCTCGTCATCCGCTCCAAAAATGTATTAATTAGTGAGCTGTTCATCATCTGCCTTTTTCTCGATTTGTGGTCGCAAATATGTACCAACAAACTCTTTTAGTGAAGCGTACTGCGAAAGAAATTCCAGCCGTTGCCGGAGTTGATTGAATTCAGCTGGGGATAGGAGTTCCCATAAAATGGAGGAAAGGTAACGTTCTACCAGTGTGCGAAACCGTGTATCTTTAGTTATTGTCGGTATAGCACCATAGGAAAACGTAATAAAGTCTGTCTGCATGAGGAGACGCTTCATGTATTCAGGCTCAAACAAAACTTGCAGTCTATGCATCAATGCCGCTGCCTCATCGTACTCTTCGTCCATGAGAGAAAGCCACATTTTTTCCTTCAAAACCACTTCTGCAATTTGCGTGTGCATCTCTATACTCAAATCGGAGCGAAATAGTGCTTCACGGAAGAGCGTCAGTTCTTCAAACAAGACATTCTGATTATACTCAAAAAGCTCCTGTTCTGATGTGTCAAAAAATTGCAGGCCACGGAGAACGCGATCGCGAAGATAATTGGAAAGAAAACATATGAGCACCTGTTGTTGCTTCAGACGTCGTTCTGCCGTTTCTTGTTTGAGCACCACACTTTTCAAGAGTTTCGAGGTGATGCCAACATTCTGCATGAGAGATCGAACAGGTTGATACAGATACGTCTGTATGTGACTATCCACTTCCGGATCAATTAATGACTGGCATGCAAGTTCTTTCGCAGTGAGTTGATCGACAATTTTTCGAAATTCTTTATCCATAGTGAAAACAAAGTTTGGGTAGCTTTTTATACCAGGAACGAATCATGTCAAGGTTTTTCATGAAGAATGCTCGGGAACTATTTTGCGGACACGAAAAGATGATTATACTGCAGAAAATTTTGTCGCTTACTCCATGCCTTTACCTAAAAAATATCTTGAAGAAGAACGCCTGAGCCACTGGCGATCCTACTGGGAAGAACAGAAGACCTATGCCTTTACCTATGACAGGGCACGTCCCACCTATGTCGTAGATACGCCTCCCCCCTATGTCTCAGCAGATCACCTGCATGTCGGGCATATCATGTCCTACTCGCAGGCGGAATTCATTGTGCGGTTTAAACGCATGCGCGGCTATAATGTTTTTTACCCAATGGGATTTGACGATAATGGGCTGCCTACAGAACGATTTATAGAAAAGAAATACAACGTTGATAAAAGCACCATTTCAAAATCTGCATTTGTGGCCCTCTGTCTGGAGGAAACGAAGAAAGGAGCACAAACCTACAAAAATCTCTGGAGTGATCTTGGTATTTCCATCGACTGGTCAAAAACCTACTCCACCATTTCGCCCGTAGCGGTAAAAGTATCACAATGGTCTCTGGTGGATTCATGGAAGAAAGGCGCACTCTACAGAAAAGAAATGCCGATGCTCTGGTGTCCCTTCTGCCAAACTGCCCTTGCTCAGGCCGATCTCGACGATCTGGAGGAAGCTGGCGTCATGAACTATATTGCCTTTGATGGTCCCGAGGGGCAATTGACCATAGCAACGACGCGCCCTGAACTGATTCCTGCTGTTGTAGGCATTTACGTGCACCCAGATGACACACGTTTTCAAGGTATCGTTGGAAAGGAAGTCGGTGTGCCACTTTGTGACTACACAGTGACGGTGCGCACCTCCACAGCGGTAGACCCGGAAAAGGGAACGGGGATCATGATGGTTTCCACATGGGGCGATCAGGAAGATGTGGAGAAATGGCGAACGGATTCCCTCGAAACAAGAGCTCTGTTTTCACCTGAAGGCAAGCTGACGGACCAGGCGGGACCCTACGCTGGTATGTCTATTCTCGAAGCACGTACTGCAATTCTTGCCGATCTAGAAAAGGCAGGTCGACTTATAAACCAGGACGCAATAACTCATACAAAAAACGTGCATGAACGGTGTGGTACCCCTACGGAATTTGTGCAGAGTAAGCAATGGTTCATTGCTATGGCAGATAAAAAAGATGCATGGCATGCCATGGGCGATAAGCTCACCTGGTATCCAGAGCAGCGTAAGCAAGATTTTCACCGGTGGGTCGATAGTCTCAAATGGGACTGGTGTATCTCCAGACAGCGGTTTTATGGCGTCCCCTTGCCTATTTGGTACTGCAGTTCCTGTGAAACACCTGCCTTTGCTCCAGAAAGCGTCTTACCTATAGACCCCTCTGAAGATGCTTGCCCCATATCAGCGTGCGAAGCCTGTGGTCACACAGAGTTTACTCCGGAGCTCGATGTCGCTGACACGTGGGCTACATCCTCCTGTACACCGTTCTTACTCCGGGAGCTTGTTTCTGACACGGAGATAAAAGCCCAACTTTTTCCCGTGAGTCTTCGCCCTAATGCACATGAGATTATCCGCACCTGGGATTTTTACTCTGTGGTCAAAAGCTGGTATCACTTTGGCGATATTCCCTTTCGCGATGTTATGATTTCCGGTCATGGAGTAGATGAAGAGGGTCGTAAGATCTCAAAAAGTCTCGGTAATTACACGCCATCCGATGAACTTGTGAAAACTCACGGTCCCGATGCCATTCGCTATTGGGCGACGGGTGCAGGTCTCGGACAAGATCTCCGATTTAATGAAGCGGAGATGGAGAAGGGAAAGAAAACCGTGAATAAACTTTGGAATGTGGCGAAGCTCTATGAGATGCATGCAGGTGATTCGCCGCTTATCCCTCTTAAGCAAACCCATCTTGAGCATGCCGATGTTTGGATTCTCACGCAATTAAACACCTGCATCGCCCAAGTAACGGAGGCCTTTGAAAGCTACCAATATGTGAAAGCCCGCGATAGTTTAGCAACCTTTTTCTGGAGTGACTTTGCCGATAACTACATTGAGTTTATCAAGTACCGACTTTGGGGTGAGAACGAGACGTCAAAAGCCATGGCTTTAGCAACCCTCGGATACGTACTGAAAAACGTTCTTCTGCTCTATGCACCCATACTGCCCTTTATTACGGAAGATATTTTCATGGAGCTCTTTCCAGGAAACGAAGGTAGTATTCACCTGACGCCTTGGCCAGAAAAGGTCGATCTGCAGGGCACTGTAGCCATTGACGACTTTGCGTCTGCCATAGCTGCCATAGAAGAAATACGAAAATTTAAGTCCACAAACCAAATTGCTCTCGGAAAAGAACTGGAAAGCTATACACTGGAAACACCGTGCGATCTTGCCACCTATGGTGACTTCATTGCAAAAGCAATTCGCGTTCATACCCTTTCTTAACGACCCTGTATATGAAAAACACGCTCCTTTCCTTTGGTGCAGTTGTGCTCGTGCTTGTCCTCTCCCTCATTTTTTCGTCCTTCGAAATTATCAATCCCGGTGAGCGGGGGATTCGTGTAACACTTGGGCAAATTAGTGACGAGGTCTTGGTTGAAGGTTTGTACCTCAAGATCCCCCTCGTACAAAGTATTGTGCGCTTCGATGTAAAAACGCAAAAGGCAGAGTATGAAAGTAATTCAGCCTCCAAAGATCTGCAATCTGTGCGTTCTATTGTAGCGCTTAACTACAATCCAGAACCTTCAAGTGTCGGGAAACTGTACGCCGATATTGGTGCAAACTATGAATTTAAAATCATTAAGCCTGCCCTCGAAGAAGCCATTAAAAGCGCCACAGCACAGTTTACAGCAGAAGAACTCATTACAAAACGCTCTCAGGTAAAAGATATGATTACCAAAGTTGTGACGGAGCGCCTCGCAAAATCCTTTATCGATGTCGATGAAATCAGTATTGTCGACTTTTCTTTTTCGCCGGAATTCGACAAGGCCATCGAACTCAAGCAAACCGCGGAACAAGACGCGCTTCGCGCAAAGTGGGATCTTGAACGCGTGAAAATTCAAGCCCAACAAAAAATCGAAACCGCAAAGGCAGAAGCAGAATCTCTTCGACTACAAAAACAAGAGCTCACACCTGAACTGGTGAAGCTCCGTGCCATAGAAAAGTGGAATGGTGTACTGCCGCAAGTCACAGGGGGAGCGACTCCTCTCGTGAGCCTAGACTAAGAGGTCTTTTCCCGGAAGAGTGGGGGGATTCCTTGTACCTTTGCTGAGACAAAGAGTTCCTCCAGAGCTTCCTCGAACCCCTCCATTTTATCGCTTCTATACACATCAAGAAGGACAGTTCGTACGACCTTTTCTGCATCTGCAGTAGGTGCGTATTTCTTCGTATCGAGGCGAATTTGCTGAATGAGCCCCTTTGCGCGATTCATGAGATCTGCACCAGAGGTGCGATAATATTCAGCACGTTGATTAGTCGGTGTCTTTGGTCTCTCCGATACACGCAGATTTGCCATACCGGATTGAAGAAGGGAAATCAGCTTCATTTTTTGGTTTCGTATGTACTCACGTACTTGCGCCGCTGCTGTAGGAATCTGTTCAAAATCAACATCCGTATAGACACCTGCCCCTTCAATTTCTGCAAGGCGTTCAGACTTTGACGGCATTTGTCGCTGGTCGATTTCATTCTGGAGACTCTCTGTTACACTCTTTTTGTCTGGTGCTGATTTCTTTGAATCAGGCTGTTGTGCAGCAGGAGAACTGGGAGATTTTTTCGTCTTTTCCGTTGCATCCGCATAGGTATCCCAGGTGTTCTTTTTATCCGCCTGAAGACTTTCTTCCCGATAGACCCGCCGAATTTCTTTCACTGCGCTCTTCATGCGGTCAAGGGTCGGATTCTGCCCTGTCGTTTTGTCGGAGGTTTCCAGAAGAAGGTACGCCGCCGTAGCAAAACTTTGATTTGGCCCCACAAGGTCTTTCACATTGTTATTGACCCGTTCTTGCGAATCGGTTGAGAAGACACGTTTCATGACTAGCCAGCCCCGATACGCATCGCTTCGTTCCTGCAAGAATGCATTCCCATCAGGCATCGTTTCAATCATATCCTGCTTCCATTTACGCCCAATCAGTTCCAGCGTTCTATAGTAGCCTTGTTCCATACTCTTCAAATCAATTTTACTTTTCTCTAAATAGGATTTCTGTTCAGGAGAAAACAGCGTACCCAGAGATGGGCTGATGGAAATATCCCACCTGCCACCAGCACTATTGGGAAGTTCCGGCATCATGGTAGAAAGAACTGCTGAAGT
This sequence comes from Candidatus Gracilibacteria bacterium CG17_big_fil_post_rev_8_21_14_2_50_48_13, assembly GCA_002783265.1. Classification (GTDB taxonomy): domain Bacteria; phylum Patescibacteriota; class Gracilibacteria; order 1-14-2-50-48-13; family 1-14-2-50-48-13; genus 1-14-2-50-48-13. The sequence continues at coordinate 11,549 of PFFG01000007.1, read as the reverse complement.
TGGCGCTGTGCTGTAGCGATGCACGAGATTGATATCATTATCCGTGAGCCCTTGCTCGCGGAGTACTTGGATCATCGCATCTGGTATCTTCGCGGGAATTTCTTTGCTCTCCGGTGTATTGGGAGCACTGCTATTCGAAGTATCTGGCTTTGACTCAGCGGGAGGCAAACCAAACATTTCACGGAGAAAGCCTGCTCCTTTTTGCCAAAAACTCCCACCATTATACATCTGCTGATTTGCTAAGGATCCGCCTGCAAGACCGATCATGGCGTAGCGGAATAGGGAGAGAGGGGAGTGCCAGTTCTGCCCCTTTGGAATAAAAAATGCACCGAGTAACCCAAGGACACTCAGCTGTTTTGGAATAGTATTGACCGTCGACATGATGCCATTTTGTTCAATACCCGTCACAAGATTTTTTACCCCCTCACCAACAAATCCTGGTAACTGAGCTCCATATTTTATGTTTTCCCACCCTTCTTTTAGCCACTGCCAGCCACCATCTGCTGTGTTTTTTGCACTTTCAACAAATGCATTTTTTTGGGGAAGGTCGTGTACCGCATTCACGATCGCATAAATTGCCTTATCTCGTTGGAGGGCATCTGCACCCGTTGCCCCTTTTGTTGCAAGAAGCAACGCTCCCAGAGAACCAAGTTCTTTATTTTCCGCCTTTTTCATGAGTGACTCATTCGAGAGCTTCTCATCTTTCTGCGCTCCGAGGGCCAGCAGTTGTCCGTCAATAAACGTCTTCGACTCAAGAATATCGGTAAAGGCATCGGTAAAGACATCCTTCAGCACATAGGCGTCCTTGCCCTGCGTCTTGGCGATTGTTTGCCCTGGAGTTTTTGCATCCTGCATAGCTTGAAGTGCCTCCGAAACAGCCTTTGCTGTATCGATAATTTTTCTTTCTTCTTTTTTCTCTGCATCAGTTTTCTGACTTTCCTCCTTCGCGCTACTGGCAGCAGGTCGCATATGCAATACATACCCCTTCTCGCTCGTACTGAGGAGGTACCCATTCGCAAGGAGGGGAGAGAGCAGCTTCATGACAACCTCCTTTTTCTTCTGCGCCTCTGGAAACTTCAAAAACTCCGTTTTCGCTTTCAGCAGTTCCGCCTGAGAAATTTCAAGTTCTACCTGTGATATGGGTGCCTCCGGTGCTTTATTCGGGGTCTGCGCTGCGTTCGCCATACAAGAAAAGAAAAACATGTATCTTGGGATTATACATGTTTTCTCTTGAAAAGGGAAGGATTACACATGCTTAGCCACATGCATCGCCATATCAGCTAGACGCATCGAGTAGCCCCACTCATTATCGTACCATGCGGAGACTTTCACTAACCCTCCACAAATCATGGTGAGGGCGCTATCGACAATGGCAGAATGATCGTTCTTTCGGAAATCAATGGACACAAGAGGAAGATCACTCACCTGAAGAATTCCAGCGAGTTCACCGTGCTCAGCGCTTCGAAAAAGTGCATTCACGTCCTCAACGGAAGCGGGCATTTTCCGTACTTGGCACACAAAATCAACGATGGACACATCCTGCGTCGGAACGCGTACAGAATGGCCGTTGAGTTTCCCCTGAAGCTCAGGAATAAGTCGTGTGACCGCCGTTGCAGCACCCGTGCTGGTTGGTATAATAGAAAGAGTCGCACTGCGCGCACGACGCAAATCCTTGTGTGGAGAGTCCTGTAAACGCTGGTCTTGTGTAAAAGCATGGGTCGTGCTCATGACGCCCGACTCAATCCCGTACTCTTCATGAAGAATTTTTACCAGGGGAGCAAGACAGTTTGTCGTACAACTCGCATTTGAGATAATCGTTTCACCATGATATTGATCTGCATTCACACCAAAAATATACATGGGAGTATCGTCCTTCGACGGGGCAGACATGACAACTTTTTTTGCACCTCCAGAGATGTGCGCAGCAGCCTTTTCCTTAGTGAGAAACAGTCCGGTACACTCTAAGACCACATCCACCTCGTGCTTGCCCCAGGGGATCAGAAGAGGGTCTTTTTCAGCATAGACGGCAATTTCAGCACCATCAAGAAGCAAGGCATGCTCTTTTGAAGAGACACTACCTGCGTAGGTGCCGAAGAAAGAATCGTAGGTAAACAGGTGCGCAAGGGTCGCAGCATCCGTGAGATCGTTGATTGCAACGATCTCAGCGGTGTCTGCATAGCGTTCTCGAAGACATTTTGCAACATTACGGCCAATGCGCCCAAAACCGTTAATTCCTACGCGTACTTTTGCCATAGTTCTCAGAAAAGAAATATTCAGTAGAGTGTACCACAGCAACGTCAGGTCTACAACACGCAGGGAGTTTTCTTAGCCGTGATGATCAAGATAGCGCTCCGCATCAAGTGCAGCAACGCAGCCACTTCCCGCCGCCGTTATGGCCTGTCGGTACACATGATCCTGTACATCGCCACAGGCGAAGACACCAGGAATAGTCGTTTTTGAAGATTTCCCTTCCGTGTGCAAATAACCAAGGCTATCGAGCTCGAGCTGCCCTTGAAACATGGTCGTATTAGGAATGTGCCCAATGGCAATGAAACACCCAGCAATAGCAAGATCGCGCATTTCCCCCGTCTGTGTATCGCGAAGAATTACTTTTTCTAATTTTTTCTCACCGACAAATTCAGCAACTTCCACATTCCAGATAAACTCAATTTTCGGGTTAGCGCGTGCACGATCTTGCATGGCATCAGAGGCCTTGAGGGTATCGCGGCGGTGAAGCACATATACTTTGGAAGCGAATCGCGTGAGGAACGTTGCCTCCTCCAGTGCGGAGTCTCCGCCACCAACAACGGCAATTTCTTTCTCCTTATAGAAAGCGCCATCACAAGTTGCACACGTTGCAACGCCGTGACCAAGGAGCCGTTTTTCTGACTCAAGACCAAGCATGCGGGCCGTAGCACCGGTTGAGAGCACAACAGAATCTGCAGTAAACGTTCCTTTGGGCGTTTCAATCACTTTCGGATTCGCCTGAAGATCAACCTTCGTCGCATCGACGGTGAGGAAAGTTGCCCCAAACTTTTCTGCCTGCTTGCGCATATTCTGCATCAGGTCTGGCCCCATAACGCCTTCAGGAAAACCGGGAAAATTTTCGACTTCCGTCGTCCACATCAGTTGACCGCCGCTCATGTATCCTTCAATAACAAGAGGCTTTAAATTGGCACGAGAAAGATAAATGGCTGAGGTATAACCCGCTGGGCCAGAACCAATAACAATGACTTTTTGATGAGAAGGAATATCCATGAGAGGGAAAAGATACGAAAACAAACAAGACACACAAAGTGCGCCATAACTATACGATAATGGTTGTTCACCTACGAAATATTTTTTGTCACCACAAGGATGTGTGGTGGGCGCTGAGGGATTCGAACCCCCGACCCCCTCGGTGTAAACGAGATGCTCTAGCCAACTGAGCTAAGCGCCCTTAATGCCTTGCGAATCACAAAGCGCACGAAATGTAGCACGCCCCAAAAAAGTACGCAAGTATTTTTTATTTACTTCGAAGAAGGGCTCTCTACAATGGGTAAGTACAAGTGTTTTCCCGTACTCTTTCTCCTTTCACTATCAGGTTTCATGGATATACGTAAAAGACGTGAGCAACAGACGCACCATTTTACTCTCTCAGTCATTTTACCAACCTACAACCGTGTGGATATTCTTGCGCGCACCCTCACCGCACTAGAAAAACAAACGTTACCGAAAAATGAATTTGAAGTCATTGTGGTTAATGACGGTTCCGATGACGGAACGGATAGTTTTTTGGAACGATACAAAAATTCAGGAAAACTGAACTTTAGCTACCTGACCAAGGAAAACGAAGGACAGGGCATTGCACGGAATGCGGGTCTCAAGTTAGCGGATGGCTATATTGTGGTGTTTACCCAAGACGATCATATTCCCGACCCAACGTTTCTTGCGGAACACAAACGTGTACACGAGGTCTACGCTACCCATAACTTCATGTGCCTTGGATACACTACCTGGCATCCTGAACTAGACATAAACCCATACATGCGCTACCTGGAGCACTCTGGTATGCAGTTTAATTATCCTGCTCTAGAAAAACGCAAACTCATTGACCCCATGCTGGGTGTTCGTCTTGCAGATTTTCATTTTTTCTATGGAGGAAATGTTTCCGTCAAGCGCCTCCTACTCGATGAACAACATTTCGACCCTCGGTTTAAAAAGTACGGCTGGGAAGATATTGAGCTCGGTTATCGACTGGAGAAGGAGGAACATGCGATTTTACTCTACCACCGAGGGGCAAAAGCTTTTCATTATCATGAGCAAACGGAGAGTGAACTTCCTAAACGTATGAAACAAGTAGGCCGCAGCGCGCGATTAGCGCAGAAAATTGCACCGAAAATGCGTATCACACCACCTTGGTGGAAACATGTGATATTTTTTCTTCTTGCAAACCGCTTTTCAAAATTATTGGTCGACAAGGTCACCCTTGCCCTTGAGAAAAAATGGCCACCATCAAAACCACTCCCTCTTTCACGAAGACTGCGGTATTATGTACACATGAAACATTATTTCCTTGCCGGACTTTCCTCATGACCAAAGAAGCAAAAGTAAAAATTGGCATTCTCGTTGGAGTCATTGTTGCAGTCTTGGTTGGCCCTTTTGTTTTTGGATGGATTTTTGGTGGCGTGTCCACGACCGCAGCGCCGGCCATAACGCTCCGCATGTGGAATCTGTACGATGAGGAATCCCTCTACACAGGTATCTTCCAGGAATTTGCCGCTAAGCGACCCAATGCAAAATTCCGCGTAGAATATAAAAAGTACACGGATATAGCTGAGTTGGAATCAGATCTTATTAATGAACTCGCAGAAGGGAAGGGACCGGACATAGTATCTATACAACCATCCTGGCTTGCAAAGCATCGGGGAAAACTTTCTCCCATGCCTGCCCAGTATTTTGAGAATGCAAATCCCGAGCGATTTCGGGCAACCTTTGTGCCGGCTGCTGCAGATGATCTTATTGTCAATGATCAAGGTCAGGAACTGGTGTACGCCCTCCCCGTGTCCATGGATACACTCGGCATCATGTATAACAGTGATTTTCTCTTGAATAATCTTTCGCGAGGTACGCCTGCGGAAGACTGGGATACCTTTGTGGAAGACATTACCCGATTTGTTCGTACCAATCGGGCACAAACCCGCGTTCTTCGTACTGCTGTGGCCATTGGGCGAATTGACAATATGACGCGCGGACTCGATCTCCTGCAACTACTCATGATGCAGTATGGTGCGCGTTTTTATGATCAAACAGGCGAGCGTGTGACCATTGCTGACCCCGCGCCAGGCTCAGGATCAAGTGGCTTTGGTGCCGCCGACGCCATGGATTTCTTTACGAGTTTTTCCAAGCCCGGATCCGATACATTTTTGTGGGATACGAATATGACTGCTGATCTCCCTGATCAAAATGATCTTGGTGCCTTTGTTAGTGGTTCGATTGGTATGATGTTTGCGTATCCCTATCAGGTTCGTGATGCAGAGCGACTTATCAGTCAATATCAAACAGAACGGGGTGACGTCATTACTCCAGACCTTATAAAAGTAGCGCCTGCACCACAGCGTATCAGTAGTAATGCGGCACTGAGTGCAAGTAGTAGCCAACGGGTTGCCATTGCAAACTATTATCCACTCGCCGTGACGGCAAACTCCAAAAACAAAAATGCCGCTTGGGATTTAATCGACTTTCTCACACAGCCAGAACAGCAGCGCTATCTCTTTGCTCAAGGGAAGAAGATCTCCGCTCATTTAGCCGTGATTCCCGAAGAAATGCGCGACCCAATCTACGGTGCCTTTGCACGACAAAATACCTTTGCCAAGAGTGTTTTTCTTCCAGAGCCAGAACGTATGAAGGCGGTCATCGACGGTCAGGTGAAGGATGTGATTGCAGGGAAAGTGGAGAGCCTGGATGCAATTCGCAACATCCAGCTGGTCTGGCAGTGCTACACGAATAAACTGTTAGGGAAGTCTGGGTCGTCGAGTACAGAGTGCCGTGTTGAGGCGCCCATAAATTAGCACGAAAAGTTCAATTGACGCGAGGTGGCAAAACCCTATACTACTACACGTTATGGGGTTTTCCCCTCTTATTTTTTTTGACTATCTGGTATGGCGAAGCATGTGCCCCTCGACAGGGTCCGAAACATTGGAATTATTGCACACATCGACGCGGGTAAAACCACGACGACAGAGCGTGTGCTCTTTTATACGGGAATCAACTACAAGATTGGTGAGGTGCACGAGGGTGCGGCAACCATGGACTGGATGGAACAAGAGCAGGAGCGTGGAATTACCATTACGTCTGCAGCAACGACGTGTTCATGGAAAGATATCCTCATTAATATCATCGACACACCAGGTCACGTTGACTTTACCGTAGAGGTTGAGCGTTCACTGCGCGTCCTTGATGGAGGTGTAACGGTTATCGACTCCTCCCAAGGAGCAGAACCTCAGACGGAGACGGTTTGGCGTCAGGCAGATAAGTATAAGGTTCCTCGAATTATCTTCTGTAACAAGATGGATAAAACGGGTGCAAGTTTTTACAAGTCCATGGCGTCTATCCATGATCGTTTGACGAAAAACGCTATTCCAGCGCAGCTTCCAATTGGTGAAGAGGCAGACTTCAAGGGCGTTATCGACCTTGTGACCATGAAGGCCTATACCTTCGAAGGTGCGCACGGAGAAAACGTGGTAGAAATTCCTGTACCTGCCGACATGCAGTCAAAGGCGGAAGAGGCACGTGCGCAACTTTTGGAAAAGGCAGCAGAGGCAAATGAAGCTATCATGGAAAAGTATCTCGGGGGCGAAGAAGTAACCATCGACGAATTTAAGGCAGCACTTCGCCAGTTGACGGTTCAGGGCGAAATTTACCTGATGTTCTGTGGAACAGCCCTCCAGAATATGGGTGTACAGCTCGTTCTTGATGCAGTTCGCGACTACCTTCCATCTCCTGCAGACCTTGCAGAGATTAAGGGGTACAATCCTTCGACAGATGAGCCAATGACGCGTCCTCAGACAGAAGATCAGCCTCTGACGGCTATTGCCTTCAAAATCATGGCAGACCCGTTCATTGGAAAACTGACCTTCGTCCGTGTGTATTCCGGTGTTCTCAAGTCTGGTTCCTACATTTACAACCCTGTTTCCCGTAAGAAGGAGCGTGTTGGACGTTTGGTCCAAATGCACGCTAATAACCGAAAGGAAATTGAAGAGATTCCAGCAGGGCACATTGGTGCCGTGGTTGGACTCAAGGATACACGAACGGGTGACACACTCACGGATGAGGATAATCCAATTGTTCTCGAGCAGATGACCTTCTCTGAGCCCGTTATTGCTCTTTCTATTGAGCCAAAGACAAAGGCCGACCAGGAGAAAATGGGTATTGCACTTTCTCGACTTTCTGAGGAAGATCCAACCTTCAAGGTGCATACGGATGAGGAAACAGGGCAAACGATTATTCGTGGAATGGGTGAGCTTCACCTCGATGTCCTCGTTGACCGAATGAAGCGTGAATTTAAGGTAGAAGCGAATGTTGGTGCACCTCAGGTCGCCTATCGTGAAACCGTTCAAAAGATGGTGGAAACGGAAGAAAAGTTCTCGAAGCAAACAGGTGGTCGTGGTCAATTTGGTCACGTCCTCATCAAGATCTTCCCGAACGAAGGAAAGGGCTACGAGTTTGTGAATACGGTGAAGGGAGGTTCTATTCCTCAGGAGTTTATTGGCCCAGTTGATAAGGGTATTCAGGAGGCACTCACACGTGGTATCCGCGCAGGATTCCCTGTCGTTGACGTCAAGGTTGAACTCTACGATGGTTCCTACCATGATGTCGACTCCTCTGAATTTGCCTTTAAGACGGCTGGTTCTCTTGCCTTCCAGAAGGGTGCGAAGATGGCGGATCCTGTTATTTTGGAGCCAATCATGAAGGTAGAGGTAACAACACCGGAAGAGTATATGGGAGATGTAATGGGTAACCTCAGCTCCCGTCGTGGTCAAATTGAAGAAATGGGAGATCGCGGAACAGCGAAATACATTCGTTGTAAAGTGCCTCTTGCCAGCATGTTTGGTTACGCGACAGACCTGCGATCTATGTCTCAGGGGCGCGCAACCTTCTCCATGGAGTTCCTTCAGTACGATAAGGTACCAGGAAACGTTGCAGAAAAGATTATCGAATCTCGCGCAAAGTAATCACTGCATGAGAGAAAGAGCCTCCTCGGGGGCTCTTTTTTTATTGTTTTGTTAACTCATCATCTCCTGTGCGATTGTACAGATAGGTTGCATGAGGCATACGACCTACATGGAGACCACGACGCTGCACATCTTCTTTCCAGAAGTAATCAATACCGTAGGCAGGCAAAAGTGCAAAGGAAGCAGGTAATGCTTGCCGTCGACATATGATTGTACCGAGCACAATACAATCATCAACAGAAATCCTTCCGCCGGTCTCTACATCACGAACATAGGGGCTGCCCGTGAGAAGCGGGTTAGAATAGGCAAAATCCACAGTTGGGTTGCCCAACATTGCCGTATGCTGCCGTGTAAGATGGTCAGGCATGTACTGGTCATCTGAATCGAGGAAACAGAGAAATTCACCAACTGACTGTCGAGCTGCTAAATCCAGAGCTGCACCTTGCCCACTATTTTCCTGATGAAAAACCTGGATACGTGCATCAACAGAGGCAACATCCTCTACGTATGCCAAGGTGCCATCCGTTGAACCATCGTCCACAAGGAGACACTCCCAATCCGTAAACTCTTGCGCACGAAGAGAGGCAAGAGCATGGGGTAACGTTGAGCGGCGATTGTAGGTGGCCATGAGGACAGAAATTCGTGGCATAGATCAGAAAAAATGGTTTCAAGAGATTATAGCATGGTTTCGTCCGCGATCTTATGATATACTTTCATGAAAATTACTGCATTTTTCTCACCCCCATGGCTGTTGACGCACCAGTAAAAAACAATGATGCACGCACGGAAGAAATGCGTGACCTCTTGGCAGAACATGCCAAAATCACAACAGCGGAAAAAAAAGAGATTACGGAACTTGTTCAAAATCAGGCAGCAAGTAAAATGCCATTTTATAAACTGCTTCTCGATATACATGGTGGTGATATCAAGAAATTGGAGAAAATCCCTGTATTAGGTGGTATTTTCAGTGCGCTTTTGGCGGTGCAGGGATTTGTGAGTTTTTGGCTGACTGGCAAAAGTCCAATACAATCCAAGGGCAGTGAGCAAAAGAGTGGACAAGAGGGGCGAGATGTACTTGCGGAAACAGGCCGCATTCTCGAGCGGCTTCCTGTACGCAGTAGCGCCATAGTGAAAAAGCTCGACCCCCATAGTTTTGATCAGCCCCGAGGAAACAGGAAACACAAGTCAATTGATATTGCAGTGCCGTCCGGTGAACCCGTGTATGCTGCATTTCCAGCAACTGTTACCAATATTGTCCCCGTACAGCGTGGTGTGAATTCCATTGTGTACCTCACAGATAGCTCAGGGAAGACCGTAGTGAAATACATTCACCTATCAAAAATTCATGTAAAGGTCGGCGATAAGGTAACAAAAGACACGGTTGTTGGTTTATCGGGCGGTATTCCAGGGACACCAGGTGCTGGAACATCGCAGGGCGCACATCTGCACATGGAAATCATTCATAATGGGGTGCATACAAACCCCTACCAGCACTTGGTCAATTGCTCCGACTGTACGCCAAATTTGAAAGCATAAAAAAAGAGCCACCCGAAGGCGGCTCTTTTAGCAGAGGCTACTATTTTTTACCAAATCCCTTTATTGCTTCTAGAACATCTAGAGGGACCATCCACACTGTCGTGTTGGATTGATCGGAAGAAATATCGTTGATTGCCTGCAGCGTACGCAAATGTAGTGCACCTGGGACAGAATCCAAGGTCTTCGCTGCATCGGCGATATTTTGCGCTGCCATCTTGTCACCTTCTGATTGAATAATGACTGCACGGCGCTCACGCTCAGCTTCCGCTGCCTTTGCGATGGTGCGTTTGAGCGATTCTGGCAAAAGTACGTCTTTAATATCAACACTACTAATATCCACCCCCCACTGGCTCGAGGCTTCATCGATCACCTCAGAAATGCGTGCACTGATCTCGGTGCGTTTTGAGAGAAGTTCATCGAGGGTCACCTCACCCGCAGCAGAACGTATGGTTGTTTGCGCCAACTGAGAAACCGCCACGAAAAAATTCTCAACTTCAATAAATGCTTTTGCTGCATCCACAACACGGTAGTAGACCACTGCACTAATTTGAATGGGGATATTATCCTTTGTAATGGTGTCCTGACTCGGCACCTCGACAGCCTTCACACGCATATCGATTTTTACCATCGACTGAAACACCGGAATAATAAGGCGCCAACCTGGCCCCTTCGTGCTTGTATACCGACCCATGGTAAATTTAATACCTCGTTCATACTGATTGACCTGCCGAAGAACAAAGGGGAAGAAAATGACGGCAAAGACAATGAGAGAAATGATGACTTCAGGTGACCAGCTCATAGCGGTAGGAATAGGAAGTAACATCTTCACGCTACCCCAAAACTGTTGCATGACAAGAGGAAAGGACGTAGAAAGAGTGTGTACAAATTACCACCATACATGAAAGCAATAATCCTTTGTGGAGGAGGCGGAACACGACTTTGGCCACTGAGTCGCGAACAATCCCCCAAACAATTTCATAGACTCGTAAATAACTACTCCCTTCTGCAAGATACGGTGAGGCGTATTTCCCCCATGGTGAAACCAGAGGATATTTTCATCTCCACCAATAAACAATTTGTCGATGAAATTACCTGGTGCCTCGCGTCGCCAGCCGGCTCGGATACGGAAGAAATTAGAGGCATTAAATTCTGTGCCAATGTTCCATTTTAAATGGCTGCCTTTCGCTGTAACAAGATCGGTTGCGAGAAATAATCTGTCATTGAATGCAGAATATTTCACACCGAATCTACCCGTATATGGAAGCGTCCCAGTGACATTACTACTACCTATATTCCAGCCGAGGTTCTGTGCTGATAGCCCTACAACAAAATTTGGTGATATGTATATCAACGCACCAATATCGTTCGATAGGGCGTGATATTTACTTTTAAAGAAGGTTTCCCGAATATAACGGCCTGTCCAGCCCAGCCGCAGTTTACGATGAAGTGATTTTCCTACACCAAACGATAATGCTAAATCAGAGTTGGTGAATTCACTCAGCACAAGTCCCAAGGGTCCACGTTCAGTGTCATCTGACCTGAAAAGAAGAATACTGGAGCCAATAGTAGCATTCCATTTTTTGATAGGTATAACAGTGCCGACAAAATCAAAGGTCGAGTCCTGAATGTATTCGACATGCATCGTGGAAATCTCCCAGCGTTTTACATCACCCAAACCCCCAGGGTTCCAGTGAAGACTATAGACATCACTAGCCATAGCGGTATATGCCTCGCCCATTGCAGCTGGGCGGGCGCCAATAGACACTTTAAGGAACTCGGCATATTCGGCGCCGGCAATAC
>PFFG01000001.1 GCA_002783265.1 Candidatus Gracilibacteria bacterium CG17_big_fil_post_rev_8_21_14_2_50_48_13 | reverse complement strand
GAAAGGGCGGGATTCGAATGAGTGACTGTAGGAAGGCTATAATGCCTTCCGTAAGGAACCTTCGGAGGTCCACCGCAGATGAGATGAGCGACGAACGCTCAGTGAGTCAGCGAAGCCGTCGTGAGGGAACCGAATCCCCCCTCTTTCCGCCAGAATTCAGACGAAGTGTAGAGCGTGAAAGGCTCTATTTTTTGAACGTAAGTAGCCGTAGAAAGGCACACGTTTTTTGTGTACAAACATTTCTACGACAGCACCTGCTTGCAAGAATCTTGTACTTGGGAAATACTCGTTGGCTTTATTTCCTAAGCACAACTGTATGGAACATATAAACGATGACAATCAGGAGGAAAACATCGAGCAGGAGGAACTACTCGAAAATTTGGAAATAACGACTCCATTGGAGTTTCCGCACGTTACCCCTCGCGATGAGTTGTTTTCTTACTTTCATGAACTTCTGCAAACCACGGTGGAACAAAAGTCTCTCTCGGAGATGCTGTTCCTGCAATTTCAAAAAGAACTCATGCTGCGAAGAGTACCTGATCCCATTGGTGTCTCCTGGGTTAATGCACTGGAGGTTACGGGTGATTTGCCAGAGAATGATATGCTCTATGCCCGCTACATCGTTCGCAAGTGGCTTGCGTGCATTCCGCCGTTTTTTCATACGCTCTCCTGTCTCGAGCGTATTCACATAACTTCTTTTCCTCGAAGCAGGGGTGTTTTTGCCTTTTGTGACGTCTCGCTGCCATCAAAGATTTTTACCTCTCCAAAGGACACGTTGATGGCTTTATTAGAGGCCTATGTGCAGACTATTCCATTTTTTGAGGAGGCGAATCACGATTTGCGTTCTGCAACATGGTTGGTTGAGGGGTGTGTATTTTCCTTTGATGAGTGGTGGCAGGCCCTCAAGCGAGGATGCAAGTCGAATAAAGACCAGTACAAGAATAAATCCTATCAGCAGATCATTGCGGAGTGTCTCAAAGTGTACCTCGATGATCCTCTCGGGACGACGGAAAAAGATGCACATCCCGCAGGGGCCTTAGTTGAGCTTCTTGCACATGCACAGATTAACGGGTATCTTGGCTAGGTATTGCTTGTCTTTCTACCATGGCTCAACGACCACAACTTATACTTCGTCCAAAACGTGAAGGTCCCGTTCGGGGAAAGCATCCATGGATCTTTTCTGGCGCACTCCAGTCGATTCCAGAGGGGCTTTCCCACGGAGACCCTGTTGATGTAATGGGGCCTGACGGCACCTTTCTTGGGCAAGGGTATTTTAACAGCTATGCGCAAATTGCTGTGCGGATGTGGTCCTATGACCAGGAGGAGGTTGTGAATCATGCATTTTTTTTCCGAAGACTCAAGAAAGCATTAGATTTGCGCAGTCGCTTATTGCCAGCGCAGACCAATGCTTTTCGGCTCGTGAATGCTGAATGTGACTTACTTCCCGGGTTGATTATTGATGTCTATGCACATGTTGCGGTTGTGCAGTGTCACACTCCTGGGATTGCGCGATATCGCAATGAAATTGTTGCTACGCTTCGTGAGGTGCTACCGCATCTCACTGCTATCTATGAACGGTCAGATTTTCGTGGAAAAGCCAGTGATCGTGAACATCGCGAAAGTGGACCACTTTGGGGTGAAACACCGGATATTGTGGAAATGGAGGAAAATGGACTCAAGTTTCTGGTTGATGTGAAAGAGGGGCAGAAAACCGGTTTTTTCTTGGATCAGCGTGATAAACGTGCAGCTTTGAAGAAATACGTTGAGGGGCGTACGGTGCTGAATTGTTTTTCCTATTCTGGTGGATTTTCTTTATATGCACTCGCCGGTGGTGCTGCACATGTGACGAGTGTCGACGTTTCAGACAAGGCCATGGATTTGGCACGTCAAAATGTGCGTATCAATGGCTTCAAGGAAGATAGGGTGACTTTTGCGGTTGCAGATGTGAAAAGCTATTTGCCAAGCGTTGCACCAAGTCAGTTTGATGTGATTATTCTTGATCCTCCAGCGTTTATTAAAGATCGACGAAAGATAGATGAAGGAAAGCATGGGTATAAGAAAATCAATGACCTGGCGCTCCGTGTACTGCCCGAGGATGGCATACTGGTTTCTTGTTCTTGTTCGCACCACCTAACTATGAATGATTTCCGTATGTTACTTTCTGAAACAGCGGGAAGAGCAGGGCGTGTTATGCAGCTTGTGGAAACCTGGACCCATGGTATTGATCACCCTGAGTTGATTCCGTATCTCGAAGGGAATTACCTCAAAACACTATTTATGCGGGCCTTACAATAAGCCCATACGATGAAACCCTACGCGACCAGAATATTTTGGGGGGTGTATGTGGTCTTGTTTTTCTTTATGGCCGCTGTTGGTGGCGTCGGTCTTTGGTATAAATTTCATGTAGTTCCTCGCCTTGAATATACTTTTTCTCAAAGTACCTCTGCACCTGCGAAGCTTGTGGGTGTATGGATGGATCACGCCTGGGTGGATGGTGAAAAAACGGATGCGGAAATTCGCTCTATGTATGATCAATTGCGTCGCTCCGGTGTCACCGATGCGTATTTTCATGTAGGACCTCTGGACCATGATGGTGCTCTGCCGCCAACGAAATATAATGACGCGGCACGTCTCCTTCGCCTTGGTCGGGAGGAATACCCGACACTGCGAGTCTGGGCTTGGGTTGGTCAAGTGACGACGCTGTGGGGAGGGGGGCTGGACCTGACGTCGAAGGCAACTCAGGAGACCATTGTTCGCGATGTAATGAGAGCGCTTGACCTAGATTTTTATGGCGTACATCTCAATATTGAACCTGTGCTTTCCGGGGATGACCAGTTTCTTGCACTTCTTTCCAGCCTTTCCGATGGCATCGGAGATACAGGTAAGGGGATTTCCGTTGCCGCAGATGATCTCGAGCCATTTTTTGGTGCAGGGTATCTTGTGCGGCAATGTTGTGGCCAAGTGACGTTTTGGACGCCGGCATACCTTGCAAAGGTGCTTGGATTTGTGGATCAGGTGGTGGTCATGACCTACGACTCGCAGTTGAAAGATCCTTTTCTCTACTCGTGGTATGTCTCCATGGAGACGCGTAGACTCCTGAGTTTATTGCCTCAAGGAAAAGAAATTCTTGTGGGTATTCCAAGTTTTGAAACGGGGAATAGGTATTTTGACCCAAAAACAGAAAATATTATCAGCGGTCTTCGGGGCGTGTTGGATGGCCTCGATACGTCGCATTTAGAAGGGAAAAATGATCGATTTGGCATAGCGATATATGCATACTGGGAGACCTCGCAAGACGAGTGGAAAATTCTCCGGGACCATTGGCGAGTAAAGGACAATTAGTCAAGATTCCAGAATTGACCTCATGGCTCTTTGCGACTAAGCTGGGGCTACATTTTTCTCGGTATTTTTTGTTATGAAATTTGCGTCTTCCCAGCTGCGAAATGTTTCCCGGAGTATTTTGCTTTTACTGCTTCTCGTTATTGCAGCAGGTGTTGTCTACGTGGGAGTACAAAATTTTTTCTTACGTAGTGTTCTTGGGCGACTTGGAAGTGAAGGGGTAACGTGGGTAGCAGTGCTACAAAGACCGGAGGAGGCAATGCAAATACTTTCTGATACCGCCATTGTTTCTGATGCCACTTGGGAACAGATACACACGATGTATTTATCAGGTATGGAACGAGCTGAAGCGGCCTCAGTACTAGCAAAACTCCCTAGCCGGACGGTGCTTGTGGGGTATGCTGCAGGTCCTGTTGCGGCCTTTTTGAGCGATGAAAAGATGTGTTTAGCGTGGGAAAAAAATTCTCTGCAGGCAACCTTTCAGGACGGTATTTGCGCTCTGCATGCCGGGCGTTTAGATGATGGGGTTTTTGCACAGACGAGTCCTTCGCTTGCAGCATCTTTTGGAGCTATTCTGCCTGATCAACCGACAGGTATTGCGCTCGTTCTGCCTGAGCGTTTTGGCTATGGGGAGGTGCTCACAAAAGTGCTCGGAGACAAAATTACTCCAGATGTACTTCTCGTCCGCACTCTTGCGCAAAAATTTCGATTTATCTCCGCATCACTCTCTTACGATGCAGGTGGAACCTTCAATGCGGTTGTGGATCTAGTCTTTCCAAAAGAGTATGCCTTCACGAAGAATATATCCGATGTGCGGCTTTCTGGTGCAGATGTTGAAAAAGCAGCGCCGGGCACGTCATTTATTGCGGTTGCCTTGGATCCTGTGCTTCCTTCCGCATGGACAGATTGGCTCACGAAAACCTATGGAGACGATGCCTCTCGAATGGTGCAGTTTCGCTTGATGGCCGTGACGGAAGGCCTCACCCCCGTGGCGATTGAAGCGGAGAATCTGCCCTCCGCAAGTCTCTTTCTCAACCGTGTCACAAATCCAGACGGGGCAACTCTCGTGGGCGTCAATGACGAGGAAATGACGGGTATCAATCAGGCTATCATGCAAGCTCTTATGTTTACCTATGGTCTTCGCGAAACATCAACAACCTTACCTGATAAGTCGAAAGGAACCTTGGTTGTTGCTTCCAAAGAGGCAATTGCAACAAAAGTTGCGACACAATCGGGTATCACCATGACCGAATATATTGCTGATGGAGAGACGCGATTGAAAGTCGCGCAAGAACAAGATATTGTGCAAATTTTTTCACCAATTGCGGGCACAGGATCAACCCTGAGTGCACCAGATCGTGTGATGAGCGCCATGCCGTGGCGATTCCCCCTCGCCAATACCTATGCGGTACTCCTCGGCATGCCCCTAGCTGAGGATCGATTTCTCTCTCTCGGTGCATCGCCCATGGGTGATCGGCTACGTTTTGATATTGTTCTCTCACAAGCAGATTCGCAATGAAGCACTTGCAAGTCGTGCACAGTCAGACGATGAGAATTCGCCCGGGAGAACATATCCTGGATATTTCTGATATTTCCGCTGAAAAACGCCCCTTTGATGGGGTGAAGATGATAATGCGTCGGTTGTTTGGCGTGGTGAAATTGTACTTAACGCCAGAAGAAGAGCAGAAGGAACGTCTTCTGTTTGCGGGCGGGTTACTCACTGTCTTTATTTTTGCAACAGTGGGTATTGCATTGACGAACGCTGTGAGTTTTATACAGGAAACAAGGGCGGAGAAAAGTGAGATGACGGCTCTTCCTGGCCAGCTTCTGGAGTTAGTCAGCAGCCAGCGATTTGGGGAACTACCTGATGTATTCCTCAAGGTGGAGAGCATCCTCCAAACCATCGATGCCCATGTAGCGCCAGGTCGCTCGACGCTGCATGCAGAGGGGTCACTTCTTCATGATGTTACCCTGCTGAGGGAGGCAAGCCGGTTTCTCATGGAAGCAGCACGAGAGTCTACTCCGGTTATGACTGCGGCGGTCACCTTTGCAACAGACATACATGCGCTTACTCCAGAAAATCTTCGCACGAAATATGGCAGTCTCACGAGTTATATGCGCCTACAATGGAAAACCATCATGGAGCGTGTGTATCCAAAGGTCAGCTTAGCGGCAGAGCGCATTGCTCAGGTACGCCTTGAGGATTTTCCGAAGGAGTATCGGGAAACACTTGGACATTATCAAGCCTTCACGACAGATTTGCGCAGCCTTCTTGAACGTGTCGATCACCACATGCCCGCCATCCTCTCTCTTCTTGGAGAGGACACGCCGAGAACCTATGCCATTTTGCTCCAGAATTCAGGAGAGATGCGCGCAACGGGAGGTTTTATCGGTAGTCTTGCCATGGTCAAACTGAACGATGGCTGGGTGGAGTATCTTCGGTTCCGCGATGTCTACGATATTGACGGACAAATATTCGAAAATGTCCCACCGCCACCTGGTATAGAAACCATCAGTACCTTTTTTCGTCTTCGCGACAGTAACTATTGGCCGGATTTTCCTACGTCGGCGAAACAAGTTGCGTGGTTTTTGGATAAAGACAAAGGACCAGGCGTCGATGGTGTTTTTGCCATCACGGATACGTTTGTCTCGCGTTTGCTGACACTGACGGGTCCTGTGGGGTTCGAGGGGTCAAATATACCCGTGACGTCTGAAAATTTTAATGAGTTGATGTCCTTCCTGGTGGAAAGTAAGCAGGATAAGAAACAACCAAAATCAGCGGTCTTTGCCTTTTCTGAAGTGTTTCTGCCACAGTTACTGCAATCTGTGAGTAAAAAACCCGAGTCACTGCACGTGCTCAGTCAGGCCGTTTCAGATCGCTTGTTGCTTGCCTTTGCCTTTGACCCAGCCATAGAGGCCCTTTTTGACGATGCGGGCCTTTCAGGGCGCATGTATATGCCCATGGAAACTACTGGGGAGAAACAAATTGTCGATTTTTTTCTTCCAGTCTTTACCACAACGGGAGGGAATAAAAGTGATCGGTATATGGAACAGCAAATGACGCATGAAAGTATTGTGACAGACACGGGCAGCGTACAAAATGAAGTGACCCTGTATCAACGACATCGGTGGTCAAAGGAACAAGAATCGGCAGTGCGTCAGCTCATTCGAGCAGCCACAGGACAAGAGATTTCTGACGAGGTGCTCCGCATTCTCGGGAATGAACGCAATCGACAGTATGTGCGATATTTTGTGCCAAAGGGGTCAACGCTGATATCTGTTGAAGGGGTAGACCGCGACGCAGTAAAAACCACAGAGGATCTGGGGCTCACGGTCTTTGGTTTTGCAATAAACACGCCCGTCGGTGCTGAAAAACGTGTACAGCTCACTTATGCGCTTCCTGGAACAGTGAAGTCAGGCGAGGTGGGATACTATATCATCATGCAAAAACAACCGGGGGGAGCAAATATTCCCATGACAAAGAGTTTCGCCCCATCAGCTAAAGCGGTCATTATGGCGGATTCTACGGGGTATTCTGTGGTACAGGATTCACCAGAAAATTTGCGTCTCGACAGTAGGCCGCAGTCCTTCCAGTTGAACAATATCTGGAATGGTGGATATCTTCTTCGTGTGCAGTAATTAGCCTCGAAGTTTGGTGTAGAGTTCTCGCACATTACCGATTGCCATGCGGTAAAGCTTAATCAGGCTAATGTGGAGTGCACGCATTTGTGCAATGACAGAGGTGAGCTGATGGGCTCTTGAGGGGCTTTTGCTTTTTACAAGCATAGTGGCCGTCAAATCCAGTTTTTTCACATGTTCTTTCAGGAGTGCCGCCGTCCGCTTAATGAGGATCGTCTCCGGTAGTTCTTCCAGTGGCGGTTCACGGTGCAGGGTGCTTTCAGCTTGCTGTTTTTGCACGTTTGACTGTGCATTTTTCGCATCGTCGCTTTGTGCAGTACCCGATGCCTTCGTTGAAGTCACCTCTATTGCTTTTTCGATACCGGGAATAGCGGAACGGACTTCATTACCCAAATCAGGGCCCTTTGGCGCGTTCGGTACGTGATTTTCCCCTTGTGGGGTCAAAAGATTTGGGAGCGTTTCTGGCATGAGGGCAAGTAAGGAACTTCTGAGCATTGTACGCTACTTTCCCGGGTTTGGAAAGGATAGGGGCTGCATTGACAAAGGTATGAGGCCGCCGTAGGATATGGACAATATTATTCTGCCCACATGCTAGCAAAACTTACGCAATTAGAGAAGGAATTTCATCATATTGAAGAACAACTGGCGGATTCAGCGGTGATGAATGACTTTACAGAGTATACAAAACTTGCAAAACGCCAAGCGCACTTGCGGCCCATTGTGGAGTTGTTTGCCGATCTCAAAAAGCAGCAGGCTGCCCATACGGAAGCACGAGAGGTGCTGGAGACGGAAAGTGACCCTGAAATGCTGGAAATGGCAAAGGAACAACTGGCGACCGCTAAAAGTGAGGAAGAGCGCCTGGCAGGTGAACTAAAAATTGCACTGCTGCCGCGGGATCCGAACGATGACAAGAGCGTCATTTTTGAAGTGCGTGCCGGCGCAGGTGGAGAGGAAGCATCAATTTTTGCAGGTGAAATGCTCCGCATGTATACGCGATATGCGGAAATGATGGGGTATGGCGTTGAGGTGATGAGTCTCAGTGAAAGTAGTGGTGGCGCTGGTGTGAAAGAAGGTGTTCTCCGTATTACGGGCGATGGCGCCTATGGACGTCTGAAATTTGAAAGCGGGGTGCATCGCGTACAGCGTGTGCCTGCTACGGAAAGTCAGGGGCGTATTCATACGTCAGCGGCTTCAGTGGCCGTGCTTCCCGAGGCGGAGGAACTCGATGTGACTATTCGGCCGGATGAACTGGAAATCACGACGTGTCGTGCCTCAGGTGCGGGTGGACAGAAGGTCAATAAGACAGACTCCGCAGTGCGTATGGTGCATATTCCAACTGGTCTCGTAGTGGAATGTCAGGACGAACGCTCTCAGCATAAAAACCGCGACAAGGCGCTGCGTATTTTACGAGCGCGTTTGTATGCCTTGGAAGAAGAAAAACGTATGAAAGAAGTGGGGGATATGCGATCCTCACAAATTGGGTCTGGTGACCGCTCAGAAAAAATTCGCACCTACAACTTTCCGCAGGACCGCGTCACAGACCATCGTATTAAACAAAGTTGGAGTAATCTTCCCGGCATCATGGACGGTAACATTGGAAACATCATTGATGCACTCATTATGGAAGATCAGGCGGCAAAACTAGCCGCGAATGTCGAAACGGAGTAAGAAAAAACCCCGCAGAAGCGGGGTTTTTATTAATCTTCTCGGTTGCCTCCACCGAGGATATTTTCGAGTTCCTCGTCACTATTTTCATGATCGTGCATGTGGTGGTGCGTTGTAATAACCTTTGAAACGGTTTTAGAACGATGCTTGCTTTGTTCAAAGAGTGCAGCTCCCATTATCGCGACACCTGCAATCATAAGTGCAATCAGGGTCACGGTTTTTGCTTCCAGGTCTTGCGTGAGACTAAAGGAGGCTTTGAGCATCGTAAAGGCGATGAGCCCGATCTGGGTAATTTCCAGGCCAAGCAGAAAGTGAAAATGACCCGGATTCTCGATGATCCGAGGCAGTGGCTTTTCCATGAGGACCCACACAATGCTCCAAAGTGCGGCGACGGCCGAGAGAATCACCAAAATACCCATAAAGTAGAGGAAGGAGGTCACACCTGTGACATCCACGAGGGTTCCTCCTGCGCTGGAGACTGCCCAGGGCATCCAGGCAAGGATAATGGCGGCAATGCTGGATAAAATGATGACGCGTTCCTCGAGAGTCGTCTGGTAGAAGAAATCGCGACTCGTGCTATGGGCATGTTTGAGGACATGTTTTGCTGCGTCGGAAGAAAGTGCACGTATACGCAAGCGACGTTTCTTTTCTTCGGGCAGAGGGGAAGAGGGGGTTTCCGGAACAACTTCAGATGAATCCATGGGGGGAAAATATTGATACGCATGTAGAGTAGCAGAGTTTTTTCTCGATGCAATTGACGCTTTCTCGCTTTCCGCACTAAGCAATAAAAGCGTGACGCCTGAATTTTTCTCTATATACTGGGTCCATAGATTTTGATCGTTTTTGTATGTCTACTCCATTACCTGATCTGCGCACCATCCCACTCAAGGGGAAACGTGTTTTGATACGGGTAGACTGGAATGTACCCATCAATGCGCAAGGTGTTGTGACGGATGATACGAGGATTCGCGCGTCACTTCCGACCTTAACGTACGTGCTTCAAGAGGGAGGCATCCCCACGATAATCACCCATCTCGGGAGACCGGAAGGAAAACGTGAGCCGGCTTTTTCTCTTGCTCCCCTTGTACCCCTGGTGGAATCGATGCTGAATCGAGAAGTATTTTTTGTCGAACACGATCCTCGGGAGGATCTTCTCGCCATAGCCTCGAAGACTGCAGGTCAGGAAGGCGGTCTTGTGCTGCTGGAAAACCTACGCTTTCATCCAGAGGAAGAGCAGGGAGATGCAGAATTTGCACGCATGTTGGCGGCATCCTGTGATGTGTTTGTGAATGAAGCCTTTTCCGCTTCGCATCGAACGCATGCATCCATAACGGGTATTCCACAATTTGCACCCGTATCTGTTGCAGGTTTTGCCTTTAAGGAAGAGGTGATTGCCTTAACTCGGGTGTTGGAGACGAAGGAACACCCTATGGTCCTGGTGCTTGGAGGTGCAAAAATCGACACGAAGATCGGCGTCATTGAGCGACTCATCATTCCAGGTGATTGTTTTATTATGGGGGGAGCGCTTGCAAACACGTTTCTTGAGGCGCGCGGATACAATATGTGTGATTCGCTTGTACAGCGGGATAAGTTGGATGTTGCGAAGAAAATTATGGACGGTATACGGCACGATCATGACGTGCTGATTTTGCCGAAGGATGTGGTAGTGGGATATTCTGGCGACCTGCCACCGAAGGAAGTGCTCGTAGATACCCTGTGTGATGGGTGGTCAGCGTTTGATATTGGCACACAAACCCTTGCAGCGTGTGAACGTGCCCTTCGGCATGCAAAAATTATTGTGTGGAATGGCCCCCTTGGTCTTTGTAAAGAGGGAACCTTTACCGAAGGAACGCGGCAGGTTGCGGAAATGATTGCGACGAGTGATGCTTACTCCCTGGTAGGGGGCGGCGATACGCTCGATGCACTGAAGCAACTCGACTTTGACCTGAACCGGTTTAGTCATGTCTCCACGGCGGGAGGTGCCATGTTGGAATTTTTGGAACAGGGCACGCTGCCTGGTGTTGATGCGCTCAGGTAAACTATGCAAAACCTTACCATTTTTGTTGTCGGAGAAACAAAAGATCCGCATCTTGCGGCGCTGGAGAAAGATCTGCTTACCCGTTGTTCAAAGTATTTTTCCGTTGAACGGCATGTGGTGGCACCCAGTACCTTTTTTTCTGATGCACAAATTCAGCGAGGTGTGCAGGAAGAAACGGAGCGCCTCCTTGGAGCATTGAAAAATGCTCCTCGGCCTGTCATCTATCTTGATGTTGCAGGAAAAATGCAGAGCACAGAAGACTTTACGCAGAGTCTTGCCTCCTTTCGCGATGTGGGACAGGGTGTGACCTTTGTCATCGGTGGTGCCTATGGTGTTGATGTGGAAAAACTTGCCCCCGATAGGCGTTTCTCCCTATCGCCAATGACGACGACGCATGAACTTATTCGTGTTTTCTTTCTCGAACAACTCTATCGGGCAGGAAGTATCATGGCGGGGAGTAAATATCACCATGCGTAAAAACTAGACAAAAAGCTTGCTTGTTTTACGGGGATATATTATATAGGTGCCGCACTATTTTTGACCACTGTTATGTCGTATAGATCGAGTGAACGAATGGAGGAAGAGGGAAGTCCCATGCCTGATGTTGTATCAGGCGGTGACCTTATAGATTTTCAGGCCTTTTTGGAGGCTCATGTCCGCGAAGGAAAGGAGCGTATATCGACCATGCTTTTACCGACGCGTATAGAACAAGAAGAGATGGAGCGATTTACCTTGCTGCGGGCTGTCTCAAGCGGGCTGCATCAGCGTCTCGTGCAGTTTTTTGTGGATTTCCGTACGGATCAAGCAACGGTTTTAGATAAACGACGGGAAAAAAAACGTTTGCACGAAGAGGTAGAACGACGAAACAATAATGGCGAAATTTGTCGGTATTATCTTCAGGACAACGCTCTGACCGCTACCTACTGGTTGCAAGATAACCATAAGGGGTACCCCACGATTTTAGTCGAACAAAAGGAGCCGGCGGAGGAGTACCTTCCCTTTACCCTTGCCCAAGTACCAAATCTCACCGGTGTCGCCCGCGAGCATTTCTTGGAGTTACTGGGGCGTATTACACGGATGAAGGATCGTGGGCTTCTTCTTGATCTACGAAAGCCGGATATTTTTTTCATGGATTCCAAGGAGGGGAAGTTTCTGGTGAAGGTCTCAGCGCCGCTTCTTGCCATGGGAGACGTGCACTCGACGGGGCAGCGATACTTCGTGGTGCAAACTTGTTCAAACGATCGAGAAAAACAGCCCAAAGAGACCTGTGATGAAGTGCAGGGAAAGCGCGAAAGTGAAGAAATATTGACCTCCTTGTTGGAGCTCTTGGAGAGCGAGGTGCAGGCATAAATGAAAAAGAGCCACAACCATGTGGCTCTTTTTTTATCCTTACGGTTGTTTAGTGAGCAGATGACCAACCTTCAGAAGATCTGCTTCGGAAAGCTGTTTGCCTAATAGTTGCATCCCTACCGGAAGACCATCCACTACCCCAATGGGTACGGCAAGACCTGGAATGCCCGCTGCGGAGGCAGGGAGGGTGAAAACGTCGCCCATATACATGGCAAGCGGGTCCTGTTTAGATCCGATGGGAAACGGCAGGGTAGGGGTGACGGGGGTAATGAGGATATCGACTTCCGTAAACACCCGATCAAAATCCTCACGAATCAAGGTGCGCACCTGCTGAGCTCGCTTGTAGTAGGCGTCATAGTAGCCATGGGAAAGAACAAAGTTACCCAAAATAATGCGACGCTGTACCTCCTCGCCAAAGGCCTCTCGGTTCGTGGTGTAGAGATCATCTAAATCTTTTGGAGTTGTTGTGGAAGGGCCAAAACGCAGACCATCATAACGCGACATGTTCGCAGTGACTTCAGCAGAAACCGTAATATAGTAGACCGCAAGCGCATATTTTGTCATAGGGAGCTGCACGGGTTGTACTTCACCTCCAAGAGATCGAATTTGTTCGATGGCTAAATCGATTTGTGCCTTAATTTCTGGAGCAAGGTCATCACCAAAGTACTCCGCAGGCAGCCCGAAACGCATTCCTGTCAGATCGCCCGTAAGGTGCTGTTTATAATTTGGTACATCCGCGTGGAGAGTTGTGCTGTCTCCTGCATCCTTGCCCGCAATGACCTCCATAATGAACGCAATATCTTCTACGGTTTGAGCAAGCGGCCCCACCGTATCAAAAGATGATGCCATGGCCATAGCACCTCTTCGCGAGGTTCGTCCATAGGTCACCTTTAACCCAACACAACCACAAAATGCTGCGGGTTGTCGAATAGATCCACCCGTGTCTGTTCCTATAGAAAAGACGCAGGCATCCGCAGCAACGGCAGCCGCAGAACCACCAGAAGAACCCCCTGGAACAAGTTCTGTATTGTGTGGATTCCGAGCAGGGCCATAGGCTGAATTTTCATTGGAACCACCCATAGCAAACTCATCACAATTATTTTTGGCTATGATAATGGCCCCGGCATCAAGGAGCTTTTGCACAACTGTTGCATTGTAGGTTGGCGTGAAGCCGCTGAGCATCTTCGACGCTGCTGTGGAGGGGAGTCCGGCTGTACACAAAACATCTTTTATAGAACAAGGAATGCCTTCGAGAGGGCGCATGGCTTCGCCGCGTGCCAAACGCTCATCCGCCGCTTTTGCAGCAGCCATGGCTTCTTCCTTGGCTATATACGTATAACAGTTGAGGCG
Source organism: Candidatus Gracilibacteria bacterium CG17_big_fil_post_rev_8_21_14_2_50_48_13 (assembly GCA_002783265.1). GTDB lineage: Bacteria > Patescibacteriota > Gracilibacteria > 1-14-2-50-48-13 > 1-14-2-50-48-13 > 1-14-2-50-48-13. Next base: position 157,791 of record PFFG01000001.1, on the reverse strand, counting down.
TTCTTGCGCCTTTTCTGCTTTTTCGAGATAGGCGGAAACAATATCTGCTATCGATTTCCCTGCTTGAATCAAAGCATGAATTTCAGTAATTTTTGACATAACTTCTTATCCTAAAGTTTAGAGGTAAATTTGGGCCACCTGTTATATCCAATTGAAGGATTATTTGATTGATACTTCGTAATGAAGTAGATTTCCTGACTGTTAACCTCGTTGTCAGGGGCATCTGTTGATTCCCAAAGAATTTCACGAGTTATTGTAAATATTTTTCGATCTTCTTCTGAAAAGTCTGCACTTATGATGCCACTGTCAGCACTCCCAAAATAATTAATACTATTTGTTAAATCTTTTCCAATATAGATCTTTTTATTTGGGTAAGTAATTTTGTATATGATCTTTTTTGCTGTCATTACAAAACTTTAGGTACTTTAATATGACCAAGCTCCACAGGGAGGCTTGTGTGATCGAGCCAGCTTCTTGCATCTTTCTCGGCAAAACCTGCGGTCTCGGGTTCATCTGCAAACACAACGTGTGTAAGACCCGTGACTTGGGATGTGGGCTCCACGCCTGTGACATCAACCTCAGCAAGTTGATCTGCCCAGCTGAGAATGTCAGAAAGCTCCTTGGCCAGTTTTTCCTGCTTTTCTGGCGAAAGCGTGAGTTTCCCCATGGCTGCCAGTTTTTGCACGGTTTGTGCGGTAAATTCCATGTGTAATATTTCCATTGTACAAAGACGCCCGCATTGTAGAATGGTTTCTGTTGTAGAGCAAGGATGACCACTTTCCACTATGAATATCGGTGTTTTTGATTCAGGTTTAGGAGGGCTGACGGTTCTCAAGGAACTGACACGGGCCTTTCCCGAGTATCATTATATCTATCTTGGAGATACGGCGCGCAACCCCTATGGGACGCGTTCGAAGGAAACCATTACGCAGTACGTACGTGAGGCGGCATCGTTTTTCTTTGAACAAAAAAATTGCGAACTCGTTATTGTCGCGTGTAATACTGCCTCCGCCGATGCACTTCGGGCAGTGCAGCAGACCTATTTGCCCACGCTTGCCTCTCCGACAAAACGTATTTTAGGGGTCTTAATCCCCACGGCAGAAGCCGCGGTTGCTGCCACCAAAAACAAGCGCATTGGGATCATTGCCACCCGGGGGACCGTTTCTTCCGCCGCCTATTTGCGGGAGATTGGGAAACTCGATCCCAAGATATCTGTGTATCAAAAGGCAACGCCACTGTTGGTGCCCTTGATTGAGGAAGGCTGGGCAACACGACCGGAGACACGAAGTATTCTCAAAAAATATCTTCGGTCCTTAAAAGATGCGGCCATTGATACCTTGATTCTTGGTTGCACGCACTACCCGATTTTAGAAAAAGATGTTCGGCGTATTATGGGAAAACAAGTGCAGATTATTACCTCCGCTGCGGCAACACACGGACGCCTAGACGACTATCTTATGCGGCACCCAGATCTTGCGAATACCTTATCAACAGAGGGCGGGGTAGAGTATTTTACGACGGATGACCCGACGCGATTTTCTGACCTTGGGAAACGGGTTTTTCATGGAAATATGGGAACGGTTCATCGAGTCGAATTGGCATAATGCAAGTAAAAGGATTTCTGGACTTTTAGCGCTAACTTCATACTATTGCAGTCATGAAATACAGTGTCCTCACCTTCGGGTGCCAAATGAATATCTCGGATTCAGAACGTATTCACACGCAAATGAAACAGGCGGGCTTTGCGTTTCACCCTACATGGGAAGAGGCAGACCTGGTCATTATGAATACCTGTAGTGTAAAACAGAAGGCGGAAGATAAGGTATGGGGACAACTCACAAAGGCACGAGCAATCCGGAAAAAAAATCCTAAGTTTCGTGTGGGACTCACGGGGTGTATGGTGCGTGACTCGGGTGTTGCCGAACGCTGGGGAGAACTGGTCTCAAAAGATCGTCTCTTTGCCAGTACGGATAATCTGGATTTCGTTTTCCGCATAGAAGATCTCCCGAAGGTTCCTTCTTATCTGAGCGTGCTCTATGGAGAAAATCTCGGTCAGGACTATGCCGACGAAGTAGAATCCTACTTTCATGTGCAGCCCGACTATGAGAAGTCTTTTCAGGTATTCGTTCCTGTGCAGACCGGATGTAACAAGTATTGCACCTATTGTATTGTGCCCTTTACCCGGAAGCGGGAAATATCCCGACCTATGCAGGAAATTATTGAAGAGGTGCGGGAGCTTGTGGAAAAAGGTGCGAAGGAGGTGACTTTGCTTGGGCAAACCGTGAACTCCTACCGTCATCGTTCTTCAACAACGGAGTATTCGAAGAATAACTTTGCGGAGCTCTTGTACCAGATCAATAAAATTCCCGGACTGGATCGTCTGCGATATACGTCACCGCATCCCATGGATTTTGATGATGAACTTCTCAGGGCGCATAAGGAGCTTCCTTCCATGTGTAATCATGTGCATATGCCTTTGCAAAGTGGAGATAATGAGATTCTTCGGCGAATGAACCGCAAGTACACACGGGAGCAGTTTCTTGATGTGGTGCAGCGACTCAAGGCCGCGGTGCCCGATGTTACTATTACGACTGACGTCATAGTGGGTTTTTGTGGTGAAACAGAAGAACAGTTCCAGCAAACCGTCTCCATGTTCCGCGAAGTGGGCTTTGATATGTCCTTCACGTCACGGTATTCTGCCCGCAAAGGCACCTACAGTGCCAAACATTTTGAAGACGATGTTACTCCCGAAGAAAAGGCGCGACGATGGCACTATCTCAATGAAGTGATGATCGAGCAGCTCAAAGAAAAGAATGCGCGGTATGTTGGTCATTACTTTCCCGTGCTCGTGGAGCGCATCCTTGAGGATGGACGTGGCGAAGGCCAGACTCGGTGTGCTAAACGTGTGCAGTTTCAAGGAGTTGATAGATCCGTTGTCGGATCTGTAGTTCCTGTTAAAATGACGCAGTCTCTCCCGTTTCTCCTACTTGGAGAGGCCCTTACATCATCATAATTTTTCTATGCAGATTCGATCGCTTTGTGCGGCATTCGCGCTTGTCATTCTTCTCAGCTCCTGTACTCCCGGTACGCCATCTTCTGGCACTTCTTCACTTTCTTACGGCAACACGAACTCTATGAATACCAATCAAACGTCGGATTCTCTGGACGGCATGACCTCTCAGGCTGCAGCTCCTGCGGCAGGTGAAGAAATTGCTGTCATTACCACCAATATGGGTGTTATGAAAGTACGTTTCTTTCCTGAAGAAGCGCCACTTTCCGTGGCAAATTTTAAGGCCTTGGCCAAGAAAGGGTATTATGATGGGTTAGTTTTTCACCGGGTGATTAAAAACTTTGTAGCCCAGGGCGGAGATCCAACCGCAACGGGTACCGGTGGAGAGAGCGCAAATGGGAAACCGGTTCCTGATGAGAGAAATCGCAATCGGTCCCATATATTTGGTGCACTGGGTATGGCAAAGTCTGGACCCAACACGGCAACAAGCCAGTTCTATATTGTGGTCAACCCAGCTGGAACACGCAACCTCGATGGTGGATATACAGTCTTTGCGCAGGTCTTTGATGGCCTTCCTGTGGCGGAAGCCATTGGTAGCGTGAAAACAAAGATCTGTAGCCAGGCGGAACTTGGCTGCGATAAACCACTGGAAGATGTGGTGATGCAGAAGATAGAAATTATGCCCTATACGGAATAAGTACCGAGGTTTGGATGTTCACATCTCCTAATTTTCACTCTATGGAATGGTTACTCGCAATTGTGGTTCTCGTCGCTGTGCTCGCACTATGGTTTGTTGGTGTATACAACAGTTTGGTTGCAAAGCGACTGTCGGTGGAAGAGCAGTTTAGTACAATCGATACGGAGTTAAAGAAGCGTTATGATCTTATTCCGAATCTTGTGGAAACCGTGAAGGGTTATGCAAGCCATGAAAAAGAGGTGTTTGAAAAAGTAACTCAGGCACGCAGCCAGGCGATGCAGGCAGGGAATCCAGAGCAACGTTTAGCAGCAGAGAACATGTTGACGCAGTCGCTCAAAAGTCTCTTTGCTGTGGCGGAAAATTATCCTGATCTCAAGGCCAATGAAAACTTTTTGCAGTTGCAGCAGACTCTGAGCTCTGTTGAAGAGGATATCAATGTCTCTCGTCAGGGCTACAATGCAGTGGTCAAGGACTACATGACAACACTCCAGACGTTCCCAACGGTTTTGATTGCTGGACTTCTTGGTTTTGGTGCCAAGGCGTTCTTTGAAATTCCAGAGCAGGAGCGTGAGAATGTGCAGGTAAAATTTTAAGCGTCCGATCCTACGCAGCCTTTTCTCCACTCAAGGTAGGGTACAAGGCACAGAATCCCATAACAGCCTGCGAGAAATATGCTTCTCCAGGCTGTTGCTAATTCAACATGCACTGCAGCAAACGGAAGTTGGCTCAGACTGTGCGAGACAAACAGCAGTACTTCAATCCAGATCTGCATAGCTGCAGCGAGGAGCGTTGTTAGTCCATCGAATACGGGAAACCAGGCGAGAACAAAGGAGAGAAAACCACCCAGCATGAGATAGGGAATTGAGGGCGGAACAAGAAGATTTGCTACTGGTGCGATGAGCGAAAGAGAGGAAAAATACACAACGGATAAGGGTAAGGTCCACAAAATCGCTGCCATAGTGGTAGAGAGTTCAGCGCGAAACCAGGCTGGGAAGGAGGTAAACCATTTTGAGGTTATAGGTTCTCCCCAAAGTAGGCCAAGTACTGCGCAGAAGGAGAGTTGAAAGCCAATGTCGAGCACGGCATCAAGGGGAGAAAAAATCAACATCACCGTCGCTGCATAGACAAGACATAGAAATGCAGTTGCCTGTCGTGCATACAGTTTGGCAAGAAGGGCAATGATGCCCATGAGACACGCACGTATTACGGCTCCTGAAGGACCCACGAGGAGCGTAAACAGAAGGAGGACCAGAATAGCTGCCAGTACACGGGCCCACATGGGCAAGCGTTGACCGATGTGGAGAACGCAGCTAATGAGAATGGTCATATTGAACCCGGACACGGCAACAATATGCATAAGACCTGTCCTGCGCATACTTTCGGACAGCGCCTCAGAAAAACTTCCCCGTGCTCCTATGAGAATACCTGCCATCAATGCGCCAGGATCTCCAGGCCAAAGCACCGCCATTTTTTCTAAGGACGCACGACGTACAAGAGCGACGAACCGTGCGATACTGGGCGGACCGTCACGTACTTTCTTCAGACTGTTCGCACGAAGTCGTGCTCCAATGCCATTTTTTGCGAGATACAGTGGGTAGTCAAAGGTGTCTTCTTCGTTCTTGCGCAAGGGGACAAAGGTACCCGTAATATGAACGAGATCTCCAGGTAGCAGGTGTGGGTCCTCCTGTGATTCAACACGAATACCCACTTTTCGTGTGGGTTCATAGCCAACCCAAGTGATCATCGCACCTGCTTGTTCGGAACTCGTCATGACTTCCAGGAGCAGGGGCGATATGTTTGCATCTTGTATCGCTTGACCTTGTTTTTGCAGAGCAAAACTCGCAGCAAGACGGCTCGTACCGGCATATGCTCCCAGAGCAATGCAGCAGAGGCAAAGAACCCACACCACGACTTTGGGAGGAGTAATACCATATAAAAGTAAACAACCAAAGAATACCCAGAGGGGCAGGGCTAGAAAGGGATAGGTAATTCCGTAAATATAGCCAAGGCATAAAATACAGGGTACAGGAAGGAGTTCTCGGAGGAGTTTGGCTTTCCATTTGTCTCTCATTGCATACAATAAGTGGGTACGTTTTGCGGAATTTCCGCAGCTGAGCATTCTATCTGCTCCGTTCATTTCTTTCCACTCCTGCATGTCTGAACCTGTCGTTACCAACGAACAACACGAGCCTGAAATTTCTTCCTTGAAAAAACGCCGCCTCCTGACTATGGAGGTCACTCGCACCTCGCTCATTGTTGCAGGTATTGGTGCAGCCTTTGTGCTCCTTCTTCTCATTACAGCATATTCATTTTTGCGTGGGATGAGCTTCAATTTTCCTGCAATGATTGTGGAAAATGTCTCCAATGTTTTTGGGCAGCAGCTACGAGTCGACTCTAATGGGGATACAAATATTCTTGTGGTGGGAGTTGGGGGTGAAAAACACGAGGGGCCCTATCTGACGGACTCCATTATGCTGGTGAATATCAAAAACAAGGAACCTGCTGTGGGGATGCTTTCTATTCCCCGTGATCTCTATGTTTCCGTTCCTGGTTTAGGTGGTACCAAAATCAATGGAATCTATACGTTGGCGATGAAGGCAGCTATGGCGCGAACGGGCCAGGTCAATGCAAATACAGAAGAAGTATTGCCTGAAGTCCACGGTGAAGCTATGGATGCCCTTAAAGACGTGGTTGAGCGCGTTACGGGTATGGAGATTCAATATACGGTCCGCATCGATTTTCAGGGGGTCATAGACATTGTGGACCTTCTTGGAGGAATTGACGTCGATGTGCCCGTGAACTTTATTGATCGGGAATATCCAGACAACAACTATGGGTACACCACGTTTTTCCTGCGCGCTGGAAAGCAAACTCTCGATGGGGAAACGGCTTTAAAGTATGCACGCAGTCGACACTCCACCTCTGACTTTGATCGCGCGAAACGACAGCAAATGATCATCAAGGCCTTGCTTGATAAGCTGGTGTCAAAGGATATTCTTGCGAATCCTTCGCAACTCCGGCGCATTTATTTGAGCATAAGTAATAACGTTTCTACAGATATTTCCTGGCGTGAAATTCTGCGACTGGCGGGCTATGCAAATAAGCTCCCGCGTGAAAATATGGCGAGTGCGGTTCTCAGTGATGACCCAACGCAGCCAGGTGGAGTACTCTACAACGGAGACCGTGCAAGTTTTGGTGGTGCAGCGGTGCTTCTGCCAAACGGAGCAACTGGAGCAAATCCAAACTACTATAAGAACATCCAGTCCTTTACCTACATGTTCTTTCAAAATCCGCAATTTTTTGCTCACCCGCCAAAAGTCCTTGTGCTCAATGGAACCATGCAAAATGGTCGACGTGTTTCAGGCATAGCCTCACTTGCAAGCGGGTTGTTTGGGACCTATGGTATTCAAGTAGAAAGTGGCAATGCACCTAGTGGTGTTGCACTACCAGAAACAACATTCTTTTACTTTTCCGAGGAGGAGATGAAGAAAAACAGCGAAAACTTCCAACTCTTTGTACCGGGGCAAAACCGTGTATGGTCTTCAAATACGGCGACGGTTGACCGTACAACGGACCCTGAAGGGAAGCTCGCCGCTATGCTGGAAGAGCTCTCTCTCGATGGCTACACTGCAGTTCTCGTGGTAGGAAACGATTACTCGCAATATTTGAAGTAGTCTATGGCAGGTTTCCAACTCTTTGGGCGAAAAAAAGTAGGAAAAAAACGGCAGCTCTCGAAGCTGCTGCATGTACGCAGTACCCCGATGGTGAAACGTCGACGCTCATCGCCACGTGCCTCGATAAAAATTGCCCGCCTCCATGCGGAAAAGCGTATTTCCCGCTTTATTACCCCGCGGTTTCTGCTCCTTTGTATGTCCATTACATTGCTGGGTATCTGTATCGGTGTCATCTTCTTTTCCAGTTTTTTTGTGGTCTCGGACATCGTCGTGATTCGCGATAAGGTTTTTGTGGAACCGCAAAAAATCGAACAGGCCATGCGAACCGTCATCGGAAAAAATATTTTTCTGGTGAGCGAAGGACAAATTCGTAGTGAACTGGAGGCCATGTTTCCGACCATTGGACGTGTTGAAGTGAATAAACTCTACCCCCAGTCCATTCAACTTCGGGTGTTTTCCTGGCCTATGGTTGCCAAAATTAATTATGAAGGAGACACGGGTACGGGGTTTTTGCTCAGTGAAAATGGGTACGTCGTACCAAATGTCTTGGTGCGTGAGGCAACGGAGGAGGATGTGAATACCCACAAAGATCTCGTACGCATCGACATACCTCGCTATGCAACGACAGATCCGGAACAGTCGGTTCTCCTGACGCTCACGAAACTTGAAGCGGGGAAGAAGTTCATTGATCAGGCGCTGCTCTCACGCATGCGGGCAGCCTTGAGTATCTTTGCAAAAAACTTTCAAGAGCCCGTGCATCGCGTGCTCTACCTACCCTTTGAAAAGGAGATGTATCTGTATGTCGGGAAGGATACGGCAATTATGTTATGGCTCGATGTGGATATCGAAACGCAGCTTTTTAAGCTCAAGACAGCGGAGCCAAAATTGAATCTGGAAGATGGTTCACTCAAGTATGTGGATTTGCGGGTGAAGGATAAAGTCTTTACCTGTGCTGCGAAGGCTGCATGTGCAGCGAAACTGCGAAAGTAGTATCAAACAATAAAACATAAATTCCGTCCTTTGAATATGAGGGAAAGAAGGGTATAATGATGGGAACTAACGTTTCACACATATACACACATGGCTCGGTACACCTTTCCAACCTTTGGGCGAACACAAAAAATTATCAGTACGCTTCTTCTCGTGGGCGTGCTCTCTGGAATGCATGTCTCCTATGCACAGCAGGGAAGTGCCTCAGGGGCTTTTCGTGCCTTTGCTGAGGATACTATTGCAGGTTACGGATCCCAACTCTCCACTTCTTCGCTCAAAAGTGGCGCTTCCGTCGATTTCTTGCTCAAAAAACCTGACGGCTCTTCACTCAGTTTTGCCACCAATGCGAGCGATCGTGGTGTTGCCTCCGTTGATGTGGATAGCTTTCATACGCAGCGCGCAGGGATGTACCATGTAACGGCTACCTCAAGCGGAACTAAGGCTGAAACATCCTTTCAAGTTTTTGCTGATAAGCCCGCAGCGACGCTCTCTTCGGTTATCGCCAGCAAAAAAATGGCAGCTGCCAACGGTAAAGACAGCGCGCAGATCACAGTGACTCTCCAGGACGGATACGGTAACCCTGTGGAAAAACACAAGGTTTCCCTTGTGTCTTCACGTAAGGAGGATGTGGTTTCACTGAAATCCGCTGTGGATCAAACTGCTCCCGATGGAACCATTGCTTTTCTGGTGGGATCGACAAAAGAGGGCTTGGCAACCTTGACGGCCATGGATATGACGGCAAATATGCCCATTGGTGACCGTGTACAGGTGTTGTTTGCGAATGATGTACAATCTGGAGCCACGACAACATCCATCAATCCTGGGCAGCTTCAGGCCAGTTTATTGGCACAGTCAAATACAACGACCTTGACCTCTTCCGCGAGTCGTCTCCGTGTGCGTACAGAACCGTCGAATCGCGTAGCAGTTGGCGATTATTACAATATTACGGTGGAAGTGCTCACGCAGGATGGTCAGCCCGCATCCGATTATCGCGGAACGCTTCTCTTTACCTCCACGGATGCAAATGCGGAGTTGCCTTTAAAAACGACCGGCTACCAGTTCACGGGCGCAGAACAGCCTGCTGCAACGAAAGTCTTTTCTCAAGCTGCACGATTTCTGAGTAGTGGAAACAAAACCATTGAAATTGTGGATCGAGATAATATCAGTCTCTCCACGTCCTTCACGATGACGGCGTACGACAGGGCCGGCGGCGGATCAACAACTGCGGCTTCGACCATTGTTATTACCAGGCCACAGGCAGGAATTTTGACGGGTGGCGATATAACCGTGGAAGGTACAGCAGACCCTTTTCAGGCACTGCAAATTTTTGATAACGGCACTTCAGCCCTGACCATTTCGGCGGACGCCCAGGGTGTTTTCACGGGTAAACTGACGGGACTGACCGATGGAACCCATCGCCTTGAGGTGAAGTCTCTAGATGCTTCAGGAACGGTCGTTGCTACCTCTGAGTCGGTAACGGTCTCTTTGCGCTCGAGCACGCCCACGGTACAGGGTATTCTTTATGACCCCAAGGGGCCATCCTTCGCGCCAAGCAGTCAGGTGAAAGTGCTCGTAACCGCGGAGGCGAGACTACCACGTGTACTGTACGTTCTTGCGAATAATCCCTATCAATTGCAGGAAAGTGCTACAATGCCAGGTCAGTATGAGGGCACAATCACGCTTCCTTCTGCTCCGGGTTCTTACGATGCAAAAGTACAAATCGAAACGGCAACACAAGTTACGGGGGAGCAGGTATATCCAGCGGCAGTGCAAATTACTGCACCAGCGATCAATCTCAATACGGTACAGTATACGCCGAAGAATCCCACCTCCATTGATGTTTCCTGGGAAACACCTTCTACGGTAACGACTCTTCCTCTTTTACGCCTTGCCTATGGTATAAGCGCAACAAACCTTTCTCAGAAGAAAGACATTGCGGGTGGATCGCCATTTACTCTCGAGGGCCTAACGCCGAATACGACCTATTATTTGCAGATGCAGGTACTGGATACGGCAGGGGCTATTCTGCAGCAAACGGATCCGCGTGCGGTGACGACACCTGAAGCGCTCGCCATCACGAATGCACGGGCCGATAATGTAGACGGAAAGCTTTCCGTACAGTGGTCTCTTAGTGGTGGAAAAAATCAGGTGACGCGCTTTCGCATTTTGTATGGAGTCAGCCCTGAGAACTATACGAAAGAGCAATTTGCGGAAAGTTCTGCTACGTCAGCAACGCTTGAGCCTCTTGCGGATAATGCACTCCACTACATTCGCGTACAGGCACTTGCGGCAAATAATTCACCCGTTGTCCAGAGTAGTGAATTTACAGGAACGCCCATGTCCGTTCGACCGGCTGCATCGGCAGTCTGTCAGCCTGCAGACGTCACAAACCTTCGTGTCATTATTGAAGGGGAGAAGAAGTTCTTGGTGTGGGACGCTGTCGCAACGGCAGAAGGGTACAAGGTCTACAAAGGAACCACGGAAGGTACCTATACGGAAACCATGAATACGACTGAGCCAAAGTTTCCTATTACTGCGTTGAGCACGGATGCCAAGCAGTACTACTTTGCGGTGACTGCCTTATGTGATGGGAAAGAAAGTGCTTCCTTAAGTCGTGCAGTCAAGGTGGAATCAGGACCACTTCTCTTCGCCTTTATTGCTCTGTTTCTTGCCCTTGCAGGCGCAGGGTATGCTATGACAAAACGTCAGGTGCGCGTCATCTAAAAAGGAGCGACTAATAAAAAACACCTCAAGACTTGGGGTGTTTTTTTTATTTACAGCAAGGATAGAAAGACACGAACGGCCTCAATGGACACGGGCACGTGGGTAACACAATCAATGTGTTGCGCGGGTAGACCTGCTCGTTCTAAAGACAGCCGTATGTCGGGAAGGGCAGGGTGAAGAAGTCTTGAGGTGTCGTCTTTCGGCATAGGGTCGAGGCGAAAACCAGTTTTTGCAAGGGAATCACCAAGATACATCAGACCGACCTCCATAGCATAATCCGCATATTCCAAATGCAGAAGCTTCGCCTCACGCGTAAAGTCATCGCTGCCAATAAAACGGAAACTGTACCCCTCACCGGAATATTTTATGCGGTCGCGCACCTTCGCGATTTCATAGTGGAGCGCTGCGGCGCGGCCAATGTACTGAATATGCGCATCTGTATACCCAAGAGCATGGAGCCGAGCTGCCGCATGAGAGTGAATGAGTGTTTCTGACGCCGCTTCATGACCGCCAAAGGAAAAATCCGGGTAGGCGGGGTCCGTCGAATGCTGGTATTTTGACAGATGACGGGATGTGAATTTTCCAAGATCATGATACAAAATCCCGATTCTGAGGAGATCTTCTTTTCGCTTGCCATCAATATGAACGGCCATCCAGTTGTCATATTGTTTCGTTTGATTCCACAGTTGCATATATGCTTGCACCTCCGTGTCGAAGGCATGTAAAAATCGATCGGTGTGCGTCAAAATACCCCACTGATGCCACTGGGGTTTATGATGGCGAGGTTCATCAGGATGCAGGGCAAAATCGGCATTATAGGCAATATCCTGAGGAAGGAATTCACGAATAAGCGCACTGGCGAGCGCAGGGAATTCACTGCGTAATATTGAGAGGTGTGTTTCTGTCCCCATGCATGTTGGTGTTAGTCATGGTTTAGTATACGCCATTTCCCCGACGAAGACAAAAAAAGGGCCATACGGCTGTAAATAGCGTATGGTACCTTTATTTTTGTCCTTTGATCTCGACCAAGTAGGTCAGAGCAAGGGACAAAGCGACTAGAATGAAATGATGATAGGTCATTTTAGCCACCTCCTTTTTTATTTCTCGCCCGCATGCCATACGCGGATACGTATGCACTATGGTGCAAGGCCGCAAGCATACGGGAAAGTTTTTTGAAGTCAAGATTTTTCGTCCAGATCAAGTGCTCTAACGGGCGCGAGTATGCTTTGTGGGTCTGTTTTCCATATGTCAGAGACGTCGGCATAGAGCTCGAGTTCGTTTCCATCTGGATCTAAAATGTACAGGCTGTGGGTGACCGTGTGGTCGCCTGTTCCTACAATTTCAACACCCTGCGCTTTCAAGTGACGGTACACCTCGCGTAAGGCCTCGGGGCCGTCGCCAATCTTGAAGCCGATATGATAGAGTCCAGGCTCTACGCGGTGCGGTTTCGGCGTGCCGCCGATCTCAATGAGAAAGAGTTCGTGGTGAGTTCGACCGCCAGAAAACAGCGCAAGGCGACCTTCTTGAAAAATTTGATGAAATCCGAGGATATCTCGGTAAAAGGCACTCATGATCTGTATGTTGGTGACATACAAAACCACGTGACCCAGTTCAGTGATCTGCATAGGAGGGTGAATTAGTCGAGATGCTCGTAAATCTCGATGTTTGCTTCGTGCAGGGCGGAAAGTGGCATGGGAGTTGGTGCTCCAAACATCAGGTCGCGGGCCTTTTGATTTTTTGGAAAGGCGATGACTTCACGAATAGTCGGCTGGTCTGCAAACAGCATGACCAGGCGGTCGATACCCATGGCGCACCCTGCATGAGGCGGTACTCCGTAGGAAAAGGCTTTAAGAATGTGTCCAAAGCGTTGCTGGATTTCTTCTTCCTTCATGCCCAGTAGTTCGAAAACGCGTTTTTGGAGCGTTTGCTCGTGGATACGCACGCTACCTCCGCCAATTTCCACACCATTGAGCACCAGGTCATAGGTATAGGATCGTGCGGCAAGTTTGTCGGTTTCGAGAAGGTCGATATGCTCTTCCAGGGGCCGTGTAAAGGGATGGTGGCTCGCTCCCAGGCTTCCGTCGTCTCCTTTTTCAAAGAGGGGGAACTCCGTCACCCAGAGGTATGCAAGGAGGTTGTTATCAAGAAGGTTCAGACGCTTTGCGAGATCGAGACGGAGCGCGCCGAGACAACTGACGGCATTTTCCCATTGTTCAGCCACAAAAAATACAGCGTCACCTTGGGATACCTTGAGGGTTTCCTTTATTTTCTCTGCCGTCGGTTCATCGACAAACTTGGCAATGCTGCCGCGCATACCGTTGTCATCAAAGGCAAGCCAGGAAAGCCCCTTTGCTTTGTTTTTTTGCGCAAGCTCCACGTATCCATCAATGACGGAGCGGGGAAAACCAGCACCACCCGGTACCACAAGAGCCTTAATCACCGCGCCCTCTGCAAGGGCGTTATCGAGAAAGACAATGCCCAGGTTGGAAAGGAGTGGTGTCGCCTCCTGAATGCGCATGTCAAAGCGAATATCCGGCTTGTCGCTTCCGTAGGCGTCCATAGCTTCATCCCAGGTCATGACTGGAATAATCTCCTGTTGGAGGGTTTTATGCGGCACTGCAGCCTTGGTCACGCCAAGGGCCCAGTCTTCCAATACGGCCATGACATCCTCCTGGCTCACAAAACTCATCTCCATATCGAGTTGCGTAAACTCCGGCTGACGGTCTCCGCGCTGATCCTCATCACGGAAACATCGCGCAAACTGCACATATTTGTCGAAGCCAGATACCATGAGGAGCTGCTTCATCTGCTGCGGCGACTGGGGAAGTACGTACATCTCACCTGGATGGAGGCGGGAAGGGACGAGGTATTCACGGGAACCTTCCGGTGTTCCTTTCACCAGCATGGGTGTTTCAATTTCCAAAAACCCCTTGGCGTCAAAGTAGGAGCGACTCCACTGCATAATGCGATGGCGAAGTTTGAGATTGTTTTGCATGACTTCGCGGCGAAGGTCGAGATAGCGGTATTCCAGGCGCAGTTCTTCTGCGACGTCGCCACCATGACTTTCAATTTCGAAAGGAGGCGTTTCACTACTGTTGTGGATCACGAGCGTGCTGGCGATCACTTCAATGTCGCCCGTAGCCATGGCTGGGTTTGCTTGTCCCTCTGGACGCAGCTGTACTGTTCCTTCAATTTGAATAACCCATTCGCTGCGCAATTTCTCTGCCTCTGGGAGCACTTTGGGGTCCAGAACCACCTGCGTGAGACCAAAATGATCGCGTAAATCGACAAACACCACACCGCCATGATCGCGACGATGATGCACCCAGCCGGAGAGTTTGACCGTACCCTTTGCATTATCTGCGCGCAGTTCATGACACGTATGAGTTCGGTAGCGGTGTGTAGGGTGCTTCTGCGCGATTTCCATGGGTGGGGAAGGGTAGTAAAATAGCGGGAAGAGTATAGCAAAGCACGCCTCCTTCGCAAAGGAATTAGGCGGTAAAGTATTATTGACTAGAAATGGAACAAATACGCGAATAGGCTGGGGTTAGTAATCTTTTCTACTCAAACTATGAAAACTATTATTGTGTGTTGTTCTTTGCGGTTTCTTGATACGGTCAAAGAAGAAGCGAAGGTATTGCGTGCCCATGGTATTAGAGTGGAAACGCCCATGGTGAGCATGAAAGGGGTGTATGACAAGCTGGATGCCTCAACGCGGCATTATCTTGCTGCGGGTATGACCTTTACACATTTTCAACGTATTCGAGAGGCAGATGTGGTGTGGGTCTATAATCCAGGTGGGTACATCGGTACCAGTGTCACCATGGAAATGGCCTTTGCTACTGCGCTTGGGAAACCTATTTATGTGCTGGAACCGGATACGGATGATTCTCGTGGAACACTTGTGACGGGCGTTCGTCGTCAGGAGGACTTTATTGTAGAGTATGGCAAGGTAAGTCAAGCTAAAAAGTAGTATGTCTTGGTGTTAAAAAAGGCACGTTTGACGAAAAGTCAACGTGCCTTTTGTTGTATAAAACTACTATTGCTGTGCCGCATTGGTTTTTGCACCGCAGGCGCTCATTTTTTCAATGAGAGTTTTGAGAAAGAGACCAAGTTGAATGGGGTCTTCAGATACCTTATTGAGTTGCATCTCAATTGCTTTCGGGTCGATACTCGTTATCTCTGCACCTTTTGCTTTGAGTTGCGCAAGAATGTCTTCAATCATTTCAGGAGTGAGTTCGGAATTTTCCTTGAGCAACCCCTGTTCGTTCGCAATACACATGAAACTACTGACATCCGCTGCCAGCTTTTCGTTTTCCGGTGTTAGGCTGGGCAGGGAAATACATCCGCTAAGCAAGGTGGCGATGGCAGCAAGGGCGAGGAGTTTTTTCATGGTGTAATGGCGAAAAGGTATGTTTTGAGTGTAGCAAATTTGTTTGGTTGGTAAAGATCGTGTAGTTTGGTCTTGTACAAACTTAGTCACTTCGTATCTATGAACACGACACTCACATCCGCTGGTGGTGTAATAAGTCGTATACAGAACGGTGTTCTGGAGCTATTGGTTCTCGAATACCCCAATGGACGTATTGCTTTTCCGAAGGGTAGGCAGGATCCAGGGGAAACGCTAGAAGAAACGGCACTGCGGGAAGTAGAAGAAGAAACGGGATGCAAGAGCCTTTCAATTCAAAAAAAACTGGGTGATGTCACCTATGTGAGTGAAAATCCAGCGCAGGCTATGTATACAAAAACCATGCATATTTTTGCTATGCGTGCTCTGTCTCGACCAAAAATTGGTGAGGATAAAGCAATTTGGCTTCCTTTTGCCCATGCGAAAGAACGCATGGTTTTACCTGGTGAGCGAGCAATCCTTAAAGAGCATGCGGACTTTCTTAGGCAAAACGTCTCTCCCTTGTAATTCTTATGCCCCTTCAGCACAGCGTTTAAAGTTATCCAAGATGCTTTGCCATCCACTGCGTTGCATATCGAGGGAATTTTCTCCTTCTGCATCAAAAACGATGACCACTTGCGTGCCAAGGTCGGTTTCAGCGAAGGTGACTACGACTTTTCGACCATCTCCGAGTACGTAGGCAATACGCTCCATAGGTTCCACGTCCGTGTAGGTGCCGCCAAAATCAAAGCCAAAGCTGCCGTCTTTTGCTTCCATCCGGCTGGTGAAGGTGCCTCCGACGCGCAAATCGTTGGTTGCTGAGGGGCAGTGCCAGTCGGGTGACGCCTGGTTCCACTGCATGATGAATTCTGGCGTTGTGTATCGTTGCCAAACCTGAGCGAGAGGTGCATGAATGGTCGCTGCGATGGTGAGAGGTGTGAACATGGGAAAAGTTTCAAAATAGTGTGAGTAGCATAGCAGACGTGTGATTGTATTTCACCTGTTTTTTCAATTTACACTTTCGACATGCACGACGAAAAGGCCAATAGTGCTACAGTGTTTTATAGGTCTGATGGTGGGCAATACCGGATTCGGCCACCTCACGATGGATTCGCACGCTCGCTGCGGCTCGCTACTCATTCCTTCGCTTCGCTCGGCCCCTTCGGGCTCATCTGCGGCGGACCCCCGAAGGTTTGCTCCGGAACACATTATGGTGTTCCTCCGCTGCACTGGTTTCGAATCCGGTATTGCTGTGACTTCGAAAACAAGCTCTTCTTTTTTGCCAGTGAGTTTCTATGCTTTCTACATGATCTGGTGGGCAATACCGGATTCGAACTGGTGACCTTCCCCACGTCAAGGGGACGCTCTAGCCAACTGAGCTAATTGCCCAAACACGAGAATCACTGTATCAGGCAAAGGATCCTTTTCAAGGTTTTATACATCGAAAGTGACTGCCTCGATATTGTTGCCGTCAGGGTCGTGCAAGAATGCCGCATAGTAATCGTCGCTATATGTTGTGCGTAATCCTGGTGCTCCGTTATCTTTTCCTCCGTGGGATAACCCATCTTGGTAAAAGGCATCGACTGCTCTCCGACTATTCGCACTCAAAGCTATATGTAAACCGTGGGTAATTTCATCTCCTTGTTCTACTTCTACTATCCAAAAATGGGGTCTTGTTCCACCATATCCGACCACCTGGTATCCATCATCAATCATTTCTACTTTGCGTGTATACCCTAAAGGAGACAGGGCCGCATCATAAAAGAGCAGACTGGTTTGCATATCCTTAATGTAGAACGTGACATGATCGATCATCGTTTTACAGTATTAATTCCACCCTATCAAAAGCGTCGCATCGCTTCCCACGACCTTTATGCGCGTTGCCAGGTATTCATGCGCCTTGATTCCCGGTGAGCAGGAAACCACATCTTTTTGTGGAATTTCAGGGAAGGGGACGCCTGGGAAAACGACACGGCCTGCACGCTGCACAACAATGTCTGCTGCGGGTGGACGAAGTTTGTCATCGTGCGTTGCCACCACGACATGTTTTCGCATAAGGGTTTCAAACACGCCGAGATTGCGCTCTTCTTCCGTCATCCAAAGCACGTCTTTATCCGCATCTGTGAGTAGTTCCGCACCGGTGATACCTTTCATGTTGCGCAGGAGGAAGAGCATCTTCTTATCCATTTCACCTTTGCTAGCAATAGATTGCCCGGGTCGTCGCTGCACGTAGAAATCCTCATACTTCAGGGCATTGATGCGTTTTTCCGCCTCAATAGCGGTGACGTAACTAATGTAATCCCGCACGATATCTGGTTCGGGCAGATGGTTCACCACGAGACCTTGTGCTGCATCACTTTCGCTTCCATTGCGCGCGAAGAGCGTTCCGTATTTAAAAATCTTACCTAAAAAACCATGATACGAGTAAGCCGTATCCCGCATATTGTGAAAGTAGAGGTCCGTAGAAAAGGTTTCCCAGGGGCTTCGGTACACTTCAATATAGACGCGCCGATTGGTGATATAGAGACCTGATTTTTCCCAGAGAAGTTTCGTTGTCCAGATAAAGACTCCGGACAGAGCGGTAATACAGAGCAGCAGCAGAATACTCAGCAGCCATGGCATGAGACCTAGCATGGCCATGGCAAGGGGGATGGTCAGCACAACCAGGGTGAGCAAAAAGATCTTTGCACTGCGCCAATACAAAATAATGGGGCTTAAGTGAATTTTCGCCAGCGTAATTTCAAATCCCATGAGTGGAAGTTAGAAGCGTGATAGATTGGTTGTAGCACGCATTGTACGATTTTTCCAGAGGAGCTTAGCGTCTATGTGCATGCTGCCAGACCGCCGCAAGAATGAGGAGTGACAGTCCGGATCCAACGAGCACAAGAGGACCACTGGTGTTGCCCGCATTCATGGCTGTCCAACCCGTAAAAACCGAGAGCAGCAAAAACAGGCTACTGAAAAAGGCCCAGACGATACGTTGGGTTCGCGCATAGATATACATGCCCGCGATGGCGAAGAGCAGCGTTGCAGCGAGGTACATCAGCTGGGCAGGAAGAGCAGCGGTGAGGAATCCAATATTCAACGTCATAGTGGCGAGAATCGTCGTAGTGACCGTGAGGCCGACAAGTTCAGGCCAAATGCCCGTACTGCCACGCTGCGAGTTGTTGAAGAGGAGCCCCCAAATCGCCAGGAGCATACCTCCGAACATCATGACGATCAGGGCAAGATTTGGTGCAGGAATATAGTAGGTCAGGTCTGGAAGGTTCGTTTGGAGGGTCAGAGCCATCATCCAGACGAGCGCCATCCAGGTGAGGGCGACGGGAAGAGACAGAATATTACTCTTGATCGTGGAGAAGAGAAGAATCTGAATCAAAAGGACAAGGACACCAAGCACAAAGACCACCATTCCGCCCGCCTGCGTTAGAGGCAGCCAAAGGCCAAAGTGCATAAACAGTGGCGTGAGTGCATCGTAGAAGCGAAAGATGACCACGGGTGTCAACAACGAGGCGCCCAGAAGGAGGAGAGGGCTTGCATCATGCATGCTGGTGCGGCGGAGGATGATACCAAAGCAGCCTAGAAGAAGCGCGGCAATGACGGAAATGATGGTTCCTTGCCACGCAGGAAGAGGAGACATCCAGAAAAATGTACCCAGTGCACAACCGAGGAGGAGCAAAGCGGAGCCCAGCTCCACGAGAAAGCGAATAAAGGGGCGAACATGCGCGTGCTCGCCCTCGTGGCTTTCCTGCCAGAAAAAAGACTCAATCGCGACCAGTTGGTCTTCCGTAATAATTTGGGCTTCGTGGAGGCGTGTAAGGTGCTCACGTTGAATCATAACTTTGTCGAGAAAAAAATAGCGTGCTATCATGAAATTGTATCATATGACGAGCCGCATGTCACAAAAAAAGACTTCCACTTCCGGGAAGAAACTGTCCAAATTTGATCGTATGAAAAAGGAGCAACACATGCATGAAACGCGTGTACAGTATGAGCAGCTTGCACCCCGCGTACTTGGGCTTCTCGCCCTTTTCTGGACACTTCTTTGGGTTACCTTTGCACTGGCGATACCAAGTGCCGTACTGTGGATCTTGCTATTTTGGGGTGTCGGCGGCGCTGCGCTGGGAGGTGCACAGGTGTTTCTCCGTGTGCAAAAAAGTCACATGCAAAAAAAGTTACAGGTGACGAAGCCCTTGGAAGAACTCTACAAAATGAACCCCCTCGATTTTGAACACGCGGTTGCGAAAGCACTAACAGGAGCTGGCATGCGCGAGGTGCGTGTGACGGCAGCAAGCCAGGATGGCGGCATAGATATTTGGGGACTCTGGAATAGTAGGCGTATCGCTGTGCAGTGCAAAAAGTACTATCCGGACTCCTTTATTGCTATAGATCAGCTGCGCGCCTTTGTGTATGCGATGCATAAAAAGAAGGCAGAAGGCGGAATTTATGTGACAACGGCAAAGTATGGTGACTATGCAAGGAAGGAGATGGAAGAGCAGGGAGTGTTGCTTATCGATGGTAAGGCGCTTGTGGAGGAGGGGATGTTGGAGCAGAAGCTGCTTGCCTGGCGGTAAGTTGTGACAGCCTCGGTCACCTCACGTTGGCTTGGCTTTGTCGCTGTGCGCTCCTTGCTCAGCTCACCTCCGGCGACCCCGGTTCGTGGCCACTTGATGGACGGTGGTAATCACGTTGTGTGTATTCTGTTCGCTTCCGCGAACATTGCCTTCGGCGTATTCGAGTCCTCTCTTGTACTCTGGCTGACGACAAAGAACATCTGCTCTAGACGCTACTTGACTTCGAATCTGTATGGTGCCCAAGAGAGGACTCGAACCTCCACACCCTTGCGGGCACAGCCACCTCAAGGCTGCGTGTCTACCATTTCACCACCTGGGCAGGTGTTGTTCACATTGGAACGTGACCAGAGTACGCAGCCTAGAAAAAAATGCAAGAAAAAGTATCGCATTTAGCGGACGACTTGTTTATTCCTGTTCTTGTGTGTTTTGACGCGCTTCTAATGTAACGGTGATCTTTTCTTCCTTGCCGTCACGACGATAGACGACCTCGAGGGTGTCACCGGGTTTTTTGGAGGCGAGAATAGCGGAGAGCGTGCGTAATGCTGTGATTTTTTCTCCACCAAAAGAGAGAATAATATCCCCTGCACGAAGCCCCGCTTTTGCAGCGGGTGACCCTTGAACAACTGCAGGAACTCCTGCGCTGAAATCGTTGTAAATGAGGGCGCCTTCACTGACGGGAAGCTGTAAACGCTTTTGTAATTCTGGGGTAATAGGGGTCGAATAGACGCCGAAATACGCGTTGCCTTCCTTCGTTCCCTCTACAGTAGGTGTGGTTACTGTCGTATCTTCACGTTTTCCCAGTTTGACGGATTTTGTGAGTGTCTCTTTTCCGCGGAGAACAGTGATTGTCACTTCATCTTCAGGGAGGAAGTTGCCCACAAGGTCTTTGAGGTCGGATTCCTTCGTAATTTTCGTGCCATTGAGCGTCAGAATAATGTCTCCTGACTGGAGTCCGGCTGTATCTGCAGGGCCGCCCGTGATGACAGCTCGTTCACCATCCTGGATGCTGTCTTCTAAGATTGCCCCGTAATCCACATCAAGACCGAACTGTTTTGCTATTTGGGGACTATTTGTGCGATAAATGACGCCAAGGTAGGGTCGGATAATTTTGCCGTATTTCGCCACACTGCGCAGCACAAAGTCGACATCGGAAGCGGGAATGGCAAAGCCGATGCCGTTTGCACTTTGGGCAACAGCGGTGTTTATACCCACAACGGAACCATCAAGAGCAAGGAGTGGGCCGCCACTGTTTCCAGGATTAATGGCTGCATCGGTTTGAATAAGGTTCGAGAGTTGCTCAAGACTGCCGCGTAAACCACCATCGGAGGCTGCAATACTGCGCCCTTTTGCACTGACCACACCAACGGTGACGGAGTTGTTAAATTCACCGAGCGCGTTTCCAATAGCCACGACGGTCTGTCCAACGCGCACATCTGAGGATCGTGCCAGTTTGAGACTGCGGAGATTTTGCAGACTTTCACCTTCTTTTGCTTTCATTTGCAGCACAGCGAGATCGTTCGAGGGGTCTCTAGAGATAACTTCTGCTGCGTATTCCGTACCGTCACCCATAACGACGGTGTATTCGGCCTCCGCGTCCTGGACAACATGCTTATTGGTCACGACTTTCCCGTCTGCCGTGACAATAAACCCTGTACCGCCCGCAACTTTCTGCTTGGTCGACCCTTGATTACCTCGCTCAGGGAGAAGAGGGCCACCGAAAAACTCCCCAAAAAATGGGTCGAGTTCTGCAAAATCACGCGGGTTCGATTTGTATCGCAGGAGTTCCTTGGTCACAATGATGCTCACCACAGAGGGGCTTGCACGTTCAACCATGGAGACGACATCCGAGGAAACAGATGTCTCCTGAATTTCATGGGTCGAGGCTCCTTGACTCATGATGATTCCCGTTGAAACGGTGTGTGTCGTTGTAAAGAAGGTATCTCTCGACCAACCTGCTAATGCGCCACCAAACAAACTGATAAGAAGGCAGGCAGCAAGAAGAGACCATGGTGCATTTTTCATAGAACGTCAGTGAACAATGAAATAATTAGTCGAGGTCATCTACCGGTTCGACCTCTGCTGCTTCTTTCTTCGAAGCAGTTTTTTTGGCCGGAGACTTTTTGGGAGCTTTGGGGGCCGCAGGAAGATCTTCCAGCGGAGCTTCCATTGTTTCTACGGAGTCGTAGTACTGTTCGATCATATCCTGCTCAACTTCCTCAAAGTAACGCTCCATAAGCGTTCGAGAGGGCCGAAAAAGGATGTATAGGGGTAAGCCAAAAATAGGCGTCAGAAGAATCACCAGGGAAATGCTCACAATCTGGAGCGTCATGCTATTGCTGCGGTTGGTGATATCTTTTGTAACCCAAAGAATGACCGCAATCCAAAGAACACCGACGTAGGCGAGCACACCGAGGAACACCCAGTTGAGGGTCTCCGAGGAAGCAATGGTGCCGAGGGCACTGAGCAGCTCATTCATCAGTGGTGGATTAACAATACCGGGTCTATTATACTGATGCACATGCGCCCTGCAAGGATAAAGCCCTAGCGGTTGAATAGGTGCATCAAATGGGACTTTTCCAGGGCAACGATACTGGTTCTTCCATGGGGGCAGGTATACCTCCTTGGTGTCTGCCAGAGATCCTGCATAATGGCTTCCATTTCCGGCATGGTCAGTGCATCACCAAATTTTACAGCGCTACGGCAGGCGGTGTAGGCATGGAGTTTTTCGCGGTAGTCGCCAAGATGTTTGCTCGAACAGCCGGTCTCCATATCTTCACATTCACCAAGAATCGTGTGAAAAGTGCTCTCAATGTCGATGGAGCCCACAGGCAAGTCTGCCGGGAGGGAAGTCAGACTCCAAGAGGATTCATCGAGTTGATCAAGATGGAAACCGGATTCCTGTAGAATTCCCTGATATTGCTCGAGGCGAATACGTTCTTCAGGGCTCAGGTGGAGTAAATGCGGCGTGAGGAGCGCTTGCACGTGATCCTTGTTTTGCTCTCTCAGAAGAGTCAGGCGATCGAAGAGAATGCGTTCGTGGGCAGCGTGTTGGTCCACCAGAAGTAATCCCTCCGCGGTTTCCAAAACGATATAACACCGGAGAAGTTGACCCAGAATACGATAGGGGGCCTCTCCAGACGCACGGGCGGAATTGGTTTCCTCAAACCTCTTCGGCTCATGAAAGTGCAGGGGCTGGTGCTGCAAAACCACATCCATTTGCACCTGCTGACTGTTAAATCCGCGGGTGGCACTTGGAGCAGCATAGGGAGAACTGGCTCGTGAAAACGGGTTGTAGGAGGGAAGTGGTGTAGGTGTCCCTTCAATCAAATTCTTCGTTTCCATCGCCTCTTCACGAAGACTGCGGTGTCCGCCCTCCTGCATCAGTTCTTTTCTTAGTGCCGTACTCACCAGGGAAAAAAGAAACTGTGGGTCATGAAAACGCACTTCCAGTTTTCTTGGGTGTACATTCACGTCAACCAGTGTTGGATGCACTGTTAAAAAAAGAACAACAGAGGGGTAGCGACCTTCATCGACAATGCGATGATAGGCCTGCGCAATCGCTTTGGTCAGAATATCGCTTTTTACAGGCCTATTGTTCACGAAAAGGTATTGCTTTACGCGCGTTGAACGTTGGACATGAGGTTTGGAGATATACCCATGCAACATGATATCCGGATGTTCGGTCGTGACAGCAAGATGTTCCTGGAGGAACAGACTGCCGAGTGCAGACTTTAATCGTTCTTCTTCACTTCCTGGCGCAAAAAGGGCAGTGCTCCGGCCTTCGTGGAGGAGTTCAAAGCGAATGTGTGGATACAAAAGCGCCACTTCTGTCATGTACCGCATAATGAGGCCATACTCGGTTTTGCTGCTGCGCAAATATTTTTTTCGGGCGGGAACATTAAAGAAAAGGGCCTCAACGTCAATACGAGTCCCGACAGGAGCCGCCACTTCTTTAAGAGTACTCGTATGGTCACCTTCGATGGAGAGCTGATTGGCGAAAGGGGAGAGTGATGTCCTACTCGTGACGGTTACTTTGGCAACACTGGATATACTTGCCAGTGCTTCACCACGAAAACCCATACTGGCGATATGCTGTAGATCCTCGAGTTGGGAAATTTTAGATGTTGCATGACGAACGCAAGAAAGGAGGAGATCTTCCTTATCCATGCCGTTACCGTTGTCTTCCACGGAAATACGCGCAATACCCCCTTCCTCCAGGGAAACTTTTATGGCTGTTGCCCCTGCATCAAGACTGTTTTCTACTAATTCTTTGACCACAGAGACGGGTCGTTCAACCACTTCACCTGCGGCAATTTGATTTTGAACAAGGGGCGGTAACAGGTGAATACTCGCCATGAATCTAGTTTTTAGGAAGCAGAAGCACGATATCTGGCGTGTCTGGAGTTGTCTCGGGATGAGACATTTTGAGGGATTTCTGCGCTTCCAGCTGACTTGCTCCAAAATGTTTCAAAAACTGCGTCATGAGCTCTGAAGACGCATCGTCTGTCACGGGGACAACAATGTTGGGAGAGATGGTGTCAATGATGGAAAGATAACTTTCCAGTTTCAACGCAGGATTGAGCGGCAAAACCAAGACGTCGATGGTACCTAGTTTTTCCAGAAGTTTACTTTCTGGTACGAGAGTGAGGGAGCCAAGGTGTGCGATGGATACGTGGTCTATTGTTGTGACTGCCATCATGGTGTGAATTGCTCCATCCATGACATCAGGAAGTTCAACACCAACAATGAGATGCCCTTGCACTTCATACTCACCAGGCCAGTTGACGGTGTAGGAAGCCTGCTCGAGAACCTTGGGGTCATACATGGTTTGGTCATCCTCTGTGGTAACAGCAAAAGAAGCCTTTGGAATACCCGTACCCTTTAAGGGGTTGAGAGCACAGGTTACTCCATCACTGACTACCGTAAAAGCATGTTTGCCGTGCCAAAAAAGTTCCATGATGTGCGTATTTGAGAGAATGCAAAAGTGTGATGTGCGAAGTGTAGGTTTTTTTTGTTACTCGGGCAAGGGGACTTCCATTCCTTTTCCTTCAAGCACAAAACCACCTCTCGGTTCGTAGGTGCTGAGAATTTTCTCTGTCAGAGTGCTTCCCGTACTTGTTGTTATTTCGCGCTCCCACCAGGCAGAAAAGCCATTATGACCGTATTCTTTCCAAACGCGCTTCCCTGGAGCGAGGGTAGAGACGTACTCAATCTTTGGATCGGGGGCACCAACAAAGGCATAGGTATTCGGACCCTTCAGGAGCACCTTTCGTCCATCGGGCTGACCATAGAAATAGGTATGGAGGTTTGTGCCTGCGATGCTGAGGTGCATGTAGACCGGCGTGGAGAGATCGTTTTGAAATCGTAGGTCGATGACACCCGGATAAATAGTTGCGTCCGTACCCCAAGGAAGATAGTAGGAGACTGCGTAGGAGTGCGGTTTCCGTTCGATAATAGGGAAACCTGCATTGAGAGCCGCACGGTAAACAGTTGAAGAGACCTGACAAACACCTCCGCCATAGTCAGGAAGCGTTCGATCACCTTTAATGACCAGTTCTTTCATGTAGCCAGTAGATCCGTCGACCTCACCGAGAAGCGTATTGAAGGAAAAGGTTGCTCCGGCG
The DNA here is from genome assembly GCA_002783265.1 of Candidatus Gracilibacteria bacterium CG17_big_fil_post_rev_8_21_14_2_50_48_13. Taxonomy (GTDB): domain Bacteria; phylum Patescibacteriota; class Gracilibacteria; order 1-14-2-50-48-13; family 1-14-2-50-48-13; genus 1-14-2-50-48-13. Next base: position 132,114 of record PFFG01000001.1, on the reverse strand, counting down.
TCGATTCTCGCGCCTTGAAAATGCGCAAGGGCGGTTTTAATGTTATGAATTCGCGCTGGTGTGGATCCGGAAAAGTCAGAAACTCCATGGGCGACGACGGAAAGCTCCTGTGTTGTGCCATCGAGACGCTCAAGAGTGAGTTTTGGCGTTGATGCTTCTCCTGGAATGCGAAGAACCTGCGTTTTTTTGCCTGGTGCAGTTTGACTACGGAGGATCATTTTTTCTAGGAGAGGGTAGGCAACAGAGAAAGTTTGCACATGTTCAGGAATGAGAGCGCCTGTTGTGGTTTCTTTGAATTTCTGTTCTGTCTTCTGCTCAAGATGCGCTTCTCGGTCATTTGTTGTAACAATCTGCAGTAGGGTTTTTATGTCTACAGACGCAATGTTGACACTGTCTATAGTGAGAGTTTGTCGAAGAATCTCCGGTGTGACCAACGTTCGGTGCCCATCGGGAAATTCCATGTAGAAACTTTTCAGGAGTGGTTCTTTCACGCCCTCATCTGCCTGCACATTTGCAGGAGATAGGAGCGTTATGCAGAGGAGGAGGAGAAGAACGAGATGACGGAAAAGGGACGTGGTGTTCATCGTTTCTTTTTTCCAAAAACTAAAGTATGCACACCTCCAAGCAGCGTACCAACGGGACCTTTTTTCACCTTTTTTTCCCCTTTCTTCTGTGCGCTTGCGAGAAAGTTTTTGGCAGAATTTTTTACATGATCTCGTGTCTCTTTACCGCTTTTCGGTGCAAGAGTAACACCAACAACGGAGCCAATGGCGCCACCAATAATAATACCTTTAATGAGCCGATCGACTTTTGAGCGTTTTTTTGGAGGCATAAATCTGGCCAGAAACGTATGAAGAGAAGTGTCTTTCTTCTACAGGTTTTTTGGTAAAGGTGCAATAGAAACCAAGCTGCATTTGTGTCACACGGAAAGATTGCACTTTTAAGGAAAATCCCTACTATGGGCACAAATAGCTTTGCCTGTTTATTCTCCTTTTACTTTTGTCTGCCACCTCGCCACTATGCGATTTCTCTCCTTCCTGATGAGTAAAAAAAGAAAAGAACGTGAAGAGAAAACGAAATTTGTCCGTTTTCTCCTTATTGGATTTGCAGCTGTTGCAGGTCTGACGCTTGTTGCTGGCTCTGTTCTTGCGTTCATGTTGCTGAAAGATCTCCCCGATATTGGAGATCTGGACAAGGTTCTTGCGGAATCGACGGTGATTCTCGATCGAGAGGGGAATGAACTATACAAAGTGTTTGGTGAGGAAAACCGTGTATATGTCCCTCTGGAGCGTATTTCTCAACATTTTCTCGACGCCATTATCGCCGCTGAAGATAGAAAATTTTATACTCACCCAGGTGTGGATGTTATTGGAATCATCCGTGCCCAGGTTTCGAACTGGCGAGGGAATGCGACGCAGGGAGCATCGACCCTTAGTCAGCAGTTGGTGAAGAATCTTATTTTAAAAGACAAAAGTCAGAGCTACATTCGTAAACTCCGAGAGGCAGTTCTCGCCTATCAATTAGAACAAAAATACTCCAAGTCTAAGATTCTTGAGCTGTATGTGAATCAGTCGCCTTTTGGGGGGAACGCCTACGGTATTGAAATGGCTTCCCGCATCTTCTTTTCGAAGGATGCCAAGGATCTTACTATTGCGGAATCAGCAGTGCTTGCATCTCTTCCAAAGGGGCCAGCGCTGTACTCTCCCTTTGGACAGCATGTAGATCTGCTTATGGGGTATTGTTCCGCCCCCGGTGGAGCGGGCACAAATGTTGGGGAGGTTGACGCAACGACGACAGGAGATGGTGAAGAAGTCGCATCGGATGTGGTCGTTGCAGCGCGGGAAAAAGTCTGGCTAAAAATTGCCTCCGTTTCTGACGGGAAAACGATTTTTGAAGGAACACTGGAAAAAGGAGATGAACAGACCCTTTCTTCTACTGAGTCCTATACGTTCTCAACGGGAAATAAAAACTTTGATATTTTTGTTGGCGGTAACTCCGTTGAACTTCCCAAGGAAAAGAACTTTACCTTTGATCCTAAGTCTGTTGCCTCAAAGTCTGTCTCCAATGAGACCGTTGCACAGTCTGCCCCCAAGTCAGGTAATTTGGCAAAGGGATGTGCCTCCATGGATGATCCAAAGTACGTTATTGGCCGAAAAGACTTTGTTCTGCAAAGTATGATGGAGGAAGGGTTTATTACAAAAGAAGAGCGTGATCAGGCGTGGAAGGAAGCAAATGCTCTGACGTTTCAACGAACACGTGAGAGCATTGTTTTTCCACATTTTGTCATGTATGTGCGTGAATACCTCGAAAAGAAATATGGTGAAGATGTGAGTTCTAAAGGGTATATTGTGAAAACGACCATTGATCCTAAGTTGCAAAATTTGGCGCAGGAAATAGTGAAGAAAAAGGGCGATGTGTATGCAAAAAGTAACGGCATCAATAATGCAGCACTTGTGACGGTGGACCCTGCCACGGGCGAAATTCTTGCCATGGTTGGATCCCGAGACTACTGGGACGAAGCAAATGATGGAAATGTGAATGTGACGGTTCGCAAACGACAACCAGGATCCAGCTTTAAGCCTCTGATTTACGCGCAGTTGTTTGAAGGAAACTGGGGGCCAGGAAGTGTTCTCTGGGATGTTAAAACACGATTTGGAGGGAACTTCCCGAATAACTATGATGGAGGATTCCTCGGCCCAATTACTGTTCGAAAGGCACTTGCGTACTCGCGAAATATTCCACCAATCAAGGCATACTTTTTGAACGATGGAGAAGAGAAGACGCTGGAGTTTTTGGCGAAAATGGGATTCCCGTATCTCAAGGAGTTTGCTGACACACAAAATGAAGGCAAGGCTCCTGAAGAGAAGTTTTATTACGGCTATCCGATAGCTATCGGTGCGGGTGAAGTGCGACCTCTAGATATGGCCGCAGCGTATGCAACGTTTTCCAATGGGGGAACCTATATTGAACCAACGCCTATTCTTGAGATTACAACGTCTGATGGCGAGGTGATTGAACGACTGGATCCGAATCGAGGAAAGACCGCTTTGGACCCGCAAGTAGCGTATGAAATTACGAGTATTCTTTCCGATGCGAGCGCTCGACCCGCAGGTTTCTGGGCAAATGCCTTAGCAACACCAGGTGTGGTTACGGCAGCAAAGACGGGTACTTCAAATAAGCGTTTTGGAGCATCGATTTATCCATCTGATTTGTGGACGGTTGGCTACTCACGCTCCTTGGCAACGGCTGTGTGGGTAGGAAATATGGATGGGTCCAAGCTGAAACAGGGACAAGACGGTCTAAATTTTGCAGCGCCAATCTGGAAGGAGTTTATGCTTAAAGCGCATGAGGATAGAGAGAAAGGTGCCTTTATTCAACCAAGCGGAATTGTGAAGGCAACAGTGAGTACTCTTTCAGGAAAACTGGCAGCAAAGGGGACTCCTAAAGAATTCACGACGACGGATATATTCTCTAGCTGGGCTGTTCCAAAAGAGTATGACACGACCCTTGTGGGGAAGAAGGTGGATAAAAGAAATGGTCTTCTTGCAGGAGCGGGTTGTGATGAATCTATTGTGGAAACAATCTACGTCTACAACGTCCATTCTGAGCGCCCGAACTTAAAGGCCTGGGAGGATCCAGTGCTTGCGTGGGCTGCTGGACGTGGATTTGCAAGTAATCAGGGAGAAGATCAAAAGGATGTGCAAATTCCGAAGGATGCAAGTGACTGTAAACCCGTTTCCGAATCCGACAAATTGTCTGTGAGTATTACCTATCCTAAGGATGCTGGGTTAGTGCAGGCGGGCCAGGTCAATGTAGATGCAGCTATTAATGCACCCTTTGGACTTTCTAAGGTGGAATACTATTTGAACGGCGCCTTGGTTACAACGCGAACGTCCGCGCCGTTTACCTCTGGTACGGTCACTATTCCTGGATCAGGTGCTACCCATGCAATTTTGGTCATAGCCTACGATAAGGATGGCAAAACAGCACAATCATCCATTGCTGTGAAAACCGGCCAGGATAGCGGGCGGCCTGTTGTGACTATTTCGGGTGGAGGAACCGTCAATCTTGGCGGTACATTGACCTTCAGTGTTTCTGCCGTTGATCCTGACAGTCCACTTCGTTCCGTGGATGTGTATGTAGGTAGTAAGCTCGTGAAAACTGTGACGGAGGGAACGCATCCAATATCCCTTGCATTACCAGCGGGTTCGTACCCAGCGGGGTCCTACCCTATAAAAGTCTTTGCTACAGATACCCAGGGTAATACAGCGAGCGCTACGTCGACTTTCACCGTTGCAGGAAGTACAGCGGGATCATCAGATACTTCTGCTTCCTCAAGTGCCAATACCAATGCAGAAGTGACTCCAAGCACGTCTGACAACACGAATACGGATACGGGGACAAGTGCAGGTGGAGATGCACTTGTTCCTGCGGAACGTGGCAGTGCACCAATTGTACAATAAATAACCGACGCCATGGGTTTTTACCAAGAGAGTAGTAAGCGCCCACTGTGGCTGGGAGGACAACCTGTTGTTCTGCACGATGCACAGAAAGGTGGTAACTACAGGGCAAAAATCCATGACGTGCTTGTTGGGATGGAAAAGGGCCACCTCGAGGGGCTCGTTTTGGCAGGCAGGACAAGTCTTCGACGGGTGTATATTAATGGTCTCTCCGTACAAAAAAAACGCCTCACTGTCGATGTGTCTACAGACACTGCAGGGGAGAGTACACGACTACTTGGAAAGCGCGTTGTGACTGCGTCGGGCATGATCGTCGGTACGGTATGTAATGCCGCCTTTTACCAGGAATCCAGACTTTTGTACCAGGTGCAAGTGTCGCGATTTTGGTCATGGTTGCCCCTTGGAAGAAAGCTCGTCGGTCGACAGGATATTATTGAAATTCGTCGACATGAACTGCTGGTACGTGATGCATTTGTTCCCATACAAAAGAATATTTTTTCATTTTTAGTGCGACCAAAAATCGCGTCTGTAGCCTATTCACAGACGCGATCAACGTAAGCAAACCGTCTTACGACCTATTCGGCGATTTGAACGATACTGACCCGGAGTACTTTTTCGCCGAGCATATAACCGGATTGAAGCACCTGACTAATACTTCCAGAAGGAAACTCATCTGAGGCAGGTACTTTCCCAATGGCTTCGTGTAGGGATGGATCAAAAAGCGTTTGACCACAGATGATTTCTTGCTTTGTACAACCAACATCGTGGAGACTTTTCTCGAGTTGTTTTGCAAACTGGCGGATGCCATCCATCCAGGGATGCTCCGCAAGGTCGCTTGAATGCGACGATTCCAATGCCTTGTCTAGAGTGTCTAGACTTGGCAGCAGTCCCGTGATAGCACTGGCAATGCCTTCTTGTTTCGCTTCTGCAATGCGGTCTAGGTACCGCCGTTCCTTGTTGCTAAAATCCGCCGTGCGCCGAAGAAGCTGGTCTTTGACGCTTTCTAGCTCAGTGCGTAATGACTCGCAGGGATCTTCCAGAGCCTCTCTGAGCAATTCATCTTCTGGAGAGGGTGAGTTTTGGGGAGTTTCTTCGTTTGATCCGTCTGTATCCTTGTGAAAATACCGACGCAAGACATGACGATCCATACGTAATTGAGGTTCAAAATAATGCCTACATAAGATGGCATAACTTGATTTCTTCTGCAAGGGTTCGCACCTTCAAAAATACCACAGCATCATTGTTCTTTTTTGCAACAATATTACGGGGATTTGCTTCAGATAGAGACGATATTCATGCTATAATGAAGTGTAAATTTCACCCACCCACGACCACCACCGTTTGGCATGATACGATCGCTCAAGAAATGGCTTAGTACGGTGCTTATTGCCTCACTCTGTGCAGGGTTTATCGTCGTGCCTGACCATGCTGCCTTTGCAGACGATCGCCCTGAGGTTGATTTGGTGGCTATTCTTGTGGATAGTGCACTGATGAAGGATGAAACTCCGACGCCGGTTCGAGAGGATCTGCGCACTGAGTTTCCTGCGCAGATGCACAACATAACCTTGGCAGAGCGCGTTCGTCGCTATGCAGACGACATTCAGGCAAAACTGCCCATGTCCAAAATTTTGATTATTCCTACATCTCCAAGTGAGGAGCCGTGGCGTATTACCGAGACACTTGCTAAACTGTATGTCGAAGGCGATGGATCTACGAATACTGTTTCAAAGCTGAAAGGCATTGTCTTGATTGGTAGTGTGCCACTCCCTTTGGTAACGAAAAACAATCGATCCTACCTCAGTCTGTTCCCCTATACAGATTTTGACGATCCGCAGTTTGCGTACGATGCCAACAGTGGATCCTTTCTCTCTCAAGAAACGTCAGGTCGTCCCCAGCCAGAAGTCTGGCATGGCGTTATTCCGTATCCGATTTCTTGGGAGCAGTTTCTTCGTGATCCGACGCGAGAAAAGGAACTCAGTTCCATACGTCGAAAACTAGGGATGGAAGCCTATGCAGCAAAACTGGATGCTCTGGAAAGTGAGTACCGTGCCGAGGCACGTACAGCCCTTGCAGAGTATTTCGATAAAAATCACTCCTTCTATGCAAAGGGGAGCTACAGTCTTTTTTCTAAAAAGGCAATCTTGATGGATATCTTCCGTGAGTTCCAGTCCGTGAGCGATTTTGGACTTGCGGGATATAGCGCCTATCTTGAAAACTGGGATAATAAATCCTACATGCGGTACACCCGAGAGTGGCTTGCACGACTTCAGGGAACAAACTTTAAGGATTCCTTGGCGCTGCTTGGCGACGAACAGTTGAAAAATCCTGATGGTTCCGTGATGAGTGAGGAACAACTGATAGCGAAGGCAAGAGCGGAAATTCAGGCGAACCCGAATATCAGTGACGCGGAAAAAGAGCGGCAGGTTCGGAGTCTTTCTCAAAATAGCGAGAAAACAAAGGAACTGACCATAAAGGCCGCTGAAGGAATCACACAATCAGCGGTGGTGCCAGATATATTTACCCGCGATCCTATTGAGAGCTTCCTGTATACGCCCATTGAAGTGTTCGGTGCCATTGTGGGCAAACAAGCGGGGTTCTTTCGTAATACGGGTCGATGGTCCCTTACGGGCGAAGCGGGTGATCGAGACGCCTTTACGATCTACAAGATTGTCCAAATGCTCGATGAAACTGGCCGAAAAGATATTCTGGAGGTCAATACGGCTCTGGAAAACGAGGTGGATTCGATGTTGAAATCTGCTGCAGAAGAAAGTTTGCATCTGCAGCTCGATATCCCCACAACCCCCATAAACTATTTTGGACGGTTCACCAGTGTGTTGTATAAGGCGCCAAAGGATTTTACGAACCTTGGCGATATTTTTAATAGTCTTGGTCAGTCAGCGGAGTATGCACCGGGTCACTGGTTTTATCTGGATTTGAAACCAACGCCACCAGAAGGTACGACACGGGAGTTTGCTTTTGATGCGCAAAGTTTTCTTGACCAGACAGTGACAGACAGCGGAAAGAAAAAGTTTATCCCGTACACGGGTCAAAAATACACACGCATTGTGCATCACATGAATCCAGAAAGGCAAAATGACCTTTCACGTATGCTGAGGTGTACACAAAGTAACTGGCAGAACTGGGGCTGGGTGCTCGGGCCTGTAGGTGGGCTCATTGGTGCATCCTTTGCGGGCGGCGACAAGGAGAAAGAGTGTACGATTTTCTTTGATAATCCTTCTCCCGCACAGTTGAAATTTGTTGAGTTGTATGATCCGAAGGATGCAAGTATTCCTGTCACAAAACAGCTCGAAGTTCTGCGGTACCAAATGACGGTTTCGCTCAAAGAATACATTAGTGCCACGCCTAAGCCGGATATTGCCTATGTGTCTCAGCAGATTATTGCTATTGGGGATCTGCAACTGTTTCTCGACTGGGGGAATTTTCTGAAGGAAAATCCGGTCAACTGGCAGCGTGTTCTGGATCGCCTCACGAAACATGAGAAATATCTCTACGACTGGAATAAGGATTTTGTGCAGTTCCAGGTTATTGTCCATGTTGTGGATATGCCCTTTACGGCAGAACAGTGTAGTATTTACCTTGGTGGGGCTCCAGAAACGGCACAGGTTGGTGGTGAAGCCTATCCCATCTACCTTCGAGGTGGTTCGACTAGTTCTGCTACCCGTGATGCTGCAAATAGTTGGGAAAATGCCTCAGGTAATGCACGTTACCAGCAGAATACGGCAGCTTGGCGAGAGGATAAGGTCGCACGCCAAGTGCAGCTTTCTCTTGCCACGGAACAGCAACGTATTCGTGCAAAGGAGATGGAGATCAAATATGTGCAAAGTAACCCTCCACGTGGTGACAACGTGACCGCAGAGCAAATGGAAGCTTGGCGCGAGCGGCTGCGAAAGTTAAAGGAAGAAAAGACGCAAATGGAGCGGGTTCGCGATGCGGCAAAGACCATGTTTACCCAAATTTGGGGTTTGTATTATGGGACAACAGAGGGTGATGCTGGTCGTTTTGGTGCGTACCTTGAGCATATTGGTACAATGGCATCAGAAGCCACCTTAGCGAAACAAGTCGAGGCGAATCGACTTTATGATAAAAGCATGGATGCGGTTCTTCGTGTGAAAAACCCTGATTCTGATACACCAGAACAAAAAACCGATAATGCAGCATTACTGGACCCACGATGGTTTGGCTACAAAGATCTGCGACTGGATAAGAGACCGGAAGCCTATAGTTTCCCAGATTGGTTTGATTTCTCCCGCAATGGGTATTGGGGAGGATGTTCCGCACAGAATTTGCAGCGCGTTGAAGATACGGCAAAACGCACATCCTACACGGGACTTCGTGCGGATATGCAGACGATTTTCTCCCAGATCCAGAATCGTCATATCGATTACTTGCGCAGTAAAGATAAGGGCGCTCTTGACTGGCTCAAGTATATTCAGCCTCTTGTCCTCGTGGGTGTTGGAATAGCGGATTTCTCCGAATCACAGGCATATTTTCAGACGGTGACACTCTATAATCAAACGCTCTACAATACGCTGGAACGTATGCTTTCAGATGATGCATATCAGCCGAAGAGTGATTCGCCAGATGCTATTGAGTCGACGATTGCGATTTATAAAAAGCTGCTCGATGTGCAGAAAGACTTGCTTCTGCGTGACCTGACGGATGCTGAATATCAAGCATTAAAACCAGAACTAGCAGCCATTATAACGCAAGGAACCAAAGAAATGACCGCAATTCAGCGCGTCTACCAGTCTTCCATGGCGAAGTCCCCTGAGGATAGGAAAAAGGGTGAAGATCGCTACACACTGAACCCCGCGAAGTATGGTGTGAACGCCCCCGCAAAAGAATTCCGCTTTACGGACGGAGCGGTTATGGAGGAGGCAAAGTCTATGTTGATTGATCTTGTCCAAGCGCAGTACGAAATCAAACTTATCCAAACCACCAAAGTATCCCAAGCAACGCTAGCAGCTCTGGCAGACTTTGGAGGACGGGCCGTATCGGCAAGTAATGCGGCGATTATGGCCGTTGATGGGGAAGTCCAGAGAATTCTTGCGGCAACGACGGTCTATGACGCCCTAACCTTTGTGGGTATTACCTGTGATCCCCAGCGTGCCATGGAGCCGATTTTTGATCGGGCAGGGGGTACGGCGGTTAATGATCCTGACTACTTACCACTGCGTACCACGGAGCGAACAGTTACTATTCGGGAAGTGAATACCTTAGCACCAACCATTCTCTCTGGGGTGGAATCTTGGACCAAACCGTCGAAAATTGATGACATGTTTCCGCCGAAATCGACCTATACACCACCAAAGGGAGGCACTATTGAGTCAAATATGGCGCCAACTTGGAAAGAACCTATTCTCCAAGAACGTTTAGTTGCGTATCCTAGCGTGGAAAATGCGTCGGATACCCAGGTGTATAGAGATGATTATCCACGGACCCGCGCAGAAACGCTTTATAATCCCTTAGGCCAGGCCAATAGTTATGCAGAAGGTTGGGAATACACGCGTAAAGGTTTTGTCATTGAAGAAAACCAACCGAAGGGGCCGGAGAAAGACATCAATGCCGGTCTTTCACCAGAAAACAGCTACCTAGCCTGCTTGCGCTATGCAAAATACGGGGTGAGTGAAAGTCCGATTATGGGTGTTCAGCCCAAGGGCATAGATCAGTCGTCACCAAAAACTGAAGATGCACTTCAGCACACATCCAGCCCAGTGAACGGCACCCTTATAACGGGTTGGCCACTGGTGGATGCCTTCATGCGAGGGGGTGTGGGTAGTGTGCCTTTCACCATAAAGGGGCTTCCTGCAAATACCGTCGATCAGAATATCCTTCTTGCGTACATGAAAGAGTTTACACGTCGTGCAAACTCCGATGCAGGTAATTGGCGACTGTTTCCTCGCGCGGAAGATAAATTGGAAATGAAGCAGCTGATACCCTTTGAATACAAGGGGAAATGGGACTTCAAATTTGAATATATTGCACAAGGTGCAAGCAAACTCGAACAGTTTTTTCAAGAGGCGCTTCATGGCGATGTCACGGATGTCAACGATCCTACAGGTCGGCGAACACTCTATGCGCTGAATGGAGTGCGGCGAATTGCCACAGTGGTCACGCACAAGGAGCCAACTTATGAAACCATAGCACAGCAGGTGCAGTCGATGAGCTCAACGAGCTTGCCGGTGAATAATCCTCGATATGTCGACTTCTATTTGTATGAACCTCTGCCAAAGTTCAATATCTATGGTGAAGTGGAAAAATGGGATGAGTATGAAGAACACGTCAGTATCCCCTATGTGAATTTCTTCCGTGCGTTCCCTGACCAGAAGACCTTTAGTTATGCACTAGATACAGATCGTGCACAGTTGCAGCGCGACCTAGAAGCAACGGCGTCTCGTGTGGATAGTCTTATTACGGGTTTTAATAACTACCTGGTGGATTACGTTGCGAAAACGAGTTTATCCGGTCCGAAGGCGACACTTCCAGCCGATAGTCTCAGAGTGGATACATCATCCATTAGTGATCCAGAGGTCAAGAAACAGGTGGAATCTCTCGCAAGCAGAGTGCTGGGCAGCATTGGATCACAGGAAAAATCACCTGCGGAACTGCAGACGATTTTGCAACAAGGTCTTGGTGGAGTGAAATCTACCACCGCTCTTGCACCAACTAAGCTTGAATCGATCAGTTTTGATCAGAACCGTTGGAATACTGTGCTCTCGAAAACATCCCTTGCCGATGGGGAAGGTGATAAGGTGTCCAATGCCAAAAAACGCCTTGCCTTCTCTGTATACTGGCAGCACCTGTCGCTCGCGGAAAAGTATAAATTTGTGATGCACAACTATCTCACAAGTTCTCCTTCCGACATAGCGATAGATACAGATTTCTGGCAACAGCGAACGAAGTATACGGATCCCGTGCAATCCCAGAAAAAGGTGGGCTTCGAGGCGGGAACCCTGATTTTGGAAAGTGCACGTGCAGATGCTATGCAAATTCCGCTGGAGTCCTTAACGGGTAAGGGCAGCGCACGTGCAGCCCAGGCACCTTCGATTGTCCCCACGTTGGAACGCACGGAAAGTACACAAACAAGTCCATGTGACAACGAATATGCGGGTTATGGGGGGTCAAAATTTGGCGTTCCTCTGCAAAACTGGCTTCCCGCCATTGGGTGCTGGGCAACCCATTTGTGGCCCCTAGAGGAGAATGCAGAACAAAATGCCCTCAATCTCGTTGCCTGGGGGAAAGCTGCATCGAAGGAAGGTGAGCGTTTCACCGCACAAACGGGGCGATTCGTCGAAGACCTTGGGAAAACGGGAGATGCACTTCTGAAGGGGGGAGAACTCGTGATTAAGGGTACAGGCGCCGTGCTAGATACAGCAGGGAAGTGGCTGCAAGATCTGGACCAAGATGGACTCAGTAGCCTATTCCAGCCTCTCGATTCCAATGTATTTTCGCCAGACGTGCTGAATGAACGCTTTGAAAACAAACCCAATGGCTTTCGCGACGGGCAAGATTATGTGAAGAAACTCTTGTTCTTCTCTGGGCGAGAGGCGACGGTGCTCCCTGAAGCCGGTTCACCAAAAGCTCCCGCAGGGCAAACCGTTGGCGTGATACCTTTTGGCAGTAACCAGCCTTTTGAGGTGCATGTCCTGCTGCTTGATGCTGCTAACCGACCTTTACTGGCGGACCAGTTTGACATGGTCAGGCTTGAAATTCATCCAGAAGACGCCGCCACCAGTGTTCTTTCCTTAGCACCGGCTGAGCAGGTGCAAAAAGTGGAAAATGGCGCTGCTACATTCCGTGTCTTCGCACGTAATTCCTCAAAGGCCTTTGGGACCACCCGAGTAGTGGCCACCTTACTCAAGCAAAAGCTGCCGAACTCGAGCTACACGCCCGAACCATCCGCCGACATTACCGCAACCTATGCAATTACTGTAACGCCGGAAGTCCTCTCCGGAGCATTCTATCGCATTCCTTGTACGAGTGCGGAGCGTGATGCGGGAACCTGTGCACGAGGTGATGTTCGGTCAACGGATGTGGACAGTATTTTCTCCACGAACGAATCTGCACACCTGCTCACGCTTATTGCGACGGATATGAGCAAAAAAGATACCGTTGTTCAAAAAAGCGGAAATGCACAACTGCGCTATTACAAGGATGAACCGCGGACAGAGAATCTCTACAAGAAAGCCATGGGAGGACAGGATGCAATTTCTATGAGACTCGAAGAAGGTGCCTATGCTGCAGCATTGCCTATACCAAAGGAGTCCGGCAAATACTTTTTGGAAGTGGTGCCAGAAAGTAGTATGAATCTCGCACCTGTCCTTTTGAGTTTTATGGTGGTAGACACAACGTACTCGACCATGCGACTGGAGATGGATCCACCCGTCGCTATTGAAGGTCAGAAGGTGACGTTGCGGCCTAAGTTTACCAATAGTTCCGGGGAAGAAGTTGGCATCGGACTTGGTATGGCGACCATTGGTATTCCCAAATCTGCAGGACTCGATACGGCAGGCCTTATGGTTCTCGATGCTATGCCTGGCGGCGATACCGCTGATCATCTATCGCTGGATATTGCGGCAGGTGGAAAGAGTACCCTCGAACTGACTTTGCCGGAAGGGAAGGGTACCTCGCCGTATACCCTGGACTTTCTGCTCTCAAAAATTGCACCACTTTCGCAAATAACGGCCCAGGCAGGTTCTCTCGATCAGGCCATAGGACAGCGCCTGGTGACGCGTGTTCCCTATATGGTCTATCCAAAGGGCTCTCTTTCACTTCGTGCAACATTGCCGGATGGCTCGTCGAGTGTCACCGTCCCTGTGATGACGTCCACGGAAAGTGCATGTGTTGATGGGCCCATCGCCAATGCTGCGCGTGCCTTTACGGTCAAGGTCGAGCTGCGCGATAAAGATGGACGTTTGGTTCCCTATGATGGGGCAATGCAGGTGTCAACGCAGGATTTAAGCCTCTTTACAGCCCTGCCTGGTGCTGTGCAACTGCTGGGTGGCCGAGGTGAACTGACGGTGACGCCATCACGAAAATCTGGAAGTACGGACCTGATTTTTACGGATGCTGCAAAGCAAATGACCAAGGCGAGCCTGCGCATCAATGTCACTCCAGGGGCACTTGCAGCTCTCTCCTTCACCACAAAATCCATACGCCCTCTTGAGGCAACAGCTGAAGGACTACCTGAGGCGAATTCCTTGGCGGCGCTGCGGTATGTGGGCGTAGATCTCTGTGGTAATCCTGTTGATGCCCAGCAAAGCCCAACCATTGCTCTCGATGTGCAGCCGGAAGTAGGCGACGGAACACAAATTCGTCTACATGCAATGACGGAGGATGCAGATGCTGCTTTGGTGGAAACCACGGTTATGCGCACCGGAATGCCAGAGGAGAACATGCTCACACAAAAGCTTCGTGACGGACGGGGTAGTTTCGCCCTTGAAGCGGTGAATTTCCGGGGTGAAGCACAGGTAACGGTTCGTGCCCTGATGACAAATGGTGACGGGAAAACGGTTATTAATGAACGTATTTTGCCGGATACAGTCCGCATTCCTATTCGTTTGACCCTGCGACGGGAGCTGTTGGAATCTCTGGAGCCTAATATGCTCTATACCAATCTCCTTGGTGGCCCTTACGGTGATGTGACCCAAAAGGACTTCCTGGGCGGATGGTGGATGCTTACAGGAAAAACTCAGGTTGTCACCACCTCGACGGTCGCTTCTGAAATTCCTGCAAATCTTGCACGCGTGTTGCCGAATGGTGCGATTGATCTCGGCGGCGGGCGGGAAGCAGGGGGCGTTTCTCTCTTTGCAGATCCAGTGCTTGCACCCAATATGCCGTTTACCGTCGATGTCAAAGACCAGAGTGACGGTGCGACGGTGATGCAAGTGAGATACAACATTGTACCGTTTCAGTCTGGGGCAGTCTTTGAAAATACCCCTTCAGAGCTTTCTCCTGCAGAAACGGCACCCTTAGCACCTGGTATTTATGTGATTCCCGCACCTGGAGTCACTACGAAGAAGGATCTCTTAGGAGCAAACCGATCCATCGTGCGTATTTTCGCACCGAATGAGGAAGGTGTTTTGCAGGAACGGGCAATTATTGCCGATAACCTGCAGTTTTTCCGCGGTGTATCCGTTAAAGAGCTTCCCCTTGTCGCCATGGATCTTGATCGTAAGGACCTGGTCTACCTGCGCGTATCGGACGGGGAATCAAAGACGCCCCTTGCGACGCTCATGGTGAAACTCGATCCTCAACGTGTTTTCCCTGCGGATGGTGATTACGATCGTGATATTCAATTATCTTTAGATACGGTGCGCGCAGAAGCCGTGAATACAGCAGAGGCCACCATTGAAAATCAAAAAGTGAACTATGGAGAAAGCCTCGCCAAGTTCGTCGCGGAAGCTGAAGCAGTTGCTCCACAGATACTCGCACCCAAAGTCCTCCACTATCTCAGACAAACCATTACGGAACTTTCGGAGTTGCAAGGCGTGCGTGACGGTGTTATCGGACGCCTGCGCTCCCGTGATGTGTTGAAACTCGAAGGCAGTGCCGAGAACATTGGCTTTTATGTCGGTTCCCAGTTGCTGCTGCCACTACGTAATATCAGTAATCGGGTGGTGGAAGCTCAGGCTTGGCTAGGCAAGAATCTTCTGCGTTATGCACTTTCCCTTGAGGGTGACAAAATGCAGATAATCGCAAAACTTGTATCTGCAGATGATCAAGGAACAAGCATAACTGCGTTGAAAATGACTCCTGTCTATGGTGCAACCCCACTCCTATGGCAGGATACACCGGCCACAGAGGCAACGGGTATGTATTTATCCTCAACGCGCGCTACAGATCTAACCTATGCGATGAATAGTGAAGGCCTACGCGTTCGTGCAAAGGATCGTGGTACACGGGTGCAAACGAATTTCGCTGATCCTTGTTCACTTCCAGAATCTGCTCAGGATATCGTCCTTGCGGGCATCAAACCAACGGGTGAAACTTTTACCTGTTTTGATGGCTATTCTTGGGAACGTACGCTCATGACGGAAAATACCAGTTCGCGCATTGCGTATGTGTTGCGTGAAGATCGGGAGGGTAGGTCTCGTATAGTTGCTGAAGCCTCACTGGTGCTGGGGGCAGATCGTGCACTGCCTGTACGTGCGAGCAGCTCTGGCGCTCCAGATCTCTTCAGTATGCAACATCAAGGAGTCTATGTGCGTTTTGAAGATGCTTCCCATCTGTGGAATGAAGAACAGGGGGTCCTTGTGCGAAAAGATCCTCTTCCGGGTCAAACGCAGGGATTTGTTTCCATTCTCAATGTGCGTCCTGGTGCATTCTTAACGCTTTCAGATGCAGCGAGGACAAGTGGTGAATACCGTTTACTCACGGTTGGCAATGTTGCGGATGTACCTCTCTTTGTTCTTGAAGAGCAGAGAAACGGTGTATGGGCACGTGTAGCAACGCTTCGTATACAACTACAGGAAACATCACCTCGTGTGCAGACCTTTGCTTCCTTAAGTGCCGTCGATCCGAGAGCGGCTGAAAAAGATGTGGTGAATGTTTATGCCCTCGATCCATCATTGATCACACAGGAAACATCGAATAGCATTCGGATCACGAGTCCGTCGGAGGGGGAAATGGTCACAATAAACAAGCAGCCTCTGCGAATACTTTCGCTAGGGTCTGGTGTGAATCCAGAACTGCTCGATGTAACCCAGGATCGGTTTACCGTGCGATTTGTCGGAAGCGACGGGACAGAACGTGCACGCATTGCTGCCCGCTTTGATACGGCATATACACAGCTCATGCAACTTGCATCGGGTACATCCTTACCGGAAGCACGTCTTGGTGTTCCCGGTCTGTATACAGAAATGGGGGAACCCTTACTGCGCTTCAATCATAGTAGTGATCGAACCACATCAACACTCTTTTTTGGTTTTGAGCCCGTCTTGGTGGTGGAAAAAATGGGCGGACAGCGTGTACTCCGACCTGACATGGCCTCCAATACGTACACGCCAGCTCTTGCATCTGGTGGACTCCTTGCCTTCACAGTATCTTTGTTTGGCACGCCAGCACTGGAGCTCTATTACAGCATGGCAAATCTGCCCTTCGACTTGCGTGTTTTGACCTATACCCACGCTTCCAGCCAGCTGAATATTCCATCGGAAGGCACGGATGCGACCTTGCCGTATCTTCGGCCCAAAACGCTTCGACGGAACCGCCCAGTATTGAACAGCATCGGAGATGTACTCCGACTTGAGAATCTCCAGGCATCGCTTGAAACACGTAATAGCGCTCTCAAAAATACGAAAATCTCGATGACGCCGTCACTGAACGCGGAGGGGTTAATTACGGCAGCACTCACTCTTGATCGTTTGGATACGGCAGAACAACGTACTGCGGCAACCTTTACCTATGTTCCGTACGCAGCAGCTTCGCCTGTGACCTCCATAAGTCGAGCGAACATCAACCAAAGCCTCGAAGGTCTGAGGATTGTCACGGATACAGCGGCGTCCTCAGGGGAATGTGTCAGAACAGATACGGTCGTTCTCTCCAGTGCTACCACATCATTTCGTACCTGTAGTGATGCAGAAGGTGTTCGTTTTGATACGGTCGACGGAAAAGTGTATGCACGTATCCGTCATGATGGTTCCTACCGCACCTTTGATGATCGCGTTTCCATACAGACCAAACTGTTTACAGGTGCCGCGCCTCAGATTCGATATACCTTGGCAACAAAAGAGGGAACTCCTCTGCTTTCAGACGTTGCTCTGGGTTCTTCCTCCAGCCTTGTCTCCACCCTTCGTGTCGGCGCACCTGCCTCCGATGAACAGGCACTGCCTGGAACCTATGTGCCGTATGTTGCAAAGGCAAGTGATAGTCGTGCGGCCTACACACTCATGCAGCAAATTCCTGGAGTAGAAAAAAGTGCATCAGAAATTGTGTACTGCCGGGATATGGAGGACCCTGCGCGTACATGTGCAACGCAACTGTCGCTTTCGGAGGAAAGTTTTCTGCGCACACCCGAGACGAACTTTGCCTTTACGGTGGACTCGACACTGAAAACAGCGGATGACTACACGATTCCTGCCTTTGGGTACCTCTATACGCCAACGAATACACGTGTGGCAACCCTTGCCTTTGTTCTCCGTGAATCACCGTTGACCACAAAGAATGTCCAACTATCCGCAGGAGAGGGAACCACAGTGCGAGAGGAGGCTGGTCGAAAGATCCTTCAGGAAGGCACCCGGGATATTGCCCGCGTGTCTGTTGCGACGGGACGACTCGAAACCGTTGGAACGCTCCGGCTTCTGGATTTCACGCCAAGTACCGTACGCGTGCAAATCCTTGAGGGGAACACCGTGCGTGGTACACTCACGTTCTTGCGGGACTTTGCAGGTGAGGGAGCGCACAGTGGCGCTCTGAACACGGGTAGGGCGGGGCTCTATTATACGCCCGAGACCCCATTGTTCTCCGTTTCCCATGCCCTCGACCAGCAAACAACGACGGTGACCTTCGGTTTTGATACACTCATGACTCTCCGTGCCGATGGTAGTGTGGATATTCGACTTCCGGACTTTGTTCGCACGGTCTTACTGCATGATACGAAAGATGCTCTGACCCTGCGGATCAACAGTGCGGGTGAGCGTGTTGATCTGGGCGATATTCTGGCAGCTTTTCCTCTGAAAGACATTTCCCAGCGTCTTCGTATTGCGGAAGAAAAAGCTGCGGGTAGCGGTTTAGAGACACGCCCTTTCCTTCGAAGCTTTGTCGATGGATTCGGCAATATCGTCTCTGAATTCCGTCTACGAAAAAATGGAACGACGCAGGAAATGCAGTCAGCTCAGACAAGATCTGTGTATGCACCTTCGGCTCTGCGTCTCCTTCGTTCTGCGAATCCTGATCAACTTTCCACGGTGGACATACCGACGGTTGCCTACAACCCACTGGTCTTCAGAAATGCGGTCACCAATACGGCCTATAGCGTGGAGGAACGAGGAGGTAATCTCTTTGTCGTATCGCCTTCTGCCCATGGATTCTGGACAGGCATGACGACCTCGGAACCCCTTTGTCATGAGGAATTTACTCGTGGAGGTGTTGCCGCAGTGTTACTTGCAGATGGTTCACGATTAGTGTGTGATCCGCTGCATGAAATGCGCCTTCGCTTGGATGCGCCGAAAAAGCTCTTTGCCATAACTGTGACTACAAAGCAACAAAAGGCAAATACCAGTTCTGATATTGGTACATTCTTTGTCTATCCTGGGAATACGGCGAGATTCCGTCTCCTCACGGGGGTAGGGGATTTTGCTCCTGAAGATAAGGCATCGAACTTTGCCTCCTCTGCCATCTATCTTGGTGTCCAAGAGGATTATGCCATGAATGGCACAACTCTCGGCCTGAAAACAGGCGATCAAAGTGACGTGCTTAGTCTCGCAGCAGCAAACTTTGGGGCGCTGCTCAATCAAAGTAAAGTCTGGAATCAAACAGAAAATCGTTTTGCCCTGCGCATGAGCAATGAGGACCCCGTCGCCTTTACGGTGGTGCCTAGGCGTTTGCCGCTTGCCTTTGATGTTCTGGAAAACCGAGAGATGCGCTTTACGGCAAATGGCGCTGAACCATGGGTGGGAACAGTGACGGCGGCGAAGGTTCGATTGACGCTGACGGAGCCGACGGTAAAGGTTGATCTCACGGGTGGGTCAGATACCGCGTCCCAGCCGCAGTTTACATGTGCTCCAAATGCTTCGGATGTTCTGTGTGAACGCCTTCCCAATGGACATGTGCGCCTTCTGGAACAACAATCGACGAATGCAAGTATTGTGAACGGTAGCTATGGAATCCCTGCGCTGGTCATTAAGAAAGATGCATCCTTGTCGTATGTGGAAACGGGGCTCTGGAACGGCCGCGTCGTCTTTGATGGTGGTGTGACGACGGGTATTGCAAGTATTGACCTCTTTGATGCGGCTGGTCAGGTCCGGGCTCGCCTCATGTATCGACCGACCTTGCTCATGAAAACACCGACCGTTTCTGTCTTTACACCAGGCCAAACGGCTCCTGCCCTCTCTCTTTCTACGCCACAGTTACAGGTTCTCCTTGGTAATCAAAATGTCCGCCTCCTCGAGCAGGGAGACTTCTATGTCGTTTCCGTGGATGAACCACTTTCCACCGACGCAGAGTCGCTCATGAAGCTTGGGAATAATGGTTTTGTTCGTCAATTTGTTCAGAAACTGCAAAATCTTGAGGTGGTGTCCTTCGATGGGAATACCGCAGATATTGTCGGCTCCGTTGGTCAATTTGGATTCCTCCTTCGTGTGACGAGAACTGGTGGAAAATGGATTCTGGGATCCCTTTCTGGTATTGCAACTGGCGATCAGTTTGTGCTGGGTACGTATGCTGATCGAAATGTTGAAGCACCGCTTCCGCGCGGAAGTCAGAGACTGACGCCCCTGCAGGAGAATGTGACCATCACGGAAGATGCGGAAAAGTTGCGTGTTATGCGTGCAGATACGGTGCTTCTTGATGTCCTCAAGGATATTTCTGGACGCATCATTTTGCGAGAGGGCGCACTTGCACAAAAACACATTTCTACGGAGACGATGGAGGAAACTCTTGTGTATGAAGAAGTGCCGGATCGTGCTGTCGTTAAAATTGCTGGTAATCCCCGTTTAGGATCAAATGGTACTGCAGAGGATCCCTTCGATTCCCTTATTCTCGTGGACGCTTCCAGTAGTACACCGTCCCTTACGACACCAGGATCAGCCTTTATTGCTGCGCAAGAACCATCGGTAACACTTTCTCGCGAGGGCACTATAGTGACCATCGCACAAACAGTGAATGGGACGTCGCGAACTATCGCACAGGTAGATACGCGGACGCTTCGTACTCTGCCGATGCAGGACGATGTCCTCACATGGAGTCGACAGGGAAGTGCGTTGATTGAAACCTATGTTGCGACAAGTCGTGATGTTGGGCTTGTCCGTTTGCGCAAACAAGCGCGTTTACCGAGTCTTTTACCAACGGCGGATTTGGTCGCTTCCTTCGCTAAGGGAGCAACGACTGCGCCAGTTATCACAGCAAAAACTGCGGCAGAGACGAGGCGCCTGACCATCCCTGAGGGTACGCTCGAGCTTTTTGGTACGCGACTTTCGGCCACTATCGATAATGGCCTTCGACTGAGCGTCCAGAAGGAGCAGGATCTCCTTCCGGCACCGGATATGCATGAAGAGGTGCGAAGGACGGAACTCATGACGCTTGATCCAGAACGTTTCCTTGTTTCTTCTCTCAAAGAGGCGGTGGAACTGGTCCCCCAAACACTTCTGCCAAATATGCAGACCTATACGGTAAGAAACCGCGCAGATGGTCGCACCCTGGCGACAATTTCCCGCACGGATCCTCGTGGATCAAGATACATCGGGGCAAAAACCCTAGCGGCATCTGCAAGTCTGACACAGTTGGACACGCCAGGGATGTTACTTTCGGAAATCTCCTCACCTGTCCGGTTCGACGTGAATAATGCCGATGGATCGACGACGGTCATGTACGGATTTGATACTGTGGGAACAATTTCACGCGGAGGTGATTTGAATCCAAAATCTCCCGACTGGTCCGCTCTTACTGCCTTTGGACGCACACTGCGTTCACAGTTGGAGGGTGTCCAAATTGATGTCTTCGGGGCAAGTTATGCTCGCTTTATGGTGCGTCGAAATGCCTCCGGTTACGCTAATGCTGGCCTGCGAAACAGTATTTTTATGGAGTCGCGCGATCTCGTGGGGACATCACCACTTGCTATGGAATTTGCGAATGATCGTCCCCTGAAGTTTTCCGCACTTGATCAAACATTGCTTTCCTGGACAAACCAAATGGTCGGTCAGGTAGGCACCTCAAGCATAGCAACCTCTCTGCGTTATGTCTTTGAAGCGCGCGAAACGGGTGCACTGAAGTTTACTCTGTCGAGTAACAATACGCCTCTGACCTCTGTCTTTGTGCAGACCGTCGCCGATCTTGATGGTGGCAACGGGACAGGGCAGGGAGCAGATGACGTGGATGCCATTGGGTCGCTCCCGGTGGATAAGGTCACAGAGGCTCTGGATATTTTGGGAGGCACAGGTATCTATGTGCAGATTCGCTCACCGGAAAAAGGTTTGTTCCATCTTGCCTACGAACCACAAGGAGATTCGACAAACAATCTCTACGCCGTTGCTCTGCGTGATGAGAGTTTGCCGCTCATGGCAGGTGATTTGGTGAATCCATCTATGGTGGGTGTGGAAGATGCACTTGAGCCTGCCGGGGAAGGACTCGGTTTTGCGGGTGATTACAAAAACATGCTCCTCTTCGCTGGTGGAAACACCGTTGGAGAAAGTACTCTACCCTATATGTCAGAAGCCCTCATCAATCTTGGTGACCCCGTTATCAGCATCTCTCTTGAAGAATCTGACAGAAGCAATGAATACTTTACGGATGATATCGGTGAGGTTATTTACACGCATACGGGTGGGCAGATTCAGCAAATGGTCCTCTATGACGTCGACCAGGATGGTCGCGAAGATATTGTTTTCACGGATGGTGACGGCAAACTGCAGGTTCTCCGTAATCAAGGCGGTAAACCTGTGGCCTGGACGTATCTTGGAGCAACCTTTGAAATTCCGGAGGGTATTCGCGAACTTCTGATCATGCAACTCGCGGGTAAGAAAAATCTTGCTGTAGCCGTCGGTTCACCAACTTCTGCGCCGCAAATCACGACAGAAGGAGCAATAACCGCAGCAGATGCAGTTCTCGAAAAGTCTCTTGTGGAGCTTAAGAATACAAGTGGTCTTCTCGAACGTTGTAAAAATACCGTGCCCAATCTTGGTGCGCTGAGTGATGCAACCTTTGGCGACCTCGATGGTGATGGAACGGATGATCTCGTGGCACTGACAAAGAAAAATGAACTCAAAGTCGTCTCCATCGATCCAAGTGTGGATTGTAACACGAAGTCAGAGGAGACAAATAAACAGCGGTACTCGGTAACGGAAGTGGATGTGCTTGGTATGCAGATGGACGGAACGCCACTAAATGCGCCAGAAGGGCAAGTGCCTGCAGGCTTCCATCTCTTGCCGGAGGGAGATATCTATGCCCGATTCAATGGTTCCTTGATAAAGACCTGGAACCCGCTAGAAAGTATTTGTCCGGCTGTGGACCCTCGTAATACAACACCAGTCTATCCGAGTAATCAGGTACCAACGGTTATTCCTTCGCATCCGGAAATGGTGTTTGAAGCGGAGCCGAAGGGGATGACCAATGCTGATGTACAAGACGGTGTGGGTGATATCGTGAAAAATCTTGATGAACGCTACCCTGGATCGGAGGGAGTCTACTACAGTTATCAGGATGGCGGCTCAAAACTTATGCGCATGCTTGTGGCAGCCGACCTGCCCTATATTCGTTCCGGTGGACAAGCGCTTATCCGCTACAATGAAGCCTTTAAGGCCGTGGCTAAGGCAAACCCCTTCTCCTGTGTTGCGGGTGGCTTTGGAGGTGTGGGGAACTTCCTGAGTGGCGTTGCAGATCAGTTTGGAGCATTGACGGGCTTCCTCACAGGTCCCGTGAAGACACTTGCCTTCCAAAGTGAAGCAAATGCTGCATTGAATCCAGCCAGTACCTTGACGATAAAAAAATACGGTAAAGATCTGAATGGCGGTGTTGTGCAAGTAGGGGACACGCTTTCCTACGCACTGGTCGTGACCAACAACCTTCCTGGGAATCCGACGAAGAATATGGATATTGCAGATCGTTTCCAGCAGGGGACAGAGTTACTGGGCGAGACACTCGTCTGTCGTCGTGGTGCTGAACGTACTGCTTGTACGGCGATGCCATCAAAACTCTTCGGTCTCTACGTGCCCAATCTCGAAGTAAAGGGTGGCGAAACCATCACCATAACCTATCAGGCGAAGGTTGTCACATCACCTGTTGATTTGACGCTTCAATTAATCGATGTGCCCTTCATGCTGAGAGCAATCACGGATTCAGGGCTCTACTCCCTCGGCTCCATGTTTACGATTTTCGCGAACCTGCCAAACGCCGAGAAGCGACGTCTCATTTCTGTCTCAACGGATGCAGCGGCATCAACAGGTGGCATGTTTACCTATTTCCGCATGCAAAGCGGGGAGTTCGGATCTGATATTATCGCGCAGCGCCCTAAGGCGAATCCACTTTCCCGCCTTCCTGTTATAGGGAAATTGCTAGAGTCTTTCGGTCTTGTCTGGGGTGATGACGGGCAGATCGATACCAATGCCCAGGCGGACACAAGCCCAGGAAATACGACAAAATCGACGAAAACACTAAATAATCTTCTCTCCAATGCATTCCTTGCTACGGATAGAGATCAGGATGGCCTCATTGATTTGTGGGATGACGATGTGCGGGCACCTGCCCTTGAGGTGGCGGATATCGCACGTTTGGCGCAGCCTTCCAATGGGCCTGCATTAGCCTTTGGTGCCATTGCTGATGCGGCAAAAAATGCAGGTTCTGCCGTAGGAAGTTTTGTGTCTAAGGTTGATGCCTCTCTTGATATCGTTAATCGCGAGCTTGCGCAGTCGGATTGTCAAAATGGTGGTTGTGCGCTTGTGCCACCAAGTCTCAATACGGCATTTCTTGCACCAAAACCAGAGTTCTCTCTCGGGGAAACGCTGGATGGAACGACGCCAAAGGGTATTCTCCGGAATATTTCGAATCAAACGGATTACGCCATATTTGCTTACCCAACAGTGCAGCCACCTTTCTTCTGGCCAGGAACGGGCATTTATACGGAAGTAAAGACCACGTCTCAGTTCCGTGTGTACTTGAGCCCGACCCTCACAGGACGATTTGGTCTGACGGCCTGTGTTGGTCCTTACGCCGTGGGTATGATTGATTTACCTGTTCCTACGGGTGTTGAACCAAACAAAAACTGTTATACCTACATTCTTCCGGATATTTTGGGTATTCGTGAATTCTGTCAGGATCTTGCGGCTGGACTTTCTGGGTTTATTGGCGGACTTGGTCGCATGGTTTCCTCAGGTGGCTACACAGCAGCACGGGCGCAGCGAACGAAGTCCATAGCCGGTATGGCGGAAAATGAACGGGCAGCTCCCTTCGTCTCCGATCACTTTCAATTTAAAACGACACGTTTCGCAAATCCTCCTGGGGCGGGCTTCTCAGAGGCAGTGAATAGATTTATGAAGGATTTCCGTTCCTTGGGTCAGGGACTCGGAAATATGATTCCGCAAAATAACCGTTCGCCAGCATTCCCAGCAATCATTATGGATTGGGCAGAACGGCAGATGCATGAGGTTTTGGCTAAACTCACAAAACTTCCGACGATTACCTTGATTCTTCCGGATCCAACACTTGGTTTCACAAGGCCAATGAATCCTGCCAATGACACACTGGCAAAACGCCAGCAAAACCAAGATTTGACGAGTATGGATGTGCTTACTCAGCGGGTAACGGATCTCAGTACGGCTTTGGAGACTGGCACGACGGAGTCGGATCTTGCGAAAAAGGCAGCGGCAAAACAGCTGAGTGATCAGGCGCTGAGTTCCTGTAAGAGTCGTGGAGGTGTATCCTGTGATAATCCTGGGGAGGTCGCAGCTCAATTGGGTAAATTGGAACTCGCGAAACAGTTTGGTATGATGGAACTTCCCGCAAACGCAGATGCTTTCACGGATGAAGAAACAACGATCATTCTTCAAAGTATCGATGCGCGTCTTACGGAGATTCGTTCTGCCTTGGCCGGCCTACCTGCGGGTGCAGTCAAAACAAAACTTGCAGAGTCCCTCGCCGCTGTACAAACAGAGTGGAATAGTGCATCGGGTTCATCAACTGCCTTAGCTATAGATCAAAAAACGCGTGCTCTCCTTGCCGAAGTGAAGATTGCCCAGGATCCTACCTATGCAACAACACAGCTTCGTGCCCTGAATCAGATGCGTGCGTCAGAAGCAGATCGAAAGGCATTAGCAAACTGTGACGAGTCTGACCCCATCGGCTGTACACTCAATTCCGCCGAGTACTCCTTCTCGGAGTTTATGCAGGGCATTAACGTGAATACCGGCACATCCAACGCAGATATTACGCGTATTCTGGATGCAGGAATCTCTAGTAACGACCTCTTAAAGCGTGAAGTACGTGGCTTCTCAGAAGTGCTCGCCATTGTGGGATCCTTGCCGTTTGTCAGTATTCAAATGCAAGATGTCGTCTTCTACTATCCATGGCTTCCACCAGACCGCGTGTCCGAATTCCTCTATCAATTGGAGGGAACAAAGAATCAGTCCATCGAGAATTTTCATGCCTTCTACGGGCAGTGGGCTTTCTGTTTCTTTGAGCCGGATGCAGAGGGACGAGTTAATTGGAACAAGGCCTTGCCACCAACCTTTACCCTCCGAGAGAATCTTGAGGCATCCCTTGCGAATTCAGCAACCTCGCAGCAGAGCGCCGGTGCAACGTTCCAACACTGTTTAGCAGCTGCCCGAGTGGCAGAAGACGCTTATGCAGGACTTGCTGGTATAGATACCAACATTCAGCGCATCAAGGAGTACGGCAATATTGTCAATTCCATGAAGCAGTATCTGCAATGGAAAACCTACGTCATGGGGCGACTTTTGCGCATTGTCTCCACGGTTGTGAATCAAATCATTGGTTATGTGCAGACCCAGAATCAAATTCTCGCAAGGTGGCGTGACTCCATTCGTTCCATCTCTCAGGCCATGAAGAGTTTTCAGGTATTGGTGGATGTTTTTGCCTCCTTCCAGCAACAATGCCAGACCTGTAACAACCAACAGGGAACGGACGCTGCGAACTTGATGGATCTCCTTGGAAACTTTATTCAACTGCAGGTGGTTCCGTTCCCTAAATGGCCTGACGTCGAAATTGATCTGTCGCAAATCAATATGCGCTACCAGGTGGTGATTCCAAATATTCGTTTTATACCACAGCAAATTAACCTGCCGCGCTTTACGCCAATTGTTTTACCAAATCTTGGTCCACTCCCACAGGCGAGACTGGCACTGTATGCCCAGACAGGACTGCAACTGACCCTCCCTCTGTTGCCAGCACTGCCGAACTTGCCGAGACTTCCTGAACTTCCTGTCTTCCGAATGCCGAAGTTCCCGAATTTGCCGCCTCCACCAACAGTGCCACAACTGAATGTACAGGTTCGTACTTTTATTCAGACTATTGGAAAGGTGATTACCTTG
This sequence comes from Candidatus Gracilibacteria bacterium CG17_big_fil_post_rev_8_21_14_2_50_48_13, assembly GCA_002783265.1. Taxonomy (GTDB): domain Bacteria; phylum Patescibacteriota; class Gracilibacteria; order 1-14-2-50-48-13; family 1-14-2-50-48-13; genus 1-14-2-50-48-13. The sequence continues at coordinate 105,437 of PFFG01000001.1, read as the reverse complement.
ATTTGTCTTGTGCAGCGCAATGTGTTACCCATCGCTGAGTCCCGCGTACGCAGTCATTTGGAGGCGCAAACCACGTCACCACAAATTGTGCCTTCCGGACAGCGAATGACGACGCCTTCCTTTGAACCTACGCTCGATCGCATTCGTGTTTCGACGCAAATTGGTATCGTTCTGGATACGAACCGTCCTCTCGGTCAGGATACCTATATGTGGCTTTTCCGTGAAGCAGCACGCAGCTGGAATGGTTTTGTTCGCTCCATGGTGAACCCTGCAAACTTCCTGCTCAGTGACTTGCCGCAGCAATTGTACGGCACAGCCGTTGGCTTTGTTTCCAAGCAGGTGAAAACCTACGCCATTGATCAAATCAACCGTACCCTTGCGGAAACGAACAGAAATCTCAATTCGTTTTTCCAGAATTCCCTGACACTCCCGGTGAATAATTTCCAAGGGGCAGTTCGCCAGGCGGTCGAGGAAAAACGCCGTGAAGTGAGTGGACAAACGGCGGCGGTAGCGACACCGAAGGATCAGGCGGAGATTCTCAAAACCATAGCAAAGGAAGATCCCATATCGGTCGCACTCATCGATCAACTCCTGACTCTGCAGGAATCCATTGTGACAACAAGTCAGAGCACCGGCCTTGCAAGTAGTGATGCATATATAGAAGACCTCAAGATGCAGCGAGATTTCCTTGCAAGTGATGCCTCTGGATTACCAGAATCCATGCGTCGCGTTGCGACGGAAAAGTTGAGCAAAATTATTGATGAAGCTACTGCACCTGCACCCCGTGCGCTTTCGGAACTTGATCCAAATACACTGCCGTACGTCGCAGGTTGGCAGAATCTTGCGAGTGAGGTGGCCGACGAAGAAAAAGCGCTGAAATCTGCGGAAGTTCTTTCTGCGAAACTTGGCACTGCAGCAACATTTGAGGATTTCACGAGTGTTCTCGCGAAGACAGGTATGCTTGCAGAGGAGCAATTTGATGAGAAACCTATTGCAAGTCTGGGTGAGCAAGATAGTCGCAATACGGAATCTCAGCGTATGCTCAACGAGATTGCTGGGGCCGTCGCAAAGGAAATTCCTCTCGATGTACGGGATACGACCATTGAAAAAACAATTGCCCGTAGCCCATCTCTTCTTGCACAGAGTCCTGAAGTTGGCGGATCGGGAGAGGCGGTGGCTTCGAATGTTGATAAGGCTGGAGCACCACTCTTAGCACAAGTGACGGCAGCTCCTGCTGTGACAAATGTGTCCGCAACGGCAAGTCTTCCAGAACCAAAGCAACATCAGTCGGGCATTGGCAAGGAAGAAGAGGGAAACATTCTCGTGGAGCTTCCTGGAAACGGTGGGCTGGTTACTTTGATGTCCTACGTACCACCTGCAGGAATGCCAGTCCACATTGCCTTTACCGCTCTTCAGGGTGATATAGATAACCCGGATATCGTCTACAGTATGGGTAGCGATATTTATGTAAAATATAACAAGCGAACGCCCGTTGAGACTCGTACCACGGAACAGTACAGAGGTACTGACCGTATTCGAGAGCTCTCTGATCTGCGTGATATTGCAACGGTGCTTCCTCGGGTTCAAGGGGCATCTGTGTTGGGCGTTGATGCCAATCAAGTGGTTCTCCAGTTCCGTTTGCCCCCACGCACAAAGCAGGTGGATAGAGCAGGGAAGTTCTTTGGAGACGATGCACAGTATATTCTGCGCGTGTATGATGATATTCGCGGTCTTGAGCGAGGAGAAAGCCCTCTAGATTACGTGATTGTGCCGATAGACGCTTCCTTGTTTCCATCTGCCACGGCAACGCTCAGTGAGATTGTTGAGCGCAATACCGCAGCAATGCCGGAAGCGGTTCGTACAAAACTTACCGAGGAAGCATTGAAGCAAGGGTTGCCCGAGTCCAGAATCTTGCTTGGTCGAGTTGAGGGGAAGGAACTGACCGTAACCCTGCCTGTTCAGGGGCGCGAAACGCCAATGTTCATGCGTATTGTTCCGCGACTAGCCGGTGAAAATGCTCCGATGTATGGCCTTTCCTCTGCACTTCTCTTTGCGCATCCACAAAGGGCGCAAGATACGGTTGCACCGTTGATATCCCTGCCGAGAGGTGAAAATATGACTGTTCCCCTTGAACGGCCGCTCGTTCTTGAAGCGTCTGCAGAAGATGCAATCAACGATGTGGTTGCTGTTGCCTGGGATAAGGATATTCTTGTGGATAGCAACAACGACGGAGATCCTGCAAATGATGAGGATGTCGTTTGTTCCGCACAAACGCCCTGTGACGTTAAACCAACAGAAATGGGTGCACATCATGCATCAAAGGCGCAAACACCTGCTCTCATGGCGCCTAAGCTGAGCATGACATGGTCGCCTGGTGATGCAGGACTGCACACGCTTCGTCTAATGGCTCGTGATAGTCTGGGGAACACCTCCTACAAAGACCTCCGCATCACGGTAGCCGCAACAGAAATTCGTACTCTGGATTACAATCCGAAGACTGGACGCCTTCGTGGATCCGTGTACCCACCACAACCCTCCGCTGAGCTGCAACTCCTGCGTTTGCGTGATGGCGTCGTTTCTGAACTCCTATCACCCATGACGATTACCACGGATGCAGCAAGTCAGTTTGTCATGGATGGCATCCTGCCGGGAGAGGGAAGCGTGCTTCTGAATCGCGACGGTTCTGTTGTCGAAACGAAAGAACAGAATCCATAAATTCAGCGGTCCAACTTCTTGACTTGAAACTACCTGAGCGGTATATTTAGCACACACTCGTGCTGAGTGCTAAATTATATTCTTATTTGGTATCTATGACTATGCTTAAACCGCTTAGTGACTACGTTGTCCTTCGACAGCTCGAAGCCGAAGAACAAACGAAAAGTGGAATCTACATACCAGATTCTGCCAAGGAAAAGCCCACGAAAGGGGAAGTTATAGCCGTCGGTCCTGGAACAAAAGACATTACTATGGAGCTCTCCGCTGGTGATGTTGTTCTGTATAAAAAATATGCAGGAGATACGGTGAAGTTGGATGGGGAAGAGTTTATTGTACTCCGCCAAGACGGGGTCATCGCAAAGCTTGCGTAAAGGCACTTTGATTTATTCATAATTTTTTCCAATCTATGGCAAAAAAAGTAACATTTCACGATGATGCGAAGCAGCAGATGCTTGCGGGTGTCGAAATTCTCGCGAATGCGGTTCGCGTAACCATGGGACCAAAGGGACGCAATGTTGTGATTGAAAAGTCCTACGGAGGCCCGACCATCACGAACGATGGCGTTACCATTGCAAAGGAAATTGAGCTTGAGGACACGCTTGAAAATATGGGGGCACAACTCGTGAAGGAGGTCGCAACAAAGACCAACGATGTGGCGGGTGATGGAACAACAACGGCAACTGTGCTCGCCCATGCGATGATCAAGGAAGGTCTACGCGTTGTGGCGGCAGGAGCAAACCCTATGGTGCTCAAAACGGGCATTGAGAAGGCCGTCGCAACAGTTGTGGACCAGTTGGTGGGGAATGCAAAGCACATCTCGACGAAGGAGGAAATAGCGCAAGTTGCGACGGTTTCTGCACAAAGCACGGAGGTGGGAACCCTCATTGCTGAAGTGATGGATATGGTCGGTAAAGACGGCGTTATTACTGTGGAGGAAGGACAGACCTTTGGCCTCAACAAGCGCGTTGTGGAAGGAATGCAGTTTGATAATGGGTACATCTCTCCATACATGGTGACGGATGTAACCCGTATGGAAGCTTCCTACGACGATGTTCGTGTTCTTATTACGGACAAGAAAATTTCGTCTGTACAGGATTTCCTTCCTTTGCTCGAAAAAGTTGCACAAAGTGGTCAGAAAAATCTGGTCATTATTGCAGAAGATGTGGATGGTGAGGCACTCACGACCCTGATTCTCAATAAGATTCGTGGTACCTTTAATACTCTTGCCATTAAGGCTCCAGGGTTTGGTGAACGACGAAAGGAGATGCTCAAAGACATTGCAGCCATCACGGGTGCAACAGTCATTTCCGATGAAATCGGTCTCAAATTGGATACGGCAGAACTGTCTCATTTGGGTCTTGCTCGACGTATCATTGCCGACAAGGAAAGTACGACGATTGTCGAAGGAAAGGGCTCCAAGGAAGCAGTTGAATCGCGCGTCAGTATGATAAAGGCACAGATTGAGCACACAAGCTCAGACTACGACCGTGAGAAACTGCAGGAGCGTCTCGCAAAACTTGCAGGAGGAGTTGCGGTGATTGAGGTTGGCGCTGCAACGGAGGTGGAACTCAAAGAGAAAAAGCATCGCATCGAAGATGCGCTTTCTGCTACCCGTGCAGCGGTCGAAGAGGGTATTGTCGCAGGTGGTGGTACGGCACTGCTTAAAGCATCACGTGCTCTTGCCGCGCTGAAGGGAACCAGTCACGATGAGCAAATTGGTATCGATATCGTACGCCGTGCTTTGGAGTATCCTGCGCGCCAAATTGCCACCAACTCAGGGAAAGAGGCAAGTGTCATTGTTGAACGTGTCATGAGTGCGGAGGACATCAATATGGGGTACGACGCTTTTGATGACGAAATGTGTGACATGGTGAAGAAGGGAATTGTGGATCCGACCAAGGTGACACGAAGTGCATTGCAGAATGCGGCCTCCGTCGCTGCGATGTTCCTAACAACTGAAGCGGCCATAACGGAGATTCCAAAGGCTGCTGAACATGATCATGGTGGTCATGGAGGCATGGGCGGTATGGGTGGCATGGGAGGTATGGGCGGCATGATGTAGTCTGCCCGCAATCGAAAACGCGTCTCTTCTCCAAGGGGCGCGTTTTTTTGACGTTTGGTATCACATCCATGTATACTATCAGGATGGTATTTCCTTAGCTATCCTATGGAGTCAGAAATCACAATGGAACGTCGGAAGCAGATCATAAAGGACATCGCAGAAGAAAGTTATCTTCGTGATGATCAGAAGGAGATCCTGCGTACGCTCGTTGCTACAACAGAACAAATTTCTGTTCTTGTGACGGTGGAGGACTTGCTTCTTCGCTTGTTTACAAGGCGAGCGGAAAACTACCTGCTTGTCGTGAGGAAAGTGCAGCAGGCAGTACGTTTGGAAAACCGTCATATGGACCAGGAGGCTGAACAGAATCTCTCCACACAGGAGGAGCAGGAAGCCTCAGCACTCCTCAAAAATCTTGTTTAAATTCACTCTTTCTTTCGCCCAGTTACAACCACGCTATGGCAGAAAACACACAGAAACAACAGCTTGAGACCGGACAGAGACTGCCGGAACAACGTCAAAATCTTCAAGAACTGCGCGATGCAGCGAAGCTGGCGCAGGAAAAAGCCCTAGCTGAATTAGGCGCAAATCTTGAGCAGCTTGCGCGCAGATTGGGGGGAGGCGGAACGAAACGGCCAAGTGAAGTCTATGCATCCATCAAAGAAAAACTCTTCGGTTCCTTGAAAAACTCCATGCCGGATTTTGCAACGCTTTCCCTTCAAGGTATCGTCTCACGTTTAGGGGATCTTCCGCCAGCAGCGACAGAGCAGTTTTTAGGGCAAAACTTTGCGAAATTTCAAGCAGAAATCGATACGGTTACAGCAGAAATTGCCAAGGAAAACGGCATGGATAGTGCAGCCCTCGAACGTGCGCGTGGTATGACCATTGAAACAAAAGATCATTCGGCGGACGTGTCTCGATTTGTACAGGCCGCATCAGAGGTTACCTCTCTGGCTAAACTACCTGGTGCCATTGAAGGTAATCTGGCTGAAGATAATGCACTGACGGGTGTCGTCAATGTCCTGCGGTCTATTATTGGTATGTCAGAAATGGATGCCTCTCCCAAAGAGATGCTCAAATTTTTGACTGCCTTTAAACAAGCTGAGCTCAAGGAACGCGGTGCTGAATTTACCCCGCAAAACTTCCAGAACTACCTCGCACAGAATAGCGGAACTTTTCTTGGATTATTCCAGCAATCGAAAGTGGGTGTGCAGTCCTTTATGGAGTTTATGAAAAACTCGCCTAACAGCGTTGCAACGGTTTTCGGAGAAATTGGGCGGGAAACGGACGCATTGCGGCGGCTTGATGAGGGGGTACGGACGCTGGAATCCCTTTTGCCGGGACTGCAGAATGCCCCCCTGAGAAAGGAATTAACCGATCAATTGCGCGCGAGTCTTGCGCCTTTGCTTGCCTCCCTTGGCCTGAAGGCGACGGGGGATGTACGGGCGGATCTTCTTGCCCTTCGCCATACTATCGAAAAGATCGAAGATTCCATTCAAACCTTGAGTAGTTTTGCCAATATGTCTCTGACGGAAAAGGCGGCATATGTGCGTATTCTCCAGGAACTTTCTTCTGGAAAGTTTACCTATGACATGGCTATGTTGGCGCTGTTTGTTCTTCAAATAGGTATTGGATTCGGAGGCGGACTCATTCCGAATGAGAGTGGCCAGTGGGTTGGTTCCAAGATTTTTGATGCCATTAAGCCCATGATGCCTCAGTTGCAGATCACACTAACTCCCGACCAGATAACGGGAGCTATTGGACTGGGTACAGCACTTCTTGGGGGTGTTGCCATCGCAGGAACCACTGCACATATTGTTCGTAGTAGTGCTGCTGCTCAGGGTATTTATGAACCTGGATCGAAGGAATATAAGGAGCAACAAGCACTCCGTGAAAAACCTTTTGCTTTGGGGGAAGACATCGGTGAAAAGATTGAAGGAGAGGGGAATCGCCTCCTTGATAGCGCATTTCTCATCGCTGACTTCGGCGGTCTTACGCAAAATGCTATGCGTACGTATATGCAGTCATCTTCTTCGGAGTTACCCTATCTTTCTGAACCCAAAGAAAAGGTACAGCGTTTTCGCGGAGCCCTTACGCAGATGGGGACAGAGATGCAGGCGTCTCTGTCACGCTTTGTGCCAGAAACCGCGACATCGCCAAATATCGCCGAAACGGTGGGACGATTTTATGATGCAAAAACTGCTCCAATGGTTGTTCGCGCTCTTTCATCCCTCGACCTGCAGAGTCTTACGGGAGATGCTCTCACAACGCGAATCACGGCCATGCTGAAGGCTGATATCAATGTATCAGATGCTCTTGTGGCGAAAGCGCAGGAGATCGCATCCCGTGTCCAGGAGGTGAAAGCCTATTCAGCTGCTGCAATTGCAAAACAAAAATTGGAAGCGTATCTCGCAAAGACTCTTCGTCTTTACAATGCCCTTGAGGAAGTGAAGAAAGAGTCAGGTCTCCGGTTATCGCCTGCAGATCTCCTGCGTAAAAAACCTGAGGCATCAGCGCCAGAAAAAAAGGAGAATCTTTCCGAACAAACGACAGAAACACCAATTCTTTCGCAGATTGAACTCCAGGCACAGACGGCACTCTTTAACCTCGAGAAAAAATATTTTGATGTCTTTAAGGCCAATCCAAATTGGATGACGGAAAAGTTTGGAACGCAGGAACACATGCGCCGGGTCTTCGGTAATGCAATCATGAACAGTATTCTGCGCGCACTCTTTGAAAATCAAACTGCAAACTACGTTAAACCCTCTGCGCAATTTACAGGCGCACAAGTATCCCGTTGGTTTCTTGACCTCTTACCAGAAAGTCAAAAGCAAAAACAAGTAGAATTACCACCGAACTTTGATGTTGTCTTTGAGCGAGCGCAGAAGGATCCGAGCTTTCCAAAACGGGTGACAGCAGAACTCAATCGCCTGATTTCTCAAGCGGCAGGGAAACAAGGTGCAGCCGAAGATCTTCTCTTGCGGGATGAGACGCCTATGGCAGCAATTACTTTGGATTCAGGTATGACACCGGAAGAGCGTGTGAAGGCAACAGATTCGGCGCGTAAGAATCTTGAAGTTACCACAGCGGTGCAAAACGAAACCGCGATTCTTGTTCCTAAGCTCACCCAAATCACGGATTCTCTGAAGGGGAATTCTGCTTTTCAGATGCTTTCTGTGCTGCGTGCACAAGTTATCGGACAAAAAGATAGTGGCAGCGCTATGAAATTCTTGGCAAAGAAAATCCAGGAAACCATGCGATCCAATGGTGGCGTAAGCAGCTTTGTCGAAGCATGGAATGCACTAACAAAAAATAAGGAGTCCGTTTCGCTTCTCCAAAGCTATGATGCTCTCCGTAATAAGGCAATGCAGGCAGGCGTTCAAGATGCAGAACTCGAAAAGTTGGAAGGAGAAGTGTCTGCCATGCGTGTGCTCACATCACTTTCTGCTCCAGAACTGATGGATGTTCTGCAAGGGGCGGCTACAAATCAATTCTGGAGTGGAGCGGGTGATATTGCAAACCTGTCATGGGGTGCAGCGAAGCTGGCCTTTGCGATTATCGGTGCAGATCGTGTGGCATCATGGCTCAAAATGCCTGATTGGAAACTCTCCTTACCCGACTTTTCGAAGTGGAATGTGAGTATGCCCGCTCTACCAGCGGCGCAGGTCGATACGCAGGGGCTCGCCATGTTTGGGGCACTCACGGTGTCGCAATATAGTATGGCGGCTATGATGGCTATGCAGTCGTATGCCTTTGAAAAAAGAGGCTCTAAAGCTGATGTCGATGCAACACGGCTGGGGCTCAAAATCTCTGAAGAAGTCGCGAAGCAGTATAAAATGCAAGAACAGGGCGGGGTATGGCGCTTTGAAGATGAGGCCGCAAATCTTTCACGTATTGATGCCTTACTCGCTGCTCAAGATGTTCAATCGCAATCGATTGTGCAAGCGTTACTCACGAAATATGCAATTGCACCCGGCAGCGGCAATGCCCGTGCAGCACTCCGTTCTCATCTAATTTCTGAGCTTGATGCACAGTACGCTCAAAGAAAAATAGCCGTACTAGCGTCAGCGGCAGCAATGGCTGAAGAAGTCTTGAAAGCAGAAGCAAAGGATCGACGACTAGAAAATCCAGAGCCCTGGATCGCCGCACAAAGAGATCGCGTTCAGCGCATGTATCTCTCTGTGTTGAGTAATCAACTCCAGAGAAAATAAGAAAGCCCAAAATACCGTTGCTTCACCAGTGAACTCCTCCCCCGACGAGACAAGCAAGGTGGGAATCGCAGGTTCAGACCACGGTCTGAACAGATATAGACTCCCGGAGGGGAAGACAATAGAGGAAATGTAGTTCAAAGGGCTGACGAATATCTCAGGCTGATAGAAGTATAACAAACCTTGTGCGAAGGTACAGAAAAAATCGTCCCTCTGCTTGACGTACAATGGCAAGAAGAGGGTGCTTTTTGTGAACGGTTTACGAAAAATCTCCTTCTTCTTGCGTGAATAGCCCATTGGGAAGGGGACACTTTCGATAGTTTCGTTTAACACCGCTTGGATACTCCTTTACGATGTCCAGCGATCACAATTCCTTTTCTTGACTTCCTCGCGCCCCTTAGTAAAATGCAGAGGCTTTCCTTTTGGGAAAAGCACATGGCCTCATCGTCTAACGGTTAGGACGTCAGGTTTTCATCCTGATAATCGGGGTTCGATTCCCCGTGAGGTCACCAAATATTCAAGACGAAAGTACCCTCAAAAAGCAGATGCATTTTTTTACGATATGTACTCACGGGAAATCGAAACCAGCGAAACGAGAAGCACTGAAATGTGCTTCGAAGGAGCCTTCGGGGCCTGCCGCAGCTCAGGCGAACAAGGAGCGATCAGCGACGCAGGGAGGCGAGCGTGAGGTAGGCGATTCCCCGTGAGGTCACCAAATATTCAAGACGAAAGTACCCTCAAAATGCAGATGCATTTTTTTAGGATGCACGGACTCATGGTATACTTATTTATCTGTAATTTTCTTTCTTGAGCGTATGCATCAGCACCATGAAGGGGTCATTGAACACATTCAACGTATTGTCGATGCACATCTGGCATTGATTAAGGAGAAGGCATCTCCTGAATTTGCACGAATCGTCGCCCAAGTGCCCATCCGTGTCTTATGGGATAGTCCTCAACATAATCTCTATGGTGATTTTTTTGGGGTCCCTCTCGATGATGCCGCACTAGCCAGTGGTGCGGCAGCTGATATTGTCCTATATGCGTCAACCATCTGGGAAGAGGCCAAAGGTGATGCAGCGGAACTTCAGCACATGACGATCAAAACTCTCATGCACGAGTTAGGTCACTATCTTGGGCTTGATCATGAGGAACTTGGACACCGCGGGCTTGCGTAAACCTCTGGAATTCTTTTGCGGTCTGGTGGATTTTTGTGCATACTGCGCACAATGACCCCTCTTGTATGATCCGATTCCTTGCTATTCTACTGGGAGTATTACCGCTCCTTTGGATTCCCGCCTTACATCAGCAATTCGAATTGCCGAAATTCCTATTTCTGCTCGCTGGGGTTGGCATCTTGCTCATGGGTTTTGCCTACCAAACTTGGAAAAGGACTTCGTGGCAACTCATTCCCACACAAATTCTTGTGGTGGGAGGGATGGGGATCCTGTACCTTATACTGCAGACAGCGTTTGGTGCCTTGGTTCCTGATGTCAGTCTTTGGGGGAGTTATCAAAGACATTCGGGGCTTTTGCTTTGGGTGGTCCTCGCAACACTCTTTATCCTTGTTGTGGTGCATCCTTGGAGAAACCGGGATGTTCAGTGGTTTGTGCGAACCATAGTCCTGTTTTCTACCTTTACAGCGCTTTTTGCTGTTTTTCAAGGCATACAACACATCGTGACGGGAAATCTTGCCCTAGTGGGTGGGCGTGTTTTCGGCACCTTTGGGATTCCAAATTTTTTGGGACAATGGCTTCTTCTCACTATTCCTTTTTCACTGCTGTGTGTACTGCAAGCGAAAAGTATACGGCAAAAGCTCCTCTTTGGCGCGGCATCATTGTTACAGGTATGCAGTCTACTCTTAACACAAAATCGTGCATCGCTAGTTATCCTTGTGCTTCTTTTGTTCTCACTCGGTTTTGCCTTGCTGTGGAAGAGTAAAACGCATCGATGGCTCATAAGTGGCATGGGAATAACTCTGTTCTTGCTCGTTAGCGTTGTTGGTATAGGGCGTGTTGATGGGGTCTTGCGTTCTGTACAAACGCGGGCCTATTTGTATCCTATGGGTGTAGATGCCGTGATCGCCGCCCCACCTTGGGGCTATGGACTGGACGCGCAGTACACGGTATTTGCAGAGCGACTTCCCGCAGATCTTTCCCGTGTTGAACCCTTAGGATTTGTTCCCGACAAGGTGCACCAGCTTTTTATCGATACACTTATCGAGTTAGGTTGGGTAGGGGCGGGCTTTTTTATCGTATTTCTTTTTGTTGTTTTCCGGCAGATTTTCCAGGGTTTTTCCTCTTTTGAAGAAATTGAAAAACAACGAATGTTCGCGTTCTTTCTTTCTCTCATTTCTTGGACGTTGAGTCTTTTGGTGAGTTTTCCAGGAATAGCGGAGCGCGTTTTCGTGACCGTACTGCTTGGAGTTATGGTTGCACGAACATTGCCTGAGCAGCGGAAAACATTGTCGTTCTGGATACTGCCACCCCTCATCATCACTGGCATTGGACTACTCGTTCTCGCACATGCGACCTTTATAGCTGACCTTGCCTATGCGAAGCTGCGAGATGTACAGGAACCGCACGCCTTACAAAGTATCCTTTCAGCGACGCCGATGCATCTGGAATATGCTGTGTTTGGTGCGAATGGAGATATGCCATCTGTCACGATAGCAGAGCGAGAACAAGCACTTCACTATGCCTTGCGGAAGAATCCGTATGATCCATGGGCCTGGGTTTTTTATGCAGATGTACGTTCCAAACTTGGTGATGTACAAGGGATGCGTCGCGCACTAGAGGAAGGTAAAGCCGCGTGTTCAAACTGTTCATTTGTCGCTCTCAAAGGCGCGCAACTCGAGCAGGTGTTCGGCAATGAAGCCCGTGCGCAGGAATGGGCACAGACCTACTGGAATCTGCTGCCTGATTTTATTCGTGATTCTTCACTTCCGGTGGATCCATCCCTTGGTGAACGCCGAAGAATTATCTGGAAGGAACAAAAAGCCGATATAGATTTTATATCGGCTCTCCTGCAAAAAAACGCGGCAACGCAGTAATTACGGCGTAATACGGTACATGGTTCGTGGAAACGGAATTGCCTCGCGAACATGGTGGGTTCCACACATCCATGTCACGATTCGCTCGAGTCCGAACCCAAATCCGCTATGAGGAACTGATCCAAATTTCCTCAAATCCAGATACCACTGGAAATCAGACTCGCTTAGGTTATGTGCGCGGATCTCTTTCAGCAACTCCTCGTAGTCATCTTCACGTTGAGACCCTCCAAAAATCTCCCCGTAGCCTTCTGGCGCAAGCATATCACTACACAATGCATAAAAAGGATTCTCTGGATCCTTCTTCATATAAAAAGCTTTCACCGCATACGGGTATTTTTCAATAAAAATTGGACTGGTTCGATCTTTGGTCAGAAGAGTCTCATCTTCAGCACCCAGATCATCATTTTCGGTAATAGAAGATCCCATGGTCTGAAGTAAAGCTACTGCTTCTTTATGTGTCATACGAAGGAAGGGAAGCTGCAGGGAGCGCAGCTTCTCAATATCTCGTTCGAGAATCGTGAGTTCATAGATATTTTTTTCCAGAACTTTCTGTACAATGAAATACACAAGTTGCTCCTGCATCTCCATATTGCCTTTGTGATCCACAAACGCCATTTCCGCATCCATCATCCAAAACTCAGTGAGGTGGCGTCGTGTTTTCGATTTTTCACTGCGGAAAACTGGTCCAAAGTCAAAAACTCGTCCGAAACTAAAAATTGCTGCCTCAATGTAGAGTTGCCCGGATTGACTTAAATAGGCCTTATCCTCGAAATAACTCACTTCAAAGAGTTCTGTCGTATCTTCACAAGAAGTTGGGGTAAAAATGGGCGCATCAATTTTTATAAAACCCTGATCTGCCAAAAATTCGTAGGTCGCATAGATAATAGTGTTCCGTACACGTTGTATTGCCCACTGTTTTTTTGAGCGAAGCCAAAGATGACGATGTTCCAGCAAAAAGTCAGGTCCATGATCTGCTTTGTTGATAGGAAAGTCTTCAAGACTTGCGCGCACAACTTCAATATCTGTTACTTGGAGTTCTACACCCGTTGGGCTTCTTTTTTCTTCGACGAGTGTTCCTGTGATGCGTATGGAACTCTCTAAAGACAGAGATCCTGCACGTTCGAATACTTCAGGACTGACGTTTCCTTGGAACACAACCCCCTGTATGAAATCGGAGCCATCACGAATTTGCAAAAAATGCAGTTTACCGGAGGATCGTTTGCCTGCTAACCATCCAGATATTCGAACGGGAGAATCAAGATGATTCTTCGCATCAATAAGGCGAATGTCCATAAAAAGTACTCAATAAATATGTGGCTCAACGATACGGAGATGACACCACTTTTGCAAGAGAAAGAGTGGAGCCGTGTTGTCTGAATTCTACTACAGGACACGCTTGCATCTGACGAACTCCTTCCTATACTCCTAGGCTATTTTGTCATCCTGGCTTATGCGTCGTATTCTTTCATTACTTTTTGTCCTACTTTCTTGCTCGCTGACACCTGTACAAAGTGTCGATGAACCGCGAATTTTCCTTTCTCAAATTCTGACGGACCCCGTGGGGGCTGATACGGGGAGGGAAGTGATAACTCTATGGAATGGAAGTGCACAAAGAGTGGATATCTCTGGGTGGCAAATTGATCCAGACACTCTTCCGGTGTGGTCTTTCCCCATGGGAACCTTTATCGAACCAGGTGCTGTACTTGAGGTGCATCTTCGGGCAGATGGGGTAGGCACACCCGAAAACGTGTATACGGGGGCTTCCTTCGGTAGTGCAAATATGGGTAACATTCGTGGTGCCGTTGCCTTGTATCGTCCTGGAGGTACAAGCGCTCCATATCTTGAGGATTACATTCCATGGGGCGATTCATCAGCAATGTTCTTGGCAACAGCAACAGAAGCAGGATTCTGGTATGGAGATGTCTCTCCTTCGGCAGAAGAGGGGAAAAGTTTGCAACGAACCTGCCTTTTGCAGGAAGTCGTATGTTTTCAGTACAGTGCCCCCCAAGAGGGGTACATGCCTCTCGAAGTCTCGAGTGGCATGGTCTTAACGGAGTCGGGTACGGTAATGACAGGGGTAGTGCTTCCCCCACAGGAATCTCCATCTATGGAACCACCGCTCCCTCAAGTATCCCTAGCCTTTGTGAGTATGATGAATTCACCAGGCATTGCAGACGATGTTGGATTGTATATTCGAGACGATGGTAATGGGGGAGAGGGAAGTACACTAAGGAATCTGTTTCTTCGTGTCGATAACCAGCGCATGGACCTCTCGGATGTTTTGGTGCACACGGGAGATGTTCTCCATGTTTCTATGAATAATGGCGCACATAGACCTCACAATGATGCTATGACAGAGCTCTTGTGGACAGAGCAAAAAGGGCTGGTAGCAACAACGGAGCAGGTCTTTCTGGAAAATGAGGATGGTGTAGTGCAAGATGCCATTTGTTGGTCAAAAGACCCAATCCCAGTAGCAGAAGTATCTGATATGCAAGCACTTGCTTCACTATGGTCTGGCCCTTGTTTTTCATCTTCGGCGTTTATGACCAATACTCTCCTCGTGCGGGAGCTGTATGGAATCGGTGCATCACTCTTAAGTTGGAGTCATATGTCGCCAGCACAAGTGCAGCCCGAAAATTTTCTTACTGCACCAACGACATCAAGTGCAGGATTATCAGAACGTGAAGAACCATGTACCGAAACCGTTTGGAGCAATGGCAGTGTGCGACTATCCGAGTTTTTACCAAACCCTGAGGGAAGCGACACGGGTGAGGAGTGGATAGAATTGCACAATACAAGCAATGAAGAGGTCTCTCTTTGTGGCGTGTTTCTTGATGACGCAGTAGGTGGTTCTGCACCCTATGATCTCTCGGGTGTGACGCTCGCCCCCTTTGCATACGTCATCCTGAAAGATACAGAGACAAGGATTTCTTTGGGGAATACGTCGGATAGTCTCCGGGTTTTGAATGCCGCTGGAGAGGTTATGGAAGAGGTTTCCTATACGAATGCACCTTCTGGCCGATCGTATAGTAAATTAGACGATACTTTTTAGTACTGTCTATACATAAGGGGCTACTAAAAGAGAGGCTTTTAGTGTATACTTCCTTGATATCACTTCTTTTTTTCCCATGAGGAACAGATTCGTACGAGCCGTTTGCGCAGGAATCGTGCTTACCATCAGCCTTGGGCTTGGTATTGCTAATGCGCAATTGGGATCAGATCAGCAGACATTTCCTTATGGCGTCAGTACCTCACAAACTAATCCAGGTTCGGGTTTGGATGTCGGGTTACAGACCCTTCAAAACAAAGTGGATGAAGGGAAGTCTGGCATTATTCAGGAAGATAACTTACGGACACTAGTGGTGAATTGGACTAGTTACTTCTTGCAATACTACATGGTTGTTGCGGTGGGACTTCTCATTTACTTTGGCGTTCGTCTTATTCTTGCTGGTGGTTCTGAAGATGAGCGGAAAAAACTTGTTCAGGCGCTCATTAACCTCGCAATTGGCACGCTGATCATTTTTCTTTCCTATGCCATTGTCAATCAGATAGTGAACCTCATTAGCCCAGCTGGAAATGTGACAACGCCAGTGACGACCACGACGAATACACCAACAACAACTCCACCCACACAATAAAATCACCAACTCTCTCCAAATCTCATGTTTCGACCTATGTATACTACTATGAAAACATTGATTGCCCGACTCCTTCTCCTTTTTGTCTTGCTGGGCAGCCTGCTCACGCCTATGGCGATTGCTGAAGCACAGAACTTTGAAAATGCGACGGGTCTTAATGCTGTCTCAGATACCACGCAGAGTGGAGTTGATACGCAGAAACTGGGTATTTATGGGCCAACAGGCACAGGAGATACGAATTTAGTTGTGATCATCACGAACATTATTAACTCCGTCTTTCTGCTCTTGGGATTTGCAGCAGTTGCACTTCTTATCTTTGAGGGGGTACTGCTTATTATGTCGCGTGGTGATGAGAAACAGCAGGAGAATGTGAAAAAGACCATCATTAACATTGCTATTGGTTTTGGTGTCATTTTACTCTCTTATGCCATTGTCAATCAGATACTTGCCATACTGGGAGCGAGGGATATTAATACCCGAAATAACGTCGTGACGGGTGTAGGGGATTTACAAAGACAAGTAGGCATTGATCAGACGAACATTCAGTGGAATTTTCCTGGATCAGTGGGGTACAGTGTCTCCAGTCAACAGATGGCTTTCGCAAAAATTCCGACGGATCTCTACAAAAAACTGACACTCACCTATGCACAGTCTGCTGATTCATCGAAGGCTATTTCTGCAGACTATCGCTCAGTGGATTATGAATTTGTTGCGGGGTCAGCTCGCTTACCCGCCTTGCGTGGCAGTCTCCTGCGTGTAACGAAAGCGGAATGGGATCAGGTGAAAAGTGGATCTTTTGGCTTGTTCATACCGGGAAATGATACGATATCGGGCGCAAAAGCTTGGGTGAAATCCACCTATGTGTATGCCGCTCCCTCCGATGCGCGAAATGTTTCCGTTTCTAACGGTAATAGTGCAACCGGTGCAAGCGGACGTTTTGTGGATCTCAAACCAATCATCGACCGAATTAATGAAGGGGTTGAATCTCCCAACGTCGTACAAGTACAGATACCAGGACAAACAACGGCATCACTTACGGTTGTGGTTTTAAAACCTGGGGAAGAAGACCGATATGTGTTTGGTGCGGGGGAAGCATTTGCTGATTACAATAGCCTCAATCCTGCGAGCTCAGCTACCTGGACAGATATTGAGAACGGCAAAACCGTTGGCTATGATCGTCGCCGTAGTTATTTCAAAGTGAAAAACTCAGGAAACTCTCTTGAAGCGAGAACATACACGACAGGTGCATCCATTCAACTCAACAATGGTCTAGGAGATAAGGATATAGAAGCCGAAGTAACGCTTTCTGACCAAAATACACTTCCAGAAAGTTTTCAAACCCTAGAACATACAATTACTCGCGGAGACGGAACTTTGATTAAAGATGCTGCTAAGAATGGCGAAACCTTTAAGGTAACGATTCCCTTGGGGGATAGTGTGTATCTCGTCGATGACATAACGGCGATCTTGAAAGATGGCCGACGCGTCAATATTGGAACGAATACCATTGTTCTGGGAAATAATTCTGATCCACGTCTCGTTGCTCAAAATGGTTTGGGACAGCTCGTGGTGAATGGAACCTATGCAAGCTTATCGGGCACAAAAAATGTTCGTTTAATGCCAAAGGACTCGGTTGCACTGACAAAAGCCGTGGATAAGCCGGTGACGCTCAAAAGTGATATTCAATTTTATGGAAAGCAAACACCGACGCTCATTGATGTGGTGTCGCCCGGACTCAAAGACGGCTTTGTCCGCTTTGTGGATGGGGAGATTACACGTTCAGGGAATGCACTCAACGGTGTTACACCTTTCCGTGTTACACCTGAGCTGACGTTTGATAAAACGGGATCCTACCCAGTTACTATTGCTATTCGTGATTATACGCTCGGCCAAACTCTAGCGGTGATGGACTTCACGGTGCGTGTCTTCGACGATGGTACGGATATTACTGTGAATCCCAACTATGTGGGCACGGTGGGCAACTCCTATAAAATTCGTACCTTCCCGGCCTTTACGGAATCTACTAGTCTTGAGAGCAAGCGGGTAGAAATTAAGAGAAATTCCAGTACAGGTTCTGGAGGCCAGACAGTCTTGAATAGAACACTATCAAAGGGATTAGATGATTTTGACTATGTCTTCGATCAAGATGGTGAATATACCTTCACGGTGTATAACAAATTTGCTGGAGTAAATGATGAAAGTGTCATGTCCAAATCTCTGGTCGTGCTTCCGCAAGCACCGCAGGTTGACTTCACACTCAGTGAAAAACCAGGGAATCCTACTATTTTTGAACTCACAGACGCTTCTCGATACCTTGAAGAAGGAACTGTGTTTGTTGATGCAAGTCCCTATGATGCAAGCTTTGCACAAAGTGAATGGAAAACCGTAGGTACAAAACGTGTAAAGGAATTGACCTTCGGTAAACCGGGTACCTATCGCGTGACTGTCACGGGACGTAATAAATATGGTGAGACGAGCACAAAATCGTCGGATATTACGGTCAGCACAGACATTACATATGACATCCAGCTTCTGGATAGTCAGGACAACATTTTCCCACAAAATCAAACCCCGCGGTATCCAAAGGGTCAGGCAGTGAAAACACGTGTGATTGGGAAAAACATCGGGAAGGTGGAAGTTGGGTACGGTGCGACACCAGCCCTGACGACCATCAGTTCTGGCTCTCTCGGGGAAGATGGACGAACGACATTTAGTGGCAGCCTCCAGATTGCTGAGGAAGGGCAATACTCGCTTACCTATACAATGTATTCCGTCACCAAACCAACGGAAAAAGCTCTGGTGGTAACGCGCAATATTCTTATTCGAAGGCCCCTTGAACCCCTTGCGGATTTTTCAGTGAGTGAAGGAGGTGCGGTGATTCCCGCAACTCCTGGCGCGTGTATTGTTTCAGGTGCGGCTAAAGAGGGGTATATTGTGACGAAAAATCGCGAGTACCTCTTCGATGGTAGTACATCGCTCGCAAGTTCCGACTTACCAGTTAATCGCGATTCAACAACAACCGGGTTTCGATGGAATATCGCGACGCGTGAATTGTCTGCAAAATCTGTTTCTGTGCGTGATCGCTTCGTTGAAAGTAGCCAGGATTCAGCAAATTGTGTTCCTGTTACCTTCACTATTCTCGAAAATGTAAATGGTCAGGCCAAAACGTCTCAGATGGTGAAGTATTTTAAGGTACAAAACTCGCTCCCCACCTACGATTCCTTTGTCGTTGAGTGGCCAAATGGTGCCCTCACAACACCTATGAGTGTGCGTGCCAAGCTTCGTGGTTTGCGCGATCCAGACGAACCAAATCAGAATATTCAAGTCTTGTGGTTTTATGAAGTGCAGGGAAATCAACTTTTCAATGAAGTGTCTTATGATACCGAGCGTCTTATTCGACTTGAAAACTATGGTGCCGCTGGTTCGGTGAATACCTACCGAATTGGTGCACAAATCTACGATATGAATACAAAGGAGTCCGTGAAGGTATACTCAGATCCGAGAACTATTACCACCGGAGTAAATCCTGCTCTGCAATCAACTCTTGTAGAGCCTGGCTCCCTGTCTGGTCTTGGCTATGTGCCTTGGGTAAAGGGTAGTTCACCCTTCCGCATGGTGCTTGGTGCAAAAATGAGCGATGGAGCAAATGTCTCCTCTCCCAGCGTCGTTTGGAGTATGCAGCGCTATGGAACCTTGGAAGGGTGTAGTAGTATTGCGGATCCCGTTCCGCTGCCCATTGCTTCTACGGGGCTCAGTAGTTCTGTAAGCTTTCCCCTCTGTGGTTTATACCGCATAACCGCTTTGATTTCTTCGGGAGGACAAACCTCGCAGCAAACCGTCGCTCTCCGTGTCTACGATTCTGACGTTGGCTTATCTCCCGCCGAAAAGCCGGTTTTTGCCTCCCTTTCTGGACTACGGGGGGCTGCGAGTGACGTTATTGCAGTGTACGAGCCACCAAAGGAGAACAATGTGTCTCCTTTTTTTCCTACAGCCACTGGAACGACACTTTCACCCGTTGTCCGTGCAACCTATATGCAGGGACTCAGTCCAAGTGTCGCAAAACAAGCGACGACCAATGGTTCCTATGCCGCGAGTAGCGGAACGCAACTGACAGCAAGTTATACTTCAGTTAGTGACATGCTCACGTCCTACAACTTGCCGGCGAATGTGATCAACGATCAGCTTGCTGCCCAAAATCCTGGTGTTGACGCTCAAGTTCGTGCACTACGATCTGAGGGGAGAAATGAAGCGGAAATTCAAAGCCTTCTTGCGAAAAATCTCGCGGGCAGTGCCATTCAATATGACCCGACAAAACCGTACCAGATGCCCTTTGGGACTGCATACGATGTGTATGCAGAGTTTGGGCTGCGACCTGCATCGGCTCTTAAGAAAGTGTCTTCCGATGATGCGGCCCTTGGAAAGAAAATAGCGGAATTGCGACAAAGGGGGCAAAGCGATGATGCGATTGTGCAAACCCTACGCAACGAGGCGAACTTGCAAGTCTCCACAAACCTGCATGCAGCAGCGGAGGTTCCAGCAAACGATGTTTTGGCCCATCTGGTGACGCAGGGATTATCGAGAAAAGAGATTGTCGACAAAATTCTTGTGGATAACCCAACTTTAGAAGGGTATCGGTCTGAACTGCTCGAGGCTTCTTCCAACGCTGCTCTTTTGGATGCCATTGAAAAACACGAAACAACGGCAGGTGGTATTGAATTTCAACCACTTTCCCCTTTGCGAGTATCCATTGGCCGAGCCTACCTGTTGCTCAAAGAACGCGCCTATACAGATGCCTTAATCGTCGACAAATTGCGCGCAGATGATCCGGATATCGCTGCAATTGTTCTGGATCTCAAATCAAAGGGAACAAGCGCTCAGGATATTCTGCGTCGTCTTCTTTCTGAACCGGGAAGGGAAGTCGCCCTTCGTGTGTCTTCTGCAATTGTCTCAAACTTTGATGCCATTTATGAAACACTACGTCATCATGGTTTGTCGGAGGAAACAATTTACGAGAAATTGCGCTCTGATGACGAAACTTTTCGCGCCGTTTACGATGCTCTAAGAAAGAAAACTTCTGATCGAAGTCTTTACTACCAGGAATTTTCGCAGGAGGCGACACTCAAAGCTATGACGTATAAGCCTGAGTCCATGTTTGTTTTACCGCTTCGGCTTGCCTATGGTGAGTATATATCCATGGGGTTAACGCCCGAGGAAGCCTTTATGCGACTTGCGAAAGACAACCCAAATTTTGGACAAGATTATGAGACGCTGAAGCGCGAAAAATCACAGGGAGTCGAGATTTTTACGTCATTGATAAAAAATGGTGCCGAAAGGAAAGTGCGATTCTCCTATATGCGGCCCATAGAATTGCCCGCAGCGAATCTTGCGCACTTTTTTATGACGCAGGGTATTCCAGAAGAACTGGCAATGCAAAAGGTCGTTGCAGATAATCCTATGCTCTCATCTTGGTACCAAAAACAAGGAGAAGGGAAGTCTGTACCAAGTTTTGCAGATCTCCTTCGTGACTATCCAACAAATTCCTTTCTAATTGCACAATTCACGGGATGGGATACGACTCTCACGCAGTATGCTCGTGCAATGAACAGAACAGTCTCTGCCCCCTTTGCCCTAGCATTTCTCGCATCGCAGGATGCGGAAATGGGTCGACTGGTCAGTGCACTCAAAGCACAGAAACAGTCTGACGGGGAAATTCTCACCAATCTAACGGCGGCAAATGGACAGCGCACGCTCCGGCTTTTCCCGTACATGGGTGCGTCTATTCCACTGCGTTCGGCCACGCGAGAACTGAGTGTCTTGTACTCCTCTGAGGATGCAATTATTGGCCATTTTGCACGTTTTGATGCTGCCTTTGGTGCATACTTTGCTCAGGCTTCAGCGCGCCTCTATTCTGCTGCACAGATCTTGGGTGCCGTTGGCGATCGCTTCGTATACATTCCCGCATTTCGACCTGTTGTTGCTGAGCCGGAACCCATGCTTCGCAGTCTTCTCGCAAGCGGACTTTCAACTCGTGAAGCCTTCGCTCTTTATGCTCCATATTTTCCAGAGATTGATGAATTGCTGAACAAGGTCGGCGACAAGGAGGCAGAACTCTATGATGCAGTCCGTTCTCTCTATCCTCGAGGGACGCGCATTCCGCTCATCTATCTCACGGACGAGAAGGCACGTTCTACCTTCCGAGCACATTTTGGTCTTTCGGAGAAAAGCATGCAGGTGAGTGAATACATCGCATGGCTTCGTGGATGGGGTGTTTCCTCAGATATTGCCCTGTGGGCTCTCGCTGGTACCTACCCAGATGTTGCACGTATACTCCAGGAACAAAAAGATGCCTCTATTGATGCGCGTGTTCAGGCAGTTTCCAATGTCCTTTCCGAAGTTCGGCCTGAACCACTGAAAAAGTTTGCTGTGCCTTTTGTCTCTGCATACCGAATGTACGAACGTCGAGGACTCTCTTCGTCGATGATTTACAATTTTCTAGCAGCCCAGGACCCCGTATTCCAAAGTGTGTATACACAGTTGCGGGCAGATCGAGTTCCTGCCAATGCACTATTTGATGCACTCAAAGCAAATCCCCAGTTGGCGACGGTGGTCACGAACCCTCTATTGCCAGCGGATATGCCGACGTTGTTGACAATCAAAAATTTAGAACAACAACAAATTTCTTCGGATATCATCGCCCAAAAAATCGCAACGGATCAGCCAATGTTGCAGGCGGAAGCGGGCATTGAAGGATTGACGACGGCTATTGCCAAAGATAGTTTCCTCCAAGTTGTACCGTTCTCTCTCGCACGCCCCGTACAATTAACTGGGGATCAGAAAAAGAGTCTTTTACAATCCTATGGGGTTAATGCAGAAATCTCCGCAACACTTGCATCGATTTCTGGCAGCGGAATGACACTCCCACCACAATTGCTTGTGGATATTCCAACGTACGTTGATGTTGCCCTAGAACAGGGAATTGCTCCTCAGCAACTTGTGGAAGATGTGATGCGTCTCGTGCCTGATCAAGCAGGAGCTCTTCAGAGCCTTTTGACGGCAGGAACAAGTGTTTCCGACTTACGCTCTGGGCTCTCGTCATCCCTCGGAGCTGTCTCCATGCTTCCCTTGTTTACGAAAGCACCTGTTGCAACACAAGATGAACAAGTAATTGCCTTTGATGTTCGTACGAAGTCAGGTGTCCAGGATGCAACGGGATATATTCCAGGGACGGTTCCTGTGACGAATGGTTCATTGAACGCTTATGCAGAAGGAGAACAACTTGGTTTCACACAGGTGGCACCATTTCTTTTCCTTCCTGCCGGCATTCAGGCCTATGTGCAGAATCCAATATGGAACACTGCCCGGGAAGCTTTTGCGCTACAGAGTGCAGATGGAATACAGCAATTTACCCTTATACCAAACGATACGGCTGAGCAATTGACGGGCTTACTTTCTGCAAGTGGAGCCTTGCTTCGCAGTGCAGCGCCTGACGCCAAAGCGGAGCCTCTCAATGTGTACGGTGTCGTGGGAGATACAACCCTTCTCGACTGTTCCTCCTATTCTATCGTTTTGACGGTATCGGGTGAGCAATCCCTAATTTGTACAACGGCAAGTGCCTACGAGTCGAGTCTCGATCTGTATCGAACGACCTTGCTGCGCAACCTGGGTGAGCAGGTGCCAGAAGAAATTTCGACACTCATGGCTGCCTTTGATCGCGCGCTTTCCTTGGAAGATCGTCTTGAAGCCATGCAGAGACTTCGGGAACGCACGGGACGCCTTGCTGTTTCGGAGGCACAGATCAATGATCTCCTCGCACGACTTGCTATGGTTCGGGTGTTTGATATCGATGCGACCTTAGGTAAGACGCTTGCTAAGCGTGGTGCAGATGATTTACGCAATGCGCTACACACCATTCTCGACGCGGCAGGATCAGGCATGCAGACAGATCGTGGAAGTTTCGCTGAGGCCTTCCGACGTCTCCAAGAAGCAACAGATCCTTCAACGGTTCTTGTGGTACGGTACTCTCTTGCGATTTCCGATGTACTGAAGTCTCAGACCATTGATCCTATTGTCAAAGATATGGTCATCTCAACCATGGACGAGCATATTGAGAAGTTGCTTGCGTCGCCAGCCCTAGAGGAAGCAGCAAAAGCAAGTAACGCTGTAGCCGCAGAAGTTTCGGCCCTAAAAGGTCTTCTGAAGGAGAAAAAGTATACAATTGCCTCTGTTGGACAGAAGGTGACCATATTGCGCACACTGGCTGCGACATCCATGGAGTCCCCGTTAGATCTGGAAATGCAGCAGTTTATTAAAGCACTTGGTAGTGCAAGTGCAGTGCAACTGGCTACAGGGATTTCCGATGTTGCACAAAATCGATCGGCGATTCTGCGTGCTGCGAAGGACCTAATTCTTCGGACAAGTCTTTGGGAACGTCAACGTCGCGGCATGCTCGCAATGCTTGATCGGCTCACCAGCGATCAACGATATAATGCAGCGCAAAAAGAAGACATTCTTATGCAGCTTGTGACGGCAAGAAGAACGTACCTGCAGAACATCAGGGGCATTCTTGAGAATAGTGATGTCGCTTCTGCCCAGAAGGCGATGGTGCTTGCTCTTCTTGATAAGGCAATATCGGCGACGAATCTTGCATCCATGCTGTCGCTTGAAGAGCCTGTTTGGGGTGCTATGAATAATGATCTTACCATTGGGTCTTCGGAGAAGTTTCCTGAATTATTGCAGACCGTAACTGATTTTAATGGACAACTCCAGCAAGCCACAGAAAATATCATTGCCCAAAATGACCGAGCAGCCATACTGCCTGGATTTGCGCTTTTTGATTTTGACGAAACGAGACAAAAGGATCTTGCTGACCTTGTTGCGAAGTTAATGACCCTGCTTTCCCAAGAAGAAGTTTCGTCGCTTCGTTCTTCATTTACGCAAGGAGCAGCCGCAGCGTCTTCCACATTTACCCCTATGCTTGCTCAGTATAGTACAGCAGAGGGGACGAATGAGTCAGATCGCTACCTGACCCTGATGGAGTTTGTACAAACACAGGCGGCGGCAACAGAACCTGAAAAGCGTCAGTTCGCCTTTGCTCTTGAACAATATCTTCAAGCACTGGTGACAAAAAATGCAGAAAAAAGCCAGGCTGTCGGGCAAGATTTACTGGTGGATCTTCGCACGCGCGTTGATGCGGATACGGCCGCTATTGTCACAGCGAATCTTGATATGCGATCCGCCGCACACCTGGTGCATGATTTGAAGAAGACTATTCTCGCACACCCAACACTGCCACTGCAGTACAAAATGGAAATGCTTTTTGAAACCCAGCATGTCTTTCCATTCTATTCTTTTGCTCGCGCCTTTGCACTGTGCACGCCGGTGTATGTCAAAGACACAAAAGATATTGTCCGTCGAATCTGTGCGGAAGAAAAAAATCAAGGTGGGTCCATGCTGCCAGTCGAGAAATCTCAACTGTTTGCGTTCATGCAAACCTCTGTTGCAAAGCGCCCAGAGGTAGCGACGGGTGCCTTACTTGCGTCTGTGCAAGACTCTCTCGAAACGCTGACAACAAAGATGGAACTGACCCACGCGGAACGGCAGTCTATTGTGGCTGGTCTCTCGCGCATGCTAGAATCACCAGAGGTGTCGTATGCAGACCGACAAAAGTTGCTTGCATATGTGTATCAGTTACCAGTTATTGGCGACGAAATGCTTGCGGTTTCAGAAACAACGCTGACGCTCGATAATTTCTATTTGAGTATAGGAGAGCTGGAAAGTCGATTGCGTGCCATTATGCTTGGTGTCGCCGAGCTGCCAACCTCACTGCGGGGAACAGTGCGCGAAGCGTTGATGCAGGTCAAAAAATACTATGGAACGGAAGTGCAGAGGAGCAACGTCATGGTGTCCTTAGCTGCCAATGTTTTGCGTGGTAGTACGCTGTCCGATGCACGAAAAGAAACCATGGTCAGGGCTCTGGATACCATTGGAGATACCATGCAGCCTGTGCCAGTGACGAGGCTTACGCCAGAAGTTTCCTTGGAACGTCTCGATGCAATTTTAGGTGCAGCTTCTACGGCACCAGGCGTTGATGGACTCCTGGCTGCACGAGAAGATCTCGGGCGTCTGCTTGGACAAGGCGATACTCTTGGTGCTATTGGTGTACTTTCGCGGATGGAAGGGAATATTGGCGCTACAGGACTTTCTGAGCAGGAAAAATCAGATCTTGGCTTCTATACGGTGATTGCCCGAGACTTTTTGACCTATGTGCAAAGCCAGGGACCACGCACTGCTGACGTGCCAGTGGAATTGGAAGAACCGCAGACGACTGTTGATCCAATGCCTACGGTGGCGCAAGTCAATACTCAACCTTCTGGTGATGGCTCACCGTTCTGGACTATTCTTTGGGGTATTGCGTATGTTTTTGTTGGATTGCTCCTCTTTGTTCTGACACTCGGCGGCATACTGTATGTGTTGTTCCTGTATTACAAAAAGACGCATCCGGAAATCCACGTCGACTTTGAGGAATACATTCTTTTGCTCCGCGGTCAGCTAGCTGTCTTCATGAAACGATTTTCAAAAGAAGGAGATCTTCCGCCGGATCAACATCGTATTCCTGATGAGCCGTTGCCTGAGAAACCCCTGGAACCAGAAGAACAGGTCTCTGATAGTCAAGCCGAGGCTCCGGAGCAAGTACCTGATCCCGCACCTGTACCAGCTCCAGTGGCGGAACAGATCATTGAGACGCCACCTGCACCACCTGCCGCACCCGCAGCGCCGTCCTGGTTGCAAATTGGAGATGCGAAAGGAGACACAGCATCAGCGCCTGTCAATCCAACCCCTCCTGAGGAAGGTGTACAGCAGGCTTCTGCTCCTGTACAATCAACAGAAGAAGGGAAACCTCTTTCTTAAAGTCCTCGAATTCTAGCCATAAATATTTCTGCAGATGGATCCATTGAATCTTACACCCCAGCCAGAACAACCAGAGCAGCCAATGCAGCCAGAGCAGCCAATGCAGCCAGAGCAGCCACAAGATACGTCCGTGTCTGGTACTCAGGCGTCTGTCGCGCAGGAGCCAGCCCAGATGCAGGAACAACCTGCTGCTCAGGAAGTTCCCGCGCAGGAACCTCTCGCGCCAAAAGCTTCTAAAGTGCAGGAGCTGACGACCTTGGTACGGGATACCTATAAGGGGCTTGATAAACGCATGCAAATGCTAGTTCTTGCTGGTGTTGGCATTTTGATCGTCATTCTTCTGTTTGTCGCATGGAATGTCGTAGCGCTTTTTACTGGCCCTTCAGCCCCTACGGGTATGGGTTTTGATCCAAACAGCAGTGTGCTGACACCTACCGATGGGCAGTATATTCTTGTTCGTCAAAAGGATAGTAAGGGTGTATACCAGGACGTACGTGATCTCTCAAATATTGCGGCGCCTGCGGAGTTACAATTTGATGCAAATCGCTATTTGCCCCGTGAAACGGCTAATTACAGGATTCTATCCTACGAATGGGATTTAGAAGGGGCGGGGACCTTCGCGGAAGAACAGAAAACACCTGTCGTCACGAAAACCTATATTGACCGCGGTATTCAGAACGGCCAGTTCAATATTTCTTTGCGTGTGACGAAAGAAATTCTTGCACCTCATGATAAGTACCAAACAGTCGGTGAGCGGGTAACGGAAATTTACGGCCCTGGAACTGGTGGGGTGCGGTTTACCATCACAACGGTGAAACCGTTTATTGATATCCTCACGACACCGCAGGACTTAAATGGTGTTGCTCCCTTTGAAGTAGAATTCGATGCAAGTCGTTCTCGCGCGGAAAATCCCATCGATCAGTATTTGTGGGATTTTGACGGAGATGGTGTGACGGACGAAGAAGGGCCAAAAGTGAAGCATACGTTCACGCGAGCAGGCGTGGAAAATGTCACCGTTGAGGTTGTTGATCTAAAGAATCTGTCTTCTAAAAAATCTATTCGGGTTCTCGTTGATGAAACGACGCTGCCCTCACCTGAAATTGAAGCCTCAACCCTGACGGGAGATGCTCCACTGAAAGTGAGCTTTGATGGTTCAAAATCGACGGCCAAGGAAGGACAGATTAATGAGTACTCTTGGACTTTCGAAGATGGTGCAACGCCCGTCACAGGAAAAACCGCAGAGTATACCTTTGATAAGGCAGGGAAGTACACGGTTGTTCTGGAAGTGAAAACAGATCTTGGTGTAAGTGCGAAAAAAGAAGTGCTCATTACGGTGAATACGTCGAAGGCTGTGCCAACGGCGCGTATACGGGCAGAAGGGACGGGGGGTGATGGAAAACGTATTGTTGCTGCTGCTAGAGCACCACTCAGTGGGCGCTTGCCGCTCACAGTGCAATTTGATGGAAGTTTTTCCACGGATCCGAATAATTCCATTGTGGACTGGAAATGGGATTTTGATGGGGATCAGAAGTTCGATACCTCTGGTGAGAAAACGAGCTATGTCTATAAACGTCCCGGTTCGTACCTCGTGACCCTTCAAGTGGAAAACGCTGCAAAGCTGACGGCGACTGATACTATAACGGTGGTTGTGGAAGCGGAGGATCTTGTGGCAGATATTTTTGCAGACCCTATCACGGGTACG
This sequence comes from Candidatus Gracilibacteria bacterium CG17_big_fil_post_rev_8_21_14_2_50_48_13, assembly GCA_002783265.1. GTDB lineage: Bacteria > Patescibacteriota > Gracilibacteria > 1-14-2-50-48-13 > 1-14-2-50-48-13 > 1-14-2-50-48-13. The sequence continues at coordinate 77,155 of PFFG01000001.1, read as the reverse complement.
GCTCCACTGACGGTGGCCTTCGACGGTTCTGGTTCCTCATACAAAAACGGCGCAATTACCTCTTATGAATGGGATTTTGGGGACGGTTCACGACCTCGTTTAACAGGAGCTCAGACGACCTATGAATTTACGGCGCCGGGTATCTATACGACGCAGCTCAAAGTGCGAACTGCTGATGGACAATCAAAGGTTACAACAAAGATTATCACCGTGTTGCAGGAGCTTCTTTCTCCAAAGTTTACTGCCACGCCGACCATTGGTGTCGCGCCACTCACCGTTGAAATGAATGCGTCGGAATCCGTCGGTGATATTGTGAGCTATCGTTGGTCTTTTGGGGATGGAACTAGTGATACGGGTATAAAGGTGAGAAAAACCTACTCGGTCCCTGGAAACTATACGGTGGATTTGCGTGTGTACGACAAATATGGTGCCATGCTTTCCTATAAACAGGAGATCACTGTACGTGCGCCGTAAGCGACAAATTGACTATCAGAATTCCCAGAAAAAAGAGGCTTAGCCTCTTTTTTTGTGGAGAACCGCGAAAGTGCTAAGGCCCGCATAGCGCGGGTTTGCTGAAATTCTCCGCAAAAGTATGTATAAAGTGTCGAAAGATTCCGACATTTGAAAATTACTATTGCAAAGGCTTAGAGCATACTATAAAAAGTATATGACGAAATAACCCGTCACAAATCGTATGGAACTCCAGCATGTTTCCGAGACCTTGGGGGGTCTCGGGCTAACAGAAAAAGAAATCGGCGTGTACTTGAGTCTCGTCACCCATGGGGGCATCGGGTCGACCATCGAAGTAGCTGCCTATACGGGGATTCCCCGTACGTCAGTCTACGACGTCCTCCTCTCGCTACAGCGCAAGGGGGTCGTGGTGGAAAAACGACGAAAGAACACGAAGATTTTCAGCGTGGAGACTCCATCGCACTTGCTAGCAATACTCCATAAACAAGAGGCACTGCTTGCAAGTACAAAACAAAAACTCAAAAGCACCGTTGCAGACTTGGAGTCGCTTATGAGTCCTGCTCTACCGGTTCCGAGTCTGCGACAATTTCATGGGGAAGAGGGGATTGTAAAAATGTGGGAAGAGCAGTTACTTGCAACAACGCAGTTAGAGGCCTTCAACATTTTTTGCACTCACGAATTCCTCGCGCGCTTTCAACCCTGGCTTCAGGAAAAGAGCCGTGAACTTCTCCCTCATGGAGTCCAAGTAAAAGTTCTTGTGAACTCTCCCTCAGAGGATCCGATCTTTATCAAAATTAGAAACTTTGAAGTCAAAGCGAGCAATCATACGTATGTCTTTGCGGCAGGTATGAATGTATTAGGCGACTTTATCGGTTTCTGGAATGAAATGCATTCGCTGACGGGGATGCTCATGGAAAATGCACACATTGCGCGTATGCAGCGCGTTATGTTTGATCAGGCTTGGACGAACACTCCTGCATAATTTTCTTCTATTTTTTCAAAACACACGTTATGGATCTGCTGACTCTCATGTTTGTGGCTGGGGCAACATTCTATGTCGTTCAGCAAAAACGTTCCTAAAACGTTGTGCAAAAAAAGAAGACGCCTTCGGGGCGTTTTTTTGATGTCCACAGTTTGTTGTCTGTACAGGATTGACTCTTTTTGCGTATGGTGTATAACCACCGCAAAATTCTTCATGCAATTTCATGGAAAGCGGCGCACACTCTGAGGATAAGGATCTCTTAGAAGAGGAACCACACCTGTTGGATTATTATCCTGATGTTCTGTTACAGGTCAAAAAGAATACCTTCCTCTACACCTTCGATCTTGAAGACGTAACGCCTTGGGAAAAGGAGTTGCAAGTTATTGCCTTGGCGGAGGCAAAGGTTGCCCAGTCACGCTGGTTTATGGAACACCTCAATGGACAATCACGTTCATTGCGCACAAAAACAACAACAGACGGGCGTGAATTTTTGCTGTCCCAGTCTGATGTAGCGCGTATGGTAAAAATAGGGGCCCATGCAGAGATTCAGGCCTTACTCAAAACGGTGTACTTTCCAACAGAGGCAGATCTACGCGCAAAACAAGCCTATCGTACACTGCCAAAGAATTCACTGCGTCTCCGCAGTCATCAAATTCGTCAGGAACAATACCCACAAGCCTTTGGAAAGTACTTCCGTATGCTCTATGAACGCTGTATTGTGGCTGAGTTTCCTACCTCTTTGCCAGGATATATCCAGCAAAACTGGCGCAATATTGTTCTTTCTCAAGTGGAAATTGCTGGTGCTAAAATCGATGCTCATTACCTTGATTGGTCAAAATCTGGCGCAAATCCTCAGGATTTTTCCTGGTCACTGCGCACGCGAGAAACTATAGAAACTCTTTGTACAGAGAACGAAGACTTCGCGCAGAACGTCCTTCGTGGCCTTGCAGAAATCGAGTAGGTGAGGACTTTCGTAGACTTCCTTTCAAAAATGGGTACAGTTTGGTTCATGAAACGAACCATTGCAGAACAACTGGTCCTGGAAGCAAGCGCGATGCCAAACTTGACGGAGCGTGGTCTTCAAAAAATTCGCCACCGATATAGCAAAGAGCATGGTATTGCCGTTCTCCATAACATCGAGCTTCTCGAGGCCTATCGTACTCTTGTGGCGGAAGGAATCTTACAACCGCACCCAGCATTTTTTGCCTTGATTCAAAAAAGGAAAGTGCGCAGTCTTTCCGGCATTGTACCTGTCTCCTTGTTTTTGCGTGACGAAGGGTGTCCAGGCGCCTGTATTTTCTGTCCGACGGAAAAAAATATGCCGAAGAGTTATCTATCCGGTGAGCCTGGTATGCAGCGGGCGGTGCTGAATAACTTTGACCCCTTTAAGCAGATGCATAACCGGCTCCGCGCTTTAGAGGCGACGGGCCATCAGGTAGAGAAGGTGGAACTCATAATTCAAGGCGGAACCTTTTCTGCGTACCCAAAGCATTATCAATCTAGTTTTCTCAGGTCTGCGTTCAATGCCATGAATAGTTTTTCTGAGGCAAAGAAAACCTTTGCCCTAGCACCGAAGGAGCAGTTTAAATTTGTCAAATTTCGTGCCGGTGATGAGGCAAGTCTTCCACATGAGAGAAAACTCTCCGACGCACAAAAGCGCAATGAGACAGCTGAGGTCCGTTGTGTTGGTCTCACCCTGGAAACACGGCCCGACTGGGTCAATAAGAAGGAGCTTCGGCGTCTTCGGCATTTAGGTGCGACGCGCCTGGAAATTGGGGTTCAGCATACCCATGACGATGTACTGCGGAAAAACCGTCGGGGTCATTTTGTGCGACAGGTGATTGATGCGACACGTCTCATGAAGGATGCGGGGTTCAAATTTACCTACCATATGATGCCTGGGCTCTATGGTTCAACGTTCCTTAAGGATGTTGCCATGTTTGAGGATATTCTCACAAAGCCGGAGTTCCAACCGGATCAGATCAAGTTTTATCCATGTGTGGTCACGGACTTCAGTGTGCTCACAAAGTTATGGCGGGAGGGTACGTTTACGCCAATGCAGGACGAAGACTTTATTAAACTCGCCTGTGTGGTGAAACCTATGATTCCCGAGTGGATGCGTGTTGTACGCCTTGTGCGTGACATACCTTCGACGGATATTCTTGCTGGAACAAAAACGTCCAACCTCAGGCAGGTGATTGATGAAGAAATGAAGCGGCGCGGACTTGTTTGTCGCTGTATCCGGTGTCGGGAAGTACGCGCTCAAACAGGAGGGGACTCGGAACCTGAACTTCTTGTCCGTGCCTATGCTGCATCGGAGGGGAAAGAGTATTTTATTTCCTTTGAAGATAAGGTGCAGGACACACTGTTTTCCTTTTTGCGACTTCGTATTCCGTCGCAGTATTTTGAACGAAAACGGCACTGGATCCGTGTGCTTGACGGAGCTGCGCTTGTTCGCGAGGTGCATACATATGGTGTACAGAGGGGGGTCGGAGAAGAAAGTGACGGCGCGGCGCAACATCGCGGTTTAGGCCGTCAAATGCTTTCCAAAGCCGAAGAAATCGCTGCCAGCTATGGTTTGAGAAAAATTGCAGTGATTGCAGGAATAGGTGTAAGGGAATATTTTCGCACGAATGGATATACCTTAGAAGGGGATTACATGGTCAAACACCTTTCCTAAGGTATACTGCTATCAATTACCTATCATGCGCTGAGAATGGAAAAGAAATTACGGGTTGGTGTGCTCTTCGGTGGAAAGAGCAAGGAACATGAGGTCTCCATTTGGTCTGCAAAGAATATTGTGGAAAGTTTGGATGCCACAAAGTACGATGTGCTCCCTCTTGCACTCACGAAGGCAAATCGTCTCGTGACCGCTGGTGGAAACGCTCTCGAGCAGATTCGCATCGGTGGGCAAAAAGTCATTACCCAACAGTGTGTTTTGCTCAAAGAAGAACAGGACTCTATCAACCTTGGCGTCCTTGCGGATCTTGGTCTCGATGTTGTGCTGCCTGTTATGCATGGAGACTTTGGTGAAGATGGCCGACTACAGGGGTTTCTCGATTTGCTCGGAATTCCCTATGCGGGGTCAGGTGTACTTGCTTCCGCAATTAGTATGGATAAAGTTGTGCAAAAGCAGCTTTGTGTGGGGATGGACGTTCCCATGGTTCGATGGACCTTTTGTCTTCGAGACGAGTGGGAAGGACAGAGTGATACTGTTCTGGCGCGGGTCTTGGCGGTATGCGGATACCCCTGTTTTGTGAAACCCGCGAATACAGGTTCAAGCGTTGGTATTTCCAAAGTCGATTCGCCCGAGGATTTGGACGCAGCTATGGAAACGGCTTTCCTGTACGATGATAAAGTGATTATTGAGCAAGGACTCGATAGGCCTCGGGAAATTGAAGTGGCACTTTTAGCAGGCCCCGATGGACTCCGTGCTGCTGTCTCCATGGCAGAAGTGCATCCTTCAGCAGGCTTCTATGACTTTGATGCAAAATATCAGCCGAATAGCACAACGACAGCAAAGATCCCTGCGGTACTTTCACCGGATCAACACCGCATTTTTCAGGAACTTGCCCTTCGTGTCGCCTCTCTTCACACAATTTACGGTCTCTGTCGTGTCGACTTTTTTCTGGATCATGACGGAAAAATCTATTGGAATGAACTGAACGCGCTCCCTGGGTTTACAGAAAACAGTGCCTTCGGGAAAATGTGGGCTCAGGATGGTCTTTCACAGCAAGAAGTTCTTGAATGGTTGATTCAAAGCGCTCTTGAACGCTCTGCACACCAAAATATATTACATCACGAAGCGTAAAAACTCTTATGGATATCTTTCTTCAAATCCTGCTCTTCACTGTTGGTCTCGTAGCACTGATCAAAGGGGCTGACTGGCTTGTGGGCGGTAGTGTTTCTTTAGCAAAACGTTTTCAGATCCCCGATATCGTCATCGGTCTCACCATTGTCGCCTTTGGCACGTCCGCACCGGAACTTATAGTCAGTTTTTTCTCTGCCTTGTCGGGGAATAGCGATATTGCGGTGGGAAATGTGGTCGGAAGTAATATAGCTAATATTTTGCTTATCCTAGGAGCCGCGTCGGTGATTTTTCCTCTCTCTGTCCACAGTAACACCGTGTGGAAAGAGATTCCACTCACCTTTCTCTCCGCCCTCATGCTGGCCTTCGTTGCCCTCGATACGTTTTTGGGATCCGGCATCACTACAGCTTTTGTGACACGGGGCGATGGTCTCGTGCTCCTCGGCATGTTTTGTATTTTTATGTACTATGTCATTTCTTCGGCGCGAAAAGGGGATAGTGTTGTCGACGAGGAAGAACTTGTGGTTATGGGCACGGGGAAGACGATGCTCTTTGTGTTCCTTGGTCTCGTGGGCCTTGCCGTTGGTGGTTATCTGATGGTGGAATCTGCCAAAACCTTAGCGGCCATGGCGGGTATCAGTCAGCAGGTTATCGGTCTCACTATCGTCGCCATAGGGACGTCGCTCCCTGAACTCGCTACATCGGTTGTTGCGGCATTGAAAAAGAAGTCGGACATCGCTATTGGTAATGTCCTTGGTTCGAATATCTTCAACATTCTTTGGATTCTGGGCCTCACGGCGGCCATATCGCCTGTACCTGTTGCACCAGGTATGACCTTTGATATTCTTTTTATGGTAGGCGTGACATTCCTCTTGTTTGTTGCCCTGCATTTAGGTAAAAAGCATTCACTGGATCGATGGCAGGGGGCAGCATTCCTCCTTCTCTATGTAGGGTATACTATTTCCTTGTTTGTTCGCACCTAATACTCTCTATGGCTATACAGATAAAAACGAAGGAGGAAATTGCCGGTATGCGAAAAGCTTGCCGCCTGGCAGCAGAGCTTTTGAATTATATTGAACCCTTCGTTGTGCCTGGGGTGAGCACGGAAGAACTCGACCGACTTTGTGCTACCTGGACAGAAGAACATGGGGCCATTTCAGCCCCGCTTGGCTACAAGCAGGAGGGAACTTTTCCCTTTCCGAAAAGTATCTGTACCTCCATCAACGATGTGGTGTGTCACGGCATACCAAGCGCGGAAATTCTTTGTGAGGGGGATATCGTCAATCTCGACGTGACCGTGAAACTCCATGGTTTTCATGGAGACACCTCAAGAACTTTTCTGGTGGGAAAGGTGAGCGAAGAAGCTTCTTTGCTGGTTTCCCGCACCAAAACGGCCATGGAACGCGGCATTGCTGCAGTGAAGCCGGGCGCCTACATTGGGGATATTGGAAAAGCAATTGAGGCCTATGTGGAAAAATTTGGCTATGGAATTGTCACAGATTTTGGCGGACACGGTATTGGACGTGTCTTCCATGAAGAACCGTTTATTCCACATTACGATACGGGTATACGAGGCGCCATGCTAAAACCTGGCATGATTTTCACCGTGGAACCCATGATTACTCTTGGCACGGATGACGTTGTGATTGAGGACGATGGCTGGACGGCACGAACCATTGATGGTTCACTTACCGCCCAGTTTGAACATACGGTGCTGGTGACGGAGAAAGGTGTTGAAATACTCACCAAAACTAGTTAAGCGTCGTTCCCATTGCAGCCGCCACATGTGCGGCAACGCCACCATCGAGGACATCAGGGAGTATATGATCACGGTCAGGCGTTGTAACATAGGAAGCCAAAGCTTTTGCGACGACAAGAAAGTGCTCCTCCGTCACCAGGCGAATACCGTGTGTTAACGCACCCAAAAAGAGGCCAGGGAAGACGAGAGCGTTATTCATTTGATTGGGGAAATCGCTGCGACCGGTGGCCGTAATGAACGCACCGCCCGCCTTCGCTTCTTCGGGAAGAATTTCTGGAATGGGGTTGGCGAGGGCAAACACCAAGGGGTTCTTTTGCATGGTGGCAATATCTTCTCGCGTCAAAAGATTACCCTTACTCACACCAATAAACACATCTGCTCCGCGCAGTGCATCGCGAAGGTTTCCTTGTTTCCCCTCGCGATTCGTGAACCGCAATAGGGCTTTTTTCTCCTCATTGAGATCTTCTCGGCCCGCATGGAGAATACCCTGGGAATCGAGCATGAGGAGGTGCTTTGCGCCCGCTGCATGCAGCAGCTCAGCAACGGATGTGCCAGCAGCACCAGCGCCGTTAATCACGATGTGTGCATCAACAATATCCGCGCCACGTAACTGCAGTGCATTGATCAAGCCTGCGAGCACAACCACTGCCGTACCGTGTTGATCGTCGTGAACAACGGGGATGGATAGCCGCTCACGGAGTCGACGTTCAATTTCAAAACACCGTGGGGCAGAAATGTCTTCCAAGTTAATACCACCAAAAACCGGTGCAATATTTTCAATAGTGCGAATAAGCTCCTCCGTATCTTGTGTGTCTATACAGATGGGGAAAGCATCGAGACCGGCCATTTTCTTAAACAGCAACGCTTTTCCTTCCATCACAGGAATTGCGGCGTGAGGGCCAATATTGCCAAGACCGAGGACCGCAGAACCATCAGAAATAACTGCTATAGTATTTTTTTTGAGTGTGAGTGCGTGGACGAGTTCTGGGTGTTCGGCAATTTCTGAACAAACATGACCAACTCCAGGTGTGTAGACGAGACCGAGATCAGCCTTTGTGTTCACCTCCATTTTAGGAGCGATGCCAATTTTTCCGCCGTATTTCTTGTGCAGTGCAAGGGATTGTTCTCCAACGTTCATACGTATGTTGTTTAGTAGTGATGGCCACATCCTACACCTCTTTTTGTTCACTCTGCAATATGGTATACTAACGTGAACGTTTACTTATCCTTCTATGCGCATCCAATTTTTTGATCTCTCTCCCCTCGATCGGGCCTTGCTGCGCAAACAGAGTTTTGCGCACCACGAAGTGGAAGGTACAAAGGAAATGCTCTCGGAAGAAAATGCCACGGACTTTCAAGAAGCCGAGATTATTTCTGTCTTTGTGTACTCCAAGGTCACCCGTGCCGTCATCGATGCCATGCCCAATCTGCGCCTTATAGCGACACGTTCGACCGGCTTTGATCATATTGATACGGCGTATGCTGCCTCGAAGGGTATTCGCATCGCTACGGTCCCCCTGTATGGTGAAAACACGGTTGCGGAACATACCTTTGCGCTGATTCTCTCCCTTTCTCGGAATGTCCATAAATCCTATGTGCGCTCCCAACGAGGGGATCACAGCATTGAGGGGCTTATGGGCTTCGATCTCAAAGATAAAACTCTGGGTGTTATTGGTGCGGGGAAGATCGGGCAACATGTCATTCGTATTGGACGTGCTTTCGGAATGAAGGTTCAGGCCTATGAACCACATCATGATGACTTCCTCTCCGATGTGCTCGACTTTACCTATGTGGATTTTGATACACTCATCCGCACGTCTGATATTATTACTTTGCATGTCCCCTATAACACGCATACGCATCATTTAGTGGGCAAGGCGGAATTTTCAGCTATGAAGAAGGGTAGTATGCTCATCAACACAGCGCGGGGTGGGGTTGTGGATACGGAGGCCATGCTCTGTGCCCTGGAATCCGGACATCTGGCTGGCGTTGGCCTTGATGTGGTTGAAGGAGAGGAATTAATGCTCGAAGAAGAACGTCTTCGGTACAATGAAACGTCAACGGCAACGCGGGAAGCCATGGCACGAACCATGATGCTTCTCCGCCAGGAAAATGTCGTTTATACACCGCATATTGCCTTTTACAGCAAGGAAGCGCTTGAACGTATTATGACGACGACCTGTGCAAATATTCAGTCTTTTCTGGAGGGAAACTGTACAAACTGTTTATAGAGCCACAAAACGAGCCCGAAGATATTGAATGGTTCTCCCTTCCGCCAGATGACTCTTTTCGTAGGTTGTTTGAATACTTGTCAGTATCTCTGGAGATGTTGGATCAGCGTAGACGTCGTGCAACACGTTCTCGAGAAGAAAATGCTCGCCCTTTTCTCCGCGCCATGATCGAATTGTTTCGAGAGAGTACGTAAAGAGGGGTGTGCTATCGGTTTTCAGATGGAGGAGCCCGCCTTGTTTGAGTACACGGCTATAGATGCCAAGGAACCGCTCTGAGGTAAGACGTTTTTTTGCAGACCCCTCCGCAAGGAACGGGTCTGCAAAGGTAATCCAAATTTCCTCCACACTTGCTTGGGGAATGTTTTCTTCCAGACGTTCAATGTGACTGCGCAGAAAAAAAGCGTTGTCTAACTGCGCGTCGAGCGCCGCTCGAGCGCCTGTCCACATACGTGCACCTTTAATATCGACACCAAGAAAAAATCGCTCAGGATAGGTGCGTGCAAGCGCAACGGTATAGGCACCTGTCCCTGCCGCTAGTTCCATGGTCACAGGCAAATGCTTTGGATTCCATTGTTCCAGGGTGCTTTTTTCTTCTTCCCAGGGCGTATAGGTATTGGGGAATGCAAGGAACTCCGCAAATTTCGTTAGTTTATTTCTCGACATACACGCTGTTGTGACAAAGTAAAGACTACCAACTTCCGCCGCCACCTCCACCAAAGCCCCCGCCCGATGAACCACCACTGGAAAAACTGCTGCCTCCACTACTGGAATAACTCGAGGAACTGGAACTGCTGCTACTGCTTGAGGCAGGGACAGAACTCAGTGTACTCGCGCTGGTAGACTCAAAAGTCGCAAGAGATTGTATAAAGGAGCTACTGGAAAAAGATCTGTAGGAACCTTCCATCCAGGATGCAGGTTCTTGCAGCAGATCGGAAAACTGCTCAATCCAGCGTGCTTCAAGGCCAAAGAGCATGGCATAGGGCAAAAGACGATCGAACTCTTGTCGTGAAGGTTTCGGTGCGCTTTTTACAGAAAGGCGCAGCTGCTCGGCACGAAGAATATACTCGCGGAGCCCGTAAATGTCCGCTTCAAGTCGTCGTCCGGCCCGTGTTTTTTTTGGCATGTGCAGACTGAAGATAAACCAGAGAAGGGAAACGAACAGGTTGCTGAAAAGACCCCAGCCTTGTTCTGTGCCGAGGCTGATCATCACCCCGAGTCCACAGAGAAACACCCCGGCAATAACGGAAATCGCTGTAATGGATGCAGGATCACGATAGAACCACCTCTGATCAACCACTCGCTTTGCAGCGGCTTGGCTGATAGCGGAAAGATGCACATAAAAAGAATTACGCAGGTCGGAGGAAGTCACCATATCTTTTTTTGCGAACAGGCCATCCAGAAGAAGTTTTTCCGCGGGTTGTAGTGCCTCATCTTTTCTTGTCTTCCTGAAGATAAAGCTTTTTGGCCGCACCATATCAATGGTAAGAAACCCCCTCGTTGCAAGATCAATAATGGCTGCAGGGATGTTTCTTGCGCCAACGGTTTCACGCATCAGCATGACCGAGTCAAAAAAACGGATGTCTTGTGGAAGATCCCATTGGGGCATGACACTTGAGGCAGGGAACTCTCGACCGTAGATCCACCAGATAACGAAAATACTGATGCCAAGAATCATGGCGTATAAAACCATGTAATTATCACGAAGAAACCACAAGAGCTGTTGAGAAAACCCAGGAAGGTCTAGGTACTGCGCGGGAATTTGTATTGCGTAAGTCAACTCCTGACTGGGCCAGAGACTTTTTGTGGTCGAAAATTGCAGTGATGAACCCGAGGCTGTTATAACGCAGTTCTTCTCTTTTGCGCCAGTGTATCCAGTAAAACATGTTGATTGGACTCTATCTTTGGCAACAGCGGCAGGGAGGTGGATTGTCGCCGTTGCCTGGCTGATGGTCGCTGGCCACGCGCCGGTGACATTCCACGGGAATTCGACGACGGAGGCACCATTACTTGTTGTCTGCATGGTAAATGCTCGCTCGACATGATACCGAATCCGGTAAGACTTCTGGCCAGTAACATAGGTATCCCCGTCTCCAATGCGTAGGCGCAGAAAAACCCCAGAGCGTTCTTCCACGTAGGGTAGGGGTGTTCCTTCTGCGTCTGTCACACTTTCAAGTGAAACATACATTCTATAGGGTGAGCCGACACGGTCCGTGTAATCAATGGGAATGTCTCGAAAAATACCATGGCGTGGTTCATGAAACAGAACGTCAATATCTTCTGTGACCGTGAAGGAAGTGTCTGTTGCAATGTGCACATTCGTATGAAAGGCTTCTATATCCATGGGCGCTGCTTGAGCAGAACCGAGAAGGGTAAGCCAGGAAACAAGCGCTATGAGGAGTAGGCGAGGGCGAAAGACCATGTCAAATTAGGAAAGGGAGGGGTTCGATCTATCCGAAGCATCGATCTGAAAGAAATGCTTTGGCTTTTTGCGCATAAGCAGAGCGAGGATAAAGACGGGGAAGGAATGGATCAGGGTATTGTAATCCCGGACAACTGCATTGTAGTATCGGCGTGAACGATTAATGTTGTCCTCCACTTGTGACAATGCACTTTGAAGGGAACGAAATTGTTCAACGGCCTTCAGCTCAGGATACTGTTCAACGAGAATAAAAAAAGTGTTCAGGCTTGAGCTTAAATTGTGTTCAGTCTGATCCGCTTCAAGAGGCGATGATGCTCGACTTGCTTCTGCTCGAAGGCGAGCCACTTCCGTGAAAGTGTTTTTTTCATGTTGCATGTACCCCTTTGCTATTTCAAGGAGGTTTGGCAGTAAATCATGGCGCTTTTTCAGGGCCGTATCCACATCGCTCAGTGATGCATCCGCACGCACTTCAAGAGATATAATGCTATTGACCCCATATATACACAAAAGGACAAGAAGTGTTCCGAAACCAGCAATCCACCAGAGCATAAGCAGCAGAGTATCAGATAGTGCATTCACTCTACACACAAATCTCTAGGAATCAATTGTCGCTCGTTGACGGAAAGCTTCTCCTACGTTAGACTCAAAGCCCTTTTGCGCCTCTCTTTTTGTTGTTATGCATCAGTATTCTTGGTCAGATATTTTGTTCTATGCGGGTATTGTCCTTGTGGGTACTCTGACACTTGGCTGGGTATGGTATACTAATGCTTCCTTAAGTGTTGCTCCACCCAATGCAGGCCTGGTACCGCAGATTTCGAATCTGGCACCTGACCCAACACCGATATTTTCTGATGTCGACTTACGGGATCCCGCTTTCCCAGCGGTCATGAGTCTTGTCCGTCAGGGCATTATACAGGGGTATCAGGATCAAACGTTTCGCCCAAATGCTCCAACAAATCGAAGTGAGGCTTTAAAAGCCTTACTCAAGTCTTCACCTATAGAAAGTGGTGATATTTTTGACTCTTTTCAGACCTACATTGCAAAGGAAAAAGATTTACCCTTTGTTGCCTTTCCTGATGTGAAACCCACAGACTGGTTTGCTCCCTATGTCTTCAAAGGATACACCATAGGTATCATTTCCGGTAATCCAACGGGTGAGTACGAAGCCTATCGACCTATTATGCTATCAGAATTTTTGAAAATGCTTTTGGTGATGGAGCGGGAAAATATTATTGCAGATGATGCACGAGAAATTCCCTTTGAGCAGGTTCCAGCCCATGCCTGGTATACACCATACTTTGTTCGCGCAAAGGAGATGGGGCTTTTACCTTTAGATGAGGAGGATATTGTGAATCCCTCAGCGGAGCTCACACGGGGGTACATGACGAGACTTCTGTTTAAGTATATGAATCTGCGTCACGCACAATAGAAGTTTGACAAAATAAAGAAAATTTGTATAATGCGACTATTATCATGTTTTCTCGTACCATGTTTGATCTCTTTGCACTCGCTCGCAAGTTCTCTCAGAAGAAAGTTACGACGCAGGTAGAGCAGAACTACCTTTGGGTATTTGCCGTCTTAGGTGCTCTTTTTGCTGTACTCATGAATTCTGTTCCCCTGGATCCATCAATGTATGCCTTGGGTACTCTGTTAGAAAATTCATTGAATAGTGTTGTAGGAGTGATTGGTGCGATCCTTCCTCTTGTGTTGTTCCTCATGGGTAACGCAAAGGGTGATGGAAAAAACCCCGTCGTGCGATACACTCTTCTCACCTTCGATGCGTACCTGCATTATGGCCTTCTTGCATTACTGCTGGTGATGGTTTTTGCTGTGATTATGGTACTATTGCCCATTCCTGTCCTCATGACAGGTAACTTCGGTCAGATGATCTTCTGGCTTCTCTTCAATCTTGTCCTTTCCTGGCATATGTTTGTTGCCGGAAAGATTGCCTCTGGGGCGAAAAACTAAACACACTAGAAAACCGCCGGTCATCGTTGCCGGCGGTTTTTTTAGTGTCAGAGTTACGGCTTTTGAGCCGTTTCCATTTGTTTGGTGAGCACAAAATGTTCTTCCTGGAGATAGTCCAGATGAAAACTACTGAGGGTATGACCTTCTTCGAGTTCCGTCTTGAGCATGGTAAGATATTCACCCGCGGAAACAGTTGTGGTCTCAGAGAGTTCTTCAGCAAAGCTCACCAACAGCGACAGGGTATTCATATCATGATCCATGGCGAGAATACCGCCACGTACTAGGTATTCATCGATATGATGATCATACTTGACGATCACATGCGTGAACTGTACCGAAGCGAGCAAATCTGCATGGTTTGCCAAGACAGACGTTACACCCGCCTCCGTGGATAACTTCACCGACTGCACGTCCCGGGAAAGGAGCGTGCCATTCGGTGTCATGATTTCAAACTTGAAAAACTTCATAGTGGAATGTGTTAAGCGGCGGTTGCCTTTGCGTGGCGTTCTTTGACATCGTCAATGGTACTTGCCATGTAGAAATGTGCCTCATCAATGTGGTCACAGTTTCCATCGAGAATTTCCTTGAAACTTCGTACCGTGTCTTCCACCTTCACGTAGACACCAGGAGTTCCTGTGAACTGTTCCGCAACGTAGAAATTTTGCGCAAGGAACTTCTGGATCTTTCGTGCACGCGTCACGAGTGACTTATCTTCATCGGAAAGTTCTTCCATACCAAGGATAGCAATCACATCTTGGAGCTCTTTATAACGCTGTAGAATCATTTGGACTTCTGTCGCAACGCGGTAGTGCTCTTCACCAACGATTTCCGGCTTGAGCGCCGTCGAGGTGGAATCCAGTGGATCGACGGCAGGGTAGATACCAATAGAGGCCAACTGACGTGAAAGGGTAACCGTTGCATCCAAGTGCGTAAAGGTCGTCGCTGGAGCTGGGTCCGTCAGGTCATCCGCTGGCACGTATACCGCTTGAACAGAGGTAATGGATCCCGTTTTCGTTGAAGTAATACGTTCTTGGAGTGCACCCATATCCGTCGCAAGGGTTGGCTGATAACCAACGGCAGAAGGAAGGCGACCCAAGAGGGCAGACACTTCAGCACCCGCCTGCGTGAAACGGAAAATATTGTCGACGAACATGAGAATATCACGACCTTCATCACGGAATTTCTCCGCCATAGCAAGACCAGTGAAGGCAACACGTAGACGTGCTCCAGGTGGCTCGTTCATTTGTCCGAAGACCATGGCGAGTTTATCGATAACACCACTATCCCGCATTTCATGTATGAGATCATTTCCTTCACGAGAACGTTCACCAACACCAGCAAAAACGGAATATCCACCATGTGCCATGGCAACATTGTGAATCAATTCCTGGATAATGACGGTTTTTCCCACACCTGCTCCACCAAAGAGGGCAACTTTACCACCCTTCGTGAAGGGACACAGGAGATCTACAACCTTAATACCGGTTTCAAAGGTTTCAATACGACCACTTTGCTCGGTCAGCGCAGGTGGTTGTGCGTGAATAGAACGATATTCCACGTCTTTTGGCATAGGAGCACCATCATCAATGGCCTCACCCGTCACGTTAAAGACGCGGCCCAAAACAGCCTCACCAACGGGCGTTTGAATTTCCGCACCGGTGTTTTCCACATCCATACCACAATACATACCATCAGTGGTACTCATGGCGATGGCGCGAACAACACCTTCTCCAATATGGGATTGTACTTCGAGCGTCACTCCACCAGCCTTGAGGGCAGTGTAGGTGTCAGGTACATTCTCGACGAAGTACACGTCGACTACGACGCCGATGATTTTGACTATCTTACCTGGGGTAAGCGTTTTTGTCGTCATACGGTTGATAAAGTTATGAGATAGCGTCTGCAGCGGCGCTGATTTCCGCTATCTGCTGAGTAATATTCTGTTGTCTGATTTTGTTATATTCAACGGTTTTTTGCTTGATAATTTTGTCTGCTGAGTCTGTCGCATTTTTCATGGCGATCATACGGCTGGAGTACTCTGAGGCCTTCAATTCGTAGAGAGACTGCACGAAGGCTCCAACAATGACCTGCTTCATGAGGGTACGGAGCACACGTTCTGCCGTCGGCTCCTTAAAGCTCAGTTCAGAAACTTTGCGCGTGGGATGCGGCGGAAAATCATGTTCTATGCGGTAACTCTCAATCATTTCACGGGAGAAGGGAAGGAGTTCCTTCACATGAGGATAGAACACAAAGGAGTTTTTGTAATGCGGTGTAATCATGTAGACTTTTTTGACGGTACCCGTCTTCCAAAGCTCCAAAATTTCACCCACCACAGGCAGCATATCCAGTATTCCAGCCTTTTCCTTAATGCCAGAGAAGGAAAGCCTAGGTGTTATGCCGTTACTACGGGCATAATCAAAGGCTTTTTTCCCAATGGTAATCAGTTTACGCTCTTTTTCTGGCAGGCTCGACCACTCCTTCGATGCAATGAGCGCCTTGGAGAGTTGGTTGTTCAAACTTCCACAAAGGCCCTTATCTGAAGCATAGAGAACGAAAAGTGTATCACCTTCTGTGCGTTTTTGTGTGTAGAGCGTGTCTTCGGAAGAGTCCAAATACAGGTCCAAGACATGGAGCAGAGAATAGATATATCCTCTGCTGTGCATGGCTTTTTGCTGGAAGAATTTCATTTTACTAGCCGCCACCAATTGCATGGCTTTGGTGATTTTCTTCATATTCTTAATACTCCCGATTTTCTTCTTGGTCTCTAAAAGTGAAGCCATGAGAATTATGCGTGAAAGTAAGTATCAAGTGCCGCCTTCAGGCCAGCTTTGACCTCATCGGAATATTCTTTTTTCTCTTCAATTTGAGCAATCAGCGCCGATTCCTGCGCTTCCATATGATGGAGCAGGGAGCGAAGTGTTGATGTACATTCCTCCGCCGGTGTTTCATCGAGGTAGCCTTCTGTGGCTGCGAGAAGAAGCGTCACCTCCTGCCAGAGAGCATAGGGCGCACCCTGTTTTTGCTTCATGGCTTCTACCACGCGTCGACCGCGTGTGAGTTGAGCAAGCGTACTCGCATCAAGATCTGAGGCGAACTGAGAAAAGGCTTCCAGTTCATAGTACTGGGTCAGATTCAGCTTTGCAGCTCCCGCCACCTTTTTCATAACTTTTGTCTGTGCGGAACCACCAACACGGGAAACGGAAATACCAATATTAATGGCGGGCCGAATACCCTTATTGAAGAGGGACGTCTCCAGGAAGATTTGTCCATCCGTAATGGAAATCACATTGGTTGGAATGTAGGCGGATACGTCTCCAGCCTGGGTTTCGATGATAGGGAGTGCAGTAATACTTCCTCCACCATAGTTTTCATTTAACCGTGCAGCACGCTCAAGGAGTCGGCTGTGCAGGTAGAAAACATCACCTGGGTAGGCTTCGCGTCCTGGAGGACGGCGGAGCAGCAGTGACATTTCACGGTAGGCAACGGCATGCTTGGAAAGGTCATCGAAGACCACCAAAACATCTTTTCCTTGCTCCATGAAATATTCTGCAATGGCTGTACCCGCAAAGGGCGCGAGATATTGCATCACAGCCGTACTGGAAGCAGGTGCATTCACAATGACGGTGTAGTCCATAGCACCCTGTGCCTCGAGCTGAGCATGAACTGCCGCGAGTTTTGCTTCACGTTGTCCAATAGAAACGTAGACACAAATCATGTTCTGACCCTTTTGATTCAGGATCGTATCCACGGCAATGGTCGTCTTTCCTGTTTGTCGGTCCCCAATGATAAGTTCACGCTGACCTCGTCCAATAGGAATCATGGAGTCGATGGAAAGAATGCCTGTTTGCACAGGTTGATCCACGGACTTTCGGGTGATAACGCCTGGTGCAATTTTTTCCAGCGGCATACGCTTGGTATTTGCAAGAGGTTTTCCTCCGTCAAGAGGTGCACCGAGTGGGGAAACGATACGACCACAGATGTCGTCGCATGCTTCCGTGCTGAGCATTTGCCCGAGGGATCGGACGAAAAGCCCTTCCTTAATATCTGTTGAGTGTTCGAGAACAATAGCGAGTGCCTCCTGTTGATCGAGGTTGAGAACGAGGGCGCGTACGCCGACGGACTCGACTTCAACCACTTCATTCATGGCAAGGCCGCTCATGCCCTTGATGGCAATGACCCCGTCCTTAAAGGAGGTAATCACGCCGGTTTTCTCTGGGGTACTCGTGGACTGGTTCAGTTCTGTTTCCAGAGCTGCCTTCAGCTGGTCGAGCATAGATTGCGTTTGCATAGGGCGGTGAAAAATAAAAATTACGAGAGTGTGCGAAGCATACGCTTCACTTTGTACTGCCAGGAGTTGTCGCAGAGGGTGCCGTTGACAAAAATGCGCAGGCCACCTAAGAGCGCACGATCTACCGAAAAGGTAGGGAATGCATGAGGGAAAGCTCCAGCAAGACTCCTTCGCATAGAAACGCGTGCCTTCTGTTCAAGAGGGTAGGGTGTTTGAATCACCGTAATACTTGAATCAGGGTAGGCAGAAGACAAAAGAGCTTGGATCATGCCCGCAAGCGTATGCGGTGTGAAGGATTCCTTGAGATGCACAAAGGCTTTCGCGAGGGAAGGATGGTGAGGATCGAAGTGAGAGAGGTCACCGTCTTCCAGGAACGGTCCAGCTTCATGTACCAGAATATCTGCGAGAAGAGTCATAAGCTCACCCTTCGGCAAAGACTTTTGGTCCATGTGCGCAAGAAAACGTTGCACATCGAGAAGATATTCTTCCATTGTATGTGATGACACATACGCGCTAATGCGTGAAGACGATGCGGTGTCGTAGGCAGAGGTCACATCGAGGAGAAAGCTGAGGAGGAGATCATTCATGACATGTTTTGTGATGTCGTAAAGCGATCCCATTCTTCAGAAACACTGGAAGTAATGACGTCTTCGGGCACTCGGTTGAGGAGAATGCTGGTGAGCGCTTTTTCCATGGTAGCAAGTACATCACTACGCACAGACGCCATCAGTCGCTCCTTTTCCGCCTGAATATCCGCCATGGCTTTTTCCATCATTTGCTGCTTCTGTTCCTGCATTTCTGCCGTCATCTTTGCTTTCATTTCCTCAACAAAAGCGCGACCATCCGCGAGCTCCTTTTCAAAGGATGCACGCATTTCTTTCTCTGCAAGATGCATTTCTGCAGTTTTCGCTTCGAAGGCACGCTTGAGCTCATCTGCTTCATCGAGACTACTCTGAATGGAGTGACGACGCTCATCAAGAAACTTCAGCGCTGGCTTGTACAAAAGATAGGTCAGCACACCCACGAGGATTCCCGTATTGATCAAATAGAGCAAAACGCTCCATAGATCGATTCCAATTTTAGCGAGGGCGTCCATAACGTGGAGAAATCAAAAAATTAAACGAAGAGAATGATCAGTGAAACAAGGAGAGCGTAGATACCCGTAGACTCGGTAATCGCCATACTCACGATCATACGTGTAAACAGATTGTTCGCCATCTCAGGATTGCGACTCATCGCCTCCATTGCCTTAGCGGCAATCATACCTTCACCAATTGCGGGACCGATAGCTCCAAGACCCATACAAAGTCCTGCACCGATCAGCTTTGCTGCTTCTACATCCATAAGAAAAAAACCAAAAAAATAAAAATGAGGTTATGCCGTTTGTCCATCAGGTGTTGTTTCAAGCTCTGCTGGGGCATCGTCAACGGCGGTTATCACTCCCGACATAAACTGCAGGGAAAGAAACGCGAAGACAAAGGCCTGAACAAATCCTGAAAATATACTGAGAATGACGAACGGTATAGGGAGAATAAACTGCGTGTAGGCGGTGAGGCCAACAATAATGATCATGAGTACCTCACCTGCAAGAATGTTTCCGAACAAACGTGCAGAGAGGGAAATGACCTTGGCAATTTCACTGATGATATCGAGAAGCCCGAGAGCAAACTCGATACAAGCAAGAAATAACTCCATGGGAGTCTTCACCTTGAAAAACAAATGAAACCGAAAATAGTTGCCAATATGGCGGATAGGATGGGCGACAAAAGCAATAACCTGTGACCCGATTACTGTTATGAGGGCAAGGGTCAGCGTGAGACTCCAGTCGGAGGTGGCAACGCGAAACAGGTTCACATCACCGTCCACAACGATACTGGTGAGCAAGGGAAAAACAGAAAACTGATTCATGACGGCGAGCATCAAGAACAGTGTAAAGATAAACGGAAGGTACTTCAGTGCCCGCTTCTGTGTCCCAAAGGCATCCGTCAGTGCATCATAAAAGTAGCCAATGCCCATTTCCAGGACAATTTGTGCTCTACTCGGTACAACACGCATCCCGAGGCGCACCAGAATTGCTACAACAATAATTCCTAGCGTCACAAGCCACATGGAAAGCATGGCGTTTGTGATGGGAACAGGTCCAAGGGTGAAAAGGACGTCAGCGGGTAGGCGGATAGATTCCATAGAAGGTTATTTTGAGGAATGACGAGTGAGGCGGGTGAAAACAGCGTAGTTAAGCACCTGAGCAACAACAAAGGAAAGGACAAGGGAGAGAATGAAGAATATCTTCCCAGTACCGAGCCAGTGGTCCAGTGCGTATCCAAGGGAACCCAAAAGGAGCAGAGGAAGCACCGTGCACAAAACAACTCTCCAACTCATGGAAAGATGCTTGGTAAACATGAGGTCTGCAAGAAATTGCTTCTGCTCCTCAGGTGTTCGTTCTGGTTGTTTTGGAGATTTCTTCACCAATACAGTCCTGATGATGTAACGGACAGTATTTATAGAGGAAGGGCATTAAAATCAAGGAGTTTCAAAACTTCGGCTTGACGTGTTCTGTGAAATTATCTCTGCGTTCCCGTAAGTTTTAGGCCTTCAAGAAAAATTTCCTTGTCTTCCTCTGCACCCATAACCCATATGGGATGCGAAGATGCACGGCCGATTGACTGTCTTTTCTCTGCGTTTTGATTCTTTTCTGGATCAACGGCCAGTCCAAGAAACGTGAGGGGGGAAAGAATTTTTTCGCGCAAATAGTCTGAACCCTCTCCTATTCCGCCACTAAAAATAAGTCCATCGATGCCGCCAAGGGCTGCAGCATAGGCACCAATGTATTTGCGTACTCGGTAAGTATATGCCGCTACAGCAAGGGCTGCCCGATCGGAGGTCGCCTCCATTGCGAGAATTTCCCGCATATCTGGAGTACCAGCCATGCCAAGTAAACCGCTTTCTTTGGATAGAATATGGCGAAGTTTTGCCTCCGTTTCTTCTTCTGTTTCTTCGGGGTAGGTTGTACGTAAGTACTCTTCAAGCAAAAGAATGCTTCCGGGATCCATATCCCCCGTGCGAGTAGCCATTATAAGTCCTTCCAAAGGAGTCGTCCCCATGGATGTATCCACACTTTTCCCCTGATACATAGCACAAATACTGGAGCCGCTTCCTAGATGACATGCGATAAGTCGCTCTGGAAGGTATCCCAAAAGCTCCTCCAATTGCCGCACGACAGAGGCATAGGCAATACCATGAAAGCCATACTTCCGAATATGTGTCTCTTCCTCCAGAGCAGAGGGAAGGGCATAGGTCGAGGCAAAATGCGGTATAGTTGCATGAAACGCCGTATCAAAAACGCCAAACATAGGCAGATGCGGGAGGTGCTTTTGCCAGGCATGTATTAAATCGAGGCAGGGCGGGTTGTGTAGTGGGGCTAAACTGCTAGCAGCATCGATCATGGCCATTACCTCTTCCGTCAGCCAGCTGGTTTCTTTGAGGTGAAAACCGCCGTGCACAATGCGAAACCCTATGGATGCAAGAGACAAACCAGGATAGTGACGCGCAATCAAACCACTCATATCGGAGGCAGTATTGGAAAAGACCCCCTTCGGAGATGGTGTTGTATTTGTTCTTCCTCCATATTCGATGGTGCACGTATCACCAGAGGACGTTCGGTCGTATTGTGCACGCAGGAGCGTTGTTCCTGAAGGGGCGAACAAGTGGTATTTGATACTACTGCTTCCTGCGTTTGCAACAAGAATACCGTGGTTTATTTGTTCCATCGCCAGTTTTTAATGTACTCCGGGTCATCGCCATAGGCGCGAATATAGGCATTGTGATCTGCCAGAATACGCAAAACACTTTTTTCGACACGTTTTGCCTCACGGGGCGAGATCTTTTTCTGTTGGAGAAGCTGCTGAGCAGCCCAAAGCACGATATGATACCGACTCGTTTTATTGCGTACATGCATGTCAAAGGGGCTCGTCGTAGAACCTTCTTCGATATAGCCTCTCACCGTAAAGCGCCCTGTATCGTTCGTGCTGTCAAAAAGGAGATGCTTCACATCGCCTGGGTTGCCATGATAATTCACGAAAACTGGTTTTTCGCGCGTAAAATAGGCATCAAAATCTTTCTGTGTGGTTTGTGATCTTGGGTCTGCCACGCCAAGGGCAGAGAGCTCCATGACATTGACAAAGCGCACCTTTTCTCCGGGAAAATATTCTCGCACGAGGGAAAGCCCGGCCAGGGCCTCACCCGTCGGATCGCCTCCAATGCCACAAATGACCAGGTCTGGGCGGGGATCACTCACAAAATCCCAAAGAGCAATACCCATCTCGAGATATTTTTTTGCCTGTTTAATTGAAAGCCATTGCAGCATTTCTTGCTTAGGACAGACGATGACATGAATGGCATTATCTTCCTTCAGACACTTTTCAAAAATGGCTAGGGCGCTGTTCACATCAACAGGGAAGTACACTTTCGATAGATTCCCCTGTTTTTCCAGAATGTTGCTGATAAAACCTGGGTTCTGATGAGAATATCCATTGTGATCTTGTCTCCATCCAAGACTAGAGAGCATGTAGATAAATGGCGGGACAGATTTTCTCCAGGGAAATTCCTGTGAAGCCTTAAGAAATTTCGCATACTGGTCCGTCATGCTGGAGACAATCTGCGCGAAGGCTTCGTAGGACGTTAGAACGCCATATCGACCAGTAAGAATATATCCCTGCATCATACCTTGGAGGGTATGTTCACTGAGCATCTCGAGTACCATGCCACTGCGCCCCATGTCCTCATCAAAGTCGAGAATTGGCCACTGAAATGCACGCTTAGTCACATCAAAGACCGCCTGCAGCTTGTTGGAGTAGGTCTCGTCTGGCGAGAAAAGTCGCATATGCCGCTGTTTTGCATTCTTTTTCATGATGTCTCTGAGTGCCTCACCAAGAGCGTTCATGGCAAAGCCTTCCGTCGTTCCAGGAGATTTTATGCGTACGGCGGCACTATCCATGGAAGGAAGTTGCAGTTTTTTTCGCATTCCACCATTGGCATGTTTGTTCATGCCTATGCGAAGACTTTTCGCAGGAATCATGGAGCGGATACTTTCGCTAAAGAGTTTTTTCTCCTCAAGCAATTCGGAGATATTGTAGCTTTTCAGCCATGCCTCTAGTTGGGCGAGTTCGTCCGCGTCCGTTTTCGCCTTTGTGAGCATTACCTGATGTGATAGGTAATTCCCCTCAGCCTTTTTGCCATGCACTGAGGCAACACCGGTCCACCCTTTGGGCGTTCGAAGGACAATCATAGGCCATTTGGGGCGAAGAACATCCTCTCCGCCGCGAGCCTTTGCCTGGATTTTGTCGATGGCCGCCATGGCTTTTTTGA
Organism: Candidatus Gracilibacteria bacterium CG17_big_fil_post_rev_8_21_14_2_50_48_13; assembly: GCA_002783265.1. Classification (GTDB taxonomy): domain Bacteria; phylum Patescibacteriota; class Gracilibacteria; order 1-14-2-50-48-13; family 1-14-2-50-48-13; genus 1-14-2-50-48-13. Next base: position 53,865 of record PFFG01000001.1, on the reverse strand, counting down.
GCGTTTTATGCATGACTTTGTGGACATCACCCTTTCCTTCGTCGACGATAGAGACATCGTATCCATAACCGGTAAAGAGCTGTGTGAGCTCCTCGTCGCTCATACGACCAAAGAAGGTCGGACCTGAAATTTTATAGCCATTGAGATGCAAAATTGGGAGAACAGCGCCACAGGTTTTTGGATCCAAAAGCTTGTTCGCATGCCAGGCCGTTGCGATTGGGCCCGTCTCCGCTTCTCCGTCTCCTACCAGACAAACGACGCGTAAATTAGGATTATCTAAGGCAGCACCATAGGCCGTCGATAAACTATATCCAAGCTCACCACCTTCCAGAATACATCCCGGAGCCCCAGGGTTTGTGTGACTTGGAGATCCGTAAGGCCAGGAAAACTCCCGGATCATTTTACTCAGTCCCGCCTTCGAGTAGGGTGTCTGTTTATGAAAATGGGAAAGGGATCCCTCGACAAACAGATTTGCCTGCAGAGCAGGGAAGCCGTGTCCTGGACCCACAATATACATAAGATCACGCTTTTCCTGCGTCAAAAGGTAGTTTATATGGGTGTACACAAAATTTATGCCTGGGCAGGTGCCCCAGTGACCAAGCAGCCGTGGTTTAACATCTTCCTGCGTGAGAGGGCGTTCAAGAAAAAAATTGTCCTGAAGAAAAATCTGCGCGGCAGAAAGATAGTTGACCAGTCGAAAATACTTGGAAACATCGCGTAGAGTAGGCATGAGGGTACTAAAAAAAATACTTCAGTCCAGTATACATGAACCTCGGCGTGAGGAACAGGTTTTAGGTCTTAGTGAAAGTACCGCAAATGCATATTCGTCCGTACACGCTCTAACACCTCATTTGCAACAGCATTTGCTTTTTGGGTACCCTCCTTGAGGACGTCCATAACAAAATCCGGTCTCGCGGCAAAATAGTCACGTTTCTCACGGAGGGGAGCGAGAAAAGAATCCATATGTGTTATCAATTCGCGCTTACATTGCACACATCCCCGTTCGCCTTTACGGCATTCTGTGGCAATAGTTGGTGCTGCTTCACCACTAAAATGAGAATGGTAGAGAAAAACCGTACAAATATCCGGGTTGCCCGGGCTGTCCTTATGGATTTTCTCTGGATCTGTTTTTCCTTGCATAACTTTTTTACTCATCTCCTCCAAGGAATCCGCAAGAAAAATGCCATTCCCGAGACTTTTTCCCATTTTTTGATTCCCATCTAATCCTGGAAGTCTCGGAATAGCAGACATGCGATGTTCCGGCTCTTTGAGAGTAGGGCCATAAATACTGTTAAATTTTCGCACAATTTCTCGTGCTTGTTCAATAATGGGCGCTTGGTCATCGCCCGCCGGTACTAAATCGGCATCAAAGGCGGTAATATCGGCGGCCTGGCTCACCGGATACCCGAGAAAACCAAAAGTTACGCCCCCTTCACCAAATACCTCTTTCTTTTGGGCGATTTCCGTTTTGACGGTGGGGTTACGCATAAGTCGCGCAATGGTCACCAGATTGGAAAAATACACCGTCATTTCTGGAATAGCAGGAATATGGGATTGGACAAAAATGGTCGATTTTTCCGGATCAATACCACCTGCAAGAACATCGATTGCCACCTCCAGCACATGATCGTGGACCTTTTTGGGATCATGAAAATTATCCGTGAGCGCCTGTGTGTCGGCAATCATTTCGAAGACATCGAACTCATCCTGCAGGGATTTCGTGAGAGCAATTTGTCCAACTAAATGCCCAATGTGTAGGCGACCCGTTGGGCGAATGCCCGTTAAAATGCGTTTTTTTGCCATAGTGCGAGTGAGATTACACAATCAGTATGAAGAGACTTTCCTTGCACTGCAAGCGGAACCTTCTTTGGTGTATTGACGTTGACAAGTAAAGGTTTTGGGATATTAATCCGGTACAAAAAATTTCCAATGACCCTATGGAGTTTCACCCCGAATCCTTTGATGGAAAACAGGAAGATGTACGCGAATATGCATCCGTCGGCTATCCCAGGTTGCAAACCTTTCTGGAAGAATTGTATATTCACCCATACGTTGAAGAGCACCCGTCGGAAGGGTTTGCTCAGAAGAAAGAGCTATGGATGCTGACCAAACTCTGGAATGAGATGATCAACACCCTTGAAGAGCGCGTGGAAGAAGCGGATGTAACCGCAATTTTGTATTCCTCAAGTGAGGATCCTGATGTGAATGTAGAACGAGCACAGGAGTTTGCGGAAATATACGCAACGGTAGCGGCAAATCTTCTGCATTCGCTCTTTGAGGTGCCCCGTGCCTCAGAGAAGAGCCCAAAGCCCTATGTGCCAAAACCAAGGAAAGAAATGTATCACCATCGATACGCGCGCAAACAACGTATGGCGCAAGAGACACTTTGGCGTCAACTGACCCCACTACTGGTTTCTGAGCTGAAAAAAATATTTGGACCAGTGTATCATAATGCACTAGAGAAAACAGCGTACGTGTATCCAGGTCTTTTCGCTTACATGGTCTCTCGTCTCGAGTTTCAGCGCGTCTTTCCAACGCTTATGGGTGCAGGTATTCATCAGAGATTATTTGAAAAGTCCACCGACTTTTTTCTTGATCCAGAAGATATCGACGCCGTATTGCATACCTTTGGCTGCGCCTATGAAGACCTGCTTGAAACGGTAAAAGCGGATATCTCCATCATGCCCGTTCTCTCTGTTATTCCGTCTGTTCCCACTATCGTGCATGCAGGGCAAATTGCGATGGTTCCCCATGAAGGGGTGACCTTTGTCTTCACTCGCCCTATAGATATCAAGAAGGGCCTACGTGTCGCAGATCCGAAGGTAACGAAAGAAACCGAGCGAAGGCGAGTGCGTACAATTCTTGCAGGGGAGGGGAATACGTTTACGGAAACTCAGGCCATATTGCCGGAGGGAGCTGCCATGGTTTTTAATATTCCGTACCCATTCTTTGTAGATGAATATGGTCGTACAAGTTTTGACCATATTTCTCCTGATCTTATTGCTCTTCTTGGTCGTATTCCTACGGATAAACTCGATGCATTTGTCTGTTTGTTTGATGCATCAAATGACGAAATAAACAACGCGCTTTTGTATGAACATTGTGTCGATTCATTAATAGAAACGGGTATTCAGGCGAAGCGAATTGTTGTGCAACTTGTTGATGACTCGTTGCTCTCAGACTCGCACTGGTGTGTGGATAACTCACAAGGGCGTACGGTTTGCCGACTCTTAGATAACGAATCTGGTGCACACTTGTATGCTGCGCCACTTTTGTCACCAGAAAATCAAGAACCCTTGCCACCAAGGAAAACCTAGCGTAGAGTTGCGCTACTTTAATTTCTGCTCGCACGAAAGGAGGTGATGATATGCCAGTATACGTAAAAAAGAACCAGGGTGAAAACAACGATCATTTGATTCAGCGTTTTAAGAAAATGGTCCGTGGCGCTCGCTACATTATGGAGCTCAAGAAGCACCGCCGTTTTGAAAAACCCAACACGAAGATTAAACAGCGTGGCGCTGCTATCATGCGTGAGCATTATCGCGCGAAGCGACGTAAGGAAGAACTTGCAAGCTAATTGCACCAAGAAAAACCCCCAGATTTGGGGGTTTTTTACTACAAGGACACAGGGTAGGGGAGTGTGTACAGGGCAAATCCTTCACAGACGCACTAATGCCTCTATAGTTCAGGCAATATCTCATTATTTATCCGTATGGACAGCTCTACAAAGACCGCTCTTCAGCTTGAAGTTCCTTATGCTGAGAAGGTATCTCGTCTCTTCATTTTCCGTTTTCTTTGGGTCTACATTTTGTGGATTCCTATGATCCCATTGGTTATCTGGCTTGGCCTTGTGACCTTTGTTCAGTTCTGGTTTATGCTTCTCCTCGGAAAGCGCCACAAGGGAATGTTTGATACGACTGTACGATTCTTAAAGTGGATCATGAGCTGGCAGACGTACCTGAATGCCTATACAGATGCTCGTCCTGGTCTTTGGTGGTAATCCCCACGAGGGTAATGAGAATCCCTTCTGTACACACGGTGTATGGAGGGGATTTTTTTAGTGCCTATCGACGGAAACGGTATCCTCATTTGCAGGAATCTATGGTATACTTTCGTGATATTTGTTAATTGCAACTCCGTGCCTTCAAAATCCTTTGATTTTGGCGCTTCCCAGACGCCCATCAAGACGAATGCGCCCCTGATTTCCCATGTGGATCAGATCAATCTTGATTTCAAAGAAAAGGAAGTCGAAAAATACGCGAAGGAACACAAGCTTGGCTATGTGAATCTGCGTAATTTTCCTATTAACCCGGATGCGCTTGTTTTAGTGAGCAAGGATGATGCTGTGGAAGGGCGTTTTGTGCCGATTCATGCGGCGGGCAAGGAACTGCGTTTTGCTGCCGTTGATCCCACCAACGCGAAACTCAAAGAAATTGCCGCTTCCTACACAGCAAAGGGCTTTGTTGTACAGCTCTATCTAATCTCGGAGGAAAGTCTCTCTTTTGTTCTTCGTCTGTACGATAAACAGGCAGAGAAGGTTGGGGTAAAGGTCCTTGAACTCAACGAAGATGCTTTGGAGAGTTACGATAAGGAAATTGCCAAGATGTCGGCGCTTGTGGAACATTTTCAGAGTATGTCCGATGTGGATATTTTAAACGCAATTCTCTTAGGTTCCGTTAAAACACACGCCTCTGACATACATTTCCAGCCAGAAAAGGGGCGAGTGCTATTGCGCTACCGTATTGATGGTGTTTTACACCAAATCTTTATTCTACCGCCTGATATCTACGAGAACATCCTCACAAATCTGAAATTTAGTGCAAGTATGAAGCTGAATGTGGGGTACAAACCGCAGGACGGGAAGCTCAATTTTCAGGTGACAGGAAGACAGATTGATATTCGTATGTCGACACTGCCAACGGAATTTGGCGAAGCAGTGGTGATGCGACTTCTGGATAGCAAAAAGAGCATAGCGACTTTTGATTCTCTCGGACTTGTTGGGCGCAATCGTGCAGTGTTGGAAGCTGCTTTGCAAAAATCAGAAGGAATGCTCTTGGTGACAGGGCCTACGGGATCGGGAAAAACAACGACGCTCTATACCGTGCTGCATATGCTGAACACACCGGATGTAAAAATTATTACCCTAGAAGATCCCATTGAATACCACTTGGAGAATATTTCCCAAAGCCAGATTCGCGAAACGGAAGGGTACACCTTTGCCCTTGGACTGCGGGCAATTCTTCGTCAGGATCCCAATATAATCATGGTGGGTGAAATCCGTGATCAAGAAACAGCAGATATCGCTGTGCAATCGGCTCTGACGGGTCACGTCATGCTGTCCACCGTGCATACGAATTCTGCGGTGGAGACGATACCGCGCCTCTTAAATATGGGGGTAAAACGATACCTGGTGGGTCCAGCACTCAACACCATTGTGGCGCAGCGTCTTGTGCGCAAAGCCTGCACAGCGTGCCGGAAAGAAGTACCCTTAACGGGAAAAATTGCAGCGGAAATGACTGCAGCCATGACCGAGGCAAAGAAGGCACAGCCTGAACTGGAGATTCCTTCAGTAAACCATATATATGAAGCGGTTGGGTGTCCTGCTTGCGGCAATACCGGCTATGCGGGTCAGGTGGCACTTTTTGAAATTCTTAATGTCACGAAAGCCTTTGAAGAGTTAATTCTCGCTGAAGCAACTCCAAGAGAAATGATCGCTCAGGCACAAAAAGACGGCATGGTGACCTTGTATCAAGACGGGCTGTTGAAAGTTCTGGCGGGGCTCACCACCATCGCCGAAGTTATGAGTGTCACGAGTGCCTAAGGTGCTTGAGAGAGGCTCTGCGAGTGACTCAGCTGTGCATACCATCGACGCATTTGATCAAAGCCTGAACCGAAGGATATTTCGCGTTCGTCTGTAAGCATTGGATGTGCTGTGATCGCACCGATATCCTCGGCAAGAGCAATCAGCAGTTCTGAACGCGTGGGTTGCTCGCTTGTGCGTAGAATTCTTTGGAGCCCTTCCATGAAGGTTTCGTGCCCCTCCAGTACACCATCGAATCCATCGGGAATCGTCATGCCTTTCACTCGTGCTGCCAGCAACATCTCCCGCATCACGTTCCCCAGGAGCGCCTGTGCCAAAGAATACGTCGGGATCGTCGTCGCATAAATATATTTATAAAAAATATCCACGCCCGGCGTTGGATCACTCAGAAGTTCAATAAAAAATGCATAGGCCTCATTTACGGTTTGCGCTGTTATATCAAGGTCAAGCTCCGTATCGTGGTAAGGGGATGTGGCTCTCTTGCTGAGTAGCTCTTGTACCGCAAAATGGGCCGTTTCATGTTGAAGGGTCCTCTGTAGCTGTTTTTGAAAGAGCTCTGGATTTTGTGCTTCAGCCGACACCATGACATGCCGAAAAATCATTAATTCGTTCTCTTTACTGTGGTATACGCCGCCTGTCGTGATCGTTCCATCTGGCACAAGAAACCCCGTATGAGGCACGGTTTCTCGATAGGTAAACTGCTTTGGAATCCTATGGCCTGGAACCAGTGGATGCGATTGAATAGTTGTGAGGGCGCGGGTAATAGCCTGGTAGGACGACTCTGGGAAATGCGTCTTCTCTGGAAGTGCGCAGACAAAATCTGCGCAGGTGAAGAGGATGGGGTCACGCAGTTTCGCTAAGGTTAATTGGGTGGAGGGATAGAGGGTGTTTCCAACGGTGATATCTTGTGCCGTTGCATACACAAGGTATCCATAGGCGCGAAATAGTGCATAGATACTTGCACCAAGACTCGTTGATGGATCGAAGATTGCCGCACGTAGTTGCGGCCGTTCCTTGATATATTCCTCGAGAATTTGCACCATTTTTTCCCGCACCAGGGAGAGAAAATTCTCCACGTCTTCTTTGGTGCGACTATGCCTTGGCTTGGTAATCAAGGAAGTGTATGGGGACTCAAGACGTTGTACCATATCAAGAAACCATGCATCTGCTTTTGTTTGGAGAGGACGGTTTTGCTCCAATTCCGTTATGGAATCTATGGTAACAGGCTCTGCTGCGTTCTCCTGCGTATGTTTTGATGGCGGAGGAGAGGGAATATGCACAACATGAGGGACTTGGCAGGCAGACAACAGAAAAAGAGACGCTATGCGCGCAAGTATGCTCTTTTCTACAGATTGGAGCGTTTTAGAGAGTCGCTTTGGGCCTTTGGGGGAAGGCGGCTCATGATGTGGTCGTAAAATAGGCATGATTCTTGGGTTCGTGTATGCTAGTGTATCATAGACGGGGCGCAAAAAAAACTCCCATGGATTTCCACGGGAGGTACTGGACATATCTTTGACTGGAGGCCGTACATGGACAACATATGTACGCTGAGCAGGTCAAAGATAGACGAGCGGATAATAGTATAATAATTTTACTTGTCAAGAATAAGTCTCCCTTGCCTCTGGTTCGTGGTGTCAACTTTCCGTACAACGTTCATGATACACTTCGCAACACTATGACCGACCATCAAAAAATTCAGCAGCTACGGGAACAAATTCGCTATCACAATGTGCGATATCATATTTATGACGAGCCCGAGATCTCCGACCGCGCCTATGATGCGCTTTTTGCTGAGCTTATTGCTCTTGAGGAGCAACATCCTGAGTTAATTACCCCTGATTCTCCCACGCAAAAACTCGCCGTTTCTCTGCAAAAAGAACTGGGGGAGGCAAGGCATCATGGCAGACTTTTGTCTTTGGAAAATTCCTATAATGCCGAGGATCTTTACGCCTTTGACGAGCGTGTGAAGCGACTTCTAGGGAAACCCGCAGACGCGGATATTGCCTACCTGGTGGATCCCAAATATGACGGTCTGAGTATCGCACTTACTTATGTCGATGGAAAATTTACCAGAGCCGCAACACGTGGAGATGGGGAGGTGGGGGAGGATGTGACACAAAACATTCAAACCATCGCAAGTGTGCCTCTGCACTTACTGGGAACCCATGAAGGGATACTGGAAGTACGGGGTGAAGTCTTGATGTCCAAGGCATCCTTTGCAGATCTCAACGAAAAACGCGCTGCGGAAGGGCAGCCTCTCTTTGCGAATCCACGAAATGCGGCAGCAGGTTCCGTTCGGCAGTTAGATCCGAGGGTAACGGCTGAACGCAACCTCGATATCTATTTTTACGATATTACCTATGCTGACTCCTATCCCTGGGCAACGCATACGGAAGAACTGGATTTCTTAGCATCCTCGGGATTGCGGGCTTCAACACCATTTGCTTGTGCAAATATTGCAGAAGCGGTGGCCTACGTACATGCTATGGAATCAAAAAGAGCGGGTTTCCCTTATGAAATTGATGGTCTTGTCTTGCGGCTTGCGGATGCTCATGCCTTTCGTTCTCTTGGTGAAACAGGGCATCACCCTCGGGGTGCGGCAGCCTACAAGTTTCCCGCGCAGGAGGAAATGACGATTTTAGAGGGCATTGAGATTCAGGTAGGTCGCACGGGGGTGCTGACTCCCGTTGCACATGTACAGCCTGTGGAGGTTGCGGGGGTTATGGTCCGTCGAGCGACGCTCCATAACATCGAAGGTATTCATCGAAAAGATGTGCGGGTAGGAGACACTATTATTCTGCGCAGGGCAGGGGATGTTATTCCACAAATTGTGAAACCCGTTCTTGCGAAGCGCCCGTCCAACACCGTGCCATTTTCCATGCCGATGCGGTGTCCTGCCTGTGCATCGACGGCGGTACAATTGCCTGAGGAGGTTGCGCTCCGTTGTATTAATGCTTCTTGTCCAGCGCAGATAAAGGAACGTCTGATCCATTTTGTCTCGAAGGGAGCCATGGATATCGATGGTTTTGGCCGTCGCAGTATTGCAATGCTTGCAGACGCAAAGCTTCTAACGCATTTTAGTGATATTTATACCCTTGCCGACAAACAGGAGCAGGTGCTCCCGCTGTTGTATGAGGAAGCAACCTTAGAGAAAAAAGGTGTTTTGGAGCAGTCAGGGCTCTTTTCAACCATGGCGGACACCCAGGAACTCAAACGTTGGACGAATCTCGTTGCTTCTATTGATGCATCAAAGAAGCAATCAAGCGACCGGTTGCTTTTTGGTCTTGGTATTCGCTTTGTAGGCAAAAAACTGGCAAAAGTGTTGGCCGAGTCCGTTAGCTCACTCTGGGATCTCGCGCAGATGTCAAAGGATCAGTTGGTCGCGCTACCAGAAATTGGCGATAAGGTTGCCGAAAGTATCCTCGATTTTTTTCAAACAGAAAGCAATATAGAAGAACTTCGGCGTCTTGAGGCAATGGGACTATCACTGCAGGGGCGTGCGCCCACCCTTGCTACAGGGCCCCTCTCGGGGAAGACCTTTCTTTTTACGGGGACACTTTCTACTCGGTCGCGTGAGGAGGCTCAAAAGTTTGTGGAAGAACTGGGAGGCACGATTCTAAGCAGTGTCTCGAAAAATCTCTCCTTTCTCGTGGTGGGTGAAAAACCTGGGTCCAAGGTGGCAAAAGCAGAAAAACTGGGGGTTCCTATCCTGTCAGAGGACCAATGGCTTGCAATGCTCGAGAAGACATAAAATATACTGTGGCATTTCTTGATAAAATGTCAAAATATGGTGTATACTGTTTTGATTACCTCATCAAAACACAAACGTGCCACGATACACCAAACATGCCCCTCTGGTCTTTGCAGCTATATTACCTGTCTTTGTCCTAGCTACACCTGTTTTTGCCGCATCCATTGAAGGGGAGGGGAATACGTATGTTATTCGCTCTAGCAGTCCCATAGTACAGCCGACCATCGTGCAACCGACACCAGCTACGACGGAGGTGAACCCGACGGAACCCAAGAAACCCACCATACGAAAACAGCCGGTGAAGACACCATCCAAAGTGACACTCAGCCCAGCTGTTGTTGATACAGTGCCACAAAACCCCGTGAATACAGGGGCAACGCTGACAGAATCTCCTGCACCCATCACGCTCATACCCAAAATTTCTACAGGCTCCTTACTGTTTCCTTTGCCGTCCTGGGCAACCCAACTGCGTGCTGCCGCCCCTGTAGATTTTGCCAGTTCAGAGTCGTCAGAGCAGTCACCGGCTATTTCTCCAATGCTCCTTGCTGCTATCTGGATGGGCTTGGCACTTCTCGTGGTACTCGTGCTTGCAACGGTTTTGATGCGTCTGTAGAATGAGGTCATGAACAAACGTACGCAAAACATATCGACCTTATGCACGCTTTTTGTGACGGTTTTTTGTTTGTTTGTCCATGTGCAGCAAGCATCTGCCAACTCTGTGTATATTCTCAATTCCATTCTCAAAATTGAAGATGGAAAAATTCTTGCAGGTGTCTATGATGTTCGGCTCTCCCTTTGGAAAAAAGAGACGCCCGAAAAAGTCGATTTTCAGGAAAAATCCGTTCGAGCAGCATCCCCAAATTATGCTGGGTATGTGGAGGAACATACGGTGATTTCTGCGACCAACGGTTCCTTTAACGTGGCTGTTGGAGCTTTATCGGATATCAGTACCTTCTTTGCGGATTCCGGCGTGTTGTATATGCAAGTGGACGTGAAGCCGAGCGGAACAGATCAAAGTAACTGGCAGCCAGTCGCTCTTCCACAACTTGCTGGAAAGAAGCGTTTGCCGATCTTGCTTTCTGAACTTCGACCATCACGCATACGTTTTGAAACCACCTACGGCATTTACGGAGGTGTACTTTTAGATAAGTCAGGAGCCCCCATTCAGGGGAACTACCTTGCCCGTTTTTCCGTCTGGTCCAGTCCTAATCTTGATGAACTGAGTGATTTCTTAGGTGATGGCACCATACGCACGGCGAGCAGTAATTATCAGGGTTATCAGGTGGAAGTGCCCTTTACGACGGACAAATTTGGGCGTTTCACGTTTCCCGTTGGTCCCTTTCCAACAAACTTCAACCCTCAAAAAAATGACACCTATATTCAGCTCGATGTACGAGAACAAGGCCAGCCTCTCTATGATTATGACCTCATCGACCCCGATGGGGATATAAAAACCCGCATTGATCGCTTTTTGTTACAAAATGACCGGCTCATAGCGCAGGATAACGACAGTGTCGCCCGTATCGGTGAAACGGAAAAGCTGATGGTTAGTAATATTCCCAATGGAACGAGCTCCCGGTATTTTGAACTGGGTGTTGGAGATAGCGACCCCGTTGGCTACTACGAAATTCGCGTGCGGCAACAGGATGGGCAAGCCGCGGTGCTCCGCTATAACGGAGTCGAGCGTATTTGGGAAGTGAGTAATGATGGCATTGTCTACCACCCTTTTGGTGGCTATTACGATGGTACGCCTGCAAAGAAATTTACCATAGGTCTGGGAGATCGCGGTGATAGCAAGCTCGGGCTCCAGTTTGGAGAAGGGCTCGCCAGTGGGCTTCTCAGTTTTGATCCGGATCGTGATGTGTTTGTTATCAATAAATCCGTGGATTTTCAGGGAGGCCAATTAATTAATGCAGTTTTAGAAAATCGTGCCTCACCACCACCGAACCCTGTTTCTGGTCAGCAGTATTTTGATACAAGTGACAGCATTGCCTACTACTATAATGGTTCGAGCTGGATTGCTATGGGTGGCGGCGGAGGTTTTGGTGGCTATACACCAACGCCTGGCATTTTTGGCAATACGACCGTCATTGTGAGTGGGGGACCCGCAGGTCCGCAAGGCCCACAAGGACCAGCAGGGCCTCCAGGGGCAGGTGCTACCATAGCGCTTCCCCTGAATTGGTCAGATATTGCAACACGCAATCGCGACCATACCTTTGGTGGAGAAGCACTCGAACAGGCCATTGTGGGCAACGCAAGTCTTGGAAAGGGGAAGCTGGAGTCGGCCTACGATAGTCTTGTGGCAAAAACCCACTTTCGCTGGACCACGAGGCAAAGTTCTGGATCGCAGGATATTGTGCTTGCTCTCGAGTGGAAACTTCCAGAGGATTTTGCAGGTTTTCAAGCGATTCCTCTTTTGGTCGAACTACGTACGTTGACCACACTGCCAGGCGATGCACATATTTCTGTGAACCTGAAACAAAATGGCGTGAGTGTGCCGTTAACTGGCGCATCTTCACTGACATCTTCTTCGGCAAATACGTGGACTACGTCGAATATCACCTTTGCAGGTGCCCCCACCTTTGCTCCTGGTGATCGGGTGACTATTGAACTTGTCTTGTCTGTCTCTGGGGCGAACTACATGGATCTTGGGGATGTTCGCCTCCAGTATATTGGACAGTAAGCCTTTAGCTGGCGGACTTCATGCGGGAAATAACGTCGAGGAGGGATTTCTGCAAATTCGTCAGAACCGTAATGCTGGAAACAAGACGCTCCGCTTCGAGGGCACTTGCTTTTGCACTGGCTACGTTGTTATCACGCTTCCAGTCCACAAAACCACGAATGGCCACAGCGTAGGACTGGGCGATGGTGTAGGCTTCCTGCACGATAACGTTTGAGGGGTCAGCATTTTTTGCGGCCTCAGCAAACTTTTTTGCTTCGTCGAGATCGGCAATGGCTGCGTCGTACTCCTTGATATTCACATTTGCCATGGAGCTGACAATACTCGCCTCTGTACGGGAAAGCAGCACTTGCTGGTCTCCACCAGTACGAACTTTGACAATATTATAGAGAATACGTGCAACTTCAGCACGTGTGAGGGCTTTGCCTGGATCAAGCTTTCCGAGTGCATCGGGTGCAATAATGCCGTAGGCCTTTGCGTACCGCATGTAACTATAGAACCAGTCTTTGCTACTGACATCACTCATGGTGACTGTGCGCACGCTGCCGAGTTCTTTATCGAGATCAATGGAGTTGGCGAGAATAACCATTTTCAGTAATTCCGCTTTATTGACCGTACGCGCTGGATCAAAAAGGCCCGTGGCATCGTTCCCTTTGACAATACCCTGTGCTTTAGCCAAGGAGACATAGGGAGCAAACCAGTCTGCGGGTTTCACATCCGGGAAAACGTTACTACTTACCGTACTTGGAATGGTAAAGGACCCCGTGGATCCTGCCAGCATCATCTTTACTGCTTCGGCACGGTTGACGCTAGCGGTCGGCTTGAAGTATCGTAGTCCTGTTTTACTGTCGAGGTATCCTTCAATAACCCCAAGATCCGCGAAATATTCAATGGCACGATAGTTGGCGTCACTCGAGGGAACATCTTGAAAGGTGGCGGCAAAGGCCGTAGGAAGAGCGCTTCCAAGCAACGTGACAAGTATTGAGACGGAAAGAAATCGTCGAATCATAGAAAAAGGTTTAAGGTCCTCTGGCATCTGCCAGCTGGGGCATTATACTCATGCTTGAATTATCTTGCAATCTCCTTCTTCTCGGCACATGACGCATGCAACTCTTCAAACTTCAGCTGGCGGTGGACCCGTTTTGCGTGTTCGCGCTCTTTTGCAAAACCCCCATGGGAAGATTCTGGCTGTGAAACATCATGGTAGCGACTTTTTCTCGTTACCCGGTGGGAAAGTGGATGCCAAAGAATCAGCGAAAGAAGCACTCCTGCGTGAATTGCAAGAAGAACTGGCTCTCTCGCCCGTGGGGCTGCGTCTACGGTATATATTGGAGATTCCGCACATCAACTCTCTAGAAATGTACTTTGTGGGATCAATAGCGGAGGACAATATTGAAGGACTGACAGAAGCTGCACAAGCAGCTGAGCTGGCGGAAGTGACCTTTCTCTCCTCACTCAAAGAAAATTTTAAACCCCTGATGCTTGCAGAAATTCCACTGAAGGACATTTTTGCTGAGGACGTCACCTATTTAGGAGTAGCTCATCAATAAACCTATGCTGACCACACTCAAAAAAATTATTCGACACGATTCACCTCTGCGACTAGGGTACCATGCTCTTATGGGGTGGGGTGCTGCAGCACTCTACGGTTTCCCCGCTCGAAAGATGGTCTGTATTGGCATTACCGGCACCGACGGAAAAACCACAACAACCTTTTTAACCACGGATCTTCTGCGTAGGCAGGGCGTACGCGTGGGTATGGCCTCCACCGTGGGTTTTCGTATTGGTGATACCTATGAGCCGAACCCAACGCATAAAACAACCATGGGGCGTCTGGGGCTACAAAAACTGCTGCGCCGGATGGTGCGCGAAGGCTGCACCCACGCAGTACTTGAGGTTTCTTCTCATGGCCTGGTACAGTCGCGTCTTGCGGGTATTCCATTCCAGGTGGCGGCAATCACGAATTTATCGAGAGAGCACCTCGATTACCATGGAACCATGGAAAAATACAAAGAAGCGAAGGGAAAGTTGTTCCGTATAACCTCGCGGCATCCTAAGGCGGTGTTTGTGGTGGGGAAGGATTTTCCCGAGTCTGCGTATTACTTGAAGGAACGGGCAAAGACGAAATTGCTCTTTGGTTGGGAGACGAAGTCTGGGGATGCTCCTGCAGAACCCTTTCTTGCGGTATCACCGCCAAGTGTCCATGAGCGAGGCCAAGATTTTGATATCATCTATGGTGGGCAGCGGGTGCCCTGTACGACATCGTTGATGGGAAACTTTAACGTGCTCAACATCGCTGCTGCAATTGGTATCGGGCTTGGATTGAGTTTTTCCTTTGATTCCCTTGTGTCTTCTATTAAGGAGCTTACCAGTGTGCCAGGGCGCATGGAAATCCTGACGGCAAAGGATGGCAAACGTGCCGTCATCGATTATGCCGTCACACCAGAGGCGCTCACCAAGCTCTATGCAACGCTGAGATCGATGACGTCCGGGAAGGTGATTGCCGTGCTTGGGGCCTGTGGCGATCGTGATCAGGGCAAGCGGCCGATCATGGGTGCAATTGCGTCACAACTGACGGATTTCGTCTTTCTGACAGATGAAGAGCCCTATACGGAAGATCCAGCAGCGATCATTGCCATGTTAGAGTCGGGAGCAAAGAAGGAAGGGAAGGGGAACTACAAGACCCTGCTCTCTCGCAGGGAAGCCATTGAAACAGCGCTTGCCATGGCTGCTCCAGAAGACATTGTGGTCGTGAGTGGCATGGGCGATCAAACGAGTCGCATTGTGGGAGGGGATATGGAGCCCTGGAGCGACAGGGAAGAGATCCTTGCAGCCATGCACAGAGCAGAGTAAAATGGCGCCGTTATATTTTCTCTCTCTTTATGCTTTCCAAAGAACCGTACAAAGGCACTCGTGATTTTTATCCTGAGGACCAGTTTGTACATAACCATATCTTTGGAGTGATTCGCCGTGTGGTGGAGGGTTTTGGATACCAGGAGTACAATGCGCCCATGCTGGAAGAAACGGCCTTGTATGCTGCGAAAACCGGCGAAGAAATCGTTGGGGAACAAACCTATAGTTTTACAGATCGCGGAGATCGCCAGGTGACTATGCGACCGGAAATGACGCCAAGTTTTGCACGCATGATTGCCCGCAAGCGTCATGAGCTGGCTTTCCCCGCGCGTTGGTACTCCATACCTAACCTGTGGCGCTACGAACGTCCTCAACGTGGGCGACTTCGTGAACACTGGCAGCTCAATGTTGATATTGCCGGTGTGAACTCCATTCATGGTGAACTGGAAGTTATAACGACGGCGGTCGATATTATGCGTGGCCTTGGTGCCAAGGACGACGAGTTTGAGGTACGGATTAACTCTCGCCGTTTTGTCGAAGCATTTTTTGCTGACATTCTTGGGCTCGATGAGACAAGAGCATACCGCCTCGCGAAACTCATTGATAAAAAGGCCAAAATTTCCGAGGAACAGTTTGCGGAGCAGGGAAGGAGTATTGTGGGAACCCCGCTCTACCCTCTTTTTGCCTCTTGTATGGAGGCGGGGTCCATTGATGAGCTTTGCCGCATTCTTCCCCTTGAGTTTGCAACGCATCCGAGTATTCAGGAGCTCGGTGATCTGTTTGCTTTGCTAGGGCAGGGTGGAGTAGGGAATGCGCGCTTTGATCCAACGATAATGCGTGGTTTTGACTACTACACCGGTGTCGTGTTTGAGGTCTTTGATAAACATCCCGACAACAATCGCGCGATGTTTGGTGGAGGGCGCTACGATGGATTAGTCGGTATATTCGGTGTTGAGCCCATTAGTTGTGTGGGAATAGCAATGGGAGATGTTACTGCTTACAACTTTCTTGAAGTGCGAGGGCTTCTGCCAAAATACGAGTCGAACGCAAAATTATATTTGTCAACTGGTCCAGGTGCTACCTTTGAAGAAGTATGGGCAATGGCTGTCCAGTTACGAGGGGAGGGTATTGCGGTTTGTGTGGAGCTGGATAATCGGAAATTAGAAAAACAACTTAAGGCGGCAGACAAGTTAGCGGTTCCGTATATTGCAGTCATTGGTGGAGATGAAGTTGCTAGCGGCATGCTCAAACTCAAATCCTTGACCTCAGGTGCTATAACGGAAATTGGTCTTAAGGACCTTCCTGCGTTTCTCCAAAAAAACTAAGAATGTCCTAAGGAGAAAAAGCCTCACGTTATGTGGGGCTTTTTCTGTGTATAACTATGTGCAAAAGTAGCAAAGCCTCTCGTGGTGCGGGGAAAGGCACTATCAGTTGTGTATATTGCTTTGTACAATGTATCTTGTACAAAGTATTAAAACACTTCTCACGCTCAGGGGCTCCCCCACCGCTTCCCTATGATCCTCGAAGACTGGTCGTTCAAATTCCAATCTTGATCACCTACCTTCAAAAAAATATTTGTACTGAATGTAATATAAAAAAACACAGATGCGATAATCTGTGTTTTTTCTATGGTGATAACTCTATCCCCTATTCAAGTGCCTTTTTTTCCAGGCTACTATATATAATTTTCACTGCTTCAGCACGTGAAACATGATTATCTGGCTTAAAGACCTGTTTTCCTTGGATGAGGTACCCGCTAATCATGCCTAATTGGGCAGCTCGGTTAATATAGGGGGCAAACCACGCATCACTGGGGACATCGATGAAGTTTGGGATAGACTGTGTCGCAAGCCGAGGGGAGAGTTCCGTTTGGCTTAAGTGTGCAGCAGTCATAATCATCTTCAGGGCTTCAGCACGGTTTACCGGTGCATCGGGACGTATGGTCTCTAAGCTTTTATCTCCTGACATGATATTGTAGGCTACCATACCAAGCAGGTAGGGAGCAAAAGGATGATTTGCACTTAAATCTTTGAAGGTCTGTTTCCCCGAGGAATACGCACCAACGGGATACTGAAATGCTTTATGCAGGAGATACGCCAGTTCCCCCCGCGTAATTTCTTCATGAGGAAGGGTGATATCACTCTCCTTTACTAGCATATTCCAAAGCTGAAATTGGTTCATATAGGGCACAAACCAGTCGTTCCCTTCCAGTATGGCAAAATCACGAGTGACACTCGTTATTTCAATATCTGTCTGTGTAAAGGGCAGGAGGACACCAACGATGGTGTTGGTCGCGCATAGAGTAGGGACAAGTGCCTGGTTTCCTAGTGCATCTGTACGCTCGAAGAGATACTGAGTACAGCTTTTCCCTGTCGGGAGTGCATAGGATACTTTCACAAAACCTGTGGATGCCTGCAACGATCGAATAAATCGCTCTGGAAACTTCCACTGAATGCCCTCGGGCGAGATTTTTTTTGCCTGAAAGGTTTCGTCACTAGTCCATGTAAAAGTATCAAAATATTCCTCAGGAATGTGCACGGAAATTGGGTTGGTCGTCAGGGTGACTTTTCCGAAGTAGATAGGGGATGGAGTAACTACTTGCCCACTCCCCGTTGCATTTTGAAAACTGTTTGCATCTTTGTCCCAGATAAACGTCATAGGATTCATACCCTCGTAGGGCGTACTTTGACATTCCGTGGTGGAACAGCGTATCAGGCGCAGAAACAGGGGCTCAGGGGTTGGTTCCTTTGTCACATTTTCTGTTGCGACGGCTTCAACCGCCATCTTTTTATCGTAGGCAGCATAGGCATCCGTAAAGGCCTTGGGGAAATAACTATTGGAAATGACTGCTTCCCCTTCACTACTTAAGGCCTGTCTATCGTTGCGAAAAAATGCATTGGGATACGCAGCGATGGTTGTTTCACTGTCTCCTGGGGATATTTGCAGTACCTTGCCCATGGTGGTTGGTGGCAGGAGAAAGGAATCCATAAATTCTTCCAATGCATAAAAGCCAGGCCTGAGGGCGAGCACCATTTTCTGATCCTCGAGAGTCATTTTTGTGAGATCCTTACTATCGACGCCCGGGGTCTCCTTTGTAAAGGTCACCTTTGTGTTTTTTAGCGCGTCTGTAAAAGACAATGCACCCGTTGGCTGCGCGAGAAAGTTGGCTGGGGAGGTCACGGTCACCGTTGTAAGTGACATGAACAGCGGTAAAATTTTTCTTCCATAGATTTTTCCGTCCGGTGCCTGGTAACCTAGGCGAAACCATACAACACCTGCATTTTTGATTCCTTTAATTACCTCTGTGGGAGTCATGCTTGCGCTTGTGATCTCCTTTTCTGTGAGGGGAAACCAGTCGCTTCCAAAGTTCGTAGAGTAGTCGAGAAGAATATTGTCCCCTGTCGATTCTGTGTCTGCGGGCTTACTCCAGCTCAGCTTCGTAGGGAGTCTTGGGTCGATGCCGGAACCAGATGTTGGGCTACTCCACTGTAATGCTGAGGATGTGGGATCCACCTTCATTACTTTCACAGAGCGCTCCGCAGTGAGATCTGCACCGTTATTCGCTGTTACTTTGAAGTCAGTCAGCTGCGTCGGCAGCGAACTTGCGGGAATTTTAAAGAGAGCAAATTGGGTCGTTCCCAAATTTGTCCCTGCGGGAAGGCTGGTAGTTCCTGCCTTTATTTTGATGGTTTTTTCCGCGACACCAGACTCACTGTCGCGCACGTATACAAAGATGTCATCGGATCCTCGCAGTTCGCTTGCAGGGCCTGGAAACACAATTTGAATTAAGGGTGGCGTTGTGTCCATGGAGCGCCGGGGAGTTGCAATAGTAACGGGCTCACTCCAGAGTGTTCCACCACAGGTGTACTCACTTTGCACTGCATAAATGTATGCAGGAGAAGATTTGGCAATGGTTTTGTCGATGTAGAAATTGGGCGACGAACTTGTGGTTTGGCCGATTTTTGTAAAGAGGGTGTCCTTACTCCGACGATAAATGCTTGTGCGTGTTGGTGTGAAATCTGAGGAGTTTTCCCAGGAAAGGCGTACGGCAAATTCTAGGGGAGCTGTATTTGACATAATTTCCTGTCCTTGGAGATTTGCGGGATTATCACTAATGCGCAGTGCTGGACAATCGACGGCGTAGGCAAAACTGAGGGACACAAGGTGAAGAAGACCAAGGCTCGCGAGCAAACGAAGAACGATACGGGAGAAATGCATACAATTACAAAGTCATATTGAGAAGTCTGGAAAGCCGCGTTGACATAGGAGGATGTGTATCAAAAAGGGCTTTCAGTGTTGCTTGATGTATGGGGTGCACGACGTAGAGTGCAGAGAGAGACGGGTTCGGGTTGATGAGCGGTATGTCATGTTCCACGGCAAGATGCACTTTTTCCAGGGATTTTGCCAAATATTTTGGATCTTTTAAGACTTTTGCTGCTTCAAAGTCCGCCTGAAGGTGGGTGCGTTCTGTGAGAATAAACTTGAGAATGGTTGAAGCAAGTGGCGCCAAAAGAAAAAAGAGGAGTGCGGATAAGGAATTTCCCCGCTCCTCCTGCTTTGTACTTAAGACGGAAAATTGACCCATCTGTGCAATGCGGGTGATGATTGCTGCATAACAGGCAGTTATTGTCGTAATATAAAAATTCTGTTGCTGCGTATATTGAAGAACTTGGGCAACAATCGCTGCACTTTCCCCTTCGGAGACGAGCTCGAGGAGACCCTGGGTCACTACAATCGTTGAGTCATCGCTACTTCTTCCTACTGCAAAAGCATTCGGTTGTGGTGAAGGTGTAATGGCAACGCGCGGAACCGGTATATGCATATCTTCACAAATAGCCGTGAGCACAGCATGAAAGGAAACGTATGATTCTTTCTTATAGGTATAGACCCCGGAAATTTTGAGAATAATTGCCGGTGACCACCAGAGCAGAATGATGTGAATGACCAACCCAATGAGGAGGCCAATGAGTGCACCCGGTAAGTTTGGGAGTGCAAAGTGACCAATCAGCGTGGGCAACAGAGCAAAGATCGCAAGAACAAAAAGTAGGCGTAATAACTGCATAGGAAAGAGAAAAAAACAGCAGTTTTACTATAGCAAGTGAGGGAGATAAGTCTAGTGAGGCTTGTCAAATGTACGGCTCCTCGGTACCATGGGGGCGACTGTTTATTCTAACCTTCAACCACCGTGGAATCACGTTTGATACGCCAAAAATTCATCGATTTTTTTCTCGCAAACGCCCATGCGCATTTGCCGAGTTCTTCCCTGGTTCCAGCCAACGATCCAACGGTGTTGTTTACAACGGCGGGTATGCAGCAGCTTGTTCCCTACCTGTTAGGGAAGGAACATCCACTGGGATCTCGGCTTTTTTCCGTACAAAAGTGTGTTCGCACAGGTGATATTGATGATGTAGGTGATGAACGGCACCTCACATTTTTTGAAATGATGGGTAACTGGAGTCTGGGCGACTATTTTAAAGAAGAGTCCATTGCACTCAGTTATCGTTTTTTGACTGAAGAATTGGGCATTGATCCGAAGAAGCTTTCTGCAACAGTGTTTGAGGGGTACGACCAGGTTGCTCTCGATACAGAGTCCATGGATATCTGGAAAAAAGTTGGCCTGGATGCATCCGCCATTGTTCCCCTCCCCAAGGAAAATAACTGGTGGCCTGTGTACGGTGCAAAGGGACCATGTGGTCCAGATACGGAAATTCATTACGACACGGGCATACCCTATGAAGGTCCTGAAAATTACCCTGGAGGCGAAAATCCACGTTATTTGGAAATTTGGAATAACGTCTTCATGGAATTTGCCTGTGATGGCGAAGGAAATTTTACAAAACTCTCGAAGCAAAATGTGGATACGGGCATGGGTCTCGAGCGCATGGCGATGATTTTGCAGGGGGCGCCAACCGTGTTTGAGACGGATATTTTTCGGCCCCTCATCGAAGCCGTGGAAAAAGCAACGGGAGTTGCCTATCCTGGTTTTGTGAAATCCGGTCATGAGATGAATGAACACGAGACCTTAACTACGAAAGCCTTCCGCATCGTCGTGGATCACATACGAAGTAGCTCGTTTATTATTGCCGATGGTGTTTCTCCATCAAATGAGGGGCGAGGGTATGTTCTTCGTCGCTTACTGCGCCGTGCCGTCTATAATCTGCGCGCTCTCAAGGAAGATGCTCCAACGATACTGCCTGACTTGGTTGCCATTATTCGTGATCAAATGGGTGATTTTTACCCGGAAATTGTCGAACGTTTTGATATCGTGGTGCAGGTGATTACGCTTGAAATGGAGAAGTTTCTTCAGACCCTAGCACGCGGTGAGAAAATTCTAGAAAAGGCTATAGCAGATGCGAAGATCAGTGGCGGCATTATTTCTGGAGAGGCAGCCTTTCAACTGCACGATACCTTCGGCTTCCCCATTAGTTTGACCACAGAGATTGCGAAAAAACACGCAATAGAGGTTGATATGGAGGCCTACACCTCTGCCTACGAAGAACAACAGCAACGGAGCCGTGAAGGATCGAAAGACATGTTTGCGCGTGGTCGCGAAGCGGTGCAGACGGCCCTTGAAGGGCTTCCGAAGACCGACTTCCGCGGATACGAGCTGACCGCAACTGGCGCTCCCCTGCTCTTTATGCGCGGCGCGAAGATTCTCAAAGTCATACCCTCAGGTGAACGTGAGTTTGCACTAGTGCTCGACGCGACGGTTTTTTATGCGGAAAGTGGTGGTCAGGTTGGTGACACGGGAACCATTGGCGATGACAGTTTCCAATTCCATGTGGTGGATACGCAGAAATATGACGATGTCTGGGTGCACTTTGGTGAAATCGATGGTCATAGCACAGTGTCGAGTTTTGAACTGGAAGGTCGCGAGGTGTTTTGCCATGTGGCAGAAGATCGTCGCCGTCGCATTATGGCGTCTCATACGGGGGCGCACCTTCTGCATAAGGCACTAAAAAAGTACCTGGGTGATAGCATTGAACAGGCAGGTTCCTACGTTGATGCGGAAAGGACCCGTTTTGACTTCTCCTGTGCCCGGGCACTCACAACGGAAGAACTGACCCTCATCGAACAGGAAGTGAATGATGCAATTAATAGCTGGCATCCCGTGAAGAAAGAAGAAATGCCTTTGGCAAAGGCACGTGAGATTGGTGCTATTGGACTCTTTACCGATAAATACGGCGAGACGGTTCGTGTGGTGAGTATTGGTGATTCCTACAGCGTCGAGTTTTGTGGAGGTACCCACGTTTCCAATACTTCGGAAATCGGCATCGCGCGTATTCTCAAGGAATCTTCCGTCGCAAGCGGTGTTCGACGTATCGAGATGCTGACAGGGGTTAATGTCTATGAACAGTTGGTTCGACATGAAGGCATTTTAAGTACCCTTGCTGAGGAAACGAAGAGTACGTCCTTTGCCGATGTGGTGGATAAAGTTGAGCAAATGAAAGCCCAGCTGAAATCTTTGGAGAGTCAGCAAAAAGACATGGAAATGCAGCGTGCAAAAACTGTTGCGGAGGAGCTTTCTACGCGCATTGAAGGTGGAGTCATTCTCGCAAAGGTTGACCTAGATTCCATGGATGCCTTAAAGCAAGTGGCACATATTTTAAAGTCGCGGGGCGAGTCGAAGGCGGGTCTTATCGCTAATGCTACAGGAAGTTACGTGCTCTACTCAACGGATGCAGCGCTGTCTGCACGTGCAGTGTTTGATCGAATAAAGGATGTTGTTGGTGGAAAAGGCGGCGGAAACGATGGAATGGTGCAAGGTGTGGGTATGAACATGAATGCCTTTGGGGAAATTACCAGTGCGCACTTTGCTGGATAAGGATACCGTATCTCGATGCACCCTTCGCACTTGTGACGAGGGGTGTTTTGCGGTATAATGAAACGAAAACTTTTTTCTCTACGCATGCCAACGAAAACAAAAAACAATCTCACGCGAAAACTGAAAATCGGCGTCATGGGCTCTGCCTCTGGTCCGACACTCTACAAAAAAGATAACGAAGCGAAATGTGAACGGGTCGGACGTGCTATCGCAAAAAACAACTGCATGACGATTACCGGAGCCTGCCCAGGATTACCCCACTTTGCGGCGAAGGGAGCCAAGGAAGCGGGTGGTTTCGTACTGGGTGTTTCCCCTGCCTTTTCCGAGCACGAGCATGTGCGTGAATACAAGTCGCCCAATGAATACTACGATATTATTATCTTCTCTGCCCTCGGCTTTATGGAGCGTGATATCATGAATATCCGTTCATCTGATGGTGTCGTTTTTCTCGGCGGTGGTATTGGAACAATGAATGAATTCACGGTGGCCTTTGAAGAAGGAAAACCCATTGGTATTTTGACAAACTCGGGTGGTCTTTCGGATTATTTTCTCGAATTCATCGGGAAGGCAGACCGGTCCGTAACGCCAAACATTGTCACCGATGATGATCCTGAAAAACTCATCGAAAAGTTAATTAAAGTGATCCATCTCTACCCGACACCGATCCACGAAGATGGACGTGTGGTGGATGTGAAATTTGGTAAAGCTCGTGGCTAAAGAAAAATATGAACAAACAACCTGAGGGAAACAGTCTTCCTCATGTGGAAAATACGTCAGAAAATGGAGTTCTCCCGACCAAAATTTTCGAGCATCTGCGAAAAAAGATCGTGAGGCTTCTTCCCATTCTTACTGCATGTTCAACGGCGGCATGCACGACGCAAATGGATATAATGCCGCAAATGCAGCATAAGATCTCGTCGAGCATTGCCGCAGGTCAGGATTTCCCATTTTCGAACGTACAAGTTTCTCCGACTATTCTTCCCCAGGATCTCACCATATCTTTTGGAGGTCTGATTATCCCAATTATTTCGCGACAATCGATTGTGGTGAATGTGACTACGGGTGATGCTCCAGAGGGATTTTACGTTTTTTCAGGGGCCCAGGGCTCTTCAGAATATCAGGTCAATATTGAGAAAAAATTATACGATTGGACGCAAAAAAACGGCTATCAGTGTGTCGTTGATGTGGAGCACGGCATTCAGGGAGCGCATGTTGCCGTGGGAAAATACGCTCCTTCCTACACTGCGAATATTGTCATTCGCATTGAGCGACCAGGTTTTCAAACAAAAGCACGACACGGTAAGGTGTTAGAACCAAACCAGATTGCGGCACGCGTAGTTCGGTAGTGTACTTTTCCTTGCACCTAGATTTTTTTACTTTATACTACACATGTTTTAAGCGTAGCGGGGTAGAGCAGTTGGCAGCTCGTCGGGCTCATAACCCGGAGGTCGTTGGTTCGAGTCCAACCCCCGCAACCAAAACTATACTGTGCCGAGAGCATCCAAAACCTTCTTACTGCGGAGAGAAAGGTCTTTTGCAGCAGATTGCTCTATGGTTTTTAGTGCGATGATGCACGCTTCATAGCAACTTTTCGGAATACTAAAGTTGACGCGTGAGCTGTAGTTTACCGGTAAAAACTCACAGGTTTTCAGGCTTTCTTTCATATGTACATCGTCCCCATAGTACAAGATCAGAATGTGATATAGTTCTTTGTATATATCAACATCTATGAGCTGACGAGGTGTTTCTTGACTTTCTATCTTGGGTATTGCCGACAAATCGGGAAGGTCTTCAGTCATAAAAAGAAGCAAGAGTATATGTTAGTAGAATAGGACGATTGCTTTGAATGTCGAGTGTTTCTTGAGAGGGGTACACTGATCCATGTTTTCAGGCTCGATGTCACTTGCCTGATAAAATTTGTAATAGTCTTGCCCTGACCCACCGCATCTTTATAATAATGCACGTTCAAAGACCAAGGCTGGGTAGCTCAGTTGGTTAGAGCACAGGATTCATAACCCTGAGGTCGGCAGTTCAAATCTGCTCCCAGCCACCATTCGAAGCGAGAAGATAAAGGCACCTGAGTGCTTCGTTGTTTTATGAAGCAGGTTAGTTCGAGGTCACTGGATCCACATAGGGAGGTTTTTATAGTCTCAGACTACTCAACCTTAAACAAAACCCACTTCCACTGATCAATTTTGGGGCGTTGTTTCATGCTTTCGATTTTTGCATTATCACCAGCAATAAAGTCGAGAGAGACGGGTTCTTTGAAAACATTTTCTTCACTCGGGAGCTTTATGGACTCATGAGCCATGGCTTCTGAGTCGCTGACGACCATGACGGTTTCATCAAGATACTTTTTTGCATCGTTGAGTTTTGCTTCCCTTTCCTCTACGGCGGGGAGTGTCAGGGTAAAGGCTGTTAACTGCTTTTCACGTATATCGTTTTCTATTTGTTTGTTCGTTTCCTGGAAACGCGTCACCTGTTCACTCGATTGAGAATCTCGATACATGCTTGTTGCATGGGTGTATAGCTGCAAAAAGAGGATGATAAATCCTCCAATAATGATTATCTGATAGGTTGCCGATATGCGGCGTGGTGTATAGTTGGTCATCGCAGTGATTGTATAACGGACATGACCGCTTGTGAAGAAAATCCGCGCCCGACAAGAAAGCGAAAGAGGCGAGCCTCCTTTTGTTCTTGGCTCAGTTTTGCCGGCATAGTAGCCCATTTTTTTTCTGCAACGGGTCCGATTGATGCTTGCTCGTCACCCAAAACGCGCGGGAACAATCGATCTATATGCTCGGAACCAAGGAATTTGGTGCGAAAGACATTTTGGATACGTCTTGGTCCATACCCTTTTCGCTGACATTGCCGAAGAAGTTGCTCGGCATAGAGTCCGTCATCAAGGATGTTCATGTGATAGAGTTTCTCGATGGCTGGCTGCGCAAGGGACTCTGGAATTGCATACTTTTGAAGAGCATCTTGATACAGTTCTTCACTTCCCCAGGCACGTCTCCCTAGTTTTCGGAGAAAATGGCTCCAGACACTCGCTTCCGTCCAAAGGCGAGGAGCTTTTTTGTGTGAATAGGGTTGCATGGTGAGAGGAAAAAGGCCCAGCAGAACGATCTGCTGGGCATGAGAATTATTCTTCTGTATCGTCTTCCATATCCTCTTCATCATCTTTGGAGGCCTCTGGTGCACGCACCTTCGCATCTTTCATCGCTTCCGCACGAATATCTTTTTCGATAGCGTCTGTTATGTTGGGATTGGCACGGAGGAAGGTTTTTGCTTGCTCTCTTCCCTGCCCAAGCTTCGTGTCTTTGTAGGCGTAGAAGGAACCAGACTTATTGACTAAGTTGAAAGTGACGCCGGTATCAAGAATATCGCCTTCCCGGGAAATGCCGCCTTCATTGAACATAATATCAAACTCTGCTTGACGGAATGGAGGGGCAACTTTGTTTTTGACCACTTTTGCGCGTACGCGAAGACCAATGGCCTGCTTTGCGTCTCCAACCCCTTGTTCGATGGCTGCTTTCTTGCGCACCTCAATACGCACGGAGGAGTAAAACTTCAGTGCATTACCACCCGTTGTCGTCTCTGGATTACCAAACATGACGCCAATCTTCATACGAAGCTGGTTAATGAAAATCACCGTTGTATTGGTTTTATTGACAATGCTGGTGAGCTTGCGCAGTGCCTGGCTCATAAGTCGTGCTTGGAGACCCATATGACTATCGCCCATCTCGCCTTCAAGCTCTGCCCTTGGTGTGAGAGCGGCAACACTATCGACGACAATTACATCAACAGCGCCACTGCGTACCAAAGTCTCGACTATTTCAAGAGCCTGTTCACCAGAATCGGGTTGAGAAATGAGAAGATTATTGATATCCACACCAATATTTTCTGCGTGGATGGGGTCGAGTGCGTGCTCAGCATCGATAAATGCGGCCTGACTTCCTGTTTTTTGTGCCTGAGCAATGATACTCAGACACAAGGTTGTCTTTCCTGCGGACTCAGGACCGTAAATTTCTACAACGCGGCCTTTAGGGATACCACCACCCAGGGCAAGATCGAGTGAAATGGATGCGGTGGAGGTCGTTTCCACCGTCATGTGGCTATTCTCGCCAAGGCGCATGATACTGCCTTTGCCAAACTGTTTTTCAATGAGAGCAAGTGCCTGTGTCACTGCTTTTTTCTTATCGGTCGTGGGGGAATCTTGAGCCATGGGGGTGGGTGAAATAATATATAACCAGTCACAACTATTCTAGAAGGTCTACCCGCACAGCCAAGGGAAAAATACAGCTGCTGTTGTTCGTGATGACCTACAGCAGTATGATAGTGATATTTTTATCACCTGCAAGGAAAAATTACAATTCAACGCGCAGGATCTTCCCTTCTTTTGTCAGACCGTACAGAATTCCTTCATCAGGACTCAGTGTCACGGTAATCACCTCAGCACCTTCAAAGATTATTTGTCGGTCGAAGGCGAGTTGATCTTTCCCTTGCACCTTCACCAGGGATGCCACGGAATTGTGGGCGTGGTTGAAGATGTAGACGTGTCGCCAATCAGACTCCGTGAGAATCTTTGACTGACTGTCAACGCCGCGAAGGACCTCCTCCGGTGCGTCAATAATCTGCAGGTCAACGGGTTTATTACGGAAGAATTTCTTCACTTCACCGTTATTCATCAAGGTATACACAGCACCATCAACAGCAAAGGAGACGGCGTCCTTAAGCGTGGGCTCGGCTTTTTGCAACCAAGGTGACGGACCTCGGTAGGCTTCTTTGTTCCGTGTATAGCGCCAGATCTGATCAGTCCCGAGGACGTATACATTGCTACCAAAGGTATCGATAAAGTTCCCTGCTTTCCAGGTAATACCTGTCGAATCCACAAATTTATAGGAATTGTTGGAAAACTCCGCAATTTTATCGGGTGTGAGTTTCAACAGGAAACCTCGAATATCGGAAAAGGGTGTTAGGTCAAGAATAAGATCGTTGGTTTCCAGCGTATATTTTTTGTTGGCATTTGTCGTTCCATTGATGAAGGGACCAAAAATACTGGAGGAGGAATAGACAAACAGTTGATTGTCCGAAACAACAAGACCCTTGATGGCTTCACCGCTAAACTGACCTTCCGCGTTAATAAAGGGGTCATCACTGCCCACACGGGTAACCTTATTTGCAACGTCCGACTCCTTTTCTACATCAGAGAGGAGTGCGTTGACGTCTGCAGAAACGACATTTTTTGCCTGTAAGTCGGCAATAATGGCCCTCGATGCTTCAAGATGCGTTCGCGCTTCCTCACGATTTCCCTTAATATTACTGTTTCTTGCAAGGGTCAGCTCGTTCTTTGCATCGGCAAACTGTTGCTTGACCTCAAGTTTAAATTCCGCGTCCTGGTTGTTGCCAAGAGCAGTAGTTATACTGATGATCAGCACAATACCGAGAACAATTGCACCTAGCGTATAGAGCTTTTTGCGTTGTTCCGGATCGCTGAGGCCACCACGCACGAGGCGCGCTCTGTGGCGTACCTTGCCTACAAAGTCAGCGGGTTCTGGTGAACTCTCCTCGGCGACTGATCCAGGCGTGCTACTTCCAGCCTTCGACGTTTCGGGCGTGACAACCTGCATTTTAAGCCCCAAAATCGCCACATCTGCATCAGGATCATCTTTCAGGCGATGCTCCAGATTCAAAAAGCCCACATCCAAATTGCTTTTTCCGAAGAATCCAGACAGTTCATGTTCATCGAGGTGCCGTGTCAGCCTTGCGGTTGCAATAAGAAGAATATCCCCCGGAGTCAGCATACCGGTGGCTATGTTGTTAAAGTATTCATTATCTGGAAGCGTATCCATAAGCTCTCCCACCGTACTTCCCAGCGGATTGCCGTCTTCATCGTAGAGCGGTTCATCAAAATTGGCTGTAACATTCGTACATTGACCGTGGCGGATGAGATACATTTCGGCCGCGCCGGACTTCGTAATGTGCATCTCCTCACCCGTCAGCAAACCCGCCGCAATGTGGAGCTTCCCCATACTGGCAATATCCCGACCCTCCAGGTACAGGTTTCCTTTGCGTACGGCCTCTTCAAAACGCTGCCGTACATCCTGGGTGCCACTCAAAATAATCTCCTGCATCGTCTGCACAAGGCTATACATGGTGTTGCGTGCCATGGCTTCATCGAGGACGTGGGAAAAACCCACCGCAAGAAAAAGGTCAGCTGTGTCAGAAATGGATATATGGAAGGTCTCGTGAATATGGTCGAGAGCGTGGGAAACGTCGAGGGTGTGGAATCGGGCTGGAGAACGGTTCATAGCAAAAGGAGAGACGGAAAGTCTTCATCACTATAAAAGAATACGCCGTGACTTCAAGGGATTTACGCATGGCTCACCTTGCCTTGATGCCCGTTCATTTGTACAGTAGCCCTACACATATGTTACGTCCTGCTCCTATGGCACTTTTTACAAAGATGTCGCTGAAGAAAGATCCAGAATTTCATGAGGTCCATCCCCATGCAATTTCCGAAGAGCCGCGAGATGCGATGCTATACGCTGCTGACAAGGAAATGAAAGTGCGTGTATACAATGGATCGGATAAAATTGTCATCATGGCTGAAGTGGCCGGCGTCTCCGATGATGACTTGCATTTGACCGTACGTGAGGATCATCTGGAAATTTCCGGCACCTCTCGCCTCCCGGCAGAAATGGCGGACCTTGAGCCCTATTTGCACACGGAGGAGTTTAGTTTTGGTCCCTTTTCTCGTTCCATCATTCTTCCTCAGCAGGTGGACCTCAAACATATTACTGCTCGTATGACGCGCGAGCGTATTTTAATGATTACAGTACCGAAGCTTGTTGTTCGCAAAGAGAGAGAAATTAAAATTGAGCTGGAAGACTAGCCTCTCAAACGGTATACTCGCGGCATCAAATCGTACTGCATGACCAGATTGCATGAAACCTATACGTAAAGCAGTCATTGCGGTTGCTGGCCGAGGAACCCGCTTCCTGCCGGCGACCAAAGCAATGCCAAAGGAGATGCTGCCTATTATCGACAAACCCACAGTCCAATATATTGTGGAGGAAATGGTCGACTCAGGGATTGAAACGATTATTTTCGTCACGAGCCTGGATAAACGTGCTCTTGAAGATCATTTTGATCACTCCCCCGAACTCGCTTCCTACTTGAAGGAGCAAGGAAAGATGGACCGGCTCGCCCAGATTGCTGCCTTACCCACCATGGCGAATTTTGTCTATGTGCGTCAGAAAGGCCCCTATGGAAATGCGACGCCTCTCCTCAATGTACGGGAAATTATTGGCGACGAACCCTTTATCTATGCCTTTGGCGACGACCTTGTGCGATCGAAGGTGCCTTTTACCAAACAGCTCATAGAACAGGCCGAAGCCACGGGGGCCGGATGTATTCTTGGTGCGCAGGAAGTACCTCGTGAGGAAATATCGAAATATGGTTGTTATGCGCACGACGAAACGGGACGCATCACTGCGATAATTGAAAAACCTGCCGTCGAAGAAGCCCCCTCCACGTTGGCGGGCTTTGGGCGTTATCTCCTCCCTCCGGAGATTTTTGATGTGGTCGATGGCATGCAGGTGGGGAAAGATAATGAGCTATGGCTTATGGATGCAGTACAGCGGCTGATTGTTTCCGGGTATGATGTGCGTGCGAAATCCGTCGAGGGTGGCGAGTGGCTGACCACCGGTGATCCCCTGAATTATCTCAAGGCAACCCTTGCATATCTGGAAGATCGCCCTGAACTTGCGGTCCCCTTTAAGAAATTCCTAGCTTCTTCATCTTTTCTTGCATGATAGCCCGACTTTTTGGTAGCTCCTGGACGAGCATTGCCCGCAATTCCCTCCTCAGCCTTGGTGCCTTTTCTGTGGTGCTCTTGGTGTCCTTTTTCCTGTTTGTCGTGAACAGTGGTGGTGTTCTCCTGGATAGGACCGTTGCGGATGTCCAAAATAATGTGGAATTTACAGTATTTTTGAAGAAGGGTGTGAGTGTGGATAATGCCCTGGTTAGCGAATTGAAAACGGGGCTCACTCTCCTCGGGACAGAGGTCCAGTTACTGACGTCAAAGGAAGCCCTTGATCTGGTCAAAGCAAGCACGAACATTCCTGATCTGATCGACCAAACCGTGGGCGTTGTGCAAACCTACGAAGGAGAAAATATTCTGGAGCCGGTGATGATTATTAAAAATGTTGCCCGTGTCGACGCAAACCGCATTACCGCTCTGCTTAAAGACCCAAAGTTTGCACCCGCCATCGATTTTTCCTACTTTGACGAACAATTGAGCCGGGTGCAGAATCTTTCTTCCGTGACCACCTCTGCTCAGGTCATTTTTATTGTGCTCTATGTCCTGTTTCTCGCTATTGCTTCACTCATTTTGTTTAATACGAGTAGAATTCTTCTCTTTACACGCAAGGATGAGATTCAAATCATGCAGCTGGTGGGGGCAAGTCGTAAAACCATTGAAGGGCCTTTTTATGGCGAAGCTATTTTGCTCTCTGTCTTTGGGGTTCTCGCGGCCTTTTTGATCTTTGTTCTCGTCTTATTTCAGTGGCATGCGGTGGTTGCAGGTGCCTTTAGTGGCACGGCAGGTGCACAGGTGATGCTGCTCCATGTGGGAGATATCCTCACCACTCATGTAGCGAACAATGCTCTGGTGGATCTTGGGAAGATGTTGCTTTTGCTTGCCTTTGTAGCCGTGCTCAGTACATGGTACGCGCTACGCACTTACTTGCCCCGCATCTAAATCCATGCGATCGTACCAGCAAACCCGTGCTCTGGTGGTGCATCGCTATGCGCCTCTTGCGAGTGGCAATACACCGGTGTTGCTCTTTACGGAAATCTATGGGATGCGCCGTGTATTAGTGAAGGGACTTGCCTCTGGGAAAAGTGTTATGGCGTCGCGTATCGACCCTCTTCTCTTGCTCGATGTGCAATTCTATGGGCTTGATTCCGCAACCATGCTGACGGGAGCGGCGCCGCTGCATCGATATGCGGACCACGCCCTTCCCTATGCAGCTATCGAAGCGCTCTGGGCTGTTCTGGGGCTCCTTTCTACCCTCGTCCCAGAAGAGGAACCCCATGCGGAGATTTTTGAACACCTCTGTTTGTTTCTTTCTTTACTGAACACGGCGCAGCACCCGGAGGTGCTGTCGATCATGATGCAAATGCAGCTTTTGGATGCTCTAGGACATATGCACGTCAGTCGCCAATGTATGCATTGCCAGACAGATTTGGTGGGAGAAACACACCTGCATCTGCGTCCAAGGGACATGCTTTTTTTGTGCGGTTCCTGTGCGAAAAAACTCTCCACCGCTGTAGAGGTCCAACCTATAGATCCCTTAGTATATAAGTCACTCCATGTCTTTGTGACGAAACCCCTTTCCATGGGGGCTATGCTGTCTGTGCCCGCGGAAATCCTCCTTTCCGTACAAAAAATTCTCGAGGAAAGGCGTCGTGCGCTCTCGTAGGACGTGTTATTTTTCTACTTGTTCCGCTATCACCACCAGTCGATTGATGGCGGTCCCAATAGGCGTACAGGTCATAAGGGTCAGACGTTTGTCGTTCGATTGCTGCAGAACATCAATTTCTTTTGGTGACACTACGCGAATCTCCTTTACCACATAATCGTACCGGTTTTCGTCATAGAAAATGGTAATGGTGTCCCCGAGTGCAAGCTCATGCAGCAAGGCAAACACATCTTTGTATCGGCCTGGATCCCAGAGATAATAAGAACTGTGCCCTGTTATAAACACATTCCCGTTTTGCCCGGGCTGCGCCGTTCCTGGGTAGCGCACCACACCTTCCTTGAGGGCTTCTTGAATATCCTGTTCAAGGCCATTCCATTTCTGATCCACGAGGTTTTTCGGGTCCACTTCCTTAATGGGAATATTCTGTCCGATTTTTGGGATCATAATCCGATTATCCGGTGGATTAATGGGAAGCTGTGATCCGTCAGGGTGGAGGCCGCCCGCTTCTGCAGTGCTGTGCGTCGTATTAACGGGCACGGGTAAGAGTGTTGGTGCCGTATGTTCCACGTAGGCAAAGGCTTCCTTTGCAAAGGTTTCTCCGCTGAAGGTGTGCATCCACCAGTAGGAAACCACGCTGCCATAGGCTTGAAAGTTAAAAACAATGAGCAGACTGGCAAAAATTGCTGTTGACGTCACGGCGTACCGCACAAAGTTACTGAAGAATCCAGCAGGTTGTGGCTCTCCCATGTGTAGGACGCGCGATATCTCTTTGCGTACGGCGCGTGTTACATTACTCGGATGTTTTATATGCCGGAACCGATTTTTTGCCGGTCCCATGTGCAGAAAAGATCGGTACCCACTTGTCTCGTCTGTATGGGCACCAAGGCTATACCATGGCGTCTCGTGGGGCTCCCGCATGTGCAGGTGGCGTGGGAGTGCCTTTCGGTAGCGTCCGTACATCTTTTTTTGGAATTCTCGCGAAGGCATACAAGTGATGTTGGGTGTATACCTCAGTATATCATGAACGTCCCTCCCTGCGGGGAAGGACTTCTTGACGAGAGTAGGAGGATTGTGTCGAGGGGAAGTCTATTTTTTCTCGCCGTGTTTGAGCGATGCAGAAACGAAGCCCAAAAAGAGCGGGTGGGCCTTAGTCGGGCGTGACGTAAATTCTGGGTGAAATTGACACCCGATCATAAAGGGATGTTTCTCCACTTCTACAATTTCAACGATATTTTGTTCCTTATAGGTGCCGGCAATAGTCAGTCCTGCCTTTTCGAGTTCCTTCCGGTAGAGATTGTTGAATTCAAAACGGTGGCGATGCCGCTCGTGAATAACCTTTTGTCCGTAGAGTTTCGCTGAACGGCTTCCTGTCTTGAGGTGGCATGGGTAACTTCCCTTGCGCATGGTCCCTCCTTTTTTCTTCACCGTACGTTGGTCATCCATGATATCCACAATGGGATAGGAGGTATGCATACTTACTTCCGTTGAGTTTGCACCCTTCATGTCGCAGACATTGCGGGCGAATTCGATGGCGAGAATTTGAGAGCCAAGACAAATGCCAAAGTATGGTACGTTGTTGGTTCGTGCATATTCCGCTGCCTGAATTTTGCCTTCGATACCGCGTTTGCCAAAACCACCTGGCACTAAAATGCCGTCACAGCTTTTGAGACGATCCCACTCTTCAGGTGATCCTGACTCCAGAAGTTCACTATTGATATGCAGGATATCGGGATGCTTACCTGCCGCATAGCAGGCCGACTTTAAGGCTTCATGCACACTGAGATAGGCATCATCCAGTTCGTTGTACTTGGTGACCATGCCAATGCGCACTTTCCCCACAAAGGCATCGTCGATGATGCGTCGAAGCTGTGTAAAATCTTTGAGACTCGGCTTCCCTTTTGGGGGAAGGCCAAGTCGCTGCTGGAGAATTTGGTGAATATTGCTTGCGGCAAGTGCCGAAGGAACGGCATAGATACTATCGAGCGTATAGGCTGGAATTACTGCTTCACGGGGGACATTACAAAAGGAGGATATCTTTTCAAGCTGATCCTGAGGGATGGGATAATCACTGCGTGCGAGGATAAGATCAGGGTTAATTCCGGATCTGGTGAGTTCACGAACGGCCATTTGCGTGGGCTTGGTTTTGAGTTCTTTGGATGATTGCAAATAGGGCAAGAGGGTGAGCATGACACAGCACGCATTGTCGCGTCCAACTTCGTGCATAATCTGGCGCATGGCCTCGATACAGGGTTGGCCTTCGATATCTCCCACGGTTCCACCGATTTCGACAATGATGACATCTGCCTTGGACTCGCTCGCAAGTTCATACACATGTCGCTTAATTTCATCGGTGATATGGGGAATAATTTGAATATCCCGTCCGAGGTAGGATCCGGTTCGTTCAAGTTTGAGAACATTGCGATACACTTGTCCCATGGTCATGGTGGAAAGTTTGGATACCGGTTGGTCAAGAAAACGCTCGTAATGACCAAGATCGAGATCTGCTTCGCTGCCATCGTCTGTGACGAAGACCTCTCCATGTCGCTCGGGGCTCATGGTTCCCGGGTCAACATTGAGGTAGGGGTCAATTTTCATGGGGACAACCTTGTACCCCATGCGTTTTAAGAGGAGGCCAATACTGGCGGCAGCAATACCTTTTCCCAGAGAGGAACAAACACCACCGGTAACAAAAATATATTTTTTCATGAAGACAGTAAATTTTTCAGAGAATAGAGGGCATCATGGGCCTGTTTTGGGGTCAGGACATCAGGATCAAGATCACGCAACGCACGGAGAAGATTTTGTGCGACGGGATCGATGCGAGGTGGATCCGGTATAGGGGACGAGAAGAAAGAGAGTTGGTCAGGATTGCCGCGTTGTTTCTTTTTTTCTGCGGGTGCACCTTGTTCAAGGTGCAGTAAATGTTGTCCCGCCGCAAGTAAAATTTTCTCTGGAATACCTGCAAGTGCTGCGACGTCGATACCGTAACTATCGGGTGCTCCACCTGGCACTATGGAGTGAAGAAAAACCACACCCGACGCTGTTTTACTAACGGCAACATTGTAATTTGCTCCATGTGGCAGGGCGGCAACCACATCAATGAGCTCATGATAATGCGTCGCAAAGAGCGTTAAGGCACTCAGCGTTGTGTGCGCATATTCCGTGATTGCCCATGCGAGAGAAAGGCCGTCGTAGGTAGAGGTTCCACGGCCAATTTCGTCGAGAATAATGAGGCTGTTGTTTGTTGCATGATGCATAATATGCGCCGTTTCCTGCATTTCGATCATAAAGGTCGACTGGCCCTTCGTCAGATTATCTTGAGCGCCGATACGGGTAAATATGCGGTCCAGAAGAGGAATCTCTGCACTTGTGGCAGGGACAAACAGGCCCGTATGAGCCATATGGCAAATGAGGGCGACCTGGCGTAAATAAGTGGATTTACCCGCCATATTCGGACCGGTAATGAGGTGCAGGCGACTGTTTTCCTCCATCTTCGTATCATTGGGGACGAAGGTTTTTTGCTCCGCTTTGAGCAATTCTTCGACAACGGGGTGTCTTCCCTGTTCTATACGTAAAATACCGCCTGGTGTTATGCGTGGACAGACATATTGTTTCTTCTGTGCAAGGTAAGCGCCGAGACACAAAAAATCGAGAGCGGCAACGAAGGATGCCGCATTTTGAATACAGGTGCTGTCCTGGAGCACTTCCAGGCGAACTGCTTCAAAAAGTGTATATTCCAGCTGGTTGGCTTCGACCTCGGCGGATTCCAGGGAGCGGCCTAAGGATTCGAGTTCCTCCGTTGTATACCGCTCTGCCCCAACGAGACTTTGTTTTCGCAGGTACGAACTTGGAACGCGTGCAATTTGTGATTTCGTCACCTCAATAAAATAGCCAAAGGCGCCGGTGGATTTCACTTTCAGGTTGGTGATGCCTGTGTCTTCTTGTTGACGTTGTTGATAGGCAAGCAAATGGGATTTTGCATCCCGTTGCAAGGAACGGAGTCGATCAAGTTCCGTATGGTACCCTTCTCGTATCATGCCGCCTGACTGTAACACTGGCAGGGGGTCGTCGCAAAGTGCTGCTTCGATGCTGGCCGCGATGTTCGCCACCTGCTGGACATCCGGCATCTCTAGGGAGCCAAGGGTAATGTGGGCGTCCTTCAGGAGCAGGAGGATTGTCTGAACGGCATCCAAAGATTTGCCGAGGGCAAGAAGATCCCGTGCGTTGCCACGCCCCATAGAGAGGCGGCCAAACAACCGTTCAAGATCGTAGACTTTCGTGAGCAGATCTCGTAGCTGCTCCGTGTTACTATAGGACGATAAGAGCCGCGTTATGGCGTTCTGTCGTTCGGAAATAACTTCAAGGGAGGTGGGGGGAGCTAGCAGTTCCTTCCGAAGAAATCGTCCACCCATGGCGGTTTTGGTGTAGTCGAGCACTGACACCAGCGAGCCATCTCGACTTCCATCACGAGCCGTTGCGAAAATCTCTAAATTGCGAATAGTTTGCCAATCGAGAGGCATGTGATCACTGGGGAATTCCCGCGTAATTTTTGTTATATGGACCGGTGCACGTAGTTGTGTCTCGCGGATATAGGCAAGAATCATTCCCGCTGCATTCGAGAGAAGGGGTTCGGTAGCGAGGCCAAAGCCGCCGAGAGCATGGGTACCAAAATGTTCTGTGATGCACTCCATGGGTGAAACCTTGGGCTGATACGTACGATGGATGCTCCGTGCATATTGTTCCACCTCTGCAAGGATGGCGTCGCGGGAAAAACACGGTTCTCCTATGAGGACTTCCTGTGGGGCAAGGCGAGCGAGGAGCGCAAGGACTTCAGAAAGAGACGTTGTTTTGCGAACGCGGAACTCCCCTGTGCTTGTATCAGCCCAACTGACCCCAAAGACACCCTTTTCCTCCAAAACGGCCACCATGTAATTACTCGTTTTTTCCTCGAGAACGGAGGAAGATAGGGTGGTCCCAGGCGTGACAACTCTTGTCACCGCTCGCTCGATGAGACCCTTCCCTACTTGCGGTAATTGCTCACAAATGACGACGGTGTGCCCTTTTTTGGTGAGTTCTGCTATGTATTTTTCCCCAGCATGGATGGGAACACCTGCAAAGGGTAAAGGGTTTTCAGACTGTTTATCTCTTGCGGTTAAGGTCAGTCCTAGAATTTTTGAGGCCTCTATTGCATCGTCTCCAAAGAGCTCGAAAAAATCACCCATCTGGAAAAAGAGGAATCCGGTGGGATATTGTTCTTTAATGCTGTCATATTGCTCCATTGCAGGAGTGCGTTTTTTTGTCGTCGTCATAAGGTGGGCTCACATATATCTACTGTATCAAAGGAAGGGTGAAGCTCAAGAGGATTGTGCGCTTGTCTCGCCAGGGAAACAGGTTAACTTCAGACGTGATTGGACATCCAGGGGTACGGGTATCGCGTTGGGGGCAACGTGTTTTGTGGTTTGTGTGTAGGGCGTGTGTTTTGCTAGATAGCAAAATGGTATCTGGATATTTTGTATGTATGAATCGGAAATGCCAGAAGTAATGGTTATGGCATTATTCAATGTCTCGGTGTAATACGAAGCTATAACATTTGCTTCGTAGAGGTCTTTGTCGATAACGAGCAAGGGGTATCGCATGGTGGCAACTGTTCGTACAGCTTCCTCCGTACCGTAGGTCATAAAGTAGCGTACAGAGTATCTCGTATAGTGGCCAAGTGCATAGGAAAGAAAGGGCGTGGCTTCGAGAAGAATGAGAAGAATGGCAGATATGCCGACGATGGGTGCCCAGGTTTGGAGATGGCGACGCAGAAAAGCAAGCATTACACCGGAAAAAAAGAGCATAGGGATGATCATGCTGACAACACGAATTGCATGGCCAGGTTCTGTCATACTGGCAGCCAGGGGGGCTGCGAAAAATTCCATGAGCATAAAATTGGCAAACCAAGCCCGATCAGAGAAGGGCTGCAACTTTCTGGTTCGCCAGGCAAAGAGCGTGAGGAAAACACCAATCCACATGGAACCATAGACAAAGTAAGAGGACATGCCGGCTGGTCCTGCATGGTGCCTGAGATTACTATCCCCTACCCACAGATGAAATTCAGGAGAAAAATAGCTGCTATAAATCTGAAGGAACTGCCCGATTTTTTCACCCCAGGTCAGTGTCGCATCATAGAAGTAGGAAATTTGTGAAAATCGTCCAAGGAGAATCGTGTTGTTTCCTTCTAAAAGT
This sequence comes from Candidatus Gracilibacteria bacterium CG17_big_fil_post_rev_8_21_14_2_50_48_13, assembly GCA_002783265.1. Lineage (GTDB taxonomy): Bacteria > Patescibacteriota > Gracilibacteria > 1-14-2-50-48-13 > 1-14-2-50-48-13 > 1-14-2-50-48-13. The sequence continues at coordinate 15,219 of PFFG01000001.1, read as the reverse complement.
CCTGTTGCGGGGAGGAGAGCAAGACCACTCAGAAAAATAATGAGGAGAGGGGCAAGACGTTTACGTTGGAGAAGCAACAGTGTACATGCCCCAAATATGCTGATAAGAATGAGAAGCCGTGCTGTGGAGTAGGAGTACCAGGAGATACCAGCAAAAGCCGCGCAAAGAACGGAAAGCAAAATAACCGAAATAAAACTTCTAAACTTATTAATATATAATAGAAAATAGACTGTAAGAAACGAAACATAAAAGAAAACGAACGAAATTGCCTCAAAGCTTACTCGTGAAAGAGAAAATAGCCACGGTGATGCCCCTAGCATGAGAACATGGAGGACCGTGAGTCCGCGGTTTTTCCAGTACAGTTCCGCAAAGATCGTCCAGACAAGAAGAATACCAACAAAAAACAGAAAGCTGACCCCTCGGACACTGATGTCACTCATAGGAACATACTGGAGTAACCAAGCGAGTGCATAGATATAAACGGGGTTTTTATACTCTCCAAAAGCTTGAAAGTACAACGGTGTTGGAGTTCCAAACTCATCTGTCCCATACTCTGCAATGGTCTTTGCATTGAGCCCTATAGAAGCTTCGTCGCTAAATAGACCCATAGGGCTTACGCCTAAATTCCATGCATGAACGTACAGGCTTCCCACAAGAGCGCAGAGGAGCGCAAATGAGAGAAGAAACATCCAGATTTTTCCGGATCGATTTTTGCTAACTAGCATCGATATAGGAAGAAAGTGAATGAAGAAACGAATTTCTGGAAAAACGTTCAGAAGATATTCGAAGATGGTTCGCCGTATAGTTTTTCTCAATTGTGCAAAACTTTTCCCATGCGTGATCCAAAGATTTTTGAGATAAATCAGTCACAAAGATACCGGTTTGCCCATCAGTAACGGTTTCCAATGCCCCACCCTTTCCCAGGGCAATGGTCAGTTTTCCTGCAGCCATGGCTTCAATGGGGCCAATGCCAAAATCTTCCATGGAGGGATAGAAAAGTAGGCGCGCCTCTTCTAAGAGCGTCGTCTTTTTTTCCTGGCTGACATATCCAAGAAAGGTCACATTTTTCCCAGCAAGTTTTTTAAGTCGCTCACGGTCTGGACCGTCACCCGCTATGAGGAGCTTGGTTTCTCTGTCTCCCCACCAGGAAAGAATCTTATCAATGTTCTTATACGGGGTGAGCGTGGAAAGTATGAGTGCATAACTTTGCGGCGACGCACCCGTGCAGGAAATGTTGTCTATATCGACGGGGGGATAGAGGACCGTTGCCTTGCGTCTGTAAAACTTTGCAATGCGATCCGCAACCAGTGTGGAATTACAGAGAATAGCGTCAGGGCGATCCGCACTGACGCGGTTTTCAAGCCTTCGCCGTGAAAGACTGTAGGTCAGCAGGGTGTCCCGAAGCGATCCTTGTCCCTTACTTCCAAGTTCACGCTTGTAATCAGGGTAGTAATCCCAGAGATATCGCGCTGGGCTGTGTACATAGGCAATGAGTTTGGTCCATGAGGGTGTTACCACGCCAAGGCCCCAGGCCGTACTGTTTGCAATCACCGTGTCGTAGTCAGAAAAATCTATTTCCTCGACCCAGCGCCCATAGTACGGGAGGAAGAGTTTGGAGACTTGTTTGCCGATCAGGGGTATTTTTCTTCCCAGCTTATAGGCGCGCTGCGCCTTAGGGTGCACGTGTATGCGGTTGGCAAACTCAGGATAACGGGCTTTAAGACCGTCGAAATCACAGAATAGTGTATAAATTGGCGCCTCTGGGTACGCTTTTGCCATGGTAAACAACACGTGTTCCGCTCCTCCAAAACGAAGAAGAAAATCATGAAAGAAAGCAAGGCGCATAAGGGCGGTCAAAAAATCTCGCCTACTCTACCATAGAGATGAGGCGGCGTGGAAGGAAAATTTGCTTCGGGAACGAATACTTTGTTATGATACAGCTAGCACTTTTCTCTGCTCCATGAACCAAGCTGCATACACTCCACATCTGGAGCGCGTCTACAATAAGATGGTGAAGTATCTTGGGCATCAAAAATCCAAGGAAACCGATGATATGTATGCGCGACTCGAACGTGCTTTTGCCGTTGCTTATGACACAAGCCTCGGGCATGTGCGCCGCAATGGTGACATGCTTTTTTCTCATATCATGCAGAGTGTTGACCTTCTCCTGCTCATCAAACCCGATGTGATGACTATGGAAGTCATGCTTCTGCATGAAACCATCAAGTCCTGTGGTCTTACGGAAGCAACCCTGGCAGAGCGTGTTGGACCAGCTGCGGCCCATCTGGTGCAGCGCTTTACGGAGCTGAAAAAGATCCGCCTTCATGCGGATACACAGGAAGAAGTCATGCAACTCAGGGAAATGCTCCTCGTTCTTGCGGAGGACGTGCGTGTCATTCTCGTCAAGTTAGCAACACGCATGTCTGGGCTCCTGACGCTGGAAGGCACGGCACGCGAAAAACAAATTCGCCTAGCTAAAGAAATGTTGGAAATCTATGCCCCACTTGCGGGACGGCTTGGTGTCTATGCGCTCAAGGTACGCATTGAAGATGAGGCGTTTCGCGTTTTGCATCCGAAACTCTACCAGAAAACTGCGTCAGACCTCCAGTTGCTCAATGAAGAACACCCGGATATTCTTCTTGTTTGTAAACAGGAGATCGCACAACTGATGCAACACCATAAGCTTTCGGGTAAAATCTATGGACGCATAAAAAGTGTGTATTCAACGGCACACAAGATGCATCAGAAGCATTTTGATCACCCTGCTGAGCTGTACGATATTTTTGCACTGCGTATTGTGGTGGATACGAAGGAAGATTGTTACAGGCTTTTGGGGTATGTCCATGAGCAGTTTCCGCCAATTGCAGGACGTATGAAAGATTATATTGCGTCGCCAAAGTCAAATAACTATCAGAGTCTTCATACGGCCGTAACGGGCATGTATCCAGGCAATGACATGCTGCCTGTAGAAATTCAAATTCGCACTCGTGCCATGGATGACGTGGCGGAGTATGGTATTGCATCCCATGGCGCCTATAAGGAAATGGGGTCCTCGACACCGGATCACGGTGAGCTTTGGCAACAGAAACTGGCCATGATAAACCGTGAGTTCAAGCGTATTGGCCGTATCCCTGCTGATGACTCTACGGACTTCAGTCGTATCATTGATAAGGTTTTTGTGATCACGCCCAAAGGCGATGTCGTCGCCCTGCCCCGTCACTCGACACCCCTCGATTTTGCCTATGCGATTCACTCGGAAGTGGGACACCATTGTATTGGCGCGACGGTAAATGAGAAGGCGGTACCTTTGTCCTACCAGCTCAAAACCGGTGATGTGGTGTCAGTGGTGACTAGGGCCTCGCACAAACCCACGGGCACGTCGCTCCTCTATGCGAAAACGCCTAATGCCCGATCACGTATTCAAGCTTTTTTACGTGAAGCACAGCGGGAGACCTTTATAGAACGAGGACGCAAACTGGTGGATCAGGCCCTGGCAAGTGTCGGGAAAGAGCCGCTAGATCCTTCCATGTCCCAGTTGGATGCTTTGCTTGGTGATGGAGAGTTGAAAATCTCGGGGAAAGAACGACTCTTACTGAAGGTTGGGAAAAGTGCCACCACGGCCTTATCGGTGGTCCGTAAAATCTACCCGGATTTGCGGCTTGGTCCTGATAGAAAAATTCTTCAGGCGACGGTGGTACGGCCAGAACAAAAACAATATGGAGAAAAGGCCTACATTGTTGGTGGAGATCCTGCAATTCCCTATGCCCTGGCCAAATGCTGTGACCAAAAAATTGCCTCCTGTCCTGCAACGGATCTGGTGGCCTACATAAGCACGCAGCATACTATTCGTCTCCATCACAAAGACTGTGTGCATATTCGCGGTAAAGATCCCAAACGTTTTCTTTCTGTGCAGGGCCGCATCTAAAGGCTTGCGTTTCCCGCAAAGCCTAGGTAATATGGCGGCGGAACTTTGTATTTATAGAGCGTAACGCCCACATGAAAACTCTTTTGATTGTCCTTCAAATCGTCTTTGCAGTCACGCTGGCTGTGTCCATTTTGTTGCAAAGCAAAGGTGTTGGTCTCTCCGAAACCTTTGGTGGAAGCGGCAATGTGTATTCCACAAAGCGTGGCGCTGAAAAATTTCTTTTTCTGGCGACTATTGTGCTCGCTGTGTTACTTGTTTTGAACACGTTGGCTTTTGCATTCGTTCGCTAATCTATGGCTTCATCCATTCGCGGTGCGTTCTCAGCACGTTTTCTTTTACGTGCATCCCTCGCAGTGCTGCTCATTGCGACAGGTCTCCTCGGGTATGTGTACTATCAGGCCAACTCCTATGAACAACCTATTCCAGGAGGAACATTCCGTGAAGGTATTGTAGGAAATATTTCCACCATCAATCCGCTCTTCGCGCAGCTCAACCCCGCGGAGCCGGACGTGGTTGCTCTTGTGTATTCCGGCCTCACGAAATACGACCCGAAACAGAAAAAAATTGTGCCTGATCTGGCAACCTTCCAGGCAAGTAATGATTATAAAGAATTCGTCTTTCGCCTGCATCCTGATGCAAAATGGCATGATGGCACACCGGTGACGGCAGACGATGTGGTCTTTACCTATTCCCTGCTCATGGATCCGGAGTTTTCCAATGCGCTCCTGAAATCTGCCTTTGAAGGGGTGAAAGTCACCAAGGTCGATGAAAAGACGGTCCAGTTTAAATTGCCCACTTCTTATGTGTTTTTTCCCACAGCGACGATGCTGGGCATTTTGCCGAAACATATTTGGGAAAAGGTACCCGTGGCAAAAATGAAATCGGATCCCGCAGGTCTCAAACCTATTGGCTCTGGTCCCTTTAAAATCGAAGAAGGGTTTTCCTCCAATGCGGATGGTGCGCAAATTGTGACTCTTGTCCGTAATGATGAGTACTACGCGGCGACGCCTTATCTGGATCGCATCATTTTACAGTTTTATCCGACCTTCGAGCAGGTCTTGGCCAATAAAACATCTTTGGTGGCCATGAAACGTGTGCCCTTTGAAAATCAAGCGGATGTGCAGGCCATGCAGCGTTTTGATCTCTATGAAATCGACGAGCCGCGTTATTACGCAGCCTATTTAAATGTGGAAAATGAAACACTGGTGAATGTGAAGACGCGTATGGGGCTTTCTCTTGCCGTCAATCGTGAGGAACTTATTTCCCCCTATCCATTTCTTCGGGAGGTGAATTCTCCTTTCCCAGACAGCAATGACGACTCCTGGAAGACGCAATATTTTCCTGATCGCGCCCAGGGGAGTCTTTTTGACGCAGGTTGGAAAATGCCCACAGATGAACAAGTGGCAGCAAAGAAGGTAGGCCTCTGGAAGCAGTATTTATCGGGAACGACCATGCGTGAAGGGCGAACCAGTGGTTCTGGTGTAACCTTGGAAAGCGGCTCTGGATCCAGTTTGCCAGAGATAAAGGCGGATGAAGTGACTGAGGAAATGACCAAGGAAGCCGTGCTGGATGGGCGCCTCGTCTATGACATCCTCGCAGAATACAAGCGATATCGTGTGAATGCGAAGGGCGAAACCTTTGTCCTTCGCATGGTGACGCTCAGTTCCCCATCGTATTTAACGGAAACAACCCGGCGCATCGCTGAGGCATGGAACAATATTGGCGTGAAAACTGAGGTGTCGGAGGTTGAACCCGATGAACTGCGCAGTATCGTGAAAAGTCGTGATTACGATGTCATGATCATCGGTCAGGACCTGGGCTACGATGCAGACATATTCCCCTACTGGCATTCGAGCGCAGCGAAACTTTCCGGTCTGAATCTTTCGAACTTTAAAAACAGCACCCTCGATAAGATTTTGGAATCCATGCGCAAGCCAAGCGCTGATCTTACCGAAGATGAGCTGATGAAAAACCGCCAGTCGCAAATTGAACAAATTGCCAGCTTGCTTCATGAGGAAATTCCCGCAATCTTCCTTTTCCAGCAAAAAAACTATTTTGCCGTTGATAAAAAGATAAAAAATGTGTATATACAAAACCTAGTAACACCAAAAGATCGGTTTGCCTATGCGGACACATGGTATGAGTCCTCGGGTAAACAGCTGCGTGATGTTAGTGTTCAAAACTTCATGCAGTGGCTGGGATCTATGCTGGCCTTCTAAAACTGCTCACTCTACATTTTTTCTTTTCTCACCGTTTATGAAACTGAAAGTGATTCTCACCGACAAAATTGCACGACTTGGCAACAAACACGATGTTCTTGATGTGGCAAAGGGATATGCAATGAACTATTTGCTTCCCCAGGGGCTTGCTCGCATTGCAACGCGCCAGGAACAGCAAATTGCGCTTGAGCGTAAAGATAAGGAACAGGGGCGTCTTGCGGACATTATTGCGAAGGCACAGGAGCTCAAGGCATCTCTTGCAGGTGCTGAGGTCACCATTGCGGTGAAGGTTTCCGATAAGGGAGCACTCTACGGTTCTGTCAGCGAGAAGGATGTTGCCGCAGCCATCAAAACTGCATACAAGGTGGACGTTTCTGAGTCTTCCATCGATATGGCGCCGATCAAGAAAGAAGGTGACGTTACCGTTACACTGCATCTTGCCGAGGGTGTTGAGGCATCAGTTCTTGTGCACGTGACTGCGGAGGCGTAAGTCTATGCGGCAAAAAATTCTTTGTTTTGATATAGGATCAAAGGTCATAGGCGTCGCGATAAGCGACGCTTTTGGTACCGTAGCATTTCCCCGGCCAGAGATACATTGGGGGGGAAACCTTGCAACATTTGAGCAGGAACTGCGGACCATGTTAAAGGATGAACCCGGCATTCGGGATGTTGTGGTGGGGGTACCACCGGAACCTTCTCCCTCTATGACCAAGGCTTTTGAAACCGTGACACTCCTCCTGAAGCGTCTGGGCCTTGCCGTGCATCCCGTGGATGAGCATGTGACGACTGCAGAAGCCAAAAATAAAGCAGAAGATATTGAGCTGGAAACAGGAGTTCCCTTTCCTGGAGGGCGACTAGATTCCCTGGCTGCACAAATAATTTTGGAACGTTATTTTTCTTTATGAACAAGCATATAATCGTCGGACTGGGCAATGTCGGCAAAGAGTACGACATGACGCGCCACAATGCGGGATTTCTTGCCGTGGATGCCCTTGCTGAGCGATACGGTTTTCCGAAGTTTACCCATGACACGTCACTGCATGGCTGGGTTTCGGGCATGCCCCTTGGCGATACGGTGTATTTGTTAGTCAAACCCGATACGCTCATGAATCGAAGCGGGATGGCCGTACAGGCAGCCTTGCAGTATTACAAACTGGAGCCCGCCGATGTGACCATTATCTACGACGATATTGATATTCCTCTGGGGACCATGCGTTTTCGGGAGTCGGGTTCGGCGGGCACTCATAACGGCATGCGGTCTGTGGTCCAGGAAATGGGCACAGACGCCGTCGCACGTGTACGGCTTGGCATCAAGCCTGATCATCCCATCACGGATCTGTCCGCCTTTGTTTTGGGCCGCTTGAGCGGACCTGAGATGACCGCCCTTTCCCAGGTTATCGATGAACTTCGCCTCCCTCTGGAGCGTGCTTGACTCTGGTCAGAGCTCCTTTTAGAATAGGCCTATCACTTACCTCACACCTTTTCTTATGGAACCATTTGTTTCCGCAATGACTCCTGCATCGGCAGATCGGTCTGCCTTTGTGAATAAAGTGTTTCTGTTCTTTGCCCTCGCACTTCTGATGAGTGCCGCTGGGTCCTATGGGGGATTTGCCCTCTTTTCTGTGAATCCATCAATACTCACCAACCCCTTCGTGATGTTCGGGTCCTTCGCCGTGACGCTGGTGCTTGTCTTCACGACGCATATGTGGCAGGAGCGATCTCCTCTCAACTACCTGCTGTTCACGCTGTTTACCCTCCTTATGGGCTTTAGCCTCGCTCCACTTCTCCTGCTTGTGGGCATGACGGCAGGGATTGGGCTTATTTTCAAGGCGTTCTTTTCTGCAACCTGTGTCTTTGCCGCTGCGGCGGTCTTTGGGAGTGTGACAAAAAAAGACCTTTCTTCCTGGGGCGGCATGCTCATGGTCTCCGTTATTGCTCTCATCGTTGTGGGCATGGTGAATATTTTTTTGGGAAGTCAGTTACTGGAAATGATACTCTCCAGTGTGGCCATCCTGATTTTCACAGGCTTCACTGCCTACGATATGCAGATGATCAAGCAGCATTATCCGGACTCCATGTATATAGCCGCTGCTATGGGGCTCTTTATTAATTTTATTGGTCTTTTCCGCAATATTCTCTATCTCTTGTGGTCCTTTAGCCAAGATTAATCTATGCTCGGACTTTCTATAAAACATCTACTGGGGGCGCCCGTCGGCACTGCCGGAGAGGATACTATTGAGGTTGCAAACGCTAAGGATCTCTTTGATGCCGATGATTTGGTTGCTCTTCGGGGTGATATAACGGCGGCGGTGCACATGCTGCGGGTCGAGGGTGGTTTTGAGGTCTATTTATCCGATTTGTCGGCTGATCTGGAGCTGGAGTGTCATACCTGTCTTCGCACCTATGCCTATCAACTTCTGGTAGAAAAAACTATGCCTGTCTTCTTTGGCCTTCCTGGCACAGAGGAAGAACAGGATTTTGCTGTTGATACGGCGAAAGCACGTCTGCCGTTGGACATGTGGCTCCGGGAAGAGATTTTGCTCGGCCTGCCCATTATGCAGAAATGCGCAAGAAAAGACTGTCATGCGCCGACGCCGATGCAATCGTCCGCTGAAAAAGAAGAAGACACGCAGCAGCCCTTTGCGGGTTTGAAGGATTTACTGCAATAGAGGCATAAGAATATCCTTGCCTGGCCCCTCACGGGAGGGGCTTTTTTGTAATGTTGACAAAAAGAAACTAAGTAGTATTTTATACGTGAATTGACAAGAACAAAAATACACGTCCAATATTCCATTTCCGCAAACCATGCGAGGACGAATTGTATTTTTGACGTTTTTGATTGCCGCAAGTTTTACGGCCCTGTACGCACAGGCGAAGGACACGACGCCAGCGCAGCGCTCCGTTTCAACGCAAAGTGTTGTTCTTAGCCCTGCAACGGGTGATGTTTCTTCACTATATACCCGTTCAACGCTCCGCAACATTTTTGCTCCTCTGAGCACCTTTGTCTCCAAACGGACATCGTCTATTTCCGTGCAGCCTGCCCAGACGGAGTCCTTACCTCAAAGCGACTCTGTTCCTCAGGGGACAACTCGCCTGGCGGCGATGGTGGATCACGTGACTTTTCAGGACACAACGGAACAGTTTAGCGAAACAGAAAAAACGCGCATCGATACGCTGCTCGCTCAGGCTTTTGCGAAGTTTCCTGCGCCTTTTGTCGACCAACTCTCCACGCTGACGTTAAAGAAATCCCGCACGGGTTCGCGCGGCCTTGCAGGGGCCAACGTGATGATTTTGCGTACGGCTGGAGTGACAGATCCAGAGCTTGTTGCAGTTGCCATTCATGAATTAGGTCATGTGGTGGATATGGGTGTATTCCAGGGCAATATGGAACGAGGAGCCAGTACCTTCATGGACGGTAAAACCCCCGTGTATCTTGGCGATACGAGTCTCGCGTTTTACCGATTGAGCTGGAGCACGGATACGACAAAGTTACGGGATGCCGTTCCCCAGGATTTTGTCTCAGGCTATGCACAGCAGGACCCCTTTGAGGACTTTGCAGAAACCTTTGCCATGTATGTTCTGCATGGAGAGCGGTTTCGTGCAATAGCAGAAGACAATACGGTACTTCGTGCAAAATATGCCCATCTTCGCGATATGGTCTTCGAAGGGCGGGAGTTTTCAGGGATCGATGGTATTGACGCCAACACAGACACGACCTTCCGCCCATGGGATGTCACCCGGGAGCCCTACAATACGGAGGTCTTTCGGCTCGCGAGCTTTCGTTAAGGTTGCGCGCTCCAGAGAGACAGAAAAGCTGCAGTTTCCGCACGGAGAATAGTAGGGCCAAGACTGATGTGATGCACAGAATCCGGGTAGGTTTTGGCTATTTGCCCGAAGAAATCACGCTCTGCTGGACTCCATCCGCCCTCTGGCCCAATGACGACGTTCAGAGCAGGCACACGTGTCGGCCTTTTATCCGTGCGTTCTATGGAAACAGACCAGGTCTCCTGGGAGAAATCTAGGGATGTCAGGGGCAGCGGTTCCCAGGTGATGGCGGGAATCCACGCCTGTTCTGACTGCAGGCAGGAGGATTCTACAATGCTCAATGCTCGCCGTCGGTACTTTTCTGGTAGAGCTTCTTTCGTATTGGTATACTCCGTGATGATAAAACGAAGGGCTTTCAGGGGTAGCTGCGCACAGAGCGCGAGGGCTTCCTCCAGTGAGGATTTTTCGAGCAGTGGAAGCCATAAGGTTACTTCTGGCGCTGGCACGGTGAAGTCTTCAAGTATTTCACCCAAAACCAGTTGTTCTCTGGTCAAACTCGCGATGGTACGGAGCTGAACACGCCCGTGCCCATCACAAAGACGCAGAGTGTGTGAGGGTTTTACTCGGCGTACGCGCACAAGGTGGTGAAAAACGTCGGGATGGTCTTTCGCGTCTAAGGCAGGTGTCTCCCAGTCGAAGCCAGGGAGGAGAACGGGAATAATCATAGATTTCGTCCTCGGTTACGACGACGGCGACGACGTTTATGGGGCGTGCCTTGAGCAGGCGGGTTTCCCTTGGGGGTAGCCTGCTTTGGCGCATCCCGATAGGTCCATGTGGTGTGTACAATATGCGCCGTGAGGGGGCCACGCGCAAAAATTGCACCAAGGTACTCCAGATCTTCCTCTCGCCCTTCTAAAAGAATGCTTATGGTGTCCTCGGCATCCAGGCGTGTTTTTGAGCGGACATCTGGTGCGTCCGCTTCCTTTGTTTGCAGGTTAAACCAAGCAACGCGGTCGGTGACCATATTTTTGAACTCAATATCGTGAAACTCGCCTTGAACGACGAGAAGAAGCTGCTTGATCATAGAAAACGGAAAAATTGCAGGACCATTCTACCAGAGGAGCGTTCTCCTGCAACGAAAAGGCGTCGTTGCTCATGGGATCACTTTCTGGTACTATACTAGGCTACCTTTTTTTCCAACCTATGGCGAAACACAAAAAACATGGACGGCAGTATTGGCCCCTTGGTCTGCCGAAAGGCACGGTGCGCTCGATCATTACGCTTGCAACGCTCACGGTCTATTTTATTGCCATGTTTCTGCAGATGTTTGCAGGGATTTCCGTGCCTGAAACCATGAGCTCCATGGTGATAACGGTGATAGCATTCTACTTTGGTGTGCGTGCTGTTGAAGATGGAAAGTAGCTGCAGACAATGTCTTGACAGAACTGTAAAAATATAATAAAAAGCGCGCACAATATTTGACGCATCCCATAAACATCATATATGAATAAAAATTCCTCAGAGGTGGCGCCCATGCAGATTCCGGAAAATGATCACTCCCCCTACTATTACGATCGAGAAACGGGGAAAACGATGCGTATTCTCGACTGTTTGAGTGATGCAGATATCCTGGAGGAACTGGAGTTTCCCACGATTCCACGATTTCGCTCGCAGTATGAGTTGGAAGCCAAGAGACGCGGTCTTCCCGTTCTTCCGGAAGTACCCTATGCACTTGAGGTCAATTTTGAACGAGCCATGGCTCCAGTTTTGGAGGCACTGAAGGAGCTGGAAATTACCGCACAGGCACCTGTCTCCCCCGTTGCGCCTACGCCCGTCAATAAAACAACGTGGTCTGATCTGTATGAGGAAATACGTGAGAATCTTTCCTTTGTTCTTGGTCCTGTATCCAAGAAAATGCGTCTTGCGACCGTCGGCATGGCTGTTGCAGGAAGTGCGGCCCTCGTTGGCTCTGGTGTGGTGCAGCGTACGGTGCAGGAAATTTCCGCCTTTGATGTACAGTCTTGGGCACAGCAGCAAACACTTCAGCAGGAATTTGGTGCATACCTCGCACGTCAGAATTTGAGCCTGAGCAGCGATGAACTGGTGGAAACCTTCTCGTCACTGCGCCTCTGGAAAAATGCTCAAGGAGATTTCTATCTCTATCCAGCGAAGAAAGGCTGGAAGCTCCGTGTGGAAGAGCGCAGCGCAGATCCAACGGTTTTGACGAATAGTGTCATGGAGTTTCCCTCTCTGTTGGTGACGATTGCCGATCCAGGTACGCGTTCTCTGGAAATTCGTGTCTATGACGATAAGGGAAAGGCTCAGGGGCATATCACGGTGTACAACCAGAATGTCATGTAACACTGCACGGGGAAAATACTCTTAGGCAAGAGCTTTGGTGATGTTGGGGTGTACAGGGAAAGTCGCTTTTGTACTATCAGAGCGACTTTTTTTTGATCTATGCTTTCTCCCGACACGTCAAACGATGTTCCTTCGAAACAGGAATTACAATCCTTAGCCACCTTTCAATCACGGGTGGTGAAACACCTTTCTGCCGTTATGTTGACTTTGCTTGCGGCTGCGGCTCTACAATTACGTGATGAGGGGTCAGCAGATCGCGTTGTGCAGATGTTTTCCGGTTCTGACGCCACTCGGCCGGACACTTCCCTGCCCTCCAGTGTTCTTGCGGCAAAAGTTGCACTTCCAGCTGCCGAGGTTGCTGTTCAGGTGGAGACCCAGCCCAAGCGCTATCAGCGTTTGACGGTTACGGCGGAGTATGCGCCGGATGCTGAGTTTATTGTGCAGTTCTATGATGCGGAGCAAAAAGAGGCGGGGCGCGGCTTTGCGCGGGATGGGCGGTTTCGGATGGTGCGGGATTTCGAGCGGCACATGTTGCCAAAGTATTTGGTCGTCCTGACGCGGGAGGGGCAAAAAGTGGGACAGACAACCTTGTATTAGGAAAAAACTAGGAAATACACAAAAGGTACGCTATACTTAAGCGATACATTTTTTCTGATGTCTATGGAGTCGCATACGCCAAAAGAAGGTGAGACACCGAATATGGGGTCTTATAGAGCTCGTCGGGAGCGGCTGAAACAGGAACGAAAAGTTTCTCGTCGTTTACGAAAGGCAGCGTCGTCGGCACTGAAGCAAACGGTCCAGCATGGCAAACATGCTCTTGGAACAGTGCAGGACGTGGCTCTTGATGCAAAAGAAAAAATAACAAGAGCTCTGGATACTCGTGCAACGAGCAAGGAGACGGCAAAAAAGGTACAGGACGCTCGATATGCTGCGTATTTGCAGGCTGAGGGCTTTGTACAGGGTGTGCCGGAAGAGGAGCAGGTGTTCTATGCAGAGGAGGTTAAACTTCCACCTGAGAAGAAAAAACTCACGCTCTTTGTGGATGATATGAAAAAAGAGCAGGAGACGGCGAAGAAAAAGATTGCAAGAACGAAATCTGCATTCACGAGGAAAATGCTTGCTCTCGGGACGGCGGGCACGGTGGCGGGAGCGGGGCTTCTTATGTCTCTTCCTCAGGTACGCAGCACGTCAGACGTGGGCATGCGCCAGCAGCTTGCTGCGCGGGAGAGCGCGTGGGATCATTTTGAACATGATCTTTCGGACGCCTATTATCAGGTTTCCATGACGTCCACCTTTCAGGATCTGGTGCAGGTCGAGCAAAATGCGGAAACGGGTGAGTACACGCTTTCTCTACTGGATCCAAAATATCAGCTGGTGGGTGAGTATGCGCTGGCCGATCGCGGGACGGCGGGTTACGCGCCCATAGCCTATACCCCCGGCTCTTCTATTACTATGGGGCGCATTTCGGAGAAGCTTTGGCCCTACCATGCATTCTCTGTGGTGGATCGCAACACGGGTGCACCGGTCAAAAATGCCTACGCAGTCTTTCTCAACAACATTCGCTAAGTAGCATCCAGAGCCGAAATAGACGTTTTGTAAAAAAAGTTGTAAAAAATATTTGACAGATTCTCAAAGTCGAGTATTATCACCGCGTCTTCTCCAGCACCCTTGGGTGGCAGGATGAAGCGATCATTAAAAATTGGGTCTACTTTTAGAAGCTCTCCAGAGGAATCCGATACAATACGGAAACTGGTTGAAAGGAGCGGTCTGAGGGGTGGATTTACTTCCGCCTTTCAAGGGCGGGTTCAATTTTTAGCGATTGCTGAAACTTGCTCCTGACGAAAAGGAGAAGAAAAAAAGAACGGACGCGCCTTTACGGGTGAGTCCTGACGAAAATGAATAAAAAAAATTTTTGAGGTATAGTGTAATGCGGAATTTGTTTGTTGGTTTGGTTTCTTTCTCTTTGTTAGTTGCTTTGTCTGCTTGTGCGTCTCAAGCCCCCATCTCGGGGTCCACCATTTTGGTGGACGAGACCAAGCAAGAGGGGACGGTGACGCTGCAAAGTGGAAACACCATCGTTCTGCCCGTGGCTAAGAAGGTACCCGTGGGTGCAACTCCCACGCCTTCTCCTACTGCCACAGCTAGCCCGACTCCTTCCCCGACCCCTTCCCCGACCCCTACCGCAACGGCGTCACCAACGCCTGCGCCCACAGCGACGCCTACGCCAGTGCCCAGTGCCACGACTCAGACCTCTTTCTGGGGTTTGAGAAATATTTCATCTGATTCGGGCTACATCCAAGCTTATGGGCTGGATGTAGATAAGTCTGACGCTTTCAAGCTAAAAATTAGCTTGAAAGATCGTTACACTTATTCGGCGGAGGTCTCCCGCAGCGGGATGACCAAAGCAACGTTGTCAGGTACTGACAATGTCATCTTTGTCGATGTAGGCAAAGATGCACCCGGTTCAGGAGCCTTTACAGTTCAAGTGTTTGTTAACGGATCTCAAAAAATTTCCATGGAGGTGTTTCGTATGTAGTAGACCCAAGCTGGCGTTTCGTCAGCAAAAACCTCACATTTCTGTGAGGTTTTTTCTTTGTTTGACAAATATATATATTCATTGACAAAGGTTATAAATCTGGTAAGTATGAGCTACAAAACAAACATAAAAAGTAGAACTCCACATTTTCGTTCTTACTTTTTCTTTTTCTATACACATGAGAAGAGTCGCATCAGGTCTCCTTGTGTTGTCAATGTTCATGCAGGTACTGACTCCTTCAGTTTCTGCTGCGACCCTCACCATTGGTGGCGGTAGCCAAAACAGTAGCAACACACTTACCATTGGTGGTGGTAGCAGTAACTCAGGTAGCTCCACATCAAATACACTGACAATCGGTGGAGGAAGTAGCAATACTTCAAACACAGGTAACACAGTGAGTATTGGTGGTGGTA
>PFFG01000004.1:35597-178294 GCA_002783265.1 Candidatus Gracilibacteria bacterium CG17_big_fil_post_rev_8_21_14_2_50_48_13 | reverse complement strand
TTCGAGAGACACAAGAGAGTCTTGCGGGTGTGCAGGAAGAGCTCAATAGTTTAAAAGACAACGTTACGGGCCGAATAGAAGATGGGCTCACAGGACTCAAGCTGCAAGTGAAAGCCGCTATGCTGCCAAAGGAACTCGATGGGTTTCTTGGTGAACTCAACCCGCTCGTAGAGGCCTTTACGTCGGTAAAAAGTCTGCTGGATGGAAACGCTCCAGAGGAAGGAAAGCAGACGATACAAAGTATGATCGCGGAAAAGTTTGCCGGCGCGGATATGCGCAAGCTTATGGAATCTTCTACGGCGCCAGTGGTGCTGCAGCATATTGAGATGAAAAATCCCGGTTTCCTCTTTCGCCTTTGTATGGATAGTACAGGAATCAAAGACATCACCAATATTCCTGTTGGTTCCACCATTGCGGTACTCTACAGCGGCTTTTCAAAGGAAGTTGTGGATTTTATGGATCGAAGTCTTTTTCTCAGTCAAGTTCTCCCGGACCCTACTATTACGGGTATTCGTGTAAAAAAACGTACGGGCGGTGATGAGGAAGAATACACGCGCACCTTTGGAGATGGTGCAATCAAATTTGTGAGCAGCACGGGTGAAAGTATTGATATGAAAGACATTGCCTCGCTCACCATAACGAAGAAAGATGGCGATCCTGATCGTAGACGACTCTGGTCTATTCTTCGCACTCGAGTTGATGCCAGTACCCATGTGGATGAAGTGATGAATGATGAGGCTCCTTCAGTGGAGTACACGGGCGATCACAAAGCAAAAACCGAGAAAGTAACCAGTACCTATGCGAGTCTGCCCTACAGCGAAAAACTGTCACCAGGAGGGAATATCAATGCCGGGTGTTTTATGACCGCCTTTAACCTGGCACGGCGCACCTGGGGGTTCAACCTTCGCGATAACAATGCCGCAAAACCCATTGAATCCAATAGTTCCCTCGATGAAAGCAAAAACTGCCTAACGTACATACCTCATTTGATAGCTGAAAAAAAACTGCCGCCTGGGACGATTTTCTGGATTCAAAAAAATCCCACCATACACGATCCAAGCTCCGTGAGTAGTGCAGCCGGAAACCACTGGTTTACCTTCGTCGGCTATCGTAAAGAGCCTTCTGGACGAGAAGTTCCCTATTTTGTCGATCAGTTTGGTTATGGGAACATTGAACGCATGAAAGGCGGGTATCCAAAACGATATTTTCACCAAGCCTTTGTTCCACCTGCTGCGCGGACATAGGTTTACACTTTTTGAAAGGGCAGCAATTTGCGGAGGCAGGGAAAGCGATTACAATGGATGCACTTTTGTTGCCCACTTTTCTTGCCATGTCCCGTTCTACCTTGTTGCTGCGTCTTCTTGCTCCGGTTTTTTTTCTTGTGTGCTTTCTCATGCCAGCAGCCCAGGCTGCCGGAATAGATTCTATTTCCCCATCCCGCCTTTCACCAGGAGTGCTGATGGACATTTATGGCAGCGGTTTTGGAGCGGCCCCCTTTGCGGGATCTCAAGTCTGTTTCTCGCCTCAGCATTGTACAACGCAAAGTAATTTTAGTACCTTCGTTCGGAGCTGGAGCGATACAACCATTCGCATACTGGTTCCCTATCAGCAGCTCCCGGATTCTGGAACCATTTCTGTTGTGGTGGCAAACCCAGGGGGAACCAATAGTCTCTTTCAAGGAGGCAGCTATACGTTTTCCATGGGCGCGCCAGAGGTGACGCAAACAAGCTCACACATCGTTGTTCCTGGTGTCACAGAACTTTTTCTTGGTGGAAAACATTTTGGCACCTTCGAGGAAGGAAAAAGCACCATTTGTGTGAACGACAGCTGTCTTTCTGATCCAAAGATAGGTGTTAACATTCTCTCCTGGAGCGATACGGCAATTTCTGTTCGGCTTCCCTATTTGCCTGGTGTCACGGATTTTACTCTTCGCGTTGTGGCCTATGATCCACTCCTATCCAACATTTCTGGAGCGTCTCCTCTGCGTGTCGCGGATGTACCGAATTTCACCTATCAGTTACCCCCCGCTCCTTCCATAAGCGCCATCTCTCCCACAGATGTGTATCCAGGTCAGACGACCATTACCTTAACTGGGGAAGGATTCGGCACAGGATATACGGCTGGGAAAAACCAGATATGTTTTGGCGAGCGGTGTATGAGTGACACAAATGATATTCCTGCAGCGAATCTCGAATGGACAGAAAATCGCATTTCTTTTCGAGCGCCCCTTTGGCTTATGGTGGAAAATCAACCCATAGGCACGGTGAGTATTCGCGTTCTGGACCCACTGACCTCAACCTACGATTTTGTCACGGCTCCATCTCAGGTCGTCCTACGTCCCGTACCCGTGCTGGTTGAGCTGGCTCCCATTATGGATATGGGAGGCGTCTATTTTGTGCGAGGGAAACATTTTGGAACGACGGTCGGGACCGTGCTTGTTGGTGGAACAAGCCAGCCCATTATTGCCTGGACTGATACCCTGGTGACGTTTTATGTGAGTACGACAGCTGCAAGTGGGAAAACACAGCTGATCACCAGCAGTGGCATGAAGACCCAGGAAGTCCCTGTAACCATCACACCAAATGTTCTCTACAGTCTAGATGAGTTTACCAAGCTCATGTGGTACTTTGGCAGCCTCGATGTCAGTGCATTCTGGAAAAAAACCATGGGGAATCCCGATGTTGTTGTCGCCGTCGTTGATAGTGGGGTGGATTTCTCCCACGATGATCTTATGGGGAAAAGTTGGGTCAACGCAAAGGAAATTCCCAACAACGGAAAAGACGATGATAACAATGGATATGTAGATGATGCATATGGTTGGGATTTCGTCGCACAAAAACCCATCACAAAACCAGTCAATGCGCACGGAACCATGGTCGCGAGTGTCATTGCAGCGGATGCCAATAACTACAAAGGTCTAGCGGGCATCGCGCCAGGGGTACGCATTATGAATCTCCAGGTAACGAGCCCCGCGGATGCAAGTTTCTCCGAAGATTATATAAAGCTTTCCCATGCACAGCAGGCAATTCGTTATGCGGTGGATAATGGAGCCAGTATTATTAACCTCAGCTTTGCCAGTGACAGCACCGACGCATTGTATACGGATATGCTTGCCTATGCCTATGCCCGCAATGTGCTTGTCATCATCGCAGCTGGTAATGATGGGAAGAATCTCAACACAACCAAGGTTTCTCCCATTTGTGATGATGCAGACAAGGCCTATGCCCTAGGTGTTGCGTCCATAGGTGCTACAGGAAATGTTAGTACCTTTTCTAACACAGGCAGTGATTGTGTTGACCTCTACGCGCCCGGAGAGCAGCTTGTGGTGGCAGGCACCGGCACCAGTGGGAAATATCTCCTTGCGGAGGGAACATCCTTTGCAGCACCGCTTGTAGCGGGAACGGCAGCACTGCTCAAATCGCTCCACCCTGATTGGAATGTGGCGGAGCTACGATCAGCAATCCTTGAAAATACCCTCGTGCGAAGTGGTTTGCGACAATTGCAGGTGGGTCGCCTCGCAACGGCAGTGAAACCTACGAGCACCTTTACGCCCGATCAAAACGCAAGCGGTGTTATAACGAATACGGACCAAGTTTTTACCTCTGATCCCGTGGCCCCTGCACCCATGCCAGAAACCAACGTGGTTCAGCCCGAGCCAACGGTGCAGTCGCCTGGCCTAGAGAGTCCAAACACGTCACCCGCAAAAGTCTTTCCTGACGTACCGAAAACCTCTCTCTTTTATATTCCTATTACGGAGCTCGCTGCCTCAGGGGTCATTCAGGGGTATAGTGATGGTACCTATCGCCCCTACTCTGCAGTGAATCGAGCAGAATTTTTGAAAATTCTCTTGGAAGGAAAAGGTATTTCACCGAAAGCATCCGAGTATAAAGATTGTTTTCCTGATGTAGGGGAACAGTGGTTTGCGCCCTACGTTTGTTATGCAAAAGAAGCGGGCATCGTGGAAGGTTATCCTGGTAGCCTTGATGCAACGGGTCAGAGACTTTTCAGACCTGATCAAACTATCAACAAAGTAGAAGCGCTCAAAATAATTTTGACCTTTAACGACATCCCACTCGCCCAGGGACGCAATAGCTACAACGACGTCCCCGAGGATGCCTGGTATTATTCCTTCGTGACCACGGCAGAAAAACTCGCCCTGCTTGAAGAACGCTTTGTTTTGGCTCCCGGAGACGCCGTGAATCGGGGTAGCATGGCGCAAATGATCTATCGCATTGGCGTGACAGCACGATAGGGTCTGGGTGTTTTTCAAAAACAGTGCTACTGTTCCTCTTCTACAACAGTATCGACGGCGCAGTATTGCCAGAATAAAAAAACAGAGTAGATTTGAATGTAGATTTTCCCTTCTTCGTTGCTCCACTGATTATGAAACCATTTTTTGCCCACAATCCAGAAGAGTCTAAACAGGAATTTCTGCGAAATTTGAAGGTCCGCTATCTCGATCAGAAGTTTCTGTACTTCGGCGAAGGAAGCAATTTGTATTACAAATACGTGAACGCGGCCTCAAACAGCGACGTAAAAGACTGGGAGGTAAAATCCTTTGTAGAAGGAATCACCGCAAATGTTGAGAAGAAAGAAAAACTTGCGATTTTTAGTATTGGCTGCGGTTCTGCCATCATTGACAAAGACTACATGACTATTCTGCATGAGGCAGGATACGATTTTACCTTCATTGGTATCGATTCCTCCGAGGTCATGATTCAACTAGCGGAAGAGACCATGAAAGATGTGCCCTTCAAAACTGAATTTTGGGTCGAAGATATTGTGTCTCCTATGTTTGTCAAACGTGTTGCAAACACGCTCAAAGATTTTGATCGTGGTGTGTTTGCCATCATCGGCGGCACCATCGGCAATATGGTTCAAACGGAAATTGCCGATACGCTCTACAATGTCATGTTCCCCGGAAACCTCATGATTTTTGAGTGTATGATCCGCGAAGCGAATAGTAAGATTGGCGATCTCAAACTGTTCAACCGATATGCTTCACGTTTAAAAGACGAGAACAACATCAACTTTGTTCTCCATCCACTGGATATGCTTGGAGTACCCCGCAATATCGGAAGCCTTGAACTAGAGAATTTTCTCGAAGAAAGTATTGGTGTTCTCACCTTCCGCTTTAGCTTCCGATTCAAAGAAGCCTATACCGTGCATTTTCTTGACGAATATATTCACTTTATTCCGCCTGAAAAAATTAAGCTCATTGAGGTACGCGTATACCATCCAGATACGATGCTCAATTTTTTCAAGTGGCACAATTTCACCCTCCTCTCTCGCACAGAACAACACAGCGAAGGGACCTATGTGCTTCAGCGAAAGTAGTCTATTGCTTCAAGACAGACTCTAGCTCTCCTGACTCATCGAGATCCATAAGAATATCGCGTCCACCGATGAACTCTCCGTTTACATACAGCTGCGGGAGCGTCGGCCAATCGGAGAACTCTTTAATTGCCTCTCGTAGAATGTCATCTTCCAACACATCGCGTGTTTCGAAATCTACTTGGTGCCGTCGTAGTAGTCGCACGACATCTAAAGAAAAACGACAGAGTGGCTGCTCTTTAGAGCCCTTCATGAAAAGAAGTATCGGCGTATGAGACACAAGGTGTTGAATTTCAGCGAGTTTTTCTTCGTACATGGTTGTATTGAGGTTATGAACTAATGCTCTCGGGGCGTAATCCAAATTTTTTGAGAGTTTCGGTATGCTTCGTGAGTTCTGAGGGTGCGTAGGTTTTTATGCTGAGCGCATGGACCTCATCACTTTTAAATTTTTCTAAAAGGGGGTTTGTGACCAACCGATGCCGCTTTAGCATCGGCATACCTTCAAACTCTGCACTGATGAGAAGCGCGTGAAAGTGCATACCATCACCTAGAGGGTTTTTGACCACAATGGTCGCCTCGGGTAGCTGCGAAGCTAGCAAAGATGTGATTTCATCGACGTGCATAGAAAAAGAATTCTAGGTTGTTGGTGGAGCTATAACAAAGACCAGCTCTGTCAGTATATGGATACGGAGATGTTCCACAACATCATATATGCTGCTCATCTCCAATCGAAGTGTGTCTCTATCTTCCGTCAGGTACGTGCGAAACAAGCTATCCAATAATTCCTTTGACCTCCAAAGGAGCTCATGCAGGGTTGCATTAGCGAGGGGTTTGTTCGTTTGGAATTCCGTCTGCTGGCCACTTCGTTTTCCTAAAAATTCTTCAAAATTTTCAAAGAGATTTTTTTGTTCATGAAAGGCATTCCAGCTTTTAGCGAGCTCTTCATCCAGACGCTTTGAGGATTCAATATCACGAATAATACGCTGAATATTGACACAGTACGCCAGGGTTATCAGATAGCGATCAAAACGAGGAAAATCTTCAGGCTGAAATGTGGCGGAATTACTGATACGCCGCAAATTATTGGTAAAAACTTGGTGGAGCCCCTTGGTTGTATAGAGTTCTGCAAGTTCATTGACACTTTTGGGTGCGTTCTCTGGGGCAAGATGCATAATGACTTCCCCCCATAATATGGAGATCATTGGGTCATCAATGAGAAGCCTTACCGTTCGGGCATGATCCTTCTGTGTTGGAAAATTTTTGAGAAGCTCTTCAAAGGAGCCCTTTGCGACGTCAGAGGATGCATGCAGACGCAGAAAAATTCTTTGAAGCCAGGTCGTTTCCTGCTCACCTTCACCATACAGCAGCAAAATACCCACCAGTCGAAAGAAAAAGGTGGTGATGACTGGATCTTTTGTTGGTACGATATAGTTTTCAGACTCGAGTGCCTGAATCATCTCTTCTAAACTCTCCCGATGATCTTTGAGAAAGTAATGAAGGGTTTGTACTACAGAGATAATATAACGACCCATATACTCTTCTACATCCTTCTCAAACTGTAGACGATTTTTTTCTAACTCCGCAAAGCTATGGCGCACTCGTAGACGCTCCTCAGGATTTTCTTCGAATTTTCCTAGGGCTTTCGTTTGTAATTTTGCATAGTCTTCTTGCGAACCATGAGCGCGTTCAAATTGTGTATAGGCTTCCTCTAAAAACACATTCTTTTCACGCAACAAGTCACGAATTTCTTTTCTGAGAATCATGATTTCCTCTATGAGCTTTGGCGCATGTGCTTCTCGCGCCACCCGGTCAAGAGAGGGAAACCCCTTCGACGACGCATAAGCTTTCTCCAACGACGCTCGCATCGAACGTATATCAAATTTATTTGCATCGTCGTTTGGGGTCGAATTGGGATATTGCATACGCGTTCGTTATGTTGCTTGGCAGTATACTGCACAGGTGCAGCTTGTAAAGAAATTCCATGTGAACTCTTCTTGCTTGTCTTTCTTCCATCCTGCAAGATAGGGGCGCTCCTGTTTTCTTCCCTGCACCTCTATGAAAAAAGTTCTAGCCGCACTGTTTCTTGCTTGCTTTCTCTTTGTTTCGCCAAGCCATGCACAGGACCTGTCGAAAGAAACCAGAGCTGTTTGGGTGACCCGGTGGCAATATAAAACAGAAGC
This sequence comes from Candidatus Gracilibacteria bacterium CG17_big_fil_post_rev_8_21_14_2_50_48_13, assembly GCA_002783265.1. GTDB lineage: Bacteria > Patescibacteriota > Gracilibacteria > 1-14-2-50-48-13 > 1-14-2-50-48-13 > 1-14-2-50-48-13. The sequence goes on along the minus strand of PFFG01000004.1, from coordinate 170,780 downwards.
AGATGTCATCCGCGTGATGGACACTCTTGAAAGAAACAACGTCAACACCGTATTCTTTCAAGTTCGTGGGGAAGCGGATGCGTTTTATGCGTCCTCCTATGAACCGTGGTCTTCGGAACTGACGGGCACACTGGGGAAGAATCCTGGCTTTGATCCACTCGCCGTAGCAGTACGTGAAGCACATGCCCGTGGCATAAAGATTCATGCATGGATGAATATGATGACGCTCTGGAAAGGGAAATCCCTACCCGATGACAGTTCTAGCAGTGTCAAACATATCTTGAATACACATCCCGAATGGCAAATTAAAAATGCGGCCGGGGAGACCATGCCCCTTGATGGGAACTATGTGTTTGCAGATCCCACGAATCTTCAATACCAACGTCACCTTTTATTTGTGGTTGCAGAAGTTGCCAAAAAATATGACGTCGATGGCATTCACATGGACTATATTCGTTTTCCAAGCCCGCTTTGGGGACTGAGTCCAGAAAATGTTGTTCGCTTTGAACGACAAAAAAAGATTGGCGGCTATGCCGATATGGCACAGTGGCGTCGTGGAACCCTGACCCGTTTCATAGGAAAAATGCATACCTTGATGCAAAAAATTGGAAAAAACCAGGAACTCTCCGCTTCCGTTATAGGATATTATCAAGACATTTGGGGATGGGGGTATGAAAATAGCGGATCCTTTGATAAATATCTGCAGGATTCTAAAGAGTGGGTTCGCCGTGACTACGTTTCTTTTATTGCACCGATGATCTATTGGACGATTGGTGCGAAGCCTGAATTTGAAACCTTAGTAAAAGATTTCACCACGACGCTGCCCGCAGAGAAAATAGTTGTGGGTATGTCTACCACAAGTTTCTCGGCGGAGGAAACCATGAAACAAGTGGCTGTGACGCGAAAATACGGTGCACGTGGATTCTCCCTCTTTTCCTTTGAATCCAATGCAAGTTTCTGGACAACCTATGCAAAAGAGATTGCGGGTTGGGGAAAATAAGTTACCATACGGCAAAATATTCCTGCCTCATAACAAGTACTCAAAAATATTATGGTTCATGTGATATTAAAAGCACCGGACGGAAAGGAACTCCTTTCTTTTCCAGCGAATGCGGAACAAACGCTTATTGAACAAATGGAAGATCTCGCCTTTGACATGCCCTATTCCTGCCGGGCTGGTTCGTGTATGACATGCTGTCTTGTGGTGAAGCAAGGAAAAGACGTCATCGATGAGACGCTTGGAGGCGATAAATTTATCGATACGGATGATGATCAGATACTTAGTTGTATCGCGGGCGTAAAACCGGAAGCCATCGCTTCTAATGAGACCATTACTTTGGAACTGGAAATGCTGGATATGCTCTACTAGAGCATATATCTATTTTCACGCAGATGCAGAAGCTCCTCCTTTTCCAAATCGAGAAGAGCCTTAGGGAGTCGTTCTAAATTTGGTACAGGTATGGCGCTCAGAAGTGCATGCAGTTCTGCAAAGTCGAGCCCTTCATGATGTTCGCGTAGAAGGTGAATGATACGGCCACGAAGAAACCGTTGTGAAAGCGCAAAGGGTTCCTTTGTGCGTCGATTTTTTTTGCGATGCTCAGCAAGATACAGGGGTTCAGCCTCAAATCGCATACGGGCTCTACACTGTGTTTTCAGTGGGCAATCTGCACATGTGGTTTTTCGTGCCGTACAAAACTTTCTCCCCACATCCATCAGAGCCTGATGGTATGGGTAGGCCTCAGAGGTCATGGGCGCCAAATATGCTGCAAGTTCTTCCGTTTCTTGTGTACTTAGGGCAGGATAGGTGCCTTCTGCCCCAAAGAAGACGCGATGCAAAATACGCGCTATATTCACATCAATAAACGCTGCGGGGAGTCCGTAACCAAAAGTGCGAATCGCCCCTGCTGTATATTTTCCGATACCAGGAAGGGTGAGAAGCGTCGCAATATCTGAAGGAATTATCCCTCCATGGTTTTCCACAACCTCCCGAGCAAACTTTTGAAGGCGTAAGGCGCGAGAATTGTAGCCAAGCCCGCTCCACGCGCGCAGCACATCGCCCGTACTCGCCCGCGCAAGGCTCGCCACATCAGGAAACTGCTCGGCAAATGCATGATATTTAGGAATCACTCGGTCCACCTGCGTTTGCTGCAACATACATTCAGAGACGAGCACCAGATAGGGATTTGACAGATTCCTCCAGGGGAGATCGGATCCATGTTTTTCGTACCAACCCAAAAGAGCGCGAACAAATTGTTCGCGCTCTTTTGCCGTCGGCATGGTCACCGCTTTCTGTATAGACTTACGATCCGCAGGCTTCACACGACTCAGGATTATTGAGAGAGCAAAGCATATCTTTTTGGTTTTGCTCCAAAGTATCCTCATTGTTCGCTACCTTTTCCGCCTGGTCAAGCGTGAATTTTACCGCCTGACTTGCGGCTTGAGAACGCAGATAATACATACCCGTCTTCAGTCCCTTTTCCCAAGCATAAAAATGCATCGAGGTAATCTTTGCAAAATTCGGGTCGCGAACAAATAAATTCATACTTTGCCCCTGACACACATAGGCACCACGATCAGCGGCCAGATCGATGATGGTTTTCTGACTAATCTCCCAGGATGTTTTATAGAGATCACGGATATCTTCTGGAATCTCCGGGATATGCTGAACAGATCCATCGCCGGCAATAATTTTGTTCCGTATGCGGTCATTCCACAGACCCAGTTCCTCTAGATCCCGCACGAGGTGTTTATTGACCACAACAAACTCACCGGAAAGTACACGGCGCACATAAATATTGGAGGTATAGGGCTCAAAACATTCATTATTGCCAAGAATCTGCCCCGTTGTCGCCGTTGGCATGAGTGCAATAAGCAGGGAGTTTCGCAGACCATGGAGCGCAATTTTTTCGCGCAGTGCCTGCCAATCCCAGCGATTTGATGGAGTAACACCCCACATATCAAATTGTAAAATACCCTGAGAAGCAGGAGACCCCTCGAAGGTTTCATAAGGCCCCTCTACCTGAGCAAGATCTGCGGAGGCATGCAGCGCCGCAAAATACATGGTCTCAAAAATATCCTTGTTCAACTGGCGCGCCTTTTCCGAATCAAAGGGATAGCGGAGCATAATAAAGGTGTCCGCCAGACCTTGGATACCAAGCCCAACTGGTCGATGACGCTCATTCGAACGCTTCGTTTCCGGAACAGGATAGTGATTGTGATCAATGACCCGGTTCATATTAAAGACGGCCTGATACGCCACTTCGTACAGTTTTTGATGGTCAAATTTTCCATTCTCCACCATCTTTGGTAATGCCAGCGAAGAAAGATTACAAACCGCCGTTTCGTCGGGAGTCGACACCTCAAAAATTTCGTGACACAAGTTACTCGACTTAATCACGCCAATATTTTTTTGATTACTCTTTCGATTAATAGCATCTTTATACCCAATGTACGGTGTACCCGTCTCGATTTGCGCCTCGATCACTTTAAACCAAAGCTCACGGGCTTTCACCACACGCTCAAACTTCCCCGCCGCCTCGTACTTTTCATAGAGAGTTGTAAAGGCATCACCGTACACATCTGAGAGTCCTGGACAGACACTTGGATCCATAAGGGCCCAGTCTGCATCCTGTTTTACACGCTCCATGAAAAGGTCAGGAATCCACAGCCCGTAAAACAAATCGCGGGCGCGCATTTCTTCTTTTCCATGATTTTTTCGCAGATCGAGAAACTCAAAAATATCCGCGTGCCATGGCTCAAGATAGATAGCAAAGGCTCCTCGACGCTTCCCCGCCTGGTCAACGTAACGCGCCGTTTCATTGAAAACACGCAGCATCGGTACAATGCCGGCAGAAACACCGTTGTTCCCCTTAATAAAGGCACCCTTTGCACGAATATTGTGAATATGCACGGCAAGTCCTGAACCAGACTTCGAGATGAGTGCAACCTGCTTCAAGGTATCATAAATTCCTTCCAAGCTGTCGTCTTTCATTGCTGCAAGAAAACAGCTCGACATCTGCGGCTGCATCGTTCCTGCATTAAAAAGGGTCGGCGATGCATGCGTAAATAACCCGCGAGACATCATATCGTAGGTACGCAAAATACTGTCGAGATCATCATGATGCACACCAACCGCAACACGCATAAGCAGGTGCTGGGGCCGTTCAACGGTCTTTCCGTCCATTTTGAGGAGGTATGCCTTCTCAAGTGTTTTAAAGGCAAAGTAGTCGTAGGTGAGGTCGCGGGAGTAATCAATGGCCGCATCCAGTTCCGCCGCATACTTTTTGACGATGGCGCGCGTACCCTCTCCAATCAGTGGGAAAGGCATGCCGTTTTTGGGGTGGACGTAGTTCGAAAGAAGTTCGATGGTTTCGGAGAAACTATCGCTCGTTGTGCGATGCAAAGAGACTGCGGCAACGCGACCCGCCAACATACCATAATCCGGATGGATGGGGGTCATGGCGGCTGCGGTTTCCGCAACCAGGTTATTGATAGCCGCTGTCGTCATGCCATCTGCTACAGAAAGAGCTACACGCTTTGTAATTTCTACCGGCTCAACCTTGAGATCACCCTGCACACGTTCTAAGGCCTGGGTAATTTTATCCAGCATAATGGGCTCGCGAAGACCGCTACTGCGTATAATTTCCATGGGGGTTTAAAGAAAAAAGAGGAGTAAAGAAACAAGAACCTAGAAGGAGGCATCCAAAGCAAAAGACGCATCCTGCGATCCATACACAGACGCTTTCTGATAATCACCAACACGCTTTTCAAAGAAGTTGGTTTTCCCCGTCAAAGAAATCATCTGCATAAAATCGAAGGGGTTTGCCGTTCCATAGATTTTGCTCACACCCAGTTGTGTAAGCCAAAAATCGGCAACGTATTCAATATACTCGCTCATGAGACGAGAATTCATACCGATGAGATCCACAGGCAGGGACTCACAGATGAACTGTTTTTCTATGAGAACTGCTTCGGAAACGATGGCATGAATCTGTTCCTCTGAAAGTTTGTTTTTCAACATAGAGTAGAGCAAAACAGCCATTTCACAGTGCATTCCCTCATCGCGAGAAATCAACTCGTTAGAGAAGGCAAGACCTGGCATGAGACCACGTTTTTTGAGCCAGAAAATAGAACAAAAGGAACCGGAGAAGAAAATTCCTTCAACGGCCATAAAGGCCACAAGGCGCTCAGCGAAGGTGCCATTTTCAATCCAACGCAGTGCCCATTGTGCCTTTCGTGCAATGGAAGGAATGGTATGAATAGAGTCAAGCAAGGTCCGTTTTTCAAAGGGATCTTTAATATAGGTATCCAGGAGCAGAGAGTACATTTCCGCATGAATGTTCTCCATCATGATCTGAAATCCATAAAAACAGCGTGCTTCAGGAATTTGCACTTCTTTCATGAAGTTGACGGCGAGGTTTTCATTCACAATACCATCCGCTGCAGCAAAGAACGCGAGTACATGAGAGATAAAATGACGCTCTCCGTCATTTAAGCGAGCCCAGTCTGCCATATCGTCTCCAAGGTCTACTTCTTCCGCTGTCCAAAAAGACGCCTCCGCTTTTTTGTACAGTTGCCAAACGGCGTCGTGTTTTATGGGGTACAGCACAAAACGATCCGCATTGGGAGCGAGTATCGGTTCTACAGCATCTGCCATGAGCATGGGGGCAAAAAAGAATAAGGGCGATTGCACATACGTTGGGGCGTATTTGCGAGGTACATACAAGATGTAGTGTTCCCTATCATAATTGCTACTACATATAGTCAAAATCAAGCAGAAAAACACGAAAAATATCTTGCTTCTTCAAAAAGACGCATCACGTGTCTTCCTACCTACCTAGGAGTGCATTTGACTAACCTTAACTAAGTTTTTTGATTTTACTTTTTTCCCGCAACTTTTTTTGCCAGTTCCGACACCTTAATGGGGTTCATATGTGTATGAATCTGGTCGCCGTACCGTACATTTGGACCTTCCTCGCACCGGTCCATACAGATAGTGCGTTCAGCACGAACAGCGTAGCCCTTTGCCCGTACTTGTTCTAGCCGATCAACAAGAAATCTGCAGGATCGCCCACAGGTTTTTCCATGACAAACAAAGAGCAGTGTTTCACCAGTCTCGGGGTCTTTTTTCGGAAAACTTTGCGTAAGCGTATCATCACTATGCATGCGTATTATCTGTAGCATCCCCCTTGGAGGACTGGATAAAAAAGTAGCCGAGGGCGCCTAAGGAAGCGAGACCTGTGAAAAGTCCCAGGACATAAAGCCACCAAAACCATGGCTGCCCTTCATCTGTGCTTTCAAGACCAAGGACACGATCCTCTGCAGCAGATTCCCGCAGCAACGGCATGGTCATTGTATAGGTCTGTAATGGCCCCGCTATGCCCCCCTGCACAACCCATGTCTCTAGCTGAACCACACTTGATGTAATACTAGAGGGTATTAAGACTGAGAAATCACCATTCTCATCGGCCATAGCAACAAAGAGCGCGCGATCAAAATGGAGGAATACTAAGGATTTAGGTGCCGCTTTTCCATCGAGGATACGGAAATTTCCCTCGAGCCTCACAGCGGAAATAACAACAAGCGCATCACGACCACACATCGTTCTGATAAGTGAGCGTCCCTTTGAATACACCAAGTCACCAGCATGTTCTGCTCGTATAACAATGGACGCACCTTCAGGCACTTCTGCCATAGTGGTTCCTGTGAGAACAAACCCTCCCTCATCCGAGGTTGCCTCAGCAAACTGTAGTCGCGTACCCGTCCCCACTTGTGAGAAAAAACCCACGTCTGATTTGGGATCTACCCGCCCCCAAAGCGTTGTCCCTTCCGAGCAAACGCCGGATACTGGGGGTAGCATAGGCCACTCGGGTATTCCCAGAGTGTCAGGCTTTGCCCCGAGAAATTGTTCCAAATCAGAAGCCCCTGTTTTTTTCGAATCCTGCTTGAAGGGATCTAATCCAAGCATGTTTTCCACCTCGTCTGAAAGACCATCACCATCGCTATCGCGGCTTCCCACCGTCAAGTGCCGCAGAACGTCCGCATCTGCCTGAGGAATACGCAGGAGATAGGAACGCAGTGAGGTCTCGTAGTCCTGGGGAATAGCCTTGCTTGGTAAGCGTGCTCCGGAACCGGAGAAGCGATTACCTAAAAGTGATGCCAGTTTTTCCTGCTGGGCCGCTATAAGTGCCGAGGAAACCGCTGCCCCCACGGAAGCAGAACCTGTTCTCGTAGAGGCATCTGACCCGAGACGAAAGCCGGCACCTGAGGTCTCCGAGTTACCGCGCGTATCACTTGCGCGCACCGTCGTAATTTTTTCCGGCAGACGTAGATGAGCGACCTTTTTTTCGATAGCCTCCAGACCGCGGAGCTGATCCTCCAGTGCCTGCTTCGCGGACATCGACTCTGATTCCTTTTTCTCATCCTCGGACAAGAGTGCAGCCGTCGCTTCAGGAACCTGTGAAAAAATCGGTGCCATGGCCGAAGCGGTCCCCAGCAATATACTGTTATTTTCTACCAGTGCCGCCGTGGTTGCATCCTGCACAAACTGTCCACTTCCTGGAGTCTTCGTAAAGCTCTTAATATCAAAATGTTCCGGCTGGGCTGCCCCTCCCCCCATTTGCATAACGACACCCTTATCACTTGCCGCAGGCAAATACACCGCGCGGTGATCCTGCCTGGGTTCTTTCATGAGTGGACCCGCCATAAAGGTTTTATCCCGCACCGAATAGATAATCGTGCTTTTTAATCGGTCTGACAGACCGCTACACGTTGCTGTACACCCTCCTGAGATGAGGACATACTGATCCTGCTCACCAAAAATATAGAAAAAACTCGCCGCATGGCGTTTTCTTGCAGGGACAGGAATATCCGTACCCGTGAGAGGCAAAGGGACCACACTCAGAGAAACCGGATCAAAGACTTCTGCAATATCCACGTAGACGCCCGAGGCAGATTCGCCACCAAAAAACAAAATACGACCATCGGATAAGGTCGTTGCCGTATGAAACGCCCTAGGGGCACCGAGACTGAGCACACCCGCATCAGGCAGTTCAAGCGTTTTCGTACTCACATCATAAATCTGTATGTCGTTCTGATATACACCGCTGCGCACGCCACCCACAAGAAGAATATCACCGGCAAATTCTCCGCCCGATATATAGGAGGCAGTGTATCCCGTTAACCCACGGAGAATATTCTCCGGGACTTCGGGCATAAACTGGGCTCTGGCGGAAAAAAGACTGGTGAGCAGCATCACCGTGAGAAAAATGCTGCGTAAAACGTAAGAGTGCATTGTGTTTGTGTGGGATCAACAAAACAATTCTACACTACTGTGCACGAACTGTACAATAGGGGAGGACATCGCCCGCAACTTTTGTTGAGAGATGGGTGACCAGATAGTATTTTTTGGATACAGGGTCCACAGAGACCCCAAGCCCAATTTGTTTGTAGGCACTATTGACCATCATGTCGTAATGAGGACGATAGGCTTTCCCCTTTTCTCCCGCAAAGAAATTAAAGGAAGAACGAATGGCGCGCGTCAGGTCGTCCGTACAGTCCTTCGACGAACAACTGTACACATTCCAGGCGATACTTTCCCCGAAAGTTGTCCCCTTTCCGGAAAAGGTTACCCCAAGATCCGCAAACCAGTTTTTTATGCGTTGGTAATCGTAATACACATTATTGCCGCGCTTGTGATCTATATACCCTCGTTTCTTGGAAGTCTCCGCCCACGTTTGCGCAGTTTTATTCAAGGGTGCCACCAGCACAAGTGCCGGACTTCCCACCTTTGCTCGCTCTGCATTGTACCAACCGAGCCACTCCTGCTGCACTGCAAGCATATCTACATTGGCTGGGCCAGAGGCATTTTTACCCGCCAGCACACAAGGACTCTTACTTAAAGACTTTGCGGAATAGGCATCCAAATTCTTGGGATTTTCCTCAATACGCCACAAAAGTTCTGCCACCTCGGCGCGCGTCATGGACTGGCTAACATACCCCAATGTCGGAAGGATGGAGCGTTTCTGTTCTAAAAACCGCAAATAGGGATCGTACCACTCATCGGTAGAAGACGGTTTTTCCACAAGTGCTTCACTCGCGCCCGCCACCATTTTCGCGGCTTCTACCAGTGTTACGGCCTTTGAGGGCGAGAAATACCCATTGGTGCCGGAAACCAACCCGCGAGATTTCGCATCACACACCACAGGGGCATACCAAGCTTTTGTTGCGATATCCCGAAAACACGCATCACCCGTCGTAGGAATCTCTAAACCAAAGGCACGATACAGCATGGTGAGAAACTCCGCACGGTTCACAGGTGCATCAGGAGCAAAAGTGCCATTAGAGTACCCCTTCATAATACCCCGCCCTTCCGCATACTGCACAGAAGCGGCATAGGCATGAGAACTGGGAACATCGGAAAAACTTGCAACCGCAAGGGCAGGCATGGTCAAAAAACATGCGAGGGATCCAAGCAGGAAGGAAAATCGGGGCATGGGCGACATAGAATTTGGTCGAAAGTATGGGTGCATTGTACAAAATTCTTTCAAAAACGCAAATTCTGTGCTAGTATAGGGAGAATATTTTCACAAAAATATAAAAACATCGTATGCACACACGTATGAAACCCACAAAAAACCAACAACGAACGGCGCTCATCGTCGGCCTTGCTGCCATAGGAACCATGGTCGTTTTGGCCGCAAGTCCCATAGGGAACTTCCTCATGTCCAGCCTTTTTGGCACGTCCCCGACAACCAATGATGCGGGACTTTACATGCCAACAACGCAAACAATCGGAGCTCAGACCTTTCAACGTGTAGGAACAGGTGTGCACCTTGGTTCCAATGATACACGATACGGAACCGGAAGCACCCTGCGATTGCGCGCTCAAGTCACTCTGGTACCACGCGCACTGCAAGTAAACTCCATAAGTGGTGTGCTGCGCTATGACCCAACGCAAATCTCCTTAGATAACACCAGTATCAAACTCACGGGAACGGACTTTACCGTTGACCCAGACATTACACGAATCGTGACGAGTGGGGGCAATCAAACCGGTGCCTTTTACTTTTCCATCGACAAAAACACGGGGAACTTTCTTCGTCCCTATCATCAATTTCTGACCATTGAGGTTGAGCCCTTGGTTCAGGCAACGTCCTATACACTGACTTTAGAAAATCTCCGATTCCTGGATACCGCAGGCCTTAGCACTGGAGTAGGTGATTCTCTGTACCTCGCCAACACAACAGCTGGCGCAATTTCCGAGCCACTGGTTATCACGCCGGGTGAAAACTATATTATTGAAGAAGTCTCCATTAATGGAAACGAGCGCACCGTGACGGAACGGCTCTATGGCCCTGATGACGTCCTCATTTCCACGACAGAACGTGTGTATGACAACACCGATGGTCACTTGATTCGTGAGACCATCACCGAGTACGCTGCGAACGGTGACCCTATTCGAGAAACCTACCGAGAGTTCTATGACGACGGCATTACCGTACGCTACGAACGTGAAACCGTCTACAATCCTGATGGAACACGAACCATAACGGAGCGCGACTTCGACGAAAATGGCAATCAGGTGGGGCCAGACCGCGTGCGAACCGAAGGAACGCCAAATGTTGGCAACCGTCCTCCTATAGCGACGCTTGGTGCCATGACGGGTATAACAACAACAAGTGCTATCTTTAACTGGGCAGGATCTAATGTGGATGAAGGCGAAACCTTTACCTATCGATTCTGTTTGAGTAGAGATGCAGCGACGGTTCTCGACAATTGTGAACCGGCAGGCAGCATTACGACATTAACAAGAAATAATCTCACACCAAGCACGACGTATTACTGGACCGTTCTCGTTTCTGATGGCACAAGCTCAGATGTACCTGCAGCAAATGGCCCTCGTAACTTTGTGACGAGCAATCCTCCAACTTCGGGAGGCGGCGGTGGTGGAGGCGGAGGCGGTGGAGGAGGCGGTGGTGGCGGAAGCCCTACCCCATCTCAATTTGGACCTGGAGGTGGATTCAGCGAACTTGATAGTGAGCTCATTCTCCCGAACAAAGATGATGGACGTTCTGTCATTCTCTATGGACCGCTGAACTTCAAGAACTCAGAAGGTATGGTCCACATTCCTGTACGTCACATTGAAAAGCTGACGGGTTGGGAAGCAACATTCACGCGTGGAACCAAGGTAACAAATGGAGACGGTACACCGTTTACCGGTATCTATATGCCGATCATTCGCTACCCACTTGCGAACTTGCGCGAACCTATGAAGGGACTGCTCCCAGCGGATATGACGCTTGCCTATGAATATTTCATGCAATACGGCAACTTGAATGAGACCTTCTCACCCAATGTCTTTATGAAGGGGAACGTTGGTGAGCTCAAGACACCAAAGGATCAACTTGTGGTCATGGCTTGGGACTTCCAGCAGCAGAAATGGGTACAAATTGCAGATGGGAACGCCATTGTCGATGGAAAACTCACCGTGAGCCTTCCGAAGTCTATGATTGTAGGAATCTTTGCACGAACTGCGGTTACGCAGGCAAACACGGGTACAGAAATCTGTGATGACAACCTCAACAGAAATCGAACACCGTTCCGCGATGCAAATAATCACTGGGCAACGAGCTTCATTTGTAAGCTCTACAACAAGAAAGCAATTAGTGGATATACGGATGGTCCATACAAGGGTCTCTTCCGCCCAGATAATTCCATTACCCGTGCAGAACTTCTGAAAATCATGATGGCTGCGGAAGGTATTAGCGTCAACACGGCAAGAACGGATTCTGGATTCCCGGATGTACCGACCTATGAATGGTTTGCACCATACGTGACCAGAGCACGCGAACTCCGCCTCATTGATGGATACCCAGATGGTACCTTCCAGCCTTTCCGAGAAATTAATCGTTCGGAAGCGCTGAAAATCATCTTGAATGCTGCCAGCACCATTGATGATAAGGAACTTGCGGATCAGGTTGCGCGTTATGCAAGCAATCCTCCAGCTCGGTCAAGCTTCGGTGACATTCAAACCAGCGACTGGTTTGCACCGTACATTGACCTCGCTGCCAGTAAGGGAATCATTAGTGGTAAACAGCCAGGTATCTTCCGCGCAGGCGACAACATGACCCGCGCTGAAGTCTCCAAGGTTGTGGAGCTGACGACAACGCTCAAGAAATAAAGTTCTGCAAAAAGCAAAAACCCCGCCGAGGCGGGGTTTTTCTTATAATTCATCTCCCATACCTTCCGTCTCCAATTCGGGTAGTAAATCGCGCATCGTATGATTTTTTGCGAGCACTTTATTCCAGAGGTAAAACAGCAAGGTAAAGAGAAATACGGCAGCATTTAAATCAACAAAGACTGTAAGAAGCATCGTACCTACTATCATCAACATTTCTATATTGGTCACATAAATTTTTTCGTCATCATGGCGAGAAAAAAATTTATGAAAGACAGTGCGACTATTTTGTACAAGTTCTTTGCAGTATAGCCGCACTGGAGTCCAGTCGAAAACATCATAACCTACTTTAATTAATATACCCGCAAACACTGCCTGAGGAATAAGATTGATATACTGTTGGAGCATCAGCATTTCGATCAGTGCGAACATACCAACAAAAACACCGGCTAAACGTGTCACTGCATGTTCTTTTACGATCAAGACAGAGCGAATTGTTGCTTGAGCACCTGGAATACCGCCAATACATGCCATAACGAGTGTTCCAATACCTTGGGAAAAGAGTTCCTGATTTTGTTTCGTTGATTCTTTCGTCATTCGATCCACCACGAGAGATGTCATGAGGGTGTCGAGATATGCTAATAAAGTCAGTTGCAGAGCAAAGGGTAAGGCGATCCATACCATGGGCCAACTGAGTGACGTAGGAACCTGTGAGCTTACATAAACAAAAAAATCCTGGAATGAATGAATGGAACTCGACAGTGCTACCGTTTCAATGGGCAGCTGCAACAACACTGATAGAAGCGTCATAATGACGATGGTGAGAAAGGTTGCTGAGAGGATACTCGCAAATTTAGGAAGAAAACGTCGAAAGAGCACCGGAAGAGAAAAAACAAGGAGAGCCGATAGAGCCATCACGATGAGATTGGTCATGAGGGGACCATTCAGTGCCACCTTTCCACCGAAACCAAATAGTCGTTTGAGCTGATCAAGCCAAATGATGACAGCAATGCCATTCATAAAACCAGAAATCACCACATTGGGCACAAATCGAATGAATTTGCCCAAACGAAGAAGGGCGGCTATACAAAGAAGTATGGCCGTGAGTCCAATAACAACATTCACAAAATGATCTGCGTTCATAGATGGCATTTGTGACGCAAGTCCATCATGTGCAAAGGCTACGACCATTGCCGTCACTGTCGTCATGGGCCCTGTAGGTCCCGAACATTGTCTTCGCGTTCCACCAAAGAGCGATGTAATACTGGCAAAGAGTGCAGAGGACAGCATACCAGCAAATGCACCTCGCCCAGACAACAGGCCAAATGCTGCGCCAAGGCTTAATGCGACAAAACTGACGGTCAGTCCAGCCAGAGCATCTTGCAGAAAATGTTTCAAGGTAAATGACATGACGTTCTTCTTCATACAAATTGTGCGTTTAAGAAATAAAAAATTGTACAACGACAAAAAAGCGCCCTCGAAGCGCGACAAGCCGTTCCATAGCATGAGCGAAAAATAAAGTCAAAGGCGATTTTACAAGAACGTTAGAAGGCCACATTTCATCACCCCTTTCAGAGACACTTTTATCGAGAAACTTATTGACCTTTTGTTAAATTATCCATTTATAACACATTTTTACTGTTCTAATGTTTCTAAGAAACGTACACTCCTTTCGTCTTCTTTCCCTGCATCATATGCGCCACCGCCTTCTTGGCCTTTGCCTCCTTTTGACCATCAGCCTTCCATTGGATGCCGCGCACGGCTTTGCGGATGTGTCCGAAGAGCATTGGTTCGCCCCCTATGTCGAAGAGTTATCGTCACACGGCATTGTGGCTGGAAATCCTGATGGTACCTTTACACCCAACGCCTCCTTAACGCGTGCAGAGCTTGCGAAAATTGCAGTATTGCTTGGTGAAGTGTCTGGAAGCGTGACCGGGCAGGAAGAAATACTGAGCAACTCTTTTCTCGATGTCGACGCCACGAGCTGGTATGCCCCCCATGTGCAAAAAGCGCAAGCCGCTGGACTTATGCGTGGCTATACAAATGCGGAAGGAATCGCAACAGGTCTCTTTAAACCAGAGCAAGCTGTGACGAGAGCTGAGGCAGTGAAGGTCCTGGTTGCCGCCACAGGGGTAGGAGCCGAATCGCATGAAAGCCCCACTTTTACCGATGTCCCGAAGGATGCTTGGTTTGCAGGAGCAATAACAACAGCAAATACCCTGCACATTGTGGACGGCTACCGAAACACAAAGGGAAAACTCACTGGTGCCTTTGGTCCCCATGATACTGTGACGCGAGCGCAGATTGCGAAAATGGCGACCATTGCCCTGGATCCTCCTGCCTACCAGTAGTTATACTTCCTGGAGGGTATCGACGCGATCCATGACTTTCCAGGTCATTTGTGGAACAAGTTGCTTCCCCTTCATGGTGAACCCAGATGCCAGGCGATGACCTCCTCCGCCGAAACGTTGTGCGATGATATTCACATCCACGTCTTCTGTACCGGTGCGCAGTGATCCCTTCACATTCCCCTTTCCATCTTCCGAGAGCAGAACGCAAACACGATTCGGTATGGTATTCATAAGATCAACCAAACCTTCAAGATCCTCTTTTTCTGTTCCACACTCCATCATATCCTGGGTCGTAACAGCACTAAACAATACCCCATCCGGACCTAAGTGCATTCTCTCCAACACACGTCCCCAAAGTTTGAGCTTTCCCGCATGATTCGTGAGAAAAAGTCGTCGCGCAACCTCCTCTTGCGCAGCTCCGGCTTCCATCAGCGCCCCTGCCACACGGTAGGTATCTTCTGTCGTATTCGGGTGAATGAAGGATCCTGAATCCGTGTAAATGCTCATCATCATGTGCGTTGCCATATCCGGCGTGATGGTTCCTCCAAGCTTCCTGAGAAGATGATAGAGGATCATAGAACAGGAGGTGCTTTCAAAATCGAGAATGGGCAGCGTTCCGTATTTCGTGTTGGAAATATGGTGATCGAGATTCACCCAGGGAATACCGCGGGCAAACACGGCCTCTTCATCTGCCGTATGAGCAAACAAATGGGGAACGGCCGTATCCGACGTAAAAATTGCATCCACCTCTTCCGCATCAAAATGATGCACAAATCGATCGGTCCACGGCAAAAAACGGTACTTCTCGTCGATGGGCACAGGAGAATACAAAATGGCGCACTTGCCAAGTTGCTGTTCTAAATACATCGCGAAGGCCACATTGGTACCAATGGTATCGCCATCGATATTTTTTGGCCCTAGCAGCAAAAACGTGTCGTTGGTCTCTATATAGCGGCGAAAGGCCTCAATTGTTCGTGGGTCCATACAAAAAAGAAAGAAGGTTCTATATTTTTTGTATGTGTATTTTTGCCCCAAACAAAAGAACGGTGTAGGTTGCATTATTACCTACTTCCCGTTCCTTCGTCAACCCAAACATGCACTTGTTAGGCAACCGCTGCGACCTTTTGGTCTAAAGTCAGTGTCCGAAAGTCTACCAGAGACATCACCTTCTCCTTGATGTCCATAGAACGAACACGAATGGTTTCGCCATCTTTTTCAATAACGACACCATCTTCAGGAGCCAGGCCCCCAAGAATGAGGTCGGTTAAAGAATCCTCAATGAGCTCAGACAACTTTCGGCGTACAGGCCTTGCGCCATACAAGGGATCGTAGGACAGTTTCGCCAGTTGCTCTATGGCATCGTTTGTTGCGTAGAGTGTAATACCACGGTCCGCGATGCGCTCCTGCAAATAGCCCAGTTCCAGTTTCACAATATCCACAATCTGATCGTGCCCCAGGGGGCGGAACACCACCACAGAATCGAGACGATTGAACAATTCCGGCTTAAAGGCCTTCTTTAAATCTTCCATGACATCCGCTTGGACCTCTTCAAACTCACGCATAGTGAGTTCATTTGCAGCAGCACCAGTAAGGTTAAACCCAATTTTTTGTGCCTGCTTGGCAAAACGCTGGGCGCCAATATTAGACGTCATAACCACTATGGTATTGCGGAAATTCACACGACGCCCCTTTCCATCGGTGACATACCCATCTTCCAAAATCTGCAGCAAAACGTTATACACATCTGGATGCGCCTTTTCTATCTCGTCGAACAAGATAATGGAATAGGGTTTCTTACGGACCGCTTCCGTTAGCTGACCACCTTCATCGTATCCAACATAGCCCGCGGTCGCTCCAAGGAGACGCGAAACATTGTGCCGCTCCATCATCTCACTCATGTCAAACTTCAGGAGAGCACTTTCATCGTTGTAGATTTCCTTCGCCAGTGCCTTCACCAGCGCCGTTTTACCGACACCCGTTGGACCAAGAAAAATAAAGGAGCCAATGGGGCGATGGGCATCGGAAACGCCAACGCGACTGCGCCGAATTGCTCGTGCAATACTCTTGATTGCATCATCCTGTCCCACAATTTTTTTGCCCAGCTTCCCTTCCAAATTCATGAGCTGATCAATATCGGAACCAATGAGCTTCGTGACGGGAATTCCTGTTGCCTTTGAAAGCACCTGTGCAATGTGTTCTTTGTTAATTTCCGGACGTCGTGCGCGCGGAAGGTTTTTCGCTTCCTTCATTTTTTTGAGCTGTTTCGTCAGCTCCATTTCCTGCTCACGGGCCTTTGCAGCACTTTCATAGCTTTCGGATGCAGCAGCGGATTCCTTTTGTTTAATCACCTTTTCCAACTGCGCTTTCAGTTTCTGATATTTTCCGTCTTCCTTGCCCGTTCGTTCAATATCCCGCACGGCACATGCTTCATCAAGAAGATCAATAGCCTTGTCGGGCAGAAAACGATCCTGCACATAGCGTTTTGAGAGACGAACAGCCGCCGCGAGGGCATCATCACTGATGCGCAGATTGTGATATTCCTCAAAGGATTCACGAAGACCCTGCAAAATGGTGAGAGCATTCTCTTCATTGGGTTCCTCCACCATCACCGGCTGGAACCGACGCTCAAAGGCATGGTCCTGTTCGATATGTTTACGATATTCCTTCACTGTTGTTGCTCCAATAACCTGCAGTTTACTGCGTCCTAACAATGGTTTGAGCATATTTGCTGCATCCAAAGAACCCTCCGCGGACCCTGCGCCCATGACGGTATGCAGCTCATCTACAAAGAGAATCACATCATTTTCCTTCTTACTCGCCTCTTCCAGTACCTGTTTGAGACGGCCTTCAAATTCTCCTCGATACTTTGTACCGGCCACAAGAGCGGACATATCGAGAGCTAGAATGCGCTTATTCGCCAGCGTCGACGGAACATTTTCCGTCACGATAGCAAGAGCAAGCCCTTCTACAACAGAGGTTTTACCCACTCCCGGCTCACCAATGAGCACGGGGTTATTTTTCGTTTTTCGTTTCAAAATTGCGACCAGACGGTGAATTTCACTGCTGCGACCAACCACGGGCGACAGCTCTCCATTGCGGGCTTCCGCTGTGAGATCCGTCGTAAAAAAATCGAGCGCACTGGTTTTACTTCCCTTCGCACCTTTGACGGGACGTTCCATGCCCTCCATTTCCATCGGCATTTCTTGAGCAAAATTTGGTGGAGTAAACCCTTGAGCGCCTTGTCCATTGGGAACAAAGAAACCGCCCATACCGTTCATCATACCCTGCATGGGATTCAAAAATTGCCCAAGTGCCTGGCGATACTGTTCCCCCTGCGTAAAGACATCCTCCAGTTTCTTAATCACCTCCGTGGCCATAACACCGAGTTCTTCCAGGATAACAACAGCCGCTGTCCCCTCCTGTCCAACCAGCGCATAGAGCATATGTTCCGTGCCCACATGGGCATGGTTATACTTGTACGCAGCAGACACTGCATCGCGGATGGTTTTTTTCGCAAAACCCGTCAGCTCAAGATTTTCGCTTGGAGCCTCCTTATGTTGCCTTTTTGCATTGGTTTCCTTCAAAATACGACGAATATTTTCCGCAGCGACATTAAAATGCTGCAAAATCACACTTCCGAGCGATTCGTTCTGACTCAGAATACCCAGGAGAAGATGCTCGGTTCCAATATAGCCTATATGTTCATTCCTTGCCTCCTGCTCTGCATAGAGCAGGGCTTTCTTGGCATCGGGAGTAAATTTATCAAAATTGCTTTCAGACATAGGTGTATGTGGTGAGTAGTAGTCTTAGCACTGTAAAGTTTAGAGTGCTAATGTTTCCTTGTCAACGTGTGATCCTCGCCAGAGAAAAGTGTCTCTTGTACCCTGGGAAAGGTCATTCTATTATAGCAAGTGTCCTGCTCAGGTCGAACCATTCCTTATTGCCATGTCACTAAAAACATTTCTTGTAGACCTTCGCATCGAGGCACAGAAGGGAAAACTCCCCATTGTGACCGATTTTTTGGCACATTCCCTTGAGCAAACTCTCGCGAAAGGAGAAATGAGTTTACTGCTCTTAAACCGGCGCGGACATGCGCGGACGCTCCTTTGTACTGCCTGTGGCATGGCACATCAGTGTGCTCGCTGTGTTGTTTCCATGACCGTGCATAAAAAACGTGATCAGTACTCCCTGCTCTGCCACTACTGCGGCAAAGAAGAAGATATTCCGCAGGCTTGTGTTTCCTGTAAGGCAGAACAATTTAAATCAACGGGGTTTGGTATTCAACAGGCAGAAGAGGAGCTACGCCACCGATTTCCAACAGCAAAAATTCTCCGCATTGATGCAGATACAACAAAGGGCAAACATGCCTTCACTGATCTGCACAAGGAGCTCCATGATGGAAGCGTCGATATCATAATCGGCACCCAGATGCTGGCGAAGGGAATGGATAATCCCCGCATCACCCTTGTTGGAGTTTTGGATGCAGATATAGGTCTCTCCATTCCGGATTTCCGTGCAGAAGAACGAACCTTTCAGCTCCTTATGCAGGTTCTCGGTCGTGCGGGACGAACAGGAGTAGAGGGACGTGTTGTCATACAAACATGGATGCCTGAGTCTCCCAGTATTTCCTGTGCGGCGACCCAAGACATGGAGGGGTTCTATGCCTATCTTTTAGAGCAGAGAAAAACCTACGCCTACCCACCCTTTGCGGACCTGATCAAGTGTACGGTGCTCGCAAAAACAGAATCCGATGCCGCTATGCACGCAGAAAACCTTCAAAAATCCTTTATGGAAACTCGTGGCACCCTGGGACACGATGTGGAAGCCTTTGTGGCGCCTGCTTATATTCCCAGGCAACACGGCGTCTTTGTTTATCACGTCCTCTTGAAAGGAAAAGGAGCAAGAAGCGTGTTGGAATCAACAAAAATACCAACGTCGGTGCGAGTAGATGTGGAACCCTTACAACTGCTGTAATGGAGGTGCCTAGCGGAATTGAACCGCTGTACGCGGTTTTGCAGACCGCTGCCTAACCACTCGGCCAAGGCACCAACGACACGTACTATACGAAAGGGTTGGTTCTTCTGCAAGCTTTTGTCGAAGCAACAGACATTCCTAAGGTATTTTCTTACAATCTTTTCCGATTTTTGCAATATACGCGGGTGCACAAGGGGGCACTTCTCGTGTATAATGCTTTGATATTTCCCTTTTTACAGTATGTCTGAAGGTTCTGCACCACAATCAGCTGAGCAAAAGAAAACCGATATTCTTGGGAGAATTGCGCATTTTTTGAATCTGGACATTGCAAAAAAAGCCATAACAAAAGAAGAGACGCCTTCCTCTGAGGCAAAGGGCACGTCAAACAGCGGATCTACCGCCGAGTCACCGGTTCCAGACGGATCCGCTGAAGCCCCTACGCCAGAGACAGTCGTGACCAACAAAAAGCTGACGGCAGAAGAAAAGGCGGCAATTCTTGCGGGGGAAAAAACCTTTCAGGAAGGTATTACCTCGATCAATCATATCATTGCTCCCGACAGCATGCAGATTGATTTTGACCGTGTGAAGGTATCCGGCATGCATGCGCGAACATTTTTTGTCTATAACTACCCACGCTACATAGATTCCAACTGGCTTTCGCCTGTGATTAACATCGATGCAACCATGGATATTTCCATGTTTGTGTATCCCATCGACAATAACAAGATCATGAAGTTTTTGCGCAACAAAGTAACGCAGATCAGCGCGCAAATTCACATGAATCAGGAGCGTGGCCTTGTGCGCGATCCCGCCCTTGAAGCTGCTTTTCAGGATGCGGAGGAACTCCGTGATGAGCTGCAGCGTGGATCGGAAAAGTTTTTCCATTTTTCGCTGTATTACACCGTGTACACCGATGATGAGAAAAAACTCGACCAGCTCTCTAAACAGATTCAGGGAATTCTCGGTGGGCGGCTTGTTTTGGCAAAACCTGCCAACCTGCAGATGGAACATGCCTACAACTCGACGGTCCCCATTGCAACAGACGAGCTTGGGGTATTCCGCAATATGAATACATCCCCCCTCTCTTCTACCTTTCCATTCACATCCTCCGACCTCACATCGAATGAAGGAATTTTGTATGGCATCAATCGCCACAATGATTCCTTGATTATTTTCGACCGGTTCAAACTCCCCAATGCGAATTCCGTGATTTTTGCTACATCCGGTGCGGGTAAATCCTTTGCCGTGAAGTTAGAAATTCTTCGAAGTCTCATGTTAGGTACAGATGTCATCGTTATCGACCCGGAAAACGAATATCAAAACCTGTGTAATACCGTGGGGGGAACGTATTTGAATATGTCCCTCAATTCGGATCAGCGCATCAACCCCTTTGATCTGCCAACACCAGCAGCGGGTGTCTTGGAAAAGCCCGGCGATATTCTCCGTTCCAACATTATTACCCTCACGGGTATGGTCAAACTCATGCTCGGAAGTCTTTCTCCTACGGAAGAAGCCATTGTCGATAAGGCCCTCATCGATACCTATGCCCTGAAAGGCATTACCTTAGAAACGGAAAACCCCCATGAGAAGGAACCACCAACCATGGAGGACCTCACCAATGTGCTCATGAACATCACAGGTGGTGAAAACATTGCTGAGCGCCTCTCCAAATTCACACGGGGTACCTTTTCTGGCCTGTTTAACAAACCAACAAACATTAATTTGAATAATGGAATGGTGGTGTTTTGTATTCGCGACCTGGAAGAAAGTCTCCGTTCCATTGCCATGTATATTGTTATTAACTATATCTGGACCATTGTACGATCGAGTCTCAAACGTCGTATGCTCGTGGTGGATGAGGCGTGGATCATGATGCAGCATGAGGATTCTGCCCGGTTCCTCTTCGGTCTCGTCAAGCGTGCCCGAAAGTACTATCTTGGGGTGAGTACCATCACACAGGACGTGGAAGACTTCGTGAAATCGCCATTTGGAAAGCCGATTATTACCAATTCCTCCATGCAGCTTCTCCTGAAACAATCACCTGCGGCGGTGGAACCCTTGGGGAATATTTTTAACCTCACGGAGGGTGAAAAATATATGCTCCTCAATAGCGGCGTAGGACAGGGGCTCTTTTTTGCAGGTAGTAAGCACGTCGCCATACAGATTATTGCGAGCTACAGCGAGAAAATGGTGGTCAGCACCAATCCAGAAGACGTTCTTGCGCAGCAAAATAAGTAACGTATAGTTTTGGTACTATTGTTTACCGCAAACTATGAAAACTTCACGAGTTGTTATTGCAGCCTTGCTCTTTGGATGCATGCTTGGTGTTGGTAGTACCTTTGCGATTCAAAAAACCTTTACGGATATCCGCGGCGATGAATGGTTTGCAGCATCTGTAGAAGATTTAAGTACGCAAAATGTCCTGAAGGGATATGAAGACGGATCCTTTAAACCAAATCAAACCATTACACGGGCGGAGGCAAGTGTGATGCTTTCTCGTCTTGATGGCATTCTCAAAAGTTATACCTTCAACAATTTCATACAACTTCAGGAGGAAATGAAACTGCTATCCTATGCTGAAGCTCGAGCTGTAGCCTTACTTGGTCCCTGTGGAGAGGCTGGCGAGATTCTTAACACCCCTGAGATCACACGCACAGAGGACAAAATATGGAAATTTACCATAAAGGACCCCAAACCAATGTGTCAGGCAAGTTGTGCGGTCAATGCAACAAATGCGGACTCTGAGATTCTTTGGAGATGTACAGGTGTTATTCCTGAAAATCCGGTTCAGTAGCCCTTGGGCTTCTGTCGTAGGTTTGTAACAACAAGACATCCATTCACGACATTGCAATTTCCTAGGCCCCTTTTATACTGGAGCCAGTCTTATATTGTTTCCCAACCCCCATGGACTTAAATCGCGCACAACTTATCGGTAATTTAACACAAGATCCTGAACTGAAGCAGACTTCAACAGGGCAGAATGTGGTTTCTTTCAGCGTTGCAACAAATCGCACCTACACAGACAGCTCTGGTCAAAAAGTATCACAGGCCGAGTTTCATAACATCGTTGCCTGGGGTAAACTCGCAGAAATTATTGCCCAATATTGTAAGAAAGGAAAAAAAGTATACGTCGAAGGTCGCCTACAGACTCGGAGCTGGGAGGACCAGCAGGGAGTAAAGCATTACAAAACGGAGATTAATGCAGAAAATCTGATCATGCTTGATCGTGGTGGCGACAGTGGAAACAACAGCTCCTCGGATATGATGGCTGGTGTCACAGAAGTTATCCCCGCCTCCATGAAAAAACCATCAAAGAAAACGGAATCCTTTGAGGAAGAAATCAGTATTGAAGACGTTCCATTCTAAGCAGAGCACGAAACGTGTACACGTCAAAAGAAAAAGCAGCCCTAGGGCTGCTTTTTCTTTATTCCATACGCATCCAGGCTTATAGTGCAGCTAGTTTTGCCTTCCTCTTTTCCTAGATTTATGACAGTTCCACGATCATGGCAATATGGCGCCCTCGCCATAGTTGTCCTTGCAGGTTTGCTCATCTCCTTCCCTTCCACGAATGCCCAATCGGCAGAAGATGTTCGTATTGATGAAATGCGGCTTTTGGTGACATGGGGTGACGTCGACAACTCCCTAGGCACCGTCGGCAGCGGCACAACAATTGCCTGGGACGGTGAGATTAGCATTGATGGCGGAAAAATGCGCGTGATACGCCCCTTGTTTTTTCAAGATGAAAACGACCGTCTTCTCGATGAAGAAGGTGCGACGATTCGGTTTCAATCTGATATTTTAAGCAACATGGATGGGGTCTTTCTGCGCGTCCTGCCGCAAAACGGACGCACGGAACAAATTACCTTTCAGGTTGGCAGCGGCATAACTATCCATCAGCCTATTTTAAGCTTTGCGACACAAAAAGAATTCACCTATCTCACGCCTGAAGGGCTATCCGTACGCATGCAGGCAGAAAATGTTTCCCTAGCAAAAGGCACCATACGAACACAAATTGCGGCACGTATGGAAAGTGCTCTGCGCAGTTGTATGCAGAATGGAAAGACAGAAACTGAATGTAAGTCTGCTTTGGGTGATATCATGGAACGCCTTCGCGAAAAGGAAAAAATGGAAATCTGGACAGCGCTTCGACGTGAACTAACAAAATGGAAAGACCCTATCTGGGCTGGAAGCGCTCTGCATCCTGACATGCTGTTTCTCCTGTCACCAGAAGAACTGGCATCTTTGACGAAAACTGATCTTGCGCGCATGGATCTTTCCAAGCTTTCCCATATGACAGATGCGGTTTACAAAACCCTGCTTCGTCTTGCGCAGGACCGTCTCGGAGAGCTTAGTCCAGCACTACTTGAACGCGGTTTGTTACTCGAAGGCTTTGTTCCTGCAACACTTCGCGCTGCAGCAGATCTTTCGGAAGAACAATTTCAGGCGATGAAACGTTTTCTTTCCACCCTTGACCCCACGGAGCGTACAGAATTTATTGTTGTTCTCAGCAGTCTCTCTCCAAGTATCTGGCAGTCTATCAAACAACTCGATGATATTTCTTTACGCAGTCTTGGGCGATTTTTGATCACCAGCCCTGAGGCAAAACGTGAAGCGATTGCAAAAGCGTATGCACGTCAGGCGCTAAAGATTCAGAATCTCCGAACGAAACTCGATCAAGTTCGTTCCTTACTCAGTGCCTCTCAAGGAACTGAATTGGATGCGCTGCTTGCAAAATTGAGTAATACGCTTTTCTGGTCTGGAGATGCAACTCCTATGATTTTGAGTTCCTTTGATGCATTCTTGGCGAGATCCGGTGCTATTAGCCGTGATAATTTTGGCGCAGAACTGCGCGCCCTAGCAACGGAGGTGCAACAAGCGCTTGCTGAAAATGCCGTAGGACTGCAGAAGGAAGATCTTGGACTCTTTACAGATGTTCCTGCAGAAGCCTGGTATGCGGGGTTTGTTGGTCTCAGTAAAAAAGCAGGCATTCTGTCAGGATACAAAGATGCCTCTGGAAGCCTCACCGGTCATTTTGGACCAGAAAAGTCACTGACCGTAGCAGAATTACTCAAAATCAGTTTAGGAACTTCTGGTGCAGGAACGAGCACGGGGAGTGTCATGATGCCAGGTGCCGCAAATCACTGGAGTAAGGGTTACGTCGCGAGAGCTGAAGAGCTGCATATCAGCTTGGTTGCCTCTGCTGAAAACCTTAACCGACCAGCAACCAGAGCGGAAGTCATTCAAACCTTTATTGAGGCTTACGGCATCAATCCATCGATGATAACAAGTAGTAGCTTTTCCGATGTGTTCCCCTCGATGAAAGCTGCTCGCTTCATTGAATTTGCCAAGCAGATGGGCATTATTTCCGGTGATGCAGGTGCAACGACCTTCCGACCGGATTCCCCAATTAACCGCGCTGAGGTCGCAAAAATTGCCACCTTAATGCAAGCCACCCTCAGTACCCTCTTCTCCACAAGTACCGTCGAAGGTACCGTAGGGGAATAAGGATTACTGAAAAAGAAAAAGCCCCGCCATCAGGTCGGGGCTTTTTTGTAGAAATACGCGAGATTACTCTAAAATCTTTCGGGCACTCTCCGTCAGATTCTCGGTATTCATGGTGGATGCAACTTTTCCATAGATGACAACCACTTCCTTATCCCCGAGGGGCATCACACGAATATCCGTGCCAAGATCGCCAGTCATACCAGAACGCAAATCTATTTCTGCCTTTTTTTCCAATCGCCCTTCCTCGGCCTTGAAGACCATGAGGCCATCAAAGGTTTCCTTTTGCGACGTCCCTCGTTTCTCACTCATGTGTACAAAAAGCTGCTTTGTTGCCGTATCGTAGTACGCCGCATCTAGAGAGTCAAAAATGCGCGAGTAGGCCTCCGTTCCTTCCAGGGCAAAACGTGCCTGAACGTTCATATCACCCAAGGAGAGCAATTGGAGCTCAAGGCCCTTGGCAGTTTTTTGCACCTGAATTGCACGACCCGCATCGAGCGTAATTAAACGCGCATCCATAGTGAGATCTGGTCCCTCCGTGGAGCGTGGCGCGGACAAGTCGGCCATCTGAATTTCACGGACACTACTTGTGCCAGAATTACCTAGCCATATGGTATTGCCGCGGTTTCGCCGCACAACGGGACTTGCCATATTTTCGAGAAGCACCGTGCCTTTGGGAGCCATCTGCGGATCAAAGGTACGGAGGAGAGCTCCACTTCCTTCTTGACTGAGCATCCAGGAACCACCTTCCGTGTCACCCAGCAAAGGTGACGCGAAGGGGAGTCCTGGCGTTGTCGCGGCGGTAACATATTGAAACTTTCCCTCATCAAAACGTAGTTTATGTACTGTCGTCACCCGCAGCTTTTCCTTATAGGTACTATACTCCGCTGTCGACGTCAGCTCTTTTTCCACAGCCTTTTGCATTTCTGGTGAGAGAAGCTGTTCTTGGCGCCGAAGAAAGGCCAACTGCTTGCGACGACGTTCTTCCGGGGTCAGCAAGAAGTCAGGAGCTTGCACAATTTGGGTATATTGCACCTTGGCAGCATTACTCAGTTTAGAGACTAAGACGTTTTTTAGTGCATCCAGGAGCACATCATCCTCCTGCATTTGAGGCGCGTAACTAATGTACAAGGCTCCTGAGGTAACCGTCACCGTTTGATCCTCTGAGAGTGCGAGAACTTGCCCCGTTGTAAACTGTGCCGGATTGCGCGTATCTGCCGTGAGTACATGCACAAAATTCGGATTTCTGTATTCGCGTGAAAATCCATACAAGGCTGGACAGGGACACGTAGGTTTTTTGTAGTCATACGCAATTTCTTTCCCGCCAACCGCCAGAGTTGGCACATGCACGTTTTCTTTCCACTGCCCCCGCAAAATAAAAAATAAGGTGTTGTTTGCAGAACGGGTGGCGACAAAGGTCCCTTCCGCTGTCATATGGGTAACCAGCTTTGGAGCGGCAGGTGTTGTAATGTCAACGTAGGCGATTTCAGTCATGCCGTCTGTTTTCGTTCCAATGAGCGCAAGCATATCGCCAGAAATAGTGATCCCCGACGGTTCAAAAGGAAGAACCATCACTCGCACAGGAAGCGTCGAGTCTCCTAAACGTATGTAGGAAAGACCCTTTTCCGTCATGCGGTACACATAGGACTTCGCCACAACACTTTTCTCCAAAGATTCCGCTGACCAGTTGATTTCCTTTACGGGACTCAATACACTACCCACGGCAGCCATTAACTCCTCCGGATTCTTAAAGCGTCGAAGCGGCACTTGATTTGCCAGTTGTTGATCAACCGTCACATGCGGAACATTCGTAATATTCTTCTCATCGGCGACGGGAAAAAAACGACCAAGAGGCAAAGTATCCGTCGAAGAACAACTCGACAACGTAAGAACACCAGCAGTCAGCAAAAGGCAGGAAGGAAGTCGGCGCATAAAAAAGAGTTGGAAACAAGTGCTGCAAGTCTACCTGCGAATCCCTGCATCTTCAAGCAGAATCTCTAGCCAGGCTTTTGCTTCATCGAAGGGAATAAAATAGGGACTCGTCGCAATAGTGATACAACTGGCCGTCCCCATTAAGGCGCGTAACACTTCTCGCATGCGGCTTCTATTCATGTACGCAAGATCTCTCGCAAAAACATCTAAATCAATATCAAGAACAAAAGGGGTTTTGGGCAGGGAGAATTGCTCGAAGGCACCATCTCCATCCAGCATGCGTACTTCAGAAAGGAGTCCAGCCTCGAGAGCTGGAACAATAAAACTCCCGACGTGCACTTCGCTATTGACGTAGTCATGGACAAAGAGAAGATCGGTCAGCCGCTCCCGCGCAAGGAGCACGGAAGGCACACGCATATCCTTATGTTGATCCACGTGCACGAGGGGAAGCCCTAGGGGAATATCCCCCTTCACATAGGCTTCACACCAGAAATACAGCGCATGGTTATGATTATCCACAACCGTTATGGGTGCCCCAGTAACTGGGTGACGTGTAGAAACAAAATGTGCGAGCCCCTTAAATGACATAAGCGTCCCCTCCTCCACTTCTTCAAAGGCTGGCAGTTCTCCCTCATGTAGCCGCAGCTTTGGATCTTCAAGTCGTGCAGCAACATGGAGGATACCCGTGCTCCCCGCCCTACGTCGCTCTTCATACGATAAGCCATTGTTTGAACAGGGCTCGCGCAATTGCATTGGCACACTATAGGGCGCGGGTTTGGGCTCAATTTGCTTGTGCTTGGGCATAGACAGAAAAAAAGGTCCCGCGTATGATGCACGTACCAAATTCACCATGCAAGCGAAATGCACGATCAATCCTCTCTCCGCGCTGTCCTCATAGATTGTATTCCTCCGGATATGTCCAAGGAAGAAGCGGCTTTTCGCATGTCCGAGGCAAAAAGTTTGGTCTCCACCTATGGCGGGGTCGTGCTTGTGGCAAGCTATCAGCGTCGCATGCATCCACACTATCGTACTTATATTGGTCCAGGAAAAGCGGAAGAGATTCTTGCAGAGGCGAAGCATGCCGGTGCGAATATTCTCATTGTCAATAACGAGCTGAAGCCGGGGCAGGTCTATAACTTAAGCGAACTCTACCGTCCGGCCAAAGTAGATGTCTGGGATCGCATTGACCTCATTTTGAAGATTTTTCAAAAACACGCCTCGACGAAAGAAGCGCAGTTGGAAATTGAACTCGCCAGCGTTCGCCATATGGGCCCACGCATTTACGGCATGGGAATTGAACTTTCAAGACAAGGAGGCGGTATCGGAACACGAGGAGAAGGAGAAACCAACACGGAAAAAATGAAACGACACCTTGCCGCCCAGGAAGATAAAATCCGTGCACAGTTAGCAGAATGTCAGAAAACCCGCTCCCTTGCCATGCATAGTCGAAGGCGCAAAAACTTTCGTACCATTGGTATTATCGGGTATACAAATGCAGGCAAAAGTACCCTCTTAAATGCACTCACGAAAAAGGGGGCCTACGCGGCAGACAAACTCTTTGCTACGCTCGATACCCGCGTCGGTAAGCTCTACCTGCCCGAGACTCAAACGGAGGTTCTCCTTTCCGACACGATTGGATTTATTCAGGATCTTCCTCACACCCTCATTAATTCGTTTCAATCAACCCTCGCAGAAACGAAGGATGCAGACATGCTTTTGCATGTTATCGATGCAAACGATCCACGCCTTGGCATGAAAATTGAGGTTGTTCGCGATGTGCTTGAACATATTGGCGTACCCAAAATTCCTATAATCTATGTGTTCAACAAGGCAGATGCCCTGGATCCAGAAACAAAACAAAAAGCGGCCGAACTCTTACAGGAAGAATCGCCGCTCTTTGTTTCTGCCCTCACAGGTGAAGGGCTTCATGCTCTCAAATCCCGCATTGCTGAGGTCAATAAGGGGCTTTATTCCTGAGAGAGAACCGCCTCACGAACAAGAGAGTTAAATTCACTGAAACTTCCTGGGCGCAGACGTTTTCCATTGAGGTAGAAACTCGGTGTAGAATTCACGCCAATTTTTTCTCCAAATGCCTCATCCGCTGCGACAGTCGCTTTCACAGAAGGTGAGTCCATATCTGCGGCTAACTTGTCCGCATCCAGTCCAAGTTCCTTTGCATAGCCCAGAAACAATTCCTTTGCGGAATTCGACTCCGCCCATTCTTCCTGCGTCTGGAACAACTTTGCCTTCATCTCCCAGAACTTGCCCTGCTGTGCCGCTGCTTCTGCCGCATAGGCAGAAATCTCCGCATTTTTATGAATGGTCTTCAAAGGAAAATAGCGATATTCAAATCGAATACGGCTTCCGAATTCATCTGTAATACTTTTGACACTTGGCTCTGCATTTTTACAAGCTGGACATTGAAGGTCACTGAATTCCACCAAGACTACCTTTGCATCAGGATTACCAAGAAAGTTTTTTGTTGGCGCAGCACTACTCATATCAATCCCTGAACCCGTCGTGGGAGCAGCGTTTTGATTTGTTTGTGGTGCGCTGCAGGATGTTGCAACGAGCGCCACGGAAATTGCCATAAAGGCTAAGGTCTTTTTCATAAGAAGAAAAAACAAAGATAAGATTTACAGACAAGTTTGAGTGAGCGGGAGATGAACGACGCGTGTCTGCGCAGAAAGCTGCGTAAAGGCGTACATGAGGTCAGGATAGTTGGAAATGTCTGGGCGCGCAAGCTCAGCATCGTAGGACTCGAGGAGCTTCTTCTGTCGCTCCCCTACAAAGCCGCATGCGGCCTTTTGCCCATCTCCACTCGAAGCAAGAGGCACACCTTTTTCTGATGGTGGAATGACAACTCCATACTTTTGCGCAAGAAAATTGACCACTTCGGCACGAATTTTTGTCGCTGGTAACAGGTGCACTAAGGGGCCTCGCGGCCTTAGGGTTGCCTCCGCTGTCAGGAGATCCACCAACTCCCCTTCTTGTTTCGCTAGTGATGCTAAAGCCGTCGAATAGTCCGCTGGAAGCGTGCCTACAGGTAAGGTCAGATCGAGATTGAGGTAACATTCGTCGAGCAAACAGTTCTCCTTCGTCAGCTGCATATTTTTTCTCAGTCCAAAGGCAAAGTCATACTCCAAAGGAGCATTGGCACCAAAGGACATTTCACTCGATAGCGTGCCCCGACTATAGGAGGCAAGCGGGGTATTTCCCCCTGGTGTACTACCCTTGGGTGCAAGGATTTGCAGACCAAAATAGACATTCAGCGCCAGGGAAACTAACAGGAAACTCGAGAGGAGAATGCTCTGCACGGATGCTTCTTTCGATAATGTTTGTTTTGACATAGGAGAGAAAAAATTAGGATTCCTTTTGTGCCATCTTTTTTAACACTTTTGCCGCCGCGCGTACGACACTTCGTCGAGGCAAAAATCGTTCCATAAAAATAAGGAAGGTGTTTTTGAAGCCTGGCACGACAACGGCCCTACCCGACATAAGTCCATGAATTCCTGCACTTGCAACGACAAAAGGGTCCGCCGCACTCCCTTGTTTGGGAGCTAGTTCTTCTAAATGGGCATTGGCCTGAAAGCCCGTTTTCGTTGGCCCCGGACAGAGCGCCGTCACTGTGATGTTTTTCCCTCGTTGCTCCTCTGCAAGCGCTTCACTAAAAGACAGCACAAAGGCCTTCGTCGCACAATAAATACTCATGTAGGGACCTGCCTGAAATGCAGCTGTAGAGGCAACATTTAAAATTTTTCCTGACCTTCGAGCAATCATATCCGGCAAAAACAGTTTGGTGAGCCGTACAACCGTTTCCATATTGAGCCGCATCATCCCGATCTCATAGTCGAGCTGTGTCGTGGCAAAATCACCTTGAATACCAAAACCGGCATTATTGATGAGCAAAGACACATGAACACCCATCGCGTGCACCGCATCAAAAATCTTTTGGGGTGCATCAATTTCCTTCAGATCTTGCGGAAGAGGCGTAGCTGAAACAGAAAAGTTTTTTTGAATTAACGCACAAGCCCTCTCCGCCTTTTCCTTATCACGACCGACCAGAATGAGATCATAGCCTTCGGCAGCCAAAATCTTTGCACATTCAAGACCGATACCTTGAGTTCCCCCTGTCACAAGCGCCACTTCCCTTTCCGGTGATTGTCCTTGAGCCACGGTATTTTTTCGCTAGTAAAGTCAAAAGCTAGTATACGTATGCTCCTGCCCTTCGCCAAGCGAAACTACGTAGACAGGGGAACAAAAAAACGGTACAACCCACGCACTACTTGTCTTTTGCATGCAACCCCATGGCTACCCCCAGCAACCTCCAACTTGAACGATTGCTCGCTGACCTTGTTAAAGAGCGGGAACGTCACGCAGTGGCGAAAGAGCGCCTGAAGGAGTTTCGCATCGAGTCCGAAGCACTCACAGATTTAAA
The DNA here is from genome assembly GCA_002783265.1 of Candidatus Gracilibacteria bacterium CG17_big_fil_post_rev_8_21_14_2_50_48_13. Lineage (GTDB taxonomy): Bacteria > Patescibacteriota > Gracilibacteria > 1-14-2-50-48-13 > 1-14-2-50-48-13 > 1-14-2-50-48-13. The sequence goes on along the minus strand of PFFG01000004.1, from coordinate 139,405 downwards.
GCGTGCTGCCCGGGATATTCGCGATCAGGTCAAAGCAGAAAAGCAGCGCCTGGAAGAGGAATTCAAACAGGATGAAGATTTTCAGGATTCCACAAAGGAAGAGCTTGAATCGCGGGAGCGCATGCGTGAGCTGACACACGAACTGCGGGAACTGCTCGCGGAATTCCCCATGAAGGACGATCTTGCCTCGTTTGAATTCAATATTCAGGGAGATCGCCAGCAAATTCAATTGGAAAAAGTGCTGAAAATGTACATTAACGGGAAGGAACAGCGCGAGTAGACCTACGTAATTTCGATTGATAATTCGGGAACTTTTTTGCATTACGTCAATTATTTTCATTGACTTGCGAGCCATTTTCCCTACTATCCTTGCATCAGCCTGTGAGGCTCATGCCCTCACTTTTTCAAAACATTTCATGGATATCAGAAACATCGCCATTATCGCACACGTCGATCATGGTAAAACGACGCTTGTCGACGCACTTTTAAAGCAGGGTGGTGCCTTTCGTGACAACGAAGAGGTTGCCGTTTGTGTTATGGACTCCAACGACCTCGAGCGAGAGCGCGGAATTACCATTTATGCAAAGAATACATCGATTTTGTGGAAGGACACGAAAATTAACATTGTGGATACACCAGGTCACGCGGACTTCGGATCGGAAGTGGAACGTATTCTTCGTACCGTCGACAGTGTTCTTCTGCTCGTGGATGCCTATGAAGGACCTATGCCACAAACACGTTTTGTACTGAAGAAGTCGCTGGAGCTTGGGCTAAAGCCTATTGTGCTTATTAACAAGATTGATAAGCCCATGGCCCGTCCCGATGAGGTTGTAGATATGGTCTTCGATCTCTTTGTGGAACTTGGAGCAACCGATGAGCAGCTAGAGTTTGATTATATGTACACCATTGGTCGCGATGGAATTGCGAAAAAAGCACTGACCGATGATTCAAAGGATCTGACACCTCTCTATGATTTGATTATGGAGAAAGTGCCCGTGGCAAAAGCGGATACGGCAGCCCCACTGCGCATGCAGCCTTCAAATCTTGGTTATGACAACTATCTTGGCCGCTTAGCCATTGGTCGTATCTATGAAGGGACGATCCGTCCAAACATGTCTGTGCACGTCAAACGAGCGGATGGAACGCAGTCGACGGGTCGCATTACAAAACTCTTTACGCACCAGGGGCTTCAAAAAGTCGAAGTGCAGGAGGCCTACGCAGGCGACATTGTGGTTTTAGCAGGACTTCCTGACATTTATGTTGGTGAGACCATCTGTGCTGATCCAAATGCAGAGCCGCTTCCTGCTATTAAAGTCGATCCACCGACTGTCTCCATGTATTTCATGGTAAACAACAGCCCCTTTGCAGGTCGCGAAGGAAAATTTGTTACAACGCGTCATATTAAAGATCGTCTCGATCGTGAGTTGGAAACGAACGTGGGACTCAAGGTAGAGTCTGTTGAAAATAGTGATTCCTACATTGTGTCAGGACGTGGAGAAATGCATCTCTCCGTGCTGATCGAAACCATGCGCCGTGAAGGATTCGAGCTCCAGGTTTCACGACCTGAGGTGATCTTCCAGTACGAAGGTGGGAAAAAAATGGAGCCCATTGAGTTCTGTATTGTCGAAGTTCCAGAAGAACATAGTGGGTCAGTTATTGAGAAACTTGGTCGCCGAAAGGGACAAATGAAGGATATGAAACAGGAGAACGGGCTTGTTCGCATGGAATATGAAGTTCCTACGCGTGGACTTCTCGGATTCCGCTCAGAATTTCTCATTGATACCCGTGGAAACGGCATTATGTACCACAGTTTCCTCCGCTTCGAAGAGTACAAGGGCACCATTCCAGGACGTCTCGAGGGTTCACAAATTGCAGGACTTCAGGGAACAACGTCTGCCTACTCACTTTGGACGTTGCAAGAGCGTGGCCCTCTCTTTATCGGCCCTGGTGTTGAGGTCTATGAAGGTATGATTATTGGTGAACACGCTAAAGGCAGCGACCTTGTCGTGAACCCAACAAAAGGAAAGCAACTGACCAATGTTCGTGCTTCCGGTTCCGATGACGCAATTGTCCTTACACCACCTCTGGAAATGAATCTGGAAATTGCTCTCGAGTATATTCAAGATGATGAATACGTTGAAGTGACTCCAAGTTCCGTACGCCTTCGTAAAAAATATTTGAAGGAACACGAACGTAAACGTGATCGCACGTCGAAGAAAGACTAAAAAAAACCGCGCTGCTTGCGCGGTTTTTTTTGTGCACATGTTCTCTCTACGCCTTTGATTGTTTTGCTTCAATCACCGTATTGATACCACTGAGTATAATTATGACGCCAAAGGCAGTGAAGCAGAGGAACGGAATAGTGATAAAACCAAAGTAGTCGACGGCCTGGGTTGCAGAACAGGGATTCACCGTTCCGCACTCAAAGAAACTTTGTGTAAAGACCTTTTGTGTGAGGTAGTGATACACCTCTAGAATAAATCCAGGAATGGCCAAGGGAAGAATGTAGTCGGTAAAGCGATTATCTTTTTTTATGAGGCCCATGGCACTAATGAATACCAATGGGTACATAAGAATTCTCGCCCACCAACACAAATGACAGGGTTCCAAGCCACCTTCACCATGGAACAAAAAACCCTGGGCAATATTTTTTACGGGATCACCAAAATTGCTGTAATAGAGGGACCCAAGCATGGCAAAGAGTGCCTGGATAAAAATGAAGATCTGCACTGTGAGTTGTTTTGGAGAACGCATACAAAGAAACAAGAAATGACAAGACTATCTTGCGGCATATTTTTGCAGAAATCAAGCAGTGGACCCCAAGTCGTGTTGTTCAAAAGGAAGAACACGATAAGACGCCTTCCCTTGCACATGGCACAAAACTCGTGAACAATAGACGCATCCTTACTCCACCGCCATGCAATTTGAAGCACGATACAACCAGCTGAATGCAGAACAAAAACGAGCCGTTGATACTACTGAAGGCCCTGTCATGGTTGTGGCAGGTCCTGGTTCCGGCAAAACGGAACTTCTTTCCATGCGTGTGGCCAATATCTTGCTCAAAACCGATACACCTGCGTCATCTATATTGTGTATCACCTTCACTGAAGCTGCTGCTGCAAACATGCGTAAACGGCTCGTTGGGCTCATAGGTCAAACTGCCTATGACGTTGCTATACATACCTTCCATAGCCTTGGAACCACCATCATGGATCGCTACAGTGATTACTTTTTTGATGGGCTCGAGTATCTCCCAGCAGATGACATCATGTCTTTGCAAATCATTACCTCTATTCTTGAACAACTGCCCAGAAGCAATCCCTTTTCTTCGTACCATGAAGAAAAAGGGTACTTTCATGCACGTACTGTCATGAACGCCATTAACGACATCAAAAAAGGTGGTCTTTCTCCGGAGCAGTTTCGTCTGCTTACGGAAGACGCCATGGCTTTTTATGCAGAGACACAAGGCGCTCTGCAGGAGGCTCTTGGAGCAACGGTTTCAAAAAAGACGCTTGATCGTCTGCCCCAATTCCTGAGCAGTGTTGCAGAAGCGACGCATGGAGGTCTCCGCCCATTACCTTCCATGCACCCTTTAAAAGCCCGCATTATCATGGACTTTCAAACACTCTTGGAAGAAGAGAATTCAAAGGCTGTGACGGAGTGGAAAAAGAACAATACGTCAAAGGATAAGCAAAAACAGCTACAATGGAAAGAACAGGTGCATGCTAAGAAATATGCCGCACTCGCAGAGATATATGCCTCCTATCAAGCCGCACTACATGCACAGTCTTTGGTCGATTTTAATGATATGCTTCTTCGCGTAGTGGAAGCACTGAAAACGCATGAGGAGTTACGGTACAATCTTGCAGAACAATACCTCTATATTCTTATTGATGAGTTTCAAGATACCAACGGAATCCAGTTGGAACTTGCAAGACTACTCACAGACACAGATCTACCAGATGCCAGACCAAATATCCTTGCCGTCGGGGACGACGATCAAGCCATCTACAAGTTTCAGGGGGCGGATATTGAAAACTTGTTAGGATTCCAAACCCTCTTTCCAGGAGGTGCATCCATCGTTCTCGACAAAAACTATCGTTCAACTGCAGAAGTATTGGCGCTCGCAGAGGATGTCATTCTCCCATGTGAAGACCGATTATCGACCCTTTTGCCGGAAGACTTTCCCAAACATCTTTCTGCAGCAAACCCCTCCGTTACAGGAGGTAAGCTGCGGATTATCCAAACCCCGACGGAGGAAGAAGAAGCAATATACATCGTCGAATCCATTCGTCAGCTCCTCGATCAAGGTACTGATCCTGCAGAAATTGCGGTTCTTGCGCGAAATCATGCCCACTTAGCAGCAGTTGCAAAACGTATGCGACAGGAAGGTGTTCCTTTCGTCTATGAAAGAAGTAATAACATCCTTGAAGATCCTGTCATCGGGGAACTTCTTGATATGCTCGACGTTGTTGGGACACTGTTTTCTCCTCGATATGACCTCAAAGACGATATTCTTTCGCGCATTCTCTGTCATCCCTACTGGGGAATCCCCACCCTCACACTCTGGAAGCTCTCACGGGATGCCTTTACAGAGCGCCAATCTTGGCTGGATACGATGCTCGCTTCCGAGAATGAACATCTTCAGTCTATAGCACAGTTTTTCATTACCGTTGGGGCACTCGCAGCGCATGAACCCCTCGAACGTATCATCGATCTTCTCACGGGGACCGAACCTCTGGACATTGCAACGATCTCACCGGACAACGAGTCAACAACTATCCCATTTACTTCTCCGTTCAGGAAACACTATTTTGGAAGTGACATTGGTAGCGCCAGCGAGATGGAAACCTTAGCTGCCCTCCGTGGTCTGCAAAAAAAGGTGCGTGCCTTTTTAGCAGGAAGCGTTGTCCTGACCAAAGACTTTCTCGAGATGATTGCGCTCTATAAACAATATGGGTTACAGATTCCAACGGATGACACGCTTCTTCGAAAAGACCACGGCCTTAGTCTCATGACGGTCCATAAATCAAAGGGGTTGGAATTTGATCACGTTTTTCTGGTGCGCTGTACAAGCGAGGCATGGAACAAGAAAAAAGGTGGAAATCGCGGGCTCTCACTTCCCAAATTTCTCGCGTTGAGCGCGAGTCCTGAAACGGAGAGTGATTTCCGAAAACTCTTTTTTGTTGCGTTAACACGTGCAAAAAGGTGGATCACCATGACCTACCCCATGCGCAGTACAAAAGATAAAACGACCGAAGTTCTGTCCTATCTGACCAGTAGTGTCATGCCAGAAACAGAAGAATACATTGCACCAAAAGAACTTCTTGCAGGCAACTATATGCTGCAGATCCAGCGAGATACGACGTTAGAAGATGTAGAGTATCTCGCCTATCTCCAAGACCTTGTGCAAGAATATGCTCTGAGTACCACACACTTAAGCAGCTTTCTTGACCTTGAAAAAGGAGGCCCTCGCGCATTTGTCATGAATCATCTCCTTCGTTTCCCACAAAGAAAACAGGTCTCCGGATGTTTCGGAACGTCGATGCATGCGAGTCTAGAGTATATGCATAAAACTTTGCGGACGAAAAAAACACTGCCAAGCATCCTTGAGATCACCGAGTTCTTCACGAATCGTCTTAAACGGGAACGCCTCTCCGACCTTGATTTTGAAAAGTACCATACAGAAGGAATAGAGCATCTCACAAGATACTTGAGCGAGCGAGGGCCTCTGCTTGATCCAGAAGATATTGTTGAACGAAATTTTAAACAGGATCATGTACAAGTTGGTGAGGCACAGATTACGGGAAAAATAGACTGTATGCATCTCGACAAAGAGGCCCGTACCATTCGGGTCACTGACTGGAAAACCGGAAGTCCTGCCACAAGCTGGAAAGGAAAAGCGGATTATGAACAGGCGAAACTCTGGAAGTATCGTCATCAGCTCATGTTTTACAAGCTCCTTGTGGAGAATTCGCCCGAGTATCGCGACCGTTTTGTGGTGACTGAAGGTGCGCTGGAGTTTTTAAAACCCACCGATGATGGCTTTGTGATACTCGAAACGCAGTTTGATCATGCGACCATGTCAGAATTTGCACAGCTGGTTCAGATCGTCGCGAAAAAAATTCAGAACCTTGATTTTCCAGATACTTCGGCCTACGAGGAAAGTTTTAAGGGAACACTTGCCTTTACCCAGGACCTTCTCGATGGAAAGGTCTAGCCTTTTGTTTGATATCCGGTCACAAAATCGAGATCGTGTTGAAACTTTGCTTTTTCGCTCTCAATCGTTTGTGACCTACGCTCTTCCACCACCTGTTTTTCTCGCTCTGTTTTATCTGTCGCATACTGCGCAAACACATGTAAGGCTTCTTTGAGATGCATCATGACATTGTCGATGTGGCGGATTAACTGCAGCACACTCTCGTCTTGTACTCCCTCAAGGGAAAACTTCATGGAAGAAAGTGGATCCATGAAGGGGAAAAGTGCCTCCATTGCCATATCGATGGATTGATCCTCCTTGGTATACAGAAAAATAGATCGTATTTCATCGGTTATTTCAATGAGTCGGAGAAGCTGGCTCCTGATATGTGTCTGCCCCAAAGAAGGCTGCTCTTGGCTTTGAAACTCCTCTTGCGACACCATGTCGAGTAAAATGGCATTCTGCTGGTGTATGGTTTGCCATTTTCGCTGGGCTACGCCAAGAACGGTATCTTCTGGGGTGGGAGTCAGTTCTCCTAGGGTTGTATACTGCATTTTCGTTCTATGAGATGTCTAAAATCTTTGTGGCACAAAGTTTTAGCTGTTTCTCAAAAATAGGCAAGATGAAGAAATCACCAGTTTGTCACGATCATCTCTTTCTCATTCGTTGTCGAAAACACCCGAAAGCGGTACAATGCTTCTATGGAATACGAATTTAATTGTCCAATTTGCAGTAATGTTCGGGAGATTTATGATCGTCCTCAGGTGCGGGAAAAATTAAAAAAGGACATCGCTCTTCATGGTGTACAAAACGAAATTACCGGCATTTTGCTCAAGTTTACCTTCACTCCCAACTACGACCCGCTGGACTGCAGTCAAAATGCACGTGTTGGAATTGATATGCTCAAACGGCTTTTTAGCGGACAAATAGAAGTCGATCGGAGCGACACGCGGGTGATAGAACCAGTCGAGGTGTTGTTTTTGCTCATTGTCCGGTTAATGCTGGAACTCCACAATGACGAACACATCGATTATTGTTATAAAAACCGCTTTCGTTGTCAGACAGCGCTAATGGTCTTGGAAGCGACAAATAACCAGGAACTCAAAGCGGAACTCCAAGACTACTTTTTCTCGTTTCTTTCCCCTGCCACTTACACGCATCTTACGTCACGTCTGCCAACCTCACGGGAAAAGATGATCAAAACGCAGCAATTTATGCTCGGAAAAATGCAGTCACTCTTTAAAAAAGCTGGCATCTCCCCGACAATAGAAACCCGTGTCAAAACTGTCTACAGCACCTTTCGCAAAACGCAGCGCAAAGGCATTTTGCCAGGCGATGTTGATGATCTACTGGGATTTCGCATTATTACCCACTCACTCGAGGAGTGTTACACGGTGCTTGATGCCCTCCAAAAAAAATGGGGCGGACGCGATCAAACCGTACAAGATTATATCCGTGAACGGAAAGCCTCCGGGTATCAGAGCATACACCTGCACGTCCGCATCAAGAATATCCCCGTCGAGTTTCAAATACGGGACAAGGCCATGCATCATATTGCCCAGAGAGGCATTGCGGCCCACGGCGAATACAAAATTAATTCTTGGTAGTTTTTTTTCGCTTGGGAAGCCGGCAAGACCAGTCTTCCTGCATGCGACGATCGAGAAGCCAAATAGTCAGGCCAACAAGCAAAAGGCCTAGCATTTTTATGAGCAGATCATAGTCCGTTGTGAACTCCAAAAAACTATCAAGAAAGGCATTGGGTACGAGGGTGACGGCCCCGAAACTGACGGTGACCACCAGCATACTAATGAGAGAAAAGGAACAGATGCCACAGAAGAGTGTCAGAAAACTCACCAGGCTGCCCAGGAGGCCCAGAACACTACTTTGCGTTCCAAAACCCACCTGACGCACAAGCGAATACAAGACCATGGTCACGAGTAACCCCACACCAAGGGATAAAACAATACTGAAGAGTATATTCGTCAGGGTAAGGTTTCCTCCCACAAGACAGGTGTAATCGACGGATCCTGGCAATGTCGCCATGAGGTACAGGGCCACATCGAAAATCAGCACAGAAAAACCCACCCACGCAAGCGCGTAGGCGGGTGTCTGTATGATCCGTTTCGTATACATCAATTTACTTTGCGTCAGCCGTGAGCATTCCATCAATTGTTGTCTTCAAACGCTCTAATGGAAGTGCACCGGGAATAAATTTCACCGTACCTGTCTGGTTATCCACGAAGAAGTTTCCTGGGGTTCCGCGTACACCAAAGCTTGTTCCTTCTGACGTCTCGGTTGTTACCTTTTCGGCATAATTGTTTGACTCAAGACAGCTCGTGAGTTTTGCCTCGTTGACACCGAAGTCCTTCGCTTTTTTGATAGCCCAGGCCTTGATATCCCCTCCCTTGGCCGTGTCGGCAAAGGCAGCATCCGTAAATTTCCAGAATGCATCAGCACCACCCTGTTCTGCGACACACTCAGAAGCAATGGCCAGAGCCGTTGCATTTGGCTCATGAATAGAGAGTGGATAATGACGATACACCCAGTTTACTTTCCCCTTATAGGCATCCATATCGAGAAGTTTCACAACGGTATCATGGAAAATGCGGCAGAATCCACATTCGTAGTCGGAGTACTCAATAATGCTGATGCGGGCATTTTTATCGCCACGAATATGATCCTTTTCCTTATCAATTTTCTTAAAATCACTGGGAACTGTTGCCACCGAATTTGACACTGTTGGCGACTTCACCGCTGTACCCTGCTGTTTTGCGTAGGCCTCGATACTATCTGCGACTTTTTTATCAATATCCGATTGGCTGACTTCGGTGGTCGCAGGCTTTCCAATGACGCTAGAAGAAAGCTGACCCGTAAAGGCCATGGAAGAAAAAACCAGTGAAGCAGAAACCACAGTTGATGCGAAAACGATAGCTGCTATTAACCCTTTTTGTGAATGGCGAGGTTCCATGTGAGACGTATAGAAAAGAAAATATGTGTTTCGAAATCTATTATACTGCCATATGATTGGTATGGACAATAGACGCGAAATCCGCGTATTGTATAATACTGTATTCTCAACAAAAAACTATGGAATTTCTTGCTTTGGGTCTTCTCGGCTACGCCTGTCTGGGTTTTGTACTCAGCCTCATTTTTCATCGGAGCGATGTGGCCGATGTTGCCTGGGGGCTTGGATTTATCCTTGTGGGTATAGCGTCCTGGTGGCTTGGTGGAGCGGCAATTTCCCTTGGTCTTATCCCGTTAGCCTGTGTCTTTCTCTGGGGGATACGTCTTTCCAGCCACATTTTCATGCGACTTCGCCAGAAAGGAGAGGACCCACGATACGCGGCCTGGCGTGCTGAGTGGGGAAAAACTTTCCTGCTGCGCAGCTTTTTACAAATCTTTGTCTTACAAACCTTCCTGCTTGGGGTCATTGCCTTGCCGCTTATGCATCTCGGTCTGACGCAAACCGCCCCTTCTCTTCCCTGGCTCGGGGTTGGCCTTGGCATCTGGATCATCGGTTTCTGTTTTGAAGTCCTTGGTGATGCTCAGCTGCGACAATTTTTGCGCAATCCAGAAAATAAAGGGAGAATTCTCCAGTCCGGCCTGTGGCAATATACCCGGCATCCCAACTATTTTGGTGAAGCAACGATGTGGTGGGGTATCTGGATTATGACCTTTGGCATCCCCTATTGGCCTTTGTTTATCGTCAGCCCACTACTGATCACCTTGCTGCTGCGTTTTGTTTCTGGTGTACCGCTGTTAGAACAACGATATAAGGAAAACGCCGCCTACCAGGAGTATGCGGCGCGTACCAGTGTTTTTCTTCCTTGGTTTCCGAAAAAACCTAGCGCATAAGCGGAGCGATGTAACTTGCGATAAGTGCAACAATACCACAAACAACGGCCCCCCAGAGCATATCGACCACCACGAGGCGCGCAGGCCAACCTGCCAGCGTCGCGTAATTCGTCAGATCGTACACCCCATACAAAATGAGGCCAAAGAGCGCTCCCCAAAGAGCAGTGGCCAAAGGGTCACCCGCACCTTTCGGTACAACATAGAGCACAATACCTAAGGGGATCAAAAAATAGACCAGGAGCGCAGAGGGCCAATGGGGCGCAAGTGCCTCACCCGACCGGCGCGCGAGGGCACCCAGTTCAGAGTTATAAAAGCCTGCCATTATCACACCAAGCCAGATCATATCAATGGCGAGAAAAATGGGGAGCGTTGCCGCGTAGAGTTTTAAGGTTTCGAGCATAGGAGAGATTAATCAATAGATGCAAACGTGATGGCCTTGTAGTAGTAATTCAGAATATCCGTGTAGGTTTTCCCCTCCTTCGCCATGTTGGTGGCACCCAGTCCGGAGAGTCCTACCCCGTGTCCACACTGGTTTTTTTCGCTGCGCACAGGGTCGACACCCTGGGTGTCGAGCACCGCAGCATACACTTCCTTCGTCTTTTCAAAGTATCCCCCCCATCCTATTTCCCGGGGAAGTTTTCTCAGCCCCGTTGTATCAGTACAGCTGGAGTACGCTGCCCGGAGTACTTCTCCCTTGTAGGCGAGCACAAGCCCTTTCGTTGCAACAAGTGCCTCCTGCCATTTGGGGCTTCTCAGGGTAAACCCGTACCCAAGGTACTTTTGAAAAATCTCTGGATTATCACTGGCATTGTACCGCGCATCGTCGAACTTTTTTTCGAGACCACTGATGTAGTACGCCACATAACTGCGGGAAACGACGGCAAGGGCCTTCCGTTTTTCCGTTTCATCCTGCTCTGGCACTTCTGCGACACCGCGCATGTAATTTTCCACATCGATGTCATTGACCACGAGAAGCTTATTTTTTGCTTCCGGGTATAGATGCAGGGAGCCCAGAAACTGATTATCGTTATACACTTTTTTCGTATCCCAGGCAGGAATGCGATTCCAACTGGAAATCGTCACGGGCGTATTGGTCACAGGCGTGAGCAGCAACTCTTTTGCACGCATCAAACGGGAGGAGGTGCGCAGGCGCAGAGTTCCATCGCGGCTGCTTATAAAAATTGTTTCACCCGCTGGCACAACGATTTCGCGTGGCCCCAGAGTCACTCGAACATCTGCCTGCGACACGAAAGTGTGCACTGGCCTCTCTGGCACACTGAGTTTCACGCGTACGCGTGGCTCCTCAGCCGTCGCAAAAGACGGGAGCACATCGATGGACGTGGACTCCGCGCGCGCCGGAGGAGAGACAAGCATGGCACCCAGAAACAGCACCACAAAACCCGCAATAGCAAGCAATCTCTTCTCGGAATAGGTCTGCATACAACAATTTATTGTCTAAAACCGCACAACACACGGGCGTGAGTATACCCAGATTCTCTGGAAACTCCACCTAGGATATCTTGACGTGTAGGAGCTCTTGCCATGAAGTAGTATAGCGGCGCGACTTGTGATCCTGCCGCATAGACCAGGGTTGCTGCACCCCCTGCCGTGCAACAAACACCGTGCCATCGCCCCACTTCTTGTTCATACTGTCCAACGCCCGCATGAGGGCGTCATCCTGCTCTTGCTCCGCCTCCCCTTCCCCCCAGAGGGTGCGCTGCCATACGTGCATGGGCAAAAGACCCGAGAAGATTACTCCCGCCTTTTGATAGTGGAATCCCGGTGCGAAGATGGTATCGAGAGCGGCGAGCGCCGACGTCAGGAGGCGCGGGGTGGAGGCTGTTGGCACGGGGACAGCCACCGTTGCTGACTTATGATATTGCGGGTAACGGGTACTGAAGGGGTTGGTACGAATGTACACCGTCACCAGGGATGCATAGGACGACTGCCCGCGAAGACGCCGGGCCGCCCGCCCCACATAGGTCGCAATAGCCTCCGCCAGTTCCCTTTTGTCCGTGATATACCGGCGAAAACTCCGGGTTGAGGCAATGGTCTTTTTCGGCACTGTTCGTGCCAGAGGAAAACACACATCGCCTCGAAGTTCCCGCACCAGACGTGCGCCCTGCACCGTCAGATGTTTGCGCACCAGCCACTCGGGAGCGTGTTTTAAATCGTAGGCCGTCTGAATACCTTGCTGCATCAGAAAAGGCCCCATACGGCGCCCAATACCCCATACATCCCCCACGGGAACCTCAGCGAGCACTGCATTCCGCTGCTCTTCTGACGCATGCACCAAAGAGCAAACACCTCCCGCCGCCGGATGTTTTTTTGCCCTATCCGTCGCAATTTTCGCCAAAGTTTTATTGGGTGCAAAGCCTATGCTGACAGGAATACCCGTCCACATCTCCACCTGACGCGTCAAAAGACGCCCCACATCCTCAATATCCTCCCGAACGAAAGGGAAAGCAAGAAACGCCTCATCCACAGAGTAGACTTCCACGTCTCGCGCAAAACTCTGCAAAATACGCATTACCCGCTGAGAAAGATCGCCATACAGAGAAAAGTTCGACGACCGCCAACACACACCGTGCCGAGCCACAATATCGCGCACTTTATAGAATGCCCCTCCCATGGGAATACCCAGTTTTTTAGCTTCCCCAGAACGCGACACAATGCACCCATCATTATTGGAAAGGACTACAACAGGCTTCCCTCGCAGTTCAGGCTGAAAGAGGCGCTCGCAGGAAACAAAAAAATTGTTGCAGTCGACGAGGGCAAAGGTATCAGGCGTACTCATGCAGGGCAAAGGTTACGACTCCCCAAATGCTGACATCCTCACGATTATCGATGCGGAGGGTGGGATAGGCCGGATGACAGGGCTCCAGCAGAGTCTGCCCACTACGCTCCACATAGCGTTTCACAAGGAATTCCCCATCAACAAGGGCGACCACGATGTTACCCGTGTGCGGCTCCCGCGAACGATCCACGACCAGGATGTCCCCAGCCAGAAGGCCCGCTCCTGCCATGGACTGACCGGTGGCGCGGACAAAAAACGTCGCTGCAGGGTTCGCAACTGCGTAGGAATGGAGGTTAAGCGCCGCCTCTTGCGTATCTTCGGCAGGGCTCGGGAAGCCACAGGAGACGGTGGGCAGGACCAAAGGACAGGTGGGTACATAGCGTTGCATAATCAGAGTGTAAGGACATTCTGATTATAGGTGATACTGTGTTCACCTATGCAAGAGAAAATTTATATTCGGATCACCTGCACGGTTGCCTTGCGTTTTGCAAGCAATTCCAAGACTAACACAAGAGCAAAGGCAATAATAAACGTGATGATCACCGCTGTCGTCTGTGGATCCGTACCAAGGCGCGCGTAGGCGTCAGGCAAGATATTCGCCTGCATCAGGGGGACGGTTTCACCCTTTGAGTTCACATAGGTTGAAAGCACCTGCTTCCAGGGCCAAAGCTTGACCAAGGAGCCGAGCATAAAGCCCGCGAGGACCATGACCGTCGCATCATGAAAACGTGCAAACAAAAACTTGAGCACCCGCGCAAAAGAAAGAAGACCGATCACACAGCCCAAAACAAACACTAGAATGGTGAGCATCTGCATGTCTTTGATGGCCTGCATCATAAATTCATACTTTTGCAGAAGGAGGAGAATAAAACTTCCAGAAATACCTGGGAGAATCATGGCACAAATGGCGATCATGCCACTGAAAAAAATGAACCAAAGGTCTGAGGGAGTCTCGGCAGGGGTTGCCACAGAAATGGTATAGGCAAAGGCAAGACCAAGAAGCAAAGGAAGAATATACGCCCAGTTCCAAGATTTCAGTTGCCGCCACACCAGTACCGTCGACGCCAGAATAAGACCCGCCATGGCCGCCCAGAAAAGCAGCGGAAATGTTCCCATAAGCCAAAGCACCACGCGGGACAGCAGCAAAAACGAGGAAGCGATCCCGAGCAGCAGGGCAATCAAAAAGCCCGCATCTAGATGCTTCCAGGCAGCAAGAAACTTTCCCCGCAGAAGATAGCGCACCAGGGTACCATCCACATGGGCAATGCAGGTGAGTAGGCGCTCGTAAATGCCCGTAATGAAGGCAATGGTGCCGCCGGAAACACCTGGCACCACATCGGCAGCGCCCATACAAAGCCCCTTGAGAAATATAATGACGTAGGACATAGAAAAATGTGAAAAACTCCAGAGCCATTGTAGGGATTTTTCGGTATACTGGTAGCATATTCTTCACATTGGCCTATGGACCGACTTTCCCCGATGGTTGCGCATTTACGCGAGAAAAAACGTGTGCTGTTTTTGACCACGTCCAACCGATGGAGTGGCGAACATGGGGGTGAACAGCCCAAAAGCACGCAGCTTGCCCATGCTATTGCACGGCTTGTGGGTACGCAGGTAACGGTGATTGACGTCTCAAAACTCACAATTTTCCCCTGCGAAGGCAATGTGTCCACCGCCCGGGGGAATACCTGTGGCCTCAATGAAGCGGCCCTCGCAGGTAAGGAAAAAAATCCTTCAGGTCAGCACCGCTGCTGGGCGAGTCTGAACAATCCCACCGATGAGCTCTGGAAAGTGAGCCGCGAGCTTCTTGCAAGCGACGCCGTTGTGTTCTTTGGATCTGTGCGCTGGGGGCAGATGAACAGTATTTATCAAAAACTCCTTGAGCGCCTGACCTGGATTGAAAACCGCCATTCGAGCCTCGGGGAGGAAAATATTGTTGCGGATATCGACGCCGGCATCGTCGCCGTTGGCCATAACTGGCGCGGAAAAGAAGTGGTAAGTATTCAAAAGGAGGTACTCACCTTCTTCGGCTTCCGCGTGCCGGAGGCCCTTTCCTGGAACTGGCAGTTTCTGGACAATGCAGAAGACGAGTCCGACGAGCACTACAGAGAGGCAGCAAAGGAGTTTTCCAAGGCATTCCTTCGCGAGGAGACTTAAGCCCCCAGGTGCGCTCGCAAGAAATTCAGCGTTTTCTCCCAGGCATCCACGGTTTCCTTTGGCGCATACCGCTGCCCCGAAGGATTTGCAAAGGCGTGACCAACACCAGGATAGACATAGATTTTTTGCTCTACACCTGCAGTCTTGAGAGCAGATTCAAAGGCCCGAACAGACTCTACTGGAACAGAAGTATCCGTCTCTCCAAATATACCAAGAACAGGCCAAGTAATGGAGGCCAAACGTTCCGCGTCGGTCACAAGATTTCCATAATAGATGACCGTAGCCGCGAGATCCTTTGAACCCAGCGCTAAATTCAGTGATTGCTGGCCACCAAAACACCACCCGAGGGAGGCGATTTTCTCCGATTGTACATCTGGCTGCGTGCGTAAATAGGCCACTGCTGCCTGCATATTAGCGAGAGCCGGTGCCGGATTTTCCCGCACCTCACCAGCCTTCTTTCCCGCCACAGCAGGATCAGTTGCCACTTCGCCCTGGTAGAGATCAACGGCCAAAACCACATACCCCTCATCGGCGAGAATGCGCGCCATATTTTTGATATGATCATTGAGCCCCCACCATTCATGAATCATCACCACAGCTGGATAGACGCCAGGTCGAGCAGGCCGAGCGATATACCCCAGGGAGCCATCCTGTGCATAGGTCACACTTGCACCCGTCGCCTGCACCTTATCCAGATCTGCAAAGAGATCGATATTTTTTGCCGAAATATCCGCACCGGAGCCGGTTTCTACGGTTGTAGAACCAGACATAGTAGCGTCGCGACCTGCATCCTTGGCAGGTGAGGGCCCCATACAACTTGAAAGAAGTATAGCACTCAGCAAAATAGGGAGAATATAGGTGCGCATTGTAGGTTGAAATAATTTATACCTAAAGTATGCAGTGCAAGCTGTTCACCTCCAAGGAAAAATGCGGAACATGGCTTGCAGAAGCAAAAATCTCATGCTAGATTGCCTGCACATTCGGGGATCGTCTAACGGTAGGACAGAGGCCTTTGAAGCCTTTAATAGGGGTTCGATTCCCTTTCCCCGAGCCAACTAGTGCGCGGTTCTGAAGACCCATTCCCTATAGGGAACGGGGCGATTTGTTCTGGGCGACCTGGGTGGGTTGAAAAGATTTTTTTAGACCTTACGTAGAACACACTCCTATATCCTCCATACGCAATCTTGAGTTTTGCTTACAGGAATATCTTAATTCTCGAACAACCATTATTAATGGTCGAGAGTATGTGCAAAAAGGTACGATTGCACGAATAAATGACTTAAGAATAACTACTCACTCCAAGGATCATTCACCTGCACACTTTCACGTTACATCAACTCAAGGAAGCTTTGATGTTAGATTTACTATTCCTGAAATTAAGTTTTTAAGTAGCAAGTATGGAAGCATAAAAAAGTCTGATATTGAAAAAATACAAGACTTCTTTGCTGACGAAAAGAATTTACAAGACCTGATACTTGAAAGTGATCGCTTACGTTTAGGATAAAATATATGTTAAAGATCCTCTATTTCAAAGCTAATTTCATCTGTATTATTCCTATCAAAAATAACTGGTGCTGGAACTCCTGCAATAAATACACTCTTGAGTGATCCATCTAAACGCATACGCAGTAATTCAACAGGGTTTGTTTCTCCTAAATATGTGATAGTTAATTTTTTGCCAAAGATTTGGCAGATTAGATCCTTATGTAGTGGAAAAATATGTGAAGGTGTATTAATAAGACGAACATCTTCGTAGTTGATATTTTCTGTTTCAATTCGCGTCTGTAAATCCTCAGCTACTCTTTCTTTGAAGTCAATAAGCGACTCTGAGGGCTGTCTTAAAATATCCACGGATGGAATAAATATCGAAATGATACTTTTTTCTGAAATACCTGTTACTTTCTTGATTAAATCTGGCAACCAACACTTGTGTGCATGTACAGAGGAGCTAGAGTTAGAGTAAATAATATGTATAGGGCCGAGGTTATGCTGGCTAAATAGTTCAAATAAGTTCAGCGCAGAATATGTCATATGGGTATATTCTTATGAAAATATATAAACATAGTACATGATTTATCCTAAAAATAAAGTTCAGGAAAACTGTATGCAAGATTATACAATAATGCCTTCGCAACCTCGATAAACCTGCTACAGTAAAGGAGCAACGTATCATTCTAGCAGGGATAAGTTACTCCCAACTCAGTGTCATCAAGTCTCCCGAGGAGACCCCAAATGTTTTGGGGTGTTTTAATATAGTACACTTTTGGAACGTTTCTCATAAAACTTTTCGAGAAGATCATCGTGAAGTCCCAGATCTTTTAGTAAGGCAAATTCTATTAAGAAGATCAACTTGTCTGTGTAAATAATAATGCACTCTTCATCTACAACATGCTTTAACTTTTTTTCATGCATAAAAAAGTGGGTCAATCTGTCTCTAGTGACTATGATTTTTTTTACATCTGCTGCTGGTAAGAGTGTATCTCCTTTGCTATTTGTATATTCTTTATTAAAAAGTTTGAATACCTGCTCTAGGGTTTTATCTCCAGATTTCTGTTTAACAAAGCCTTCAATAAAACTTACTGCATCTTTAAATCTATTGTGAATATTCTTAGTACTGTCTTCTATTAATCCAGAGTAAAGATTTAGGATATCAGCATAGTCATGATTGTAATTAATGACCTTATGCAATATATCCTGTATTGACCCCTCAACTTCGCTAAAGCTAAACATCATATCATGTATAGATCGTTTCTTTATCGTAATCAGATTTGGTGGCAATAGTACCTGAACATTATTCTTATCAATATGTGCAGTTATCTTTATAGGCTTCAATTTTTGACCTATTCCTATTTGTAAAAACCTAATCAGGCTATTTAAAATTGATAAAAGGGAGTCTAACTGCATAGACTTTATTTTTGATTCTATTTTTACTATACCTTTCTGAGAAATATGGAGATCATCCAGTGGAAGAGTTGGAACCGTCAGGTCAATATTGTAGGACACTTCAATTAGTTCATCGCTATACAGAACTGTTCTTTCGGGGTTATTAAGATCACATGTAATTGAAATTGTATCTAATCCCTTTTCTTCTTTTGATAAAATTTCACTTTTAACAGCACTTTTTGAAAACCACTGGAATAAATGAGGCAATTCTACACGGATATGATCAAAAGAGAGCTCATCTATATTATCAAAATGACCTCCTTTTATAATTCTATAAATTGAATAAGTTTCGTTGTGCGATAATGATCGTGAAAAAGCCAACTGTGTATGCGCGGGTGTTTTGTAATACTCGAGAGAGAAGTATTCTCCTTTAGATGAAATTCCAACTATCATATTCTCCTTAACTGGAGTTTCCAGAATTGATACCATCAGGGCACTACTTGGAAAGCTGTTAAAGGCTCCAAGTAGGGTCAGTTTTTTCTCATCAACTTCCAAACTCCCTGGAACCTTATTTTCTGGCTTATCTGATATCCACCATGTCCCTATAATTGGGTCTTGCTTTTCGTTCATTGCTGTAAAATTTACCAATAAAGACTTAGAAGCACTATAACAAAAAATCAGCTTCGCATCTACCAAGAATAATGCTATAGTACGAGGGCAACGTACCATTATTTTGTAACAGGTCTCTGACCTCAAGCCAGCATAGTATCTATGCACAATTCGGTCGCTATCAAGTCAACTGAGGAGCACTTCTCTTCGGGAGTATCTTGATAGCAAGGCTTAGACCTACTGTTAATGGTACGTTGCACCCGGCGGAGGAGTGTTCCTTTTTGGAGTATCTGCCGGAGAATACTTATTCTTTAGCACAGTAGATTATGAACTTGCAGACTTTGCCCAGAAAACCTCTTTTTATTGCTCTAGGCGTTTTAGTCGTAGGTATTATGGCTCTTCTTATAGCAAATCCTCTTCTCTCTGAACACTTCAAGACAGTATATCCGAAACTGGAAATCAGTTTCCCAAAGAATTTCTCAACTGAGAAGACTTTGAGCTTTACTGGGTCGGTCATTGCAGAGTGTAATTGCGATATCAGTCTTACCATTAATGACGAGGAAGTTGCTTTCAACAACAATGGAGTCTTTGAGTACAGCGTGCCATTAAATGATAATGAGAATGAAATGAGAACATGCTCAGTTTTTAAGGAGCCTGAGATCTCCACTCTCGTCGTATAGCTCTCGTGATGATGTTTCAGCCAGTAAATGATGGCGGTCATATTCTTGTCACGGATAGCTGACATTAATTGAGACTCTGCCATATCATTCACCAGTGAACGCCCCTCCTTAAGTGCAGTATCTGCTTCTTTCGCAAAGTCGGGATCTTCGTTACGCCAACGATAGTAAGTGGCCCGTCCAACACCTGACTTTTCGCAGGCTATCTGGACGATGGGAGTTTTTTGGAGTTGTTCGAGGAGGAGCTTTTTCTGCTCCTCCTGTCTGTCTTGAATGGATGATGGTTTCATAGCTTTACAGGGTTACGACCTGTAAGTTTGGACCACCGATCCAGTATGACCTGGCAGTACTCGGGATCTTTCTCAATGCCAAAGCACCGCCTTCCTGTATGTTCGCAGGCTATGAGCGTTGATCCACTACCAAGAAATCCGTCATATACCGTATCCCCAAGTGCAGTGCTATTGAGGATCAGCCTGCGAAGGAGAGATATTGGCTTCATCGTTGGATGAAGTTTGCTCTTCGACGGTTTGGGACAAGTCAGCACAGACTTGTCCTTCGCCTTCAGAAAACGGTGCCGTTTGTACCAGCCATAAAGTATGAGCTCATGCTGAGGAAAGTAATCCAGCCTGCCCACAACAGCCTGCGTCTTTACCCAGATTAGGAGCTGTGAGAAATGAAACCTGCTTACAGCTAATGCCTCACGTAAAGCGAAGAGTTTCAGGTCTGCATTAAAGATATAGTATGCATTTTTTGCCGAGAGATGTGGTCGTATAGCATTTAGCCAGCCCTGAGAGAATGCAATATAGTCTGCATCACTCTGGAGCTGGTCGTTGGCAATCTTCTTATGTGTCATATTGCCAACCAGCCCTTCCTTACTCTCCACATACGCAATCCCGTACGGCATGTCCGAACATATCAGGTCAATCGTATTCTCCCTCATAAGGGCTCTCACATGATCGGGATTAGTAGCATCTCCACAAAGGAGGAAATGCTCTCCCAGCTGAAACAGGTCACCCTCCTTAGGCAAGGAGGACTGCTTTGATTCCGGTAAGTTCTTCATAGCGTTGAATGATTAAGGATGCAAAAATAGGGTCCAGCTCCATGATGAAGCAGTTCCGTTTGAGTTGTTCACAGGCAATGAGCGTGCTCCCACTACCACCAAAGAGTTCCAGGACGTTGTCTCCAATACGGGTACACCGTCTGAGCGCCTTTTCATGTAATGTCACAGGCTTCTCTGTGGGATGAGCATAGGTAGACGTCGAAAGCCTTTTGACCAACCAGAGATCCAGATAATCAAGAATGTCGTCGATACTGCGGTTTCCAGCATCGATATCCTTATTCATAATCTCCGTAAACTTCGTGGCTTCGGTATTCAGATAGGGCTTCCCTCGAGTTGCGTACACGCATGGCTCATAACATTTACTGAATGCTATCTGCGGAGTCGGGTTTGCTGAATTCTTTATCCAGAGGCATACTCTGCGATTGGTAAGCCCAAGCTCTTCGTACAAGCCCTGTACCATTCCAACGTAGTTCTGATCACACCAGTAAAAGACATGAGTGTTTTCTTCCGAAACACTCAGAGCATTCTCTATCGTTGCTTTCAGAAAAGCTCGATACTCCTCCTGAGAACGTGCATCCTTTGCTTTTCCACCATACTTCTTCTTTCCACCAACACCTTTGTCGTAGGAAAGATCAATATTGTACACAGGGTCGCAGTACAACATCTGTATTCTCGCATCTCCCACAAGACGCTGGATATTTTCAGGCAGAGTAGAGTCCCCACAAAGAAGTCTGTGGTTGCCAAGTTGATACATTTCCCCCAACCGCACTGTCGGCTCTTTTAAATCTTCCAGCTTCTTGCTAGTCTGAAAATCATCATCTTCCGTGGTGAGCACATCATCCCAGATGGAAGAAAGGTCTGTCTCAGAAAAACCGAACTCAAGGAGCAGATTAGTATCGAAAGATTTCAGTAAATCAAGATCCCATTCTCCTGTGTTGCGATTAAGACGGAGGTTAAGCTCCTTCTCCTTTTCAGGATCAAGATGCACGTAGACAACAGGCACTTCTTTGAAGCCCAGTTGCTTGGCAATATGCCAGCGAAAATGTCCGCCAACAATAATGTTTTTCCGATCATGGTGGTTATTCACGATGATCGGATCGACGAGCCCAAAGCGCTCGATGCTTTGTCGGAGGTGTGTCTCCGAAGTACTATCCCATTTCCGAGGATTCTCTTCGTATGGACGAAGGTCCTGAATTGGGATAGAATGGACTGAAAAGTTTTTCATACATCCAATTAGTTAAATAGTACTAATTGGATTTTGCTGAAATAAAAAAGACTCTACATGAATTTGACCGCGCGGACTAATTCATTGACATAAGCCCCTTTTCGATTGCTTTCTTATAAAGTTTATTGACCATAATAGGGTCTAGTGATCGATTACTCGTCAACTGGGGGAAAGTATCTTTCAATCCCAGAACAATCTGCTTTGATGCCACTCCTCGATTTTTTTCGTTGACGATGTACTGAAGCATCTCTGTCGTATAGAGACGTTCATTTTTATGTTCAGCATCTAGTTTTTCTCGAATATCCTTAAGTTCAGAAAATATGCTAGCTGCATCCTTTGCAAGGACGTCAGTATCATACTCTACAACCAATCTTGGTAACGTATGGATACCAATAAATGATGATACAAATAAATCGTAGTAAACATATGCTCTAAACTCCTCTCCTTCGTAGATGAGTTCTAGATTCTTTTTACTTTTTGGGCCTCCTTCCTCTATGTAGGACTTTGAGGAGACTTGAGGCAATGTGATCTCATTTTTCGTAATAAAACACTTGATTGGTTCCACCCACTTTAAGCCAAGCCCCAAATCCATACATACTATCTTGGCTATCTCGTCCTCTGTGAAGCTAATCTGACCTAATGGAGTGATATTAATTTTTGGCAGACGTAATCCGTGCGAGGGGACGTCGAGTGTGAGACGATGTGCCAAAACACTTCGCTGGAACCCCTCTTTATACAATAGACTTTTCCAGACTCGGATGTACTTTTGTCCCAGAGCTGTAGTCTGCTCTGACCTAAGCGTTGCGAGTTGTTCTTCTGGGATTTGAATAATATTTGCCATACAGGAAAGTTAGTATTGGTTTAAAATAGCATAATCAAATTATCGCAATTTTATAGTGATCTTGGTCTAAATGCACTAGAATAGAGATTATTTCATCTCTTTGTTCTATGGAATATCGTCATCTCAAAGAAAAAAGTCACTACGAGGATCTCTATGATCGTTTTACCGTAGAGGAAGGTCGTCGCTTGGAAAAAATCTGGAACGAGCCTGAGGTCATAGGTACAAAAAAGAACATGTATGTTACCTGCAATGTCGACACGCGACACAGCGGTTTAGTCAACTTTTACATGTATTTTTGGAAAGGAGATAGGAACAGGAATAAATCAAAAACTATTGAAAAGTGGATGCAAGAGGATAGAGATCTCGACGCACACTACGATCGTGTGAACATAAAGAGACGATGCAAAAACTGCTCAAAAGATATGAAGCTTACGGATAAGTTTCTGCATGTCACATATGAAAAGGGTAAGAGGAATTATGTGGAGTGTTTTTTCTGGTGTAAGGGATGTGACTATGGAATGCGTATCACAGAGTTTGGAGATGAAAAAGTCTTTACTCCAAGACGCTGTCCTGAATGCAGTACGAAAGTAAAGTGTACAGTTACGGAAAACAAAAAGAACACCACGTATCAGGATTCCTGTCCTAAATGTACTTGGGTGAGCTCTAAGCCTCTTGTTATCAAAAACTATCGACTTAAAGAAAAGATTGATCGCAACTTTGAACAGGACAGGGCAAGGTTCTGTCTCAACCATGAAGAAGGTATGGAGTATCTAGCCTCTCTTAGACGTATCGACGAATTGAAAAACGTAGTTGAAGGCATTAAATCTGATCCTAAAAACCAGGAAGGAACTCCTGAGTATATTGTAGAGCACTTGGAACGTCCAACGGTTGCCAAATTGCAGAAAAAATTAGCAAAAGCTTTGCAAAAAGTTGGATTCACTACTTTAAAGTTTGATGATGCTGATGAGATAAGAGGTGATGTCGTCGTGAAATTTCGTGTTCAGGATTCCAATGAAAGCCGAAGCGCATCTTTTAGTAAAAGAGAGTTTAAGAAAACTGTGGAAGAGGCTTTGCTTTATACGAATTGGAGGATTCTTCCAACTAGCCTCTCATATAAAATGGGCGTATTGAAAGGTAAACTAAGTGGAACAGATAGTACTCCTGAGTTATTGGAGTTGGTTAAGAAGCGAGGACTGGAGAATAAGCCTGTCCCTGAGTCATTGAAGAGGCCTTCTATGGTGAACGGTAGAGGGGAGAAGATTTTCTTTTAAAATAACTCTTTAAATTCTATTACCTTTCCTTTGGGGAAAACCCATCCTTTTAGTGGCATGTTTTTTGAAGACGACTTGCCTGCAATGAGCATTATTGGAGTATTACATGCATAACGAGAGTTATTGCTGACCACTTTCATCTGTTCTAAGTCTTGACTACTTGGTTCAACTTCAAAAACTGGATGATAGTGCCACTCACCTAGATAGTACTTTCTGGGAATACTATTCCAACACTCTTTAAGATACTTTTTCAGCCCAGATTTGCCACGATTAAACCAGAATCTACCGCTTTTAGAATTAGTCGGCATATATACCTCAGAGATGACAGCATAAGATTGATCAGCGGAGTAAGATCCGATCAACACTCCTCCCGTCTCTTTTTCCTTACTTTTTAAGCATGCTTCTGCGATTTGATTCCACGCAGCATTTGTAATGCATATACCATAACTACCATCTTCAGTAATATACAAATCATTTGGTGTCATATAACTTTTTGGGTTATACCAGAAAAAATGCCAGATTCATCATAAAGCTGCTCGTAGACAGTGAGCTCTGATTTCGGTGCTCTTTTTAGTGAAATACAACTCTCAATAGTTTTAAGCCCTGTACTTGCTGCCAATATAATATCATCAAATCGCGCAGGAAATAGAGGCGACCAACAACCTGCACCCTGAAACACTGCTTCATCTTGAGTACTAAGTTTTCTTTCTTCTTGAAGAATTTCATGAGTTTTTTCGTGAAACTCTTCTGCTGGAAGGGAAAAGCCCTTATGCATAAAGAGAAAAGAGCGCCTGGCTTTATAACCTACAGATAAAGACACAAATAATTTAGGGATACTCCATTTACTCTGATCGAGAGTATATATGACTGTATTCGACCCTGTACAATCAAGAATAAGTGTACAGTTTTTGAGCAGCTCTTCTACCTGATTTATATTTGTTGGTAGGTTCTCAGGATGGGTAGTAATCTGACAAAAAGGAGAGATAGTTTTGAGTCTACGCCCTAATGCATCAACTTTTTTAATGCCAATATCAGCACTTGTTAAAGTATGACGAACTAAATTTCCTGCTTCAAGCACATCAGGATCAATTAGCAGTAAGTTTTTTACGCCACCTCTAATCAATAGTTCTGCTATACTAGCTCCTAAGGCTCCACATCCGATAAGAGCAACCTTCTGATTTTGTAGAGAGTCTTCTAGTCGGCCTCTTGCCTGCATGCGTTTAGGATGCCAGTTCTCTGTTTGTAAGTAATACAGCTTAGCAGAGTCTGCAAATATAGTGCGTTTGTCACGCTCTTTGCGGCCAATCTCGTTATCACGAAATCCATTTGGTATTTTCGCAGTGGCTAAGGGCATTGGGAACTCCATTGCTTCCCAGTGTACCTCTACAGGTAGATGACCTATTTTATGTGGTATTGGATAACCAATCAAAAGAACTTTACGCTTCTGATGCCTTAGAAGCTCTTGAATCTCTTCCACTTTTTTAACACAATCTAAACCTTGGTTCTTTGCAAGTTGTCGAAGCTCTCCCCACGTTAATAGTGGTTTCCAAGGGACAACAATGGGAGGCTCTTTCCAAAACCACCAAACTCCCATAAAAGTTTCTGTGTCCTTGCTTAGAAAGTCACCCAAAAAGCGCTGAGAAGTATAAAGTAGATCATCGCCTTGATCAAAGAATCCATTGGCATGGAAAGTTTCTGGTATTCCAGATAGGGCACACAACTGTACCGTACCGATATCCCCAGTTAATCTAGTAGACCATATTGGGAAAGTATCATCACTTTCAATATGGACAACTTTTATGCCAGCTCGATGAGGATAATACGGTAATTCAAAAGGATCATTTTCTACAGCTAAACTTTTTGAAGCAGCTGCATTCAGCCAACTAATAGTTCTTTGGATATGCCAGTTTAATCGCTCTTCGCTAATACCTACTGGATCAGAAGAAACAGTCAATGAATTTAATGACTCACTCGGACTATCCAGACATAACTTACCAGATCTTGAAGGCCCTTCAATGCCAATAAGATTTAGAGTTTGATGCTGAAATGTAGCTGTTATTCCACCTTTCATTGATGGATAGATCTCTATCTTCCCAAGAGGATAGTCTTTTGAAATATGTACATTCCATTGAGTTTTTAGAGGGATTAACTCTTCTTCGCTCTTTTTTATTTCAAGTGAAAAAGGGATTACCCACTCGTCAGATAGTTCTTGAGCTGTGCCAGTGATTGTTAATCCTGGAATATCATTAAGTGTCCTAAGACCAGTAATAATTGAGAAAGGTAAAGAGCTGATATCCATATTATGCGAAGCGACCAGAATCTGGGCTCGCCGGTGCTATAGGATTAGTATATCCAGCTGATTTATTTCCTCCGTTCTCAGGAGGGTCTGGAAACTCTTTTCCTAGTAATTGTTGCCACAACTTTCCACTTTCAACCCTATCAGTCGAATCAAATGCGTGCCGTGCTAGTAGTGCTGCTTCCTTTGACTGTTCATAAAACTTACAAAAATCCTCTGCGTCCATACGCGCCAGTACATCGTGATCTGGAACTCCATAATCAGGGAGAGTTGGTTTTTCTTTTCGATCCACAAGATCCTTATACTTTGAAACAATGGTCTCTAGTGTACGAACAACTCCATCTGCAACAGAGTCGATATCGTCTGGGCAACAGTCTCCTACAATACGCTCTAGAGGAAATCCCTTAGGATGCTTTGGCTCATCGTAATTGGTTAATCTCCACCATTTTATTGCTTTTACGACATTAATAAAGTGGCCACTTGTTATCTGATTTTTGTCTCGTGTCCACTTAATTTGTTCAAGAGGATGAGTATCTTTCCAACATTGTGCTTCACAATTTGGGATCCGTAGCGGATTAGTTTTCCACTCCTGCTCAGATGAGGCTTGATTCAACCGTTGCTCTGTAAACTGATTTGCTTCGCGGCTTCCCATGGCTAACCATGCAGGATGCAGTTTCCAGTCAAATGCTTCCTCTATTGTATCTTCAGTTGTAACAGCAGCTGATTTTAAAATTTCTAGCTCACTTGCCGAAGGGGCAGAAGTAAGTACTAGATCAAATTCTACAGCCGAGAGGGCAATACCTATTGAACGTCCTTGTCTTTCATACTTTCCTTCATAGTATTTATCTAAAAACGGGGTGAAAACATTCATTGCTTCCTCTGGAGAGTACTCAGATTCGTGAAGCTTCGTTACTACAATAATATCCACATCAGAACGTTTCCCATTTTTTGGACGTACTGCAGTATGACGACGATAACTACCCTGAAGAAAGTCACTAACAAAGATATCCTGTAGTTCTTCAAATGAATTCAGACGACTGCGTAAAAGCGTATGTCCATTCTTAAGCTCTTCTTTTTGAGTAGGGGTAAGGCGAATTTTACTTAGAAATGTTTTAAAATCACTAGATAGTATCATTAAATTGTTGATGACGATGTAAATGGGATATTTAACTCAAAGCTAGGTTCGTAAGAAGAGGACTTCTCATTCGAAAAGTCGAACTCGTATAGAGCTAAAGGTCCTAGCGCCTCTCGAAACTGTCCCAGAAAAAATAGTAAAGAATTCGGAGCACTAACAAACAGGTGAATTTTAGTAGTTGGCCCTGGTCGTAATGATTTTAAAATACGACTTAATTCTTCGGCCATCTTATAGGCATGAGTTCCATCTGAAACTGCACCATGTCCAAATCCTGAAGTTGGAATAAGATTAACAATGCTAAGTTTTTCTAAGCCGAGATAGTTTACTACGTCTCCAGCAATATCATGTGTTACGGATAATACGACTGCACATTCTTCGTTATTACTAGAGGCATTGATCTCGTGCTTTACCCATAAGTTACTTTCAGGACTTTTGTTTGCTGGCTTCCATAAAACATTTTGAGGCTTTTGAATTGGGTAAACCGTACACCCAGAATTGAAGCTTAACTCATACCCTGTTAAAAGAGCTAAAGACCCGTGGCATTCCAATAAAAGCCCATGCTCTTGTTGACGTAGCGCGTGTCGTATTTGCGGCTGAGCAAAGTAATCTTTTACTTGACCTGCTACTCCTGTCCAGTTTGAGGACTCTTTGAGATGACGCCCATGAAACTGGCTGTCAACGCAGATAAACCTATCTGCTTCAAGTTCAATGCTCTCTGCAGCTCTATAAAAGCTTCTAACTGCTAGAATAGGGATCTTAGCTTCTTGGATAGGGGCAAACAGTTTTTCTATAGTACATAGTTGGCGAAAATTGTTTGCATCGAATTCGCAGTTCTTGTTTATCAAAAGCTGCTGTGTTAATCCGGCATATATATCATTCTGTTGTTCAGCATTTGGTACTCTCAACCCAACCGTCTGAAGAGTCTTATGAACCAGCTCTTTGAATCGCAAGTTAGCGAGAAAGTTAACTTCAAATCTGAGACATTTCAAAAAGTTGATAAACTTTTGTTCCTCTTTTATCCCAAGATGAGTTTGCCATTCTTGTCTAAGTTTTTTTAACGCTCCAGTCACAGTGCCACTAATAAATGCGTCAGGCAAGAGAGTAGTATTCCGGATAAGTGGTGCTAAGATGTCAGTTTGTTCCCACTGCCAGTTAGAGACTAGATTTAGAGTAAAAGGCGTGTGCTCCTTACTTTTAAGATCTTCGTATGCGTTTAGAAAACGCTTTAGTAGTGATTCTGTGGATTTTTTGCTTAAAAATTTTGGATCAATGAGAGCCTTTGAGCTATATGTATCTCTATTATCAACATGATATTTAATCTGAGCATACTCTGCCTTAATTAAGCTCCCATTATCATGTTTTCCTGGCCCACCGTAGAAAACCACTACATCGTCAACAACTCCAGCTTCATCATACTCGAAACATACTTTTTCAACATTTGAACGCTCCTCAAGAAGAGGAGCTACCTTATACCAAAAGTACATCCACTGATAAATGTCTCCACTTACTCTTGCTGCAACAGTGTTTAATGCCACAATTTTGTGTCTATTAAGAAATATTTTTAAAAACTTGTACTACGACTCCCTGTACAAGAAAGCCCTCTTCTACAAAGATAGGCTTATGCTCTGGATTATCTGAGTGAGGGATAAGCATAATAGCACCCGTGTTTTGCTGGTACTCTTTTAAAGTCGCGTTTTCATCAATAAGGGCCACAACAATGTCGCCACTCTGGGCATAGTTTTGCTGGCGAACTAAAACAAGATCTCCACTTTCAATACCTTTCTGGTTCATAGAATCTCCTTCTGCTCTTAGAAAGAAGTAGGAATGATTTCCCGTGAGTAGACGCTTTGACACAGGATAACTATCAACAACGTTCTCTTCCGCAAATATAGGATTACCGCATGCAATGGAGCCAAGAACGGGAACACTAATTGTTTCTGCCACTTCTTGACTATCTTCTACTGGAATTACAATTTTGTAATTACCTTCATCATCCTTTTCGATTAGACCTTCTTCCAGAAGAGTATTTACTAATAAAAAGGCCGAACGAGGGGACTGATACCCCATCGTTTTTTGTAAATCACGTAGACTTGGAGAAGTTCCATACTTTCTTAAATGTCTTTGTATTGCTATAAGGGCTTCTTTCAAACGAGGCTTCATTGCTGTACTTGCTAACTATTATACGATTTATGGCATAATTATACGAACCGTATAAAAATAGTCAACTGCGTATAAAAAATCTCTTTTACTGTCTATAACAAAACGAAAGTCAACCCCGACCCGCTCCCCTCTGAGACACCCTTTTTTACACTGTCTCAAATGTCTCATTTGCAGAAAATACAAAGGTGACCCGTTCCCCTTATATTCCTAAAATACAAACCCTCTGGTGGCTTGCCGAAAACGAGCTTCTGAACCCACCTGCTGAGCCAATTGGAATGGAACTTAACTTAAACCAATCGTCAATAGGTCTGTTTTGGCTTGAAATAAACACATGGGTTGGATAGAATAAAATTAGCCTTATCCAACCCACCCTCATAATGCTCCTCCGCCAAAACCTTCACGACCTCCTCGAAGAAAAGCTTACAACCCTCAACCGGTTACGCCCGCTTTCTAAAACCATGGTGCAGAAGCTCCGCGAGCGCTTCGAGGTGGAGATGACCTACAACTCTAACGCCATCGAGGGCAACTCTCTCACCCTCAAGGAGACCTATTGGGTCATTCAAGAGGGCCTGACCCTCAAGGGACGCCCCATAAAGGATATTCTCGAGACCAAAAGCCATAAGGCGGCGCTGGATTTTCTGTATGAGATCATCGAGCAGGACAGCAAAAATACTTTTTCGGAGCAGACGATAAAACAGCTGCACCAGCTGATTATTAAGGACATTGATCCCAACATGGCGGGCAGATACAGAGATATCGATGTATTTATCAGCGGTTCAGACCATACCCCTCCAAGCGCTCTAGATGTGCCTTTACGCATGCGCGAGCTGCTCTTGTGGCAGAGCAAGAATCAAAAGCTGCACTACGTCGTGGAGTTTGCGGCGATGATCCACCATATGTTTGTGAATATCCATCCCTTTGAGGATGGGAATGGCAGAACAGGCAGGCTCGTCATGAATATCTTCTTGATGCAGTACGGTTTTCCACTGGTGATTATCCAGAAGAATGACAGGAGAAAATACTATCGCGTGCTTCAGGCCGCAGACAAAGGCGACTACAAGCCGCTGGTGAATTTCATCGGTCAAGCTGTGTTGCGCTCTATAAATATCTATCTTGATACACTGCTCCCTGCGAAAGAAAAGGAAGCACTCATATCCCTCGCTGAGGCGGGCAAGCATACGTCGTACTCACAGGCGTATCTGAGCAAGCTCGCGAAGGAAGGCAAGATTGATGCGGTAAAGCTGAGGAGGAACTGGATGACAACACGTAAGGCCGTGAAAGACTATATGGGACAAACGAAACGCTAGCGTATAAGGTTCGAATCTCCTCCAGGATGGTGAGCCAAAGCATTATGGAAGTATTTGTAACGTACTAGACCCTTTCATAGCACCAGTGGTTTTGTGTCATAAAAATTCTCCAGAGATACACAAGACCATACGTATCCATGTTGTATGTAATATCTACAATCCTCATACTTTCAGTTGTTGACTTATAATAAAAAACAACTATCGTATTAAAAATTACCATGAGTTGTATGCATATTTATAGACCACACAGCACCAGCCCTGACCATCCACCTCAACTGCCAGCGTATCGGGACCTCCTCCAAAGCACTTTAGAACGTTATAAGGCCGATCAGAATCCAGATAAAAGTGCGAAGATATACCTTCTGGAGCTTATCAATAAGGTATTAAAACCATTAGTAGATCACCCGTATATAACTACCGAACTGTACAATCAGAGGACACCCGAGGAATTCCAAAACTGTTTTAAAGTAGTTCGTGATATTTATGCCGTACTACAACTTCAAGAAAACTATGACAGAATACTCCAGCAACCCGACTTGGATAATGAACTACGGTTGGCCCCCTACTCACCACTTTCTTTAAGTTTTACCATACCTGGACAGCCAAAGCCAATCCTAGTATCTGAGGGAGCTCAGAAAGATCAAGAAATGCATGTGAATTTCTATCTTAGCTGGCTTGTTGATGTAATGAAAAAAAACCACCTCAAGATTGCAGCAGTTAGTCATGAAAAGCCCACATTATCCATTAGAAAAGCCGTAGATTATATAAAGAGAAACCGAACGTACACACTTGTTGATGCTGATACCATTATCAACACTAAGTTAGTTCCCGAACTCAAAACCTTTGAAAGTTATGTGTTATGCTTCATGCCTGGAGCAGCAGTAAGTACTGACATACTTTGCAGAGTGGTACTGATTCACCCAAAAGATTATGAGCAGTTCGAATTAGGACAGCGGCAGGAGCTATCACGTGTACAAATAAACGATAGTACCCACTTTACTGCGACACTTGGAAAAGGCATTCAGATGTTCCTCATGGCAGACGGAAGCCTCATACCTCCTCCACATAAATCCATCGATTTGAGCCCACAATTTTATGCAGGGTTAGGGTCGGTACTGCCACACATTGCTCGCATCATCCTATTCTATTACGGAAAACTATTACTGCATGAACGATATTTCCCTGAATTCGCCGAAACGTTAGACATTGACTATACCGCAACTCAAAAGAGAACAAATACCCATGAACTGAGAAATAGTACCCTAAGAGAAAAAACAGTTCTCACAATGGCCCGTGAACCGTTCTTAGATCTTCCACGCTCCGGCGAAAAAGTATCAGACCCCGAGAGCAGTGGTAAAATGTCATCTTATGAAAAGAAGGAGCGAAAGATTGCTGGTCATACCAGACTATTACCCCACGGTTTCCGTCCTGGGAAGAACTCTCTTTTTCAAGCCGATCAGGAAGGGATACAGTTATTTGTCGAGATCCATGTATACGATACAGCCGAAAAAGTACAACTTACCCGTCATGAGTTTGCAATATGGCTTGAAAAATGGGGTATCACTGAGAAAGACTGCGAAGAACTTGGAAGAGTGTATTTTGAAACATTCGTAAAAACCCATAAGCGCAAGATTGGAAAGTCAGAGTATGAGGCATATAAGTTTTAGTGCTTCACGGTCCTTTGGAATACATTGGGAATAGGAATCACTCCTCCGCAGATCAGGTGGAGCCTTGGCAGGTACCCTACTAGACAGGTCCTATGAAGTCTAGGACCTGCACGAACTCATTTTAGTTTTCAGAAGCACCCTCGACAAAGCGCTCACCCACGACTATGCTCTCCTCATCAATCATTTTTTCGCCCCCACACCCTATGACGACGTACCACTTCATCCGTCACGGTGAATCTGAAGCAAATGAAATACGGGCTCACCTTATTTGTGGCCGATCCTCCGAGACACCCCTCACGCAAAAAGGCATTCACCAAGCACGTTTGCTGGGTCATTGGTGTACAAATCAGCAGCTGCAATTTGATCACGTCTTTCCGTCTAAAGCAGTGCGAGCGATGCAAACTGCGCAGTATCTCTGCGAAGCAATGCATATTGCTCTGGAAAACGTTATCCCACTGGATGACATGGAGGAGAAAGATCAAGGTGATTGGACAGGGGTTCTTCGATCAAGCATTTACACACCAGGAAAGTTGAAAGAAATGAACGACAGTGATGGACATTTTGCCCCGCCAGGAGGGGAATCCGATCGCCAAGCGGCAGGTCGCATGTATAAGGCGTTCATACAGCACATCGTTCCTGCCACGCAAGGCGCAAAGCACGTCGCCATTGTGAGCCACGGGAATGTCATACGGTCACTCGTCAAATATCATCTCAATTACCCCGTCTCGTGGGCGGATGGTTTAAAAAATACTGCCGTCACCAGCATAATCAAAGCCCCCGAGACTGAGGATTTTCGAGTTCTCATCTATAATCAGACAGACCATTATGCGTGAGAAGATACTTTCTCACTATGTTAAACTGGGCGTGCCTGTTATTGCCCATTAACCTTCAACACCATGAGATGGACACCAATGGAAATTTCAGAAGATGATGCAAAAGCGATACAAGTCGCCCCCAATGGAGAGGCAAGTTGGCAACGAATCCAGGAAAACATGCAGCATCTCACCGTCGAGAGAGGCGTCTATAGCGCACAAGGAAACAAGGTACCTGGGTTTCTCATTAAGCCAAAAAGCAAGGGGCCTTTCCCTGTTGTTTTCTTTCTCCGCGGTGGCTATAAAGAGTTCGATGCAATCCGCCTGTACGATTTATGTTTTACACTGGGTAATCTTGCCAGGGAGGGATTTGCCATTCTGACAACGCAGAAACAAGGTGGTTTGGGAGCAGAGGGCAAAGACACCTGGGGAGGTGACGAGCACCTAGCAGATATAGAAAACCTCCTGGAAGCAGTGCGAGACGACACGTCACTTCAACTGGATAGACTTGGTATTTGGGCCGGCAGTAGAGGTGGTGTTGAAGCGTTTCGTTTTGTAAAAAAACATCCAGAGGCTGTTCAAGGGGTGCTCACCATAGGCGCACCAACCGATCTTAGAAGTCTCCTCGACTGCAGACCAGATTTTCGTAAGGTTTTCCAAGAAGCATTTAATATGAAAGAAGAGGAGCTTGATGCAAGGTCCATAGCATCGTGGTGGAGGTCATTTCCTCAGAACGTCCCTGTTCTCTGCTTGCATGGTAGCGAAGACAAACGAATTCCTGTGAAGCAAGCAGAGATTTTGCAGCGTATTTCACCTCGACTCGTGGTGCAAATTGTTGAAGGAGGAAATCATCCACTTTTTAATTGGCCTGAGCGTCAGGAGACTATTACCCGCTTCTTTCGAAGAAGCCTATATAATACAGTAGAACAAGCAGGAATGAATGAGATATAGACACGGCATTCTCATTGCATTGAGCACATTGCAGAAATTACCTGCAGAGATGGCATTGTAATTTAAATTCTTCCCAAGCTATACTTCAGTTAGTAGATCTCACTTTTCGTACGCAGTATGTCACTCAACTCTCCAGATTTTTCAGGGAAAAAAATCTATTATGCTGGAAGCATACGAGGTGCAGCAGAACAAGATCAAGAGCTTCCATGGCATATTGTTCGCTACATGGCAGATCATGGAGCAGAAGTCTTAAGTGAACATGTTGCAGCAAGGACCCCCGAAGAACGTGAAGCAATTCGCGCCACACATATTGGTCAGACCATCATCGATACATATGGTCGCGCCAATACAGACGAACAAATTCGAGGAATAGACCTTGCCTGGGTTCGAGAAGCAGACTACATGGTCGCTGTGGTAAATGCTCCAAGTCTCGGTGTCGGTATGGAACTGCAATATGCACTTTTAAAACCGGATTTAGGCATGCAGATAACTCCAATATTAGCCTTAGTGCACAAAGAATTTCAGGCGCAGTTAAGTGCCATGGTCCGCGGAGTGACTGAACCACAGTTTCACCTCTACCAATATGAAACACTTGAGGACATTCGCGCAAAAATCTCGTGGTTTTTAACAAAGTGAAAATCTAGAAATTCCACTTAAAATCCCCCTTCCGCAGCTTCGCGGTGCATTGTGGCTATACCTTCTGCCGCAAGAAAAACACTCAAGGGCTCGAGAATCTGTGCTTCATAACGCGCTCGAAACTTCGTAATAGCCTCTTGGCTATGGAGCGCTGGATCGAGCACAAGATGCTCCACGGGTATGGGCCGATCCTGCGTGATTTTTGCGTCAATAAGCACCGTATGCCCTTCAGCAACGGCGTTGTTCGCCTTGGAAAAGACTTCGTCCACCTCTTCAATCCTTCGCAGGGTAAAGGCTTTTGCTCCCATCGCCTCTGCTATTTTCGCATGATCCACATCCATAAAATCGACCCCAAGGTACCCGGTGTTGGTGTCCTCTTGTTCATCCTTAATAAAGCCATATTGAGCATTCGAGAAGACAACGTTCAAGATGGGTAGCTGGTACTGCACCTGCGTCGCCAGATCTTGCATGACCATTTGAAAAGCACCATCCCCCATAAGCGCCCACACTTGCCTCTCCGGGAAATCCAGCTTGGCGGTTATAGCACCGGGCAGAGCGATACCCATGGTTGCGAACAAGTTTGATGTTCGCCACATCTGCTTGGGATTCATATGCAAATGCCGAATAGATGTTTCCGTGACATCGCCCACATCGACAGAAAAAATGGCATCTTCCTGAGCATGAGCATTTATGGCAGCAAAGACCTGATAGAGCTGCAGGTCACCCGTTGTCTTCGTCTCCAAAAATTTTGTATATGCTCGCCAGTTTTCAATATTCTTCAGATTTGCCCGCCACCAGGCCGTCTCTTCCCGTTCGTCCACCATGGCCGTAAGCGCCCGCACTGCATCGCCTGCATCAGCTAGAATCGTCACCCCGTTTGCATGACGTTTACCAAGGTTTGCCACATTGTTATCAATCTGAATAAAGTTTTTCACATGGGCAAAAATGCCACTGACTTCACTAAAGGGGTAATTATTCCCCACAAAAAGTACCGTATCTGCTTGAGGAAAGGCCTCATTGGCAGGCTTCGTGGCGACGCGGTTTGCGGACCCCAAGAGCCCTTCATAATCATGGGGAAAGCTATCGTAATTTATGGCCGTCACCGCGATGGGGGCCTTCAGTTTTCTCGATAAAGCGACCAGGTCCAGACCACTCTTCCGTGTACCGATACCTGCATAAATAATCGTTTTTTCAGAACTGCTAAGAATATTCGCTGCAGCCTCGAGATCCGCTTTATCCATCACAGGGTTGGGGTAAGTACGATGAGCCCCAGCGCTAGAGTAGAAGGGCTGCGCTGGAATATCTTTCCATCCTAAATCCACCGGGAGCTGCACGACGGCCACTCCCCTTTTTGCATAGGCCTGACGAATCGCCTCGTCGATCACATGCGGCAACTGCTCTGCCGTCATCACGGTACGATTATAGACGGAGACATCCGCATAAATGGGATTTTCGTTAATTTCCTGAAAGGCATCCATATTCATACCCGTTGTGGCAAACTGACCAATAAGGGCTAGCACCGGCATGTGATCTTCGCGTGCATCATACAAGCCGTTGAGTAAGTGTGTCCCACCTGGTCCGGCACTCCCAAAACAAACGCCCAGGTGCCCCGTAAACTTTGCGTGCATACTTGCAGCCATAGCGCCCACTTCCTCGTGTCGCACCTGAATATAGTCGATACGGTCCTTCTCAGCCAACAGTGCATCCATGAAGGTATTAATCGACCCGCCTGGAATGCCGTAAATATGCTTCACTCCCCATTCCTCCAACACTCTCACCGCGGCGATGCCCGACTTGATTTTTGCCTCCATGGTGTGTGTTTTTGCGAAAGTAGTATGTATATTTTACCACAGTAATACTTTTCGTCGAACTTTGAGGAACCTTTTTTTGTAAATAGCACAGACATGTTGAACACCCCGAAATCGCTGTGGCGTACGGGCAGATATTTGGGACTGTATTGAAGTTGAAGAGGTCAAAGTCTGCAATGCTGGAGAGGCTCTCGATCTACTTGGCTCCAGTATTTTTGCCCCCATTCGACACTACCTCAAAGTGTTCGTAGGGTGAGTTGTCTTTTGAGGTTATGGGAGAGTCTTAGAGAAAGCGGCGATTTCGTAGCCTTCTCACCTATTCCACCACCTCCAAAACATCCATATACTCGTAGGTATGTTTTTTATCTCGTGCGACCCCATCCTTCAAAATTTGGAAACTAGCAGCGTCCGCCATTGGCTCCACTTGCCCGCCACTACTGTACACAAAGAGGGAAAAAGTCGAGGGAACTGTAGCTGAACAACTACACGAATTTTCCATATCGAGTCCCATCCTGTACTTTCACGTCCCTCGCGAATATAGTAAATGTGGTCTTTATCCTCACCGAATCTATTATCCAACAATCGAAACGTCGCCGTATCGACTTTCCCTTCAATAGGAGATACTCCCATATATAATAGGTCTTTCCGGGTGAAAATTTCCATCAGGATCGCCCTGCATGTATCCTTTTTCGAGAACATAGGCAAGCGCCCTCTCTTGAGAAACAGGTGACATCGCCACGGTATATGATGCCTGGCCCAATTGTATGCCCAAGAGCAGGACGATGGAACAGAACGACAATACAATCTTCAGTAAGGTTTTTTGGTGCAGATTATACATATTTATGTGATATACTCACTCATAGCAAATTCCAAACAACAAAACACCTGGAGAACAACAAACTACCATAATGAAAAAATCCTTACACTGGGAAAAACTCGAAGAATCCCCCCTCACCACAGCTTCACGTCACCGCAAAGTCCTAAAAAAGACCTATCGCCTTCCCAACAATTCCATCGGTCACTACGATGTAAAAGATGAGGGACTCGCCGCTTGTGTTCTTGCCATGACGCCCGATAATGAAGTTATCCTTATTCAGTTGTATCGCCCTGGTCCAGAAAAAGTATTGTCAGAACTCCCCGGAGGAGGTGTGGATCCAGGTGAAGACCCCATGGACGCCGCGGGCCGAGAACTTCTGGAAGAGACCGGCTACACGGGTGAGCTTCATTTTGTAGGAACGAGCCTCGACTGTGCCTACTCAAATATGCTCCGTTACAACTATGTGGCCCTGAGTTGTAAAAAAATTGCCGAGCCTGCCGGGGATGACGATGAATTTGGTCAGGTTGTCTTGATGATCATAGAAGAATTCCGCGCACATTTGCGCAGCGGACATTTGACGGACGTTGAAACGGGCTATCTTGGGATGGATTATTTGAACATGCTCTAACCTGTAGGATGTAAAGAAAACCCCCACGATAAACATGGGGGTTTCAAATTTAGCTCAGAAAGGAATCACAAACGGGCCGATCGCTCTGAATACTCCAGAGGCGGGCATACCTCCCTTTTTATTGAGATCAATATAATATAATACATTATCGCATATAAATTTACTTTTCATCTGGCCCGAGTTCTTACAGTGTATAATGAATTAAAAATATATATTCCACCATGCAAGAATCTTTTCACCAATCAGAAGTAACCCCTCGTGCTCCAATTAAAAGCACCGAAGCGCCACAACCCTCCGCTAATGAGGTGAAACCTCAGGTGCACGAGACACTAAAAATGTATCTAGAAAAGCAAATTGTCCAGCCTGCGATGCAGAGTGGAGGAGACGGCGCACCCTCAAAAAGATTGCAAAAAGCATGGGGAATACCTTTAGAAGCAGTCTTTGATCGAATTGTACAGATTATTACAGACGTCGATCATGTGCCACTCAACATGCAATACAGTGTCTATGCGGACATGCGAATATTCCTAAGCGAGAGTGTAGATGCAGAGGAGGCATTGCTTTCAACCCAGTTTAGTCTTGCTTGGTATGATTTTCACTACCACGAGGCACCCTCAAAAATGCTTCAGTATCTAAGAACTCAAGGAGTCGTGCAGAATCAACTTTTGAAAAAAGATGTAAGTCTTATTTTGTCACTCCTGCATTCTGGAATTTCCTTAGAGGTTCTGGAAACAGATGAAGGAATGGCTGTTGTACAAGAAATTCTGCAACGGCGAAAAGAATTCGAAAAAAGAAAAATTGTTGGGGAGGGAGTCACTCTTTTTTCTGTAGAAGATGACGCCCACGATACAGCACCAGAAACTTTTCTTGAGAGCATCAAAAATACAGGGACTGCAATAACAAGAATTAACCCTGAAACAGCAGGTGAAGATCTGCGCACTATGCTTGCGAAAAGCATTGCAGAAAGCGACCCAGCGAAGCCTCTCACGTTGGTGCTT
Organism: Candidatus Gracilibacteria bacterium CG17_big_fil_post_rev_8_21_14_2_50_48_13; assembly: GCA_002783265.1. Taxonomy (GTDB): domain Bacteria; phylum Patescibacteriota; class Gracilibacteria; order 1-14-2-50-48-13; family 1-14-2-50-48-13; genus 1-14-2-50-48-13. The sequence continues at coordinate 100,616 of PFFG01000004.1, read as the reverse complement.
ACCGTGCATGGTATGGCTCAAGAGGGTGGGTATATTGACTTACCCAATCACATACACCTCTCTTCAAAAGAATTAGCCGACATGTTTGTCAAGCGAGGCAATATGCAGAATGTTACCATCCTGACGACACAGTGTCTCCCTCGTAGTACCCGCGCGGAGGACTCGTTTATGGATAACTTCCGTGAGCGGTGTCTTGAACTTGGTCTATCAGTTCCTGCCATTTTTATGGAATCTGCAGAAAACCAGCCTGCAATAATGAATCCGCGTCCAAATATAGCTTTAAAAGATTTTTTTAAAACTCCACAAATAGAAGAGAGAACACTTTCAAACCAGTTCCAAAGTATGGATTATTTGGGAAAACGTCTTGAGAAAGGTGGAACCGAACTCACAGGTTATGATCTTCTAGAGGCAATGGAAAAGGTAATTGGAAATCAACCAGTGCTCATACTCCCACCTAGAGCAGAAGGTAGAGCTCTGAACTTCGACCTTTCTTTAGCGGAACATGAGAAAAGTGCTTAAGTCAGAAACATGGACTCCTCCACGTATATTGAACGAATCTACCTTAGCGCTATCAAGCAAACTGGATAGGTTCAAGGTACATCACTAAAGTATCACTATAAAACACTTCCTGTGATTCACCCTCTCACACCTTCATACCATCATGACTATCTACCATCTCATCCGTCACGGTGAGTCTGAAGCAAATGAGAAAAGAGCAGATCGTATTTGTGGACGATCTTCCGAAACGCCTCTAACCGAAAAAGGTCATCAACAAGCACGATTACTCGGCACCTGGTGCGTGGAGCAAGGTATTCACTTTGACCGCATATGTACATCCAAGGCTGTTAGGGCCGTTCAGACAGCCCAAGGTGTTTGCGATGCAATGCAAATTGCACCCGAGAATATTGTTCTTGTGGATGATATTGAGGAAAAAGACCAAGGTGAATGGACGGGTGCCGTGCGAGCGAATATATACACACCAGAGATGCTCTGGATAATGAACAACAGCGAGGGGCATTTTTTGCCACCAGGAGGAGAATCAGACCGACAAGCAGGAATGCGGTTATTTCAGAAACTCACACAAGAAATTGTGCCAAAGACTCAAGGTTCCCAACATGTGGCAATTGTGAGCCATGGCAACGTCATTCGTTGTATGCTGCATTATTTCGTTGGGTTCCCTGTCACACACGGCAATACACCACTGAATACTTCGATAACAAGCCTAGAGTATACGCCCGACCTGCCAACGCAATTCCGGGTTCTTACCTACAATCAGGCAGAGCATTTAGGAAAAGGTAGTAGCTAAAGTACTCTCTACTAAGATTACGTCATCATGAGTACATAAATATTCGCCTCCCCCGGTATAGAATGCACAACCACCCCTTCATCGTTGATGGAAAACGAATACGAAATGAGCACCGATCCTCGTTTGAGTTCGGAACGCAATTTCGGCATGAGCGTCTGATTCACCGTCTTCGGCAGTGCATACACATAGACAACATCGGCATCACGTAAATTCATTTTCAATGCATCAGCACACTGAATGCGCAAGTTTTTGACACCTGAAAAAAAGGTGCGCGCACACGCGATGCAATACATGAGTGGTGAGATCTCAACACCAACAACCAAGGCCTCTGGAAATCGCTTCGCTATAGAAATGGCGACTCGCGCGTCTCCGCACCCTATTTCATAGAGTTTTTGACCTGGTTTCAAACAAATAATACTCTGCACTCGCGCAAAGTCTTTGCTCCGTGTGGGGACCCAAGGCGCGAGGGATAAACTGGAGCGCACCAAAGAGAAGTAAGCAAAGACAGCAAAGGCGATGAGAAGGAGACCTTGAATGATCAGGGGAAGCATTTCCATAAAGTACCTTGAAGAGTTTTAAAAAATTACTGCCCACGAATCACCCCCATAAAAACTTCCCCAAAAGCTTTCAACTTTGCTGCTCCAACACCACTGATTTCTAAAAACTCCCCATCCGTCGTGGGTTTGGTTGCCGCCATAGCGTAGAGCGTTTTATCGCCAAACACCATGAAGGGTGGGATTCTTGCCTGATCCGCAAGCTCGCGACGTTTCGCACGCAGGGCATCAAACAGTTTTTCATCGTATTCTCCTGCAAATGCACTTTTCTTTGCGCGAGTTTTTGCAGTTTTCGTTGCTTTTGCTTTCTGCACCACAGGAATATCCACCTGCTGCCGTTCCTGTAGAATTGCGCGTCCCTTTTCTGTGATGAGCACCACCGGGTACGTGTCGCCTTGTCTCTCTACAATACCCTCTTGCTCCAGATAAGCGATGATGGAAATCAACTGCACCTTCGAATACTCTTTTCCAATGCCATACACAGAAAGCTCATGATGCCCAAGATCGATGATTTTCTGCACCTTCGCGCCAAGCAGCACTTGCGCCACATGCATACGCCCAAAGCGATTACCGGTCTTGATGACCGTCGAGAGAATTTTCTGCACAATTTCTGTTCCATCCTGCATGGCAAGTGATCCCAAACACCGGTCGCAAATACCGCATTCCTTCTCACTGCGTTGTTCACCAAAATATTCCACCAAATATCGCCAACGACACCCCGTATACTCTGCAAAGTTCACCATGGCTTGGAGCTTTTTTTGCGACGCTTCCCGCTCCACAGGGTTCGCCATGCCATGCATAAAATACTGATGTTTCTGCGTATCGCCGTAGGAATAAAAGAGGACACATTTACTCGGCAATCCATCTCGACCTGCACGGCCAATTTCCTGGTAATAGCCTTCCAGGTTTTTTGGCAGGGTGTGATGAATAACGAGGCGCACATCGGGCTTATCAATCCCCATGCCAAAAGCCACGGTAGCAACAATAGTCGTCACCTTGTCGCGAATGAAAAGGTTTTGATGTTTTTCGCGCACCTCGCCACTCAGCCCCGCATGGTACGGAAGTGCGCGGTGCCCCTGTTTCGTAAGTTTTTTCGCCAGTTCTTCCGTATCTTTTCTGGAAAACGCGTAGATGATTGTAGGTTGGCTTCGATGTTCATCAAGAAGATCTACAATTTTCTCGAAGGTTCCGTCCTTTGCCTCCACATGCAGATGCAGATTATCGCGAAAAAAACTGGAGAGAAAAACCTTGGGTTTTTGCAGGCGAAGCTGCGTGCAAATATCTTCCTTCACGATATCCGTAGCGGTAGCTGTCAATGCAATGATGGGCACCTTTGGAAAGGTCTCTCGAATATAAGAAAGACTCGTATAATCTGGCCGAAAATCATGCCCCCACTGTGAGATACAGTGGGCTTCATCTACCGCAACGAGCGAGAGCTGCATTTGATGCAACTCCTCTTGAAAATACGCATTGGCCAAACGCTCCGGCGAGACATAGAGCAGCTTTATTATGCCCGAGTGCACATCGGCCATAATCGCCAACTGTTCCTCAATGGAAAGAGACGAATTGAGATACGCCGCCGCGACGCCATTGGCCTGCAGACTATCCACCTGATCTTTCATCAGGGAAATCAGCGGCGAAACCACCAGCGTCACACCAGGCAGCAACAACGCAGGCACTTGGAAACACAGCGACTTCCCGCCCCCCGTCGGCATGAGCACCACCGTATCCTTCCCTGAGAGCACATGCGTGATGATCTCCTCCTGCTGCGCGCGGAAGCTGTCGTATCCAAAATTTTCCTTGAGAATGGTATGCATGGGGTGCTCAAAAAGTACGACTAGAGCATACAAGGGTTGTTGTTCTTCTCAAGAGGGGAATTTTAGAAGGTGTTGGTTGTATGTGCCTACGCATGATCTACTGTAGCTTTTATGTTCAAGCATCTCTTTGTTCACCTGGAAATTCTATTGCCATTCATCTTTGACAATGCCCTCGATCGCGCTATGCTTCCCACAGCTTCCACTGCATACTTATGCCATCGCATTCTCTCAAGAAAATACTCAAACCTCTCGCATCACTGTTTATAGTGATTTTTTCTTTGAGCATAACGTGTAGTCATGTTTTTGCACACACGCACACCAACGTCCCAACGAAGACAAAAACAATGGCTATTGAGTCTCCAGCACATATGCATCACCAGGGAGGCCCAGAACAGCCCTGTTGTTCTCCAACACAATCAACAGCAAGTGAATTATCCATTCCGAAAATTATCAGTCCTCAGAAGACTCAGAGTCAATTTTCTTCTCCAATTTTTTTGTTCGTGCCAGTTTTCGAGAGGAAGAATCACGCGAACGCACCACCAAAAGGGTTCAGCAAACTCCGTGAGGTCTATCCAACAACTTTTTTCGAACAGTTACGGAGCGTGCAGCGACAGAATTAGGAACAAGTGTTTTTCAGCAATGTCTTGATGCTTCGCTATCAAAATATTGTGTTTGCACATTCTTCCTCCTGTAATTCTTTCTTTATGCATAAATTTTTTCCTCTTTTTTTCATTTTGCCCCTATTCCTTTTCGGTTGGGCTGTTTTCAATTTTGTGCAATACCCCATGCACATGCAATTTCCAAGTCCTCGCACCGAAACTGCTACCCCCACCACACAGGGTGAGTCTGTATATTTTTCGAGATCGACGGACAACCTTCCTGAAGCAAAACCCAGCGAGGAAGTCGTCTTAAAGAACGGCGACACCTACGCCATGACTGTGAGCGCAGTAAAGAAAACTATCAACGGGAAGGAAATCCGACTCCTCGCCTACAATGGCATGCTTCCGGGTCCACGTTTACGAGTCCAACAAGGCGATGAGGTGACTATTCTTTTGCACAACGCCAGTGATATAGAAACCACCCTCCATCCTCATGGTGTACGTGTTGATAATGCGTTCGATGGCGTCGCAGACGTGACACAAAAAACCATCAAACCAGGTGAAGACTTTTCCTACAAACTCCGTTTCCCCGACGCAGGACTTTTCTGGTATCACCCCCATGTTCGCGATGACTTCCAGCAGGAGTCTGGTCTTTATGCCAATATCCGTGTCGAGCCACGTTCCTCGGCAAAACCTGCAAAAAAATCTGCGGAAGAATATCTGTTTATCGATGATATTTCCCTTGATGCAAATGGTCTAACTCCTTTCTTTCAAGCCTTCACAAACTACGCACTCATGGGTAGGTTCGGCGAGACCATGATGGTCAACTGGAAGACTGACTATACATTGAGCGCTCAAGAAGGCGAGATCAAAAGATTGTATATCACCAATAGCGCGAATACACGCACCTTTCGACTGACCCTTCCCGGTGCCAAAATAAAACTCGTGGGAAGTGACGGGGGGCTTTACGAACGGGAAACTTTTGTCGACGAGCTCACCATCGCACCAACAGAGCGGTACATTGTTGATGTATTCTTTCCAAAGGCAGGCTCGTACACCCTTCTTCATTCGACGCCCATCAGCCAGTACAAACTAGGCGACGTAACCGTTTCTGCTGGTTCAACAGATGCGGTGCAACAAAAGGAATTTGAAACACTTCATGTACAATCCGATGTAACGCAAGAGATGGCCCCTTTGCATGCACTTGTGAGCAAATCACCGGACAAGGAACTCCGACTTGACCTTGATATGGGCATGGGCGGCATGAATCACCAAATGATGATGGGTACGGACGGCGATAAAATTGAATGGGAGGACACCATGCCAGGTATGAACCGCATGATGACTAGTGAAAACACCGTGTGGAAAATTATCGACGCCCAAACGGGGAAGGCAAACATGGACATCGCATGGACGTTTCAACAAGGAGACCTCGTGAAAATTCGTCTCTACAACGATCCTCGAGGGGCGCATCCGATGCAGCATCCTATTCACTTCCATGGTCAACGCTTCGTTGTTTTATCGACCAATGGGGTTGAAAATACCAACTTGGTATGGAAAGACACCACCCTTGTTCCCTCCGGAGACACCGTCGATCTTCTTGTCGAGATGAGTAATCCTGGCACATGGATGGCCCATTGTCACATCGCAGAACATCTCCATAGTGGTATGATGTTTGAGTACACTGTACAAGCAAAAAAATAAGCAATAACCAAAGCACCATATGACCACCATACAACTCAGCATAGCTGACATGGACTGCGCCTCCTGCGTCAATAACATCCAGCGCGATGTGGGCAAACTCCCTGGCGTTCACCATATTGTGGTGAATTTTGCCACGAACAAGGCAGAAGTTATGTTTGACGAACAGAAAATTTCCTCAGAGTCCATCGTCGACTTTATCAAAAAGTCTGGCTATACGGCAACGATACTCCGTGAGCCTGGGAGCACAGAGTCTATGCCCCATGAACACATGCATCATGAAGACCACGCTGCCCACGCGCAGGCAGAGTCTGAGAAGGACGTGCAAAAAAAGTTGTTCAAAGCGCTTTTTGGTCTGACCATCAGCATCATTTTAATCGCCTTCGACTTCGTTCTTGTGCTTCCCTACGAAGGCGTTCTTTCTTTCCTTCTGACACTTTGTCTTCTAGCGTACACGGCGCGCGAGTTTTTTCTTAAAGGTATCCCCGCTTTTTTTCTCCGCGGGCGCCCCAACATGGATACCCTCGTCGCGCTTGGTGTGAGCAGTGCCTTTTTATACTCCACATACAATGTCTTTTTTGCACACGCAGGGACCATGGAGTCGCACGCAACCTACTTTATGGACGCGGCGCTCATTTCCACCTTCATCATGTTTGGCCGTTACTTGGAAGCACGATCGAAGGGGGAGGCAAGTTCTGCTGTGCGCAAACTTCTCCACATGGGCGCAAAAGTCGCACATAAAGTCGTAAGCGGCGATATTCAGGACGTCCCCACGCACACACTTCAGGTCTCTGACCTTCTCCTCGTCAAGCCGGGTGAAAAAATCCCCGTAGATGGCATGATAACGGACGGCAGCGCAAGTATCGATGAATCCATGATCACAGGAGAAAGTCTACCCGTCGAAAAAACGGTGGGTAGCAAGGTCATCGGAGCTACCCTCAACACAACAACTGCCTTCACCATGCGCGCAGAGCACGTGGGTAAAGAGACCGTGCTTGCGCAAATGGCACGCATGGTGGAAAAAGCCCAGATGAGCCGCGCTCCCATTCAAAAGCTCGTCGACCTCATCTCCAATTATTTTGTTTGGGGAGTTGTCCTTATTGCGCTCGTGACGTTTGGAGCCTGGTACACAACTACGGGTGATTTTTCCATGGCACTCATCACCACCGTTGCCGTACTCATTATCGCCTGCCCCTGTGCCCTTGGGCTCGCAACCCCTATTTCGATTGTCGTGGGAACAGGCAAGGGTGCGCAAATGGGTATCCTGCTAAAAAATGCCGAAACCCTAGAAAAAATGCATAAAATTACCGCCATTTGTTTTGATAAAACAGGAACAATTACAGAGGGGAAACCGCGCGTCACAGACATGGAGTTGTGGGGAGCTGAAAACGACATGCTCCAGCTCGTCGCCTCCCTCGAGAGACAGTCGGAACATCCACTTGCACAAGCCGTTGTACGGTATGCTCTCGAAAAGAATGTATCCTTCCTTGCGGCCTCGAAGGCAACAGCTCTCCCTGGGCGAGGAATAGCGGGTACAGTAGGGACACAGTCGGTCGTGGTTGGGAGCGCGGATCTTCTCCAGGAAAAAAACATCTCCATCGACCAAAACACGCTCAAAGATGCGAAGCGTTTTGCAAAGGAAGGAAAGACCATTCTTCACGCTGCAGTTAATACCACATACCAAGGATTTCTCGCCCTGCAAGACACGGAAAAACACAATGCCCACCATGCCATTAAAGCACTGCATGCCCGTGGCATAAAAACCATTATGATGACGGGCGACAACCCCGATGTTGCACAAACCATAGCTGCAAATGTCGGGATTCCCACAGTCCATGCAGTCATCACACCCGATGGAAAGCTAGCACTCATCAAACAACTGCAGGCTGAAGGTGAATACGTTGCCATGGTTGGTGATGGCATAAATGACGCACCGGCGCTGGCAACGGCGCAGGTGGGCATCGCCATGGGAACAGGCACAGATATTGCTGTGGAAACAGGTGACATTGTTCTCGTGCAAGGTGATCTCTTCAAGGCAGTAGAAGCGATCGAACTGTCCAAAGCAACCCTGCGGAACATTCAGCAGAATCTCTTTTGGGCGTTTTTATACAATGTCATCGGCATTCCCATTGCAGCATTAGGACTACTTAATCCTGCCCTGTCAGCGATTGCCATGGCCTTCTCCTCCATAAGCGTTGTGCTTAATGCATTGCGGCTTCGACGCTGGACCATGAACTAGGACGAGAAAATTGTAGTCCCCATACCAAAGATACGGTATACTGAAAAGATAACCCTCTTTTTTATGGCACTCAACTCTCATCGACCCGTAGGCATTTCTCAGCCTTTGATCCCCCCAACCAAACCGACAGGCGCAAAATCTGTCGTCGCCCCCCTTCCTGCAACGGCGCGAAGTACGCCCCATGTGCAAGATACTCTTGACCTCTCACCCGCAGCGCAAAGGGCCTCACCTATTGGTACATCAAAAGTCGATTTTTCCATCGACTCCGGTTTTACCCATGCAGAGCTCTCGGGCAATGAAACTCCAGCAGAAGTGGAGTTCATTCGTCTCCTCCTCAACGAAGAAACCAAACAGATGGTCGTACCGCCAGAACTGCGCAAAGCTGATGAGTCTATTCAGCAAATTTTCGGGCCACATGTCATGGAGCAGCTGAAAACCAATATGATCCGAAAAAAAATCCCCTCCGGCTTCAGCGCTTTTGTTGCGAATTTAAAAGACCCCAGTCAGCTTGTGGAATTCCTCAGTCAGAAGTACATGTCTCCTGGCCTAGTTACTGTGCAGGAAAACGGCATCTGGAAAAATAAAAAAGTGGAAGCAACGGGCTTTGCGCTTTTAGCAGCCTCTCTACCAGCAGAAAGTGAGTGGACACCTGAGAGTATTGAAGCCTACCTCCGGGAATATGTAGGTATCCTTGCACAAACACGGGTGAATATATGGGTCGATACCATGCAAATGCAGAATTTTGAAAGTGAAATTCAGCGTGTCCTGGATGTGTCAAAGAAGATAATTGTATCCTTACAAGAGAAACAAGCCGCAATGCAGAGAGCTGTTTTACAAGGGGCACCTGATGAACAGGGGCGCGCAAAAAAATCTCTGGAAAAACTGACACGCGAGACCGAGGAGGCACTGGAGGACTACGCTCAAATGCAAACTGACCTTGCCATGAAGCAGCCCACGAGTTTTGCTGCAAATAATCTCCAAAAACTTACACGGGCGAAGCTCCTTGAACCGCTGTTTATGGATCTCGTGAAACGCGTTGTGTACAGCGATGACGACATGAATGAACATGTTGCCTTTGTCGGGTCTCAGCTCTGTGATTCGAAGGGTGTCGATGTCTACACTGCCCATCCAACACGAGCGCAACAGTATATTGCCGCAGACCTCACCACCTCTGCCCATGAATACTACGAAAAACAAAAGAAGCACGAGCGGTTTGTCGCCACAAACAATGACTATCGTTACGATAACTTCGAACGGTTTGTTGAACATGTGGAGAAATACTCGGAAGACATCATGATCGAGCCTTGGGACGCAACGGGTAACCCTTTCAAGTTTGATGCTGATCACATACAAAAAAAGGTTATCTACCTTGACCCAACCTTGTGGCTTCCGTTGCTCACCTACGCTATTCACGCTATCAAGACCGAGTCCTATGAAAAGGGCTCTGGTGTTCTGAACGTCGATGGTCTCGAGCAGGTGTTTCGCCTTGAAGCACAGACCGTACGAGGGAACCGCCCCTGGGTGAACTATGCAAGTTTAAAAGAATACCTTACGCATTTGTTGGTTACTCCGGAATATTTTGCTCCTCCTCGGGATCTTGGATAACCAAGCGCACGTTTTTGCGTCCCTCACGGACAACCCCAATCACTAAGGTTGTGCCGTCTGTTTTTTGTTGATGAATCGAGATGGTGTCCGTGACTTCCCCATGACGACCAAGAATCTGCCGCATTGGTATGCTCACAACGACTTTGCCATGATCAAGTTCGACGTTATAGCCCCGGGTCGTGAGATCAAACTCCTCATCTTCGATAAAATCTGGTGTATGGTTGTTCATAGTACGGCAAAAAATGTACGGCTATTCTAGAGATAAGAAGAACTGCCGTCAATACATTGTTATTTTGGCAGCTTAACCATATGTGTCAACAAGTGTGTTTTACAGCTTCTTCACAAACTCCGTCCGAAGCACAATGGCTGTTCCATCTATCTTACAATCAATTTCTTCCGGACTTTCCGTAAGACGAATCCCCTTCGCCTTTGTTCCCCGTTTAATCACTTGAGATGTTCCGCGCAGGGTAAGATCCTTAATCAGCGCGACACTGTCACCATCGGAAAGAATATTCCCATTTGCATCTGTCACCACAAGCGCTTCCTTCCCCGCACCGTGCTGACCGTCCGTGCAGTCGCACTCCGTCATCATCTCCCACTGACTAGTACATCCATCCGTTTCACAAATACTCATGTCTGTCATACTCGTATGACAACCCGCACAGGCAAAATGTTGCATAAGGTTCTTTTTATAGAAATCATGAAAAGTATACTGCAGGGCTCGTTGTGATCAAAGGCGAAGTCTCGTGAGCATATTGCAATAACAGGAAATATTCCCGATATAGGGCAATGCTATCCAGAAAAAACCTTTTACAGGAAAACACGAAAAGGACATACTAGTTTCGAAGTTTCTAAACTACTTTTCCCCCATGGTATCGCCTTTCCCCAAAACGACGTACCGAGCAAATGCTGAAGTATACAAGGTTCTTGCGCATCCAACGCGTCTGGAAATCTTGAATATTATGAAGCACGAGGAAGTGAGTGTGGAAGATCTGTTGCGACTTGTGGCGGTTTCAAAAGCCAATTTATCGCAGCATCTGAGTATCCTCCGCAATGCTGGTCTTGTGCATGTACGACGAGATGGTCTTCGCGCCTTCTACTCCATTATGGACGCGCGCATCATTGAGCCATGCCGCGTACTGCATGAACTGCGCACGCTCAACTCCTTCGCAGCAATTTCTTCATAACTCCCCCCAATGCTCACTGTTCTCCAGCGCCTTCTTTTCATGATTGGGCTGCTCATTTTGTCGTTCCTCTTGTGGTTTTTTCTTTTCACGAAGCCTACGAGCTCTCCAATGACCTTTGGTCCGGCAGATGGCCCTGTTCTTGCAGATCAATCAACAACGCATCTCACAGCGCAAGCGGACATTGCCAAAAACCCCAGTGAAATACCAGCGCCTATTGCGCGCACCTCCCCTTCTCCTGTGGAAATTCACCTGCTTGCAAAGGAAGTCATTGCACCTATTGCAGAAGGAATTCTCTATACCTATTGGACCTTCAACGGCACAGTCCCTGGTCCATTTCTTCGAGTTCGTGAGGGTGACACGGTGGAGCTGACCCTCACCAACGATGCGACAAGCCAATACCACCACAATATCGATTTGCATGCTGTGTCTGGCCCAGGTGGAGGTGCGACCGTCACCAACGTCGCCCCAGGTGAGTCAAAAAAACTCACCTTTCTTGCGAAAAACCCAGGAATCTACGTCTATCACTGTGCACACGGCAACGCAGCCATGCACATGACAAATGGTATGTACGGGCTCATTTTTGTAGAACCACAAAAGCCCCTTCCCCCAGTAGATAAAGAGTTTTACGTCATGCAGGGCGAGCTGTATACCACTGGCACCATCGGCGAAAAAGGCATGCAGCACTTTGATGGCAAGAAAATGCTGATGGGAACCCCTGAATATGTTGTCTTCAATGGGCAAACCATGGGTGCGGTGAATAAAATGCAGGTGAAAACCGGTGAGCGCATTCGCCTCTACGTGGGTAACGGTGGTGTGAATATGGTGTCTTCCTTCCATATTATTGGTGAAGTTATGGACACAGTGTATCCGGAAGGCGCGATAGGTGAAAATTCCGCACGTTTGCAGAATGTGCAGACAACCATTGTTCCCGCAGGTGGTGCCACTATCGTCGACTTTACCATTGATGTGCCAGGCAAATATATTCTCGTGGATCATGCCCTTGCACGTGTCGACCGAGGCGCCTGGGCAACCATTGAAGCAAGTGGTACCCCACAAACCACCACCTTTGACGGCGTCGACGACCATCAACATGCAGGTCATTAAATCACCTTTCTCTAACCCCCAACCATATGCCCCCACATATGCACGACATTGACTACAAAAGAACCCTCGAGGAGTACCTCTATCAACAAGACTGGCGCGTGAATGCCAACTCGAATATTGGATACTCCCTCGGTGGAATGATTCTCAACAATTCAGGAAAAATCACTGCGAATTACTGGCTCTCTTGTGTATACCCCCTCGAAGTAGGTGAGGTGCACCGTCAGGGTGACCTGTACATCCACGATCTTGATTTTCTCTCAGGGTACTGTGCGGGTTGGTCACTCCGCCAGCTCCTCGAAGAAGGGTTTAATGGAGTTCCCAACAAAATAGAATGTGATCCACCAAAAAATCTGAGTGCGGCTGTCGGTCAAATGGTCAATTTCCTTGGTACCTTGCAAAACGAATGGGCAGGAGCGCAGGCCTTTTCTTCCTTTGACACGTACCTTGCACCCTTCGTCAAAAAATATGCCCTTTCCCTCGCGAAGGAAACAGACGAATTTGGTATGAACTTTTCTTCAGAGGAGGCAAAACAGCAGTGGATTGAGGAAAAAACGTATCATTATGTGCGCCAATGTATTCAGGCCTTTGTCTTCAATCTCAATGTTCCTTCACGTTGGGGAACGCAAACACCCTTCACCAATATCACCCTCGACTGGACATGCCCCGTGGACCTCTTTGAAAAGCGTCTTAAGCTGGGCGGTGAATACTTTGCGTACACCTTTGGCGAGTTGCAGCAGGAAATGGATATGATCAACAAAGCGTACATTGACGTGATGATGCACGGCGACGCAAAGGGCCGCGTCTTTACCTTTCCTATCCCGACCTACAATATCACCACAGATTTCCCGTGGGATCACCCCAATACGACGCCGCTCTTTGAAATGACGGCAAAATATGGGCTTCCCTACTTTCAGAATTTCCTGAATTCAGACCTCAAACCGCACCACGTTCGCTCTATGTGCTGCCGATTGCAGCTCGACCTGACGGAGCTTCTCAAGCGAGGAAATGGTCTCTTCGGCTCTGCAGAAATGACAGGAAGTATTGGCGTCGTGACTATCAATGGCGCACGTCTTGGCTATGTGCACAAAGGTGACAAGGAAGCTTTGCTTGCGCGACTCGGCGAGCTTATGCTGCTTGCACAAACGTCGCTGGAACTCAAACGTGCAGCCATTACGCACTGGCTGGAGAACGGTCTCTACCCTTTCACCAAGCGGTATCTCGGGCATCTCAACAACCATTTCTCTACCATTGGGATCAATGGCATCAACGAGGCAATTTTGAACTTTAGCGATGGTGCGTACGACATCACCACAAAGGAAGGTGGCGATCTTGCTGAAGAAATATTGCTCTACATGCGCGCGCAACTCGTCCTGTTCCAGGAAGAAACAGGCAATATGTACAATCTGGAGGCAAGCCCCGCCGAAGGTGCGTGTCATCGCTTTGCCCGTGAAGATCAAAAGCGCTTCCCTGGCATCATTCAAGCGGGAACAGAGGAATATCCCTACTACACCAACTCTTCCCAACTCCCTGTGGAGTACACGGATGATCCTTTTGAAGCCCTAGAACTGCAAGACCGTTTTCAGACACTCTACACAGGCGGCACGGTGCTGCATCTGTATTTAGGGGAATCCGTTTCCAGTGCAGAAGCCTGCAAAAAACTGGTTCATAACGCCTTAGCCTCCTTTCGTTTACCCTACCTGACCATATCTCCCACCTTTTGCATTTGTCCGAAACATGGGCACTTACCAGGAGAACACGATTACTGTCCGCGCTGCGACGATGAAATTGGCCTCTCAGAGCAAGATCGACATAAGGACACCTCTGTTCGTCAGTTACACACCTCCGCAACTAAAGCTTCATCTCTTCTTTCCTAACTTTTTCTTTTCTATGAGCTCTTCTTTGAACAACGAAACGCCAAAAACACCAACGCAAAAACAGCGCACAAAGTGTGAAGTATGGACCCGCGTCATGGGCTACCATCGCCCCGTGAGCCAATTTAACAAAGGGAAAAAATCCGAATTCTATTCTCGTGTCTATTATAAGGAGGAGCATCCTTCCACCGCCTTTATGAAAAAATACGCCTCGACTCATAAGCCAGCTGCCGTATGTCTGAAATAACCTACCTGCTCTTCACCACTACTACCTGTCCAAAGTGCCCTGCCATGAAGGCATGGGTTGCGGAGCATCTGCTCAACATCCAGGGAGAAATACTGGATAACACTGCAGCAAACTTTTTTGAAACGGCACAAACCTTTGATATAACCGCAGCGCCCTTATTGCTTTTCCTTCGTGAGGGGAAAGAAATCTTTCGCACGGATGACATTGGCGTGGCTGAGCGGTATATCTCTGAACATTTGCCTGCATGAATATTGCTGCCATTACCCCGTGCACACTGCTCGATTTCCCTGACACGCCAAGTTGCATCCTCTTCACGCAGGGGTGCAACTTTCGCTGTACCTACTGCCACAACCCTGAAATGGTCGATCCAAGAGGGCATGATGTGCAGCTGATTCCCTGGGAAACGGTCCTCAACTTTTTGGAGCGTCGGCAAGGTATGCTTGAAGGCGTGGTACTGTGCGGGGGTGAACCAACCCTACAGCCAGGTCTCATCGATGCTATTGGGCAGATTCGAACCATGGGCTTCAAAGTCAAACTGGACACCAATGGCTCAAACCCGGAAATTCTGAAAAAAGTACTCCCCCTCGTGCAGTACGTAGCTATGGACTTCAAAACGACTGGTAGAAGACTGGAAGAGCTCTGTAAAGCAGGACGCTTTGAGAAACAAATTCACACCTCGCTCCAGATACTACTGCAAAGCCGTGTGCCTTACGAAATCCGCACCACGGTTATTGCCTCTCATCACAACGAGAAGACCATGCAAACCATGGCCACATTTCTCAGGAAAGCACCAAAGTGGAATCTCCAGGCTTTTCGACCTGAGTGTACACTGGAAACCTCTATGGAAAAGGAACCCGCATGTACGGAGCACGATCTCAAAACACGCGTAACTGCTTTGCAAGGTTTGGGACTTCAGAGTGTTACACATCGATGATACAAGTCTAGAAAGTTACTTTCCCCACATACCCCTGAGGATTTCCTCATGAATAAAGAGTTCCACGGGGGAACGATTGTCGGTGAGTGGCGCAACAAAAGAGGGGGCAAAGACTTCGTGCAGGTTTGTAGAAAAGTACTCCACAAGGTTGCGGAGAGGATCCTCCGTTACTGGTGCAAATTCCGCCACAAAATCCTGCTTGGATGCGAGAATCCAATGATTGTATGAGCCCGGAACGGCCATGTCATACACAGATAACCCTGCCGAACGCACTGTCGCAATTGCGGATTGAAACAGTTTTCCTTCATTGGAAACAACATTGATATTAAAGGCCGCGAGGCCCTCGGGGGTAAGATGCGCTGCCACCTCGGAGAAAAACTCTGTTGAGAGCATATGCGGTGGAATATAGATTTCCTGACTATAGGCATCGATAAAAATGAGATCATACTGTTTTTTCGACTGCTGCAGGAATGACCTCCCATCCATGGTGTACATCGTGCGTTCATCGTCGCGGACACCGAAGTATTGTTTGCTCAGCTCCGTGACGACAGGGTCAATTTCCACTGCATCAATTGTGATCTGCATGTCCTTTGGTGCTGAGGCGCGAAGAATTTTTCCCAGCGTACCGCCCGCATACCCAAGCACAAGAATGCTGAGCTCCTTTTTTCCAGAGAACCGCTTGAGCAAAGGCAAGGGTGCAGCATAATCGTAGTAAGCACCTGTCCACACACGACGCGGATTATACATGGACTGCACACCCTGCCCTTCGTTAAAGGTCAGCAAACGTGTACCCTCTGCATTTTCCACAACACGCAAAAACTGATACGTACTCTCCTGTTCATGGAGGATTTGGCCTGCAGCATAACTTTTTGCTGGCGGGACCAGAATAAAGGACGTAGTAAATACCAACACAAAGGCGGTCAGCACAGGAATTTTCTTGGGGAGGAAGGCCACGCTGGGGAAAAACAGGAGTGCTGAAAAAATCCAAATACTTTCCCGGACCCCAACCACGGGAACTAAATAGAGCGAGGTAACGTAGATACCAAGGATACTTCCTAAAGTAGACCAAAAAGAGAGCGCACCCGACCTCGCTCCGACCACGGACACTTCCTGACTGAGCAGTCGTACAGCAAAGGGGCTAAGGCACGCAAAAAAGAAAACGGGAAAGCCAAAGAGCAGTAAACTTGCAAGAAAGGTCGCCACAATCAGACCACCAGAGGTTTGGAGTAAACCAGCAGAAAGCCCCTTTAGCACAAGAGATCCTGCAAAAGGCAGAAGTGCTAAAATCATGGCACCGACCCCACCCAGGCTAAAAAACAGCTGTCGGTTCGGAAAGCGGTCTGCGAGGCGTCCACCCGCAGTATAGCCGAGTGCGAGTGCCAGTAAAATCACCCCAATGACATTTGCCCACACCACACTGGACGTGCCAAAATATGGAGCAAGAAACCGTGATGCTGCCATTTCGACACCCGTGACAGCAAACCCCGCAAGAAATATATAGGCTTTTATACTCTTCAAAATACCACAATCACAAAATAGACACTTCAACCCTACGCGAGAAGAAAGTGAAGTCAACGAGCAGTTCCCGCCTTCATTTGAAAGTTTCCTTGAGCTATGGTAGTATGGTACGACCGTTTACAAGACACCTATGGCCAACCCAGAGACGCATCACCCGAAAGAGCAACCAGAATCGCGCAACTTTTTGACGGATGCGCTGAGTGCCTTCAAAGGATTTATGGAGGGCATCAAGACATTAGTAGATTCAACACGCTCTGCGCTGGGTTCTCTGAAGGAGAATATTTTCGGAAAAACAGCAAATGCAGGAAGTACGGAGAGTACAAACGAAAGCGGAGAAGCACCAATAGAACAGGTCCGTAAGATTATTGACGCCAATAAGGAGCGAAAAGAATTTTACGCCATAGCCGGAAAGGTCTGGCGAGCCATTCAGGCACTACCTTCTGAGGAAATTCACAACGTCGACAAGGTGAGTCTTTGGAAATACATGATGGCTCTTTCTCAGCAGGAAAGTGGTCATAATCCCAAGGAAGTCAACCGATCCAGCGGTGCATTTGGTCTGTATCAAATTATGCCCGCCAACTTTCGCGAATGGGGGCTCACAAGCGGGAAAAATGCTGATGTCGAGGAACAGGTACAAGTAGCAGCAAAAAAACTCTCTGGCTATTATCAGCACTACAAAAAATGGGATTTAGTGAGTGTTGCCTGGTTTGGTGGAGCAAGCCGCGCTACTGCACTCCAAAAAGGTGACAAATCCGTGGGAAATCTCAAGGATTCCGGCGGCAAATCTATCACCGACTATCACAAAGATGTCGCGGCGCATCTCGCAAAACTTGAGCGCACGGCGTAAAAGGGTCGCAAAAAACTTGATTTTCCCGCGAAAGAGGCAGATACCTAAAGGAGAGTGATGTTAGTTTCTAACTGCCACGCCTATGAAGACCTCTTCTCCCCTTGCAGCTGTTGTGCTTGCTTCTTTTTTGCTGACGTCGTGTTTTGGTTCGCCGGGTGATACAACTACCCAAAGTGCCCGAGAAGCGGCGATTCAAACGCCCTTTGCACTAGAATACCCCTATTCCGAAACGGTGCTCAGAAGTTTCACAGAAAATGATTCCTTCGATACCATCGCAAGTGCAGGCCCCCTGTATGTCGGAAACAGAAAATCTGAGCAACCTGCCATCGCCATGTTTGATGACCTGAAAACCCAGGCGGTGGCGGAACTCGTCTCCTCTCTGGAGATTACACGCACGAAGGCAGGAGAAGTCGTCAAAAGTCTCGAGAGTGTCTCCAGTGCCTACGTCGATCTCATCGGCAAAGTGGTAGTGGTACATCCAAAATTTGTCAAAAGCGCAAAAAATCTACTTGTAGATCCCATGCGAGAACAGGTTGGCTACCTCGGTGATCTCGCCCAATTTGACAGTATTGCTGTAGAGACAAACCAACCTGCTACACGGGCATTTCTTGAGTTCCAGCGCCTAACGCTCCTTGCCAGTGCCGAAGAACATATGAATAACCATGCCGCCTTGCTGGCCGCAGGTCTCCTCTCTCTCCAGGAAGCGCTGAATGCGAGCGAAGATCCAGCGCTCACTCGTCTCGCCGCCGAAATTGATACCACCGTACCTCCTCTCTTTGACACCTTGGGTAACAGTCTTTCCCAGTTTCAATCAGACCTGGAGGCGCATGGAGAGACGCTCAAAGCAATCAATAGCGCGGAATATGCCCTGGGAATGGAATCCCTTGCCTATATGGAGCGAACACTTCCCGTACTCAAAGAAAAGCTTGATACCATGAAAGCAGGTGCAGACTTTTCTGAGGAGGATATGACTTTCACAAAGGAGCTTCTTGCTTTTTATACATCAGAAGTAAAAGACCTCCGCGAGACTTTGCAGAAAACTCCCACTGAAGAACTTATTCCAAGCCCAACGCCGCTCGAAGCCTCCCTCCTGTTTCCAACAGCGCAGGCAGAGGAAAACAGCTACACCAAGCGCGCTTTTGATCTCCTCTCCAGTGCAGGGAAAAAAACCGCAAACCTTGCTGGATCTGCAGCAAACCTAGGATGGAGCGCAATAAAAACCACGTACCAGGGAGCAAAAAAAGTCACCGGCGTCACCCTCGACACCCTTTCCGCAGGCGTGCAGTCTGGAAAAGATATCGTTATTGGCGTCTACGAAAAAGAATCCAGTGCGCAAATCATCAGCAATATCAAATGGAATTTTCAGGAAGTGGCCTCCAACTACAAAAAAGGGATTTCAGGCAGCCGCGTTTTAAAAACAGCAGGAGGATATTTTGAAGGGGCTGAAAACACTGGCGGAGCGCTCGCGGAAGGAGCTGTGGAAAAAACACTCGGCAAAGGGTGGACCAGTTGGCTCGCGGGGCATGTGGGCAAAATAACCGTCAATATGTTTACCGGCCTTGGGAAAGGGATAACGAAAGTTGCCGACACACAGGCAACCACGGGTGAAATTATTGAAGGAAGCCTCGATATTGGTCTTTCCTTTATTGGAGGGTCAAAGGTTCTGGTGAAAGGGTCTCAAGCAGCTAAAGGGGGGACAGAAGCTTTGAAACTCCTCGGCAAAAAAGGTCTGAACTTTGTGGAAAAGCTTCTGGTAAAAAGTGACCTGAAAACCTTGAAGCGGGTCACTGCAGAGTTACTCACCAAAGTAAAACTGACGCCGGAGGAAGTGAAAATTCTCCTCAGTAATGCTCTTGAAATTGAGGCACGAGAGGCACTGGAAGCGGAAATGGTGCAAATGGGCAAACGGTTGAACCAAGAGTTCCTAACTTTGCTTAAAAATGCTGGGAAAACGATAACGAGCAATGCAACCGTCGAGGCAAAAGCTGCCTACAAACAGTTTGCTGAAGAAGCGTTTGAAAACAGTCTCAAGGGATATCGCGACGCCCTGATCAATGTGCTCGGCAAGGATGCGACGGAGTATATTGATAACCTTATCGAAAACAAAGCCAGCGATCTTCTCAAAACCATGGCAAAAGACTTTGCAGACAAAGGTATCGTCGTTGGTTTCCCCACAGCACCCGATCTCGCATCGCTTGCTGGCAAATGGGATACGGGAAGTATGACTATTCGGGACGTTCAAGTTTCTGAAGCATTTCGCAATTCAAAGGACGCAGAAGGCTGTGACTTTTCTGAGGTGGAAAAACAGAAAGGAAAAAGCCAGACTATGGACCTCATGATTGAACCCTCCAGCGAGACGGAAGGCACCATGCATGTCAAACTGGGTGACGATGATAGTCGCAGTATACCTTTTGTGTATGAAGACGGCATGCTCAAAGGTCATTTTGAGAAACAGGGCGCCGTGATGGAGGTCACTATGGAAGTTGCCGAGACCAATGGAAAACTTGAGGCAAAAGGCCCACTCAAGGTCGACTACATGAATGGTGCCATAACCCTCGATGCCGATACGGGCATAAGTAAAACTGCGCCCGCCCCACTTCCCGCACAATAATACGCTTATGTACCCATTTGAACTCCACATAGACCTTTTGGGTGTCAGCCTCAACCTCGGCCCCTATGGTCTCTTCCTTGGGCTTGCGCTCACGACTGCTGTGGTAGTGAGCGTCATTCTGGGAACCCGTGTAGGGTATCCATGGAAAAAGCAGCTTCTGCTGCTCAGCCTTATGGGGGTGTTCGCGCTCCTGGGAGCACGCCTATTCTTTGCCCTGGGAAACTGGGCGACCTATGCGGCAGACCCTGTGCAGTTTCTCGCCTGGAGTTCCAGCGGATTCTCTCTCTACGGAGGTTTTCTCTTTGCTGGCATAACTGCCTTGATCGGCGCATGGATTCTTCAGTGGTCTCCAACACACTTGAGTGACACATGGATTCCCGTCTCAGGATTGAGCATCGCCCTTGTTCGGATAGGGTGTTTCTTACATGGATGTTGTTTTGGTGTTGAAACTGATCTTCCCTGGGGCGTCACCTTTCCCTTTACCAGTCCAGCACATCTCTATCAGCTGGAGCATGGCGGTTCTCTGTTTTCAGTTCATGCTGTGCATCCAACGGAACTCTATGAAGGCGCCTCGGCTCTTGTCCTCGCCCTTCTCCTGTTGACCATGCCCAAAACCCTCCTTCCTAGGGGAACAGGCCTCCGCACCGCACTGTTCTTGGGAGTCTTCTCCTTTGCCCGCCTGCTCATTGGCTTCGTACGGGCCCAAACCGATAGCGCGCCCGTCTGGATGTACCCACTTATCTACATCGTGGTTCTTTTCCTGTCCATTATTTGGGGCCTACGTCACTATGGCGTATACTCAAAACATACCCCGTAACTTTCTCCCTATGGCTGTCCGAACTGTTTGTCATATGTTCGGTGTGCGCATGCAGACAAAGACCCTCGCCAACCTCGCTTTTCTCGAGATTGCCGTGTTAGGTGTTGCCTATTTTGCACTCATTATTTTTCGCTATGCGACGCCCTATCTCTCCCACGAGCTTTTTCTGGAACTCCTGGTGATTCTCGGCGTGGGTATGAGCTTCGATCATTATGCCGTCACCAGCACCAGTTTAACCAAAGAGGTGGAAAAAACGTCTTAGTACGCCCTACGCAAATAAGTCTGAGGACACATCTTTTCGAGAAACGATCGGCGCGCCCTCTGTTGCAGGGAGCATATCGAGCTGCATGAACAATAGCGCATGAAAATAGTTCACGAGAGACTGGGCCGTCGGTCCATGCTCAACATGTCCTGTTGCCGTTATTTCCTTTTGAACGGAAGAAATCGTGCTAATAGCGTGCTCAATCTGTACTCGGGTAGGTGCGTCACCTCGCTGCACATCCTCTAAAATCTGTATCACGGTCGTGCGGGCCTGACGGAGGTTTGGAAAAGACTTTAACGCTGTGAATACAGCATCTTTATCAAAACGTCCCGAGTCTTTGAGGAGATTTTTTAGTTCCTCAATTTGTCCCTCCAAGGTGGGCATAGAATCTTGCTGAGAAGCTGACGATTCCTCATCCTTTGACTCATGAAGAAGATCTGCTAAGGGTGAATTGGTTTTTCGGAGCATCGCTTCATACTCATCGTGGAATGCATTCATAGGCACACGTCAAAAATTTATTGCATACTTAAGTAAGCGTTCTGTCTAGAAATTGCAAGGACAAATGCACTATTCTTAGGCATAGACCTTCTCCTGGAGCAGCAAACCCCGTGCAAGGGAGACCCGTTCTTCCAGGGTATTTGTTTGTGGCTCGAGAAATACGATGGAAAACTCCTGATATATTGCTCGCAAATGCTGTTCAACGGAGGTACGAAACACCTCGTCTCCATGCCGAAGGCCATCCTGTTCGAGGGGCAACTGGGCTGAGGGTAGCAACAAAACATGAATGAAATCTCTATGGGCCTCCAAGTATCCCCGAATTTCTTCCAGATCCTGGGGAGCAAGACAATCAAGTCCATACACATAGACTTCTGCAAAAAAAGCATCGGAAACGATAACCTTTGAAGACGCTTCTGCGGCTTTAATGCGGGTGACGTAATATTGCACAATGCCTCTCTGCATAGCAGCCCTCTCTCTCGTGGTCATAGAGTCTATGGATCCCACATGTCGGCCAGCCTGTCGTTCTTGTTCGATCCACCACCGGCCTCCATCAAGAATAAATTCACACTGATCTTCAAGCTCCGGAAACTCAGCACGTAAGGCACGTATGAGGGTAGATTTTCCAGTGGAAGGGGCACCGGAAATAATGAGATGTCTCGGCATATGCATTGGAGGAGGGGCAAACATCTACGTTGTACAAGAGAGCGGACGAGAAAACAAGGGGCATAGTGGTGCGAAAAAATGCTTTCTCTAGCGCGCAGAAAAAAAGTACGGTACAGTTGGCGCTCTTATGCCCATCCATCCCATGAAAAAACGAGAAATAATCCTGAGCTACGAAGAGTACGAAAGCATGTCTGAGCTCTCCATCGAGGAACAAACCCTTGCGGAACGTGCCCTGTTGGCACGGGAAAATGCCTATGCTCCCTACTCCCATTTTAGTGTTGGAGCTGCGCTCATCACCAGAGAAGGCAAAACCTACGTGGGATGCAATCAAGAAAATGTCAACTTTAAGGGGAGTTGCGCGGAGAGAGTTGCCCTCGATAGTGCAGCAACAGCCGGAGAGAAGGCGCATATCACCACCATTGCCATTGCAGGTGGGCCGCTTATAGATGAAAAATTCAGCCAGCAGATGCATGACCCCATTTCTCCCTGTGGACAATGCCGCCAGGATCTCCGTGAGGTCGAAGACCTTGGTGGACGACCACTCACGGTCCTTCTTCTCTCAGAAAGAAAAATTCTTCGCTTTCAGGGCATAGAAGACCTCCTTCCCTTTGGCGTCGGCCCCAAGGATCTCGGCGGTCGCCTTTTACGCGGAAAAAGCTAGAGGCCTCTATACGAAATCTCGTGGAAGGAGTAGAGTGGTAGACGGTCCCCGTTCTGCTGCATATTTTTTCATGCCAATACCATGAATACTCGCATACACCGTCTCTTCACGAGCCTCTTCCTGTTTGCCTTTGTGCTCAGTTCCTGTGGCGTTCAGGCACCAGGCAACAATCAGATCTCCCTTCCGGAAAAGTCCTTTACGGATACCTCCGCATGGACACCGGATGCAATTAGTGCAGCCCTCGGTGAAACACCCCTCGATATGCAAGAACTTGCTGGTGTCTTTTCCTTGGGGAGTTTTTCTGGCAGGGATGCCTACACCATGGAATATATGCATCAACGAACGGATTACGTGCAACAAGTTGAAGAGCAGCAACGTCATAGCGCAGCAGCACTGAAAACCGCACTGCAGGAGATAAAAGTCCTGCGCAGTACGAGTGCCTACAACCTCCTCTTCGCGGCGTCACTATTTCCGGAATCGCGCGATACGATCCTCCAAGAAGCAGCAAACCATGTGCATATTGCACTCATGAATACGACAAAGTTTTCCCTGATAGAAAGCACCCTCGAGGCTCGAGATCAGGCGACCGATCAGGATAATCGCGCTATTCTTTCGCATTTGCTCCTTGCTCAGACGGCAGATCTTACCGAGGGTATCCGCCTGGAAATGGCTGCCATCTACACGATGGAACAGCTCATTGAAGATCGCGCTGCCTATGCAAACGACACGGGAATGAAGGCTATAGCGGCTACGTGGTCTCAAAATCTGCAAGATGCTTCAGGGCCACTAGCACGGGCTTTATCTGACGCCCATCAATCGCAGGCACGGGTTTTGTACGGTACGCAGGTTCTTGCATCCGCTGATTATTCCTATGCCATGGATGCACTTGCCTATCTTGAGAAAGAATTGCCACTTCAGAAGGAGCGGATCGAAAAAGACATCTGGTCTTCCTTCGTGACAGAAGAAGACAAAACGCTTGTACGGCTTTCACTCACAGAAGCAGAGGAACGCCTACTCGTGCTGAAGGAAGCAATAAAAAATACGGACGCGTCGAAACTGCTTCCAACCCCTAAGCGTACATCTCAAGTGAGTTTTTCGGCCCATGCGGGATTTAGTGACACCATGTCATGGTTTGGGGGCAAACTGAAAGATGCGGCTGTGGGAGCCAAAGATATTGCCGCTGCGGGTGCAAGCATGACCTGGAACGGCGTCAAAGCAACTGCAGGAGTGGTCAAGGACGTCGCCATTGTAACAGCGAAAACCACGGGGCAGATCGTGGGTACGGCCATTGAAACCGTCGATGCAACCATGAAAAGCACGCTTGATACGGGTATCAGCGCCTATTATGGTGAACCACCCTCAAAAATATTTGCCCAGGTGAAGCAAAATTACAGTGAAGCATTTAACCGGGTAAAAAATGGTAAGGCAGGAGCAAATGTATATACGGATGCGAAAAAAATGATGGAAGGTGCGGAAAATGCCGTGGGTGATCTCGCGCAAAAGACCACGGAAAAAATCATTGGCCCTGGAATCATCAGTACCACTACGGGATTTCTCGCAAAGACGACAACGGGTTTTTTTACGGGACTCGCTAAAGATAGTTATGATGTTCTCAACCCCGATGCCAGCGAAGAAGATACGCTCATGGGGATGTTTGGCCTGGCGCTGACAGCCGTTGGTGGTTCGGGCAGTGCCGCAAAACCAACCAACCTCCTCAAAGATGGTGCGAAAACGACCAAAAACCTTTTTACAGCGGGGAAACAGTTTCTCACGAATCTCTCCCCCACAAAAATTTCAGGCGGACTCAAAGAGTTTTTTAAAGATGGCGTTGCTGCAAAAGTCGGCAGTCTCTTTACTCCTGGCAGTCTGAAAAATGCCCTTGGCACTCTCGACGATGTGGCTCGCAGTGGCGCAAGCAAGGCAAAAGGCCTCCTTGACGATGGCTACAATGCGCTCCATGGAAAAATCACCAAGGACATTCCTGAAGCATGGAAAGGGCTCTTTGAGAAAAAAGGCTTCGGAGAAGTTCTGGATACCGTTTTTGGTACCACCGGCGACACGCCTCGTGAGTGGCTAACCGGTTATCTAGAAAATGTTATTCTGAGTGCTGCAGATGACCAAATCAAAAATGGCACCCGCAGTGCACTCCAGTATTTCTCTTCTCCGGAAAACACCACCGCTTCTGAGGCGGGAAGTGTTCTTAGCAACCAGATCGTGCATCTTTCCCTGCCTCTCACGCCGAAAGAACGACTCAAAGCTGCGACGGAGGCCGTACAAACCGTACAGGAACAAGAAGAAAGCAGTATGCAGGGGCTCAGCGACGAGCTGAAAAAAGCAATTCTAGACGCTCTCAAACAGCGTCTAGACGAGCTCACAGAGCCACCTGTAGCGCAGTTCGCTGGCGTGTACAACAGTACATTTCCTTTTAGTTTTACCGTCAGTGGCCTGCGGAGTACCGGGACTATCGACCTTCACCTGACTGCGAATAACACTGGAGAGATCACATGCTCCTTCAACGCCACACAAAATGTAAGCGGATCCTATCAGGGCATTGCCATTCACAGTTCTGGGAAAGGCAAATCCACAAGTTGCAACGGTACCGTTTCCGATACGGGCGGATTTAGTATCCAAGGCGGTGCCTCCGGATTTTCTACCAGTACAGTCATGGGTCAATCCTATTCCGGTGGATCCAGTGTGGGCTTTAGTGCATCAGGACAACTGGAAGCCGGCAGCACCATGCATGGTACTTTTTCTGCAGGTGGGTACAGCTTTGAATTTTAAGAAAATCTGAGCGGTATACCTAGGTAATTGCATACCATCCATCGAGAATGCACTGGTACTTACTTTATAAATCAGGGGTTCTTTGATATAATGTGACGAAGTTTTCTTTTTCCTGCCTATGCAATTTCTGCGAAAAACCCTTTCTGGCGTCCTTTGTATGGCCCTTCTGCTCGGCATCAGTATGGTCGCTCCCCTCCGCCCGCTCCCCTCTGCAGCTGCCGCCGCAGCCTGGTTTGATAATGCGTGGCTCTTCCGCACAACCGTCACCGTGAATAATCCCAATGCAACACCACTGTCAAACTTTCAAGTGCAGGTCACGCTCAATTCCACCAACTTTGCCTTTGCTGAAGCCATACCAAACGGGGCAGATCTGCGTTTTACGAATAGCGTTGGAACCTTGCTCCCCTACTGGATAGAGTCCTATGACCAGGATGCACAAACGGGAAAAATTTGGGTAAAGGTTGACTCCCTTCCTGCTAGCAGCGACACAACGTTGTACCTGTACTATGGTAATTCCCTTGCAGACAAAGGATCAGACGGAAACCAAACCTTTTCCTTCTTTGACGACTTTTCCGACTACGATATTTCCGACTGGACGAAGAACTTTGTCAATCTTGGTGTCAGTTCAGAAATCCATTTTTATGACGGGAAAGTCGGTCTCAATGTTGGTTCTATAGATTACGGTAATATCCGTAAAGCATATACAGGCTCCTTTGTTGGCAAAACCGTGGAGTCGAAGTTTGAATATGGTTTCCCCAACACGGGAATTCCCGATAGCACCTCAAACCAGATCGGAGAATCCTTTCACCCAACCATGAGCGTGTTTAAAGATAACTCCACCTACCTCAGCGTGGGGCCTGTACAGTGGAGCGCGGGTACGTTGCCCGTCAACAATTTACGCTATTACCTTGATGGTGTCTCGGCACCAGGCGTGAACACGCCAATATTTTCCTACGGGCTAGGTGTCGGGCTGGTGGATCGTATCTCCTTTCCGAATAGTGGCCAGGTGGAAACGGCGCTGCGCGCAGATGCAAGCAACACTTGGGAAGGAGCAACTGTCTCCGCCTATACAGGATCCACACTAGATAATGCAAGTATCGTCCTGGGTAAACAGCCAACCAGCAACGTCGCTCTTGGAGGGAGTAAGGCCTTTAACACGTGGGACTGGGTACGTGTGCGTGAATATGCACCAAGTGAGCCAACGACCTCCGTTGCGGGAGTCGAATCCTTGAAACTCTCGCCCTACATGTCTGTTTCCACGGGCTTACCCGGAGCACTACAAACCACATACAACTTTTCAGTGACACCAAATATGCCTATTCCCGATGGGGGTAGCCTGCTCCTCAGTTTTCCCAGTGCATACGCAGGGAGACTGAATGCTCTCACGGGGCCTTCTATCAGCGTCGCAGCACACGCACAGATCACTGGAACCACGGTCACTATAGATGCTATAGCTCGCACAATTTTGTTGGACTTCACGGCGAGTGCTCCCATCACGGCGCCCATACAAATAACCATAGGCGATAGCAACGGCCCCCTGGGCGACCTCGCGAATCCTTCTGATCCAGGTCCCCATACCATTATCATTTCTTCACGAGATGGTGCGGATGCTCAGCTCGCAAGCGGCTCTGTACAAATGGCCCCCGCTGGATGGTGGGATACGGCCTGGGCTCATCGCCAGAGTATGCACGTCAATAATACTAAAGTGAATTCCGCCCTTGGCAGCTATCAGGTCAATGTACGACTCAATGCGGGGAATTTTACCTTCGCAGATGCACAGGCCAATGGAGAAGATCTTCGTTTTATCTTACCTGATGGCACCGTCCTTCCCCACTGGATTGAATATTACAACAGCGGGACTCAGCAAGCGAGTATATGGGTTGGACTCACGAATATTCCAGCAAACACCGAGCAAATGATGTTCCTGTATTATGGAAATGGTGCTGCCACCACAACATCGAACGGATACAACGTCTTTCCCTATTTTGACGGCTTCGAAGATAACGACATATCTGATTGGTTCAGTTACAGTTACACACCTGGAGTGATTACGGTTGTGGGGGGTGAAGTCAAAATGGAAGAACAACAAAATGCACGAGCCTACCTCACCCAGGCCTACGCACCCTCCGTCGACGGTAAAGCGCTCGAAGCTTCCGTGCGATACGTTGGTAGTTTCCAAGGAGAAGAATACAATCCCGCCATTGGATTTACGGGCAGTGATCCCACGAAAAATATTGTCACGGGTCCTGTCCAATACAATGCAGGAACTGTTCCAACCGATCGCCTGCGCATCTGGTATAACGGGAACCGCGCAGATAAGGTGGGGACAAATTACACAACGGGTCAAAATATTTTGATTTCCCTCGCAACGAAGAACAACTACTTTCTCGCGCGATCGAGATTACTCGAAAATACAACCTGGGATGCACAAGACTATAACGATTACGATACATCGACGCTAATTGGCAAAGTCATCTACTTAGGAAAACGCGCCTTCAGTGACCCAAGTTTTGACCTGGGAACCGGACCAACCTCCCAGCAGTTTTGGCAGTTTATTCGTCTGCGTGAGTATATTTATGCTGAACCAAGTGTTGCTCTCGGTGCTGAGGAAAACAATACACTGCCCCTTACGCCAACCAATGTCTTTCTCAATTCACAAACAAACGGAGCAACAACCAATACGCCGACACCTTTGCAGCTTGATAGTACATCACTTGTGTTCTCTTCCGAGTTTCAAGCCTCGACGGCCCTCTTACCCGCGACGCATTTTGGCTATGACATTGCCTCTGATGCAGGATTTACGAGCATAGTCGCATCAAGTGGATACACTGCACTCACCTCATCCGTCGCAAATGGTGCCCGTTCAGAAGATATCACTCTCAATACCAGTACGCTTGACTACAACACAACCTACTACCTCCGTATGCGGTTCTTTGATAGTAGTGGACTCGTCTCTCCCTACTCGGCAACCTATACCTTTGCTATTCCCGATCTGACGGCCCCTTCACTGAGCACAATCACACCAAGCCAGGGAGCGACCGGCGTTGCACTCGATAGTGCCGTTGACTTCACACTAACAGATGATTTCCTCGTCGACATATCGACACTCGATGTGCAAATAGATGGTGCAAATGCCATATCCGCTGGTGTTTGCCAGGCAGGCTTTACCTGTACTCTTGGAGCATCTGGCACAAATGTACCCGTTCAGATTGTACGCACCACAAACTTTACAGCGGGGCAAACCGTTGCTCTGGTGATTTCCGTACGTGATGCCGCAGGTAATGTAACGACAGAGAACCGATCTTTTACGACGTTTGCTGCAGCGAGTACCACACCGAGTACGCCGTTTCTGGGCTCAGGAGGTGGGTTTTCGGCAACGCTCGTGGATCTTCTCCAAGGAAGTGGTTCTCCTACAACGCAAACAGAAGACACTAGCACAAGGAGTAGCACCGATAAACCCATTCAAATTCCGACCATCGATGGAAATCTCTTTGGCAGTGCATCGCTCCGATCAATAAGTGATGGTGTTCGTTCCGGGCAAGACGGATTGCGCTCTGCAGCAGAAGGAAAAGATGCCTGTGACGCAATGAAAGACCCCTACAATTACACGCTTCCTGCCTCACTCACCACAACTGAACGGGAGGATATTGCCCTCCTACAAAAGTTCGGCGTCAACTTCTCTGGAGCACAACCCGGAGCACTAGATATGGATGCACTCGTCAGCCGTTCTGAAATGCTCAAATATCTCCTGCAGTTAACCTGTAACGACTTTAATAGAGACGTCAGTACCGTTCCCCGCTTCCCCGACGTTGCACCGACACATCCAAACGATTTCTACATATTACTTGGCCGCAAATACGGCCTCGTCAATGGCTATTTGCACAATGGGCACTTTGAAGCAGACAAAACCATCAGTCACGCGGAAGCTATGAAGGTTGCCATTGAAAACATGATTCGAGGAACAGAAATCATTGATGGACCAGATATCGACTTGGCTGGCATTGATTTGACGCAGTGGTACGGCAAATATCTCCGATTTGCCGTAAGAAAAAATCTTCTGAGTATGACACAACGCTATCAGCCCGATGAACCTATGCGTCTTCGCGACGTCATTGTTCTTTTGACTCGGGCTGTAACGTTGAGGCCCAGTATTACGTCCCGGTAAGGGAGTAACAGGGGCAATTTACAGACCAAAAATCTTGAGTCCCTCCCAGCGGGAGAGATCTACTGCACTTGGATCTCCGCAAGAGGACTCTCGCACGGCATCCGCCATGTCAGTAATGAGGTCATCACTTTTGTATTTCGTATTGAGTGCATCGACTTCCGCCTCCGTGTACCCCATATCAGCAAGAAAGGAATTCACCCACCGCTCGTGCGCAGTTGTTTCATCGTCTGTGGCATGCTCCAGCTGGAAACACATGGTCATACCAAGTAAATTGGCGATTTCCACCCGCTCAGCCATATACACGTAGGTGCGGAACATAAGTTCGGCCACTTCTTTTCGGGTCATGGGATCACCAGGTCGGTAAAGATACGCGCCATCTGCGTCAAGTTCGACATGTGCCCCATCCAGCAATTCCTTTGCGATGGCAAAACGCAAGAACGACGCATACCATTGTTTCACGTCCGCATCCTTTGGCATTTGCATGCTTTTTTCAAAATCCGTCGGTGATGGCCAATAATCACTGGCAATCATAGCATTGAGGACAATTTTCATCGCCTCGACCCGACTCACAGAATTGGCAGGCTTAAAGGTGCCGTCTGGATATCCACCAATCCAACCTTGGTCCTTTGCATAACAAACGTAGGGCGCAAACCATTCTGTTTGCACATCAGGAAAACAATTGGTGCCACCTACTTGTGAGACATCACCCCCTATCATACCCACCACCATTTTCACTAACTCTGCACGATTCACCAATCCATTTGGGCGAAAACTTCCATTTTCATACCCTTGCACTATTTCTCGCTCGTGGAGGAACATAATTGCCGGGTAATTTGCCTGATCGGAGGGCAAATCGTTGAACACTTCTGGTGCACGCGACATGGCACTGATCAGTGAGGTGCGCATAGTTGCTGCCTGTGCAGTCGGCAACAACAATGCAAGGAGAGTCACGAGGGAAAGGATCTTCTTCATAGGGAGGAGAGTAACGATATAGAAAAACCTACGCCTAGGCGAAACGTTGGTCAAGTATGCCCCCTTTACGAAGCGGAGTTCTTCCTTATGATGATGGAAATCTTCTTTCTTTATGTGACGCGATGCTGAAAAAAATTCTGACTATTGGTGTTTTTATCCTCATAGGACTGCTCGCGACCATCGCTTCGATGCTCTTTTTTCCAGTGGAAAATCCTCTCCCTGCACCCCTGGCGCAAATTTCTTACGCGTCCTTTGACGACGCAATTCGCGCCATTCCGACGCTTGATGTAACAGAATCAGACAAACTGCGAGACGACTGTCGGAGTATTGCGCTCCATAGCGGAAAAAAAGAAGCGCGAGTCGTTGTCTTACTTCACGGCTATACCAATTGTCCGAAACAGTTTTTGGAGCTCGGCGAGCGTATCCATGCGCAGGGGGTAAACGTGCTTATACCGCGCGCACCTGGTCACGGGTATGCCGATCGGGCAACGGATGCCTTGAGTTTTGTGACTGCAAAAGACTTTCTTACCTACACACATGCCTCCATCGCCATTGCCGATGCTATGGGAGATACGGTTACCCTTGTGGGTCTTTCGGGAGGGGGAACGCTCACACTCTGGGCAGCTCTCTTTGAACCCGCCGTCGATGAATTTATTGCTATCGCACCGGTAGCATACCCACGAGGGTTTGAACCCCTACTTCGCAATGCGGTCATTCGCTACGCAGCATGGACCCCCAGTGAGTTCTCCTGGTGGGATAAGGAACAAAAAGAGCGCCTGCCGGGACCTGCTCACGCCTACCGAGGCTACGCAAGTCGTTCCATGGGCGCCATCCTCCATATTGCTGCCTTTGCAGAACAGCAACTTCGTCCAGGAGTCCTCTCGAAAAAAATGACCTTTATCATCAATGAAGCAGATAAAGCTCTACGCGAAGATAGCCTTCTGATGCTTGCAGACAAGTTTGCACGGGCTGGCGCCGACGTGCGTACTATTGTTTTTGAAAAAGCACTTGGTTACCCCCACGACTTGATAGATCCGGAAAATATTCAAGAAAAAAAAGACGCCGTATATGACGTCTTCATGAAAACCTTGCAATAGATTGCCTGTATTGGTCTTACCAGGCAGAAAGCCAGTCTCGCATCATAGTAATTTCTTTGCTTTGATCGCGCACAATATTCTCCGCGAGTGTGCGGAGTTCTGGTCGATCTGTGATGCTGTAAATCATTTGCGCCATAACAATGGCATGTTCATGGTGTTTCACCATATCTTCAACAAACTGTCGTTCTGCATCGCGTGGTGAAACGTAGGCGAGGGAGCGCATCATTGGTGCATAGGTGGTGGATACCGGAAGAGGCTCTCCATACCACTGGGCATACATTTTCCCCATGGAACGAATTTCTTCGTCCTGGTTGGTGATAATGTTGGAAAGGAGCGAACGGACCTGGGGTTTCGTTGGCCCCATGGACAGAAGCTTTTTGGACGCATCCACCGCTTCCTGATGATGGGCGACCATTTCTACTAAAAATTCCTGATCAGAATGAATCATCATGGAATGATCATCGTGCTCGGAAAGCACAAAACCGGTCATGGAAATGCCGGACATC
This sequence comes from Candidatus Gracilibacteria bacterium CG17_big_fil_post_rev_8_21_14_2_50_48_13, assembly GCA_002783265.1. Lineage (GTDB taxonomy): Bacteria > Patescibacteriota > Gracilibacteria > 1-14-2-50-48-13 > 1-14-2-50-48-13 > 1-14-2-50-48-13. The sequence continues at coordinate 68,054 of PFFG01000004.1, read as the reverse complement.
GTTTCGCCGGTGCTCGGCATGCTCAGTGTGTCACCAAGTACACTCGATGTACCTGTCGTTGCAGGTGCACCCCCGCAGCTTGCGAGCAACACTGACGCGCACAATAATGGAAGAAGAGTTTTCATAAGGAATGCGTTGAGATATTTTTAAGGTACGTTTGTATGGGGACTAAACTTGGAACATAGCGCTGACGAAATTCTGATCGGAGTTCTGTGACAAAGGAGGCAAAAACTTCGTTGGGAATAAGAGCACTATTGGGAAAGGATTCACCATTGGATTTCTTTGGGTCATGAAGGATAACGTCATCCTTTGTGGCAAGAAGCAAGAGCCCTATATCCGGATTATCCCGAAGCTTATGGGCAACCGCACGTTTCAAAAGTAGTTGGTGACATTGACTCCCCATGGGAAAGGCTTGATTCTGATACCAAGCAAATTCTGGTGGTTCCTCTAAGCGACCCGCTCGTTTCGCAGGAATACCAAACAATTGAAAAATTTGATCACGCTCCGTGTCCCCATATGCTCGCTTTATACCTTGCCAGAATCCTTCCACAGAAGCAAACCTGTGTCCATCCATTTCAAAGGGAGCATGCGTCAAATTACTTAACATCTTTTCCGTTGGATTCGTACTCAGGTAGGAAATATTGATCATTGTGGTAGGGGAAACCTAGTCTGCATACTGTTCAAGAGATTCCTTGAAGGCAACATAGGCTTCTTTGTAGGCATCGTAGGACGCTTGATCCTTGTAACGGATACCAAAAACCATCTGTGTTTCACTGCCCGTATCGACTTGCCCGCGAATGCGCACAAAAGAACGCATGTACGATCCATCCTTTGCCGCAAGTGTTACATAGCGAGATACTTTTTTATTGTACCCTTCTCCGGAGGTTGTTGTTTGCTCATCCTGCATTTGTTCCGTAGGTAGCACTTCCGTATAGCCTGTTTCTCCACCCCACTGAGGAGAGTACACAAAAAATTCCACGCGCCCATCCGGTGACGTAAAGCGTGCCTCATCGGTCTCGGCTCGATCCCCTGCCTCTAGTGCAGGCGAGGCTTCAAAATTGTCAGGGACGTTCACAGAAAACCATGATCCTGTATAGGTCATGAGCTTTTTGGAGGCTACCCCGTTTGCTTGCACTGGTGGTTTTGGTGATGTTGCGGCCGGAAGAACACTAGTTGTTTTTGTGTCTGAGGAAGCTGCATTGGTGTTTAAATTGGCATTCGTCGTCACAGCCGTACGATTGCTGTTCACTTCAAAGGAAAAGGAACATCCGGAAAGCAGCAGGGCTGCGCTGGTCATGAGGGCTAATGTAGCGCCGTGTGAACGTTGCATAGAGCAAAAATAAGACATTTAGTTATGCTCAAATTTGTACACGAATCTAGAAAACTGTATAGAGGGAAACCTTGAGCCCACTTTTCCCAAATCGCCACTATTTCGTGATATACTTTGATGAATATGCATTTCCCTGACTATCTTCATGAAAACTCATCACAAAATACTCCTTGGCACCATTACGGGACTCAGTGTTATTTCAGGAGTCGTTACCTGGTATTACACGACACTCCATGTGGAAGCGGCACCACCCGCAAGTAAGTATGCGCTTGGAGAAACGTTGAACCCCACCTGCGCCCCGGGGACGCCAAACTGTACCGTCATTCCACCGGCAGCTTCAGGGGATAATGGTGACATTACAGACCTCCATGGCATTACCCAGGACATCACCCTACCCCAGAAACTCGGCATTGGAGCTGACCCCGGAGAAAAACTTCAGGTACAAAATGGCAATATCCTCATGAGCTCTGCTGCAGAACAGGAACTGCAATTTCATCGGGCCATGACCTTTCCCGATCCAACAAATCCCGGTGTTGCGCCGGATCATGAAAACCCCGTCTTCAAGCTTGGCCGCATAATCATTGCAGGTGTTGGAAGCCCCATTATTCGTTTTATGTACCAGGACTCCGTGACGCCAGAGAAGTCTGTATTTGAAATTGAAGATACGGGAACGGTTGCCTCTGTACGTTCACCTGGAGTTCCCGGAAGTCACTTTGAAGGATTTTTTGCAGGGGATTCTGTCCCCCTGTTTCGCCTCAACTCCTATCCCATGATGCAGCTGGAATTTGGTGCAGGTGGAGCATCGAACACGGATGTCTTTCTCAAACGCTTTATTGACACAGGCATCACCAATCTCCCAGGATGGCTACTCAATGTGAACGGAAACGACAAAGTGCGGGTGACCAATAATGGGCTCGGTGTGAATACCACAGCAGTCGATGCTAGTTTTGTCAGTGGTGGTGCCATCGCTCTGCACAACAATAATGAACTCATTCAAAATATTCCCAATGGAGGCATGACCATTACTCCTGGCGACCGGTCTTTTTTGCGCCTGAAATCCGACTGTGCCGTTGCAGCAAACTGTACCTTCAGTCTTAATCCTGGAACCTTTGGGCAATTCCTCACTCTCCAGTGGGATGATCCGACAGATCTGGGGACACTGCAAGATGCTGGATTTGTGAAGCTCAGTACCGACTGGACACCCAATGAATTTGATACTCTTTCCCTTATTGACACCTACGATGAAGATACGGGGAGTCATTACTGGGTAGAAATATCTCGTTCTGCAAACTAGAAAAAGAAAACTTGCATTACCAAAAAAGGAGTCTAGCATGGCAAAGTTTTTCCTGTGATACCAGCAAATGAAGCATTTAAAAACCTACGGAGTAGCCCTGCTCATTCTTCTCGGCGTATGGGGACTCGGAAGTCTTGCCCCCATCCTTCTGCCTGTTATTGAGGCTGCTCCTGAAGGTGAACTGCTGCAGGTATTTTTTACGTTGTCGCTGCTTTTTTTACTCAGTTATTTTGTAGAGTTAGCAGCTAAACGCACAGGGCTTCCACCCTTTGTGTATGCATTACTCTTTGGTCTTTTCACAGGGCCCCTACTCACCCCGATTACGCACAATCCTAGCCTTCTTTCGGCCATTGTAGCACTCGGGGCAACGCTTATTCTGTTTGGTGGTGGGCTCGAAGTGCCCTACAAAAACTTTGTGCGCCTTAGCCCGAAAATTCTCTCCTTATCCTTTATTGGACTTGGACTGACCGCCGTACTCTTTTCCTATAGCCTGCAGATATTTGCCCCTCTAACGGGTGCAACACTTGGCATGGAAGGCCTCATCCTCCTTGGTGCGATTTTAGCATCGACGGATCCCGCGGCGATTATTCCTATTCTTCGATCACTTCGCTTTACCAATCGAGATGTAAAGGAAATCATCATTTCAGAAAGTGCCGTAACCGACGTTACGGGCACGCTGCTCACCTCGGTCTTTCTCACGGCCCTTGCCTCTGGAGTTGCCCTCACCAGTATCCCAGGCGCCTACGGGCTCCTGATCAGTCCTGCCTCTGGCATGGTATTACTCAAAGAGATTCTCTTTGGCGTCGTTGCAGGCGGTGCGGGATTTCTTATTTTAGACAGCATCCATCGGCATAAAAAGAATGGTGCGCGGGAGGAAAGTGGTGATATTGCCTTTTTTATTGCCATTCCCGTCCTCACATTTTTTGTCGCGGGAGTGTTTGGTGGCAGTGGCTATTTAGCTGCCTTCATTGCGGGGCTCATCATGCATCTCACAGAACATTTGCATGAAACAGAACATTTTTTTAACAACCTCATTGATGCCTTTTTAAAGCCGATTATTTTTATTGTCCTCGGTGGATTGGTCAGTTTTTCAGAACTCTTTCAGTATGCCGGGATTGGTATACTTAGCGCAGCGATATTCATGCTGGTACTTCGGCCACTCACGGTCTTTATCAGTTTGTCCCCCTGGATGATTTTTGGCAAACAGCGTATGCCCCTTAGGGAGGCCCTCTTCATTGCATGTGTTCGAGAAACGGGTGCGATTCCAGCGGTTTTGCTGGTGACGGTGGTCAGTTCCGGTCACGCAACGGAGATGGCAGGTATTTTGCCCATCGGACTTTGGATTATTATTGCCACCCTGGTCCTGGAGCCCCCGCTCACCCCATGGCTTGCAAAACGCCTCAATATTGGTGAATGCATGACCACAGCAAATAATCTTCCCGTCTTACCGTTACCTTCCGCATTATTCGCTTCACGAGGCCACTCCCATTTACGGCGTCTACCACAGGTTTTTGACTGGGCTGCTCACCATGGTATTCGCCGCCTGAGTGTCCTGCTCTGCCCCGAAGATGACTACACCCCGGATTTTGAAGAGACACTGCGCGATAGCACCATGCGTCTTTTTCACCGGCTCAACGAACGCCTACGAACGGAAGAAGGGATTGAACTGGAAACCCAGCTCTTTATTCAGCAAGGGATGCTCCATAAAAATATTGAACAGGCGTGTAATAAAGATTCCAGCGTCACGGTGCTTTTTGTGGGCAAAGGAGTTCTGGACTTTCGCTTGGGGGAAATTAAGAATATGCATGTGCCTTTCTATTTTTTGGATTAAAGAATGAACATTCGCAGAGCAAACATCACCGATTCCGAAGCCTTGGTGGATCTTCATCATCAGAGCTGGCTTTCCGCCTATGTGAACGAAGCAATGGGGGTCACCAAGGAAAAAATTGATGCACTATATGCAAATCATACAGAAAGAGTCCAGCGTTACCAAAAGCTATTTTCCGCAACTGCAGAAGAGAAGACATACCCCATCTGGGTAGCGCCCCTAGGCGAGCGTGTTGTGGGATTTGTCGCACCACGAAAAGATGAAAGCGGTCGCAATCGTCTTGGTGCCTTGTACGTCCATCCGGACTTTTTTGGGAAAGGGATTGGGAGTGCTTTACTTGAGAAAGTCGTAGAGTACTACCGAGGGCAAACCATATCTTTGGATGTAGTGACCTACAACCAGCGTGCAAAAGCATTTTATGAGGCGAAGGGGTTTCACTATACGGGAAAACACAGTACCTTTTCGACGACCAGTGGTGCAATACAAATGCCTATGGAGGAAATGGAGATGCAGGCATAAAAATTTGGAAAAACTGCTTGGACGGGAAATAGTCGGGAATTCGTACATCATTCAGCATTATCATTTGCTGTACGGTTTTCTTCTTGCCAAAATTTCAGTGGCGCATACAATAACTGTGTTACTACACTAAAACAACTGTGAAAACAACAGACCTTACCTATCTCGCACAGGCCCTAGGGACGCTTACCTCCACCGAGGAACGCAGCGCATTTTTGCGTGATATTTGTACCCTCAAGGAAATTGCTTCCCTCGCGGAGAGATTGCGCATTGCAGAACGCTTGAATCAAGGCGTATCATACCGTGAGATTGCCGAGGAACTTCAGATCAGTACAACAACGGTTACGCGTGTTGCCCATTGGTATCATCATGGCGAAGGAGGCTATGATGCTGTTTTGTCACGTTTGCACCGCAAGGTGTAACGTACAGAGAACACTTTCATCGCCTCATCGCCCTTGATGAGGTTTTTTTATAATCAATTTTTATGAACATTCGTATTACCAGCTCCTTAGATGAGCAAGAAATCACAGCGCTCACAGGTGCATATAAACAAGTTTTTGGAGAATCCAATTGGGAAGAAGGAAAAAAATGCGCTGCATGTGGGAAAAAGTTTCGACTGTCTCAAGCACCAACAACGTGTTGTCAGGAAAATGTAACAGATTTTTATGCTGATGAGCAAGTGCGCCAAAGCATCCAGTCTGCGCAGGAAAACTTCGGGTTTCAAATCGTACGACTCTTTACGCAAGATCTCAGCGGATTTAGCTGGGGATGGCAAGGGTCTCTGCCGGAAATAAACGAGGAAAAACTCTCGGTGGATTATAAAGAAATTGCCGAGTTAGGAACGAGATCAGCCAACTGGTTTTACCTATCGGAACTTGGCGTGAGTACTGAAGAACGCGGAAGGGGCTATGGTCGGATCCTCCTACGCATCCTTCTTGCTACGCTCCCAAAAAATACTCCAGTTATTCTCCGTACTTCCATGCGATCAGAACTTTATTCACTCATCCAAACAGAAGGATTTGAAACGGTTTATGACTATGGCGACCAGGATGCGCGTATCCTTTCTGCTAAAAGCCTATGAAACCAGAAGATTTTATGACCCCAAAAACAAAGAAGGGACCAATTTCTGGACCTCGCGTACTCATTTTAGGAAGTGTTCACGGTAATGAACCCTGTGGAGCCAATGTCCTGCCGGACATCTTTGCACTCCCCCTCCTCCGAGGGACACTTACCTGTGTTCTTGGAAACCCAGCTGCCTTTAGAGCAAACAAACGCTTCCTTGATACAGATCTCAATCGCATGTTTGACGAAAGAAATTGTCCAACTTCCCAAGAACAAAACAGTAGAGAATATCAACGTGCTCAGGAGCTAAAAAATTATATCGACCATACGGATATCGTGCTTGATCTGCACGCGAGCACAAGTAAAACGTCGGAGCCGTTTCTCATTTGTGAATCCAATGGGTATGCACTTGCCACCAAGATGGGTATCGCAAAAATTGTTTCTGGTTTCGATGTAATTCAACCAGGGGGTACGGACTGGTATGCGAACAAGACGGGAAAAGTTGGTCTTTGTCTCGAGAGTGGATTTCTTGGAGATCCGTTCAGTACAGTTCGTGCATTTGAAGGTGCACGTGCGTTACTGTCTCTTCTTGGCATGATCGAATATGAACCTATAGCCATTCCTGATCCGATGATATACTCCCTTGTCTGGCAATACACCTCACAGAGGAGTTTCATCCCGCAAAACCCGTTTGCGGACTTTGCGTTTGTAGAAGACAAAGACGTGATAGGTCGTGATGGGGATGTGACCATTACAGCACCAGCAGATGGATTTCTCTTGTTCACACGTCCATGTGAAGCCCCCAATCAAGAAGCCTTCGTTTTCGCTCGCTCCCTCGCTAACATAGCCTCCTTGCGGGAAAGTCCCCAATGATAGCCTCCAATCCCACCGTCCTGCCGAAGCACGCGATGGCATGGGATAAGGTACGCAACAGGATTTGCACCAACTGCCGTACCTACTGCCCGCACTGCCTTGGGGCGCTGAACCTGCCGAGCAATGTCAGAATAGGTTGTTGTATCGCCTCTAGGCACGCGGATAAGCATCTCCCAAACGGATCGCTGAAAGTCGGTCCCCAACAAAGCAACGGAAACATCCCCCTTTTGTTCGCCATTAAGCCAGGACTCCACCAGGTTTTGAAAAGGAACCAGGGGCGATTTCTGCAGGGTAACCTTTGGGCAGCTGACCAGCTCTGCACAAAAGTCTTCCTCACTGTCCGTAAAACTGAGTCGATACACCGCTTCCTTTGTTGAAGCAAGCCAAGCTTTACCAAAGGGAGTGCTGATACTTGTATACAAGAGCACGATTCCTTGCTCGTGCATATCTGGGGTAACAAAACGTATCGTTGGCTCTTGCATAGGATGGGAAAGGATATTGCAACAAGAATTCTACGTACGATCCGTTTACCATCCAATGCAAAAAAACTCTGGCACAACCGGGTCAAGAAGACCTTGCGCGCTTCTCTGGTTTTGACGATGCATTTTTGGTACCAATACAGTACCTACACTCCTCGCCAACGATCGCATGCTTCGAGAAATATATGGAACTGCGGATGCACAATGTGCCTTCCCTGCCCTAGATCTTGAACAATTTGTCGTACGAGCTCTTGGCCTTACCGAAACACAGGAAACCTTGTTTTTTACACAGTTTGTCAGTGACATTTGTCATCGGTTCGCCTCCCTCGAACGGACGCCAGACAATCTCCTCATGGCGCATTGCTAAGAGATGGATCGGTGGGAAAAACGTTATGCATCAAAGAGCCATTTTCTAGAAGTGCTGCACATAAGTGCTTCTTCCCTACAAACAAAACTTCTCAAGCGTTTTTTTGGTTTCGACCGCATTCGGGAAGAAAGTGCAATTGTGTTGCTACTGACGGAAGAACTCCGTAAAAACATGAAATACTACATTCCTATGCAGAGCGCTTCCAACCTTCGAGAAGACCAAACAAGCGCTGCGTCCTAAGACCATACACAGCTAAAAAGTGTTCTGCTTGATCCCAAAGTTCCTTTGCCTTCTGCGCACTCAGTGGCTGGGAGTTTTTTACTGCGAGCAGCAACACGTTCTTTGGTGTATGCACATCAGAAACGAAGTCCGCGAGAGTGACCTGATAGCCCGCATACTCAAGGAGGAGCGCACGGAGTGCATCCGTCACCATTTCCGCTTCCCGCTCCTTCAAAATCCCAAATCGAGTTTTCAGCGCAATTTCCATGGGCAATTTTTTCGCCATGGCGCGCCGAACTTCCTTATGACAACAGGGAGCAACTGCAATCACTTGTGCACCACCGCGAATGCCATGAAAAATAGCATCATCCGTCGCCGTATCACAGGCATGGAGAGCGATGACGACATCCGCCTCGACACGTGCCCGATCGATACTTTCTGCACGAAAAGTAAGGTGATCAAAGCCCACCGCCTGCGCAAGTTTGTTTCCCTGCGCCACCAGCTCTGCCCGTTGTTCTACAGCCGTAACTTTGGGCATTTTCCCAAGAACCCGCTCCAAATAGTCATACATCGCAAAGGTCACATAGCCCTTGCCTGCCCCCATATCCCAAAGGCGAATTTCCTTTTGCTGCAAAGTGGCAAGGGGTGCTGCCATCATTTCCACGAACCGATTAATTTGCACAAACTTATCCATGGAATGCGCCTGCACCTTTCCGTGATTATCTGTGAGGCCCAATCCCCGAAGGAAGGGGCGGGATTCCGGAATGAGGCGCTCCTTCACACGATTATGTTCTAGACTGACTTCTTTCGCGTTCGTAACCAGCTTTTGTTTCCATTTCCATCGATCTTTCGTCACCACATGCACGGCAAATTCACCCAACTTTGTTTGGAGCACTGCATCACGAAACCCTGAATGTCCGATCCGAGCAGCCACATGACTCTGCAGTTCCAGAGAGGTCCAAACCTTGGTAACATCTCGAGATGTATAGCGAAACACCGCTTGAAATTGCAAATTTCCACGCACAAGAACTGGGCGAATTGTACAACTACGCAGATCTTTTTCTCCGCCCTTGTAACTGCCTAACAACATAAGAATATAATTGTTTTCCTTTTGTGACTTTTGTAATTGCAAAAGAAATTTTTGGAACTGAGGTGGCATGGATAAAGGGTCAATCACACAATATAGGTGCACTATGCCATATAAATGTTTTGCATAAAAGACACTTCCTTCATTTGCCCCACATAGAGATGCATGGTACTATGCTCTGATTACTCCTAGAATTCAATACACATGCACATTGCTAAACACATTCATGTTGCTTTAACAGCACTTTTTTTTCTTTGCTCGCTAGGGCAGGCACACGCCGCAATAAATGGGACAACAATTCCGGGAGTGGCCTCCTATCCAAATGGTCAAATGCAAAGCCTGGGCCGCGCACGAACGGTAATGAACGGCACCTATGCCGGAAGCACATTTCTCGATGAGGCAAACGGATACTTTTATGCACTGCGTAGCCGAACAGCAACAAGCTACAGCTTGTCAAAAATCCGTATCAGCGACAACTCTGTTGCTGAAACAGTGAACTTACCAAATATTGGCTATCCATGGGCAACAAACATGTCCGCAGACAAGAAATTCATTTATACTGCTGACTATTGTTCTGGAACACCTCCCCAATACCACAAAATTTCCACAGAAACGATGGAAATTGTTGCCACCATGAACCTTCCTGCATCAAATTGTATCGGAGCGAGCGTCTTAGATGATACAAACAATAAGGCATATTTAGTCGTTGATTCTTCGCCCGGCACGCTATACCAGATCGACACGTCCACCATGACGCTATCGAACACTCTCGTACTTGGTGCTGGTGAAGAATATTCAGAGGGAATCATTCTCGATCCCAATACAGGAATTCTCTACATAGGAAACTGGACAACACCCTTCAATGTCACCCGTGTAAACACGACGACCATGACAAGAATCGATGTCACCAGTTACCCAGGTTTCGATGGACTAACAGACGCCGTCTGGAACTTTCCAATTAACGGGAAACTCTACTTTCTCGTTGGTACCGCTACAACAAATGCACCAGGTGTCCTCCTCGAAATTGATCCAGCAACCATGGCAATAAGTAGGTCGTACACATACCCGGGCGACCAATGGCTTGCGTTTAGTTTTGTGTATAATGCTGCCCAAAACGCACTCTTCACCTTTGGCAGCGCAACGTTTCCAAACAAAGTATTTACCAAAATTGACCTCGGAACACTAACACCCCTGACGACCACTACAGCAACGTCTATCAATCAAGACTATCGCGGGATGCAATATCTCAGTGGGACGAATGAGCTAATGATCTTCCAAGATATATCTGGAGGAACATCAGGTCATATAAGTAGAAGAAACGCAGATACCCTTGCGGAAACCTACAATGCACAACTCCCACAGACAGAAGACTGGGGGGAAGGTATTGCCATCGACAGTGCACATGGCTTCGGGTACACCTTCACGGATACGGATCCCGACTCTCTCGTAAAATTCGATCTCGATACGGGTCTTCGAGTTGCAAGTCTCCCCATACCCGCGGGATACGGTATAAACTTTCGTTCGGAGCCACTCCTCGATTCTGTGAGCAATCGGCTCATTCTTGCTCTTTTGAACAACAACACTGGTGTAAATGACGTCATCCAAATAGTCGATTTAGACACCTTTACCTACGGCACACAATTTAGCACAGGAACGACAGCAGATATCAGTGCCAGTACCATAGATAACACAGGAAACTATGCCTACTTTGCGACGACTGGCGGTGCGACCAATCGCATTTTACGGTTAAATCTGAGTACACTTGGTTTTCAAACAAGTGTGATCTTAAACGCCAAGTACCAGAATCTGACGTCCATGGCCTTTGATTCGCGTACGAACGACCTCTATACCCTTGCAAATAACACGACGCTCAACCGACGCGTTGTTTTGCGCCAAAACTTTCCCCAGAATGTTCTCACTCCTATTGAAGTGTTTACCTTTGATCTCAACGAATGGTTCACGGAAGGTCTTGCCCTGGATGAAAGTGCCGGAAAACTCTATGTGGGTAATCAAACCAATGGAGATATTACCAAAATTGATATTGCTACGTGGACACGAGATACAAATCTTGATTTTCCCAGCACCAGTTACTTTGAGGGTATTACCCTCGATACTGCGAATGGTATTGGATATGCAAGCAGTCTCGATACTCCCGCACGTGTGCTCAAGTTCGACCTCAGTAGTATGACGTCCCTCGGAGAGATTGTCCTTGATGTCAACGACACTACTGCCATTGGCTTGGATAGTACCAGGGGCCTCGCCTTCGTCATTTCCAATACGTCGCCCGCAGAAATTCACCAAATTGATATTTCCCATAAAGGAGAAGTCTATGGAACAAAAGTGACGTTGGTAGGTGCAATGACCGATGTTCAGCAGTTTCGCATGTACTCCCATACTGCAAAAGGCAATCTTCGTTTTGCAATACTCGATAGTGCATTCAACAAAGTTTGGGAAAGCCCAAATGTAACAAATACGGCAGCAAATGGATGGGTGCATGTGGATATTTCCGCAGGAACACCAACGACCCTTGCAAATCTACCCGCGGGAGACTACTGGCTGACCTTCCAAACGGACAGTAATGCGAACATTGCGAGCTATAGTGCAGGTGGAGCCGGTACGGGATTTACCTATCGTCAAAGCTTTGGTTCTATTCCTAATACCATCACAGGAGCTACCCTGACGACGGCAAATTATGCCATGCATCTCAGTTCTGGTGCAGGATTTCTTGAAACGCAGTCGAGTGGCACAACACAAATTACGGAAGGCAGCGTCCAGGACACCGTGAGTATTGTTCTGCAAAACGCCCCAATCGCCAATGTCACCGTCAATCTGGCCATTGGCGGAGGTGTGAACCTTTCTTCTTCCAGCCTTCTCTTTACACCAGCTAACTGGAATGTTCCGCAAATTGTGACCCTCTCCATTCCTGATGATGCAACAGCGGCGCCAAACCGTATTGAAACGCTCACCCACACTATCGTTTCGACTCTTCCAGAGTTTGCCCTGGATGCACTTGCTGATGTTCAGGTATTTGTCACGGATGCCTCAGGCCTTCCGCCAGCTGGGTCCATTACCGGAAATACCAGTATCGGATCGTCAACCTACCCCAATGGAGGACTGTTTCGTCTTGATCAAGCGCGGTTAAACCCTCTTGATGGCGGTATGTATGCAGGTCAGTTCGACCCAACCAACAATCTGATCACCTTTGGTATGGATGAACCCTTTGTACAACAGTTTGATGCGGACACCCTCATCCCGAAAGAAGCAGCGAGAGCATCGCAGTTTTTTACGAAAGTATCCGCCATCGATACGGCCGATGGCTATGTCTATTATGGCATGGACAGAAGTCCAGCCGCTATTGCAAAAATACGCCTAGGTGACTTCAAAGTCATGAGTGAGCTGAACCTGCCCGCGGGCGAGAATCGGACACAAGCCATGGTGATGGATAAGGGGGATGACATGCTCTATGTCATCACAAATACAACACCCACAAAGATTGTCAAAATCAATGCTAGTACTATGACCCGTGTAGCAGCCTATACGGATACAACAGGCGGATTTATTATCGGTCTTGCCATAGATGAAACGAACAACAGGCTCTACTATGGAAAAGGACAAACCATAAAACAGATCAATACAGATACCATGAGCGTCGTCGCTTCCACAAATATTCAAGGTACTGTCGGCTTTCCAAATCTCAGTAGCATTAGTATCTACCACGCATTTTCAGAGCCTGTCGACGGTAAGGTCTACTTTATTGGATCCAATGCGGGTAACGATATTCTCATTGGATGGAACACAACGACTCAGGAGGTATCGAGTGCTGAACTCACTGCGGTAGGTGGTGATGTACAAGTCACCCTTGTACACCCCGGGTTGAAACGAGGTTACGCCATAGACTACGATCAAACCATGCAAATTGTCGACCTGCAAACCGGCGCACTCATCAGCACAAAAACCATACCGGCCAATACCAACGGCGCTGCTTTGAACACAGTTGCTAATGAAATCGTATTTGGCGATTACAATGGCGCCATGAGCAAATACAGCCTCACAACAGAAAGCGTTACCCTCTCACGTCCGACAAATGCGGTGGAGGAAAACCCACGCGACATGACCCAGGACCCAGATGGTGCGTTTTTATACACACTCACATCAAATCAAGGAGTGGTGAAAGTCAATAAAGACACCATGCAACGTCTCGAGCCTGCCTTTTCGATTCGAAACTACAGTCCAGACTATAACACCTTCAACCTTGGGACGACGTCAATTCTTTATGACAATGTGCGAGAAGCCGTCTATGTAGGTGCCTATGGGACCAGTGCAACCACGGCAAATGGGGGGTATCTTCGCGTTAATCCTGCAACCATGAGCGCTACAGGCGAACTTCGTTTTGGGCAAAGAAACCAGCCCGTTGCGAGTACCATGGAAAGTGATGGCAGTTTTGCCTATGTCGCCACTGCCGGTGTTCGACTTGCATCCGTGTCTTATACCAATGCTCGTATTTATAAAATCGATCTCAATACCTTTACCATTGATAGTGTGCAGGATATAGGCGTGGATATCCGAATTCCAAGAGGCTTGTATCTCAATGAAGCGACAGATTCCCTCTATACCGTCGCGTTTCCAAATACAACCCTCACGAATAAAACCGTCTACAAGATTGATACAAATACTCTTGCCGTAACAGCGACCCATAACCTTGTGGGACAACCGCAGATTATTGACTACGACCTCACCCTTGATCGGTTGTATCTCTCTGATGGAACGATTCTCAACGGATCAGACCTCACAACAGTCGTTGATCAACCGACGGTGCTCACAGGTTGGGACTTTACCAAAAACCGCATAAACTCAGATCTCTACCCTGTCACAAAGTTTAATGCGACAAATCCATCACAGGTTGGTCTATTCCAGCGCTCTTCCCAGACACTGCTAGGAAATATAACCCTGGATAATTACGAGGAAAGTGCAATTGATGCCATTTATGATGTGGCTCGTGGCGCAATTTTCACGTATCATGATGTTTCCGCAGCAACCATTGTGAAAACTCTTGTAGGGTTCCGAGGTGCCCTGTGGGGAACAAAAATGACCCTCTCCGGAGTGGCCAATACGGTCGATAGTTTGCGTGTCTATGCACACACGGCTGGCGGTAATCTCCAAGCGTCATTGTATGACGCAAACAAAAATCTTGTTTGGTCCAGTGCCTCCATTCCAACAGCTGCAGATAATACCTGGTATACCGTTTCCATTGCGGACGGAACGCCGAACGCACTGACGAACCTTGCTGCTGGCGACTACTACCTGGTCTTTCAAACAGATAGTCCGGATTTCCGACCAGGCTATACGCAAGGAACACAAGGTGACGGTTTTGTCTTACAACATCCTTTTGGGACACCACCTAACCTCATTCAATATGAAACCACTACAGACCGGCGATTCAGTATGGCCATGGTGGTCAATGTAGGTAGTTCTCTGACGGAAACAAGTGGGTCCACCATTGTGGTAGAGGGCACAGCAGGTGACAGTTATTCCATCGTCCTCAACTCACAGCCATCGGGGAATGTGGTGGTAAATATCAACAACCCAGGTGGCGTAACGCTTTCAGCAAGTAGCCTTACGTTTACACCTGATAACTGGAATGTACCGCAGAGTGTCAACATCTCCCTCACAGACACAGGCGTGCGGGAAGGAAATCGTACCGTCACCTTGACGCATAGTTTTGTCACAACAGATCCCTACTATTTCTCTCAAACACTGCGCGACGTGACCATATCGGTGCAGGACCCCGCAGCGACCGTGACCATCGCGCCTTCATCTCCTTACTTGGGAGGAGGTGGTGGATTTACTGTCGCACCAAATAGTTTAGGAGAATACCTTGCAGGTGCAGAGGACACAATGCCTAACCTCAGCTCACCAGAGAAGCAAGGAACAACGAACCCGACAATCCCCACCATAGATTTAGGAGGGAACAAAAACCCAGGTATAACTACCCGGCCTGCAGCACCAACAGACCCTTCTGGCGAACCACAAATTTCTCTCTGCGAAATTCAGAAGCAAAACCTCCTGCGCGGAACCAATATTTCTGTAGACGATATAGAGGAAAGTGACTTCCGCACACTCGTGCGAGACTTTGGCCTCATCATTTCTGATGAAGAGGGCGCAACAGATCCCATGCGCGAAGTAACCCGATCAGAAATCCTGCGGCTCATTCTTCAAACACAGTGTGGGGCGTTCACTATACCGAAGTCCAAGGATGCCCCTTTCCCCGACGTGCCGAAATTTCATAAGGATGCGCTCTACATTGGCGTCGCCAAAATTCAAGATATTGTGACAGGATACTTAAGTGATGGCACCTTTAAACCGGATAATAGCATTTCACGTGCTGAAGCCCTCAAGATTGTGCTAGAAGTGCTCTTTAGAAAAAGCTATCCCCATATATCCGGAGATCAGGAACCTGTTCCCGCAGATATTGCGCCGGACGCGTGGTTTTACCGCTACATGACTTTTGCGGCAAAACGTGGGATAATCGATGCAGAGACTCTCTTCCGCCCTATGGAACCAGCAACGAAAAACGATATTGCTCACTTCCTTCTGGAAGGCGTCAAGGTTCTCTCTTTATCGCAGCAACGTTAAACTTGGATTTTACAGAAAAAAGAGTACCCTAGCAGCATCAGGCCATGGCCTTGCGAATGGTACTCTTTTGCACGCATCAATATGTTTTTTCGTCGGGAAGCGGAACAAATAAAGGGAGCGGGATCCTTTGGCTATCTACCAGAAAACAGCGTGTATTTTGATTCCGCTTGTCAAACGTTGCGTCCAGAAGAGGTAATTGACGCAGAACTCAACTACTACAAAACCTATAACGCATGTGGCGGACGAGTGCAGTACAGCTGGGGGAAAAAGGTGGATGAGGAAGTGGCAAAGACGCGAAAGAGCGTCCTGTCGCACTTTGGCGTGTCTGAAAAAGAGTATATCGTCGCCTTCACGCAGAGCACAACCTATGCCGTGAACTTGATTACCGAGCAACTCGAAAGAAAAGAGCGAGAACAGGTCATCACGACAGATATTGAACATAACTCCATTCTCCTGCCAAGCCTTGCGATAAGCGAGCGCTGGCAGGTTCCCCACCAGATTCTTACCCGCGAACCTGACGGAAGCGTGCATGCTGAGGAGTTGCCAGAAGCACCTATACTCTTCATGGGCAATGCCACCTCGAATATTGATGGACGAGAACTCCGTAACCTTCCGGACGTTGTTGCACATGTGCGGCATCATGGGGGGATCAGCCTCATCGATGCAGCGCAAACGGCGGCCCAGAGACCCAAATGGGTGGGCGAGGCGAAACCAGATATCATCGTATTTTCTGCCCATAAAGCCTACGCCCCTTCTCTTGGTGTGCTTCTTGTCAGGAAAGAAATTTTTGCCCACATGCGTTGGACCATCACGGGAGGTGGCATGGTAGAGGATGTGTCCGGCCATCACGTCACATTTCTTCAGGGTGCAGACCCTGCACTCCTGGAACCAGGTCTGCAAAACTGGGCGGGCATCATTGCACTTGGCCGCGCACTGTCATGGCTAGATCAGCAGCAAAAGCTTGAGCCCCTCACAGCGGAGCTGCACCGCCTCTTGCGATCCAGAAACGACCTGCTCTTTACCACGGAGGAACACCATTCTACCATCGCCTTCCATACGCCAAAAATTGGCAGTCATGTGCTCGCAAAAATGCTGGATAGTCAGGGTATCATGGTGCGCAGCGGATATTTTTGCTGTCATCACTACCTCAAAAACGAGCACGGCCTACCACCGCATGTGCGGGTTTCCCTCGGCCACCACAATACCATGCGCGATCTGGAACACCTGGCTACCGTCCTTGATTCATCTCTTCGTCACCTGTAAATCATGTTTTGTATTGCCGCTTTTCTCGTTTTTCTCCTGCTCGGGATTTTTTCACTTCGCTACAGAAGACTCGCTGTGGACGCATGGAACTGTGTACTGCACCGCGTCACCTTTCGCCCCTGTGACTCCACTTTTCGTGACGATGTTCGGGGCATGGTTGCAGGGTCGCTCATGAAACGCTCACCACGACTAGCCGCCTATTTTCTCCGCTGGGCAGATCTTCTTGCCTGGATCTTTGTGCTCCTTTCCCTCTGGAGTCTGCTCAGTGTCATGGTCATAGGCCTCAATCTCTGGATATACGACACGTGCGACCCAAACCAGTCAGAGTCCTGTTCGCTGGGCGGTGAAGCATGTTCCATTGGTTCCACTGCTCCGGGTTTCCTTGAGGCCGCTGCGAAGGGCGAACTCCTTTCCTGGTCCATGCGACCTTTCACGACTTTTGCAGACACCGTCTCACGCATACCCGACCGCCTCAAAACCTGGCAGGCAGAAGACTACCTTTCCCCTACAGCAACGTACAGAAATACCTATAACCCCACAAAACCGACAGCACTGGAAATTATTGACCCGGGATGCGTTGTTTGCCGCAAACTCACCGGCCGCATCAAGGAAACGGACTTTGCGACCCGCTACAATCTGACGTACATCGCCTATGCCATACCTGACGGTGGTATTGGGACAAAGTTTCCCTTCTCTGGCGACGTGGTGCGCTTGCTTGAGGCGGTCAAACTCCTCGACAAAGAGCAGCAGTCCACGCGTGCACGAGACTGGGAGGTCCTCGATCGTATTTTCGAAACGGAAAAAGACGAGGCGGACAGCCTGCAAAACCTGCTCAACACAGCCATGACCCCAGCACAAGCAGAGTCTGCCCTACGGAAAGTTCTGCAGGACACTGGCTTTACAGAAGAGGAAATTCGTCGTATAGACTTTCTTCGTAGCAGTGAAGAGGTGTCGAAAACCATTTCTGCGCAGCGCGCCATCGTCGAAGAGCAGGTGCGTACCAAAAAAATACCCACGGTCTTATTCGACGGACGTCGTTTCGACCGCCTCCCTGATCTGAGCCAACTTCAATAATTTTTGCCCACATGCAGCATACTTCTGAGCTTTTAATGCCCGCCGGATCTTTAGAAAAGTTAAAGACGGCCATTCTCTACGGTGCCGATGCCGTGTATGCGGGCACACCGGATTTGAGTCTGCGCACCAAGTCTGCCTTTTCCCTCGAGGAATTACAGGAGGGGATCAACTTTGCCCACATGCGTGGGAAGAAAGTCTACTTAACGCTCAACCTGTTTTCCCACAACAAGGATATGGAGCGCCTGCCCAGCTTCATTGACACGATAAAAAAAGTGAATCCGGATGGTGTCATCATTGCGGATCCGGGTATTTTTCAATATGTCAAAGAACACGCACCAAACCTTGAGCTGCATATCTCGACCCAGGCAAATGTGTGTTCAAGCCTTACCGTAGACTTCTGGAAAAAACAAGGTGCTTCCCTCGTGGTTCTTGCCCGTGAAGTGAGTTTTGATGAACTATCACAGATTCGCCGCGATCATGACGACATCAAACTTGAGGTGTTTGTCCACGGATCCATGTGTATGACCTACTCAGGACGCTGTCTCCTGTCGAATTTTATGGCAGAACGTGGAGCAAACCAGGGTAACTGTGCCCAATCCTGCCGTTGGAACTACGAAGTAAAGATTCGCCTCAAGGACGGTACCATCAGTGATATTCCTCTCAACGACCAAACACGGGAACTATTCGACTTTTTGCTGGAAGAAGAATTTCGCCCAGGTGAACTGATGCCCATTGTGGAAGATGAGCGTGGAGCGTACATTCTCAATGCACGCGATTTATGTCTCATGCCGCATCTGGCTGATTACCTCGCTCTTGGTGTGGATTCCCTGAAAATCGAGGGACGGCACAAGACGGAATACTATGCAGCCGTTGTTGCGAGAGCATACCGCGCTGCCATTGACGCCTGGCGCAAAGATCCTGAGCATTTCGACCCAGCCCCCTTCATGGCAGAGCTCGATACGGTGCAAAACCGTGGGTATACAAAAGCCTTCCATGACGGACGTCTCACGAATCTCGCGCACAACTACGATCACGCCGCATCCGTGGCCAGTTATGAATACGCAGGACACATTGTCGCCTGGGAAGAAGACTCCTTTCTCTTTCAGGCAAAAAACACCATCAGTGGCGGAGAACTCTTACAATTTTTGTCGCCGAACTTTCTCGAACCTATCCGCGTACGTTTGGCTACTTTTGAAGATGCGGAAACAGGAGAAACCTTTGAAAAAGTCCATGCTGGACAGCAGCGCACTTACCGCATTCCGGCGGCCATATTCGAACAATTTGAAGGGCAGAATATTCGCGACATTCTTCCTACCTACACCGTTGCACGCAAAAAGAAAAAACTCACGCTACAGGAACAGGCGCGCTTGTTACTGGACATTGAAACACGCAAGGCGGAGCTGGAACAGCGTCTCCCTGACCCGGCAAAACGTGAGCGAGCCCTCGAATTATTGCGCAGTGAAGAAGACACGGTGCGTCGTATGAAAGTGGCAAAGCCTGGACCCAAAATGGGTTCGGAAGGTTGCTGCGGAAAGGGGTGCAATGGCTGTATGATTTTCTGGCACGATGATAAATACAAGGAGGCAAGGGCCCTCATGCGTGAGAAAAAGATCGGTGAAAAACTTACTTCGCGCGGTGGCGTGTAGACTCCTTGATCATTGCTTGTTCGACATCGCAGTAGACCTTGGCGAGACGGGCAGAGACCGGTACTTTTGAGGTTTTTCGCTGTCGTTCCTTCGCAAAGAGTACTTGAATATGAATCATGCTGTCCCGAAGCACACGCTCTTCTTCGGAAAAGGGTCTACCAAAAACGCGATCAAAGTCAGGGTATGCAATGTCTTCTGGCGCCGCGTAAGACGTCATCTGTTCTACAAGGTCTGGGTATTCTTCTGAACTCAGGGCACGCAGAAGCTGCCCCTCTATCTCTCGCACTGCTGCCTCTTCTTCACAATGGTCTACTGCTGCATGTTTCGACAACGTCCTCTCTGCATGGAGAAGCTCGTGGGTAAAACTCACTGCTTCCCACTCCTCTGAAACATTCGTGACCTCCCGCATAATCATTGTATGCAACGTGGGGCTATACTGCGCCATAGACTGGTGCCCCAAGGGCAACAACTCCATCTGTTCGCTCGTCACGAAGGCGACGCCAAGCAAATGTTCCATACGCCCGCGAAGATTCTGTTCAAGAAATTTCACGAACAATTTTCCCTGATGATGCGTCACTTCGACAGAAGCAGTTTGACCAAGTAGTTTGAGGAGCTCATTCCTCATGGGAAGTTGTGTTTTTTTGATGAGAACTCGTGCATTGTGCACAAGACGCTCTCTTTTGTGTATGGTCGATTCATGCTCTTTGCGTCGCTGAAAATCCGCGTCACCGTTACTCGGCGAACAGGCAGTGATGGCCGAGAGAAGCAGGCTCCCACAAAGGGCTGAATGACGAAAAGAAAAGGCCATCAAAAAACAAAAAAATACCCGCCAAGCATAGGCATGACGCTTCTTCCGTCAACGAGGGGCTATTGCATCAACGCAAAAGCATTTCGCAACATCCAGAGGAAGCGAACATAGACGTGAGATCTTTTGAACGGTATACTGAGATGAATCAATAATACAAACTCCATGCATACAGAATATACACATAGGGCACTTCTTGCGAAACTTGCACGAGATGCCATGGTCGAGCGGGGCCTCCATCCCGACTTTTCTCCTGCTGTCCTTGCGGAAGTCGAGGGAAGTCATGAACTCCCCATCTCTGCATTTTCAGAGAAAAAAGATCTGCGCCATCTTTTATGGTGTTCCATCGATAACGACGATTCGCGTGATCTCGATCAGCTCTCTCTTGCGGTGCCAGAACCGGACGGTCATGTCCGCGTTCTGGTAGCCATTGCCGATGTGGATGCTTTGGTTCCCAAAGGGTCAAAAACCGATCTCTGGGCAGCCCATAATACCACCTCCGTTTACACACCTGCAGTCATTTTTCCCATGCTGCCGGAACGATTTTCCACCGACCTGACATCCCTCAATCCAGGCGTCGACCGCTCCGCCATGGTCATTGATATGCGTCTTGATAGCCGCGGTATTCTAGTAGACTACGAAATCTATGAGGCAATTGTGCACAATCAGGCACAGCTCGCCTATGATGCCGTGGCAGCGTGGTTGGATAACCTGGCTCCCATGCCCGAAGCCATGGCACGGGTCCCCGGCCTTGCGGATAATGTAACTCTGCAATATGCCATGGCTGTCATGCTTCGCGCCCATCGCCACGCACGCGGATCCCTCGATTTTGAAACTATTGAAACAAAACCAGTGTTTGAGGGTGACACCCTTGTGGATTTGCACGTAGAAAAACGCAGTACATCAAAGGATATCATTGAGGAATTTATGGTGGCAGCCAATGGCTGTACCGCACGGTTTTTGACGGAAAAAGGCTACCCCACGCTTCGTCGGGTCGTGAAAGTCCCCAAACGGTGGGATGCTATTACCGAAGTTGCCCTCAAATACGGAACAAGGCTTCCAGAGACACCGGATTCCAAAGCGCTCGATGCCTTTCTTTTGCAGCAGCGCGATATGGACCCCGTCCGTTTTCCCGACCTATCGCTGACCATCATCAAACTCCTTGGAGCAGGTGAATATGTGCTGATGATGCCTGGTGGCAGTGTCGATGGCCACTTTGGTCTCGCCATAAAGGATTATGCGCATTCTACTGCCCCAAACCGCAGGTATCCCGATCTCATCACGCAGCGACTCCTCAAGGCAGCCCTTGCGGCAAAAAAATCTCCCTATACAAAAGACGAGTTAGAAGCCCTTGCCAATCGCTGTACGGAAGCAGAAGATCTGAGTAAGAAACTGGAACGTTTTGTGCGCAAATGTTCCGAAGCCATATTACTGGAAGATCGTATCGGAGAAGAGTTTGACGGTGTTGTCAGTGGACTCAGCACCGTTGGTGCCTGGGCACGTGTGGTGACACCACCTGTTGAAGGAAAACTTCTCCCAAGCAATCAAACCATGTACATGGGCAAATCTGTCCACCTCCGACTGGAGGCCGTCAATGTGGAAAAAGGCTTCATTGACTTCCGCGCCCTCTAGTCTCTGCAAATCTTCTTTGCGTCCATCATTACTTGAGCAAAATGTCGACGAAAAAAATTCTTCAAGATCTCGCCAAAACCCTCTGGGCCCAACCGGAGGTGCGCAATGTTCTGATGCAGTATCTCGCCAAAGGTATTCGTAAAGCGCATATACAGAGTCTTACACAGAAGAAAAATGCGCACAAGGGCGCATCTCGCATGAAAAAGCTCCTGCATAAGATCCGCCCAGAGAAACGTCAGTAAGCCTCTTTTTGTTGCGTACGCTGCCAACGTTCAAAGGCGTGTAGCTCTGAGGGGACATGGATCTGCGTGGTCGGTAGCGTCCGCTTATCAAGCCCTACGGCAATTTCATCGTAAATAAACGAATCATCAAAACCCACGGCAGAGGCATCCTCTTTGCCTGCAGCAAAATACAAGGCTTCGGGTCTTGCCCAGTATATCGCACCTAAACACATAGGACATGGCTCACAACTACTGTAGAGGGTTAACCCGGTCAGTTGAAATGTACCCAAAACCTCACAGGCAGCGCGAATCGCCATGACTTCCGCATGGGCCGTTGGATCTGCAAGTCGCGTGACACTGTTTGCTCCCTCCGCGAGAATCTCTCCATTTTTCACGATGACTGCGCCAAAAGGGCCTCCCTTTCCTTCTTCAACATTGCGAAGAGCAAGTTTCGCCGCGTATTCCAAAAAATAGGTATGATTCATAGATGTGGATAAGCTTTTTTCCAGTATACCAGACACCGCCTTTTCTTGCGAAAATTCCATATTCCTGTAGGGTGATGCCGTCAATTTTTTCATTTTGGTTTATGAAGCACCTCCTTCCCATCGTTCTCACATCATCCCTTCTTCTTGCAAGCTGCAGCCTTATGGGCACACCAAACTCAGCAACTGGAACACCTGTTCAAACCGGCTCTGGCAGCACAACTTCTGGTTCAGCCATGAAAGGACAGTCTACTTTTACCGCAGCGGATATAGCAGCCCACAACCAGGCTTCCGATTGCTGGGCAAGCGTCGACGGCATGGTTTACGATCTCACGGATTG
Organism: Candidatus Gracilibacteria bacterium CG17_big_fil_post_rev_8_21_14_2_50_48_13; assembly: GCA_002783265.1. Lineage (GTDB taxonomy): Bacteria > Patescibacteriota > Gracilibacteria > 1-14-2-50-48-13 > 1-14-2-50-48-13 > 1-14-2-50-48-13. Next base: position 44,903 of record PFFG01000004.1, on the reverse strand, counting down.
GGTGAATCGCCATCCTGGTGGGTCTGAGGCAATCATGGGTGCTTGTGGTAAGGATATCACTTCTTGGGAGCACCCAGGAGGTGTTCCCATGGCGATCCAGGTAAAGCGTCTTGCGCGTTACCGTCTCGGAGCTCTTTCCCAGTAGTTCCCCATGCGGGCACCAGTACAATTTTTGCTCGCCCTCACAGTGGGCCTCCTTGCGGGGGTCTACTTTTTTGCTGCTGCAATTCAGCGTGTTCCCCCACCACCTGTTTCCACTGGATCGGGATTTCCGTTTCCCGCAATGCACCCGACGGAAATGCTGTACTTATCACATACGGGTTCCGGAACACTGCAAGGCACCGTGGATACAGAGGAGCATTTTACCCGTTTGCTCTATGAACATTACAACAAAGCGTTTGTGCTGACAAAATACATGCGAAGTGTGTCCGAAGATCCTGAAATTCAAGGCCTTGCAGACAGTATGATGCGACGCTATTTGCGCGTCCTCCTTGGCCTGCGAAAAGCACGCGAAGCACAGGGAGAGAGCGTGCCCCTGCCTGGAACCATACCTCTTCCTATGGAAACGGAAGGCATTCCCATGGACCAGCTGCACAAAAACTTCCTCTCCTACATGATTCGTCATCACTATTGGAGTAGTAGTATGCTGCGAAAAGCACTGACACTGCCTCTCTCAGAAAACACAAGAAACGAAGCCACCATGCTCCTCTTTGTGGAGGTTGCGGAGAGAGACATTTTAGAACAGATCGTCGACCGGTAGAACATCGACAAAGCAAAGGTACGGGGAGTATACTGTCATGAAGTCACTCCCTTTCCTATGTCCAGAAAGCCCAAACTAGGACTCAGCACAGAAGACGCGCGGCTCGCACAGAAAAGATACGGCCGAAACGTCCTTGTGGAAAACAAAAAACGGGGATACCTGATGCAGTACCTTGCGCAGTTTCAGAATCCGCTCACGCTCATATTACTCATGGCAGCGGGTATTTCCTTCAGCGTGCATTCACCCATCGATGGCAGCATCATTCTAACGATTATTCTCTTCAGCACTCTGCTCAACTTCTTCCAGGAATTTCGTGCAGACAATGCAGCAAAAAAACTCGCAGGGCACCTGGGGTCAAGGTGTCTGGTACTCCGTGACGGCAAGGAAACGACCATTCATCCAAGAGAGGTGGTGCCGGAAGATGTCTTGGTGCTCAGGGCAGGTGATTTGATTCCCGCGGACGCGATGCTTCTGACTGCAAAAGATTTTTTTGTGAATGAGTCTTCCCTTACGGGTGAGTCGCTCCCCGTCGAAAAATCTCCCGATTTCCCTCGGGATCGCAAGAAGGTTTTTGCGGGAACCAATGTTATCACGGGGTCTGCACAGGCGCAGGTGTTTGCCACGGGTCCTCACACACAATTTGGACATATTGGCAAAAGCCTTCGAACTAGTGAGCAACCAAGTGCCTTTGCGCTTGGCATCCAGAACTTTAGTGTATTCATCCTCAAAACAAGTATTTTCATCGTTCTCGGGGTCTTTTTCCTCAATAGCTTTTTGAAGGGGAACATTCTCGAATCCCTCATGTTTGCTATTGCCATTGCGGTCGGTATCACCCCGGAGCTCCTGCCCATGATTCTTTCCATCACCATGAGTCAAGGATCGCTGAAAATGGCCAAAGGCGGCGTCATTGTGAAAAAGCTGAACGCGATCCCCAATTTTGGCAGCATGGATGTGCTGTGTACGGACAAAACAGGAACCCTGACGCAGGACAAAATTACCGTGGTGCAGTATATCAATCCTTTTGGTGAAACCGATGAAGAAGTACTCTATTTGGGTTACCTTACGAGTGTTTTTCAAACCAATATCGCAAACCCGCTCGATGACGCCTTGAAATCCTTCCGCTCTCTCTCTTTGGATGGCGCTGAAAAAGTCGATGAAATTCCATTCGATTTTGTACGTCGGCGCATGAGTGTTGTGGTTAAGAAACATGACAAAACCCTCCTGATTACCAAAGGAGCTCCGGAGGAAATTTTTCACACCTGCTCCCATATACGAAGTGCGGGGGGTATCCAACCCCTTTCCACTGGTCAGAAGGCACCCCATATTGCCGCCTATGAGCGACTCAGTCAGGAGGGGTACCGGGTGCTTGCGGTTGCTCAAAAAGTTCTGGAAAAGGTACCCGAGGGTATTATTCACGCATCGGAAGAAACGGATATGGTCTTTATGGGCTATATTGCTTTTCTTGACCCGCCAAAAGTTGACGCGAGTGTGACGGTCAAAAATCTTGCCGCGCGTGGTGTGACCATGAAAATTATCACAGGAGATAATCAGTTGGTGACGCAAAAAGTTTGTCATGATCTCGGTATACCCGTGCAGGGCATTGTCCTTGGTTCAGAGATGGCAAACATTTCCGATGACGCGCTACAAATTCTTGTGGAAAAAACCACTATTTTTGCCCGTTTTTCTCCACAACAGAAAAATCGTGTCATTCTCGCGTTGCAGGTAAAAGGCCACGTTGTTGGGTACATGGGTGACGGCATCAATGATGCGCCAAGTCTACGAACAGCGGACATTGGCATTTCCGTCAGTAACGCCGTTGATGTAGCAAAGGAATCTGCGGATATTATCTTAACGCAAAAAAACCTCAGCGCACTACTCAGCGGTATCACGGAAGGTCGGCGAACCTTTGCCAATAGTCTCAAATATATACAAATGGGCGTAAGCTCCAACTTTGGGAATATGTTTAGTGTGCTCGGCGCCGTCGCGTTTCTGCCTTTTTTACCTATGCTCCCCATACAAATTTTGCTCAACAATCTCCTGTATGATTTTTCGCAGATTACGATTCCTGATGATCATGTGGATGAAGAAGAAGTTACCCAGCCCAAAAAATGGAATATGCAGAAATTACGCTCCTTCATGTGGACCTTCGGACTCATGAGTTCCCTGTTCGATTTTCTCACGTTTTTCCTTTTGTTTTCTGTCTTTCAGCTTGGTGCAAGTGCCTTCCAAACAGGCTGGTTCATGGAGTCCCTCGCCACCCAGACGCTCATTATTCATAGCATTCGTACGCAGAAAATACCTTTCCTCGAAAGTACAGCTCATCCTCTGCTCCTCGCTAGCACCTTTGGTGTGACGCTCTTCGGGTGGATTATACCCTATACACCGCTGGGAAAACTCTTTGGCTTTGTGCCACTCGATTGGCCGATGCTGCTCCTCTTGGGAGGAATTGTTCTCCTGTATCTGCTTGTCGTGGAAATCATGAAACGACTCTTTGCACTTCGGCATAGAGGATAGAAGAAACACACGCCAGTCTCGCTCATGAACTCAATGGTGCCGCGAGAGAGACTACCTCCGCTTCGCTACGGTGGTCTTTAGTTTGTACTGACTGACTAATTGGTGCCGCGAGAGAGACTCGAACTCTCACAGGATTGCTCCCACACGCACCTGAAGCGTGCGTGTCTACCATTTCACCATCGCGGCATGCAGTGATGGGACACGCACCAGTTGTACTGATTTTCACTGGAGAAGTAAAGGAAAAACTATGCCTTCTTGAGCAGATCGCGAATCTCTTTCAGCACTTTCAGTTCTTCCGCATCCTTCTTCTTTTCTGCTTTTGCCTCCTCTTCCTCCTTTTTCAATACCCGAGATTTCAGTGTCACCATGACTTTAATAGCAACAAATACGGTCAAAGCAATGATCAGAAAATTAAACAAGTTTTGCCCGAAACGACCGTAATTCAGAGACACCGCAGGTATTACTTTTCCCGTTTCATCCACGGACGCACGCACCATCTCCCACTTGAAATCCGTAAAATTGACGCCGCCCATCAACACACCAATGGGTGGCATAATGACATCTTCAACCAGTGACGTTACAATCTTGCCAAAGGCTCCACCAATAATCACTCCAATAGCGAGATCGAGCACATTTCCCCGTGAAATAAAGTCACGAAATTCTGCGAGAAACTTTTTCGGGTTTCCGGAGATATCGGCCGCCTTGGGGGATTTTTTTGTTGTTGCCATAAGGAGAGAAAAGTATGTGCTCCGAGTATAGGCAAAAGTGACGTCCTCGCACCGTTTGTCGCTTTACAATTCCCTATTTCAGATGTAGAACAGCCGTGTTATACTGGAGTGACCCTACGATTTTTACGTCCACCTATGAACGGAGGAAATACACCGATCCCCCCAACACCTGAAGAACGCGCCTCTGAATTGAAGCGAAAATTGAATCTTGCTTCTGCTCAAAACATGGCCCCCACCGCAAACGAGAAGCCCATGACTATGATGGAGCGTATGAAAGCTAAACGCGAAGCGGAAGCGCGCGCAAAGCAACATGCTGGGGAAAAACGCGACACGGGAAGGAACGACCCCTTTGCATCCCGAATTCAGCTTCCTCAGGCAGAAGCCCCAAAACGCGCCACGACAACGGACCCAAAAGAAATGGCAGCGAGAATGGCAAAATATCTCAAGCGCTCAACAGCGCCAGAACAGGAAAGTTCCGTAGAAACGCCAGCTGAAGAAGAGCCTGCCTACGAAGAGCACCTGGCAACAACTCTGGTGGACCATCCAGAACTACCCTCACAGGAGAGACACCAAACGGTGTTCCTCACAAAAGATATGGATGCGCCGCAAAAGCCCGATGTCCCCGCAGAACCAATCCGAGAAACTTCTGAGCAAAAAGTAACCCAGGAAATTCCAGAAGCAGTTCAGGAGATATTGACGCAAATGCGTAGTCGATCTCTTTCGAGTGTCGAATCCTACGCCATGGAGAAAATGGCCCAGTTCCTCGCCACAACCTTGGAATATGTACCCGCAAATCATTTAGAAACAGAGCTCTTTCTGCGAAGAAATGTTATTACCCTTTTTGAAACCATCGCAGCCAAGTTCCCCAAAGATCTTTCCACACTCAAAAACATTGGTGTCGGCGGTCTCTGGAATCTGTTTATCATCGGGCGAAAAATTGGTGAAAGCGCTGTTCTTCCAGGAGCACAGCGCCAAAATGCGCTCAGTCTTTTTGCTCCCTTTCTGCGCTTTTTCGAGGAAACGCTTATTCGTGAGTACCCTGTCCTTGCATTTTTGCATCGCATTGAAACCTTGACGATTGCTGACATAGACAGGCTTTATGAAAAAGTTTCATCCAAATCGCAGGATCGCATTCTTGCCTTTCTGGAAATGAAAGAAATACCGCGATCCCTTGAGGAAATACCTGAAGAGGTAACCCTCTATTTCCCCCTTTCTCAGCGTATGAATGATGCTCGTATGGATCTCAAACTCCATGCGGAAGCACTAATGAAAGACCTGTATTATAAGAGTCTGGCGCCAACGGAAAAAGAAATTTTAACCGTTACGCAGCAACTTCCCCCCGCGCCTATTGAGAATGTCGCACCACCTATGTACGCAGGGTTTGCATCTGCTCCCGATCAAGTGGAGAGCATGAGTCAGACCGCAGTGATAAAAAACCCGTCCATTCCGGACATGCCTGCTCTCAATGTGGTGGTACCTGTTACAGAACCCGAGGTAGAAATGGTGTCCCTGAATCCAGTCAATTTAAAACAGCCTCATCTTATGCGGCATTCTCTGGAAACACGGGAAAAACCCATTCCCGTCAACCAGAGCAAGGCGCGAATAGCGCACAATACGATTTGCCAAATCACTCAAAAAGAAGGGATAAAAAAAGAACAGGAACTCTTAGGTGCACCTGAAGTCATCGAGCACAAATTTTACGGAAAGGCAAATGAACAGGGTGAGACCGTTGAGCTTCATAAATTTATACATCCAGGAGAAAGCATTTGGGCATTTGTCCAAAACAAAGAGGGGGCGTGGATCCCGTTTTGGTCGACCCCAAAGGTTCTTGATAAGGCACTCTATCGCGGCATGAACATTGGTGCAGGTTCCACAAGAGCAAGTGAAACCTTCGGTGAACTCATATTGGGAGGATTACACTACACGACGGTTTCTATATCACCAGACATGGCGGCCTATGTGCCCCATGCTCACCACGCTCTTGAGTTTACCACACAATTCATGAAAAAAGTGCGCCTTTTGCCAGCCATTGGGAAAGGCACGCCTCTTGAAATCATTGGTCGCGATGCCGCTCAGCGAAACGTGCATGTTATTAGTAGTTTTCATGGCGAATCCTTTCGGGAAGGGATGGAATTTCTCACAGACGTACCTGAACTGAATGGTGTGATCAAACGAATACATTATCACGGCGATCGAGGTGAGTGGACAATCTCCGTTGTGCATCCTATTCGCGATAACGACCACAAGACGCTGAAACTGACGATCAAATGTATCAACGAAGGGGAAAACCAAGAGCTACGAACGCTGCTTTCATCAGCAAAACTCACGGGTCGAACGGTGGGCGACAATTTTGCTCGCCATGATCGCATGGATCTTGTCTTTCTTCAGCATAAAGATCTCGGCCAGCACTTCAAAATCCATCGTCTGCTTCCAGAAATTATCAAAGGAGAGCATCTCAACATGTCATGGCATTTTACTCCAGCGGTTTGTTTCATCGATGACGAGACAGAAGTGCTTCGCAAGCGTGTCGCGGCTCTCAGCTATTTTTCCTCAAAAGACAACATTACAAAAGATGGTCTTGAAATGGAGGCCGCTCCGCACCATGCAACAGGGGTCGGCGTGTATTTATTCGAACATGACGGTCTTCGCTGGTATATTCTCGACAAAGAGTCAGAAAGAAAGATTTTAGTGAGTAATCAACTCCAGGAAGTACTGGATCTTGAGGTGCCTGACGCAACACATTTTCCAACGAAAGATCTGCATCAGTTTTTTGATCATACATTTCACGGGCAACATCTTGCGGCAAAACCGATTCGCTACAAAGAAACGGAATGTTATTACCAGTTCCAGGATGAAGCATGGGCTGATTTCCAGGCAGAACTCTATAACTTTGTGACTGTACCCTATTTGCTCAATCAGCAGGAAGAAAGTGCTTTTGAAGCTTCCGCAGGAAAAGACCTTGTTTTACCTGTCATGCAGGCACCGACACGCATGATGACCCGTGTCCTTGGCCACCGTGTTTTTTCGACGGATTTATGGGAACAAGAAAGCAAAATGAAGAACTTTCTTGAAACAATGGAGGGGTTTGCGCACGAGCAAAAGCTGCCTGTTGATGTCCAAACAACAACACTGCCAACACTTTGGGAAGATTTTCTGACGAGACTTTTTACGAAAAAGATCTCTCCACTCTTTGATCAAAGCATAACCATACCTGAACTTGGTAATGCAGTCGTTCACGTACCCCATGCAGAGTCATGTATTTCCATTGGCTTCAAACTGGACCGGTACGAGCACAATCATTTGATTAACCAAAAGGGTTCACAGCACAACTACGGTGAACGCGATGGGGTCACACGAAACATTGTCAAAAATGGTTATGTCCTTTCACTGGAAATGTACAACGAGCTGGGCGACTCCATGACCTTTCACATGCGCCTTGAAGACGGGAAAGAACAACAACCAGAATTTTTAGAGGTCACGACTGCAAGTCGTACACTGTACAAAACGGACACCGCTCAAAAAGCACCTCTCATTGCGAGAAATGTTCATCCAGAGGCACGTGAAGAACTTCCTCCACTCCCTGCCCACATTCGTCCCCTTATTTTAACGAATACCCTGGGACTGGACTTCGAACGAGTCTTTAAAGACTATTTGAACGGTATCGTGCGCATGGGAAACAAACTGCACTGGGAAGGAATGAACACAAACAAGTTCCTGAGCATTGCACCCCTTGCGGATATGGCGAACATTTTGGAACGAGCAGCAAAGGGAGAAATTGCTGTTCAGAAGACCCTCGATTGGTAGCAGCATTGACTTTGTGCTTTTTCTATAGTACAAAGCAAAAAACCTGACCGACTTGCATGCTCATCACCGACCGTGTTGTTTGGGAAAATTTGATGCACTCTTTCCGTCAAGAGGGCGTACGGCTTGCCGTCATTAGTGATTTTGATTATACCCTCACGGCCTTTACGCATGAGGATGGGCGGCGGGTGTACTCTTCTGTAGGTTGTGTTCGTGAAATGGAGGAAACAACGCTCAGATACCGACGAGAAGCCGCTGCATTGTACGAGCAATTCATTCATTTCGATATTGATCCTCTGCTCTCTTTTGAGGAGCGCGCGGAAAAGATGCACGAATGGTGGAGCCGCCACTATCAGCTCATGTTTTCGGAAGGGATCTCCCAGGATCTCCTCTTTCGTGCAGGAAGCGAAGCGGGATTTTTTAGACTTCGTGAGGGTGCACGGGATTTGATGCATTTTTGTGCGCAAGCAGATATCCCATTTATTACTCTGTCTGCAGGTCTCGGTGAAGTCATTCGAGGGTTCTATACAAAGGAAGACCTCTATCACATGACGGATATCGTCTCCAATTTCTTTCTCTATGACGAGGTTGGCCGCTCCTTCGATATCAGTGCGCCGATTATGCATAACTATAACAAGCACACCACAAAACGGCTCCTAGACGCCCCCCGACTTGCAAATCTTCGCCCCACACATTGTCTTGTGCTTGGCGACAGTGTCGGCGATAGTAAGATGGCCCACATGTTTCCCGATGCGATGGTCCTACGAATTGGCATCTTAGGGGATCATCAGGCACACATGCTTCCGGAATACCAAACCTATTTTGATGCCATACTGTTTGGAAACGGCTCTCTACGTCCCGTGCAGGAGATCCTTCTGGACGCAAGGGCTCCAATGAATTCTTCCCTTTCTTTTCATGCACCAGCACAAGTCCACCTCCCAGCAGAAACTGAAAAAAACAGGGCTTAGACGCACCAAAGCTCTGCTTGCCACGCTGGAATTTTTTGAGGCAAATGTCGCTCCCGTGACGGTGGGCATGATTCTTGAACATCTCCATGGGCAGGGCATTCTTGCAAATAAAACCACCATTTATCGTCAACTGGAACAGCTCAAAAATCACGAGATCATCCTCGAAATTGATTTTGGCGATCTCCAAAAACGCTACGAGCTTGCGTGTGATGACCACCATCACCATGTGATCTGTACACAGTGCGGCGACATTCTTGATGTGAAACTGTCCAACGAACTCTTCACCGAAGAAGTACGTATCGCGAAAGAGACCGGCTTTGTGATTGAAAGACACGCCCTCGAGTTTTTTGGACGTTGCCCCACGTGCCAAGACTAGCACATCTTTCCGATTGCCAGGCCCTTTGGGTTCTGCTAGAGAGTATAGTGATAATCACTACTCTTTTCCGCATGCGTTTTCCCCTTCCTCGCTTTACGATCGTCCTTGCAAGCCTGAGTTTTGCTTTGACGACGTTCCTTCTGCCCGCCCATGCGGCCG
>PFFG01000004.1:0-35557 GCA_002783265.1 Candidatus Gracilibacteria bacterium CG17_big_fil_post_rev_8_21_14_2_50_48_13 | reverse complement strand
TCAATTTGGTCTCCAGGTCAATATGCTCGGCTGGGGGAGCGCCTCCATTATCAATAACCAAGGGGTCATCCTCTCCAACAACCACGTTGTGGACGACGGAACGGGCCAGCTCGCTACCGCCTTTAGTGTCTGTATGACAAAACAAGCGCAGGCTCGACCCGTGTGTGACTACACGGCATCGCTCATTGCACGCAACAGCGACATGGATATTTCCCTTCTCAAAATTGATCCCATCGATGTGCATGGCAAAACGGTGGATTATAGTCAATTCGCCACCCTTCCCGTGGATTACGACTATGTGCCAACGGTGCAAAACGATGCACTCATTGTCGGCTACCCCTGGATTGGCGCGGATACCATCACAGAAACCAAGGGTATTGTAAGCGGGACCACAGAATATAATGGATTTCAATATATCAAGACCGACGCCGTCATTGCAGGAGGGAACTCTGGAGGTGCAATGATAAGCCCCGCAGGAAAGCTCATTGGGATTCCGACCTTTACCATGGGCGGTTTTTTTGATGCGAATTTAGGCTATGGTCTTTCAATTCGCGAAGCAAAAGATTTTATTGAGGAACACAGTACACAGAGCCCTGAACAGCGAACTCAGCACGTGGACTTTGCCGCATATCAGCGCCTACTGGATACCATCAATGCTCAAGGATCCGTGACGGATAGTCTCCTTACGTATACCTTTCCTTCTGATTACAAAATCAGCAACTACATAAAAAACCGTGCTCTACGCATGGAAAGCAAAACGCAAAAAGAGATTGCTGTCTACGAAGTCAGTGTAGAGCTGGAACAAACCCCCGAGCTCAAAACAGAAAAGGAATATACCTACTTCCTTGAAGCCAAAGGCTACTACACACCAGAGTGGGAAGTCTTGGCAAAAAGGACGATTGGCGGAATCACGATGATGACCCCCATCAACCGTGGTGATGCGACGAAGGGCAATAGAGATGTTTTTTCTTCTTACTATGCACAGATTTCACCCACGCTATCTCTAAGTATAACGGTGATCGCCCCACTCTACGATGAAAAAAATATTGTCCGTCTTCAAGACGAAGTGACACGCGTCCTCGACGGCCTACAAATAAAGCCGGATACAGCAGCCCTCGAAAAAAGTTTTTCTTTCTCCCTAAACAAACCAAAGGTATCCATTGAGAGTGATGATAGAAGTATGGTGGGTGAATATGAGGGAAGTTTCACGGAGTTTTTCGGTAATCTCTACACCTTCGCAAGCATATCCCTCACCTCCCAAGATATTAATTCTGGAAAGGGTTTACCTCTTGAAGATGTCATAGCGAGCGAAACCGAGGGCCTCGACAAAAGCCTCATTAAGCGTATCCGCCTTCAGGGATCTGAGGGATATATTGCCTGCCAGGCGACACCTGAATCAGCGCTCCCCTACACCAGCATGTCCACCCCTTTCTATGCCCTCATGAAGGATATGGACGGCAGTCCTCTGCCAGCTATGCGTCTTTGTATTCTTCGCGTCATCCACGGCATCGCTGATTCCGAAGGTGAGCCCTACAATCTCAGCATGACCATTGCAGGACCCTCCAGCTCCATTTCCTCAACCGTTGATAAGGCGTTGGAATTTTTATCCACAAAGGTCTCTCTTCCTTCATCCGGTGAGACCATACTCCCCAATCCCTACCTCACGGCCACAAGGCTCATGTTCAACGACATAAGCGATCAGAGTGATGCGTATAAACAGTCTCTCCTTCGCATGGTGCGCTACGGTCTTCTGAGAAATGCACTGGAATTCCACCCCTACATGGCACTTCGCTGGAAGGATTTTCTCTCCCTGTACGTTCGTAGTGTCTATAATGTCCAACCCGAATCCACTACCTGCCGCAAAGCAGATTCCGTCTGTTTTCTTTCCGAGGCTATCATTGATACGCCAAATGGAGCAAAACGGGTTATCAACATCCTGCGCGACCTATCGATAGACCTGAACAATTACGTGCCATCACAAGCGATCTATCATTTTGATCTTCTCTTCAAGGCGAAGTTGGCCGGCGTTTCCATCGGAGACAATACGGAAACCGATCTCCAGATATATACCAGCAATCCAACTCTAGCTCGATTCGAGGAAACGAACCGTGCACTCTCCAATCTCGAGACGTTCCTCTATGGAGAGCGCAAGATTTCCATGGAATACCTAGGTGAATGGGCAAATTTTTCTCCCACGCGTCAGGTGGTCTTCTCACCACGCAAAGGCATTACCGTACAAAAATGGACAAGCGACACACCCGTTTCCTTTGCGCCAACATCTTCCTTCGTCGTCGGAAACTATGCAACGGAGACCTACAAAGACTATGAGGAACGATATGGTCGTGCATATACGGAACTCCTCGCATGCTCCAAGAACCTTGCCGCGGTCAATACATGTGTACGCACCTACACCATGCAAATCGCACAATTCATGCAAGAAGACCAAGAAGAACTTTTTGCTTACCCTGTCATGACACGCGCTGAAGCCTATGCCACCATTATGCCGCTCATGGACTTCGCACTGTTCGATAGCGACTTAGCGAAACTCAAAAGCACGAGCGCAGAAGAGCCAACAGAGTAAACAGCTCTTACTCTTACACTTGCTCACAACCTCTCGGCTATGTGGATTCTGTCCATGTCACGCCCGAGAGGTTTTTTTCAATGGTACGTCGTTGCACCACGCCATCGCTCGTCCCCGTCACCTGCATAATTTTTGGCATCGAACCAGATACAGTGTACGAACAAGACCCTTGAGCAAAAGTGAGGGCGCTGGACCCCGTATAATTGTCATCCATTGCCATGGCATGGAGTCCCATTTCCGCACAGGCATCTGCAAAAATCCCCGCATACACTTTCGCAGTTCGTGCCGATGCCGTACCCGCATCAGCAATAGACATAAACAACATGCCAAGGAGCACGGAAACCGCGAGTACCGCGATGAGGAGAACCGTCATCAAGGTGATAAAGCCTGGCTCTTTTTTCAAGGGTTTCGGAAGCATCATCATCGGAGTTGTACAGAAGAGGTAAGGGACACCGCTGCATCCTGACCTGGGATATCCAGTACTGGAAAGGCCTGCATCGTCACGTGATAGCGCAGGAAATCCGCCCCACCCGCAATATCCACATGCTCGACGGAAAGGAGCGTACACGCTGACCGTGCACTGTGCAGCGGCACACCCACACCACCATTCGTACTTTTGGTGAGCACATTTGCCGTACACGCATAGGAAACCGTGTCTGCGCCCACCGTCAAAGCAAGCGTATTGCCCCCCGCACCCGCCGATGGAAGAACAATTGCTGATGCATGTTTTGCATCCGCAGCAATTTGTTCCATAACAAAGGCAGCATCACTACGCACGGTTCGCAGCCGCTCCATTTTTAGTTCTGCCTGAGACAAAATACTGATCACTTGAAAGAGCGCTCCACCCACCAGTGCAAGCATGGCTACATAGAGCAAGACTTCGATCAAACTACTGCCTTTCTGATGTGATGAAAATACTCTGTGCATGATTAGCCTTGTTGTGAGTGGAAATTTCCGGTTTTCTCCGAACCATCTCCCATGATAAATCGAATGGTCACATCCACGTTGTTCACGTTCCCCGTGAAGACAAACTTATCGATCAAAATAGTTCCATTTCCTCCAATCACAAGATCCGTAATATCCACTAGAGCAGGCGTTTGCTGCAAGCCCGTGGGCGTTCCCGGCCCCGTTGAGGACCATACCTGGTTTCCTCCTACAATAATTTCTTTCAGTTCATGCATAGGTTTATCCCAGGTAATCTCCACTTTATCCACCACAATGGGGCTACTTTTATCGTTACCCAGAAGAAGGCCATGAATTTCACTGTTTCCCCTTCCATCGGAAATAAGTTCGTTGTCATCTACGAGAAACTGCAAATGCGGTGCTTGTTCAAACAATTTTTTCCAGTTTGTCAGATAGACCACGGACGTAGAGGTTTTAGCACCACCATCCCAGGAAATCGTTGTTGTTAGCCGTCGTACATGCTGGGAGACCGTCTCGATCACCACTTGCCGGTTCATCCCCTCCACAACATCTGGTGACGGGCTCAGCGTCCACCCCTGCGGTAAGGCAAAGGCTAACCCGTAAGTACCAGGCACCAGTGTTTCGAAATCCTTGTTCCGAATACTTCTGAGAGCTTCATTACTCTCCTGCAACACCGTCACCACACGCTCCGTCGCCGATAAATCCGTGTTCGAACTGTAGAGAGAAATAAGCGACAGCATGATGCCGGAAATCACCAGTCCAAGCAGGACCATCCCTAGTAAGACATCAATAGTTACAAATCCTTTTTTCATATTAGTAGGGCGTTACAGTACCAAGGGCACCGACGGTGACCGTTGAGACATTGGATCCTTTCGTGAGAGTAAAAACTGGATAGCTCGAGGGTATACCTGTGACTTTCGCAAAAACCACTCCGCTTGCGCCGGTGACGTCGACTCCACCAGGAAGTGACCATGAGCGGTCTTCTCCCACGACCCTGGAGGCATAGTTTGCTCCCTGAAAGACAATGACAGAACCATTTTCCACCTGCACGCCCCAGTCTCCATCATTTTTATTTGCGCGGGCGTAGGTACGGGCCTCTTCGAGTGAGGTGGTAAGAATACGCACAGCTTGACGCTGATCAACGGACGCCACCCAGGAAAAAGACACAGGAATACTTACCCCAGCCACAAGGGCGAGAAGGGCGACACTCAGCAGAATTTCAATAAGAGAAAAACCGTCGCGCATTAATTATTGAGGTTACCGATCAAATTATAGATGGGCATGACCACCGCCATGGCAGCACCAATAACCCCAAGCCAGATGATAAAGAGCATAATGGGTTCTAGGAGCACCGTGAGGTTTCGCGTCATCTCATCCGTCTTTTCTTCGTAAATATCTCCGATTTTCTTCAGCGCTGGAGACAGATTGCCCGACTTCTCCCCAGCGGCGAGAATCTGCTGAATAAACAGCGGAATATAGAGACGAGAGTTCTTTATGCGCTCAAAGCTGGATCGAAAGGAATCCCCTTCCACTATCAAGTCGCGGAGCTGGGTGTACATGCTTTTATACGCATCAAAATTTGTCGCCTCAATAATAGAGTCCATGGCCGCTGCAATAGGAAGGCCTGATTGCAAAAGAGTTCCCAAAACCTGTCCAAAACGCGCAACTTCAATGTCCTGTATCACCTCCTTCAGAACAGGAGTGCGCATAAGAACCCATTGCCCAATAAATCGAGTTTTTTTGAAGACAAAGAAGATATACATAAAGAGAACAATACCGCCAATAATCGCAGGTACGAGAAACAGACCGTATTGCTCAAGTACTTCCCCAACGCCCAGGAGAATTTTCGTCATTAAGGGCAGCTCAATCTTGAGATCAAGAAACACCTTGGCAAGTTTCGGCAGAATGAACCAGGAAATTCCAATACCGATGATGAGGGTCAAACTCAAGATCAGAACGGGATAGAGGAGTGCAGAACGAATCTTGGATGCATATCCTCTCGCCTTTTGATGCTGCGCCGCAATGAGACTTAAGTTTCTCGCTAAATGCGCCGACTCTTCACCAATATGAATCAACGCGATGTTGGCCGTTGACAGCAATTTCACTTGTTCAAAGGCCTTCCAGAGGGGCGATCCACCTTCCACCATTTCAATAATCGTCCCAAGTCGCTTTTTCAGCGCACGGGTATTCGCCTCCATATGCAACGCCTTCAGAGACGACATGATATCCATGCCCGAATCCACCAGCATGGCGAGATTTTCTACAATATAGTCGCGGTCTGCGGACATAAGAGTATATTACGAAGTAGGTGTTGCGTCGGTGAGCGTTGTCGAAGGCGGCTGAGCCACGCGTAGCAGCTCTTCGAGCGTCGTTTGCCCTTTTTTCACCTTGAGAAGACCATCTTCAAACATCGACAGCGCCCCCTGTTTTCGTGCGAGCAAGGCAATTTCCTTCATGGAAGGATTATGGAGCGTCAAATCCTGCATTTCAGCCGTATTACGAATGAACTCAAAAAGTGCGGTTCGCCCCTTAAACCCTGTGTTATTACAGGATTCACAACCTTTTCCTCGATACAGCGTAATATCCTCCTGCGAGAAATACTGCGGCGCTTCCGGTAGTAAGGTTTCCAGATCCTTCACCGTGGCGCTGTAACTGTAGCGGCACGTTGGACAAATCGTGCGCACAAGGCGCTGGGCAATAATGAGCTCCAAACTCGACGCCACCAAAAACGGCTCGACGCCCATATCCAGTACACGAGGAATCGCCGTTGCCGCATCGTTCGCGTGAAAGGTAGAAAGGAGCAAATGCCCCGTAAGGGCCGCATTCACCGCAATATCTGCCGTTTCCTCATCACGAATTTCTCCTACCAGAATCACATCCGGGTCTTGTCGGGCAACGGAACGGAGACCTGCAGCAAAGGTAATCCCCGTCTCCGCATTCACCTGAATTTGATTCACACCTGGAATTTTGTATTCCACAGGGTCCTCAATGGTCGTGATATTCACATCGGATTTATGCAAAATTTTCAGGAGTGCATACAAGGTCGTCGATTTTCCGGAACCCGTTGGCCCTACCACAAGAATCATGCCAAAGGGTTTATGAATCGCATCAATCAAGGTTGCTTCGTTTTCCGGCGAAAGTCCGAGCGAACTGACACTAATACCACGGATATATTGGGCAAGCACACGCACACAGACCTTTTCTCCATCCAGGGTTGGGATAATCGATACACGCAGGTCGTAGGCCTTTTTAGCGTCCGTCATACGAATGGCACCGTCCTGACAGGCCTTATGTTCATCGATACGCAGATTCGCCTGCACTTTCATGCGGTTCACCATGTTTTCGTAGTGCTCTTTACTAATACGCCCGGCCTCCTGAAGGACACCATCAATACGCAAACGAATAAGGACATCCGAAGGCAGCGGTTCAAAGTGAATATCTGAAGCTCGTAGAGACAGAGCATCCTCGAGAATTTCCGAAAGAAACCCCGAAGCAATACTCTCTTTTTTCTCAATAATCGATTGAAATCGATCTTGCAGTGGCGGTCTGTAATGAATGAACACATCCTCCAATTCTTCCGTGAGCGTATAAAGAATCGTCACCTCGTTACCAGGAAACAACTCTTCCAGCTTTGCAGTCAGACCTTCCTGATCGGGATTATCCGTCGCAATCTGGAGCTTTCCATCTTCAGAAAATACAATGACAAAGGAAAACTGCTTTGCGACATCCTCCGGTACCATCAAGATATGTTCACGAGAAGGTGGGGAGACATTCAAATTTACGTAGCGCGTCTTATAATGTTCTGCCATCGCCTGACCAAAGAGTGCAGGCGTGAGAATCTGCCGCCGGTAGAGGGCCGTGATACAGGTCGTACTATCCTTTTTTTCCTCCTCCGTCAGAGCAGCAAAGTCTTCTTCTGTTGCGTAGTGCGTCTCCAAAAGAAGTGCCCGCATTTCATCGTAGGTTTGTATCATAGGACTTAGACGTACGATGTAATTTTTTCCACAACATCTGCAAGGGAGGTATTCGACTTAATAAAATAGTCTTTCACGCCGAATTCCTTCGCCCGTTTCACATCCTGCTCCTGTCCCAGGTTTGAAGCGACAACCACAGGCACCGTATTCCCTTTTTTGGCCAATGCTGCTAACACTTGAAATCCGTCTACCTTGGGCATCACCAAATCAAGCAAAATCAGGTCAACCTGCTCCGTTTCGAGAAGTGCTAGGGCGGCCTCTCCATCTTCCGCCGTGAGGACATGAAAACCTTGAGCACCCAGCTTCAGCTGAAGCGCATGCACAAGCGGCTTTTCGTCTTCGACGATGAGAATTGTTTTGCTTTCCTTTGTTGACATTGGTTTATTTTTATTTTTTCAAGTTACTTTAACACATTTTTGCTGATGGATCAATGACTGGGCGTGCTTTCCTCAAAGGGGAAAGTGACCGTAAAGCGTGAGCCCTTCCCCTCTTGAGAGACAAACCACACCTGGCCACCCATGGTTTTCGCAAAGGACGAGGCTATGTAGAGCCCCAGACCGCTTCCTACCGTATCAATAGAGCGCACATTGTCAGCCCGGAAGAGTTTACTAAACACCTTTGCCTGTTGTTTTTTCGGGATACCCATACCGTTATCTTCGACGACCACCGCCAGAGAGTGGCGCCGAATGGGGTGTCCTTGAAACGACGACTTTGGCTTTAGATTATGCACAGAAAGGCGAATTTCCCCCTTTGGGTTTGTATAGTGCACGGCATTACTCAAAAGATTTTCAATAATCATGCGGAATAACTTCGGATCGAGAAAAACGGTCTGAATATGCCGATCACACAGGTAGGCAAGACTAATGTCCTTCTCCCGCAATTCCTGGGAAAAATAATGCATGACATCTTCAAGGATACGGCAGGGTTCGACACTTTGTGGCTCTGGTGAAATTTTGCCAAGTTCCAGGCGAGAAACATTCAACAGGGAGTTCACAAGCGAGTTCATGCGAATACTATTTGTATACGCTTCATTCAAAAGCTCCGTCCTGCTTTCCTGTGGAATGATGCTCTTTTTCGGATCTTCCAGGAGCAGTTCAAGATACCACTTCATTGCAGTCAGTGGCGTTCGTAACTGGTGCGATGCAAGAGAAACAAACTCGGATTTCGCCGTATCAATTTGACGTTCCTTTGTAAAATCACGAAACACCATAATCGCTCCTGCCATGCCTTCATGTAACAAAATGGGGGCAATCGTCAGGGAAATGGGCAGTACTTTTCCACGGGGCAGGAGGTAGGTGAGATCCGTCATGGTCACCACCTTGCGTTCCTTCATCGCAAGTGTAAACGGATGGCGTTCCGGTGTCAGCGTACCATCTTCATCCGAGAGGGGACGCACGGAAAAAAGTGACGTTTGATCCTTCAGCCCCCGTAGACGCAAGAGGGTTTTCGCCATGGAGTTCATATACAAAATTGTTCCTGACTCATCCGTTGCAATCACTCCTTCACCAATACTTTCCAGAATGGTTTCGTTTTTCACCTTCGCCTCGGTAATCGAGAGGTTTGCTTGCCTGAGCGTCTGATTGGAGGTGAGCAGTTCCTGCGTGAGTTTTGAAAAAGCTGTCGCTAAAACACCAATTTCATCCTTTGAGCCAATGTGCGGAAAGGTCGTTATGCGACCTCGCCTAAGAGATTTTGCGTAACTGGTGAGTTCTAATATGGGTTTTGTGATGACCTTCGCCATGACACCCGCAAACCCAAGGCCGATGGCTATAAAAAATATGATATACACAAACAAGAGTTGTTGAAGAATTTCCGCATAGGCAGCAATACTCAGCGTATACTGACGTATCATTTGGGAGGATTGTTCTAAAATGCCATCAATCTTCGATCTCCCTTCGTAGAAAACCTCTTCCATTTTTTGCGTATCCTCTCGCTGAAGTGACATGGCCGTAAAGCTCGATCCATAATCCGTCACGTCTTCGAGGAGCTTGAGATAGGCTTCCCCGTCCTTCTCACGACCTTCATTTCGAAATACCTCAACAATTGCACGCATTTCCCCCTGCACCTTACCGTAGGTTCGTTCCCAGGTTAAAAAGGCAACACGCCCTGGAAGTGAATCAGACTGTGCCAGTCGCCCAAAGATATACGCATCGCGGTGAGCAGTGGCGAGCTGGGTTAAGTGTTCCTGCACACTGCGCATATTGCTGCCAATAGACAGAAGCCCATATTGGAAACGAGCAGTCATGAAAAACGCCAACAGAGAAAAAAGCAAAAGCAGTAAGACAAGGACACCGAAACTCAGACGCAGCTTAATTTTGATGGGAAAGTGAATAAACACGCGCCAAAGGGACGAGTCGCGCGCGTTGAGCATCACTAGCAAGTCTGCGATGGAACGAAGTGTAAGAGACAAACCCGTTCCCAAAAACAGGAGGGCCGGGAGTTGCTGTGGTAAAAATCCCACTGCTTGGTAGGTCTCGGAAAAGGATGGAATGACCAAAAGACTGATGAGCCCAAAAAAGACAAGCAGTACTTCAAACACCAACCGTGGCCAAAAAATCCACTCACTTTTCGTTCCGCGAAAAAACATCAGGAAACCCAAAATCACTATAGCGATAGCTTCTGAAAGACTCGGGATCAAATAACGAATATTGCCCCAAGCATGAATCTGTGTGATGTGCATCTCCGGGAATATCCAGACATGTGCCGCTGTAAAACCAACAACCAGGAACAGTAAAAACACGGCCCAGAACAGGCGAAAGCCGCGTGTTGAGAGGAGACGTGTGGGCAGAAGGAGCGAAAGCGATACACAAAATAGCAAGATCGCAAGTAAAGGCGCCGTAGGTTGCCAACTTGCAAGCATTCGTGCAAGGATTTCAATATCGAGTATCCACCCTAGAAGTACAACACCCGCAAGAAGCAAGACCAGTGCTGCACACACCCGGGATAAGGCCATCACGAGGTTTTTCATATGCAAAGGGTGTCAGATGCAAAAAAAGGGGAGCAAAGCTCCCCTTCGTTCCTTACTACTCTTTAGCGCGTTACCGTAATATTGGCGCTCTGTTCTGCACTTGGTGAACACACCGTCACACGCCCATTGGAACTTCGTGCGACAAAATAGCCTGTTCCATTGGTCGACGAACCCGTGGGATCCGTAGGCAGAGAAACGAGATACTCTTCATTGGTCGTCAACGCAGAGAGATCCACGAGACCACTACAAGATGTGGCACCGGTTTTACAAATCTCATTGGTTGCAGGTGTAGCACACGTAGCAGAAGTTGGAATAGTCGACGGGATCGTTCCACTATTATCAACGGCATACTGATAGACACCATTGAGGATAGAAGTGACGTCAGAACGACGCTGGGAATTTCTTGTATCCGCCAGCTGCTTGTTTGGGTTGATCGCCACAATAACGATACCTGCCAAAATTGCAATTGCTGCAACCACGAGCAAGATTTCCAAAAGGGTAAACCCTTCTGAGAGCTGCGGCTGCTTGTGTTTTTGTGTGAACATATCGAGTGAGTAAGGAAGTTCGACATTTAAGAATACAACAAATCGCGAAAATTTGCAAAAATTCTTATTTATGGCAAGGGGAAGCTGTGTAAAGCATGCCCAGATACTTGCACAATTCTAGGAAAAGAGTAGCCTTGGCCTATCTATTGTCTTACGAGTTTCTTATGAACTTGAAACATGCATCACTTGGAGCACTGCTCCTGAGCGCTACCCTTCTGACCAGCTGTATTGGTCAACCTGCACCGACAAACAGCAATGTTGCAGAGGCACCCAAAAACACGCTCACCCTTACCAAAACCTCCTTTACCGCCGGTGAGGACATCGTTGTGACCTTTGCCACGGAAGCGACAGAGAAAACGGCCTGGATTGGCGTTATTCCAAGTGCTACGCCTCATGGTAGTGAAGAAACCAATGATAAGGCAGACGTCAGTTATGTGTATCTTGATGGAGCAACCTCCGGTACAAAAACGCTCAAGGCGCCTATGACCGGTGGATCCTTTGATCTTCGTCTCAACGACAGTGATGCAAACGGAAAAGAACTTGCAAGCGTGAGTTTTACGGTAACAGCTCCAGTCATGGATGCAAACCCAACTACTGGTTCAGGTGTGAGCATTACACTGGGCAAAACCAGCTATAAGGCAGGTGAAGCCATTGAAGCAACCTTTACGGCTCCCGCAACCCTTGATCCAACTGCATGGATTGGACTCATACCTGCAGAGACTCCTCATGGTACAGAACCCGTGAACGACGCCGCAGACAAGGCATATATGTATCTCAATAAGAAGACCTCTGGATCTGTGACGCTTACTGCTCCTACAGAGCCTGGAACCTACGATCTTCGCCTGAATGAAAGTGACGCAGGTGGTCTTGAACTTGGAGCAAGCGCACCCTTTACAGTGGAATAATCTCCAACACGAGCCAAAAAACGCAGACCTCCGGGATCTGCGTTTTTTTATTGATATTTTTCCAGGAGAGCATCCCAAACCGCATCTGCAACCCAGTTCGCCATCCCAAGGGTAATACCCGGCGTCGCATTGAGCTCAAGAATATGAACATCTTTGCGCAGGGAGGTCGCCTTCGCTATATCAGGACATCGCACATCGATAGCAAGGACATCCATTTCAAGTCGCCTTGCGAGTTCAATGGCCTCTTTTTGCATCTCAGGAGAGACATACGCCGTCACATCCCGCTCTGTTCCACCCTTCCCCGCATTACACACGCGACGCAAAATCACCACTTCACCTTCTGGTGGAACGGAATCCAAAGTCATGCCACCTCTTGCGAGGTTATCCAAAAGCTGAGGATCGAGTTCAATCGGACTATAAAAACTGGCGTAACGAGTCTTCCCTCGTGCAGGACGTCTATTTTCTCGATCTATCAATCGGCGAACAGAAAGTTTCCCATCGCCTTTGACGGCCGCAGGCATGCGTTCAATGACATACACACATCGACTGCCCACCACAAGAAACCGGTAATCTTCCCCACCAATATACTCCTCAATTTGCACATGTGTTCCCCGCTTCGAGGCTTTGATAACCCGATCCCACGCTTCCTCACGTTCCATGAGGCTGTAGGGAAGAACCGTAATACCAAAACCGTGGGAACCATCGATGGGCTTAAAGACCACATTCTGTTTTTCCTTAGACCATGTCATGGCGGCATCCTTTTCTGAGGCGTGAAAAACGCGTGCTTCTGGGATACAAAATCCCCACCGCTGAAGCAAGGTATGCGTCAGCGCCTTGTCTCCGATGAGGCGAGCAGAGGAGATAGAACCACCAAAGGCCGTTGCCTTCCAGAGATATTCCTTCCCTCCGATATGGGCTATATACATGTTTTTGGATGCAGAGAGCACATCAATCTGGATACCTCGCTTCCGCCCTACTTCAATAAGCATGCGGGTACTAATGGTCATATGGGAAAGATCTGAAGGCACGAAAAATGGGGTTACGCTGATAAATCTAATTCTCGATCAATACGAATTTGCTTCACAAAGTCTTCTACGTGGGAGACGAGCACCATCACACCCTCAAACTGATCAAGGGCTTTGGCGATAACAGGGAGATGGCGAAAGTTAATGTGATTAGTGGGCTCGTCAAGAATGAGGAGCCCCGGCTGCATCAGCACGAGTTCCGTAAAGGCAACCAACCCCTTCTGCCCTTCGGAGAGACTACCGATTTTTCTCGCCATAACGTCACCCGTAATGAGGAAGCTTGCGGCTTTGGAGCGGATATCCTGTTCCGTGTAGCGATCGTCGTATTTCATAAGCCAGTCAAACACCGTCGAGTCGAAATCCAGAGTGGAAAAGTCCTGACGGTAGTAGCCAATTTCAATGCCAGAAGCGATGTGGGCACCAGGCGCCTTCCCTGTAGCAAGGAGCTCCAAAAGCGTTGATTTACCAATGCCATTGGGGCCGGAAAGGAGAAGGTGTTCCCCTTTTCGCAGCACAGTCGGGACACTCAGTTTTTTCTCGACCACCTCGTGATCCTGCATAATGGTGACGGAATCAATGACGAGAATTTCCCCTAAAATACGTTCCTGCACAGGAATAATAAAATCACGTATGGAGCGATCTTCCCGGCGCACATCCACTTTCATCTCTTCCAGCTCCTGCGCCTTATCGCGCATTTTTTTTGCCACCAAACGGAGTTTTCCCCCTTTGTGCGCAAACTCGTTCGCTTGCTCCTTATTGGCACGAATTTCTTTTTCCAGTCGCGCATTTTTCATATTTTCCTTTTCAATTCGCTTAGCGATTTCCTCCTGCAAGGAGTAGTAGTCGCCGACGTATTGTTCGATTTTTTTCGTGTGCACATCGAGATACAATACACCATCCGTGAAGGCATTCAAAAAATCCGCATCGTGGGAAATAACGATACAGGTCTTCTCGGACATCAGGAGAAACATGAGCAAATGGTTGATACCTTCGGGATCAAGGTTATTCGTTGGCTCATCTAGAAGCAGCAAATCGGGATCCTGAATAAGGGCTGCCGCGAGAAGAAGACGCGCCTGCTGTCCACCGGAAAATTCTTTAATTTTTTTATCGTGCGCAGCTTTCAAATTCACAATGTCGAGCACTTCTTCAATGCGGCGTCCGATATCCTTGGCCTTCTCGCTGAGCTGTTTCTGAAAAAAATCTTCCACCGTGAGTTCGAGATCCTCTCGAGGCATCACCTGATGAGCAATACCAATGGTCGTTCCGGGAAAAACATTCACATCGCCCTTCCGCGCTTTGAGAGTCCCTGCCATGATTTTGAGAATCGTGCTCTTCCCGGCACCGTTTTGCCCCATGATGGTAATTTTACTCCCCTCGCGCACGGAAAAATTCACCTCGTTTAAGAGGGGGCGTTTCTCTTCGTAGCCAAAGATAACATCTTTGAAACTGACCAACGTTTTTTGTGACATATTTTCACTATATTTTGATAAGGTTTGCGCGTAGTATACCTCGGCTTAACTAAATCTCCAACCTCTATGCCTCAGAAATACATAGGTTCATGCCATTGTGGAGCCGTTGCATTTGAAACGGAACTTGATACCGCATCCTGCATCACCTGTAATTGCTCCATGTGTGGACGGGCGGGCACTGTTCTTTCCTTTGTGCCAGAAAATGCCTTTCACCTGCAAAAAGGTGCAGATGAACTCACAGATTACCTCTTTCATAAAGAACATATTCATCACGTTTTTTGTCAAACTTGTGGTATTAAGCCTTTTGCCTATGCAAAGGGAGAGAATGGAGAAACGACGTATGCAGTGAACCTTCGATGTCTTGAGAATCTTGATATCGATTCGCTCACACCGCAAAAGGTGGATGGGAAATCCTACTAACTTATTTTTATGCGTACTCAACCTCGCAAACCAGCACCGCTGAAAAAACTGCTTAGGCCTTACCGAACCTGGCTGACCGCTTTGTTTGTGCTGACCCTGCTGAGTAATGGTCTCAATCTCTGGATTCCACAGATTATTTCCCAGGGTATCGATACCTTTGCTTCCACGTCAGGGGTGTCGCCGAGTATATTCTGGCAATTCTTCTGGTTCATGCTGCTTATTTTTGCTCTTGGGGTTGCTCAGGGTATTCTGCAAAGTCTTCTTTCGGAAAAGGTGGCGTTTCATTTGCGCAGAGATATGGCGGAGAAAATCTCTCGTCAACCTTATGCCTATATTGAAGAGGTCAGTAGCGCAAAACTGATGACACACATGACGGCGGATGTAGATGCCGTAAAGTCTTATATTGCCATGGCCGTTGTTGCCATGAATTCAGCATACCTGATTATCGGAGGATCAGCGCTTCTACTGCTGTGGACTAACTGGGGTCTCGCGTTTGCGGTGCTGACTATTGTGCCCCTTATTGCGGCAACATTTATGGTGATTTTCAAGCAGCTTGGCCCACTCTTCCGGAAGACAAGAGAAAACATGGACGCTTTAGGAGCGGTGATTAGTGAAAGTATTCTGGGCGCTGCGCTTGTCCGTGTGCTGCATGTGGAGAAGCAAGAGCAGGAGAAATTTACCGTTGTGAATCGAATCACCAAAGAAACAGGAATGCGTATTCTCCATCTATTTTCTGCGATGATTCCTCTCATCACCTTCATTTCAAACGGAGCAACAATTATCTTGTTGCTCTTTGGAGGACACCTGGTGATTCAGGGGTCCATGACTCTCGGGCAACTCTCCGCCTTTATGAGTTACGTCATGCTCTTTATTTTCCCGATCATTTCCCTTGGGTTTTTGAGTAACTTTGCGATGCAGGCAACGGCTTCATACAATCGCATTTCCGAGGTGTTGGATGCACCAGAGCCACCCGCACATGGCGGTCTTCAGGTCGTTCCTAAGGGCTCCATTGCCGTTCGTCATCTTTCCTTAAAAAAAGGGGACAAACAAATACTCAAAGATATTTCTTTTGCCGTCGAACCAGGGAGTAAGACTGCTATTGTTGGCCCCACCGCTGCAGGAAAAACACAGTTACTGCAAATTCTCTGCGGTCTGACCGCCCCAACAGAAGGCGATGTGCTCTACGACGATAAGCCTCTTTCTGCCTATGATCCGGAGTATATTACGCAACATATAGGCTTTGTTTTCCAGGATAGTGTCATTTTCAACACGACCCTTGCTGAGAATATTGGATTTCAGACAGAACTCTCCAAGGAAGCTGCCCAAAAAGCACTATCTACAGCTGAGCTCTCTGCCTTCATCGAGCAACTCCCTGAAGGTGTAAACACGATGGTTTCTGAACGTGGGGCAAGCCTTTCCGGAGGGCAAAAACAACGACTGATGCTTGCTCGCGCTCTTGCGCAGAATCCCAAAATTCTCATGCTCGATGACTTTACGGCACGTGTTGACGGCCCAACCCAGGCACGTATTCTTGCGAACCTGCACACCAATTATCCTGACGTCACCATCATCAATATTACGCAAAACATAGCCTCTGTCCTCGAGTACGATCAAATCCTCGTTCTTATGGAAGGCGAACTCCTCGGTATCGGCACGCACGAAGGTCTACTCACCTCATGCCCTGAATACGCACAAATGTATACGTCACAACAAAGCACTCACCACTATGAACTACACGCTTAAAACTACCCAGAGCAAAAAGTCGATGCGTGAGACGCTTTTCGACCTCATGCCCCTTCTGAGCCCCGAGAAAAAGGCACTATTTTTTGCCCTTGCTGCAACTCTGGTCAATTCTGGCCTGAACCTCCTTGGACCTCTTCTTCTTGGAATCGCCATTGATCAATACATTGCCAAAGGCGAGTATGCGGGCGCAGTCTGGATATCTCTGGCGCTCCTTGGTATTTTTGCCCTCGCCTTTGTTGCTGGATATACGCAGACAACACGCATGGGCAGTGTAGGACAACGCACGTTGTTCCGCCTACGCAATGATCTGTATGCAAAAATCCAGGAACTGCCCATAGCATTTTTTCATCAAAATGCGACGGGCGATCTCATTTCTCGTATCAATAACGATACAGAAAAACTCAACCAGTTTTTCTCCCAGTCCCTCGTCCAGTTTTTTGGCAATATCTTTATCATGTCAGGAGCACTGGTGCTCATGATGATACTCCATTGGGATCTGGCACTTCTTGCCCTTGTGCCAGCCGTGGTGGTCATTGTTATTACGCAACTGATTTCCCCATGGGTTCGACAGACCAATCAGCAAAGTCAGGCGGCCACAGGGTCGCTCAGTGCGGAAGTCGGTGAAGGGCTCAGTAACTTTAAAGCGATCGTTGCCTTCCATCGAAGAGACTATTTCCGCAATCATTTTGCCGGTATCAACAAGAGTGCGTACCGAGCTTCTTTGGAAGCAGCCATTGCGAATCAGCTTTTTACACCTCTGTACGGACTTGCCTATCATGTGGCGCAGCTGACCATTCTCGTGGTGGGACTCATGCAAATTCAAGCGGGTGCACTCAGTATTGGACTTCTCATCAGTTTTCTTGCCCTCGCAAACCGCTTTTACGAACCCTTCCGCTTTTTAGGACAATTGTGGGCATCGTTTCAGTCTGCCCTTGCGGCCTGGGATCGCGTCGCAAGAATTCTCTCCCTTAAGACAAATCTGCCCACGGAGACCGCAGGAAAAACCGGATACCCGGAGGCAATTTTGAAATGTGAGCAGGTCTCCTTTTCCTATGAAGATGGAACAACGGTGCTGCATGATATTAACGTGACCCTCATGCAGGGCAAAACCTACGCGCTTGTGGGGCCGACAGGTGGAGGAAAAACGACAACCGCCTCCTTGTTTGCTCGATTATATGATCCCAGTTCCGGAACCATTTACCTCAAAGGGAAAGATATTCGCACCTACACGGAAGCAGAACGTACATCGATGATCGGCTTTATTCTTCAAGATCCCTTTCTCTTTTCCGGTACGGTGCAAGACAACATCGTGTACGGGCATCCAACGCTTACAAAGTGTGATGAACAAACGTTATTGCGCGCCATGGACAAATGGCATATTCAACCTCTAATTCAGAAGTTTCCGGAGGGGCTCTCCACGACTATTGCCCGTGGTGGAGAAGGTCTGAGTCTTGGACAAAAGCAGTTGATTGCCTTTATGCGGGCTGTCCTTCGGGAGCCGGAGTTGTTGATTCTCGATGAAGCAACGGCCAATGTGGATACGGTGACAGAACAGTTACTGGAAGACATTTTGGCGCAACTACCAAAAACAACAACGAAAGTCATTATTGCCCACCGTCTTGGAACCATAGAAAATGCTGACGAAATTTTCTTTATCAATGGCGGGACGCTCACCAATGCGGAATCCTTTGGTGATGCTGTGGCATTAATTTCCAAAAAGAAATCTCGGTCTTAAGTACTATATTTTTCCTATTCTTCAGGAAATCTTCAGAATTGCGCTGTACACTTTGCTCATGAATATTCTCCTTATTGAAGACAACCGGACACTCGCAAAATCACTCGAACGTGTTCTTAAACAAGAAGGACATACGGTGGAGTATGCATGGAATGGTACGGATGGGCTTCATCTTTGGCGTACACGTGCAGATCATCTCGATCTGGTCATTTCAGACGTGATGCTTCCCTACCTCGATGGTCTTTCGCTTTGTAAAACCATACGTGAAGAAAACATCCAGACGCCGGTTTTGTTTTTAAGTGCACTCGGGGAAACTCATCAACGTGTTGAGGGATTACGTAGTGGAGGTGACGATTACCTGATCAAACCCTTTTCTATGGATGAGTTGCTTGCGCGCGTCGACGCGCTCCTCCGGCGGCCACGTGCACGCGTGCCCGACCTACTCGCTCTCGGGACGGATATAACCCTCTCACTCGAGAACAACTCGGTCACGCTTGCGGGCAAGGAGGTTCTCCTGACCCCCATGGAATTTCGTATTCTGGCCTACCTTGCGCAGCACAAAAACATGACGTGTACTCGTGGCCAACTCCTAGAAAACTGCTTTGAACACAGTAAAGATCAATGGAGTAACAGTCTCGAGGTGCACATTAAAAATCTTCGTCGAAAACTTTTTTCCAAACAGCATGCTTGCTCTCTTCAAACCGTTCGGGGTATTGGCTACAAAATGGCAACAGAATGAGTTTTTCCGAGCACAGTGCAAACTCTCTGCCCTCTACACGCTCATCATAGCCGTCCTTCTTCTCAGTTTTTCCTTCGTGTTAGCGGGTCAGGTCCAGCAGCGGTGGCAAACGTCACGTGAAGTTATTCCTGAACTTCTTGTGCGAGATATCGCATCAAAAGAATCTCCAGAAAAGATTATTGTAAAAATTGATCGAGAGGAGCGCGAACACAGAAAAGTGTATGAGGTCTATTTTTCTGACACAGACAAAGTTCTCATTGATGCCCATACAGGAAAAGTTCTTTCTGCAACCAATGGATCTGATGACCATAGTGGTGATTTCCTTGAAGAGTTCTTTGAGGTACTGTTCTGGCTGAATGCAGGGGTGCTCGTATTTGTCGCTGGTCTCAGTTATTGGTTTGCCGGTATAACACTGCGCCCCATAAAGGAAAAAATGGAAAAAGAGCACCGATTTATGGCCGACGCAGCACATGAACTGCGAAATCCACTTGCCGCCATGAGTGCCTGCGCTGAATCTGTGTTACGACAACCAAAAATCACCGAAAAGGATAGTCGAGAAATCTTAACGGATATGCTGGGGGAAACGCAGCGTCTTTCCGATCTCACGGAATCCTTGCTCGTTTCATCAGGCCAGGAAGAAGAAGCCTTCCTTATCACTTCACTCACAAAAAGGACCAGAGACGTCGCTGCAAGACTTGAAGGGATGGCAGCGCAAAAAAAGTGCGTGATACAAACAGAGTTCGCCGACTATTCAACCAGGGTTCGGCCTCTTGCATACGATCGGCTTGTCTACAATTTGCTGCACAACGCTATAAAGTTTTCCTCGCCCAACTCCACGATTCATGTCCGTTTGCTTCCTCAGGGTATACTTGAAGTAGAAGATCAGGGGATAGGTATCACCCCCGAACAACAAAAGCACCTCTTCGAGCGTTTCTACAAAGCGGATGTTTCCCGAAACCTGGAAACGGGAGGTAGCGGACTGGGCCTCTCCATCGTGCAGGATATTTGTCATGCACATCAGTGGAAAATCCGCGTCAGGAGCACTTTGGGTGAAGGAAGCACCTTCCGTGTATTTTTCCAATGATCTTCAGGATATCTTCAGAATCACTGTATAGAATCGTTTCGTACATTCTTTCGATTTGCTATGCAACGATTGCTTTCCTTGCTCCTACTCGTGAGCTCCCTTGCCCTTGCGCTTGTCCTCCAGGGACCTAGCCCTCACACCACTCCTCATTCCATCAACCTCCTTCCCGTCGCTCGGGCTGGGCACGACCAGGATGATGGTGAGGAAGAGCAATTCCGCTCTACGGAAGAAGAACGGGAAAGTGATGAAGAAGAGGAACGCCCTGCACTTGATATTCCGAGAAAGGAGGTTGAAATCACCACACCGATTTTTGTTACCCCTCCGGTTCCTACAGAGAAAAAGACCTCAACTGCACCGAATCCACCTTCGAGAACGGTTTCAACAAACCGAACTTCTCCAAAAACACTGCCGGTTTCCCTTCGTGCTCCTAAATTCTATAGCATACCCTCAGATCTTGCATCCTTGAATACCGAGCAAAAAGCCGCCCTAGATAAGGCAGAACATGCTTGGCTATTGGAAGCACTTTGGCGGATGTCTGAAATTTTACGAGGAGTTCTCGCCATGAGCGATCTCCCTCGCGTACGCCCGCTCACGGCGGTTCGCCCTCAAGATATTGAGCCAACAGCAACTGGAAATGTTTTTGCGACAACAAATCCAAGAGCCAAAACCCCTCCAACCGTGGTGAGAAGGTCTTCCCAAACTGCCGCTCCGGCGCTGAGCAAAACCCCTGCTTCTACGTTCCCAACGGTCACAGCTCCTTCCAATAACGTCGTCATTACGCAAAAAACTGCCCCTCGCACGCAGGTCACCCATGCAGTAACACGCGCAAGCTAATGATCACCAAAGTTTCCATACGACCAGGTTGTATTTCCTGCAAAAACTGCGAGCGCACGTGCCCAAACATCTTTCGCGTTGAAGGGACCTCATGGGTCGTTAACAGCGACTACCAGACAAACGGAGCTGCAATTTATGAGGCAGCTCGCAATTGCCCCGTGCAAGTCATCGCTGTTGAAGACAATGATCCCGCCCGCCCTACTGCAACGCAGCAAGAAATCCAGGCCTTCTTTGTCGAAAAGCGCCAAAAGGCACGGGGTGTCTTGGAGTTTGATTTTCGCACAGAAACGGAAGGAACG
Organism: Candidatus Gracilibacteria bacterium CG17_big_fil_post_rev_8_21_14_2_50_48_13; assembly: GCA_002783265.1. Taxonomy (GTDB): domain Bacteria; phylum Patescibacteriota; class Gracilibacteria; order 1-14-2-50-48-13; family 1-14-2-50-48-13; genus 1-14-2-50-48-13. The sequence goes on along the minus strand of PFFG01000004.1, from coordinate 14,312 downwards.
TTTACTCCAGGCCAGTTTGCGTCGCTTCATCTCCAGGATGCAGCAGGAGAATTTGCCCGCTGCTATTCTATTCGTTCGTGGCGCAACGGAATTATACGGTTTTGTATAAAAATGCTGCCCAACGGTCGTGGTAGTGCCGTCCTGCAATCGCTCGCAAAGGATGTTCACATCACACTGCAAGCTGGTCTGGGCTCCTTTTGCTTGGAGCAAACATCGCGACCTAAGCTCTACATAGCAACGGGCACGGGTATAGCTCCCATCATGGCTATGATTGAGGCAACCCCAGCCAACATCCCTTGTCATGTACTCTTTGGCGGAGCAACCAAAGACGACATACTCTATGCAGAAGAATTGCGCGCGTATCCTGCAGTCACGACCACAATTTGTCTTTCCAAGGAAACGATGAGCATGCCAGGCGTTGTGCAGGGGCGCGTCACAGATGCGCTTAAGAAGATGGACGACCATCTCACAACCAAGGCAGACATATATGTTTGTGGTAATCCAAGGATGGTCGACGATGTGCGGGCCATTCTCCGTGCACAAGGCGTTCCAGAGGAACGCATTCATTACGAGCATTTTGTCTCTGCTGCTCCTGCAGACTCCCTTGCACACTTGGCAAGTTCCAGGGAAACAGGAGCTTCGGATGGTGAAATCGCCCTTCGATTTCTCCTCCCCTGGTTTCAACGTCTTTTGCTGATTGCATCCGCCCTTACACCAATGCTCGCCCTTGTGCCGGAACGGACAGCATTTCTTTGGGACCTCAGCCTCTACGCCGTGATACTTTTGATGATACTACGACCACTGCGAGATATTTTTCCCAAAAATCGTCTCTTCCCTCGGCTTATCCCCCTTCGCAAGGAACTGGGCATTTTTTCTGCCAGTGTTGTTGCAGCAAGTGCCCTGATTCACTACACATCGCTAGGTTTTGATTTTCTCGGCACCTATTTTCAAGCTGCCTACTGGAGCTTTGAGAAGAACCAGTTTGCCGCGCACATGGGGGAACTGACCGGCGTCATTCTGCTTTTGACCTCCAATACTCTGAGCCAAAAGTTGCTCGGCCCTAACTGGAAACGCCTGCAGCGTCTGTCCTATGTGTATTTTTTCAGTGGCGCTTGGTATGTCTGGGCGAGTTTTGGCAAAACTGCCGGGCTGGTTGGCATGATCCTTGTGCTCACACTGTCACTTCTTGCCTTTGCGCTCAACCGTTTACGCCCCACCCATGCATAATACGACCATTGCCTTTCTGACTATTCCCCTCCTTGCACTGTACCTTTGGCGTACCATCCATGTTTTTGGCAAACCGCTTCGAGAAGTCATTGTGCTCTGTGTTTCTCTTCCTTTCCTGAGCTTTTGGATGTTTGGATCTTTCCTGCCGTCGTGGCAAAGTACAATACCTCAACTACCTGTCGATGCGCCCGACTTCTCTCTGCAGAATATCCAGTCAATACAGAGCGCGAATATCTATGAACAGCAAGCGTCACAGCTGCAGGCAGGGGACGTCCCAAAAACGCTGATTTCAGACCCTTTGGGGCCTAGCCTTCGCATTGTTTCTCCTCAGCAGAGTGAAGAATTCAGCGCAGATACCACTCATATCCAAGTCAGTGCAGAGGTCGTAGATGCTACGGACCCCAACCCTCTCGTGAAGGGTGTCGGAGATTTTACTCTGGTTCCCGGTATGAATGTCATTGTCGTCTCTGCGGTCAATAAAGACGGACATGCAAACAGTACCTATGTTCTCGTTAAACGCGCCAAGTAACTCATGATTCTTCCTCTCCAGCAAATCACCTTCGAAGCCCTGGGCACAGCATGGAACCTGCAGTACGCAAGCGAGCGCCCAGATGCCCTTCTTCCAGAGAAAATCTCCAGGGAGATCATGCGCATCAACAGACTCTTCTCCCGTTTCGACCCAGGCTCCCAACTCTCCCAGCTCAACAAGAACCGGCACGGGAACATGACTCCGGAGTTTATGGAGCTCTTTGTTCTCGCGGAAAAGTATGTACTGCAGACAGATGGACGTTTTACGCCCCTCGCGTCTCCCATGCACTTCGGCTATGTGGAGAGCTTTCTGACGCATGTTCCCGTCGCCCAAAAGTCACAGCACATCAATATGGACTGGCACCTGCTTAAAAGACACGATCATACACTGACGCTGGCACCGGGGCAATTTCTGGATTTTGGCGGCATTGGCAAGGGTTATCTCATTGACCGGCTTATGCCGATCCTGCTGACAGCGAGTCCCCATGTATTGATTGATGGCGGAGGAGATATTCGCGTTGCGGGAGGCGATGGATCCGGAGGCGCCTGGCGTCTTGGTCTTGAAGACCCAACTGAGCACGGTGACGAACGTATCCTCGAACTCTGGGACGGAGCACTGGCCACCTCCGGCACCTACCGCCGAAAGTGGGGGGCCTTTCATCACCTGATTTCTGCCCAGGAAGGTGGCCCCAAAGCGCATGCTCCACTGGCAATCAGCGCTCAGGCACCAACGGCGACGCTTGCAGATGTCGCCGCAACCACACTCATGGTAACCCCTGCAGACGAACGAGCAGCCATGGCGTCCAAACTGCAGGTCCGCTGGGGGTCTTGGTCAAAAAGCGGTTGGAGTGGCTGGAATTGAGGTTCCTCTTTGATTATCAGACCAATGCGCGTAGTATGCGTGGGTTACCCTCACTCATACCCATGTCCCATACCTTCGCCGACCTTCCTCTGCTTCCCGTGCTGCAAAAAGCCATAAGCGCGGAAGGATACAGCATTCCAACGCCCATACAATTGCAGGCGATTCCGCACATTCTCCAGCGGCGCGACGTTCTTGGCATCGCCCAAACAGGCACAGGGAAAACTGCCGCCTTCGCTCTGCCTATTTTGCACCTCTTGCAGAGTGCGCGGGATCCAGAGAAACCCATCACCCGGCGCGCCATTAAGGTACTTATTTGCACACCCACCCGCGAGCTCGCCCTCCAAATCGGGGAGAGTTTTGCTACCTACGGCAAATTTACGGACGTGCGCTCCACCGTCATTTTTGGCGGTGTGGGTCAGCATGCCCAGGTGCGCGCCCTGGAGCGCGGCGTGGATGTGCTCATTGCCACGCCCGGGCGATTGCTCGATCTTCTGGGGCAGGGGTATATTCGCCTCCAGCACCTCGATACCTTTGTGCTGGATGAGGCGGATCGCATGCTGGACATGGGCTTTATTCATGACATCAAAAAGGTTATCAAATACCTGCCAGCAAAACGCCAGTCCCTCTTTTTCTCCGCGACGCTCGCGCCTTCCATCGCCCAACTTGCCGGCACTATTTTGCATGATCCCATAAAAGTGGAGGTGACGCCCGTGTCCTCCACGTCAGACATCATTCGCCAGGCCGTCTATTTTGTGAAAAAAGACAAAAAGCCCGACCTGCTGCGCTATGTGCTGGAAGATCGCGGCATCGAATCTGCCCTCATTTTCAGCCGCACGAAACACGGCGCCAATCGCATCGCCAAAATGTTGAACGAGGCAGGGGTGCGTGCGGAAGCCATTCACGGCAACAAATCGCAAAATGCGCGTCAGCTTGCCCTCGCCAATTTTAAGGCCGGCAAAACCCGCGCCCTCGTTGCCACGGATATTGCGGCGCGTGGCATCGATATTGATAGCTTGTCCCACGTCATCAATTTCGATATTCCCAACGAGCCCGAAACCTACGTGCACCGCATCGGTCGAACGGGTCGTGCAGGCGCCAAGGGTATCGCGCTCTCCTTTTGTAGCGAGGAGGAGTGCGTGTTCCTCCGGGATATTCACAAACTCATTTCCAAGGTGGTGCCGGTGCACATGGATCACCCGTATCACGTCGAGCACCCCATAAGCGCAAAACCACTGCCACCTGCACGGCGCGGAAAACCCGGGCGAGGCGGCAGGCCAGGAAAGCCAGGTGCTCGCCGCAGAAGATAACCTGTAGTATACTGGGAGGACAGTACTTTTCTTTGTATGCAACTCCTCCTTTCTAGTTTGCCACTGCTCCTGCTCATTGCCCTTTCTCTTTTCCGTGGCGTACAAACGGGGGTGTTTTTTGGCTTTCTCACAGCCGTGGCCCTTTTCTTTGCCCGTGATGGAGACAGCACTATTTTGGGCGCTCTCAGCGTATCGAGTGCCGTGAACACCCTGCAGATCCTGTTTATCGTTTTTGGCGCCCTGCTGCTGCATAGCACCATGATGTCAAGCGGGCGGCTGGCAGACATACAACAGGCCGCTGCGCATTTACATCCAAATCCGCACGTGCGTTTCTTCCTCATAGCGTCCGTAATGACCTGTTTTTTTGAAGGCGTCGCAGGTTTTGGAACGCCGGGTGCGTTAGTACCACCTATTCTTGTCTCACTAGGCTATCCCGCCCTCCTCTCCGTGACCTCTGTCCTCCTGTTTGATGCACTATTTGTGCTCTTTGGAGCCGTCGGCGCCCCCATCATTCTTGGCCTCCAAGAACCTTTGCAGCTTTCAGAGCAGGTGGTCGCGAACATAAGCGCCCAGTCGGCCCTGCTCATTGCCCTATCGAGCGTCGTCATTATGCCGTTGCTGTTGCGCGCATACAGCAAGGAAACTCAGGCGAAAGTCCCGCTTCTTCCCTTGGCGGGGTGGCTCGGCCTGCAATTTCTGCTCTTTCTCCTCTGTAGTTTTTTTGTACCGTCGCTCGCCTCCATTCTTGCGGCCTTCGGTACGATTCTCGCACTGATTATGCGCTCATGGCATGCAAAAACACCCCTGCGCCTTCGCCCTTGGCTGCCCTATGCTGCGCTTTTGGCCTTACTCTTCCTCCCGAAACTCCCATGGTTTCGCTTCATCAAAGAAAGTGCCGTGACCTTCACGAACCTCTTCGGCTCCAATGTCTCCACCACACTGATGATAGGCAGTTCACCCTTGTTCGCCTTTATCTTGGTGAGTCTCGTGCTCCTTTGGCAGACAAAAGGAAAACGCAATCTCCTCCCTCCCGTGCTCTCAAAAACAGGAAAAATTGCCCTCCTTCTCTTTCCCCTTCTGATGCTTGCAAAGATCATGGCCTATACGCCAATAGGGGGCTTTTCCATGGTGGCGGAAATTGGACAAGCACTTGCCTCTTTCGGTCAAGGAACACTCTTCCTGAGCCCATTTCTTGGTGCCTTGGGCACCTTTGTTGCCGGCAGCGCCACCGTGTCCAATATTATGCTCGCGCCGACACAGATACAAATCGCACAGCAGCTGGGGACCTCGACGGACTGGGTGCTTTCTCTGCAAACCACAGGGGCGGCCCTTGGGAATGCCATCTGTCTGTTTAACATCATTGCCGCTTGTGCCATTGTGCATCTGCCCGATTACCGAGCCGTCTTGCAAAAGACATTTTTGCCCATCTTCCTGGCTCTGGCGCTTGTGGGCTTGGTGGGGAGTTTTGGGTAGGTGGGTTTTCAGGGTCTCGTTCACAGTGATTATTGGATTGTTGACAAATTACCAAAAATGTATTTAATTCACATGACCCAAACAAACAACGATCTTTGAAAGGAAAAGGACCATGAAAATTGAAAAAAGAGACGGTGATTATCTCATTACTCCCGATGATACCGAGGATCCAAAACGTGTTCTTGCTGCTATTGCACGGGCATCAATCGAGTATGCTGGCCCTCGCGGCATGTCGCATTTGTCCAACCAAGACTTTAGTCTAAGTTGGTCGGAAGCTGAACGCTTTGTTCAGCTAGATGATTTCACAGAGCCAGCTCTGTACCTCGATTATGCAGGGCCCGGGCTCTGCAAAACAAAAATCATGCAGCGAGAGCCAAACACTTTTACAATGTACGGCTACATGTTTGAAAGGGATCGTGGAAATCCAATTCCTATGTTCGAAAGAGCGCAGGAATTACTGGACGACGAAAAAAAACCGAGCATGGTCGACCCTCGACGCATGCAACGTGGCGAGGGGCTTGATATGCTCCTTTCCAGCTATGATCTTGTCAGAAAGGAAAAAGAAAGTGATTGGGAATTTCTGAAAAGAGTTTTCCCAGCACTCTTCAAGTATGAGCCTGAGCTCTCGTTTCAGATTCTCATGGGAATGAATCCCAAGAACTGGACCGAAGCCAATAAGGCACTTGTCCTTTTCCTCGCCATGAGCGAGGGTAATGTATCCGAATGGATCAATGGCTTTCCAGGCGACCCCATAGGGTTGTAGGAAGAGTCGAACATCCACAATTTAGACCACACCTTGTGTGGTCTATTTATTTATCCATAGGTGAAAATCAAGTACCTTGCAAATTTGTTGACACGATTAAACTTTATGTATATACAGCTTATGAAAATAAAAAGTAGAGGTTTTTATGACACCAAATTGTTTAGCCAGCATCAATCACAATGCGCAGTCAATTTCGAAATACGTACAACAAATACGTGTTCTCGAAAAGTTGGGGGCCCAATTGACACCAGAAGAAGAAGCTTCGCTTACGGAGCTCGAATCCTTATTGGTCAAATCATTGCACATACCCATGAGGGTAGTGACCGCAATGACCAATCGTCATGGTATCATGATCGACCACGCAGAGATGGCTGAAGAGATTAAAAAACTCTAGTAGTCTCAATTCAAAAACCTTCGCTTATGAGCGAGGTTTTTTTGTGTATGAATAGTCAGAATTATGAAGCATAGAAATTTTCCTACTTACGAGAGCAACCCTTCCCCCTTCGCAACCACCTCATCGTAGCGAGCCCGGTTCCCCACTTCAGCAAAAAACGACGCCTTATGGAGAAGACTATACAGCTTTAGTGCGAATATACGTTCATCCAATGCAGTCAAATCAAACCCCTTTGCGCGATATACATCAATGCCCATATCGACAAGTGGGAAATCAGGATATCGTTCTGCGCTATGCACAAGATCGTAGAGAAAGTCGCCATACAGGGCATTCCCCCAATCAAGTACCCCTTCAACGCGCCCGCCTTGAAACAGGAGGTTTTCCAGAAAAAAGTCACCATGCTGCAAAAAGCGATAATTTTGGGTATCGCCTGTACATTCTGCTAACTTGTTTCTGATACGTTCTCCAAAGCATCTATCCAGAAACGTCGTCTGGTAGAGCATTTCCCACGTATCCACATCACGCCATTGATATGGGCTCGTCAGTACATCGCGCCAAGAAGCATACTGTCCGTTCCCCTGGGCATCCAATGTGCCAAATCCCGTAGTGTTTTTAGGAAGTGTCTGACTGGCTATAGATACTAACATATCAAGAAAGGCAGGGAGCACTTCGGCAGTCATATTTTCATCTGCCGTACCCTCAATAAAATGCGAAAGACAGAAATGCACCCCTTTATAGATCCCCCGATCTCGCACCTGACCTAGTGGCAAGTGCGATGAAAACGTCTTTGCAACAAACTCGTCTTTTTCATAGTCAAAACCATATTCTGCATTGAGCCGAAGCACGTATCGACGCGCGTGACTATCCGTCAGCAAAAACGTCTTGGAAATAAGCCCTCCCGTCATCTCCGCATATGAGGAAACCTGAAGTCCAAGATACGAAGCGATGCGCTTTGCATCTAACAGAGAGAGCATAATGATGCTGCGTTAATAAATATCTATATCAGACGAGCGCCGTTAGGGCACTCCTTGTCTGTAGTTGCTAAAACAATCTGACCATCACCGTTGGCAAAGCCTGTTACAAGAACCTCAGACTGGATTGGACCTATCTGCTTTTTAGGGAAGTTCGCCACAACAAGAACCTGTTTGCCCACAAGTTCTTCCTTTGTATACAGCGCCGTAATCTGCGCACTGGAGTTTTTAATACCCAGTTCACCGAGATCTACCCGCAACCTGTATGCTGGCTTTTGAGCTTCCGGAAATTCTTCTGCAGAGACAATAGTGCCGACGAGAAGATGCACCTTTTGAAAATCATTCCATGTAATCATTTCCATGCGAGTAACATTGAGGCAATAAATCGGTTACTCACAGGTATACCATACTTGCCATGCAATCTGAAAAATTTTTCCTCAATAGATAATACAAAGCTGGAATGCTATAGTGTGTATAAATCCCTTTCAAATCGACATGCCAAGAAAAATTCTGCTCATGGGGAGCAGTGGGTCAGGAAAATCCACGTATGCTAACCGATTGGCGGCTCAACTCAAACTTCCTGTCCTTCATATAGATATGATTAGTCATGACGACGACTGGAATCGTATTGAATCACATGTCGTGCTACAACACATTCTTCATTTCATCAAACAGCCTGCGTGGGTTATTGATGGACATTATCCAAAGTATTGCTTCACTGAACGGCTTGAAGCCGCAGATACTATTGTCTACTTCGATCTACCATCGCTTGTGTCTTTGTACCGCTGCCTTCGTCGCAAACAAAGAACGGAGAAAGGACTCGAACCTCGATATGGTGCGAAGGATTCGCAAAAAACAGCCCTGCGGTGGAGATTCATTCATTACCTTCTTTGGCGGTATCCCCGGAAGGTACGAAATCCGTCACTCAAATTCCTGCAACTGCGATATCCAGAAAAGCTCGTTCTTCTGAAAAACCAGCGTGAAATCGATCAGTACTTTGTTGGCACCTTTGGGATCACGTAACAAACAGTTTGAGAATACCCTCTCCCCACAAAGTATTCTAGCTATTCTTTTTAGACGCCAGCGTATATTCACAGACCAGCTCCTGAGCTTGACCCCTAATTTTTGTCTCACGCATTAGACGCAGAGATTGCACTGATTCTTCCCATGAGAGTGTGTAACCTGAAAAGAGGTCATGTACTTGCTCGAAGGGCACTTTTTCTCTAAACGCAATAATGGTAGAGTGGACAATATTTGGAGGTCGTTTTGTTTGAGGGAACAGCTCCATAACGTCTAAAAACTTATTTCGGATGATCGCAAGTTCAGAACTATACTTTGCTTTAGCTATAATACAGGGTTGAAACAATTCTAGAACATTGAAACTAAGTGTGAACGGTTGAATACTTTCAATTGAATGGGATATCGCACTATCTAGCTCTTCAGACATTGATCTATAGTATTCATCAACATCCCTATCATAGGATTCGAGCGTCGTCATAAAGTCATAGACAGTTATGTGCATAGCACCTTGTCCAGGTAAATAAACAGCGTCACCAAATTCCTTATGAAATGCGTTACGTATTTCAGCCACTGCATCATGAAAGCCTTGAGAGCATTCTATATTCACCACATAACCTACGGATTCCTTATTGAGTGTATCATCGAAGCAATATGTACGTTCACCCATGGACGATTATGTTTGAAATGCAAAAAATCTCACGACACATCTTCAAAAAATTTACTTGTTTCTTTCCGAGAACGCAACCGCATTACTTTGGAGGCATGAGTAGCAATTTCTCCTTCGATTTCCCGGCGCTCATCCCGCGTCCACATGACCCATAGCCGCTCCCAACTCCACTGGTCCTCGCAACCGTGCGCCAATTCCGGTCGCGGTTGTTTTCTATGACGCCACCAGCGACAGATGCCGCCCCATGCAGCGCGCCATCCTGCATAATCAAGGTAGATGATGAGGTCCGCTGCCGTAAGCCGCTCCTGTGCCAGAGGGTTGATATACCCTTCCAAAATCCACCGTTCTTCACGAATAGCCTCTGCAAGATGCTGCGCCACCATTTCTTCAGGGACAAGGGTCCAATGTGCATCCCAACAAAGCGTATCATAGTGAACAAGAGGCAAGTGCAATTGAGCCGCAAGCCTCCGGGCAAGCCAGGACTTCCCCACACCGCTGATGCCGATAATGGCGATTTTTTTGGCTGATTGTATCTCTTTATGGTTCATAAAGCTAAATCAGAAATCCGCATTCCCACACAATAGTGCGCAGCAGGAACTCCCTTACTCACAGCACATGCGACGTTTTTCTCATCATCATCAATAAACAACAGATGGTGCGAAGTGACGCCAAGGATTTGGAGGACATGCGTCCAAAAAGCCGGATCCTCCTTGGAACAACCGATTGCACAGGAGGCAAACACACCGTCGCAGTATTGTGAAAGGCCTTGCTCTTCAAGAATATAGCGCAAACGACATGGCTCGTTATCCGTCGCAAGAAAGATGCACGTTCCGGAAGCCCGAAGCCGCGCGCACTCCTGAAGTAACTCCTCATTTGGTGCGCCATCTACAGCATGCCAATAGCGCAAAAACTCCTCAACACCCTGCGTCCATCCCCACTCTGCAAGAAAAGGAAGCAGTTCCTGTTTGATATCCTGCCTTCCCAAGACGCAGTCTTGGTAGGGCCCATGAAAAAAGGGGAGAATGCGCTCCATAGGCACATGATGTTCCCTGGAAAACCGCTCAGAAAAGTAGGCATCGCGGAGCAAGAGAACACCATCAATATCGAGAAGAAGAATAGAGGGCATGTATTTTGCGAAAAAACAAAACTACTCTATCATGCCACACGGTGTCAGCAACCCTTGTAAATACTTATCCAGGAGCGCATGCTCCCAATCATATATTTGTATGTCACGTCATTCTGTTCACATTGCTGTGTTTGCCATCATTCGCCATGGGGAAAGGATCCTTATGCTCCGTCGTCAAAATACCCAGCATGAGAACGGTTATCTCACTCTTCCAGCAGGGCACTTGGAGGAGAGTGAAAACATGTATGCGGCTGTTTCACGTGAAGCTCATGAAGAAGTGGGCATCGAAGTAGAATCTTGTACTCTCGTGCATACCATGCACGTTCTTTGCCCAAATCAGACCGCAGATTATGTTTATTTATTCTTCAACATCGACACATATGAAGGCACCCCGAAGAACATGGAACCGGAAAAATGTTCTGAGCTGTTATGGGCTCATCCCTCCGAGAGAGAAGACCATGTGAGCGGGTATATTACCCAAGCACTCTTGAGCATCAAAGAAGGTATGTCTGGCAGCACATACATCTACCACTAGCATCGTAGTTCTTTCCTGCCCCGCGCCATTACTTACGCGCCAATATAAGTCCCCAATGAAAGAGCGACGAATCAGCAACAAACAAATCCACCTCGGGATTAAGCCATGACTTTTCAGCACGTATGATCGTCAGCCCACAATCTTCAAGCCACTGTAGTATCTCTTCGAGAGACGCCCAGCTCATCGTGTGCGATGGAATCAATGGACCAATAGGCAATGAAAAGATAAAGTACGTCCCCCGTGCTACTTCCTGTACCACTTTCATCAAATAAGTTTTCGGTGCCCGAACATGCTCCAGACTGTCCTGAAAAAGATAACAATCCTGCCCACTCGGAAAGGCATGTTCATTCATATCCAGCTTTTCCATGGCAATGTATCGCTGGTACCCGCCATCACGAAGAGCCAAGGCCACCTTTGCAAAAGCAAAAGCCGAATCGTAGAAGTCTACAAGAATAGCAGACTTTTTTTGCTGAAGTACATAGTCGAACAAGTACTGGGTTGGCGCTCCAAACCCCATATCAGCTATACGTTCTGCATGGATTTCGTTTAGGTACTCGAGCACCGTCTTCTGCCTAACTTGATGCCAACTCCCCTGCAAGAAGTAGTGCAGAAAAAGTGCGAAGCGTAGGCTCAATGAGCCATATATCGAATTGTCGTAGGCAAACACATTCATGTCATAGTTTGCATAGGCTTGCAGTACCTCATCCTCAGTAAGTTGAAGAGTGGGCAACAACAACGAGTACTGGCCTTGAAACGCGTCAGAGTGCATCGTCTGCAAACAGAGTTCCCGTAGTCGTTGCTCTCTTTTTGCATGGCTCCCAAACATCCAAAGTGGTGTAAATGTTCGAAATACCTGCATTGCCTCAGATTCCATAAACCCCGCAATAACAGTGGGCGATGGCGCAAAGAAGTTGTCGAAGGTATCCAGTTCCTTATCCTCAAGAATCTTATACTTCGAGTGGCCACCCATAAAAGGGGACGGGATGGCATAAACCACTGTTTCTATCCCATACTCCCGAATCATAAAGGCACACATGGGACAAGGTTCGCAGTTTGTATACAAGGTTGCACCCTGTAACTTTCCTCCCACCTTTTTCATGGCTAGATTTAAAGCCAGGACTTCTGCATGCTCTGAAGGAATATTCGCCGCATTATTCATTGCAGAAGCAATAACCTGATTTTCTTGGACAATTATGGTCGCAAAAGGAGCTTGTCCCCTCTCCAAAGAACGCCTGGAGAGTTCAATGCAATCTTTCATGTATGCATAGTGCCTAGCGTTGTTCATCAGGTTACTTCAGGAGATACATCGTCAGTGCTGCAGCCCACCAGCGCGCTGTTATGTCACCGGGATTCTGAAGCCAATCTCCACTTTTACCATCAAGAGCCCAACGCATCACAGGAGCATACCATTCCTCACCCGGCAGAGGTTGTGCTAGCAATGCGTCTGCACCCCGTGCGGCCATGGTTAAAAACTCCGCAACCCGCAGAGGAGCCCCAGGTGCGAGAGTTCCATCAGGATTTCCCTGTACTATGCCTTCCAGGACCACCATACAAACTGTTTGTGCATACCATGCATTCGTATCCATATCCCGAAACTTTGATATGGCTTGATGCATACCACATTCAGGGTACTTCTCTTCTAGGTGAAGAGCACGTGCAAGTAGTGTCATTCCTTCCGCACGAAGAAGAGGAAGCTGTACCGATGGAGTACCATCATCCCTGCCACGCAGAACATCCTGCGATACGGCTTCTGCCAGCCAAACAACCAAATCTGCATCATAATTGGTTGGCAACCAAAATGCTTGTTTGTCTCTTAAATATGTATATTTTCCATCACGCGTCACCAACCGTGCTCCAATATCCTTTCCATCTACCATAGAAGTGAGACCCGCTGCAGGAAAGGGACCGGCGATAATTCCAGGCCAGACAAACTGATTAAGTGCCACATCCCCCACCCACCGAGAGGAAAGTGGATAGGCATTCTGTGAAGGAAGATCAGGACTTACAGCCCAGTTACTCTTATATCCGTAGGATCCATCTACCCATAAACCATTTTTGTCATAACCAAGACGCATGGAGGTATGGAGCGGGAAAAACGTCTTGTAATCAGGTTGTTCGAGTGTCCCAAAGTCAAACATAGCTCCGGCATTCTTTAACCAGTCAATGAGCGCGCCCTGCGCTCGGCTTGGACAGAGTAGCTCCCCATCAAGTGAAAATACACCCCCCTGAAATTCCAGGACATCCTTCGGCAATGAAATCACACGATCAACAAGATCAGTCCACATATTATCCATCTGCAAGCAGTACAGCGTGTCTCCCAACTGGAGTCCTAACTCACCTCGACGCTGCATAGATATACCGGGCGTTTTTGGCAGACTCTGCAACGTATCTGTACCCCCACCATTGAACTGGAACAAATCCACAAGGGCATATTGATCTGCTGACTCCAGAACGGGTAAATCGGGAAAAGGGATACCCCAAGGCAAGGCAATGTCCGAAATACCAATATTCTCCGCCTGCCCTTGAGTATCATAGTAGAAACCACATTTATCAAGCACAACCCCCTGTTGCAGGTAGGCTGTCATAAAAGAATTTCCACCGGTGCAATCCTGAATCACACCCCAGGGCCACACACGCAGTGCATTAATTCTTGTTTTCTCAGCAGCCGTGTATTTTTCAGGGACAAATACCAAAGGACCGTTCATTACTTTTGGGTTGATATCTGTCGTTTCCATCGTACAAAATTCCCCTAACCCACAAAACACTTTCACGACCACATAACGATCCCACATATACCAAAAGCGGTACGAGTGAATTTCGTCTGATGCAGCATCTAAAGCTACTTGCGTATGAAAGGTTGACCAATCTGGCGTCCATCTCATATCCTCGGTCGTGAGTAATTGATCTTTATCTTGCAATAAAAACCCACCCCAGTGTAACTGAGCGCTGGCCGTGTCAAGCATACGCAGAGGTACGGTAACACCCTGATATGTATAGGAATAGGTCCCGTCCTCAAGACGAGCAATAGGACCATTAGAACTCTGCTGCGCCATCACCTCCGTGCTATTCATAAAGACGAGTATGCACGTTGCAGCAAGAATAGTTCTTAGGATCAGAAGCAAATTGGACATGGGTTTTGCGAAAAAACAAAACTACTCTATCATATGGCAGGATTCGCGCAATTTCCTCTGGTATTTCCCCCATCTCCATGACTCCTACTATCACCTTTTCCGCACAACTCTGGCTTTGGAACACCGAAAAAGGCTCGTGGCATTTTTTGACCGTACCCCAGGAGTACACAGCGCTGATCAAAAGTTTTCAGGTGCAGGGCCGGGGCTTTGGATCCGTCCCCGTGCGGGCAACCATCGGAGCGAGTACTTGGAAGACCAGCGTCTTCCCGCAGAGCAAGGAGGGCACCTTCATTCTCCCCGTGAAAGGT
>PFFG01000011.1 GCA_002783265.1 Candidatus Gracilibacteria bacterium CG17_big_fil_post_rev_8_21_14_2_50_48_13 | reverse complement strand
ATTGGACTTGCGCTGATACATCTCCTCAAAGAGATGAAAGATCCTGAGGAACCCGTCGTCATTCTCCCTTCCGATCATTTATTTGGTCATCCAGAACGATTTCTCACCTATCTTCAGAGGGCAGAGACCTTTGCAAAATCCTCTGCATCACACGTCGTGACCTTAGGCGTACGACCAACCTACCCGGCGACTACCTATGGGTACATCAAAATGTCAGAGGAACTGACCGACAACGTGTTTCAAGTTGAGCGTTTTGTGGAAAAACCTGATCTGGAGCGAGCACAGTCATATAGCGAATCCTGGGAATATTTGTGGAATTTGGGTATATTTGTCGTGCGACCCGCCGTCCTGCTTGAGTTGTTTCAAACACACCTACCGAGCACTTTTGCCGCGCTTCAGGAGCTACAGGGAGCACTGGGAACAGACAGGTATGAGGAAATTCTACCCGCCGCCTTCCGCAGTATGGATAAAATCTCTATAGATTTTGGTATCCTGGAAAAAACGCCGCATATCGCCGTCGTGCCGGCAGACGGTCTTGGATGGACAGACGTTGGGAACTGGCGCGAACTCAAGGCTGCCCGCAGTGATTCTGATGAAAAAGGGAATGTGACACAGGGGCAGGTGGTCACCGTTGACACGAAAAATTCCTTGATATTTTCACAGGGGAAAAAAACCGTTGCCGTGCTTGGCTTAGAAAATATGATCGTTGTTGATACGGAAGACGCTCTCCTAGTTATGCCCGCGGAGCGCGCTCCTGAAATTAAACTCCTCGTTGACGAGATCAAAGCAGAGAAACTCAATGACTACTTGTAGTTTCTTATTTATTCACGTCCAATACACTCATGGCAGGCAGCTGGTATGAAATTAAACATAAGAAAAATAAGGCAGATAACAAGCGTGGGGTAACCTTTACCAAACTGGCTCAAGCGATCACCATGGCGGTGAAACAGGGGGGAGGAGATCCCACCATGAATGCAGCTCTTGAACTGGTACTTCGCAAAGCAAAGGCGGCGAACATGACGAACGACATTATTGAGCGAGCCATAAAAAAAGGGAAGGGAGAGTCTCTTGGTGAAAGTGAGCTCGTAGAACTTCTCTACGAAGGATACGCCCCCTTGGGCATTCCCATGCTCGTTGTCGCTCTCACTGATAACCCAAACCGAACAGTGGCGCATGTCCGCCATATTTTTTCGAAATACGGCGGGAAGTATGCAGAGAGTGGATCCGTGAGTTTTCAATTTCAGAGGAAAGGTATTTTTCAGATCCGCCTGACGGATGACCTGGAAAGCAGTGAACTTGCCCTCATGGATGCAGGTGTGGAAGACTATGTCTTTCTCGAACCAAGTCTTGTGGAGGCCGTTTGCCCTCCAACGGAACTTGGTCGAGTCAATACAGCACTTAAGGAGGCGGGACTCAGCGTCGAAGAAGCAAAACTAGGCTATGTTCCTCTACAGTCGACGGTCATTGAGTCTGAAGAAGACATGCAAACACTCGCCAACTTCATTGATATGATGGAAGATAATGATGACATTCAGCAGATTTATAGTACGATTAGTATGAAATCATAGCACGCCATGGAAAGAAAATTTCGCATACTCAAAGCCATTATAGAAAGTTTTATTGTCTCTGCAGAGCCTGTGGGGTCGAAGTTTTTGCTGGAGAAAATGGATATGGATGTGAGTCCAGCGACTATCCGCAATGATATGTCATGGCTGGAAAAGCACGGACTCCTCTATCAGCCCTATACCTCCGCCGGGCGTGTGCCGACCACCCACGGTTTTCGTATGTATGTCGATGAACTCATGGGGGAGTCTCACGTCTCTGCCATGGCTCAGGGAGACATAGCTGTGGATAGTCTTAAGCGTCAGGTAGCGGAAGACCGCATTTATTATGCCGTTAGTCTTCTTGCACGCACTTGTGGAGGCGTGAGCTTTGCAACGATTCCGCCGCATGGGAAAGCCTACTATCTCGGCCTCTCGAATATCCTCCAGACGCCTGAGTTTACGAATAGCATGGAAGCCTCGACAGTGGTCAAGGTTCTCGAGGACCAGGAACTGTTTTTAGATTTGCTGCACCAACTCCCAATCGATGATGAGGTACGTGTCTTCATTGGGGAAGAAAATATACTTCCAGAAATTCAAAGCTGCAGCCTTATTGCCGTGACCTTCTCCTCTGCAACACTGGGCGATGGTATTCTTGGCATACTCGGCCCGAAGCGCATGAACTACGCATTTAATATGGCAGCACTCAACCATGTGCGCAGTGAGCTCTCGAGCTAAGATTCTAAAAAAGCCCCTCGGAATCGGAGGGGCTTTTTTACTATTTGCCTACGCCGCGTTTCCTGTTTTCTTGGGTACCTCAATACCGGCGTCGATAAAGTATTGCGCAAACTGTTCTTCACTCAGTTCTTCCGTTGCAAGCAAGTCCTTCGCCATAACATCCATCAGTTTCTTATGTTTGGTAATAATGGCCCGCGTTTGCGCATAGGTTTCGTCGAGAATGCGGCGCACTTCTTCATCGACCTTCTGCGCCGTTTGTTCACTAAACCCTCGCGTCTCACCCATATCACGACCAAGGAAAACGTTTTTATGCGTTTCCAGCACAACACCACCAATGGCATCACTCATTCCATAGGCCGTCACCATTTTTCTTGCTATCTCAGAGGCGCGCTCCAGATCATTCGATGCTCCCGTCGTCACATTCTCAGCTCCGTAGAAAATTTCTTCCGCAGCACGACCACCGAGAAGAGAGGCAATCTCATTGAGGAATTTTGCCTTCGACTGAAGGTGGACGTCCTCATCAGGAATAAACCATGTCACACCCAAGGCCATGCCCCGGGAAATGACGCTCACTTTATGGACAGGATCACAATGAGGAAGCATGTGGCCTACAACAGCGTGTCCTAGTTCATGATAGGCAGTCAGTTTCTTTTCGTAGTCAGAAAGTCGGCTGGACTTCTTTTGTGGACCGAGAGCGACTTTTTCAAAGGCTTCCGTAATTTCACTATTGGATATGAGTTTCAGACCACGCTTTGCTGCAAGAATTGCAGCCTCATTCAAGAGGTTTTCAATATCTGCCCCCGTAAAACCAGGGAGTTTTTTTGAGAGAGATGCAAAATCGACATCTTTTTCGAGGGGTTTTTTTCTTGCGTGCACTTGAAGAATTTCTTCTCGTTCTTTCAAATTTGGCCGATCAATAAGCACACGACGGTCGAAACGACCTGGTCGGAGAAGAGCAGGATCGAGTACATCAGGACGGTTCGTCGAGGCCATAACGATGATATTCGTGTCCATTTCAAAACCATCCATTTCCGTGAGGATCTGATTCAGGGTTTGTTCACGTTCATCATGCCCACCGCCTACTCCAGCGCCCCGTTGACGACCCACCGCATCAATTTCATCGATAAAGACTATCGCAGGTGCGCTGCGTTTAGCTTTTTTAAAGAGGTCGCGAACACGTGACGCTCCCACGCCGACAAACATTTCCACAAACTCGGAACCGGAAATGGTAAAGAAAGGAACATCTGCTTCACCGGCGACAGCGCGTGCAAGCAGCGTCTTACCCGTACCGGGAGGGCCGTATAAGAGAACACCCTTGGGAATTTTTGCACCCATTTTCAGATATTTCTTTGGGTTCTTTAAAAAGTCGACAATATCCAGCAGGTCTTCTTTAGCTTCATCAGAGCCCGCGACGTCTTTAAAATTTGTTTGATTCCGTTCTTTATCATGCAACTTTGCTTTGCTTTGACCAAAGGTAAAGGCGGAATTTGCATTCCCCTGCGCCTGGCGCATGACAAACAAAATAAGAATAAAAACGATAAGAATAGGTCCAAGGGCAGAGATGAATCCTGCAACAAAGTTTTCTACACGCTTATCACGCCCGGAAACCGGAATGCCGTTGGCATTATTAACCATATTCAGGTCCGCTGCTGTGGTACCAGGTGGCAATACGGCCTTAATTTTTGCTCCTGAACCTGTGTCGGCGTAGACAATATTTCCATCAAACTCAATTTTCACCAAAGATGGTGGCGTTTCATTAAAACGCTTCACCAGCTCTGTTACACTGATCTCCTGTGTTTGCTGGCCTGCGCCGTAGGGGCTGAAAAATGAAAAGGCTGCACCCGCAAGGAGTACAAGGATCAGAAACGTATAAAAGGAGTTATTATTCTTTTTTGCATTGGGTGCTTTTTTCGGCACCTGCTTAGGAGATTCTTTTTTCATTGAAAAGTCAGAAAAGTGAGAAGAAAAGAAACAGATTCTTTCCATGACCCATTGTACAGACTCGTGTTCACATCGCAAATTTATCTTGATGAAACCCAAAGTCCCCTTGAGATTCTCGAGGAAGGTTCTAGTATAAAATCACCTATACTTTTTCATTGTTCACCATGGGCAAAGGACTTCTCATAGTAATAGATGGAATTGATGGCTCTGGAAAGACTGTGCAAACGAAACTGCTCTGCGAGCATCTTGAAAAGCTTGGCCATAGAGTCGAAACTCCCACCTTCCCACGGTATGATAAGGAGAGCTCCTATTTTGTCCGCAAGCTCCTTCGAGGAGATTTGGAAGAGCAGGGAGGTGCGCAGCCGCACATTGCGTCGATGTTTTATTCCTTTGATCGCATGGATGCTGCGCCAGAACTCAAAAGTGAACTAAACAAAGGCACTATACTTGTGTCAAATCGGTATACGTCATCAAATGTCGGGCACCAGGGAGGGAGAATTGAAAATTTTAAGGAACGAAAAGCCTACTATGCATGGCTCGATCATTTTGAATATGAGCAACTGAGAATCCCGCGCCCGGACCTTGTGCTATACCTTCATGTTCCCGTCAGTGTTGCACTTGCTATGATTGAGCACCGTTTTCACGAAGAAAAACGCACCTCAAAAGACTTGTACGATAATGCGGAACACCTGAAAAAAGCCTACCAGTCCTATGGAGAAGCCGCTGAACTGTTCCCCTATTGGGAAACGGTGGAATGTATGGAAGGGGATGCGTTTCTGCCTCCAGAAAAAGTCCACGAGCGCGTTTGGGCAATTGTTGAACCCTTCCTAAAGAAACATGCGCTATAGTGCCGTTTTTGCCTACAGCACTTGCCGAATTGGCGCATAGGTTTTTCGGTGCACATCTAAAGCGCCAAATTGGGCAAGTGCATCCCGGTGTTTTTGCGTGCCGTACCCTTTATGTTGCGCAAAATTATACCCTGGATACATCTCCTCGTAGGCACAAAGGAGCCTATCTCTATGTACTTTCGCGACGATAGATGCCGCAGAAATGCAGGGAAATCGACTATCACCCCGAATATAGGAAAAATGGGGAATAGAAAAAGTGAATCGATCGTTGCCATCCACCATGGCAAGGGGGGTAGCGGTAGGATCAAGGACAGCAAGAAGCTCTTTTAGTGCACACTCCATTGCTGCATGCGTTGCTGCCTTGATGCCCTTAGCATCGATGTCCTCATGGGACACCACACCAACACCAACATAGGCTTCGTTTATTATCCTTTGAAAAAGGTTCTCTCGCTGTTTAGGGGAGAGAACCTTAGAGTCAGCCAACCCCTGTATAGGTGATGGCAGGTAGACGGCTGCAGCAACAACTGGACCTGCCCAGGCACCGCGACCCGCTTCATCAATACCTATACGATAGTGAAGAGAGTAGCTCTGCATTTAGGCAGGGAGATGTGCTTTGATATTTGCGATAAGTGCATCCTTTGTCTCTGCAGGATGAAATCCAGTCAATTCCGCAACAACTTTTCCATTGCGGAAAAATTTCATATTGGGAATTCCCTGAATCTCAAACTGCTCTGCAAGGTCCGCATGCTCATCGACATTGATTTTCGCAACAACCAATTTTCCGGCAAATTCCGGCATTTCACTTATTTCGTCAAGCAAAGGAGCAATCATACGGCAAGGTCCACACCAGGGTGCCCAGAAATCCGCAAGAACAACGGCTGCATTACTTGCATCCAAAACATCATTTTGGAAAGAACTACTTGTTACATCGATATGTGCCATACGCGCATTATTAAGAATTGAAGGAACGTGACGATTGTGCGTCTTTGTTCTTATTCATTTTGAGCCTACTTTCGTTATTCATCAAGGAAAATTTTTTGGCATCGCACTTGGCTGCTCATGCCAATAAAATACTTTCTTTTTGACGTCAAGACATGAGTATTGCTCTTCGCAAAAAACTCTATAGAGTAGTTAGTGGATATTTATAGATGGCAACTGCAAGGTATGCACAGTGAGTTGCCCTCGACCATCCAACTATTTACCCTTTCTAACACTGTGTTTTATGGCTACAGCCACCGCTACAGCTATGGATCAGTATCTCGAACAGACGAACACCGAACTCGCATTTTTTGAGCTTGGGAGCGTTATTGAAGGAGATATTATTCACAAGGACAAGAGCTTGATTCTTGTCGATCTTAATGGAGTTGCTACTGGTATTATTGCCGGTCGTGACCTGAATGATTCTGCGAACACCAAAGATTCTCTCAATATCGGTGACCGCGTTACTGCCGTGGTTATTGGCGATGAGAACCCTGACGGTCTCGTTGTCCTTTCACTCCGAAAGGCATCACAGATCCGCGCATGGGATCGATTTAAGGAAATGTATGACAACAAAGAAACGCTGACCGTGAAAGCACTGGAAGCGAATAAGGGAGGTCTTCTCCTCGAAATGGATGGCATCAAAGCCTTCATTCCTGTATCACAGCTTGCACCTCTGCACTACCCACGTGTGGAAGGCGCAAATTCAGAAAAGATTCTTGAGCGTCTCAATGCACTCATTGGTATCGATTTCACCGTTCGCATCATCAACATCGATGAAGAAGGACGCAAACTCATTCTTTCAGAGCGTGCAGCCATGGAAGAGCAGGTCAAGGAAGCTCTTGGCAAGCTTGAACCAGGTAGCCGTGTGAAGGGTAAGATCAGTGGAATTGTGAGCTACGGTATCTTCGTGACCTTTGGTGGTCTTGAAGGACTTGTCCACATCTCTGAAATTGCATGGGGGCACGTTTCCAGCCCAGGTAAGTATGGAAAGGTTGGCGACGAGGTAGAAGTACTCGTCATCGGCGTAGAAGGAGGAAAGATTTCTCTCTCTATGAAGCGTCTCAAGGATGATCCATGGGTCTCCATCGCACAGAAGTATAAGGAAGGTGACACGGTTGAAGGACCAGTTACTCGCCTCACTGACTTTGGTGCCTTCGTGCACGTTGAGCAGGACATCAATGGTCTTATTCACCTCTCTGAGATTTCTCACGAGGTCGTGAAGGATGCCAACGATTTCCTCAAGGTAGGTCAGCGCGTCAAAGCGAAGATCATTACGCTTGATCTCAAGGAGCATCGTATTGGTCTTTCCATCAAGGAACTTCTTCCAAAGCCAGAAGGCGCAAAGGAGGAAGCTGATGAAAAGCCTGCGAAGAAAGCAAAGAAGGAAGAAAAAGAAGAGTCTTCTGAGGAAGCAGCTGAGTAATCTCACTGCAAGAAGAAAAAGCCCCCATGCGGGGGCTTTTTTCGTTTACATGCATTATGTGTGTTAGAATGTGTAAAATACACACTCACATGCAAAAATGAATATTCTTATAACTGGAGCAACTTCTGGGATTGGTCTTGCAACGGCAGTACGTTTTGCAAAGGAAGGTCATCACATCATCTTGGGGTATTTCCAAAATAGTCCAGAACGACAAACGGCCGAGTTAAAAATTCAACAGGCAGGTGGAACATTTTCCCCCATGCATATTGATATTGCAGATCTGGAGTCCATTTCAGAGCTAGAAAACAACCTCGGCAAAACATCCACGCCCATTGATGTTCTGGTAAACTGCGCAGGCGTCTACGACGAACACGAGTTTCTGGACAGCACACCCGAGATTTGGGACCATGTTATTGGAACAAACTTGCGAGGCACCTACTTTATGACGCAGGTAATTGCGCGACAGATGGTGAGTGCAGGCCATGGGGCCATTGTCAATGTGGCTTCCGTTGCAGGAATCTACCCGCGAAAGAATCATTTGGAATATGCTATTTCAAAGGCAGGCATTATTCATATGACAAAATGTTTGGCACAAACCCTCGCACCGATCAGGGTCAACGCAGTCGCACCAAGCTATACCTGGAGCAAATTTATGGATTTTATGGAAGACAAAGAAAAAGTTGCCCAGAAAATAGCACAAATTCCCCTAGGTCGTTTCAATGACCCAGAGGATGTGGCAGAAAGCATCTTTTTTCTTGCTTCATCGAAGGCAAGAAATATCACAGGGGAAGTCCTCATCCTGGACGGCGGTCGAGGCGCACGTTTGTAGCATCTACTTCCTCAAGTCCGCAAAAAGCTCAAGGACTTCTCGCCCATAGGGTTTTTCGAAGAGTCGCTGATCTGTAATATAGACAGTCATACCGTCACTTTTTGCCGTGGACCAAACGAGATCCACCAACTGTTGCAGAAGGAGAGGAAGGCTTAAGGTGCCAAAATTTTGGTCGCCATAGTGTTCACGCCAATAGGCACTCATGGTTGCGGGGAAAGGCAATGAAGTAATGATCAGAGCGTCGGCTTCTACACCCATACCCTTTGCGTCCGCCGCGTTCGCCACAACAATCGCTTTGTCTTGATGGAGAAAACTATACCGCACCTTCCCGCGACCGCCAGTTTTTCCATTAGCAAGCACAGTACAAAGCTCTCCATGGAGTCCCGCATACAAAGCATCAAACACCTTATCCAGATGGGAACCCGATCCAGGACAAACCATTAGTTTGTTATGCTGCTTGCCTAGCATAGACAGTGCATCCACTGGTGAGAAGCTCGCGGAAAGCTCTTGTGAACATTCTCGATCAAGATGTACGTTCGGCAGCGACAAGGGATCAATTTCTACAATTTCCTGCACAGGAATAAAAGGAGAAAGTCGTCCATCTGTGTATCCCATGGCAAGCACAACATCGTCTCGGTTTTCAAACCAAGCCTTTTCTTCGGCAAGATCGGTTCGCTCCTGCACCAGCATCACGCCTTGGGGCAGACGCGACACAATAGACATGTATCGAGCATCGGTCAGTCGTTGGATACAGTTGTATACCTGCTCTTCCGCAAGGGTGATCAGTGAATCCAGAGCTATTTCCGCCTCCGTACCCGCCACATGTTCACGGAGAGTTTGCAACCCCTTTGCCCAGGTTTCCCCAAAGGAAAGAATGAACTCGGGAGTATCCGTGAGACTCACTTCCTTCTGATCGCTGCGAAGCAGCTTGGCAAGACCTGTAAACATGTAGCGAAGGACAAATTCGAGCTTGGCGACGTGTTCAGAGACCGAAACGCCATGCTCTTCTGCACGAGCACTGATATTTTTCAGACGGCTCGTGAGCTGATCAAAACTCAAATAGGCCTTTGAAGAAGCATGGAGATGCATCTCAAGCCGCATCGCATCGGAAACCAGAAATCGTGCGTCCGCAGGAATATGGTCTTTGAAGGTATGCCATGCATGGTAGGTCATGATTACATGTCCCTTTTTGGCGAAAAGCTCAGGAATACACGATTCATCGACCGCAAAGCGGGGAAGAAGAAATTTTTCCCGGTGTGTGATACTGAGTGCTGATTGATGGAGAGGGAATCGACGATCATCGGTGCGCAGGAGGCGAAGGGCAAACAAGGTTTCCTCAGCAGTCCAAACGTCCAGATCAGCAAAATGTTTTTTCACAGCTACGGTGACCATTTGCGAAGGATGATCAAAAAAGGCCATATCGTGCATGCTGGAAATCGCATCCCTGGCGGTTTCCATTTCCGCAGGGCTCACAAGAGAGACCGTCGGCATAGGCTGCGCATATACAAGTTCGAGAAAACGCGGAACACTGGGGCGAATACGTGCGACACGAGTGCCCGGGCCAGGAATCTGTAATGCTGAATCTTGCTCCACAGAAGGAAGCACGTGTGGTACTTGGGCAGATGGAATAGCGAGATTATAGAAATGCTTTCCTGACCATTGGGTACCTTTGGCCTGAAGTACATGCAACACTTTGTCGTGCATCGGATCCGCATCACGTTCATGAGCAAGAACACGCAACAGCTCATAGGTTGCAAGCACATCACCCATGGCTCGATGCTTTTCCGTATGTGGCAGACGAAGGTAGCTACTGAGCACCTCTAAGCTATGGGATGGCGCTTCAGGAAAATAGAGTGTCGCAAAATCACAAGAATCCACAAACCGCGATGCTGCAAGTGGCAGACCTTTTTGTGCCAGAAAATGCATATCAAACTGCACATTGTGTCCATAAATCGGTAACTCATTACCAAAAAATGCACGGAGTTCCTCGCGCACATTTTCCCAGGAAGGAGCTGTACTCAGCATTTCCGCAGAAATTCCCGTAAGTGCAGCAATGAACGGTGATACTTCTACACTTCCAGCAGAAACCAGTGATTGGTATCGATCCTCTATGCCATCAGGTCCGACACGAATTGCGGCAACATCAATTATGACATCACCCTTTTCTGGTGAGAGGCCCGTTGCTTCTAAATCAAATATTATTCCACGCATGCGAGAGTTTTGCAAAAGAGTACCTACCTAGGCTACGCAATGCAGGGACACCTTGCAAGGTAAAAAAGAGGCCTTCTGGTTGCCGAATACAAAAAATCACGGTACACATGTGCTATACTTTCTCTTTTCCTATGGAACAGGTTCGCCTCGCAAAATTCATCGCGCAAACCGGCTATGCAGCACGCAGAAAAGCAGAAGAACTTATTCTTGCAGGAGGTGTCACCGTCAACGGAAATCCGGCGACGACGGTAACGACCTTTATCAACCCCGACGTCGACCGCGTCGAAATTTTTGGTCAACCCTGCACAAAACCTGAGCATAATCTCTATATTG
The DNA here is from genome assembly GCA_002783265.1 of Candidatus Gracilibacteria bacterium CG17_big_fil_post_rev_8_21_14_2_50_48_13. GTDB lineage: Bacteria > Patescibacteriota > Gracilibacteria > 1-14-2-50-48-13 > 1-14-2-50-48-13 > 1-14-2-50-48-13. Next base: position 46,072 of record PFFG01000011.1, on the reverse strand, counting down.
CCCTCCATAAACCTTCAGGGTATTTATCCACCACAACGGGAGATTCACGCAAAAAAGTACCTGACTTACTGCCCAAAGAAGCCACCGAGGGACGCCGCCTCTTTCTGGTTGGACGACTAGATAAAGAAACAGAGGGGCTCATTGTATTGACGGATGATGGTGATTTTGCGCAGCGCCTCATGCATCCCTCCTTTGAGAAGGAAAAGGAATATGAGGTCATCGTGCGTGGACGCATGGATGAGAAAGCGGCCACGACGCTCCGGAACGGCGTCGACATTATTGTTGAAGGAAAACCGTATCATACTTACCCAGCTAAGGTCGAGCATCTAACCAGCGACGGAAAAACTTCACGGTTTCATATCACTCTCGGAGAAGGGAAAAAACGACAAATCCGCCTGATGTGTGCAGCCGTCGGGCATCCCGTACGCTATCTTCGCCGTGTACGTATTGGTAGCCTTGAACTGGGAGATCTCCCTCTTGGGAAGTACCGGTTACTCTCCGAGCAGGAACGACAAGGTCTCATGAAAAATGCTGCATGAAGACTACCCCCCTCCTTCCCGCAAAGTTTTCTTTGTCAGAAATACTGTACTTTTTTTTGTACTGCATTGGTTCCTTGTTCGGTCTTCTCGCTCTCCGTGGTTTGCTTCTCCGCGCGATTCCAGCACTGAATGCTTTCCAGGACCTCGGAGCCATAACCTTGTTTTTTGCGTACCTCTTTTGGATTTTTGGTGCACTGGTCTTTTTTCGCCGTCATGATCAGTACTGGGGGCGATACACCGTTTCCACCCAGTTTCCGGGATGGCTTTGGACCATCGTGTATCCCGTTCTTCTTTGGGGAAGCCTTATTGGTATCCTTGCATTGCTCGCTACACTTGCGGGTGGCTCCATACCGGGTATTACAGGGGACGGCACCTCCATCGCACGCCTTCCACAGCAAGGTCTGGGAACATTTTTCCTCCTTCTCTCCGCAGGGCTTCTCGCTCCAATTGCAGAAGAGTTGATTTTCCGGGGAATTCTGCTCCCCTATTTTCTTCGCTTCACGACTGCACCCCTTGCTATCAGTCTTTCAGGACTCCTGTTCGCCCTAGCGCATATGCAAAGCGGCACCATCCTCACCCTGTGGATTCTTGGATCGGCGGCAGGTTTTCTCTGCTATAAAAGCGGCAATATCTGGCCCGCCATTATCTTTCATACAGTCAATAATGCACTGGCAATTTTTGTTGACTACACGAGTTGAGCCGCCAGTTCTCGCTCTTTTTTCGCGATGTCCGTCACCAGATCTATCGCTTGTTTGGGTGATTCCACCGTGACCAACTGCGGCCTATAATGGGTCGCACTATGTACTCCACGAACATAGGACGCCAGATGTTTACGAATCTCCAGCATGCCTCGATCTCCCTTATACTGATGAGAAAGCTCAATATGCCGAATAATCACCGGAAGTTTCTCCTCAAAGGTCATAGAGGAACTTGACCAGTTGGATCCGTCGAGCAGATGGCCCGCCACCTCTTTGATCAGCCAGGGGTTTCCAAAGGTAGCACGTCCGATCATCACGCCATCGAGATTACCTAGTTTTTCCCGTGCGGTTTCATAGCTTTTCACATCACCATTACCCATCACGGTGATGGGGATCGCTTTTTTCAGTTCGTAAATCATGGACCAGTCCGCTTCACCTTTAAACGCCTGAGCATAAGTTCGCCCGTGAATAGTAATGTGATCTAAGCCGGCCTCCACTAGGCGGGAAACAAAAGGAATTAATTGGTCGCTATCCTCCCATCCAAGTCGCGTTTTCACGGAAACAGGTATATCCACCGTTGCCTTCATCCGTTCAACAATTTTGCAGGCCAGGTCAATATTTTTCATGAGAGCAGAGCCATGCAGCGAGTTCACCACTTTCTTTGCAGGACATCCCATATTCACATCAATAGCATCTGCACCACACTGCTGTACATACAAGGCCGCCTTCGCCAAAATTTCCGGATCCTTACCGAAAATCTGCACGACCAAGGGAGACTCTGCCTTTTCCAGCTGGAGATCTTTTAATATGGGGGCCGCGCCGTACACAATACCGTCCGCCGACAAAAACTCGGTGAAGAGCACCGCACGCGGCTCTATTTCGCGCACCAAGAGGCGAAACGGCTGATCGGTGTAACCATCCATGGGAGCGAGTGTCACCATGGGCTTTGCTATATCTTTCCAAAACATGGGTGAAAGGGAAAATGAACTAGAGGGTTTATACAAGAAAAACCCTATGTTTCAAAGCACTTTTCCACAAAGCTAGTCGACGCAGCAAGAGTGATGCAGGCCATTTGGCCAGAAAGTAGGGAAGTGCGGCGTGGAGATTGTGCCGGTTACGATAGCAAAAGCGCAAAAAAAGGGGAACAACCAACAGTGGAAAAAACACCAGCACAAGTACTTCTCTGGGAAAGAGAAGCGGACCAAGGCGATCGGTAAAAAGACGCCTAGCTGCCGCAGGATACAGGGAATAATACCGCGGAATCTCGCTGATACGGTTTGACGCTCTATAGACATCACGTGGGTGCCCCCACCATGCAGCCCTGTGATAGACAATGAGATCGGGACGTTTTTCGCAGCGAAAACCTTCCGTTTCAAGTCGGAGTGCAAACTCTATATCTTCGTTATGGAGAGCACTGGCCGAAACATCAAAGCCACCCAAGGCGCAAAAGACGGTCCGTCGAACAAACAGGTGGGCACCGAGGGGGAAGTGCGCTGTGGGATTTTCCACGACGCGCTCTGGATAGACACGTCGGCCCTCATAGACAACGGCGCCACTAATCAAATCTGCTCGCGAACGACGGATTACCTCCTGGACACGTTTCCACCAACCGCGCGCTGGAACCACATCATCATCGAGAAATACATACCAATCTGCATCCCGCAGGGTCGTTCCCACATTACGCGCATAGGCTGCTCCCCGTGCAGTTTCCAGGCAAAACGTCGCTACCCGAAAATACCGAGCGATTTTTTCGACAGTCCTATCTGCACCATCAATCACAACACAAGTTTGCTCGCCCGCCCCTTCCTTGACCAAAAAGGCAAGCAACCGACGTAAGGGTTCTGCCCGATGATGCGCGGGAATAACGATGGCAATACTCATGTGATAGCAACTTCACGACGTCCATCTGGATGGAGGGTGCAGGTTACATGGAGGATTTTCGGTACATGCGGAAGAACATCCTCGAGAAATTTTGGCCACTCGACAAAGAATATACCCCGCTCTTTCCAGAAAAGCTCCATGATCCCCGCAACTTCGAGCTCCTCACGGGATACAGTGCGATATAAATCCAGATGGTGCATCTCTCTTCCATCGGGTAGGTCGTAACTTTTCAACACACTGTAGGTTGGGCTTGAAATCCCCTCGAGACCAAAGAGATGCGCAACTTCCTGCGTGAGCGTGGTTTTCCCTGCACCAAGGTCACCAGACAACAAAACGACCGCAAAAGACGCATCTTGCACTTGCTCATAAAGATACGCCGCCGCAGCCTTGAGACCAGTTGTATCAACGGAAGAAAAGCTAGTCATACGATGGGATTATTGCCCCATCACCTTACCTACTCCGCGTCTTTTTGCAACGCTTCCTGCAAAATCTCCTCGTCACCGTAATCCGTATCCGTCTGAGGAATAATCACATCTACCGTCGCCCAGTCTGTCTCCTGATGTTCTGGAACAATAATACTCACCTTGTCGCCAACCTCTCCCTTAAAATATGTCACAGAAGCAAGAAGGACGTTGTAGAGTTTTCCATTCGCAAGCACCTTATATTTTCCTCCATCGTAGGTCAGTGTTCCCATAATATTTTTGCTTTCCACCTTCTGAATTTGCTTGTATTTATAGCTTCCATCAGGGTGAATAGTCAGCTTGAGCAGGTCACCGGACACCAATTTTGATTTACTCGCATAGTTCGCTGGAACCGCATATTGGTGATTGTCTTTACCAATCATGCGCTCTCCATCAAAAACACCCTCAATAATTTTCAGGTCACCGTGCATTTCTGGAGCATTCACATCAGAAAGAGACTGCGTGAGAGACTGCTTTTGGACAATGCCTTTTGCTCCAGTTAGCTCTGAAAGCAAGTGTCTCGCAGAACGGACTGCTGTTTCTGCACTTTCAAGCATATCTAGTGCCAATGCGATTTTTTCGAGTTGGGACGCCACGGGTGTGTTTTTATAAGGTAATTCATGCATAAGTATACCACAAGGGGCCCCATTCGGACCTCTAGTATGACTTGCGTCGTTTAAAAAACATGACAATGAGATCAGAATGCCTCGAGAGTTGACATGAAGCGGCCAAAACGTAGAATGAAGCAGACATTTTGCACTATTGATCCCGACCGGTTCCATGAAGTTATCAGACCTCCAAGCCCAGCTAGGCGCACGCACCACAAAAGAATTACGCGATATTATTCACCGACTCGGTTATGAGATCAGTGCCACTGCCCGCAGTGTCTCCGATGATATCGTTCCGGAAATAGTTTCCCAATACAAGGAAGATCATGCACCTCTTCTTCGTCGTTCCGTCGAAGAAGACACATCCGGAGCCGATATTATTCCCACCAAGGATGCACTATTTTCCCATTCCTCAACCGTAGAGGTGGAGGATGAGGAAGACCGAAAACGCAAGAAACGTGAGGAAAACCGTAAGAAAGCTGCCGATAAGAAAAAAGAAGAAGAGAAAAAAGCAGCGGAAGCACAGGCAGCCCGCAACAAGAAAAAAGTGGAAGTAAAGACCCTGAGTGTCAATGCTGGGGCAATAGCACTGGATATTGATCTGGAATCCGATGAAGAAACCACTACTGACCTCGACGAGGAAGAAGAGCTTGATCAGACCATTAATCGCGTCGAACGTCAGGAAGAGCGTCTTAGTCGCAAAGCACAAAAGAAAGTCGCACGAGTGGACGATGAGGATGAAGAAGATGAAGAGATACAGCTAAAAAATGAACATCGCAAAAAAGCGGAGGTCGATCTCACCCCAAAGGACAATGTGACGATTCCTGAACTGATTTCTGTTAAGGAGTTTTCAGAAAAAATTGGTATTCCAGCGGGAAAAATTATTGCAGAACTTCTCAAAAATGGTGTCTTCGTGACCATTAATCACAAAATTGATTTTGATACAGCTGCCCTTATCGCTAGTGAATTTCAACTCACCATTAAAAAAGAGGAATCGACCTTCTCCACGACAGACCTTATGGTGGGAAACCTGTCGAAAATGCTGGAAAATGAAGACCCTTCAACCCTTTCTCCACGCGCACCCATCGTCAGTATCATGGGACACGTTGACCACGGAAAGACGTCGCTTCTTGACTACATCCGCAAATCAAAAGTAGTTTCCACGGAGGCGGGTGGTATTACGCAGCAAATTGGTGCCTACCAGGTGGATATTCAAGACAGACAAATTACTTTTTTGGACACACCAGGACATGAGGCCTTTACCGCCATGCGTGCCCGTGGCGCGAAGGCTACCGACATTGCCATTCTTGTTGTTGCCGCTGATGAAGGTGTGAAGCCACAAACGATTGAAGCAATCAATCACGCACGCGATGCTGGAATTCCTGTCATCGTTGCACTCAATAAAATGGATAAAGAGGGCGCACAGCCCGATAAGGTTATGGCCGAACTTGCAGAACACAATCTTGTGCCAGAGGCGTGGGGTGGCGATACCATCATGACGCCCATTTCCGCGAAAACAGGTGAGGGGATTGAAACCCTTCTCGAAATGATTCTCCTCGTGGCGGATATGGCGAATCTTCGCGCGAATCCGAACCGACTTGCCCTCGGAACCATTATTGAAGCCCATCTCGACCCAAGTATGGGGCCCGTTGCAACGGTCCTTGTGAGCACAGGAACACTCAACCTTATGGATAACTTTGTTGTTGGTGAAGCTTATGGTCGTGTGAAAATCATGCTCTCATCCCGAGGAAAGCGTCTCAAAACTGCTGGTCCAGGAACACCTGTCCGTATCGCAGGGTTTTCCGAGACTCCTCATGTGGGCGATATTCTTCAGGCAGTCACCTCTGAGCGACTGGCCCGTGAAAAAGCCGTCGAGGTGAAATCACTGCGTGCAAGTTCTTCCTTTAAAGCCGGAGTTGGCGTGACCTTTAACGACCTCATTTCCCGCATCGGTCAGGGCGATCTGAAACAGCTCAAAATTGTGTTAAAAGCAGACACAAAGGGATCCCTGGAAGCTGTGCGCAACTCCCTCCTCAAACTCAATACCACAGAGGTAGAAGTGACTATTATTCATAGTGGGGTAGGGAATGTCACAGAAACTGATGTGCTTATGGCATCAGCAGCGCAGGGGCTGATTATTGGCTTTAATGTTGCCAGCTCACCACAGGTCGATAAGAGTGCGGAAAAGATGAATGTCACCATCAAGAATTACCGCGTCATTTACCACCTGACGGAAGAAATTGCGAGCCTGCTTTCCGGCATGCTTGATCCAGAACTTCGCGAGGTGCATCTTGGTGACTTCGAAGTGATGCAAATGTTCTTCTCGTCGAGAAAATATATGATTATCGGTGGTCGCGTTCTCAAGGGCAAGCTCTATGCCAAGGCAGATGTGCGCGTCATTCGTGGCGATAAATTAGTCGGTGAAGGAAAAATTGATTCCCTCCAAAAGGGAACAGAAACCGTTCAGGAAATTGGTGAAGGTCATGAATGTGGAATACGCTTTATCAGTAAATGCACACCGGAACCAAAGGATATTTTTGAAGTGTACAAAATTGAACGTATTGAGCGCACCTTATAATTCTTTGATGTATGCACAGCAGTAGGAAAGATGAGCTCAAAGTTGCTCTGGTCACCGATTGGATGACCAGTTTTGGTGGAGAAAACCGCGTCCTGCTTGAATTGTCCAATCTGTTTCCAAAGGCACCTATCTATACCACCGTATATCGCCCAGAGGAGCTGCCCATGTTCAAAGGTCGCGAGGTCATCACCTCCTTTTTAGATAAACCGCCCTTTTCCTGGTTTGCACGCAAGAAGTTTCAACTCTTCCTGCCCTTTATGCCCCTTGCCTTCGAGAGTTTCGACTTCTCGGGGTATGACTTGGTTATCTCCAGTAATCATTCCTGCAGCAAAGGTATTATTACAAACACGGATACGCTCCATATTGCCTATTGCCATTCCCCCATGCGCTATGCCTGGGAAAATTCCCATCGGTACCTCAAGGAAAATACCCCCCATCTACCGTTTGTGAAGGGCGCCGTTGATCGCATGATTCATAACATCCGCATTTGGGACAGGCTTGCCTCAGATCGCGTTGATGCCTTCATTGGAAATTCATCGTATATTGCCGGTCAAATTGCAAAGTTTTATCGCCGACCCAGCACCGTCATTTATCCACCTGTCGATACGAAACGTTTTGCAGGAACTTTTGATAAACAAAACTACTTTCTCGCAGGTGGTCGCCTCGTTCCGAACAAGCGGTTTGATATCATAGTGGATGCCTTTAATGCAACGGGGCTCCCACTCAAGATCTTTGGCAAAGGTCCTGAACGTGAGCGACTTATGGCGAAGGCGAAATCCAATATTGAATTTCTTGGTTTTATACCAGAAGAGGAGGTTCCTACCTTGTTTGGAGGCGCTCGTGCCTTTATTGTGCCGCAAATAGAAGATTTCGGTATCGTGACCGTCGAAGCCATGGCCGCGGGAACTCCCGTTATTGGCCTCGGGAAGGGTGGCACGGCCGAACTTGTGATCCCTGGGAAAACCGGTGTCCTTATGGAAGAACAAACGGCAGAGTGTTTAACGGAAAAACTTCTTGCCTTTGAGGACTCTCTTTTTTCTCCTACGGTGCTTCAGGACCATGCAGCGCAGTTTGATACGCAGCGTTTCATCACACAGCTGTCCCAATATGTCGACGACACGCTCCTTCGTTGGAAACAAAGCCGTGGCCGTGGTATCGTTTTCGATCAACATTCTTAACTTTTCAAACCTCCCTTTATGGAACTCATCTACCTTTTACAGATTCTTCAGCGTCACATCATTAAAGTGCTTCTCATATCTCTTCTAGCGGGAGCAGGCGCCTTTGGATATGTGAAATATCTCATGCCGGTGGAGTATAAGAATACGATTGTCTTTTCCACGACCACAAAGGTAGATCCCACTCGCCTCATCGATGCAAACTACGATCCACTGTCCTACTTTGAATCGGCGGACCGTTTTGCAGAAGCCATCATTGGTTGGTTCCGGAATCCTTCTGTCTTTACGGATCTCCGAGACCGCGTCCCAGCAGCAAAGGATCTCCCTCTCGACAGCATGATTAAGGTGCGTAAACAGGAGAAACAAAATTTGAATATTTTGTTCACCGCGTCCAGCAAGTCTCTCGTGGAAGATTTGGGTACTGCACTCCAAAATTATCTCAAGGAGCGTGTCGCGAAAGTGAACGAGGCGAGTAACTCCAGCTATGATCTGGTGGATTTTCAATCCACGATTGAAGAGTCAAAAACAAGTAGTGTGCTCGCTGCAGGTGTCGCCTTTACCGCCGTCTTTATTCTCCTTTGTCTTTTGGTTATTCTCATCGATCTCCTGCGGGGCGTCGTCTTGTTTCCCCATCAGGCCGAGCAGATTTTGGGCAATACCTCTCTTGGAAAACTCTCTCATATTCATGATCTCCGTGCTCTCGCTGCACTGCTTGCAAAAGAGGGAGGCACGGCACTTATCGTGGATACCCATGCACCAAAGGAAGCCTCTGCTCTAGCTATCGCGAAGGAAGCTTCCAGTCTTCTCGCTCAAAAAACTGTCCTCATCGAGGGGAATGCTGGTAGTACTGGCCTTCTGGAAGCGTCAGGCGTTGGAAGCCGACTTGGCAAAGTGAAGGGATTCTTTGATAATCTCTCCGCAGAAGAGCTCGTCAAGGTTGCCATGCAATTGCACCCTGAGGATCCTCTCCTCCGTTTTATCGGAAGCGGACAGGGGCGAATACCAAGTACAACCCATATACAGGCTCTTTCTGATGCGCATGATGTCGCCATTCTTTCTGCTTCACTACCTGAAAGCCCCTATGTCTATCTCCTTGAAGGTGTACTTATGGTCGTTGTGGTGAAGGTCGGCGTGACCAAACTGGCAACCCTGCGACATATAGCGCAAGTCAGTACAACAGATCGTGTGCTCATCTTTGCTTCATAAATCCATCTCCATGCGCAAAGCGCTTGCTTTCCTTCTTGTCTTTGCGCTCCTCTGGAGCATTGTTCCTGCTCGGTTTTCTGTGCAGTATTCCGTCCAGGCGCATTTTACCGACCTTACCCAGTCGTACACCTTTACACCGCATAGTGTCCTTACGGCTGAGTTTCCTGCTCCCGCTTCATCCCTTGCACTGACTTACAGTACAACCAGTGGCGATGAGATCGATTTTCTTGTGCGCTACCTAGAGGCAGGCACCTGGAGTGACTGGGAAGTGCTGCATACCGATGAAGACATGACCAGAGAAGAGGACTACAAGCGATTTTCTGAACGCATCTATCTTCCCCAAAGCCCATCGTTGGAGCTGAAAGTGCTCGCCGAGGGCCCCGTGGAATTTACACACCTGGAAGCAATCAGTTTTGAAACCAAAAATCACATAGACTTCACTCTCGCACCACGAAGAGCAGATGCCCTGCAGGATGGCCTCATTATCACTCGAAGCGAATGGGGCGCCGATGACAAGTATTTGTTTGCCGAGGGGTGGAATACAGCGCGTGATGAATTGTGTGCAGCAAAATCCTGGTACTGTGGAAGTTCTGAAGGCAGCAGCGATGCCATACAAAAAAAAGCAGCTGCCGTTGCCGCAGCCTACCCGGAAGATGTCAAAATCGAAGAACGTATTCCTTCCGTGGGTGGCAAGGAGCTTGCCTGGGCCGTGAACAAATCAGCAAAGATTCGCAAATTGTTTGTGCACCATACGGCGGAACTGAATAAGGACCAAAACGGTGATGGTGTGATCAACCGCCAAGATGAAGAAATCGCCCTCAGAGGAATTTACTACTATCACTCCATCGTCCGTGGATGGGGAGATATCGGATATAATTTTATCGTCGGCCCTACTGGGAATATCTATGAAGGGCGTTTCGGTGGTGACAAAGTTGTTGCGGCCCATGCAGTTTGGCGCAATATTTCCTCCATAGGCGTATCCGCCATGGGAAACTTTGAATCGGAAACCGTTGGTGCGAACCAAAAGGCGGGGCTTGCAAAAATCCTCGCCTACCTGAGCAAAAAATACAATCTTGACCCCACAGGAACATCGCTATTTTACGGCAAAACGACGGACAGTATTCTGGGTCATCGCGACTCGGACGAAGCGGCGACCGCTTGTCCTGGAAAAGATCTCTATGCACAGTTACCGAGTCTTCGGCAACTGACAAAGGACAGCATGAGTGGGATCGATGTGACACCTACGGGTCCTCTGGGAACTATCAGCAACGCAAAGTTTACGAGTTCCTTTAACCCGCTTGAAACACCAGCACAATTTGGACCGGGAGAAACAAAAAGCATCACCCTAACCCTCGTGAACACAGGCACGGAGACCTGGGACACCTCCACATTTTTAAGCATCGTGGATGCTCCGAAGGGAGCCTTTCGCGTCCTTTCCGGCGACGCTTCAGCAACTAAAGCTGCCTACCTTTCCTCCATTACCCCTCCAGGCGACACCGGGGAATTCAAGCTCACCTTGCAAAATCGCTATGCAGGTTTCAGTGGCAACATCAATATTCTTCCTGTTGCCGGCGGTCGATTTGCCATGAACGCTTTTCCACTACCCGTGACCATGCAAAAGGGAACCGTCGCCTTTAGTGATGCTTCCGCAACACAAACCTATACGAGCTATACATTTGGAGAGCCTATACGAGGCACTGTGCGCCTGAAAAATTCAGGCAATGTCACCTGGGAAAAATCTGGAGCCAGCAGTGCCTATATTGAGGTGGCTACAAGCTCGGCTGATGGCACTTTAACGCCCCTTCCGGACCGCACAGAACTACCCAAAGATGTGGCACCAGGTGGCTTCGTCGATGTGCCATTTGTGGTCACAGCACCGCTCAGGGAGGGAAATTTTACCCTGGTATTTACCCTTCGCATCAACGAGGAAGCCAGTCTTTTTGGAACACCGGTACGAACAGCCGTCTCTATAGTGCATCCAGGTGAGCACAGTCGCCTGAAACTCGCCTTTAACCCGACGGCGACGGCGGATCTCACCACCTCCATCGATGCCGCAGGCACCTATGTCATGTATGTCACGAACACATCTCAGGCGACCTGGGAAAACCTCTCTGTGCTGGAGCCAACGCTGACATTGCCAACGACGGCAGGGCTCCTGACCCTGGAAAAAGGTGTCTTTGATGCGCGAACACTTGAACCCGGGAAAACTACTGCTCTGCGCTTCCCATTTCAAACAAATTATGTTCCAGGAACATTTACCGGTGCCTTTTCTCTGAAAATTGGCGAAAAGGATTTACTAAAACCCATCAACAAAACTGTCACTGTGGCAGACAAAGAGCTTCGTGCTTCTCTTCTGACCACGAGTGTCTCCCAAAAGACCGCATCAAGCACCCTCAGCGTCAAGAACGCAGGAGCAGTCACCTGGCGTCCTGGTAAAGTTTCGATTCTCCTCGCCGGAACCTTGCGTGCACCTATGAATGGTGACGCTGCCGTTTCACCGGGACAAACTGCAACCTTCACGATACCCACAGGAAGTGTCACTGCTTCCGGTGTCCAGCTTGCCCTAAGTCTTGAAGGACGTATAGATACTATCGATCTGGGTCTCCTCACAAAAAAAGTTGCCGGGGCTATTCCGTTGGACTTTGGATCGTTTTTGGAGTTTTTCCCTCTCCGGTAAACCCAAGTCCCACCACATACACCTCTCGACTGCGATCCCTTGTAGCATCAGGCTTCACAATGCGCACATCACGAAAAAGTTTTTTTGTATGGCGAAGAAAACGGTCAAAATCCTCCCCCTGGAATACTTTCATAAGACAGGGGCCGCCTCGTTTTAAATGCTCTTTCGCGTACCGGAGTACTTCGTAGGAAAGTTCAATACTACTCCAGTGATCTACATCTTTCATGCCCGTTGTTTTTGGCGCGAGATCACTGACCACCGCATCAAAAGGTGCAGGGTGTTTCTCACGCACAAGCGCATGTGTTTCCTCAGTAAAAATATCGCCCTGTAAGACCTCAGACTTTGCAAGGCCGCCCACGGGTTGCATAAGTGATAGATCAACACCCAAGACGTAGCCACCGTGACCGAGATTGCGGACAGCATACTGCATAAAACTTCCAGGCGCTGCGCCCAGATCGAGCACATGCATTCCCGGTCGCAGGAGGTGCAATCGTTGATCAATTTCTTCAATTTTAAAGAAAGAACGGGCACGAAGGCCGGAGGCCTTTGCCTTCTTAAAAAATTTATCGCGATGATTGTAGGGTTTAGTCATGTCCGTATGATACGGAGAGTCGAAAAAAATGAAAGGCAAAACCCTACCAGGAAGAGAGCCAGGCGAAAAGAGCTCGCGCCAAGTCGCCCCCACCCTTCGTACGGACGTACTCGAGGTCTTCCTGCGAGGTCAGAAAACCAAATTCAAGTAAAAAGGCCCAGGGTTTTGTATCACGGATAATACCCAATCTTCCGTGGCGCGTCTGCGTATCCGGTTTGAGACCCCGATTGCTGAGCATCGTCTCCAGCGAAAGCGCCTTCTGCAGTCGAGCGCCCGCGTGCAAACTCTCACTGCTTCCACCGTAATAGTAGACTTCCAGACCCCTTGCGGAACTCTTCCCGCTATTCATATGAACACTCACAAGCACATCTTCTGGCACTGCCTTGCGGTTGATCCACGCTATTTTCTCGTGTAGCAAGAGATGCACCGGAATACATTCTGCCTGCACTCCCAGAGAAGCAAGTTCTTCACAGCATCGGGCAACCAGGCGAGTGACCTCCACATGCTCCGTCGTTCCAAAGGCCATCGCCCCTGGATCCTTACCCTTCGTGTGTCCCACCTCAAAAAAAAGTTTTTTCATAAAAAGGCTACGATAAAAAAATAAGTAGCCTTTTAGTATACAGGAGTTCTCTTTAATGAAAACCTAATTGCGCGCTAGAGCATAACCGCGGGTTGTCGAGGGCATTCTCTGGGCTGATTTCAACACAAAGCGTGCACCTTCTGCAATACCTTGTTTGCGAAAGACATCCTGCATAAAGGGGGTGCGCTCTGCGGGGAAGAAATCGTAGCCCATCTGTGCCATTAATTCTTCAAGGTGAATCATGGGACAAACATTTCCGCTGCGAATCAATTGCGTCGCAACCTTGTGAATGTATTCCGTATTTGTTCCCATCTGCCGTGCAGCGGAAAGGATATCTCGGTGCACCCACACCGTGCCGTCACCCGCATAGTCCTTTGCATATTCACCCGCTTTATCGAGGGCGAGCATCAGACGATCGTAGATGGGTGTATCTTTTGGGGAAACGGGTGTGTACCCTCGAGAACGAAGACTGACATGCAGAGCATCCACCTCCATGTTCGCATACAGGCCAAAGCGAGGTGCGAGCATATCCCGCAATGCTTCACGCTTCATCTGCAAATCCAACTGCACAGATTGTTTTCGATATTCATACTGTTTATCCGTTGATGCAAGCCGTGTGAGTAAGGATAGCTGTGGTGTAAGATCCTCTATTGCTATGTGCAGTTCAAGAAGGCGGTCGTAGGCCGCATCATTTTGTTCTTCCATGGAGATCTGCGCCTCCATCCGAGGGTCTATATACTCCGGCGCATCCAAAGGAGTTGCAAGATTTTCTTCGCTCAGCTCCTCTACAGCTTGTTCTGTGACCTCGGCGGGCGTCGTCTTCTGAACCTCAGGGGCAGCGTGGCGCAACCAGGCAATATTTTCCGGACGATAGGGAAGCAGGGCAGGTGGATTTGATGCTTCCTGAACAAAGTCCGTCACTGTACGCAGACGCGAATGAAAATTTTTTGCAACCTTGGAAACGGAGTTTTTGACCGCAGAAAGCGTTGGTTCTACGTGTTTGGAAAGCTTTGAAAAACTATCACGAAGTGTATTGAACATAAGATGTGCGATGGTTACAGGGGACTTTTTATCAGAAGCGATGCCATCCGTGGGTACATTCTTGGGGTAGGCGCTACTTTTGTGAGTACTACAATATAGCGATTTCCATTCTCTGCAAGGCTATAGGGGCGAATATCCTGAACCCGTGCGCCTAGAATTTCAGGAACTTCCGGTTTTTCATCCAGATCCGCAAAAATTTTCTCCCCTTGATAGGCATACATGGTGCCGCCTACTTTGAGCAGCGGCAGCCCCAATTCAAGCAGTGTCGTCCAATGCGCAACAGCCCGGGAGGTCACCATGTCATAGGATGCGCGTGCCTGCTTCTGTCCGTATTCTTCCAGACGACCGTGACAGGTGTGCAGATTGGTCAGAGAACAAACCTTTGCAACATCCTCAATGATGCGCAGCTTTTTGCCAACGCTGTCGAAGAGATCAAATTGTACCTTTGGGAACAAACCCGCGAAGGGCACCCCAGGAAAACCACCGCCTGTCCCAATATCGGCAACCTTCATCCCGTCCTGAAACTGCATGAGACCGAGGAGAACAGGTAGAACACTGTCTGCCATATTAAACAGCGCAAAACGTTCCTCCGTACGGTGCGCAGTAAAATTACACAGGTGTATCCGCTCCATGTAGGCATCCATCATGTGCGAGAGCATCGCAAGCTGCGCATCCGTTGGCCGTTTTCCCAAATGCTCAAAGGTTTTGAGCAGCACATTGAAAGAATTTGCTTGCATGGAAAACCGGTTTTCCGCTAAGGTAGTAGAAGTGTTTGTAGCTTACAAAAAACCACCTCGCCTGCAATGAAAAAATTTGAACTTGTCTCGAAATATGCCCCTGCCGGATCGCAGCCTCTCGCTATCGAACAGTTGTCGGAAGGCCTTCGTCAGCAAATGCGTTTTCAGACGCTGCTCGGCATCACAGGTTCAGGAAAAACCTTTACCATGGCCAACATCATTGCAAAGGAGCAGCGGCCAACCCTGGTGATCGCCCATAACAAAACCCTCGCCGCCCAACTTGCTGCGGAGTTTCGCGAATTTTTCCCCCATAATGCCGTGCATTATTTTGTTTCCTACTACGATTACTATCAACCGGAGGCATATATCGCGAAAACGGATACCTTTATTGAAAAGGACGCCGCCATTAACGAGGAAATTGAGAAATTTCGTCATGCGGCGACGGTGAGCCTGCTGTCTAGGAGAGACGTTATTATTGTTGCCTCCGTCTCCTGCATATACGGTATCGGTGACAAACGCGACTATGAATCCATGGCGATGACCCTGACTGCAGGCAAGAACTACGCGCGCGATGAGCTCCTCATGGAACTCACCAGACTTCAGTATCAGCGCAGTAAAATCGAATTTTCTCAGGGGATGTTTCATGTCCTGGGGGACACGGTGGAGGTCTTCCCCCCAAACCAGGACACGGTGTTTCGTCTCGAATTTTTTGATGATGAACTGGAACGTATCAGTGAAGCAGATCACATTACGGGCGAGGTCATCAATGAATTCCCGGAAATACGCATCTTCCCGGCAAGTCACTACGCAACACCTCCTGAACGCGTCACAGAAATTATTCCACTCATCCAGGAAGAACTTGCCGAGCAGGTGAAGTATTTTGAGACACAGGGAGCCTTGGTGGAAAGTTACCGCATTAAGCAACGAACCGAATACGATATTGAGATGCTCAAAGAACTGGGTTTTACCCAGGGTATTGAAAACTACTCCCGCTATTTATCGGGAAGAGAACCAGGGGAGCCTTCGACAACACTCATCGACTACTTTCCAGAGGACTTCTTGATGTTTATCGATGAATCCCACATCACCATTCCACAAATTGGCGCCATGTACAACGGGGACCGGGCCCGTAAAGAAAGTCTGATCCGCCACGGCTTTCGCCTGCCAAGTGCTCTCGACAACCGGCCTCTGAAATTTGAGGAATTTGAACGCAAAATGCAGCGAGCAATTTTTGTTTCTGCAACCCCTGGAAAGTATGAAGCTTCTAACGGTCAGCAAAAGGTGGAGCAAATTATTCGTCCTACTGGCCTTCTTGATCCGGAAATTTTTGTTCGACCAACACAGCACTACATTGACGACCTCCTTTCGGAGATTCGCATCAATCTTGCACGTGGTGAAAAGATTCTGATTACAACACTGACGAAACGCAATGCAGAAGAACTCACGGATTATCTCTCGGATCTTGCGCTTCGGGTGAAATATATTCACTCGGATATCGATACCATCGAACGGCTTGAAATACTGCGAGACTTACGCCTCGGACATATTGATATCATTGTGGGTATTAACCTCCTGCGTGAGGGGCTTGACCTCCCTGAAGTTTCCCTAGTGGCGATTCTCGACGCGGATAAGGAAGGCTTTCTTCGCAGTGAAAGTGCCCTGATGCAGACCATTGGTCGAGCTGCCCGCAATAGCAATGGCCGCGTCATCATGTATGCGGACAAAATCACTGACGCTATGCAGAAATCCATATCGGAGACGGCACGTCGCCGGGCACTGCAAATCGCGTACAACGAAGAGCGTGGCATTACACCGCAGACGGTTATTTCGAGTATTAAGGATTTGGGGATGGAAAGTAAAAAAACGAAGGATACTGCTGCTCGCTCCTCAATCACAACCTTGCCTAAGCGTGAGCTCAAAAAACTTATTGGTAAGCTGGAATTTGAGATGGATGTTCTCTCTGCAAATATGGAGTTTGAAAAGGCAGCGCAAATACGCGATCAATTGATGGATGCGCGTGCGCAACTCGAGTCACGGCCGTAAAGAAGTACCCTTAGGCTTTTTGCGGTCGGAGGATAGCTCCAGCTGTGTAGGTAAGGATGGCAAAAAGCAGCATCGTACCGACAAAGGGAAGATTCATGGCAAGACCGAAAACCAGTGAAGCCGTCGGAAGGGCAGTCCATCGTTGCCAACGTGATTTTGTCTCTGCCATGTGATGAAGCGCAAGTGTGAGGACGAAAACTCCCGGTGCCAAAAGAAAGAGTAATATGTACACAAGCGCAGCAACCAAAACGAGTGGCAAGAACGCAAGACCAAGAGGGTACAGAGCCAAGACCCCACCCATCAGCAGACTCATAAAGCCGGGGAAGAGGAAAAAGAACAACACTCCCCAAAAAATATTGGCCGTACCTTTTTCACGCAATTTCTGCGTGACCTGGGTGACAAATTGCGGTGCGCATTGGCGGAGCAAAATCGCCAAAAGTAGCGCTGCAAATGCACTCAGAAGCGTACTCCACAGAAACATCATACCTTGCTCTTGTAGAGAATTTATTCCCTGCGATAGGACCTCGATCGTCCCAGCCGTGACGGCAGATGCATCACGAACCTGGTCACTCGCATACGACAGAAGTGAGTTTACCGTTGTCCCTCCTAGGAATTGCAGAGATAAAGAGCGTAGAGAGACAGGACCTTGATGTGCACCGCCAAAAGTAATATCTGATGCTTCTAATGTAAACCCAGAACCTGTTTGCCCCTGCACAATTGCCTGGCCAGACTGCACCATAAGTACACCCGAGGCAGAAGCGGCAGGGGATAAAATAAACTCCGAACCAACGTATTGAATATCTCCCTGCACATGAGCATCACCGATCAAAAGTCTTGAAGCAAGTGCCCGAACGTCTCCACCAATAGGCGCATGGATTTCTACCTTACCTGCCGTCGTCAGGACATCACCGGAGACAGGAGCATCAATAATGAGATCACCAGCAAAGGCCACGACATCGCCGTCGACGGGCTGCTGAATATGGACTGTGGTATCCAGACGATAGATATTTTGGATCCCCGAAGCTGCATGAGCCGTTGGCAAAGCAAATAGCATCACAAGCAAAGCAGCCTTATAGAAATTGTGCATATTTTTGAAAATTATCTTGATGGTGATAAATTTATCACCTATAGTAGGTTTGACCCGTAACCCCCACCCCCATGATCTCCATTCTTTGTTCCCGAAACAGCCAATCGCTTCTCTTCGCTGTCCTCCTGCGGTCCATGTTACATATGGAAGACAGCACTATTATATGGAAGGGTATGTACGAAACCAAGGCAAAACATTCCATTGATATCGACAGCTATACCTTTGAATCCTTAGCGACAGAATTTGAGCGCCGATATGGCAAAATTGCGTGGTTTCAGAATCATACGGAAAACATGGAAATACTTCGATCAGCCTTTGCCGAATATGTTGCCCACACGCAAAATATTGATGCACTTATACCTCTTGCAGAAGCTATTCTTCAAAACCAGGTCGACACAGTTTCTTCCCATCTGCATAAGCCTAAGGGTGTTGTGCAAACCCTTCGTCTCTTGACTTCTCAACTAGAACTCGCACGATAGGAAAGCAAATTTCTTATTCGTGCCATGTCTCCAAGAGAAGCAAGTCTCCATATTAAAGCCTGTGCAATAGAGGTAGGCTTCGATCTCTGTGGAATCACCAGTAGTGATATTATCCCAGAGGCACGAGACCGATATATAGAATGGATCCAAAAAGGGTACAACGGTGGTATGCAGTGGCTCTCCGATGTGCAGCGCCGCACAAACCCTCGTGCTGTTATTCCGGAAGCCAAGTCCGTCATTATGCTTGCCCTCAATTATTTCAGTCGAAAGGAACCAGAGCCAGAAGATGGCGTGATTGCACGATATGCACGGGGTCGAGATTATCATAAAGTTATTGCTTCTATGCAGAAGCATTTAATTCTTCTTTTGCGAAAAGAATTTCCGGAAGCGACCTTCCGCTCATATGTGGATTACGGACCGTTTATGGAACGACCGTATGCAGAAAAAGCCGGGCTCGGATTCATTGGGAAAAACGGTATGTTGATCACAGAGGAATTCGGAAGTTACGTGTTTCTTGCGGAAGTTCTTACTTCACTGGAACTGGAGCATGATGCCCCGGCGATCAGGCGGTGCGGGACGTGTGATCGTTGCCAAACTGCATGCCCAACGGGTGCTTTTATTGCAGACGGTATGCTGGACAGCACCAAGTGTATTGCATACTACACCATTGAAAGTAAAGAAGATGAGATTCCAGAGGTGGTGAAGAAAGCCATGAAGGGCAGAACCTTTGGTTGTGATATTTGTCAGGAAGTCTGCCCCTATAACAATCGACTGCGCAATAAAGAGACGACCGTGCCAGATTTTTCACCGCGGTACACATCCCTCGATCCAGAAGACCCAGCGCTCCGATCAGATGCTGCATTTCTCGAAAAGTTTGCAGGAACGCCACTCATGAGATCTAAACGAAAAGGTCTTCGTCGGAACCTTGGTCTCCCCAAGGAAGACTTGCAAGAATGAGGCACTATGGTACTTTTGTTTCGAATAAACCTCAAATCGTAACAAAAGGAGCGCCCATGACTGGTAGTATTGCCCTTTACCCTGAATTTTCACGTCGTAAACCACCATTTTCTCCAAGAACCTCCCTCTATCGGACCCTTGGAAAACTCGACATGATTTTTCATGAGGCGGAGCACGCACAGGGTCTTCTCGCAGTCCTTTCTTCTATAAACACTTGGGCCAATCTCACCATTGATTTCCCTGAAGCAGCCATAAGTCATCTCTCACCTGCGGCACATCGGCTTGCTTTTTTTCAGCAAGCCGCAGCAGAATATGTGACAAGACTTCGCGATGCGGAAGAACACCTGACAGCAAAAGATCATCCTCTCCTGACGCGTGAAGACTTGCTGCATGTGTATGCTGCAGTGACAGGGACTCGGGCAGAGTTTCGATCCTCCGACCTCTGGATCGGTGGATCTTCTCAGGAAACAGCGGTCTACACTGCACCACCCGCTAGCATACTTTCTCAGCATATTGAGGCTCTGATGCAAGCAATTAACGAAGGGCCCGGAAGCGACCCTCTAGAAAAACTGGGGAGCATACATCAGTACGCCTTTCTCCTTCTCCCTTTCCAAAAAGACAACGCACTCTGGATTCGTGCCTGGACCCAAAAAGTTGCTGCATTTTGGGGAATTCCTTCATCACTTCTCCTTCCTCTCAGCTACGGACTTGCCCAACAAAAGCAGGTCTACGCACGCGATCTTCTTGGTGACCTAGAAACCTCAGAGCCTCTCTGGGCCAATCGTTGGCAAGAAATTTGTGAGCAAAGCCTCAACGCAGCATTGCACGGCACCTCCGGATATCTCCGCCTTTGGAAGCATCTGCGCAGTATACAAGGTGATTTTGGACGTTCCTTTGTCCATCTTGAAAAACTCGTCCCGCATTTAGCAAGCCATCCACATACGACGCTTGCAGAAATTGCGGAGGTTACCTCTCTGACGAAGCCCAATGCAAGTATCCTTCTAGAACGATGCGAAAAAACCGGTTTACTCGCAAAAGTCACCTTCGATGCCCGAAACAAAATTTATGTTTCACCTCCTATGCTCGAGATGCTCGGAGAGGGTTGATAGAAATAGGTTTTGTGTGCTACAATGTTTTGAATCCTGAATAGATGGCACGCCCTAGGCAGGAGACGCACACAAAAACCTAACACCGGTGACCCATGAGGATCGCACAAAAACGTTTTGTCGCAAGCACTTTACTTGCGCTCAGTCTACTCTTTGCGGGCGGACAATTCATATCTGCCTCAGCCCAACAGACGCCTGTTTCCATTGCAGATTCAACCACTGCTGAGGGACTCAATCTGACCTTTCCTACACCAGGAAAAATTTATGCGCGTATTCCCGCTATTGTTGGCGAGGTAACCGACCCTTCGCTGGACATCGCCAAGGTGTTTGTCCGTGTGTATGATCAAACGACGGGGAAATATTACAATGGAACCAGTTTTTCCAGTGATTCAGCCGTTGAATTGCTCGCCTATGGCAATAAGGAATGGATTTTAGAAACGCCGGGAACCTTTGATAACAACCATGTGTATATTATCGGTGTGCGCGGTGAAAATACCCGTGGTGGTTCCGTCAATTTCAGTGATCGGTTTAACTTTGGCGTGAATGCAGAGGAGCCGACGGCAGAAACTCCTCCCGTCACCCTGGAACCAGACTATCGCTTACTGGATGCCATTATTCGTTCCGCTCAGGAAGATCAAGAGCAAGCCCTCAAAGCCTATATTGATTCCATTACGAGAAGTAGCGGTGTTCCACTCTCCGCCAATTTGACGAATACGGGTCCACTTCCGGGCGATACTGCCGTTGCAACGACCCAAACGTCCGGACAAACACCAACAGCGGTTGTTACCACGACCACAACGGATGTTATCACGAGAAGCGCAGCACCGGATACGGGTTCTGGTTCGGGCATGTCCACATGTCCCTACACACCAGAGCAGTTTGTGCGTGAAAATTCCATTACATCCCTTTTACGGGAGACCTGTAAGAATCCTCAGATTTTGTCCACAACGCTCAATTTATCACCTGAAGAGACGTATAATATTAAGTACGAAGAATACAACGACCGCGGCTTGCTTCGGGGGCTGCCAACTGGTTCCCTCAATACTGTTGGTCTGCGCGATAGTGACGGAGATGGGCTTTCCGACAAAGCAGAGCTTGCCATGGGGACAGATCCTTTTTACCACGATACGGATCAAGATGAGATCTCTGATGGTGAAGAGGTGTTAAATCATGGGTCTAACCCACTCAGCAAAGAAAGTACACCAAGCACAGAAGGACTTATCATTACCAATGTCAAAGATGGCATGCGTACAAAGGACCCACGACCGCTCGTGGTAGGTAATGGAAAACCCGGCGCTAATGTGCGCTTGTACGAAATGAAGGAAGGCAAACCAGAAATGCTCATTGGGGAAGATACCGTCGATGAAGGTGGAACCTTCATGATTGAACCTTTTCTGGATCTTGTAGAGGGGGACCACCGTGTTGCAGCGGTGTATGCAGATAATTCTGGACAGTCACAAACGGTGTACTTCATTATCGACAACAGTCTCAATGTACCCGCTCCCGATGTGACGAAAATCACATCAACAAAAATGAAGCCCCAGGTCTATGGAACCACCGTGTTTGGCTCAACGGTTATTGGTCACTTCCGCAGTACCCTTGCATCGTCGGCCGTCATCAGTGACACACCAACCGGTGAGTTTGTGGTGACCTCAGCACGCGCTCTGAATCCTGGCCCACACAAAGTCGTTTTGTACGCTACACTACCTAATAATGTGCGTAGTGAAAAAGTAACCATACCTTTCACCATGGCGGCGGATGGCTCCATCTTACTCGACACATTCCCGTATTGGTGGATTTTAGGTGGCGCTGCTGTGCTTCTCCTCATTATGCTCGGAGCACGCATGATGCGAAAGAGTAATCTCGTCCTCTTTAGTATCGACCGCAAGGAATTACAGAGTCTGGAAAAGACGAATCGCATCGGGCAGCTCACGTGGGAGTCAAGACAGCCACTCAGTACAAAGGATTTGGATGTCCGCTACATTGGCTTCTACCTAAATACATGGGCGGAAGATGAGAAGAGCACGATCGTTCTCAAGGACTTTGCAAAAGCGAAACCAGGAACGCTCCTGACCGTACTCGATATCGAAGAAATGTATTTGATTCCTGAAGGTGGTGGTGAACCCATTGATGTCCTGTTCGGAAAAGATCTGCCGAAAAATGTAGAAGGATATTCCATTCGCTATGTGGTCAATATGCCAAAAGAGCTTCTGAGCAAATATTTCCCATCCTTTGATGGCAAAAAACTTCTCGAGCTACGTAGTGTGGAACACTATACAGGAAAACTCTCGGCAACACTTCGCGCACAGAAGAAAGAACACGAAGAGTAATCAATGGATTCTTGGGTTCAGGAGCATCCCGCTCCTGAACCCTTTTTTATTGTACTCTTTGCGCTTCTCCGTATAATGAATCGGCTTATACACAATCACAAATTCTATGGTTCTCTCCGTTGATCTACGAGCTATCGAACAGTCTCTCCCCACAGGGATGCGTTGTATTGTTCCGGTTGCCCATGACAAAGACACTTTATTGCTTCCGCAGCAACTGTCCGACTTTGCATCGATGCTCACATCGCAAGATTTTACGGGAAAAGAGGGCCAGCAGTATATTTTTAATGACGGGAAAACCTATCTCGTCTTTGTAGGCATTGGGGAACAAGGAAAACTTCTTCCAAGACATGTACAGCGCCCTTTAGGAAACGCGGTTCGTGCCCATTTGCATAAGGGTTCAGAGCTGGCAGTCCTTGCGGCACATATAGCGACGGGTGATGCCTATACCTCCTATCTGACAGAACTTGTCCTCAGTAGCGTCCTCGCCACCTACAGTTTTACGAAGTACAAGAGCAAGAAAAATGAAGCCAAAGAACAAACAAAGCAGATTCTTTTGTTTCTCGAAAAGCCAACAAAAGAATATACCGCAACGGTTGCTCGAGCACTGGAGATTGCGAAATCCATCGCATGGACACGAGATATTGTCAATGAACCCAGTAATGCAACTCCACCACAGTATTTAGCGTATCTTTTGAAATCTGATGAAAAGAATGCGCCTTTCCATGTGGAAATTTTTGATGGAAAGAAAATTCAGGAAATGGGCATGCAGCTCGTTTGGGCGGTAGGAAAGGGAAGTAGCGAAGATCCCCATTTCGCAAAGGTGACCTATATGGGAAACCCTGCCAACAAAAAGTTTGTTGCACTGGTCGGAAAAGGTGTGAATTTTGATACGGGTGGCGTGCAGGTGAAGCCTGATACGTATATGAACACTATGAAGGGTGACATGGGTGGCGCGGCACTCGTTATGGGTGTCATGCATGCCCTTGCACGTCTCGGTGCGGAGGTGAACGTCATAGCCTACCTTCCCTTTGTTGAGAACTCCGTGGACGGCGGTGCCTTCAAACCAGATGATGTCTATACGGCTTTCAATGGTAAAACGGTAGAAATAAAGCACACAGATGCCGAAGGTCGTTTGATTCTTGCGGACGCTCTTGCCTATGCGTCTTTGGAAAAGCCAACGGAAATTCTGGATTTTGCGACACTCACGGGTGCTGTTACAGTCGCCTTAGGGCCAAAATACGCTGCGGTAATGGGAACAAACCAGGAGGCCATGGAAAAGCTACACATGCTCGGCGAGGAAGTTGGTGAGCATGTCTGGCAATTGCCTTTAGAAGACGATTATAGAAAGTTCATGAATAGTGATATTGCCGATATTGCTAATGTGAGTGAGAAACGCGTCGCAGGCACCATCATGGGTGGTATCTTCCTCAAAGAATTTGTAGATGCCTCTATCCCATGGGTACATATGGATATTGCAGGTGTTGCGACAACATCTAAGGGCGATGGTATACACTCCGATTTTGCGACAGGTTATGGTGTTCGACTCATGGTTGAGTACCTGACGAGAAAATAAACCCCCACGATTCTACTCCTTCACTCTTTTGCCGTGTCTGACCAGCTGCGCATCCCCCCACACAGTCTGGAAGCTGAACGAAGCGTTCTTGGTGCCTGTCTTATTGATAAGGACGCCGTTCTCAAGATCGCCGAATTGCTTCGACCCGAAGATTTTTACGAGCTTTTTCACGGCGATATCTACACGGGGATTTTTGAGTTATTTCAGGCACACAAACCCATTGATGTCCTGACCATCAGCGATTGGCTCAAGGACAGAAATCTCCTAGAGCGCGTAGGGGGGCCGACGTACCTTGCCCACCTCACCGTAGAGTGCCCAAGCTCGAGTAATGTGTATCAGTATGCGCTGATTGTGAAAAACAAATCCGTGCTCCGCAATCTCTTCAAAAGCGGGCAGGATATTACGTCTCTTGCATTTCAGACGGAAAAAGAGCTGCCTGAGCTCCTCGAAAAGGCCGAGCAGAGTCTCTTTGGGGTCACGCAAACCTTTGTGCGCAATCACTTTGTCCATATTAAGGACATTGTAGATAAACGCTACGATGAATATTGTGAGGCAAATGATAACGATAATAAGGATCAACTTCGCGGACACTCCTATGGTTTTAGTAACCTCGATTTTTTCACGCAGGGACTGAAGCCTGGCGAGCTCGTCATTATAGCCGCGCGACCTTCCATGGGTAAGTCTGCATTTGCCCTCAATGTGGTCCAGCACGTCGCCATTGACCAGCAAAAGAATGTCGGGTTCTTTTCTCTCGAAATGCCGAAAGAGCAGATGGTTGACCGCTTGTTCAGTAGTTACCTACGCGTCGATGCCACCAAACTCATGAAGGGTCTTCTGGATGCTGACGACTTTTCCCGCATGGGTAGCGCCCTGGAAGATCTTTCGCGGGCAGGTATTTTCTTTGATGACACCGGCGGTCTCACGGTCTCGGAGCTTAAATCCAAGGCGCGTCGGCTGCAAATGGAACATGGTCTGGATATGATCGTGATCGACTACTTACAACTTATGACAGGGAACAATCCCATGAACCGTGTTCAGGAAATTTCCGAGATTTCCCGCGCACTCAAGGCCATAGGACGCGAGCTACAAGTGCCTGTCATTGCACTATCTCAGCTCTCTCGTAATGTGGAACAACGTCCTAACAAGCAACCCGCTCTTTCTGACCTCCGAGAATCAGGTTCTATTGAGCAAGATGCGGATGTAGTTCTCATGCTTTACCGCGAATCCTATTATGATCCAGATACACCGGAGCCAAAACGCGCCGATGTCTTTATACGAAAGAACCGTAATGGTCCCGTGGGACACTGTGAAATGATATTTGAAATTGAACAGGGTCGCTTCCTTGTACCCGAGCGACGTTTTGACTTCGCCGATGAATCCGTTTAACCATCTCTCCATGCCCTCTCTTATAACGCGCACCTCTGCTCTGCTCCTTTGCACCCTCACGCTTTCCCTCTTTTCTGCTTCAGCGCAGCAGCTGGAAAATGCAAATCAGAACACTACTGACAAGGTCGTAGAAACTGTGCTTGCTCCAGTGATTCGTCCCGTTATTTCCGGACGAACGGAAGTAGAAATGGGGAAACGCTTCATCCTGGATGCATCACGCAGCACCATTCCTCAAGATGCGAAGGCCGTCTACACATGGGATTTTGGAGACGGGACCAAGGAAAATGGTGTGGAAGCAGTACATCTCTACGACAAACCAGGGAAATACACGGTGAAACTCAGTGTTGTGGTGGATGGTCAAACCTATACATCAGAGACAATCATTTTTGCATACAAACAGATTGTCACGTTTTTCTACAACGGTGATCGAACTATCCTCGACAATAATTTGCCGACGCTTACAGATTTGGCGGAAAAATATGGGACGTACCTGCATGTCATTGCCAGTAGGGAAGGCAATCCACTTCTGACGGAAGATGCCATTTCAGAGGAGCTTGCAGGACAAACGGATGTCATTGCCCAATCTGCTGTCATCGTTGGAGGCCCAAGCGGTACATCCTTTTTGTCCGCCCTCACAAAAATCTCCATGCAGGCAGGAAAGGGTCTTGTGGATTTGTCAGAAAAAACCATTGTGGTGACCACAAAAGACAGTCTTTGGTTGTCTCAACGCATCAGTACGCGCATGCTTGGACGGCTTTCGCCAAAGGAACTGGTGGTGGTGAGTCGTGATCCTTTTTCCACCTTGAGCTTTCTTATCTCCAGTGACGCGCCACAAAATCTCGTTACCAAGTTTCCGCAGGATGAATATGTGAAACTCACAAAAGAAGCGGCAGGTGAATGGCCTATTATGGCACTTTCCTGGCTCGTATCTGCAGGAATAGCCAATGGTATTCCAGGGCAGATTCTTGTCTTTATTTTGTTTATGCCGTTTTTGCTCACGATTATTGGTTTTATCAAACAATTGATTGGCGTTGAAACCGTAGGTTTGTTTCAGACGATGGTTCTCGTTTTGTGTTTTTATATTGTGGGAGGGACTCTCGCAACCATTAGTATGGTTGTCGCCGTGGTCGTTGGGGTCCTTATGCGGTTTATCCTTGCACGGCTGAATATTTTGTTCTTGTCAAAAATGACGCTTCTTTTGAGCGCAAGCACCCTCGCCGTCTTTGTAGGTGTCGTGGTAGGGTCCTTCTTTGGACTCAGTTACGGTATTGATACCTCAACGAGTCAGCGAGCAGTGCTCACCATTGTCCCTATTCTTCTCATTGCGCTGCAAGCAGATAAACTGTCGATTCTTGTGTACAACAAAGAAAACCCCAAGGAATACCTGCGACTTTTTGCGACGTATTTTGCTGTGATCATTAGTTATTTTATCATTCGGAACGATCAAATGGAGCTTCTGCTTCTTGCGCTTCCGGAACTTGTGCTCCTTCCCTTTGTGATCCAATACCTCCTCGGTCGATATACAGGTCTTCGCGTGGTAGAATACATGCGCTTTCGTGAATTATTCCGTCACGATGTAGAAGAATAATATGATTTCCCCTCGAGATATTCTTGGTA
The DNA here is from genome assembly GCA_002783265.1 of Candidatus Gracilibacteria bacterium CG17_big_fil_post_rev_8_21_14_2_50_48_13. Taxonomy (GTDB): domain Bacteria; phylum Patescibacteriota; class Gracilibacteria; order 1-14-2-50-48-13; family 1-14-2-50-48-13; genus 1-14-2-50-48-13. Next base: position 18,721 of record PFFG01000011.1, on the reverse strand, counting down.
TCAACGCGCGTCAGCTGCTGTATATCAAGAAATACAATTCAAAAAAAGCAGTTGCCATAGCCGACAGTAAACTCAAGACGAAGAAGTTTCTGCAGGCACGGGGTATTCGTGTACCGAAACTTGTTGCTACCTTTCGGAAGGTACAGGATATCTCCTCCGAGACGCTCCGAAAACTTCCTGCGGACATCGTTATCAAGCCAAATAACGGTTCGGGTGGGAATGGAATTGTTGTTCTTTCCGAACGACGTCCCTATGGATGGCTTACCGTCAGCGGTCGCCGTTTCACCTATGCTGATATGGAGAAGCACTTACAGGCCATCGTACAGGGGGCCTTCAACGCGACGGGGTACTCTGATGTCGCACTCATTGAAAAGCGCATCATTACGCACAGTAAACTCCAGGGCATCACCTATAAGGGATTGCCGGATGTGCGCGTTATCGTGTTTAACCTGGTACCGGTGCTTGCCATGCTGCGCCTACCTACGGCAGCCTCTGATGGTAAGGCAAACCTCCACTCGGGAGGTGTTGGCGCAGGTATTGATATTGCCAAGGGGGATTTAACCTATCTCGTTCAGCATGATGGTTTGGTGCATGAAGTACCGGGCATTGGTAATCTCACAGGTTTCACCGTGCCCTATTGGGATGAAATTCTGCGCATGGCAGTGCAAGCGCAATACATCACGAATATTGGCTACCTCGGGGTAGACATTGCTCTCGATCGCCATGGTCCAATACTCCTTGAAGTCAATGCAAGGCCCGGACTCATGGTGCAGGTGGCCAACCTGGTACCTCTCCGTAAACGCCTTCGCCGCGTTGAAGGCCTCAAGGTAAAGTCTGTTGCGCGCGGAATAGCCATAGCGAAAGCGCTCTTTGGCCGCAAAATGGAGCGGGATATCAAAATGCTGTCCGGCCGAACGATCATGGGGAATAAGGAGTATATCACATTGCATCTACCAGGCGGTCCACGACAGTTTCAGGCAAAGATCAACCCACGTCTCGTAGAAAACTATATCGATAGTTCTTTGGCAGAAAGCCTCATTGAGAAGCATCCATCCATTAAAACCGAGAATGGTGACCTCAAAATGCGCTATCAGATTCTTGATAAAAAGTCTCTGAGTATCTTTAAACCGCTCGAAATGGATGCAAGTTCCTTTGATGTGATCATTGGAAAACGCGAGCTCAAAAATGTGCTGATCGACCCCTATAAATACGAGACGAAGGAAATGCCGCAAATGCATGAGGAAACCACACAGCGCCCATCTTCCTCGCAGAATAAAATGAAGAAACAGGAAATCGTCCGTCAGTGGCGTGAAACGGATAAAAAACTTTCCCGGGTGGAAAAACTCATTTCAAAGCATTTCTCTCTACTCGCCGTCAATTACCATGAGGAAATGGAAATTTTTGAGGAAAAGAAGGGGAACTATAATCCAACCTTTGTGTACAAAGAAGATAAGGATCTGCTTATGGCACTGCATGATGAAGTGGAAAAGATCGCCATCGCAGAGGATGATCTGCGTGGACAGTTATTCGCACAAAAAAAAGATGAACTGCTTCTAAAACTCAACTTTTATCAAGCCGTAGGACAGGACGCAGAGCGATACACAGAGCTTTCCGAGCAACTGTTCGCGAAGGCTAATCAGGAATACAGTGTCAAAGCGCACGAGCTGTATGTTCTCTTTAAGAAACAGCGGGATACTTTTATGGAAAAACATCGGCTGACAGCGGAGGAACTGGAACCATATATTGTGGAGCATTTGCATAAATATGGCCTCGATAGGGAGTGGACGATTGTTAAACGGAATCACGGAAGCCGCATCAGTGTTGGAAAATCTAAGAAACGTGTTTTGTATCTGCGCAATGACGCTCATTTTACGAAGGAACACAATAAACAGCTCTTTGCACATGAAATCGATACACATATTCTTCGCCTGGAAAATGGCTTAGCCCAGCCCTATCGTATTATGACCAATGGTACGGCAGGCTATTTGCAAACCGAGGAAGGCTTAGCTGTGTATAACCAAACCGTGAATCTTGAGTCGAAAAATCTTCATGTCTTTACACCTGCACTGACGTATTTGAAGACGCTCGAAGTGATGCCGCTGACCTTTAAAGATGCCATGGATAGCTCGCTGGTTCAGGTCTTTTTCAAGCCTGGAGCAAAAATTGCCAATCCTTTGCGGTCATCTTTTCGAAAAATATACCGCGTAAAACGAGGTATTGGCGATACATCTCAGCCAGGAGGTTGCACAAGAGATCTTGTCTACTTTACTGGACTGCAAAAAGTGCAATACTTCTTGAAGCACGGTGGCGATATTCAGCAGTTATATAAAGGTAAAATTAGCATAGAAAGTGTTCCTTTGATTGCCCAAATGGACGAGCTAAAGGACCCTCTCTACATTCCATCCATTTTCGCTTAAAGCTATGATTCATATAGAACACCTCACAAAGAGTTTTGGAACACGCGTTGTGCTTGATGGTTTTTCTGCGGACATTACTCCTGGTGAATTCGTTTGTATTACCGGACCATCAGGTGCAGGGAAGAGTACTCTCATGCATCTCATGATTGGGCAGCACAAGCCGGATTCCGGCTCCCTCGTGATTGACGATAATCATATTGAGCAAATGGATTTTGATACGGTACAAATGTATCGGCGGCACATTGGTATTGTTTTTCAGGATTATAAACTCCTGCCAAATAAAACAGTGTATGAGAATGTTGCCTTTGCCCTAGAAGTCTGTGGCGAATCTCTGGAGACTATACATACACTGGTGCCAAAGGCGCTCGATCAGGTTGGTTTGTTGCGGCGTCAAAACCAGTATCCGAGTGAACTCTCAGGCGGTGAAGCGCAGCGCACGGCAATTGCACGCGCTTTGGTACATAATCCAAAAATGATTCTCCTCGATGAACCAACGGGAAATCTCGATAAAACAGCAGCAAAAAGTATTGTGGATATTCTCCGCGCCATTAACGAAGCGGGAACCACGGTGATAATGACCACACACAATAGCGATATCATTCAATACATTGGAGGGCGAATGATTGTGTTGGAAAATGGAGTCAAAACCTATGATGGGCCGGTGAAGACGTAAGACACATTTGGTACCCGCAGATGGATTCGCCCACCTCACGATGGACTCTCTGCGTCGCTGAGCGCTCCGCGTTCGTCTCATCTGCGGCGGAGCCCCGAAGGTTCACTCCGGAAGGCATTAGGGCCTTCCTTCACTCACTGGTTTCGAATCCATCAGCGAACATACGCAAAGAACTCACTCTTTCCTTTGTACTTTGTTCATTGATGTATATTTGGTACCCGCAGATGGATTCGAACCATCGACCTTTGCCTTAGAAGGGCACTGCTCTATCCAACTGAGCTATGCGGGCGCGTACGCGTATGGTAACAGAGCGTAGCTCGATGACAAGATTTTCCACGAAAGCAGTGGTATATACACGATTCTCTTGCACTGTTCACAGCTTTTCGCTACACTTTCTGCGATTTACACTCTTTATGGACCGAAGGAATGGCTTCATCTGGCAAAGCACGGCTTCTCTACAGCCCGCAAAAACTTGGAAAAAATAACCCGAAGAAAGCGCAAAACGCTATCAAAGATTTTGGAAAACTTCTTGGTCGTCTGAAAAACGAAGGACCAACGAAATGGATGAAAAACGCCATAATGACCGCAAAAGCAAAGCTGAACAAATACGGTTTCAACGATGCGAAATTAAAGGAAATGTATGACTTCGATGCATCTAGCTTAAAAACGGAAGCAAAGAAGCCTGCTCCTAAGAAAGCGGCAGCTCCAAAGACAGAAAAGAAAGAAGAGGCAGCAGCTGCACCAAAAGCAGCAAAGGCCCCCGCAAAGAAACCTGCTGCAAAAAAGCCTGCGAAGAAAGCTGAGAAGGCAGAGTAATTCTCCGCTCAAAAAAAAACCGCTTTCAGTGGAAAGCGGTTTTTTTATACATGCTCTTTTATTTCCTTACATCTTTGATACGTACAGAAATATTTTCCTTCAAGGTAGGAAGAGTTTTTTGCCACCATGGAGAGAGTTGAATATCCACAGCATCCACCTCAGGGAGATTCTGTAGATAAGCCATTGCCCGCGCCCGATCTGCCCCAACGATGTTATCTTTGATCCGCTGGATCAGGGCATCACTATCACTAGCAAAGCTATAGCTGACCACTCCATTCATTTTCACCGTCACTTTAATTTGTGCATCCCGCGGTGGGAAAATGTTTGCAAAGGAAAGAGTAGAGCGATCCATACCCACCAGTTGCTGATTATAGGTCAGCTGATGATCCTTAAAGTGAGATTCCAATATGGAAACGAGGTCATCTTTTTTATAATAGTATGCGCGAACACGCATTTTACCTTTTGCCTTGAAACTTGGCTGCGCAGCACCAACAAGATCCCGGGGAATTTCGACCCCAAGTAATTCCTTGGAGACAAACCGTGGATCAGCAGGCTCAAACAGATCCACATTACCGGAAAGATTTTTGCGCACCAACTCCGCGCGCAGTTCCTCTTCAGCAAGCATTTCCAGATCCGTCACAATATTTTTATTGGCCGTTTCCATATCCGTTGCAGTAATGCGTTGATCGACTTTCGTCACCCCGCCGGAAAACGCCTCGAAACTTTCCGCATACAGGAGCTGCTGGGAACTGGAGGTGAGTGCGGGGAAGGTGAATTTGGTGGGACCAATATTCCCCCGGTCACCTATATAGTTACCGGACACATCCAGATCTCGCGCTTCCACCACCACATCGATGGTTCCAGGCGTTTGCCCCCGAGCTGGGGGAACCGTCACAAAACCAGTGGTAAGGAAAACAAGCCCTTCCTGCGTCTGCAGGCGACTATTGCCCACAATGGAACGAGCCTTCCCTTCACGGTTAAAGATACGCACCCGCCCCTTTGCATTCGTTCCTTCAAACTTCTTTCCCGTAGCCGCATACTCAAATTCCTTTTCATACTCCACAGAAATTTCCTGATACTGAATTTGACGCGAAGAAACATCCGTTGGCGCCGCTGTCATAGTAATATTGGAAAAAACCGGCACATTGGCGAGCTTAGGTGTCAATTCAAGAGTTGCATGGGGCAGGGCAAAAACGGAGATACCCACCAGCAAAATGAGGCTCAGGGAAAGAATACTGACAAAGGCCTTTTTTGATGCAGGAGTAACTTTGACACGAAACTGAGAAACTTCCTGAACTTCTTCCTTTTTCCCAAGATTGTCGAGACCGAGCAGGTAAGTAATTTTCCCCATGACTGTCTTCGGTAGTTCACGCTTTTTTGGGTGACCCGATTTCGCTTTACTGGTAGGGACCGACTTTTTTCCCATGAGAATGGGCTCATGCGTTGTTTTCTTAGCCTGTGTTTTCGCAGGCGCCTTTCCACGATGCAAATTGTCTTCACGATGTTCCTCAACAGGTCGAGGTGTAGCACCGGCCTCCACTGATTCTAAATCTGCAACAAGTCGCACGGCAAACATGCCTGCTTTTTCCGCTAGCGTCCTGCCCATGACGTCACGCGTTACCACCGCAACTGTCTGGCCGAGCAGCTTGGCTTTTTTCTGTATTAACCGAAGGTTGATCATGCTCGTCAGCAGGAGCGATCTGCCTGGTATTACGAGGGCAACATGAGGAGTTGCTGCCTCCTGCATTTTTTCGAGAACATCAGTAAGCTCGTCGTCTATCTCAATATGAAGGGTTTTCCACGTCTGCATGTCTGTGTTTTGTTGCGGATATTTGGCTCCAGTATACGGTGTTTTTTGAAGTGAACAACGGTATCTGGGGAAATGATTGGACAGGCATTTGGGAGACATGTACGGTGCAAGGCTTAGTTCTTTGCCCAAACCTATGCGTTGCATTTTTGCCTCAGTTATTGTTAGCATCCTCTGTATACTTACGACAAATATAGCGCTTGCATACCTTCCAGTGCAGCGAGTGGGAGTATCTGTCGATTTTTTGGAGGTCGGTCAGGGAGATGCCATACTTCTTCAGACACCCACAGGGAGGCGAGTGCTTATCGATACAGGGCCCAAAAGCGATGTTCTCCTTGAGGAGCTAAGCCGTGTTCTCCCACCGTTTGTGAACGCGCTTGATATGGTATTTCTCACCCATTCCGATCAAGATCACATCGGTGGGACTCTTGCGCTTTTAGACCACATGGAGGTGGGTGAGATCGTCCTAAACGACGAAGTTGAACAAAGAGAGGGGATACGGGAAATTCTTGCAAAGGCACAAAGAAAAGGCATCACCGTCACCCATGCAAGAAAAGATCAGGACCTGCGGGTGGAAGTGGGAGTATATCTCGATCTTTTGACTCCCCTCGAAACACCCGTGGCACCTGACGCAAACAATCACTCATTAGTGCTCATGCTGGTTCTCCCAACAGATCGCTTGCTGCTTATGGGCGATGCAGAAGAAATCGTCGAAAAGGCCCTGCTCAAGGAGGGATCGCCACTTCGTGCAGCGTTTCTCAAAGGTGGTCATCATGGGAGCAAAACAAGCAGCGGCTCCAATTTTCTGCAGGCTGTTTCTCCAAAGGCTGTCACATTTCAGAACGGTGTGAACAATACCTATGGGCATCCGTCACCGGAAGTACTTTCGCGTCTTGCCGCCTTGGGTATGACTGTATACAATACGAGCATTGATGGAGGCATTCACCTTCAGTGCCCACCCAAAACTCCCTGCACCATTACGACCGAGCATCGTGCCCAATCTCCGTGATCATCTTGAAGAATATTTGCTGGATATTAGCGTAGAAAAACAACTCTCGAAGTATACACAGCGCAATTACCGGCATTATTTAGGACGTTTTGCTGCATTTTTTGGTGAAGAACGTCGCCTCGAGGAGCTTACGGCAAAAGATGTAAAACGGTACAGGCTCCATCTGACGAACATTGAAGATGCAAGTGGACTGCCACTCTCAACGAAGACGCAAAATTATCATATTATTGCACTCAGGGCCTTCCTGAAACATGCGCGTAAAAATGATATTGAGACACTGGCACCGGAGAAGATTGAACTTGCAAAAGAGCCCACACGTGAAGTTGCATATCTCGACAGGGAAGAACTCGAGCGGCTTTTTCGTTCTGTTGATCTTGTCCTTGGTGAACGGATCGCCGCTGCCGCACGGGGAAGAAAAAAGCCTAGAGCTGAGTATCTTACTCAATTGGAGCTACGCGCTCGGCGTGACCATGCGATTCTCGAGCTCCTGTATTCTACGGGTCTTCGTGTTAGTGAACTTGCTCGGCTGGACAGAGAACATATAGCCCTTGATCGTGGTGAATTTACGGTGAAAGGAAAAGGAGGCAAGACGCGCCTTGTATTCGTTTCAAAACGTGCAAAGGAAGCAGTTGCAGCGTACCTGGAAAAACGCACAGATGGGCATGCTCCGCTCTTTCTGAACTACGCTCGGAGTACCAGTAAGGCAGATGATGTGCTCGATTCCGGTGCGCGTAGACTCTCCACCGTCGCGATAGAAGCAATGGTACGGTCTTATGCAGCCCACGCAGGCATCACAAAGAAAGTCACTCCACACGTTTTGCGGCATTCCTTCGCAACAGAGCTCCTCATCAATGGTGCAGATATTCGCTCCGTGCAGGAAATGCTTGGGCATAGCAGCATTACCACAACACAAATTTACACAAACATTACAAATAAACATCTCAAAGAAGTACATGAGAAGTTCATGAAATAGCTGCAAAAGAGTGCTTTTTGTGATATAGTACTGAGATATTTTTCCTTTTTCTCATGGAAGCGCCAAAACCGTCACCCGAGCATGATCAGCTCTTTCTCTCAAAACTGGAGGAAGTGCTGTTGTTTTTGAAAGAAAGCTATGGGTCGCGCAGCGTCGAGGAACTCGAAGAGGAGATCATGACAAAGGCGAAAACGGATGTGCAAGATCTAAATTTGCAAAAGCAGGTCGAGTTTTTAAGCCTGCTCAAGCAAGTACTTTCCGCCTACAAATACGCGGCGGAAAAACATGCGCATCAAGTACGGGAATCAGGTGAACCCTACATCATGCACCCGCTCTATGTGGCCATGAACGAGATTTATCATCAAAAACACGAAAAAGGCCTGTACAATGAATCTCCCATTATAGCGGCACTTCTGCATGATACCGTTGAGGATACGGACGCACGATTTACGGACATAAACGCACAATTTGGCGAGCGCATGGAGCATCTCGTCACCAACCTGACCAACAAACCGGAATGGGACGAATGGAAAAAGAAAGGCATGCTCACCGCATCGGAGAAGTCTGCGCTACAGTTTATCAATGCAATCAAAGACGACGATTCCCTCGCCGTGAAGTTTGGAGATCGCATGCATAACCTGGAGACCATTCGTCACAAGGAACCAAAAAAACAAGTGCAGAAAATTCTCGATACACTGCGAGTGGGGCTTGTTAGTCAGGCGGAAAAAATGGAGGAGTATCATTTTCTGACGCAGCTGTACATTACCATAAAGCGGTATCTCACCGATGAGAATCTCGAGCTCTACAGCGACGATGTGGAGCAGGCTAAAAAAACCCGTGATGATGCGCTCGAGGAAATTCGCGCAATTTTGCGCCGGCATCAAGATAAGATTGCACCAAAAACACATTTGTAGGTAAGCTGTGCTCATGATCGTATCGCTTGTTTATGCGCCTTTCCTATTCACATCTGTACACCTACGCCGCTTGTCCGAAGCGTTATTGGTATACATATAGGGAAAAACTGCCCACACCGCTTTGGTGGCAGGCGAGTTTTGGCACATCACTGCATAACGCGCTGTACCGGTTTACGCAAGAGGTGCAGGGAACACGCCTCTGGAAAAGTCTCGAGAACGGACTCCAGCAACCCAGCCAAATGTCTCTCTTTTTTGAAGCGACACCAACTCTTCCGCCTATAGAGCGTCTGCTTGAACTCTTCGATAGCGCTTGGGTATCCGTGGGGTATGCGGATCACGCAGCGATGTATGCGGCAAAAGAAGAGGGCATGCACCTGCTTCGGAACTGGTATATGCATCACGCCAAGGAGCTCCTTGAAACCGTCGCTGTGGAGATCCCCTTTCACGAACAGGTTGGAAGCTGCAGCATCGGCGGTCGTATAGATCGCATAGATAGGCGCAATAATGAACTCATCGTCATCGACTACAAGTCAGGAAAGCTTCGGAGTGCAGAGGAAACTGCTTTGGACCTGCAGCTGAGTTTGTATGCGCTGGTGCTCCATGATTATCTGGGGCTCGACAGCATCGCCTTGGCACTGTATTTTCTTCGGGAAGATGCGCTCATAGAAACTCGCCGCTCCAAGGAACAATGCGAGGAAACACGAGCGTACATCCACCAGGTCGGGAAACAGATCACAAAAGAGGAGTTTTCTCCCACACCATCTCCTGATACCTGTACGCAGTGCCCCTTTCGTACCCTTTGTCCCGATAGTGTATGCAGCTCTCCGTCCACCGAATAGATGCCGACCTGGCTATGCCTGAGTACCATAGTAGCGGCGCCATTGGCTTTGATCTCACGGCACGACTCACCACCGTCGTTCCCGCGAAGGGAATGGCGTTAGTGCCGAATAATCTTGTGGTGCGTGTACCCGCTGGATATGGGCTCTTTATCTTTTCCCGCAGTTCCACACTCAAGAAAAAAGGCCTCATGGTGGGCAACGGGGTGGGGGTCATTGATCAAGATTACTGTGGACCAGAGGATGAACTCATGACGTGTTTTTATAATCCCAGCGAAAAGGACATTACCATTGAGCGGGGCGAACGCTGGTCTCAGGCTGTGCTTCTACCGGCCGTGCAGCCAGAACTCATAGAAGACCACAAGGCCGATGATCATGCCGTGCGAGGGGGATTCGGGAGTACGGGCACGTCGTAACTATTGCTTCAGTTTCTTTCCGAAGGCACACTGCTCACGTACAGGGCACTCGCCGCATTTTGGTGCCCGCGCCGTACACACAGCCCGTCCGTGCAAAATGAGCAGATGATGTCCCCAAATCCACCAGGTGTTGGGGATTTTTTTAAGCAGTATCTGTTCGGTTTGTTCGGGAGTTTTGGTGGTCGCCCAACCGAGGCGGTTTGCCACACGATGCACATGGGTATCCACCGCAAAGGTAGGAATAGCAAAAGCATTGGCCATAACCACATTGGCGGTTTTGCGCCCAACACCAGGGAGAGCCTCCAGCGCCTCACGAGCACTCGGGACCTCACCACCATGCTGCACAACAAGCATCTTCGCCATGGCCACAAGATTTTTGGCCTTTGTCGGAAAGAAATTGATCGTCTTGATATAGTTCCTCACATCCTCCACCGTTGCCTGTGCAAGTGTTTGAGCCGTAGGGAAGGCATCAAATAAGGCCGGCGTTACCAAATTCACCCGTTTGTCTGTACATTGGGCCGAGAGCATGGTCGCCACCAGCAGCTCAAAGGGGTTGTGGTGCACCAGTTCGGTCGTCGGATCAGGATACAGCTGGAGCAGCTGTTCTAGAATATCAGTCTGTCGTTTTGCCATGGCCAAGCAGGGTCAGTGTTGTTGTAAGGTCCGCAGGAAGAGGTGCTTCAATGGTCATCGGTTTCCCTGAGCGAGGATGCAGAAACTGCAAACGGTGAGCATGGAGAAACTGACGCTTTATGCCCAGACTTTTCGCCACCGCACGATTCCGGGCAAAGTTTCCATAGCGGTCGTCACCTAACAAGGGGTGGCCTAAATCCGCCATGTGTGTACGAATTTGATGCGTGCGCCCAGTCAGCAATTGGAGCCGCACAAGCGTTGCCCCCACATCGGGAAAACGGTGTTCCACCACATATTTGGTTTCTGCCTCCTTGCCCCCTTCCGTGTCCAGCGTCGCTCGCATGGTGCGCTCTGGTGCACTGGATTTTGCGAGGGTGTTCTTGATCGTCCCAGAATCTTCTTGCAAAAGACCATCCAGCAGCGCAAGGTATTCCTTATGAAAACCCTTCGACGCCAACTGTTCGCCAAGTAGCGCGGTGGCCTTCCGGTTTTTCCCAATCAGCAGCGTCCCTGACGTATCTTTGTCGAGGCGATGAATAAGCGATGCCTTTGCTCCCTCACCCGTGAAGCCAAGATAGGTCAGCACCTGGTTAATCATAGTATTTTCACCGGTCCCCGTGCCACTATGACTCGCAACACCCGCAGGTTTATTCACCACCAAAATATCGTCGTCTTCGTAGAGCACCGTGAAGGTTGGTTTCACCACACGTACATGGGCATTTCGGCGTTCCTTCGATTCCGCAATCAGTTTTGCTAGTTCCTCGTCATTAAAATACACAGAAAGCGTACTACCCGCATCGAGACGCAAGCTCGGATCCGCCTTTTTGCCATTCACCTTAATTTTTTTTGTGCGTAAGAGACGAAAAATAAGCGACAGAGGTGCCGCCTTCAGCATATTGCGCAAATATTTGTCGAGGCGCTGGCCTTCTTCCCCAGGTTGTATAGTCCATTGTTTCATGCGCCTACTATGCCGCGTTTGCAAAAAAATGCAACGCGAGTCGCAGGTGCAACGGTGGTACAGAAAAGGACCGTATCGCCCCCTTCCTTCACACTTAAAAGGCGTAGAATTTCCCGGGGTTCAAGAGGGAAGAAGCGCTTTTTCACTACAAAAGATAGGCCCCTGAGCTGTTTTTTCAGCTGTTTTGGTGCAAAAGGAACCTGCTTTTCCACCGCATAATAACGCAGCATGGGGTGCGCCACAGGCGACTTTGTGAGGAGTAAGCTGGACTTTGGATGGAGGCGCCTCGCTGATAAGGCCGATGCCACCACATCAACCTGGCCTGCACGAAGAAGTGCGGGAGAGAGCTCCACTAAATACTCCTGCGCCGTAGGACTGGCTGGCGAAAGTACTGGATCCTCAAGGATGTTTTCTCCTTCAATATGCACAACTGAAGGGTAGGTACCCGTTCCATGATGGAGAACACATTCTTTGAGCGTCCAACCCTCTTCTATCCAGGTAATCGCATGAGGTAGATGTACGCCAAAGTCCCGGAGCATGGGGGAGACCTTGGTGTGGACGGCTTCCGCTATATTGAGGAGCTCTGGAATAAGCACATTCGGATCAGGAGTATAGTCCGCGAGAGCAAGACGCCGCTTTCCGCCCGTGCGGCGATCAGGATCAAAAAAACAATGATCAAAGGTGCCGAGGTGGGGCAGCACATCTTCTAGACGGGCACAGACAAATTGCAGGTTCGGGTGGTCGGCCACAAGCAGCGTGTTCCAAGCAGAATAGGCCAACACATCCGGGTCCGCATCTACTGCCACAATCTCGGCATGGGGAAATGCTCTCACGAGGTGCATGAGTTCACCACCAAGCCCACTGCATGCTACGAGAATTCGTTTTGCGCCATGAGCAAAGCGCGTCTTATAGTAGGCAATCCGCTCACCCGTCGCTTGCTCTGCTGCCCTGGTCGTAAACACCATATTATGTGCGAGGGGAAACCGATCGGCATATTTCTGACGCGCGAGCACCAGGGTTGCGAGAAATGCAGGGAATCCGGAGGGGAATGCACCTTGCAAGCGAAACTGCAAAACATTTCCCTTAGCTTCTTCCATGACCTTGAGAGCAGCTAGGCCAGCGTCGCTCTGGAGCGCCTTTAGAAAAGGATGCGTCTCGCAAAGTGTTTGTGCAGATTGAAACGGAGGTGTAATCATGCAACGCGCAAATGACTTGCGGGGATAAGTGGGTACAGGTACCATGGTGCCAGTTCCTAATTCAACCGTCAATGCTTCACTACGCGGCACTCTTTCGCCCCATCGACCTGTTTGATCCATCCACAGAAATTCTGCTTGGCTATTTATTTGTCGCTGCCATAGGGTTAGTTGTCTTGAAAATAGTTTTGCGGAAGAAATACACAGCCTTTATTGAGGCACACGGAGAAAAGGATGTGGCGCTGCCGCAAAAAAAGACTACCGAGGTGAACAAGGAAACCCCTATACTACACTAGGTTTTTACACATATTCATACAATTTATGCACGATCACGATCATCCCTTTATGGTTCTCGGTGTTGGAAGTACGGTTCCTGACTTTACGCTAGACGCTTACTATAAAGGCAATTTCAGCAAAGTAAGTCTTGGAGATTACAAAGGGAAGTGGAAACTCCTCTTTTTCTACCCCCTTGATTTTACCTTTGTCTGCCCGACGGAAATTATTGAGCTTTCCGATAAAGCAGCGGAGTTTGAGGCAATGAATACGCAGGTACTCCTCGCGAGCATTGATTCTGTGCATTCGCACAAGGCCTGGAGTAAAGAAATTGGGGACCTTGCCTACCCCATGTTGTCCGATTTGAATAAGGAGCTTTCTCTTATGTTCAACATTCTGCACGACGACGGCATGAGCCTTCGAGGGGCATTCATTATCGATCCAGATAATGTTTTGCAGGCAGCAATAGTCCACAATCTTCCTGTTGGTCGCAATATCGATGAGATCAAGCGCGTTATAGGAGCCTTCCAAACGGGTGAGCTCTGCCCAGTGAACTGGAGCAAGGGTGGAAAAACCCTCGGTAAAGCGTAAGCACGGACGTAAGGAATGGAAAACCCGCCGCTGGCGGGTTTTTTTGTGTTGGTACGCGCTAAGAACAGAAGTTGCTTGTCATACCAGCCAGAGCAAGGCATGGTCTTGAGCACGATCCAGACAATACCTTCCTGGGGGAGCGTTGGTATCCCTTCGCGACATGGTGTCACGGAAAGTGTAAACTACTACGTAACCAACGCTATATGGACAACTTTCAGGAACCAGAATATGGAACCAAACCCTGCACCTTTCGCTTGGATGTTCTCGCATGGGCACGACTAAAACGCCTTGCGGAAGCGCAAGACACCTCTATGCGTGAAGCCCTCGAAAACCTTCTCTTTACCGCCTCAAGTCACCGTTGGATTATCGAGAAACGCAACCGGCGGACAGACTTTGATGTGGAGATTACCAGGGAAGGGCAACGACTCACCATTGAAGTGATCCTACCAGGAGCGCCCAAAAAAGAGAGGATAGTTGTGCCCGCAACACCCCGTACACGTTTATCGTGACACTACCCCCAAGAGGTACCCCTTCGCGCTCGCAAACAAAAACCCCCTCGCCTGCAATTAGGGGAGGGGGTTTTCGCACCAAGCCAGCTTAGTTTCTGTTCGTCAGTTCGAGAACAAAGAACGCAACCTTCGCCATTTCTCCACGTGTCATCTCATCTCCTGCACGGAACATGCCGTTATTTCCAGAGACAATACCGAGACGCTTCGCAATGGATATGTATCCACTGAACCACTGGTCTTCAGGGATATCGCGGAATCCAGCGAAGTTATCGCTATCCGCCATCTCACGAAGCTGCTCTGCATCCACACTTCCTTCAGTTGCAAGGCCTGCAGAGAAGAGAATAATCTTCATTGCCTCAGCGCGGTTAATGTTGCGGAAAGGACGGAAGTACCCGTCAGCATATCCTGTAACAATACCCTTTTCCTTAGCAACAGCGATGTATGGAGCAAACCACTCATCACCACTCACATCACGGAAGGATCCGCGAGGATTCACGTTCGATGTATCGTAGCCGTACATCTGCACAAGAATCTTTGTGAGTTCCGCACGAGATATGCTGCGATCAGGACCGTAGAGTCCCTTGAGCACACCTTCCATGTATCCCGTCACCACGCCCATACGGTAGAGGCGGCATACATAGTATTCAGACCAGTGACCATCCGTGTCCGTGAAGGGGCTACCGAAGTTTCGGCAGAAACTATCATCTTCAACGGGATTTCCATTGGTGTTTCCGTTGTTTCCACCAGGGATAACGGTACTTCCAACCTCAAAGAATCCAATCATCATCGACTTGCTCACCGTTACCGAGAAGTCACGTCCATTTGCAATGTTAGAAAGTCCACCAAGGCGTACCCACTGCATGGTCTGAGGGTCATACCCCAGGATTGCAATCTTACTCGTATCTGTTGCCTTCTTGCGAATATCTTCAGGAAGTGTTCCACAGAGTGTAACACTCTTTGAGTAGTATTCACCGAGGTTACCGTACTGAATGAAACTATTGTATATCGTCTTTGCATCGGAAGGAATTCGTCCGCGTATTGCACCATCGACACTCGTGAGGTCAAAACGCTGCGGTGGAGCATAGGTTCCAAGGAAACGCTGACCGTTCGTCGTTGTTACCACCGTATCCTTCTGCCACTTCGCGCAGTTCTGCGTCGCGTTATCAATATGCGTCAAAGCAATCTTTACTTCTCCATTGGATGGCTCGAAACGTACCGGACCATACCATGTACGATCACCTGAATCTGTGACAGGAAGGTTCAATGGAGATGCAATATCCACATTCGATCCTCCTCCACCAGGTCCACCACCAAAGTAGACTCCTCCGCCTCCGCCTCCACCACCGCCACCTCCACCACCGGTAGAAGTTGTTGTGAGGGTTACGCTGCGCGTAGGGAAGGTCGCCACACCGTTTGTTGCAAGCAATGCTGCACTCACGTTGTACGTACCATTCGTTCGTCCACCTGTTGTGGAGTTCGCACCATTCCACGTCATCACGGGAAGATCAATGGTACCTCCTGCAGGAATGGTCAGGGTATTTGCTGTACCAATGACATTCTGCGTAAAGATCACTGCGTTGCTTGTGTTGCGAATCGTCACCGTCACCAGGTTCGTAGAAGGGAAAGTGAGCGTCTGCGCTGTTGTTCCCGTATTGCGAACAGATGTACGGATGTACGCCACCTGGTTCTGATCAAAACTCGCCTGAGGCGTCACAGATGTTGGGCTACCCGTGACAATCATATCCCACACCAGGTTCTGCGCCTGTGCTGTCGTATTCACCGTGAAGGTAAAAGGACCATTAAAGGCTCCAACAGGAAGGGCAACACGCTGATCCGTAATATCTACCGTCCACCAGTACTTGCGCTGATCATTCAGATTGAGCGTCAACGACTGCGTAGGGTGATTGGTATTTCCACGAATATTTTGTGCCTGCGCAATCTGCGCTGACGTGTACACCGTGTTGTCGCTCAAAGGAACTTCGAGGACATACAAGCGATACTGAAGGTTCGCAACATCTGCTGCATCCGCGTCAGAACCTGCCCATGTAAACGCTGTGTTTCCTGCTGTAAGCAAGTTGACAGGGTTACCCGCTGATGCAATTCCAGGTGTCGTGAGCGTTACCGCTGGACCTGCATTTGCGACAGCAGTTGGGTTAATCGTAAACGTAAAAGGCATAGTGCCACCAACCACAGGCGTCGCAACGCGACCGTCTGTCACCGTAACAACCCAGAAATACTGCGTATTGAGGGCTGGAGTAAACGTGTGCGTTGTTGCATTGGCAGCAAGCGTCACACGGTTTCCTGCATTCATCACCGTAGCCAGGGTTGGAGCCGTCTGTCCAAGTGCCTGAGACACAAGGTAGAGCTGGTAGCTTAGTGCATCATTATCTGCATCAGAAGCGGCCCAAGTCAGAACAATCGGTGCAGCCGTCGTAAAGTTTGATCCATTGGATGGAGCAAAACTCGTGAAGACCGGTGCATTGTTCGCAGCCGAAGCTCCGAAGAGAGTGATCTGGCGAGGCGTTACCACAGGGTTGTAGTTGAGCGCATTCACCGTTCCACCCACATTGAAGTTTCCATTGAGACGAACACCGTTCGCATCTGTTCCATTCCACTGAATAACAGGGAATGTATAGGTCTGACCAGCGTTGAGCGTCAGCGTCGTTGTGCCGTTACCCACAGCATTCTGTGAGAACACCACCTGTCCGCTTGTAACACTTGTCACAGTCTGCGTAAACCAGTTGTTATTGCTGAAGGTTATGGTCTGCGCCGTTCCACCCGTATTCTGTACAGACACTGTCGTAAAGACATTCTCATTCGCTGCAAAGGTATTCTGCTGTGTAGTGCTTCCCGCTGCATTTGTTGTGAGGACATTCCACACAAGATTTGCAGGCGTCTGCACATTGCTGTTCACCGTGAAGGTAAAGGGGCTGTTCACCGAAAGAATTGGGTTTGCAACACGACCGTCCGTCACATCCACTGTCCACCAGTATTTACGCTGATCGGTTGTTGTGTAGGTTACACTGCTTGCTGCCGTATTGGCTGCGCGCAGATTTCCTGCCACCGCAATTTGCGCTGGCGTGTAGACTGCGTTGTCTGCAAGAGGCACTTCCATAATGTAGAGGTTGTAGCGAAGATTCGCCACGTCCGCTGCATCTGCATCAGAACCAAGCCAAGAGAAGGTTGTAGAACCCGCCGTTGTCAGATTCACTGCTGCTGCCGTAGAAACTGCACCTGGAGAGGACAGAGCTACCACAGGAGCTGCATTTGTCACGACAGATGCATCCACCGTGAAGGTGAAAGGCATGGTACTTCCATTGACCGTCGTAGATGCATCAGAAACCGTTACGACCCAGAAGTACTGCTGGCCAAGTGTTGGCGTGAAACTATAACTTGTTGCATTGCTTGCAATGTTCACCATGTTCTGCGCGGCCATAACTGTCGCCAAAGAAGGAACAGCCTGCCCCACATTCTGACTCATGAGGTACAACTTGTAAGTGAGTACATCATTGTTTGCGTCCGTTGCACTCCAAGAGAGCTGCATTGGGCTAACCGTCGTAAAGGTAGAACCATTCGATGGCATGAAGTTTGTTCCAAACACAGGAGGAACATTGCCTTGCTGTCCACCCCCAACAGTAACCGTCACCGGTGCTGCCGTGAGGAGGGTATTAGCCGTCAATTCTGCCTCAATACGATACTGACCCGCTGGTACAGAAACACCATTGTTGTCTGTCTGATTCCATGGGAAGGTAAAGGTCTGCGTACCATTCGCTTGAAGAGTCAAGGTCGAAGGAGTCTGAGCGAAAACCTGACCAAAGTCACTCGTTCGCACAACCGCATTCGTTGCCACATTCACCACACGGAAACGATACTGCTGTGCAGTAGGGAAGTTGATGGTCTGTACAGATCCCGTTGTATTGGTCACTGCAAGATTCAAGTTCGCTGTCTGCCCTGCGGAAAAGTTCGATGTAGCGACACCACTTGTATTGGTTGTCGTCGCAAGCAAAGACACATTGTTCTGTTGCGTGCTCGAGATATCAAAGTGGAAAGGTCCACCAGCAGGGAAGCTCGTAAGCGACCCGTCGTTTGCCTGTACTGTCCAGAAAATACGGCGTCCTGCCGTAGGGTTCTGGAGCAAGTACGACGTATTTGCCGTATTTGGTGCACGAAGATTTCCTGCAACCGCAATATCCGCGTTGGTGAAATTCTGCACAGGCGTCAAGGCATCAACCTCGAGGGTGTAAACGTTGTACACAAGTGCAGAAGCATCCGTTCCCTGCCACTGAAGCTGGTAGCTTGCCTGAGCAGGCTGCGTCGATCCATTGGATGGGCTAATCAAGTTGACCACGGGCGCCTGGTTCACAGCACCTGGCTGGTACACAAAGGAGCGAACCGAAGATTCCGTTGTCGTCTTTCCATCAGAAACGACCACCATCCAGAAGATGTTGCGGATTGCATTGGGGTTTGCAACCGTGTAATCGAAGGAAGTCTGAGGGTTTGTCGTCAAAACGCGATTCGCAGCCTGCAGGAGGTCATTACGATCTGATGTTGTTCCTTGTCCTACCTCCTTAATATAGAGGGAGTAGGTCATGGCATCGTTATCGAGATCCGTTCCCTGCCAGAAGAGGGTATTCGTCTGATTTGAACGCGTTTCACCGTTGTTAGGCGCAAGAAGCACAATGCTTGGAGCCTGATTTGTTGAA
>PFFG01000006.1 GCA_002783265.1 Candidatus Gracilibacteria bacterium CG17_big_fil_post_rev_8_21_14_2_50_48_13 | reverse complement strand
CGACCCCTTCGTCATGTGTTGATTCGTGATCTGACGGCTCGTTGGGGGTCCTGCAGTCATGGTGGGGATATCATAATCAGCTTGGCAACCTTGCTGTTACCCTATACCCTTTATGCATACGTTTGTGCCCATGAAGTGGCACATCTCACGCACATGGATCATAGTCCCCGGTTCTGGCACCACCTCCAAGGTCTCGTGCCCCAGTCTCGTGAACGCCGTGCGGAACTCCGTTCTTATCATCTTTCATCCTAAAATATGCATGCCATTACTTCTGCCGAGTTTGTGAAGGGAGTTGTGGATCCGGAAGGTCTTCCACGAGATACATTACCCTATATTGCCTTTTTAGGACGATCGAATGTGGGGAAATCGAGCACGCTCAACATGCTCACTGGAAACGGCAGTCTTGCACGCAAAAGTAGTCGTCCTGGTAAAACAACGGAAATCAATATGTTCCGTATCAATAAACGCGTCTATTTTGCCGATTTGCCAGGGTACGGTTATGCGAAACAACCTGAGCCTCTTCGCCTCCATATCGAAGACATGATTGCCTGGTATATTGCTGATCGATACATCACCCACCTACGTCTGGTGATGATTATTGATCTGCGTGTCGGTGCAACGGATCTCGACAAAAAAATGATGGCTGACCTCTTGGCTACTCATGAGGCGGAACAAATTCTCGTGCTGGCGAATAAGGCGGACGGTCTCAAACAGAGCGAACTGGCAAAACAACTCCGGGAAGTACAGACGGCATTTCCAGGTATTAGTGTTGTGCCCATTTCCGCAAGAAAAGGGACAGGAAAAAAAGAAGCGCTCATGGCTATTTTTGCAGGTCTCTAACCATTCTGTTGACCCGCGCAATATAGGCAGGTACATCAAACTTTCTCTTGCAGCCTGCATCATTCATGTAGCGGATTTTTCCAAAGATTGGTCGTTCCCCCCAGGCGCGATCATGCACACCACCGATTGACCAGGCTAGGCCAGCATAGCCGTTTGGGTCTCTTCCGTCGAGGGAATAGGTATCGTTTAAATAGATGCCAATAGCTAAGGCATCCTCTGGAGAAGCGGTCCATTCGAGCAGTTTTTTCGCCCAGTACATGCGCAAATATCCGTGCATTTTTCCCGTCCAAACCATTTCCTGCTGTGCAGCATTCCAGAGTGGGTCGTGGGTTTTTGCGTGTTCGAACTCCTCCTGTGTATAGACAAAGGTCCGCACATCGCCTCGGTGCGCATCGAGTGTGGTTTTTGCCCAAACATGAAAACTTGCCGTGGAATCGTATGCAGGATTATACAGGCAGAAGTTATCCGATAGCTCGCGACGAACGATGAGTTCTTCGAGAAAACTAGCTTTGGCTTCTTCGGGCGCAGAGGATTTTTGGACAGCGAGAGCAACGCGCTGGGCAGAGAGGTTGCCGTAATGGAGGTAGGGCGAAAGATCCGATTGTCCCTCCTTCGTTGGGTCATTCCGCATAGTATGATAAGAGGGCAGGCGATCCGTGAGAAAGCGCGCCAAGGCTTTGTGCGCCGCGGTCTCACCTCCTGCGAATCCTGTTTCCGTTATGTCTCTCCGGACAACACTCGTGGATAAAATGGCATTCCAGTCGATGGAGGGAACTGTCCCTCCCCAGGCAAGGGTTTGTGTGGGAAGAGGGTCGAATTCCGTCAGGAAATCAGGAAGGAGCTGATGGAGTTTTGGCCGCAAAGTATAGGCAGCAAATTCCAGCTTGGGTGATGCTATCCATGCCGGAACCACATTGTGGGCATCCACTTCAAAAATCGGCACCTGTACTTTCGATACAAGGGTGCTCAGCCATGCCTGCTGCACATGCAGCGGAGAAAAATCCGTTATGATAGCCCCGCAGCCCTGTTCTTGTACCACCCGCACTGTTTCTTCCGCTAAAGAGTTGCCTAGGGCAAGAAAGAAGGGAATAGATCGTGCGGAGAGTGCCTGTTCCAGTTCACGCAGCGCAGAGATTTTAAAGGATAACTGCCGAAAACCACCGCCTAAAAAGGATGGATCCAGAGAATACAGCACGCCAAAAGGGACGCCCAGCTCCTTTGCCATGGTCGCCGTGGCGAGAAGGGCCCAGTTATCCTGGAGACGCATATCGCGATTCATCCAGTACATGAGGGGGCCACGTTGATAGCTCTGCGAATTTTTCTGCCGGCATCGTCGAAAATCCATGGAACACATAAAAAGGTATTTCCAGTTTACCTGTGTCTACAGAGACTGCCAATATCCTCTTGAATCTTCATAACGGTTGCGCGCCCCACGCCAATATCACGAAGGAAATCGATATGATTGCTCAGTTCCGTACACATCACGATGCCACGATCGAGCAACTGGCGTTTTTGCCGGAAAGTGAGGGAACTGAGTGCCGTCACGGGAATAAGTCCATGACGTTCAATAAGTCGTGCAATACTATTTTCCGTGGGAAACGTCCATCCAAGAAGATGGAGCCCGGCACATTTCCCATAGGCAATAGCATCTCCTGTGAACTTTGTATTGGTAATCAGCCATCCTTCATAGGTACGTTTCCCAACGCCAAATTGTTTATCAAAGGTGTGTATAACATCACGAAAACGCGAATCAAAATAGAGGGGGACTTTTACATCAATCTTACTTCCGGGTTGGTTACGAAACTTACATTCGGCGATACCCACAATATTTTCTTCTGGTTTTTCCAGATAGATATCAATCTCATGGCGCACACATTTGCCATCAATAATCTGATTGTTCGAGGCTTTGTATCCAGAGGCGCGCATCAGCGCAGCCATATATTTTTCAAAGGGGTACCCAGAGGGGCCTAAGTCCATAAGCGCCTGCTTCAGGTTGTACCGAATGGCCAGTTTGCGGTCATGGCGAATACTCGCATGTAGAGTCGCTTTATGGATGTCCTTGGAGGTCATCATCTTTTCTCTTGCGACGCTTTCTGCAATCTTCCAGGCTATATCGGGTGCAGCACCGGCACGCTCCAGGGACATGGCGAGCTTACCAATGTTAAACGGCTCTGCCTCACCGGTACTTTTCTGGATCAGGTGGCCCATGACGTGGTTATAAAGAATTCACCTCAGTATATCATAGGGCAGCTCTTCCCACGAGAGCTTTTTACCCCTATACTTGCAGTGTTCATTTTTTCCTTTTTGCTATGACGGTCAAACAATACATGGTTGGTGGAGCGCTCCTGCTTTTGCTCGTGCTTATTGGTCTCTCTGCCATGCTCTTTACGCACACAGGGCCAGAGTTAAGCCAAACCGCATCAGGTACCTGGATGTCGCCAAGAGAGCAGGGAACAAAAGAAGTGGTGCTGACCACGACCAATGTGCAAGAAGGCGCGAGTCTCATGGCGGTCACATTGCTTGATGTTACCTTTGGGTATTTGCCCAAGGGAGAACTTCTTGTTAGGCCCGATGCGTCAGGAAAGCAAATAGTCCGATTGGGCGTAAAGGTTGCCAATATTGGCACACAGGATGCCAACTTTCGCTATGATCAGATTGTGGTTCGCCTAAAAAATGGCACACAGGGTAT
Organism: Candidatus Gracilibacteria bacterium CG17_big_fil_post_rev_8_21_14_2_50_48_13; assembly: GCA_002783265.1. Lineage (GTDB taxonomy): Bacteria > Patescibacteriota > Gracilibacteria > 1-14-2-50-48-13 > 1-14-2-50-48-13 > 1-14-2-50-48-13. The sequence continues at coordinate 184,629 of PFFG01000006.1, read as the reverse complement.
GCTTTCCTTTTATGTGAATCAATCGAATGCACGCGACTTTTTGCAGTCGAAACAACTTGCTGCAGGAGACAGTGTGGAAGGGGCTATCTACGTCGAATTGCCAGCTTCTGCGGTGCGTGGTGATTTACTCGTCGAATTCCAGGGTGAGAAATCGACCACGCCACTTGCTCTGATTCCCTAATAAGCGGAGGTTCGTGTTCTATGGTAAAGAGAGGGGGCAGAGCCTTCTTTCTTTTTTGTGCCCAGTCGCCAAAGAATACTGTCTATTTCTGCGGCATTGGTTTCTATACCGATCTTTGACAGTGCCGTACGAATGGCTTCAACCGCTTCGATGGTCACCATGCGAATTGCCACTTCTTCGTCACTGTTTTTGTTGAGTTCTGTCCAGGAATCAAGCTGTGCACGAAGGCTTGGTGCATATTGAATGAGTCCAAGATCAAAGAGCACCTGGGGTACTTTGTAGTCACTAAAAGCCGTCAGTGCGTCCAAATGCTGCAGAGGATCTTTGCCTGCCAGAATACCTGCGTCATTGACCACTTTTATAAAGAGCTGCGCCCGCTTCATGAAGGGAAGATGATCATTACCCTGCCACGTTGATAAATCTTGGTAGGAGGAAAACTCTTCGCAGAGTATCTGCACCAGGCGTGTTGCAGAATGGTCCGCTTGCTCTATGAGTTCAGAGGCTCGACCGCTAGATGTGCAGCGCAGCAAGTCCTTGCCTGCACTTTGTAGCATAGATAGGCGCTCCTCCCTCATGGGGATCGACAAATCTGTACCTAACAGTGTATCGAACTCATGTATGGTGAGATTCGCCATTCGGGTGGCGTCCCAGGAATCGAGGTGCGCTTTTTGCTGTTCAAAGGCATGATATAGACCATAGCTACCGTCTTCACCTGTGCCAGAGAAGGCCCATTTCTCTACGCCTTGGGGAGCCCAGTACGCAAAATTCACCACATTAAAAAAGAACTGAATTTGCACGTTGTCGTCGTAGGAATACGTTTTATTGAGGAGTTCTTCCGTACCATGGGAAGCCTTCAGCTCTTGTTGGAAGGTCGGAAGCAGAGCCGTAATCTTCTGGTGCACGACCCACGCAATGGCACTGTAATCAAGAGTTTTGATGGTCGTTTTCAGAGTGTCTGGGGTCCAGAATTCTTGTGGTTGAAGCATGGAAAAAAATTTAGAAGGTAGTCGTGGAAAGCGAGATTTCTTGTATAAAGGGTTCTTTTGTTTGAATTAGCTGTACGAGCGCGTTGGTTTCCGGCAGTAAAGGGTTCTTTTTCTGTAGATCTTCCAGGGTACTCCAGAAAAATTCGCCTTCCTCAGAAGGGGACAGGCGTCCATGATGTTCCCCCATCAGGCAAACGCCAAACAATTTATCTTCGAGCAGCTCCTTTGTGTTTTCGTCATAGACATGCACATGCAGTATACCGCGGAGGGATGCCTTTGCGACGAGGCCCGTTTCTTCCAGAAGTTCACGCTCCGCTGCGTCTGCATAGGTTTCTCCAAGTTGCACTTTGCCGGTAGGGAAGCCGATACTGTTAAAATAGGGTTCTTTTTTTCGCGTGTATACCAGCCACTGTCCTTCCGCATTCTGCAGGCAAAATACGGCGGAAACCTTTGCTTGCACGCGAGGCGATTCTGCATCCCGATCATGTCGATTTGCCTCCTCTTTTCCTTTTCTACTGAGGATATAGCGACCATCAGGGTCTTTTTCTACAAGTCCTTCTTGTATCAGCATATCCAAATGAAAGGTAAACTTACTGCCTTCCATCTTCTGTGGTTTCATGTCGCTAAAACGACTTTGCGGGTGAAACAGCAAGTGCTGTAGGATGGAAAGTTGAATGTCGTGACGAAGTTTCATAGTGTGCTGGTGAGTATGTCTTCATTGTAGGAGTGGGGAAGGAATATTCCAGTAAAGCGTACTTTATCTCAATTTTCTTTGATTGTGAGCGACTTCGCGCTACAATGCGCGCGTTATTTTCGCCCCATGTTATGCATATTGGAATTATTGGCTTTGGACATTTTGGTCAGTTTCTCGCGCAGCGTTTTCTTCGTGCTGGCCATCAGGTCAGTTGCTGGTCCAAGGATCCGGAAGAGGTAGTAGCAATGCAGATGGGGGCAACCTTTTATCACGATGTTGCAGATCTTTGTGATGCGGGGTGCGACGTGGTGATTCTTTCCATGAGCATCGTCTCTTTTGCGCAGGTTGTGCAGGGCCTTCCCCTTCAAAAACTGCATGGTGCGCTTGTGGTGGATGTCTTGTCAGTCAAAGCGTATCCGAAGGAGTTTTTACGCCGTGTACTGCCTGGGGCGTGTGATATTTTGTGTACGCACCCTATGTTTGGTCCGGACAGTGGAAAAGAGTCCTGGGAGGGGCTGACGTTTATGTATGAAAAAGTGCGTATTCGGAATATCGGTGTATGCGATGCATTTCTTGGTTTTTTTGCAGAGGAAGGTTGTTCTATGATGGAAATGACCTGTGAAAAGCACGATGTGTACGCGGCGAGTTCGCAATTTGTCACGCACACCACGGGGCGCATGCTCGGGAAGCTGGATCTCAAGGAAACTCCCATTAACACAAAGGGATATGAACAATTGTTGAATCTCGTCACCAACACAACGAACGATAGTTTTGATCTCTATTACGGTTTGTATTCCTATAATCCAACGGCAAGAGAACAACTGGCACGTCTCGAAGACGCGCTGCGCGAAGTAAAAAATAGTCTTTTTGAGCGTGCTAAGGTGGGGCGAAGTACAACCTTGATCGGTATTCAGGGGGGAAGTGGCAGTTTTAACCATGCAGCTGCCCTGGAACTCATTGAAAAATATGCGCTGCCGCATCCGGATATTCAGTTTCTCATTACCTCCGAATCGGTGCTTGCGGCACTCAATAATGGCGACATTGATTTTGGGGTGTTTGCCATCGAAAACTCTGCAAGTGGGACGGTGCTGCCGAGCATTTACTCCATGAGTAAGTATCCTCATGAAATTATTGAGGTACACGACATGCCGCTTGTACAGTGTCTTTTAACACGGCCTGGACAGGATCCTCATACCGCGAAAAAGATCGTCACGCACCCGCAAGCAATCTTGCAGTGTGCCGAGACCATTGCCCGTGAATTCCCAAACCTTACCTGGGATTACTTAAGCGATGACTATGATACGGCCGCTTGTGCGTCCCAACTGGGAGCGGGCTTACTGCCTGACGACACGGTGGTGATTGCCTCCAAGATCGCGGCAGAAAAGTATGGGCTCACAATTGCTTATGAAGGTCTCAACGACGATCGTGACAACTTTACCAGTTTTGTGTTTTGTAAACGCAGAGGCGCGTAACTCTTTCCCATGGCCCAACCCATTCTTCGCACAATAGATACGCCGGGAGTTTTTGAAGACGCACTATCTTTGCTTCGGTCTGGCGAAATTGTGGCACTCCCCACGGAAACTGTCTACGGACTTGCCGCGGATGCAACACGGGAGGATGCGGTGGCAAAAATTTTTTTGGCAAAGGGCCGCCCGCAAGATAATCCACTGATCTGTCATGTGCAGAGTGTCGCCATGGCGGCACGGTATGCGCCGATTCCATCTATTATGCACACTCTAGCTGAGGCTTTTTGGCCAGGCCCCTTGACGCTTATTGTGCGGGAGGGCGAGGGAATTGCCCCGTCTGTGCGTGCAGGGACAGGAAAAATCGGTTTTCGTATGCCTCGTCACGAAACCATGTTAGGTCTCATTGGCGCATTGGATAAGCCCTTAGCAGCGCCTTCGGCAAACAGATCCGGTCGACCGAGCGGCACACGCGCAAGTCATATTGCGGAGGACTTTACAGGGACATCACTTCGCCTGATCGTCGATGGCGGTCCCACAAGCCTTGGAGTGGAATCTACGATTGTTGATCTGACGCCATTGGAGGAAGGCGGGGAAGCACTGCTGGTACGGGAAGGGGCCATTTCCTTGGAGGAACTCGCGCCCTTTCTTCCTATACGATTAGTGGAGACGCTCGAAGCGGGCATGACTATTTCTCCCGGGCTCACGCACAAACACTATGCGCCAAAGGGTAGACTTGTGCTGCTTGAGGGCACGCTTGCAGAGCAAAAAGCGCAGCTTCGCTTCGCAAAAGGTGGCAAGGTCGTGTGTATTCTCGCATCAGAAATAGTGGGGGAAGCAGGGAATATGCCCGTACTGGATGGTGGTCCCTGGGCCCATCCTGAAGTTGCTGCGCAGCGATTTTTTCATCTTCTTCGTGAAGCAGATGCCATGGGGGCGGAGCAGATATACTGTTCTACTTGGTCGAAAACCTCCGGTCTCGGTCGCGCTCTTTTTGAACGGCAGCGACGCGCTGCTGGTTGACGAAATAAATTTACGTTTTGTGAAATAAGTTTATTCCTTGCAATTGCTTCTTTTTTTGTTAGGGTGAATTGTCCATATAGTAATAATATACATGCGAGATTTACAAGAGATGGAGACGTTCGCGGACAGCGGACTTGCACCATCAATCCTGGAGGCGCTTAGCGCCATGAACTTTACAAAGCCGTCGCCTATTCAGGCAAAGGCGATCCCTTTTTTGCTCGAAAACTCACGCGATCTCATCGCTCTGGCTCAGACGGGAACAGGGAAAACGGCAGCCTTTAGTCTGCCTATTTTACATAAACTCGATCTGACGCGCTCTCATGTGCAGGCACTGATTTTGTCTCCAACACGTGAACTTGCTTTGCAGATTACCAAAGATCTTATGAACTTTGGCGCGAAGATGAAGGGGCTCAAGGTGGTTACGGTGTACGGTGGTGCCCGCGCTGATGTACAGATTCGTGCCCTCAAAAATGGTGCGCACATTGTTGTAGCAACCCCTGGTCGTGCCGTCGACCTTCTGACACGCAAAGTGCTTGATGTGCGTCAAATTAGTACGCTTGTCCTCGATGAGGCAGATGAAATGCTAAATATGGGTTTCAAGGATGACCTTGATACCATTTTGGCGACTACACCTCCGACGCGTCAAACACTGCTCTTTTCTGCAACCATGCTTCCAGAAATTGAGCGTATTGCCAAGCAATACATGAACGATGCGCAACAAATCAATGTGGGTGGGCGCAATCAGAGTGCCGACAAGGTAGAACATGTCTATTTTGTCGCCCATGCCCGTGATCGATACGAGGCACTTCGACGCATTATCGATGCTCATCCAGAGATGTATGGCATTATTTTCTGCCGTACACGTCGTGAGTGTCAGGAAGTTGCGGACAAACTGGGAAGCGATCGTTATGCTGCTGAAGCAATTCACGGCGAACTTGAGCAGAGTCAGCGCGATTACGTTATGAGCCGTTTTCGCAAGCGTCGAATTCAGTTTTTGGTGGCGACGGATGTTGCTGCTCGTGGTATCGACGTCAATGATCTGACACACGTTATCAACTACAATCTCCCTGATCAGCTGGAATCCTATGTACACCGCAGTGGTCGTACGGGTCGTGCAGACAAAAGCGGAGTGTCCATTGCCATCATCAACATGCGCGAGCATGGGGTGATTCGCCGTCTGGAGCATATGATCGGCAAAAAATTTACCCAGCAGCCGATTCCTTCTGCGAAGGATATTTGTGCTCGTCAGCTTCTCGCTGTTGCACAGAAAATTTTAGAAGCCCCAGAGGTAGAAAGAGCAGTCATGGAGCATGTACCGGAAGTTCTGGAACAACTCAAAGATATCTCCAAGGAAACGCTGGTTGCCCATATTGTTTCCGAGAAGTGGGGGCACTTTCTCGAAAAGTACAAGTTTGCTGATGATATCAATGTGGATAGCCGTGGCATGGAAAGTCGCGATCGTCGTGAGAATAGTGGCATTGCCTTTGCAACCTTTCAGCTCAATGTTGGACGTCAGCATAATTTCACCAAACAAGATTTGTTTGGCATGATTAATGCAAGTCGCGAACTCAAGGGAAGTGAAATTGGGCGCATTGAACTTGCAGGTGGCACTACAACATTTCAATTGGAGGCAGCGCGTGCGGGCGCAGTTATTGGCGCCTTTCGAACGGCAAAATTCAACGGTGAACCCGTGTTGGTCACAGAAGCAGCGCCCATGGCACCTCGTTTTGAGCGCGGCGGCTCTCGCGGTCGATTCGGTGGACGTGGTGGTGGTCGTGGTTCGCGATCTGGCTATCGAGGTGGAAGCGGAGGAGGTGATCGTGGCTCACGCGGTCCGCGTGGAGGTGGAGGAGGATTTCGTGGCGGCAATCGCCGTGGCGGAGGCTATCCAACGCGCCCCGGTGGTGCACCTGACGATTTGTAGAAAGATAAAAGCCCCAATCGGGGCTTTTATTCTGCAAGGATTCCTTATCTTCCTCGTTCCTGAGCACTTTGGAGGATCTGTTCAAAATCCTCTTTTGAAATGTACTGCGGCGTGTAGCTACCACCTTGTTGCATAATTTGACGCTGGAAAGCTCGGAGGTGGTTGCGAGACCCCTTTGCAAGGTTTTGGTACACGCGGAGAATATCGGGATTCGTCGTTAGAAGCATCAATCCGTTAAGATCATATAAATCCAGATCTTCGATAGTTGCACCCACCATGAGTGCATCAAGAACAGAAGTACTACCTTTGGTTGTCAGCGTCTGGTACAGCTCGCGCATTTCTGGAGAGGTAAACGCTCCAGTATCCGTGTTGTGGACAGGATCTTCTATGGAAAAGAGCTTGAGTAGCCCTTCCATCGCATCCATATGAGTTTGTTCAGACGATGCTATATTCGTGAAAATGTTCAGGTTCCACTGATTTCCAAGTGTTGTGTAAACGTCACGTGCGAGTTTTTCTTCTTCACGCATGCGAAGCATTCCTTCTACGACCTTATCAGATACTTCTCCTGTTTGAGCACCTTCAAGCAATTGGGGTGTACTTAAGAAATCGCTAGGATCAATAACATATCCTGAGGCTGTTTCTGGTGATGATGTCGTTTTATTGAGGTTGGTTTGCGAGGGAGGGATACAACCCGTGAGCAGAAAAACAGAGCTCACCACGACGGCGATAAAAGAGGATAGAGTGAGGTTCATTGATATGGTGAAAAAATATATTGTTTGTCTATCGGTGCAGACTTATACTTTTTCGTGCGCAAAGCTCAGAATGCGTCGTAACTCATCGAGATTTTCGTAGAGTCGTCGCCTTTTTGCCTTATCGAGTTTGAGAACATCGGGGTGGCGCTCGGCTTGTTGCACCAAGATTTCAAGGATCCGCAGCGGGAAGGGGATCGTCATTCCTTGACTATAGCCCGCGGGGAATAGCATCCGCCCCACGTCCGGATCAATTTCTATCGTGGTACAAAAATTCCGGATCGATTTCCAGAGCAAGATGACCGCATGATATGCATGCGCATACTGATCTGGGGTCAGGGTAAGCCAATCGGACCACTTCTGTTTCACCACATCAGGAAGTGTCGTGGTTTCAACAACATTAGGCATCAAAACAGATTTTTGTATGCTTTTTTGGAAAAATGCAATAACGTCGGCACTGCGTACTGGAGGAGATACGTAGTTGCTCGATATGTGGGTGATGTACTGCGCAATATCCTCCTGCGTCAAGTATGTTTTTTTCCGTTCAATGTGAGCAAAAAGCAGAGCAAATAATTCCTGATAAAAACTGAGGGGGCGCTCCGGCATCTTGAATACAACTTCCATGCGTCGTTGCAACCATTCCCTTGCGAAGGCAGGGTTTTCAACTACTCCCCAGGCGGAGCGAATAAACTCATATTCAAAATCTTCTGCGATACTACTGCAGAGCTGCGCAAAGTCTTTATTCAAGGGAATTTGCGCGGATTGTTCTAGTGAAGAAAACTGTGGAATCATATTATCTACTATGAAATGTGGTCGGGGTAGCGGGACTCGAACCCACGACCTCATGCACCCCATGCATGCGCGCTAGCCAACTGCGCTACACCCCGACACGAGTGAAGTGTATGAAAAATCTGTTTTTTGGCAAAGGGATATGTAAATTTCGATTGCTTTTCTTTACTCTTCTGTTTCAATTGAGCCCGTGATTTACCTTTAATTTTCACTGTTATGAACAAACAGATTGCAGCATTTGCTGTTGCTGGACTCCTCCTCACGTCTTGTGGTGCGCAGACAGCAACAAATGCAAATACAAATGCCGGGAACATGAACGACAACAGTGCATTGGAGAGCAATATGAACTCCAATACAATGATGATGAACATGAACACGAACATGGGATCTATCATGATGAACTCTAACCTCAACACAATGATGTTGGATGGTGATGATGCAACAATGACAGGTTCTATTCTTCCTACAGGAACTTCTTCCTTCAACTACTAAGAAGAATAGAGTAAGAAAGACGCACACCATCTGGTGAGCGTCTTTTTTTCGTTCAGAATTGTTGCTTAATTGAAGAATTAAGACATAATAACAATCCGAAGATATAACATCCATTTCATGGCACCGAATAATCTAGGCAATGCCTATTCATCAGAACAAGTACTCGATCGCATACTGTACTACGAAGGCAAAACAGCGGAAGTGGAAAGGTTCGCTCAAGGCCTTCCCTTAATGACGCGGCATGTGTTCAAGCTTATTCGCCATGATTTACAGGAGATACAGATGCTCCGCGGTAAGGATCTTTTACTGGAAGAAACGGAGATTCGCGAGGCTGCCCAAGAAATACTGGACCGAATCGACGGACGTATACGCCGTGCACAAGAGGTGGTTGCTCTTCGTCACGCAGCACCAGAGAAGAACAAGGATTCTTAGTAGGAGACTTTTCCATCAAAGTGTTCTTCTGCTTCGTCTGCTTTTGTGTGCTGCACAATGCCATCTTTATGCTCCGCTGGACCATACACAGAATACAGTTTGAGGGGAGTGGAGCCAGTATTGATGATGTTGTGTGCTGTCCCACGGGGAATGATGAGCACATCATCATCTTTTAGTGCCTGCTCTTTTCCCTCTAAAAGGGCAGTGCCTGATCCTGATTCAATACGCAGGAACTGATCAAGGCCATGGGTTTCCATACCGATTTCAACGCCCGGTTCCAGATGCATGAGGACCAATTGTAGCCCGTGTGTGGTGTAGAGAACGCGGCGGTAGTCTGTATTTTCCAGGGTCGCTTTTTCGATGTTCGTGTGAAAATAGTGCATAGGTCGTTTGGTTACGGATGAGCATGAAAATTGTATTTCTACTGTTGTTTCCTTTACAACAGTAGCAACTTTGACGCAGTAAAAATAATATTGTATTATGTTAAAAATAAATACACATATTACTATGCAAAATCTTCGCCTTCCACGCATCAAATGGGGTCTATCCCTTCATATTGTTTTATTGTTTGCTCTGGTTAGCTCAGGTGCTTGGTTGCTCTTGAGTCTCAAAGAAACCTCTCAAGCCTATCTTACCAATGGAAAAAACGCCTACGATGCCATTGGTATGTTTGGTGAAGATCTCACCAACCCGACTCCCGATTATACAAAAGGGTATTTTACTGGAAACGACGCAGCCAACCGTCGTGGTCTCGATGACCCTCGTGCTATGGCTCTGGATACGGTGAATCACCGATTTTTCCTTGCTGATGAAAATAATGGACGTGTCCTGATTTATAACCTGAATAATGATAATACGTTTCCAGACCGGTTACCCGACTTTGTGTTAGGAAAACAAAACTTTACCTCACGCGTTGCTTCTTCACCTTCAGCAACCATACTGTCGTTCCCATACGGTCTTGCCTTTGATAGTGCAAACAACCGACTCTTTGTCGCAGATAGAGGACATCATAGAGTTCTCGTCTATGACACGGCCACGATTACCAATGGGGAAGCGGCGGTCAATGTCCTTGGGCAGGCGAGTTTTACAACACAAACTTCCGCAACCACGCAAAGCGGTCTGAACACCCCGCAAGGTCTTGCCTACGACGCGGCGAATCAGCGCTTGTTTGTTTCTCAGACGGGGGCTCATCGTGTGTCCGTCTTTGATGTTTCCACCATTACTGATGGGGAGGCCGCTATAAATGTTCTTGGGCAGCCAGATTTTACAACCGGTACAGCGGCGACAACCCAGGCTGGTATGTCTCGTCCTATGGGCATGGCCTATGATGCAACGGGAGGACGACTTTTTGTCGCGGAGGAGAACAACAACCGTCTCACGGTTTGGGATGTTAATACTATTACGGATGGTGAGAATGCGGTGAATGTCTTAGGTAAGGCAGATTTTACCACCGTCTCAGGTCCATCCAGTCAATCTGTCATGCTTGGTGTGCGCAGTGTCGCTTTCGATTCTGCAACAAATAAACTGTACGTGGGGCAGGGAAGCAACGGTCAACGCGTACTGGTCTTTGATATAGCAACCCTGACGGATGGAGAACCAGCAATCAATGTCATAGGAAAGTCCAATTTTACCACAACGACGGGTACGGTCAGTCAGTCAAACCTCACGCCTTCCGATCTGTTGTTTGATCCAACTCTCGATCGATTGTATGTCTCAGAAGGCTATGATCGTGTAACTGTCTTTGATGTTTCAACCATTACAGATGGGGAAAATGCCATCGATGCGCTTGGGCAATCCGATAATTCTGACACAACAAATCCAACACCGGTATATACGCGATCCGGGGCGAATGACGGTCCAAATCAATTTGGCCTGTTTAATCCAGAAGATGTCCTGCTTGATACGGTCAATCATCGTTTGTATGTTGCAGATAATGGGAATAGACGCGTTGCTGTCTACAATTTAAACGTTGATAATACACTTCCTGATCGCATTATTGATAACGTTTTAGGCCAGGCGGATCTTATTTCTGGAGCATCCCTAACGGCTAGTCAATCCACCGTGAACCAACCCAAAGGGTTAGCGTTTGATGCAGCGAGAAATTGGTTGTTTGTGTCAGATCTGTTTTCGAATCGTGTGCTTGTGTACGATGTTACGACAATTACGAACAATCAGAATGCAATCTATGTCCTAGGACAGCCGGATTTTACTACGACCACCTTAGGAGTCACCCAGTCTGGTATGGGGTACCCAGCTGGTCTCGCCTATGATTCCGTTAAGCAGCTTCTGTATGTGGCAAACTCACACACGTCTGCGAATCGGGTAACGGTTTACGATGTCGCGAGCATTACCAACGGAGAGAATGCAGTGGCAGTTCTTGGTCAGCCTGACTTTGTCACAGGAACGGCAGCCTTGACGCAGTCTGGCATGGCAGCCCCCCAAGATGTGGAGATCGACACAGCGGGCCAGCGACTCTTTGTCGTGAGTAAGTCTCAACACCGTGTACTCGTCTACGACGTAGCAACAATCACAAACGGTGAAAATGCAATCAATGTATTAGGGCAGGCAAACTTTACCTCGAGTGCCATTGCGACGACGCAATCCAGTGTTCGCGAAGCGCGTGGGGTCACCTTCGATCCAAACAACAACCGTTTGTTTGTTTCTGGAAATAACTTTGCGAATCGTATTACGGTTTTTGATACAACGACAATTACGGACAATGAGAATGCAATTAGTCTCTTGGGTAAAACCAGTTATACAGATGCGGCAGGTCAGGCAATTACCTCACAAAGTACATTATACTGGCCAGCAAGCATGGATTATAATCCTACTTCCCGAACCCTCTATGTGGCAGATTATTTTCACGGTCGTATTATGCTTTTCGAAGCGGGACCGATTCCTGGTATAACAAAAACAGAATCGGGTGGAACGACTGCTGTCACGGAAGGTGGTGCAACAGATAGCTTTGACGTCGTCCTCAATACACAGCCTCTTTCCGACGTCGTGCTCAATATTTCCTCCAACGACACAAGTGCAGCAACGGTGAATACATCAACACTGACGTTTACGACGGGAAACTGGAACACGCCACAGACGGTCACCGTCACAGCTCCGGAAGACTCTGATGTTGTCTCTGAAAATGTCACGGTAACCATTGCGGTGGATGATCCATCTTCAGATGACGATTATGATACGGTGGCAAATGTCTTAGTGAATGTGTCCGTAACAGACAATGACTCAGCAGGTTTTAGTATTACCGAGTCTAGTGGCTCAACTGCTGTCACCGAGGGAGGAGCGACGGACAGCTTTGATGTGGTTTTGACCGCGCAACCTTCAAGCAATGTCGTCTTGAGCGTCACATCCAACGATACGACTGCCGCCACGGTAAATTTTTCGACGCTCACCTTTACCACTGCAACGTGGAACACACCGCAAACCGTCACGGTAACGGCACCGCAAGATGCAGATACGGTGTCGGAAAATCCAACCATAACCATTTCTGTTGTGGATGCTTCTTCTGACAATGCCTGGGATCCCCTTGCAGATCAGACGGTCAGTGTAGCGGTAACAGATAATGACACTCCGGGGTATACACTTTCGGAAACGGGTGGAAGTACAAACGTTACAGAAGGTGGTGCTACGGATACGGTATCGGTTGTTTTGACCGCACAACCGTCAACTGATGTCGTCATCGATGTGAGTTCCAATGATACAACGGCGGCAACACTTAGTACATCCGCTCTAACCTTTACGACAGCGAATTGGAATGTGGCACAAAATGTGACCATTTCTGCTCCAGAAGATGTCGATTTGGTGAATGAAACACCAACCTTCACTGCGTCAATACACGACGCAACTTCTGATAACGCCTGGGATCCGCTTGCTGACCAAACGGTGACGATCCATGTCACGGATAATGATACGCCAAATATAACCGTCACAGAATCAGGAGGCTCAACTGCTGTTACGGAAGGTGGAGCAACAGATAGTTTTACCGTCGCTCTAACGGCGCAACCTGCGAGTGATGTAGTCCTGAACGTGACGTCAAATGATACAAGTTCCATGACGGTGTCTCCAGCAACACTCACCTTTACCTCAGCAAACTGGAATACCACCCAGACGGTCACGGTGACCGCACCGGAAGATGTGGATATTGTCTCAGAAACGCCCAGTGTTGTATTGGAAGTGAATGATGCTTCTTCCGACGATGCATGGGATCCACTAGCCAACGTGAATATTGCTGTGACGGTGACGGATAATGACACTGCGGGATTTACTGTAACAGAAAGTGGCGGGTCAACGGACGTGACGGAAGGTGGTGCGACGGATAGTTTCGATGTGATTCTCACTGCACAGCCATCGAGTGATGTGGTGTTTGCGGTCAGCTCCAGTAATATTGCCCATGTGACAGTCAGCACCTCTTCTCTTACCTTTACGACGGCAAATTGGAGTACTGCTCAAACAGTTACCGTAACAGCACCAGAAGATGCGAATGTCGTTTCTGAGTCTCCAACCATCACCATTTCCGTGAACGATCCCTTATCTGACGACGCCTGGGATCCACTTGCGAGCACAGTACTCACTGTTCAGGTGACAGATAATGATGTTGCAGGTTTGACTGTAACGGCCTCAGGTGGAAGTTCTACAGCAAATGAAGGTGGACTTGGGGATACACTGGAAGTGCTCTTAAGTGCTCAACCATCCAGTGATGTTGTACTTTCTGTTGTGTCGAGTGACCCAGCGTTGCTTAGTGTCTCGCCGGTAAGTCTGACCTTTACGTCCATTAACTGGAATACGCCGCAGACGATCTTCTTAACTGCAGTGGATGATCCGGATGCTTTGGGAGGAACGGCAACGGTCACCATCTCAGTCGTCGATGCGTCTTCCGATGATGCTTTTGATGGATTAAGTAACGCAACTAGTACCGTAACGGTTATTGATGACGAGGTAGTAACACCCGCCGTTGTCAACAGGTTGTATACGGGTGGTGGAGGTGGCTTCTCAGCCCCTTCACAAGAAGAAACTGCACCGACAGAATCCAGTGAAGATCTTCGCTCTGCTGCGCCAGAAGCCATTTTATGTGACACGGAAGTTTGTCCAGAAGACGAAGAAACGACAGGATCAGGGGCTCTTCTCCCTGGGCAAGGCGGGAATAGGGGCTCCGGTGGAGGTGGAGGTCTACCTATTACGATACCCACCATTCCAGATACGCGTGATATGGTGGATGTTATTAATACCTCTTGTACGAAGTCGCAAAACACGGGCCTTGTCATTTCAGAAATTGCAGCGGCCAATCAACAAAAATATATTCCACGTGGGGAACTCATTCGTATTCTGCTTGGGTGTAGTGGTGCCTCTATCAAGGAAAACTATGATGCCGTATTCACGGATGTTCCACTAAGTTATAAATATGCACCCTATATATATGAAGCGCTGGCCCTAGGAATAGTAGATGGTTATCCTGATGGATCCTTTCAGCCGGAAAATTCCATAACCCGAGAAGAGGCCACGAAGATCATTGTCCTGACAAAATTTGATGGCTATGCGGAAAGTACACCAGAGGGGCAAACTCCGTTCAAAGATGTGGTGTCTGGTGAATGGTATGCAAAATACATCTCCTTTGGCTTCTATCGAGGCTATTTGACGGGGTACTTGTTGCCGGATGGTACACGAACAGACATCTTTGGTGTCGGGGACTTCATGACCCGAAAAGATGTCCTTCGACTTATTGTACGGATCTTTAACCTTTAGACTCTAGTCCGTGTGGTCTTCAATGAAGTCCTCGATGGCTTCCTGCGTCATGCCAACAATAGGATAATCATGCCCGCTTCCTGGGAGAAGGAGAAATTCAGCAGTTTCAATACGTCCTGTGATCATGCGTACCTCTTCGGCGCTTCCTGCATGGTCATGGGCGTTTTGAATAAAGAGCACAGGGTAATCGATGGTTTCCAGAAGCTCCACAATATCGAGATCCATGGCTTCCGCCATAGTGAGGGGCAGTCCGCAGAAAATAGCAAAGAGAGGGGGCTCGGCTGTCTCCGCAAGCGCCTCAAGGGCTATGAGAATACCAGCGGACTTTGCAAACACACCCACGGGTGTTGTGTCTGCTTCCAAGGAGGCGAGCAAGGTGCTCACTTCCTGATTCAGGTTAAGGGTTCCACCAGATTTCCAATGCTGGTATTCTTGAATTTTCGTTCCCCGAAATTTTGAACTCAGCAAAGGGGCCACGCGCTCAATCCAATCTTTATTCGCCGGGTCGCTGCCTGCAAGGAGATGAAAAGCCATGGTCAGAGGGGTGAAGGTGCATTGCCTTCAATGTAGCCCACGATGACGGAGGAGGGAAGGGTTTTAGGAAAGTGCTCCTATTATGCGACCTACTCAGGAAACATGAGGAGGGCCAAGGCGCTGTAGAGTGCCGTTTGCTGTGGGAGAACGCCCCCATAGGCCCCAAGAAGCAAGGCGAACACGATACCCAACAACACGCCATCTCTTTTCCATGCTTGCTTGAAAGGGAATCGCGTTTCCAGCCAAGTGGAGAACATCTCTGTATACGCTTGCTCCCGGCGAATTCCCGTGGCGATCATCATACAGGAGTATTTCAGGGAAAACAGTCCAGAGGTCCCGAGGGTAACAAAAAGCGACCCCATGAGCAGAACATCCAGTAAGGGCGGTTCCATAACGCTCATGAGGGGGAGTAGGTAGAGGAGCTCGAGGACAATGGCATGGAGGAGTGTCCATGCATACACAAAAGCGCGAAGCCAAAGGGGACGGAAAATCAGCACGAGGAGGGCAAGAACAGCACCTAGGGCGCTGGTGATTTGCCAAACAAGGGGGGCGTGGTTCTGTATCAGCAGGCCACCAACGAGGAGAAAAAATCCCACAAGGCGCAGTGTGTGCCACCTTGGCGCACTTTTCATGCTGAGGAGACCGCTCGCCAAAATCCAGAGCCCCATGCCCACCATAGCCATCATCATGATGCCTTCACGCACATCCGTCGATAAAAAGGGGGACAGGGCAAATTGCAGAAGAAGACCCAGGCCCAGGATAGCGATGAGCCAACGTGTGTTGTCTTTTTGGGGTCGATGCATCTGCACCATGCGCAGTAACCCACCTGTAATAAAGAGAAAATCAAGCATGGTCGTCAAAAATATCGAAATACGCGACGCGCGGGTCGCCTGCAACCATGATCATGCAGAGAAGCAGGACACCTATCACGGTGAGAAGGTCCGAGGTGCTTCGCGGTGCATGAGGCAGGTCAAATTCGGCAATGGCATTGTCTGTGCCCGGGAGCCGGTAGGCGTAGATGGGAGAACCGACGGGAATCCGCGGCCGTTCCATACGCAGGAGGGGGAGACGGCTACCCGAAGCGGTTTCGAGGAAGTAGGTGTTTGCATCTTCGAGCAGCGTGCCAGAAACTGCATTCTGAGGTTGTTTCGCACTCGCGCCTTCCGGGTCGAACTCCACGAGAATCACCAGAAAAACAATGCTCGTAAGGAGGAGCATGGAGTACCCGACAACAGCAAGGATGGGGTGATGGCGCGGGTTTTTAGCTGGTGGGGGAGTATGCATAAGGTGTACTGATAACCTAGTGTTACATTAGGAAAAGTCTGAGAACATCCACTTCGCCAAAGTATCGATGCGGAAGTTCCTACCCCTTAGCAGACAGATCTGCGGATTAGAGTGACCAAAGTCCACCGAGTCGGTTTAGGGGCAAATATCTAAAACTTCATGTCAGTAGACCGGGTAGCTACCATAGAGACAATATCCTCCAAACTGCTAAGCACTAGCTAATAAAGCAGTGAAATCAAAACCAAAAACTTCGCAAAACAATTTTGCTTTTAATGTACTAGATACAAATGCAGACTCAATTTTTTTAGCTAAAATTTTAGGTACTTTCTCTTGAAATCCTCCTAACCTTATGGTGCCAGCAATAAGTTGTTTACAAAAGTAGAGATGAGTATATACAATTTCGTCTTGATTCTGAAGCAAAACGACATCTACCATTTCCTTTGCAATTTCTTCAAATGGTGGAAGTGGGTTTTCCTGTAGCTTTCCATTAGTATCAAAATGTATGTTCCAATAGATCTTTGGATCGATACCCCAGTATTGGCATAACTGTTTGGCAATAGATTTTATTTCTGCAGAAAAATTCTCCAGCTCCTTTCTAAGTATGTCTATATCTTCATCATATAAATTGGTTGTCTCTTTTGAAGATGAGCGCAATTTTAAAATATCTAGATATGATAAATCTAATGCCTTTCTAAGCATTTCTATAACTTCATCATTTAAATCGGTTGCCTCTTTAGAAGATAAGCGTGATTCTAAAATATCTAGATTTAATAGATCTACAGAAATGAACATAATAAACCAACTCAATTGAACCATGCTTGTACATGCTTGATATCGTTTTTCTGCAACTTCACTGGTAGTTAAAGACATGATATTATCATAGGGTATAGCTGTAAGTATATACGGCTTCTGTCAAATCACAACCTGTTGGCAAATACCTCTTCTCCGAACTTCTTCCATGAAGTTGTGTTTAGAAGTCTTACACAACTTTTATCAATAGTTGCAATGATGAGAGAGAACCAGCAGGACGTAGTAGCAAGTACCTCATATACTGGACAGATTCTATGAACTTTAAGATTCTTTGTTCGTAACCCCAGCATTATGTCCCAAGGTAAACGTGTTTCGACGGAGATCAAGGAGCCAATCATGCACCGTATCCGCACGGAAGGTATCGGTGCGGCCCAGGCAGCTGAAGGAAATGAAATATGAAGTCGATTATGGGAAACTTGGACAATTCTAGGTGTCGTTTTAACTGACCAATCACCATATCCCACGGTGCTTCATCTTGACTTTTCACTGTCTCAACCCACAAGATGGAGCGTATGTACCCCAAAGTGTATGAGTATGAAAGCAAACCAACACTGGACTCCAAAGTTTTTGCTGAATCGATTCGCCGTCAAAAAGATGCTGGTTGTTCACAATATCGATACAGGAAAAATACTCACTAGGGCACGATCCACGAAAAGCTGCTGCTCTCAAGAATACTTTCATGCCCAGAGGAAGGGAATCGCAGACCAAACAAGCCAGGACTTTGAAGAATATATGGGAATTTTTGAGACGAAATTTGCACCGATCGTAAAGCAGTTTGAGCAGGATGTTATAGACAGGAAGGAGATTTCTGAACAGCAGATTCGCAATATAGCTTTCTTCGCCTCTCATCTGATGTTACGAGGAGTAAAGTTTCGAGATATGATTGAAGGTGGTAAAAAGCAGTTAAAAGAGGGAAAGAGCCGGATTACTGCAGGTATGGTAGATCTCGATCAGAAAGCGAAGAGTGCAGTACTGAAAAAAATTGAAGATGAGTACCTAGATAGTCTTGAAGATAACTCTACGCATCTTGAAATGATAGTGAATTCGACTCTTATTTTTGGTAACCTACTCTACTCGAGAAAAGTCACTGCGTACATTTCGTGCTCATCAGACTTGTCATTTATTGTGACGGACACCCCGGTAATTGATGTGTCTCCTCAGCAAAGAAACGGATTCCGTGGACCAGGTTTATTTGAAAGAGAACAATATATGTCTTTATCTCCCCGGGTGATACTTCACTTTCATGGTCAGCACTTTCGCAAACCAGAGGAATTTATTAATAAGAAGGGCAAGCATCTTAAACGACAGTCGATAAGTACAGAGGCTGTAAATACAAAAAACATACTTTTTATGACTCATTCCTACAAAGAAGCTTTTAGTTCAAGTTCCAGGGAATTTGAATATGCTTTAAACGATATGAACGACCGATTGAACAAGCATCGAGATCAAAGACGTAAAGAATTTGAGGAAGCTCTTAGAAAGGGTTTTTTTGATTAATTGCCATATCTATATATGCTTATACGACTACTCCGCTGCGCGTTTCGTGCTTGTGGTATGTCACCCAGGTTTCTGCTGACGCAGAAATAAGCACCGCCCTTCGGTCGGCACTTCCTGTTTTTTACCTCCTCCTTGCTGCGAAAAGCTGCGCTTTCCTCCGCGCGTCGTCGGCAAAAAACAGCCTGGCTTCCATGCCACCTTTGTTACCTATTCACTTCGTCGTTCCACTCCTCATTCATAGAACAAAGGTGGTCGGGGAGACAGGACTCGAACCTGCGGCCCCATGGTCCCAAACCATGTGCGCTACCAACTGCGCCACTCCCCGCGACCGTTACGAAGTGTAGTGCGAAACGGCTGGAATGCAAGAGAAGGTGCGTATTTTCTTCCTATTTGTTGCGCCTTTAGACGGATTCCTTATACTCCCATAGCAATAACAACCGCTCTATGGCTCTCCATTTCTACAATTCGCTTTCGCGCACCAAGGAAAAGTTCAAACCGATTCTCGATAAACATGTGTCCATCTATACCTGTGGCCCCACGGTGTATAACTTCCCGCATATCGGCAATTATCGCACCTATGTCTACTGGGACCTACTCGTGCGCTCCCTTCGCTTTCTCGATTACCGGGTGAAGCATGTGACCAACATCACGGATGTAGGGCATTTAACGGACGATGAAGTGCTCGCAAGCGATACGGGGGAAGATAAAATGGAAAAAGCGGCCAAGCGCGAGAATAAAACTGTCTGGGACATTGCGGCCTTTTATACGCAGGATTATATCGCTGGTCTTGATGCTCTGCATTGCGCGCGCCCTGACGTGCTTTGCCCCGCCACAGAGCACATCGAAGATATGATTACCATGATCGCAGAGCTCATCGCCCAGGGGCACGCCTACGCGACGCCCTCAGGTGTGTACTACGATATTTCTACGTTTCCTGACTACGGAAAACTCTCCGGCAATACCGTCGATCAGCTGGAAGATGGCGCCAGCGGACGCGTGGAGCAGATAGCGGACAAGCGTTCTCCCAACGACTTTGTGCTGTGGGTGGTGGGGAAGGAGCAAAGTATGATGTGGGATAGCCCGTGGGGGCGTGGATACCCGGGCTGGCACATCGAATGTTCCGCCATGGCGCGAAAATATCTTGGGGACTGGTTCGATATTCATGGGGGCGGCGTCGACAACAAATTTCCCCATCACGAGTGTGAAATTGCCCAGAGTGAGCCTCTTTCCAAAAAAAAGCGCCCCTTTGCCCACACGTGGCTCCACACGGGACACATGACGGTGGAAGGCGCGCGCATGGCGAAGTCCAAGGGCAATGTCTACACCCTGGCGGATCTCCGCGAGAAGCAAGTGTCCATGCGTGCCCTGCGCATGCTCTACCTTTCCGCACACTATCGCAGCACCATGGATTTCTCCTGGACCTCCCTCGATCAGGCAAAGGCCACCCTGACAAGCTTTGATCGACTCACGGAGCGTCTCGCCAAGGTGACCACTGATGGTCCAATTCGTCCGGAATTCAATGAAATTCTCAATGGCCTCCTCTTTGACGTCATGGAAGCACTGGAAGATGATATGAATACGCCCGAAGCCTTTGCCGTGCTGTTTACCTGGATGAAGGAAATGAATGGTCTCATGGACGAGGAAAATCTTTCCTCCGTAGAGGCGAAAGCGGCCCTTGGTGTGCTGGAAACTCTCGATGGCGCCCTTGAGGTGCTTCTCCCATGGCCTGAAGAGCAGGGAAGTGGTGAGATTCCTTCCGATGTGCGTGCTCTTTTCGAGCAGCGCAATGCCGCCAAGGAAGCCAAGGACTGGCCCCTTGCAGACAGCTTGCGAGACCAGCTTAAAGAAGCGGGATACATGGTGGAGGACACCAAAGACGGGCCGGTTTTACGAAAAATCTCGGCATAAAAAAAGAGCCCCGCGGGGCTCCTTTCCTTGTCTCTTATTCCGTTAACATGCGCGCGATAAACTCGGACATCTCTGCTCGCGTCACGAGATCACCGGGTTCTTTCATGATGCGTTTAAGCATGCCATAATCGTAGCCAATCTGTATGTACTTACTGTACCAGGCGTTATCCATGCTCGTGCCATCCAAGTCGTAGGCTCCCGCCACAATCTTGAGGGCCTCCGCCAGATTAATATTCTTTTCCGGTCCAAAGTTTCCATCTGCATAGCCCTCCACGATCTTTTTCGCCTTTGCATAACACACATATGGTGCATACCATGCGTCTTTTTGCACATCCTTAAAACAACTCGACGTTGCTCCGGGGATTTTCTCCTTTGCAGAGGCGCCAATGAGGATTTTCAGAAACTCCGCACGGTTAATGAGATTATCGGGTTTCATGCTTCCATCGGGATATCCTGCCACTAATCCACGAGCCTTTACGAGCTCTATGGCATCGTAGAGAGGGTGGGCAAAAGAAACATCCGGAAAGGAACGGGTAGGTTCCTCTGTGGTTATGCTCACCAGGGCGCGCGTCACAGCGTCGTAGGTTTCCTGGAGAGGTGCATTTTTCGCTGCTTCATCAAAACCCTGACCAATCAGGGCAACAAGTGCCTCGGGATGATCCGTATAATAGGTATAGTCGAAGTCACCCGCCTTGTCCTTCTGGCCATTCTCCATGAGGTACGTGTAGGTGTTGTCGTACATGGCGTAGGGCAGAGACAACTTGACTAAAATGAGCAGATCCAAATCACGATTGTACAGGGCGCCAATTCGCTGTGTATAAGAAGGGGGGAAGTCACCTCCAAAAGTAAGGGGAGTAAACATGTACCCAATGAGACTATCGCCAAAGGTGAGGGGTTCCACATCGCGCACATGCTGGTATTCGTACCCAAAGGAGTACGGGGCAAGTTCAAAAAGAGGTTCCTCCGTCGATCGTAAAAATCCATCCTCTGTATAAAAATCGCTCACTTTTTTCTCCATATTCAGTATGGCTTTGAAATTTTCCAGCGCCTTTGGCTGCACAATTTCGTCCTCAGGTGTTGCATTCTCGATGTTTTTGCCTCGAAACAGGTCAAATTCCCAGCTCCAGTCCGACGAGGTGTAGATTTTTCCATTCAGCGTACACGTGGAA
The DNA here is from genome assembly GCA_002783265.1 of Candidatus Gracilibacteria bacterium CG17_big_fil_post_rev_8_21_14_2_50_48_13. Taxonomy (GTDB): domain Bacteria; phylum Patescibacteriota; class Gracilibacteria; order 1-14-2-50-48-13; family 1-14-2-50-48-13; genus 1-14-2-50-48-13. The sequence goes on along the minus strand of PFFG01000006.1, from coordinate 162,943 downwards.
CGGAAATCTGTGGTGAATTTTATCGTGCCGCTGCAATCCTCGTATACGAGAGGCTGCGTCATATCGGCAGGGAGAGCAAAACTATGGAGTCCATACTGCAGGGTACTTGCAGCATGAGCTGCCGGCAGCATGGTCGCAAGCATTGCCATCGTCAGGAGAAGGCGTCGAAGCATAGGAAAGGTTGAGAAAATAGTACCAGCATAGTGCCAAGCTTTTTTTCATGAGGCAACAAAAAAGCGGACCTGCGTCCGCTTCAATGTATTCTTCTCAAAAGAGAATCTACTTCACGCTTGCAACAACTTTTGCAAAGGCTTCAGGATTGTTTGCTGCCATATCGGCGAGAACCTTGCGGTTCAAATCGATACCCTTCGTAGAAAGTGCGTTGATAAACACACTGTAGCTCATACCATGTGCGCGCACTGCTGCGTTGATACGTGCAATCCACAGTCCACGATAGTCACGCTTCTTGAGCTTTCGCCCCTTGTATGCATGCTGACCAGACTTCATAACGGCCTCAAGGGCGCGTCGGTAGTTGGTACCTCGTACACTGCGATAGCCCTTGGCCATCTTGAGAATCTTCTTGTGTCGGCGGTGGTTTGTGAGACCGCGTTTTACTCGTGCCATAAAAAATGTTGAAAAGAGGAGTTATGCAAAAATTATGCGTAGGGAAGGAGTTTCTTCAGACGCTTTTTGTGTGCGCTAGAAACGATGATACCGTTTTTGTCGCGGCTCTTCGCCTTCTTCGACTTGTTGGTCAAAAGGTGTCGTTTGGCAGATTTCTGGAACATGGCTTTGCCACTGCCGGTGATGCGGATGCGCTTCTTTGCTCCACTGTGCGTCTTGAGCTTCATGAAAGAAAACAAAAGGAAATGATGATCGTGCGTTGTGTATCGCTACTTATTCTGTGCCCTCAGAGTGACCAGAATGGAATTACCTGCCATTTTTGGAGGTGCGTCTACTGTAGCAACATCTTTTAGATTTTCAATGAAATTTTCTACTTTCTTTAAGGCAAGGGGTTTGTAGGCAAGCTGACGGCCTCGTCCCATGACTTGTAGGCGAACAATATCGCCCTTTCCAAGAAAGCCTCGCGCCTGCTTTTCACGAATCATGAGATCGTGGTCAGACGTGTTAAAACCAAAGCGAATGGTTTTTACTTCGACAACCTTTTGACGTTTTTTTGCGTCCTGCTCCTGTTTACTCTTCTTATACAGAAACTTTCCGTAATCGAGGATCTTACACAGGGGAGGGGTAGTGTTAGGGTTCATTTCAACGAGATCCATCTCCATTTCTTCAGCCTTATTGAGCGCTTGCTCAAGACTCATATGCATAGGAGCCTGTCCTTCAAGCACAAGCATAACCTCTGGACTTCTGATTTGCTCGTTGATTCGCGTTTTTTTGATACGTCGAAAAGTGAAAAAGTAAGAAAATCCCTGCCATCTTAAAGAAAGGGAGTGACGAAGTCAATAATTTCCGCTCTGGCTGCGTCTTAACACAATTTTTCATATGTATACTACGCAATAAAATAGAAAAAACGCATCTATAATACACAGCCAAGGAGGGAAAAATACGATAGAATGTGATGATACATTCTTCTTCGCCTCTCCCTCGCAAACTCTTATGGCAACAAAAACTCCAACAAAACGACCAGCATCTTCCTTGCTCAAGTATGCCCCGCAAAATCTGACGGATCCCTTTTCTCTGTATACGGAAGAAAACATCACAAAAAAGAACGCCAATAAAAATGTTCTCCTCGAGTTGCTGGGCAATAAACTCGACGGGAAAACGTTCTTAGTGGGTCTTGTTGTGTCAAAGGATGCGGCAGATCTCGATGAGGACGAGCAGCATCTTCTCACCAATCTCCTAACGGCGTTAGAACATCTTGAGGGTGTTTATCCTGTGCTTATTACTCTTACGGAGAGTGACAAGAAGCTTCCTCGTCTTGCGAAGGGGGCGCATTTTGTCTTTGGTGCACATCCAACGGCGGACATGGCCCTGCTCTCTGGCATGGACACCTTTGTGTTTGTCGACAAAACCCCGCATTTGGAGGACTTTGGCAAGTTGCTCATTGAGTTCGGATCTGGTATAATAACGTGTCAGTCAAAACTGTTGCCTTCGTTCATTGAAGAGTATAATCCTTATAAGGAACGCGGAAACGCATTGTTATTTGCCTCCTTCGACGTCTGGAATGCCTTTGCAGCCATTGTTCGAATGAAGGAAATTGCCTCCTTCTCCTACGACTGGAATACCTTTCGCAGGGTAGCTATGCAATCTGTACGCGCGTAACTTTTCTTTGGACTTTCTTTACCTACGCACATGATAGACGGGATCCCACCTTCAGAAGAAGGGGTACAACTCGGAGGACGCATCATGGTGGTTATCGCCAGCTCGCTCTATTTTCAGTCGGGCATTCGTGATTTTACCCTGGATATGGCGCGCAATCTCACGGGTCTTAACGACCAGTGGGCTCATCGCTTTCAGACCATAGTCGATGAAATGTGTAACAACGCCATCGAGCATGGATCCAAACCGGGCGATGAAATTGCTCTCACCTTTCACCTCAAACCCGGAGAGTATCTGGAAGTCGTGGTGGAAGACCAGGGCACGGGCGAAAAGAAGCTGACGGCTTCTGAACTAGCAGCCCTCGTTGAAGCCAAGAAGCACACAAGTCCTGTGGATATCCATAGTCTTCGTGGGCGCGGTCTCGCGAGAATCGTTTCCCGCTGGACGGACGAACTAGAGTTCACGGATCGTAAACCCTCAGGTATACGAGCTCGTGCGCGAAAGTACTTCCGCAACATCACATGATCCCGCACAACTTTACTATCAACACTCTCTCACTCTCCATAACTTTTTCCTCCTATGGTTACACCCATTGAACTTCTCTACCACATAGAACCCCTCGCGGAAGGCAACGACAAACAAGTCTTTGTCATCCAGTTTAAGGGCGAACTCGATGAATCAAATATCGATAACACAGCAAAGGAAGTCTACAAACTTCTGGATGAGTCTGCGAATGATCTTCCTGTTCTCTTCGACTTTTCAGAACTGGGTTACATGAATTCCAAATCCATTGGCTATCTCAGCGACTGGTATACACGTCTTGGTGAAAAGGGAAGCGAGCTTCTCGTGGCCGCTGCACCGGAAAACATTATGGATATTCTGCAGACCGTCGGTCTCGACAACTTTATCCGTATGTTTCCTTCTGTGGAGCTTGCGAAGGCAGCATTGCTTGCCCCTCCTGCTGCATAAGCATACAAAAGTTATTCAGGAAAAAGGAGAAGAGAGCTCCGACCCTAAAGCAACCGTAGAACTACGGTTGCTTTTTTTTGCCTTCGCCGTACTCTGCTAGGGCATAAAATATACTTCTCTTCATTCCGTTTGCGTATCATGTCCGACGTTTTTGCTGCAGAACAGAAAGAACTCTGGAAAAACATATTGCTGGCCCTTACAGAGACAATCCCCGCCAGTTATTTTTTGACATGGTTTAAAAATACGGCACTCCTTGAACGTACGGAGGATTCGCTTGTCGTGGGCGTTCCAACTTTGATGAGCTTTAATAATATTGCGGACAAATACTTGGGGCAATTGCAGGATTGTGCTGCTTCTGTGCTGGGAACAGATGTTGTTCAGGTACAACTGCGTCTCGATGGAACCTTGCATCCCCATGATGCCCGCGTGGTCGATGTGGCGGAAATTGTTCGTCAGAAAACAGCAAAAGCCAAAAAAGAAGCTAAGGCAAAAGCGAAGGATCAAGCAGGCATTGGCACGGGCTCCCTTGTGCAAGGTGTTGCACCGGATTCGCCCAGTTCACCAAAGGAAGTCACCCTTATCGAAGGAATCAGCAGTAAGCTGCTCAGCGCCAAGTATAGTCTAGAGAACTTTGTGGTAGGCCAATCAACACAGCTCGCCTTTGCGGCCCTCAGTGCTGTGGCAAAAGCCCCGGGTGACTCCTATAATCCAGTGTTTATCTATGGTGGAGTGGGTCTTGGAAAAACGCACTTAATTCAGGCAACGGGTAACGCAATTCTCACGCGCTTTCCGAGAAAAAAGATAGTCTATGTCACGTCAGAGACCTTTACAAATGAGCTTATCAGCGCCATTGGAAACCATAAAACGGATCAACTGCGAAAAAAGTACCGCAGTATTGATGTACTCATTATCGACGATGTGCAGTTTCTCGCCAATAAGGCGCAAACACAGGTGGAATTTTTCCACACCTTCAATGAACTCTACGATGAAAAAAAGCAAATTATTCTCAGTTCTGATCGTCCTCCGAGCGAACTGACGCAGTTAGAAGATCGTCTGCGCTCCCGCTTTGAGTGGGGAATTATCGTCGACGTGCAGTTTCCGGATTTTGAGACGAGGTGTGCCATTCTCCAAATGAAATGTAAGGCCAGGGGGCTGTTGCTGTCCCCCGAGGTCATCGAGTTTATTGCCCACAATGTCCACTCAAGCATTCGTGAGTTGGAGGGAATCTTAAATCAGGCCGTCGCGCAGTACGAACTGGAGCATATAACGCCTACGGTGAATTCCATCGGGCCTATTTTAATGCGCCACAACAGCGGACGCAAACTGGCAGGCTTTTCAGAATCCAGTCGTCCTGGTGTTCGTGCATCGAGTATCGAAGAAATCATTACGGCAGTTTCTGCCTTTTACAAAGTTTCTTCCAACGATATACTCGGGGAGTCGAGGAAGAAGGAAATTTCCCTCGCACGTCAGGTGGTGATGTACATTGCCAAAAACGACCTCGACATGACTTTTGAACGTATAGGCGAGCTCATGGGTGGTCGTATTCATTCTACCGTCATCCATTCTTGCACAAAAATTCAGAAGGCCATGAAAAAGGATGAACATTTTCGGCGAGATATTAACTCGCTGCGTCAGGAACTCGGTATTCTTTCTTCCTAACTCGTTTGTGTATGCCTCGTCTTCGTCGTTACGGTAGCCGCCAAGCTACTAGAAAGCATCCAAGTTACTACCTGCTTCCTCTCGGAATCAGTATTTTAGTGGTTATTCTCGTGACCGTTGCTTTCAATGTCTATATTCAGTTTCAACGTATTCAGGAGCAGGCCCTTAGGTCAGAACCCATTGCGAAGGTTTCCGTGGAAACGGATAACGTGGCCGTGATTTTTAATGGTGAGCGTACAAATGTCTATAAAGGATACACCGTCGACTGGAATAACGATGAAGGCTTTGAGACAGGAGAAGGGGCCCAGTTGCAGATTCCTCTTTCAACAGGTGATCATTTGCGTCTGGACAGCATGAGTACGGCCTTTGGTAAACGAGATGAGGGACGGTCGGTGCTGATTGGTTTTCAAAAGGGAAACCTCTGGCTTCGGTCTGAAAAAGCAAAGCCTGAACGTGAAGCAACACTCCTTCGGATGAATTATCTCCGCTTTGCGGCGACTTCTCCTGTTACGGTCGCTCTGGGTGATACGGAAACGGAAGAAACGCTTGCCGTGCTCAGCGGCTCACTTCCTGTGATGATTACGGACACGCAGGGAAAAGTCCTTCGTAATGTGGTAGTTGGGGTCGGGCAGCAAATTCGCCTTTCTGCAGCAACGGCCACGGCAAATGCTGAGGATGCACCCCTTGAAGCTATTCCTCTAGAACGAATGACGAGTAGCTGGTTTACATGGAATACCCAGGAAGATCTGGCAATGGCGTCTTATGAAGGCGGACCCGCTTCTAATGAGGAAACCAATCCCGCGGTGCCCAAAGGGGCTATAACCTTTGCAAACCTTGCACCAGGCTCTACTTTCCGCTCAAAAACTCTTGAGCTCGAAGGGACTTATATGCCAGAAGAAGTAACGTCTATGACGATCAATGGCGTGCCGGCAAAACTTGCATCTGAAACAAAAACCTGGAGGGCAGGACCAATTACTTTTGCCGACGCAGGTACTCAAACGCTCACCATTTCCTATGTGCGTGCAGATGGGTCTGAGGTCGCTTTCGGAACGCGTGAAATTACCATCGACGAATCAGCTCCGGAAAAACCCACTCTTGAATCGCCCAAAAATACAGATGTGTCTTCCGCAAATGTGCAGCTTTCAGGCCGTGTCGCGGAAGGGACAGCCCGAGTCGTTATCAATGACTACGAGTTAAAAAAGTTTTCTCTCGGTAATACTTCTTGGGTGTATTACTTGAATGCAGGCGATAACATGGCACCTGGCGTTAATACCTATTCGGTTGTTGCTATTGATAAGGTGGGGAATAAGAGCGAACCACTGCTCATTACCATTAATTACACTCCAGGAGCCATGCCGGAAGTGACTTCGAATGCTAATGCAAACACGAGTGCGTCGAGTTCGACAACGACGCGAAGCAGTAATCAAAATGCGCAAACCGCTGCACCGACCTCATCGACGACACCCAAAACATCGACAACCACAACGAAAGAAACCATTACACCAAAAACGACGCCAACGGTGGAATCGACTACGCTGACACCGACACAGATTCGTAGCGGATCCGGTTCAAGCCTTTAACGGAACAAATCATTTTCCAGTCTGCGGGCAATCCGCTCCTCCGCACCGAGGGGTGGGTTGTGTTGCGTACTGGTTTGTGCAGGGCCACCGAGACGTTCCTGTTGATACTTCTGTACGGCGGCAATGACTTCCTCCGAAAGTTCCTCCAGGGCAACATCTTCTTTCGTAAATCCACAGGCCTGCACATGTCCACCACCGCCAAACTGCTTGGCAATCTGTACGCCATTGACCTCAGCAGACTTAGTGCGAATGCTCACAGAAACCGTTTTGGGTGCAATTTCCGTGAACAAAATAATAAAGTCCACATCCGGTGCACTACTCATGAGTTCATCAATCACACCCTTCGTATCTTCTGGTTTTGCCTGCATTTGGCTTAGTTCTGCAAAGGTGAGAGACGACCATAAAACGCGTGCTTTTTCGTCCACAGAGAGTCGTGCCAGGGCTTTCCCCCAGAGTTTAAGCGTCGAAAACTTCTTTGTTTTATAGAGATTCTTAATGATATCCTGCTGGCGTGCCCCGCGACGCACAAGTTCCGCAGCCACCTTCATGGAATCAGGCGTCGTATTGGCGTGTTGAAAACTGCCTGTGTCTGCAATAATTCCAAGGAGAAGATAGGTCGCAACATCTTCGTCAATGAGTCCCTTGTCCATGTGTTCAATGATGTAGTACACAAGCTCTGAAGCGGAACTCACCTTCGTATCGACGAGATTGATATCACCAAAATAGTCATTAGATGCATGATGATCGATATTGATCACCGTGGTTTTTTCAAAGAGTTCTTTGTTCTCCTCATATAGTCGCCCCATATTCTTTTTATCGCCGCTATCCACCACAATGATCAAATCAAACTTGTTGGTCATTCCCTTAAAACTGACATCCTGCTCGCTGTAACTTCCTTTTTTTGGCGTAATAATGATATTAATGTAGCCTTCCGCAGTGGTGGAATACTTAATTTCATTCACGTCGGATTCCGGGTTGAAGAGCGTGATGATAAAGTCCTGCATGAGTTTTTTGTCGTGCTCAATCGCCGTAATGTGCGGGAGAAACTCGAGATTTTTGGGCACCGGTTCATAGCAAAGAGCGACGGGTTTCTTGCCGAGCTTTTTTAATATGAGGTAGAGAGCCAAAATACCGCCTGTGGAGTCGGGGTCCAGTTTATGGTGGGCGGTCAGTAAGATATTCGTAGCTCCATCAATTTCGCGGATGATCTCTTGTATTGTCGTAATATCCATAGGTGCTGAAGGGGCGGAGGAAAATGTAATCCTGTTATTATATAACTTTTGAATAAAATGTCAAACTCTTCTTGTTCCAGGAGGGCAATCCCTTTGACTTCCACGGTGCACACCGTAGTATGAAACTCGATTCATTTAAGCGGAACTGATTGGCCTTGGTTGGCCCTGCCTATAGGTGCGGCGGTGTGGAAGAAATCATTCTAAAAGCAGGAATGTGCGCGTCAAGGCAAAAGGGACCGCATGACAGAAATACACTCATTATGGAACAGATTATTTTCATGCTAGCGGGCCTCCTGGTCGGAGGTGGTGCGGGTGCGGTCGGAATGCTTCTCAAGCAAAAAGGGGAGCGTGCTGGTGCGGTATCTCTCAAAGAGCAGATGGTGCGTGAAGCGGAGAAAAAGCAGGAAGATATCCTCCGTCAGGCAAGAGAAGAAGCTGCCCGTGTACAGGAAGCTGCACGACGTGAGGAACAGGAGGGAAAACAGCGAACGATGCAATTGGAAGAACGGCTCGTTGCGCGAGATGCTCAGCTCGACGCCAAGTTTGAAAAGCTCGAGGAAAGCAGATCAAGGATTGATGAACAAATACAGATGCTGCGTGAAAAAGAAGCAGGTCTTTCCGACTTGCAGGAGCGTGCGAAAAAGGAGCTGGAAAAGCTTTCCGGGCTTTCAAAGGATGACGCGCGTGAATTACTCCTTTCTAAGTATGAAAAGGAGTTTGAGTCGGATATACTTGTGCGCATCAGAAAGATGGAGGAACGTCTCATGGGAGAAGCGGATAAAAAGGCCAAAAAGGTCATCGGTCTCGCTATTCAAAAATACGCCAACGAGGTGGCGTCGGAATCTATGTCGACCATTGTGACGCTCCCGGAAGATGACATTAAAGGACGTATTATTGGTCGCGAAGGTCGCAATATTAATGCCTTCGAGCGCCTGACGGGTGTGGATGTCATTGTTGATGATACACCGGGGTCCATTTTGATTTCCGGCTTCGATTTAATGCGTCGCTTTATTGCCAAGAAATCCCTGGAAATTCTCATTGAGGATGGTCGTATTCACCCTGCGCGTATCGAAGAAGTGGTGGAGAAGGTCAAGCAGGATACGAATGACCTCGTCATGGAATTTGGTGAAAAGGCGCTGCTGGAGCTTGGTATTACAGGGCTGCACCCAAATTTGGTGAAGATGGTGGGGCGTCTTCGTTTTCGAACAAGTTACGGGCAAAATATTCTGAAGCACTCCCTTGAAGTAGCCTATATCTGTGGCCAACTCGCCCAAGAGATCGGGGCAGATGTGCGCCTTGCGAAAATGGCGGGCTTTTTCCATGATCTGGGTAAGGCGGTGACCCACGAAGTCGAAGGTTCCCATGCGGTCATCGGAGCAACGATTTTGCGCAAATTTAACATGGATGAAAAGCTCATCAACTGTGTCGAGTCCCATCACAATGATGTGGAACCCATGTGTGTTGAAGCCATTCTCACGGCTGCAGCAGATGCTATCTCAGGAGCAAGGCCAGGTGCACGTTCGGATACTCTGGAAAACTATGTAAGGCGTCTGCAAGATCTTGAAGGAGCTGCGTCTTCCTTTGAAGGCGTCAAGAACGTCTACGCCATTCAAGCGGGTCGCGAAGTGCGTGTATTGGTGGATCCAACGGAGGTCTCTGACCTCGAGGCGCTGACGCTTGCCCAGGATATTGCACGCAAAATAGAAACGGAACTGCAGTATCCAGGAGAGATTAAGATTCACGTTATCCGTGAATCACGCATGGTGGAATTTGCTCGCTAGGCGAGGGTTTCCATAAATTCCACATCAATATCGCCGATAGCAAACACGTCACCTTCAAAGAGGTGGCGTTTTGTTAATTCCTTGGTGATACCGACTTTCTCAAGAACATCGTGCAGGCGTGCGAGCCCTCCAACGGTAGCCATATCGGTCATACGCGCAATTTGTTCGATGCGGGTGCCATGGATAACTAGTTTGCCATCTTCCTGCTCCGAAATGGTCCAGTGTTCCGTGTCCTTGGCAAAATGTGGGCGGAGGAGCACGGTACCGTCTGGTAAGTGTACAAGCTCTGCATCGTCGCTATAGATCGGCTCTGAGAGTTCCAGAGGATGTGCCTGTTTGTAGGTCTGTACCATGCCCATGAGGCGATCGAGCAATGGTTCTAGCCCTGCGTGTGTGACGGCAGAAATAAACAGCACATCTGTAAATTCGGCCGCTTTCATTTGTTCCAGAATCATGCTTTGCAGCTCCGCATCGAGCAGGTCACCTTTATTGACCACGAGCAGTTGTTTCTTCTGGGCAAGAATTTCCGAATAGCGCGCCAGTTCATTGTTAATGACGGCTATATCCTTGGTAATGGAATCAAAATGACCCGCATCCACGAGATGGACGAGCACGGAACATCGTTCTATATGGCGCAAAAATTGATGTCCAAGGCCCTTTCCTTCACTTGCACCTTCAATGAGACCTGGAATATCGGAAACAACAAAGGAGTAGTCTTTATGGGTAACCATACCCAAATTCGGGATCAGCGTGGTGAAGGGATAATCCGCAATTTTGGGACGTGCATTAGAAATGACGCTGATAAGCGTGGATTTGCCGACAGAGGGCAGGCCAATGATACCCACATCGGCGACGAGTTTGAGTTCAAGACGGATAGAGCGTTCCTGGGCGATGTCTCCAAGTTCTGCAAATTCGGGAGACTGGCGTGTGGAGGATTTGAAGTGTTCATTTCCGTATCCGCCGCGACCACCTTCTACGGCAATGAAGCGCATGTCGGGCAGGGTGAGATCGGCAAGAAGTTTGCCCGTTTCTTCATCATAAATGCTGGTACCTACCGGTACTTCGATGAGTAGGTCTGCTCCATCTGCTCCATGCCGTTTGTTGCCCATGCCATATTGTCCTGCCTGTGCTTTAAAAATCTTTTTTCCGCGGAGTTTGTAGAGGGTGTTGAGGTGTGGATTCGTGACAAAGACCACATTACCACCGCGCCCACCGTTTCCTCCATCGGGCCCACCCTTGGGAATATACTTTTCACGACGAAAGGAGACGCAGCCATCGCCACCTTTACCGGAGACGACCTTAATATGAATTTCATCGCAAAACATGGGGGAGGGGGTTATATACCAGAACAGTGTAGCGGAAAGTGCGTTTGCATGCCATAAAAAATACCCGCGCCTAACGGAGCGGGTATCGTTTGTGATTCCGCTCTCCTCTTAAAAGAGAGAGAGGAACCAGTCACAGAGGAAGAGCAGAGCACTGCAGCTTCCAAAGTAGGCTAGGGGGGGTAGGGCAATGTAGCGCAGAATTGACGCGACATCACCCCAGCCCTTGAAATCTTCTGAGGGTATGCTCCCCCAGGAGAGCCACCCGTAGAGGGGAAGGAGGGCCAGGAAGACCAACTTCCCCCAGAAACCGGGTTGGGGCATCCAAAGGGTGATCCAAGCAAGGACCACCAGCTCCAGCAGCATGACGGTCTGGAGGAGGCGCTGGAACAGCGGTGTGTCCCCCTCGCAAGTCCCTCGAAGGCGCGGCGTTGGTCGCGGCCGGCTGGGACGCATTACCTGCCGGCGTGCCAGCAGGGGGCCAGGGACGGGTGTTGGCACCGGCCCCTGGACTTGATTATTTTGTTGGCCCATTTGGGCCCTCCTTTCGTTTTTGTTTTTACATTGCAAAATAACAGGAAAAGTTGAAATGTCAATAAAATCGATGATGTGCTCATATAGATCATGCACGCGGGGATCGCCCACCTCACGATGGCTTCGCTACCTCTGCTTCCCGCTCCGTACGGTTCGTCAAATAGCCACCTCTGCTCTTTGGCGCGCGTCTCTTGAAGAAAATTTGGTGCCCGGAGCGGGGATCGAACCCGCACTCCCATAGGGAACGGGATTTTAAGTCCCGCGTGTCTACCATTCCACCATCCGGGCGGCACCGCGCTATTGTACGGAAGGTTTTTGGCCCTGTAAAGTCTCCCCGCTGCGAATTTTCAGGGTAACATCAAAGTGCAGTTTATTGCCAAACATAAGGCGTGTCTGCGCCTCTAAGGCGGGTACAGAAGAAAAGAAGAGTGTGGTGATTGGCAGTAAAAACCATTGAAAGGCCAGGCTCAACCAAAGATACATACGTTTGTAAAAGGGGCCTTCGGTTTCTGGAACCGGTGGTAGCAACACAAAGGACATCCACACGGAAATCACAATTCCAATGAGCGAAATCGCAAAGAAATTACTGAGGATCATGGAGAGATTGAAAAACATTGCCGAAGTCGTGAATTCTGGGCTGAACAACCGGAAGGTAAACGAATTGAGCGACAACACGACGGGCGCCGTTGCCCACATGACATGTCCCTCCACAAGATTGAAAAACAAGTAGAGTGTGCGCCGGAGTGGCAGTTCATGCCGTTTTTTCCACCATTCTACGAGAACATAGGCAATATCTTCCGCACCGTAGGCCCAGCGACGAAGCTGCTTGTACTGCGCAACAAGGGTTGAGGAGTAGGTTGTGTGCTGCACCGCGTCCTGATAGATGGGAATGAACAAGGGAATCACTTTGTATTCACCACGAAAGTGCATGTAGGACCGCCAAAACTGATGTCCGTCTTCTACAATGGTGGTCGTAGACCAGAATTGCATAGCCATAAGCGCGCTCAGTGGCTGCGCATGAGAGGAAAAGTTGCGCAGGCGATCAGGCCTACCAGATTCAATTAAATGCCAGAACATGCTGGAAATTGCCACCACACGATTGAAAATGGGCACCTGCCAAATATTGTTGTACAGGAAGGGCAGGGGTTGATAACTATGTTGCTGACGATTCGGCGACTTCACGTACGCAAGCTCTAGAATCTGGAAATAGGCAGGATGCACAAGGTGATCCGCATCAATGGTCGTCACCAGGTATCGCTCCGTTTCCTCCGGCGTTGCAAGAAGGCCCTCTTCCTGCATGTGCTTGGTTACCTCACGCATGCTGTAGGTAATGTTCGCACCTTTTCCAACCATTTCACCAGGTGTGTCCTTGGGGTGAAAGGTCACCGCAAAACTGCGAAATGCTTTGGCATACTTCTTAGCAAGCTTTTCGCTGAGGACTTTGGCGTTATCGAAATCACGTTCTTCACAGGCAAGAACAACGGCAAGCCGCTTTGGATCCGTATGTGTTGTGAGAAGCGACGAAAGCGTTGCATCGAGAATCACGTAGGGTTCCTTATAGGTGGGGATCAAGACCATGTGAATGACCTCCTCGCTTGCGAGTGGGAGATTTTTATCACGATGACTAAGACCACTATAGCGTCGCGTCAGGAGTTCAACGGCGGCTTCTGCATTGCCCTTGGAGGCATTTTCTTCGAGCGTCTTATACAGTCTGTAGCTGCGAAGGAGTTGATAGGAATAAGTTACACTTTGAAATAGCCAGAAAAGGCTATAGAGCATGAGAAGGACAGCTACCACTGCAGGAAAGTGAGGCGCAAGCACAAGTGGCAACAGGAGAATCGACCAAGTCAGAAGCCCTGGGGCTTTTTCGAGGAGCGAAGTGATAGTCATACCAAATAAAGAAGAAATCACGCAGCATAGTACGCCTTCTTGCCACTTTCGCAATTACTTTTCTGGTATGAGGAGCCCCGCAGACTTTGCTTCTTCTATAGTCGTAAAGCATCGTTTCGTTTTGAGTCGTTTTGCCCGTGCATCATCTTCCGGGTAGACATATTTTCCTGTGCTCCCTGCGACAAAAGGGCACGGTGCATTCACCGAGTTCGCACCCTTTTCTGTGAGCGTAGAACCCGTACTTGCCTGGCGGAGCATAGGGTCGAGCACCAGACGAAACTGCGTATTGGGCGGTGCAGAAAGAATCTGATCACCCATGATAATTCTTGTGCCAAGTGCATCTGTGCGTAAAGTCATCTGTGTTTCAGAATAGGATTCCAGCTGGAGGACGGGAATGCGAAAACTGATGTCTTCCACCCATTCCATCGGTTCTGGCGGTACCCAGGAAGCGCGTGCAACAAAAAAACCAACTATGGTGCCTACCGTGCTTCCAATAAGTGCCAAAAGTATTAAAGCAGCTTTGATGGCATCTATTTTGGATATACAATGCAGTAAACGTGTGTAGAGTTCAGTGCATAACTTACGAAATTGATCCATGGCTATACAAGGTGAAGAGCTAAGCGGAGTAGTATTGGGGCACCACCCGCTTTTGTCCATAGTAGAACTGTTGTCGCAAATGAAGAACAGGGCCTCTCTCATGATTGCTACAACAGATGCTGTGGTGATGAATACCAAGGTGCATCTTCCTGCCTTTGCCGACCATCTCGGTGGCATACAAAAAGTTGCTACGTCCATGCAGCCCTGTTCGCGAGAGGAGGTTCTTTCTGTGGCCTCCAGCCTGCTTCTTGGGGTTTCGCGAGCGCGTTTTGGGAAAAAAATGCCCTATTCTGTGAGTTGTTACGGCGAGGCGGATGGTATGCAAAGTGAGCTTCTGAGACACTTAAAACGTATTTTAGTGAATTCAGGCGGGCATGGTCGGTTTGTGCATAAGGACATGACGAAAAATGCGCCGAATGTGCAGGTGCGCAATCAGGTGCTGGAATCCGGCATCGATATTCTTGTCATCGGCTCCAACGAGGGGTACTACGTAGGGCGAACCGCCTGGATTCAAGATGTCGACAGCTATGCGAGGCGCGATATGATGAAGCCTCGTCGAGATATGCATACGGGAATGTTGCCACCAAAACTGGCGCAAACGCTCATTAATCTCACCCTTCCAGAAATTGGTACGCAGCCCATAGTATGGGATCCCTTTTGTGGACTCGGCGTCATTCCTATGGAAGTTCTCCTCATGGGGTTTCCTGTCGTGGCCAGTGACATCAACCCACAGATGCAGGACAATACGCAGGTGAACCTGGACTGGCTCACTAAAGACGGGGAGCGGGTTCCTCCCTACAGCGTCCATACTATCGATGTGCGTCATTGGGACGCCTTACCAGCAGCAAAGGACCTCCTGCCTAATTGTATCGTGACGGAAGGGACCCTTGGGCATAATTTTCTGCAGAGACCAACGAAGGAGGATGCTTTGCGAGAACAACAAGAACTTCTTGCTCTCTACGATGATATGTTTTTTGGTCTCTCTCAGCCAGCGGCCGCAAACATTCGCGCTGTGACGATGACAGTTCCTTTTCATATACTGGAAGACGGAACCTATCTTCGTTTAGTGCCGGATATGCTCTCGTCCTGCTATTCCTATGGCTTTGAACCAGCCCTCGATATTGCGTCTCATGAGGAAGTGCTCAGGAAAGCGGGGCTTCTCGAGACCTTCACGGAGGAGGGAACTATTCTGTACACCCGAAAACAGCAGAACGTGGGGCGCGAAATACTCATTCTGCGGCGAGCTGCATAGTTGACAGAAAAGGTAGTGAGTTTGCTAAAGTAAAGTTTTTCTTGTATACTGAGGTCTTATCCTTTGTTGAACACGATATGATTCGACGTGTACAAGGAATGATGCTGATGGTCCCGTTGCTCGCGCTCTTCTCCTTGGGGGCTGCGTTTTCAGCAGATGTGGATGGAGATGGGGTGGGGGATATTGAGGAAATTTACGAATATGGTACTGATCCCCATGTGGCAGATATCGATGTGCTGTATTCAGCGGCGGAGGTGCGTATAGCATCCTTGCCAGAGGTCTTTACCTTGCACGGAACGTCGCTCCTTATGACGGGGTTTGCACCAAGGCAGGCGGGTTCTGTGGAGTTTCAGTTACAAAACAAGGAAGGAGTTGTGCGATCTGTGCTGCGGCTACCCACAGACGCTCGTGGAGTTTTTAATGGCATTTGGGATCTTCGGGATGTCTGTGCGCATATTGAAGAGCAAGACTTTACACTGGTTGGTTCCGGCAACATGCTCCATAAACTGACGCTGCTTTGCGCTGACGCTGTAGATTGGCCACTGGATCAAATGACTTTTGCAGGTTTGGATAGGCATCGTGGACAAGCAGATGCTGTAGCACTCAACATGCCTGGAGAGGCGGTCTTTACAGCAAAGGCGGATGTTGGTACCCGTCTGTATGCGGCTTATGCGAGTGTCGTCTTTTCTAAAGATTTATTTGCCTCAGAGGATGGAGGCCTGCGCATTGCACCATGGCGCGATTTACCTCCTGGCGATCATACGCTCTATCTCATGCCCTATAATCCCATGACACAGGATCTCTATGCGCCTATGGCAATACCCTTTACGGTCTTGCCGCCAATGTCAGAGCAATGGATGGCAACGGTGCAGTATGCGCCTGAAGGTCTTGTCGTTATTGGTCTCATTTTCGCTGCAAGTCTTCTCCTCATTCGTCGGTTCCGGCCAAAACATGCGCGAACTTCTATCGACGAAGGGTGATTTTGGGCAGAGAGAAAGAAGTTTCGCTTTTTTTCTTGCATTTTCCCACTCGCTTCCTATACTCCTTTTGCTTGAATAAAGCGTACGTTCCGAGGTAGCTCAGCGGTAGAGCATCCGGCTGTTAACCGGCAGGCCGAGGGTTCGAATCCCTCCCTCGGAGCCATAAATTCATCAATGCGAGTAACGCAAAAGAGTAGAGACTCTTGTTTTTTTGTATGAAAGATGGAAGGATTTACAACAGGTGGATGTATCACGTCATGCAAATTTATGAATACAGTTCTTATGCGACTAAATACTGAACCATATGATCAGATTCTTTCAGGTGCTAAAACGATAGAACTTCGCCTTTATGATGAGAAACGAAGAGAGTTAGCGGTGGGCGATATGTTAATTTTTGAGAAGAGAGATCATGATGAGCAGATTGCGGCGCAAATTATTGCACTGCATCGTGCAAGCAGTTTTTATGAACTCCTTCAAGTTGTTGATCCCATAGCCTGTGGATGGAAAGTTGGCGAAAGCGTTGATCCTGCAATTATGGAAAAGTACTACAGCCCTCTTGATATCACAAAATACGGTGTGCTAGGAATAGAAGTACAGGTTCTTTCGAGATAAATCTCTCTTTGTTTTTGAGTACGGTAAACACCGTCCTTGGTATACTTGAGGATGATATAGTAAATACTTTGTTAAGGTTCTCTCTATGCGCACAACCCTCATTCCCGCCCACACGCGCGGTTAT
Source organism: Candidatus Gracilibacteria bacterium CG17_big_fil_post_rev_8_21_14_2_50_48_13 (assembly GCA_002783265.1). GTDB lineage: Bacteria > Patescibacteriota > Gracilibacteria > 1-14-2-50-48-13 > 1-14-2-50-48-13 > 1-14-2-50-48-13. The sequence continues at coordinate 146,131 of PFFG01000006.1, read as the reverse complement.
ATACAGGAAGACTGGCTCACCGCCTGGTACAGTTTTAGTTTTTCAGGATGGCGCGACCCGGAGCGCATGCAATTTGGTGCTCTTCGTGTTTTGAATGATGATATTATTGCACCGCGCAACGGTTTTGGGTGGCATCCCCACAGCGATATGGAAATTCTTACCATTGTTTTAGCAGGGATCTTGTCGCACACTGATTCCACAGGCGGATCCGGTGAGCTTCGTCCAGGGGACGTGCAGGCCATGACGGCGGGAAAGGGGATTATGCACGCGGAATTCAATAAAGGGGACGAAGAAGTACGATCGCTCCAGCTCTGGTTTTATCCTCGTGCAATCAGCCTGGAGCCGCACTATCAACAAAAACATCTCCCCACTCTGCCCGGTACATTGCGAGTCCTGGCGTCCGCAACGGGCGAAGCGGATTCTTTGATCCTTGCTCAGGATTTGCGCGTCGTCAGGGCACGTGTTCTTCCTGAAAAACCTCTGGAATACACACCTATTGCTGGAAATATTCAATATTGCTTTCTCATTGAAGGGGCGGGCACAGTGGCAGGTCAGGAAGCCTCAAGGCGAGATGCCGTCACCGTGGAAGATGCAGGCAACACCTTTGCATTGGTCGCATCTCACGCAGAAATGGATTGTTTAATACTAGACGTACCGAAAAGTAGTGTATAATAACATGTACACGTAATTTTTTCTATGGTCGATCTCCAGCGACATATCGGAATTGCCCTCTTGGGATGCAGTCTAATCCTCTTCGGAGCATGGGCTCTACCGTATCTCGGCGAGGTGGATGGCTTTTCGGCGTCTGCAGCAAGTCAGATAACACTTGCGCCCGAACATCAGGCCATGGAGGGCCTCTTGGCGGATTTGGCAAAAGCGAGAAAAAATCACGACGATCCTAGTGCAAGCGAGGAGGCGATAATTGGCGTCTTTACGGGGCTTCTGGAGACGGAAAATCCCAATAACCAGTTGCTCCGGGGTGATGCGGCGTATCTTCTTGCGCTCTATGCGAGCGCTGCGGGTTTGCCTTGTAAAGAAACGTCCTTCAGTAGTGCATTTTGTGCCTCCGATGGAGGAGAAGGGGCAAAAACTCCTTCCTTGCAGATGCTGCGCGAGACGGTCCAGAAGGACTCCACGACGGTTTCCTTTTCGGACATCCATGCGCAGCTCTGGTACAGTAGCTATGTGATCATGCTACAGGGCCTTGGTGCAATTGATCCGGATCTGGATGCAAAATCGAGTGAAATTCCCGTTTTTGATGGCGCTTCGCCCATTTATGCGGCAGATTTTGCACGTTGGCTCCAGACTCTGGACGGTTTAGCGCCTATGACGACAACGTCGCCAAATAGTTATATAACGAGAAAAGACGCTATTGAACTCATAACAGGCCGACTTTTAGCTCTTTGGGCAGCACGCGCCGCTCGTTAAAAATACTCACTACATGGGAAAACTTATTCTCCTTCGTCACGGTGAAAGTCTCTGGAATAAAGAAAATCGTTTCACCGGTTGGGTCGACGTGGATCTGACGGAAAAGGGAAGGGAGGAAGCAAAACATGCCGGATGGCTACTGAAAGATGCGAATCTGGTGCCCGAGGTGGCTTTTACCTCCTATCTGCAGCGAGCCATTAAAACCCTGCATATTATGCTCGAAGAAATGGACCTCCTGTGGATTCCCGAAACAAAGGCCTGGCAATTGAATGAGCGGCATTATGGTGATCTTCAGGGGAAAAACAAGGCTGAGACCATGGCCGCCTTTGGGGAAGAACAAGTGCATATCTGGCGGCGTAGCTTTGATGTGGCCCCGCCTGTTCTCTCCATGGATAGTCCCATGCATCCTATGAAGGATCCACGCTATGCGAACAGCGGGTTGCCAACTCATGCCTTTTCCGAATCCCTGAAAGATACGGTGGCGCGCGCCGTGCCGTATTTTGATGCGATGGTGCTGCCATTGCTGCGGGAAGGGAAAACCGTGCTCATTGCAGCGCACGGCAACTCACTTCGGGCTATTATCAAAAAGCTCGAGGGGATTTCTGATGCAGATATACCGCTTCTCGAGCTTGCGACAGGGGCGCCACGCCTCTATGAATTTGATGCAATGGGTACCGTGAAGGACCGCCAGTTGCTTGGCGATCGTTAGGCAAACACGCGCAGTATATGGCGCTTTCCTTTTTGGACAAGGGTTCCATCCTCCGATGGAATCAGCATCGCGCCAAGATCCCGAACGGCTTTTCCGTCGACCTTGATACCGTCTTGTTCCATGAGTCTGCGGCCTTCACCTTTTGACGTCACCATGCCGCTTTCGACAAGGAAGTCGAGGAGGAGTACTTCTTTTTTTCCCAGGTGACGTTCTTCGATGTCTTCTGGTATTTCCTTGTTTTGAACAGTTTTTTCAAAGAATGCCTGGGCGCGCTGAGCTTCTGCTTCACCACGAATTTCTTTTACGATTTCAAAGGCCATCATTTTTTTGAACGGCATAGGGTTTTCTCCGTTTTTTATAGCGTGGTCTATGCGGGCGATTTCCTCCATCGGAACGTAGGTGAGTAGCTCAAGGCCCATGGTGATTTTATCGTCGCCGTAGGACATGGCTTTTCCGTACATATCTTCGCTAGTATCTCCAAGATTAATACCGTTGCCCTTGGTTTTGCTCATGGTGCGGCCGTCTGGCGCGTCCATCATTTTGTTGGTGCGGACGAATTTTTCCTTTCCAAGGTAATTGCGCATAAGCTGCCGCCCCGTGAGGGCGTTGAAGGTTTGATCGGCTCCACACATCTCAATGTCCACATTCATGGCAACACTGTCGTAGCCCTGCATGAGCGGGTAAATGAACTCCTGCAGACGAATGGGATCACCCGCCTTCATACGACGTTCGAACATATCGCGCTCGAGCATTTGCTGCACCGTCATGTGACTCATGAGCTCAATGACCTCAGAGAGGGTGAGTTTAGAGAGCCAATCAAAGTTTCCCATAAATTCCACAGGGTTTTCGCCCTCAAAATCAATCATCTGCGCCGCTTGTTCCTTCCACCCTGCCATGTTGGACGCAATTTCTTCCGTGGTCAGCATTTTGCGACCGGATTCCTTGTCGGGGTCACCCACGCGGGAGGTGAAGTCGCCCACGAGAAAAATGACTCGGTGCCCAAGTTGCTGCAAAATGCGCATGGCGCGAATACCCATGGCGTGCCCGACATGGAGAAACTTTCCCGTGGGGTCAAAACCCTGATACACCGTGAGCCGCTCGCCACTCATGAGTTTTTTCCGTAGTTCCTCCGTGGTGGGATACACCATTTCTGTTCCACGTGTCAGAAATAATTCTACAAGCTCTTTGTCGGTTCGCACCTGTGCCATGGGGAAATATGCATGAAATAAGCCCTGTCATTATGCCCGAGGCGTTGGTGTGCGCAAGGAAAACCGGTTTTCTAAGTCTGCGTCAATGGCATCTTTTTTGATACGTGTCTCAAGAACCCGTCGTTTCGACCAGATAATGCTGTTTTCCGGTCGCTTGAACAGATAGAATAAATACAGGCCGCCAGCCACCGTGAGGGGCACAATCACAAACATAGAAGGGCGCCCAATGAGGCTTTGAATATAGGTATTCGTTTCACCGTCCAGGACAAAGTTGAAGAGCCCGTGGTAGACCATGGCCGCAATGGCACCGGTGAAAAACTGCTGCTCGCGCATCACGAGGTTGGTGGGGAGATGAAACACCTTGTGAAATAGAAGCAAAATACGTGCCTGTAGTCCGTTCTGCATGCGGGAGAGTTCTTTAATTTCATCGGCGGCAAAATAGGAAACACCGTAGAAATATCCAAATATGCCTGACGCAATAATATGGGTCATGGTCGAAAAGACCGAGCGAAACAGAAAGGGAACAAGCAACACGTTGATCTCATGGACGTACTTATTGGCCTGTTTGTCAAAAAGACAAGCGCCACTGGCGATGTCCTGGGGGGTACATGGAGCGAGCCAGATTTTATCGACGAAATAGAGAATGTTTTCAAAAAAGGCAAAGCCAAGGGCCACGAGAATGGCAAACTCTATGGCGTCGTTGATGTTGCGGAATTTATTTTCATCAGAAAAACGCATCACTAGATGTTTGGCAAATTCCTCAACGGCACCAATCATAAGTGAGCGCATAAGAACATCGCTTAGCGTCCAGTTGAGACTGAAGGCAAGAACACCAACAATAATGGAGAGGATGAAAAACGTGAGGGGTGCCTCGATACTTTTGGAGAGGATTTTCTCAAAGGATTCCAGTGTTTGTTCACCTGAAAGAATATCTAGAATGAAGATCAGGACAGCGATAATCAGGTAGATCGCCACAAAGGCGAGGAGACTGGTCAAGACGTAAACGCCCAGGCGTTCAAGGGTGGCGCCACTGGTTGCTAGTGCGTCGATGTGGGAATAGAGATTGAGTCCCGGTATAGTCATGCCGAGAATCTTGATCTGGCTGTTTCCGAGTAGCCCGAGCACGATAAAAATGGGAATCACGGAAAGGACGCCGGCACAAAAGGAGAGAATGACTAAATCTTTACGTTCCGGCTCTTTACGCAGAAAAATATACCCCCAAATGATGAGGGAAACCATGGACAGCAGACCTCCTGTGAGGTACTGCATGATGGGTGTTTTGGTGAAGAAATCCGAGATAAGTGTACCAAGTCCGCTGAGGTCCATAGAAATGACAAGAATATCGAGTCATTCTACAGGAAAAATGCCTATAAATCAACCACCGAAGAGGCCAAGAAGGTCTTTTCCCGTGACAAGAAGCATGAGGGCCATCAGGAAAATATAGCCCCCCATGTGTGCATAATTTTCCCAAGTGCGGGAAAGGGGGCGACGGAGGATGCCTTCGATGAGAAGAAAAGCTATGCGACCACCATCGAGTGCAGGTATCGGGAGTATGTTGAGCACGCCAAGATTGACGGAAAGGAGGATGGCAATAACAAGAAGGGCATCCCAACCAGCTTTATTAGCCATGTGTACAGCTTCTGCTATTTTTACTGGTCCGCCGACTTCTTCCGGAATCATCCCATCACGAGCGATGTCGCCTCCGAGATCGCCAAGAGCGGACACTAAGAGGGTTGTCTGGGTTCCGAGTTCTTTTGTGGCGTAGGAAAGGGCGTCTGGAAAACTGAGTGTATAGCCGCCAATCATGAGAGGGGAGGTGAGAACTAGTCCGACGGTTTCCTCCGATTTAACTAGTGTTCGCATACCAGACGTGAATCGAAGGGTTATTTCGCTGCGAATAGGTGCTTTAAGAAGTGCATCTCGTGCCTCCGTACTGTTTTTGACGGCTAGTCCACTAACTTCGAGAAGTTGGTCCCCAGCTACAATGCCAGCTTTTTCTGCGAGCGATCCAGGAACAACACCTTCAATCTGCACTGGACCAGTAGCAAGCGGATTGGGGCGTAAAATACCTTCCTCTCGTGCCATGCTCTCCGTTTGGAGCAGGTAAGAAGGCTGAGAAAAGGGGTAGGCTGTGTCTGGTAGCACGGCAAGGGGGCGCCCGCCCGCCATAAAGAAAAGTATGAGCAGGACAAAGGCAAGCACCATATTCATAAAGACCCCCGCAATGGCAATACAAATGCGCTGCCAGACGGGCTTCGAAGCAAAACTGCCTTCTTCGTCACGGTTTTCGCCATTTTCCCCAAAAAGGCGCACGAAGCCACCGAGAGGTAGCCAGTTCAGCGTATATTCCGTATCACCTTTTTTAAACAGGACTCGCCCCTTTGGAGGGAGGCCCAATCCGAACTCGAGCACACGAACACCAAAGATGCGCGCCGCGGTAAAGTGACCCCACTCGTGCACTAACACGAGCGTTGAAAAGATGCCAATAAAGGCAACAATACTGCCGAGAAGGGTCAACAATTCCATGGTTATATTTTCATAATTTCCTGCTCCTTGTCGGCGAGGTAGGCCTCAATATCTTTATTTGCTTTATCCACAAGTTCTTGGAGCTGCTTTTCCAGACCTTTTTTCATGTCCTCAGAGAGGGCTTCATCGCGCTTAATGGTATCCATACCTGCCTGTCGGGCCTGGCGAAGAGAAATTTTGGTGTCCTCACCAATGGTTTTACAGATCTTGACCAGATCGCGTCGCCGCTCTTCTGTCATGGAAGGGAGATTGAGCATAATGGTGACGCCATTGTTCACAGGATTCACGCCAATATCCGCAATCATGATGGCTTTTTCGATAGCACTTAAGGCACTTTTATCCCATGGTTGAATACTGATGGTGCGATTATCTGGGATACTGATGGACGCGATGTTTTTCATGGGTTGACGATCACCATACATCTCGACATGAATGTGTTCAACAAGAGCACTGCTTGCGCGACCTGTTTGGAGCTTGGATAACTCAGAACGAAGATGTTCAAGGGATTTTTTGCTGGAGTCCCGAAATCCAGAAAGTGCGTCTGCCATAGAAAAAGTGTTGAAAAGACGTGAAAATACTACGTGTATTGTGGGGATTATCTCGCTCTTGTAAAGGCTTCCTGCCGTTTACGTCGTAATCAAGCTTCCGACACGGTCGTCGAGGACGGCGGTCTTGATTTGGGAGATTTCTGACATGTTGGCGACTTTCAGGCGCATACCATGTTCTTTACAGAGGGCAAAAGCCGCCTGATCCATGATACGGAGGCCTTTTATGAGAATCTCTTCGAAGGTAACGTGGGGAAGTCGCACAGCATCCGAGTGCTTTTCGGGATCCTTGTCGAAAATACCGTCGACTTTGGTACCCTTGACGTAGAGTTCGCAACCCAGTTCGATTGAGCGCAGGGCACCTGCCGTATCTGTACTGAAATACGGATTTCCGGTACCTCCGGCACAAATAACAATATGGCCAGCTTCGAGCAGTTGGTTGGCCCGATGTTTGGAGTAGAGTTCTCCAATTTCCGGTACGAAAAATGAGGTGAGCACGTCGGCCTTCGCTCCTGCCTGTTCGAGGGCATCCTGCATCGCTATGGCGTTCATTATGGTCGCGAGCATGCCCATGTAGTCTCCACGAACGCGGTCCATACCTTGTTCTTCCATGAGTCGTCCGCGCAATATATTTCCTGCACCAATCACGAGCACGATCTCGGGAATCTCCGCTTTGAGTGCAAGAATTTCCTGTGCAAGAGCCTTTAGAGCACTCGGGTTTAAAATGTCTTCACCACCTCGTGCGAGTAATTCTCCTGAGAGTTTGATGAGTACACGTTTCATAGGGCTCGGTTTATAAGGTATCGTGCAAGTATACGTGAAGTCAGGGAATAGTCCAAGAAAGTCGTTGTTTTTCCTTGTAAGTTCGCGTCAAACGGGCAAAATATCCACGTTATGATTTTTGAAACTCTCTCCCTATGAAAAAAATTCTTGCTACCGTGAGTCTTATTGCCCTGATGGTGCCTACGGCTTTTGCCAAGGAGGCCGCTACAGTCAACGTTTCTGCTCTGAATGTACGTGCGGATGCGGATATCACGGCGACGCTGCTCGGGAAACTCAAACAGGGAACTGCAATCTCTGTGGAGGGGAAAGTGCTGAAGGATACCTGGTGTCGTATTACCTTCCAGGAAAAGGAAGCCTACGTGGCGTGTGAATATTTGACTTTCACGGGCACAAAGCCAGCTGAGGAAAACCCTACGGAGGTGAAGGAGGAAACGAAACCTGCCGAGGCAGCGCCCTCAACAACGGCTCCTGTAACCACAACGGCGCCAAGTTTTCCCCTGATTCGTTTTATTACGGTGCCTGCCTTGAATGTACGCTCATCTGCGGCTATTGAAGACAACCTCGTTGGTCAGCTTTCTCAAGGGAAGCGTGTGGAAATTATGGAAAAAACAGCGACGAACTGGTGTCGTATTGAATTTGCAGGGAAGGCTGCATGGATCTCCTGTATGTATGTGGGTAAAGGCGAGGTGACGACGGAGACGTCATCAGAATCTATGGAGAAGGAGACGCCGTCTACGACGACGGGTGCGACCATGCCTGAGAAGGAAGAAACCTCCAATGATAAAGCTGCGGACACAGGCTGCAGCACCTCCGTAAAAGATTTTGGCGCTCTCACCATGGAAGTGAAGACGTGTGCCGGGCAGACAGCATACCAGTACGGTGTCCGTGGTAATGGCGTCTATAAGCACACGGGGACTATTGATACCACGACCATGCCAGTGCTTGAGCTCTATGCAAAGGGTGAAGAGGAACCCGTGATGGATGCAGTTATGAGCTTGGTGTCTGGCACAATTCCCAAGGAAGAGCAGGGGAAATGTGTGGTACGCAAAATTGCCTCGCCTTTGACGGATCAAAGCAAGGAAGTATACGGGCTGGTGCCAACAGCAGACTATCAGAAGATTTTGGATGCTCGCTCGACGAATGAAGTATGGGCCACGGCGTGTGGTGCCTACGGAACGACGGGAACGAAACAATATTTTGTGTACCAGCCAGCAGAGTCAAAAACGATTTTTGCCTTTGTGCGGCCTGATGGAAGTTTTGAACCAAACAGCATAGTGATTCGCTAGAGACGAAAAAAGCCGCTCCAAAGGGAGCGGCTTTTTTGTGCCTTCTTACTTTTCCCAAGGCAGACGCGTACGCTGTGTTTTGTTCCAAGGCATGTACCCTAGAATTTTTGCCATAAGGCAGTTGCCAGAAGCACCCGCGTAGCTGAGACCTGCCCCAACAAAACCGGTGAGGAGGAGGAACCAGGGTGTAACCAGAGCTGAGAGGAGAGTTCCCGCAAGAACGAGCAGCCCAGCAGTAAGGAGAACCTGCTGCATGATGGGAAGCACCTTGCTGCGTTTTTTCACAGGGTGGCCCTCTTCCTGCCATGCGGTGATACCTCCCTGCATGTGCGCAGCGTCGATGCCGTGTTCGCTCAGAATACCAAGGGCGGCTTCGCTCCGGCGCCCACTCTGACAATGAACAAGAACGCTCTTATACTTTTTGATTTCACCAAGGTGTTTTTCAATGTCACAGAGGGGCAAATTAATCACATCGGGAATGTGACCGCTTTCGTGTTCGTGCGGCTCCCTGACATCAAGGACAAGCACATCATTATTTTTTGCCGTTGCGAGAAGGTCGCGAAAGGCTTTGGGGGAAATTTCTTTCATGCTTAGAGGGAGTTATGGCGTAGGGATTCTGAAAAGAGTTCTGGGAGAGGTGGTTTGTGAGCATCCATGGTGGCAATAAAGGTTTCGCGGTCACCCATGACGACCATGGCAAGCCGAGGATTAGCCGCTTTTTCTTTTGCCAGCGTGCTCTGGGTTTCTCCTTTGTAATTGTGTCCAGGATGAATAACGATTGTTTCAGGAAGTGAAAGAATGCGCTCTAGGCTCGCATAGAGATCTCTGCTGCTTCCTGCTTGAAAATCGGTGCGTCCCGTGCCGCCGAGAAGCAGCGTGTCGCCAGTAAAGGCGTGTCCATCAAGAACAAACGTGAGAGATTCGTTGGTATGTCCGGGTGTATGCCAAACCGTGAGTGTGTGCGTTCCAATGGGCAGGGTGTCCATGTCGCGTAGCGCAATATCTTTCCGTTTTGAGGGAGAAAACTCACTCATGGCAACCGGTACACCGTGCGTCGCCTTGATATCCCAGGCATGGGAAATGTGATCGGCGTGGGTGTGTGTCTCGAGGATATGGGTGAGGGTGATTCCACGGTGATCGATGGTTTTTTGATACTCGGAGGCGAGTTCGTCGGAGGGGTCGATGAGTATACCTTCCAGGGTATTTGAATCGTACAGGAGGTAACTCAGGCAGCCGCGTGGAGCGTGAAAGTCAATAATATGAAGCATAAGGGAGAAAAGTTAGGAAAAGTATTTTAAGGCGGATTCTAGGTTTTCAGCCAGCTCTCTTGTGTTCATTTTTTCACGCATACATTGTTCCATATGATCTTCAATAAACGCTGTTGCAAAGCCATCAAGGGCAGATCGAATGGTTTTTGCACGAATGAGAATATCGCGACAGTCTGCGTCGTGAGAGTCAAGTGCTAGCATCAGAGCGTCCAGTTGGCCAGCTGCACGCCGAAGCCTGTTTTTGAGGGGGTCTTTCATAGAATAGTGTTGATGGGACGATCTCAATATACCCGTTGGGGTATATAAATGCAAGACGTTCTTGCGCTTGTGGGAATTGACATCGTTCTGCGAAGTGGTATGAAGTACGTACTATACAATGAATGCTCATCTATGTTCGGCTCTTTTCTTTCGAAATTTATTCCCGCGCAACCTGTGTGGAAGCAGCAGGGATATCGTTCTGAAATTGACTACAATCGCGCTGTTTACCATGGTAGCATTCATACGTTGCACAGTTTAATGCACCAGAATTATGCAGAGTTACAGATTTTGCAGGCGCAGTGCAATGATGCTGTCCGTCAGCTTCAGGAAGAGCGAGAGGAACAAGAACGACAGTTAGGTCAGGCACAGGCTGCTTCGCGCGACCTCATGCGGCAGATGTGGCAGGACCAAATGATTGCACTCTATACTCAGCATCTCGACCATGTACGCCAGCAGTTTGCGGACTCTTCTGTGGCAGACCTCTATATGCGTTCCTTAGAAAAGAAATTGGAAGAACTACAGCGATAACCGCATCATTTATGCTCACCCCGCGAGAAACTATTGGGCCGCTCCTTGCGAATATGGGGGCGCATCACGTGCATGTGGCCTGGAGGCAGGGGGGTATGCCCGCAAGGCATCTTTCGTGGTCTTCGAAGGGTATTCCTTTCGATGGCATGCCGGTTTTGTATGACCTCGCGTCCTTAACGAAAGCCTTTACTGCCACAGCAGTACTTTTGTTAGTTGATCGGGGCGAGCTTGCGCTGCATGATCCAGTGCAGCGGTATTTTCCGGATTTTCAACGGGGAGATGTGACCGTAGAACATCTTCTTACACACACCTCCATGCTGGATCTCTATTTGTCTCATGTCCGACAGCGTACATCGGATCCTTTTGAGATCAGGCGACATATTTTCTCAGCGGGGAAAAAAGCGGGGGATTACTTTTATCAGGATCCCAACATGATCGTGCTTGGGTGGCTCGTTGAGCATATAACCGGCGAAGATCTGGAGCATTTTCTGACGCGCGAAGTGTTTGTGCCTTTATCCATGCAGCACACAAGTTTTCGGCCAAGGCAACGTGAGGGGCTTCATATCGTGGAAATGCGAGAGGGGAAGCGGGGGATTGTGCATGATGAAACGGCGCAGATGCTTGGAGGCATTTCGGGGCATGCGGGGCTTTTTAGCACGACGCAGGATCTCCTGCAGTTTTTGCGGATGTGGATGGAGCAGGGGCAGGGGATTTTGCGACATTCAACGGTGAAGAGTGCCGTATCTCCTCGATTTTGGTCCTCTGATGGTGTGTTTGGACAGGGGCTAGGCTGGAAAAAAAATGCGCCCAAGGAAGGAATGGACGCGTTTTTGTCGGGAGCACTGATGCATGGTGGTTTTACAGGAACCTTTATGCTGTTTCATCCAGAGCGTCAACTTGAAATAGTTCTTTTGTCGGATTTTGTGTTTCCCGGAGAACGCACGGAGGCGGAGCGGGTTCAGTGGTGGAGGCAGGTGCGGGAAATTGTGAAGGCGGTCGCTTGTACCTAATGATATGGAGGTTTATTAACCCCATGCTGCGAGCACCTCTGTTTTTAAAGCGGGATATTGTAGTTCTTTTCGCAGTTCCACTCGATCAATGGTCATTGGTACGTCCAGAACCTTATTTTCTGTCCACTGGAGGATGGCGTCAGGATGCTCTAGAGGTTGTGCATATCGTGTTATGACGCTATGTATAACGGTATTTTTATTGGGCGTGCCATTGGGAATGGGAAGCGTGGAAAACAGTTTCTGCCGCATGTCGTGAAAGAGGTCGTTGTCGTCATACGCGCAGAGAAAAACAGCGCTTTGATTTGCGATGACCTGGCGAAAATGAATTTGAATGGGGGCAAAACTTTTTCCCATCTCTCTGAATGTATGGAGGCATTCTTCTGCAATCTCGTTCCAGATATCTTCGTTTGGTCTGTCATATGCACCTTTCCACAAAACAACAGGAATGACCGTCATGTGAGCGGCGGCAGGTTCCTGAAGCACCAGGTGGTTTGGCTCTAGAGCAAGGAGTTCCGTTTGCAGGCTCTTGATGAGTTCTTGAATATGGGAGGGAAGAGGAATCTGTATGCTTATACCAAAAACCCGCTTGCCATACTGCTGTTCAAACTTGAAACGGCGCTCAGCAAAGATTTCGCGGCTTTCGTCGGCCATTCGCTTGTATTCCTGGATAAGTCGAGGATGTGGAGCCATGAGGGGGGGAGTATAGGAGGATTATTGCTGCAGAGTGGGGGGGGTGTCAAGGTGCTCACTGCAGTTCTACCGGGTTCGGTCACCTCACGATGGCTTCGCACGGTCGCTGCGGCTCCCTACTCAGCTCATCTCCGGCGACCCCGGTTCACGCTGGGTTCTTGGACGGTGTTGGTCACGAACAACGCCTCTGTTCGCTTCCGCGAACAGTGCCTTCGGTGTATTCGAACCCTGTCGGGCCGTGCGTCGATGAAGAACGCCTTGTGATAACGTACGTGCAATTGCAATGAAATGGTACACCCGACAGGGTTCGAACCTGTGACCTTTGGTTCCGCAAACCAACGCTCTATCCAGCTGAGCTACGGGTGCATATTGTCTCTTTTGATGATGAGGCGGTAAGGTTCTTCGAAAGGGAAGAGTGGTACCCGCGGCAGGATTCGAACCCACGACCCCTTGGTTCGAAGCCAAGTGCTCTATCCAGCTGAGCTACACGGGCAAGGCGCGCCTGAATGATCAAAAGCACAACGAGATTATCGAGAATTGACAAAAATGCAAGGGAAGCATCAAAAAAAACCGCCCCCAGATACTCCAGGGGCGGTTTGCCTTATACTTAGTTCGCAAGGAATGTTGCTATCCGTGTCGCGATATTCGTTTCGATGACGGTCTTTATACTGGTGAGCCGGTCTTGCACAGCGGCATCATTTGTATAGATGTTTCCCGCTGCCTCAGCGGCACTCAGGATTTTGTGATCGCTGATACCTCCACCAAAGCCGTCGCCATTCACGTCTCCCGTGACATCCAGGTAATACGGTTCCACAATAAAGGGATCAATGACTTGCTCATTTCCTAGGTTATCGACAATGGTCATGGTGTACTCACCAGCAGGCAGGCGTGTTAACTGCGTGTTTGTCGTTGTATTGACACCATTTTCCAGCACGTCTCGGAGAATGACATGGGTTCCACGGGGCAGATTCTCCGCCACGTAGTTGATGTCGCCCCCTCGCGTTGTATTACTAATGGTGACGGTAATGGTATCACCCGTAATGGACGGATCCAGGGCAGGTCCATTTTCCAGCGGGTCAAGCGCATCAAGAGGGTTTTGCGCTGGTGTTAGACTTGGGGTCGGCAAGGTCGTTTGGTTCCCTAAGGTGTCTTCCGCCAATATCACCAGACGGTACTCATGCCCACCACGTAGGCTGCTCGCTTCAAAGGTGAAATTCGGTGCGGTACTTAAATCCAAGGTGGACGAAGTAACCACACCCGTTGTGAGATCCTGGTAGAGAACACGCACAAGCTGCAGTGACGGATCAAGTTGATCTGCGACGTCGAAGGTCCAGCTTGCAGAAAGGTTATCCGCCGCAAGAGCTCCAACCACATTTGTGACCTCTGGCCCTCGGCTATCATGCTGAATCGTAAAGGTCTGCACGGCACTATCGTTGTTTGCATCATCGCGAAGGGTCACGGTGATCGTGTTATCCTGCTCTGGATCAAGAGCTACTGTATACTCCTTTCCAGCTGCGTACGCAGTTTCTAGCAGATCTTCGGAAACGACATTTTGATTATTTCTTGTAATGAGCACCCGCACCTTCGGGCTCGCATCGACAATATTGCTCAGGGCAAGCACGACATTGCCTGCATTGGTCCGGGCAACATTTGGCGTCATAGTGGCCGTGAAGGTGGGAATTTGCGTATCAATGTAATAGCTTGTCTCTCCGTTTGTGAGCGGGTTGAGCAGTGCAGATCGATTACCCAGTGCATCCTCAAAGACAAGTTGGAGTGCTGTGTGCATGCCTTCACTGAGGGTGACCGCATTTCCGGTAAAGGCAAAGGGGTCGCTCATATTTCCATCTTCGACGATACGGTAAAACACCTGCGTAAAGTCGGTCACCGAGAGACCAGCGGTAAGAGGAACGGGATTCACATTACTGCTTGCATTGGTTGCGAAGGCAACGGTCCCGCTAATGTTTGGTGCTTGGTTGTCACGACGAATTTGCAGTTGCTGCGTACTCATACGACCAGAGCGGTCACGCACCGTCACTACGATAGGGTGCACGGTTTCGTCGGCGAGATTGGACAGGGTATAGATGAAGCCCTGGGTGTACGGTGCCGTTCCAAGTGTGGGCACTGCTGCTCGTGTATCGATGGTATTGCCATCGAGAGTCAATGTCATCTCCACGGGCTCAAGTTCACCATCGACCAACGCCTCAATTTCTACAGTATCCGACTTTGTTTGGAGAATTGCTTCTTCGCCGGGTGCGCTACCAAAGAGCGTCAGCTCTGTTCCTGCTACACGCGGTATGAGACGCAGATCAGGGTTGCTGCGGTCTTTGACAATACGGAAACTATAGGAAACCTGGTTTCTTGCCGCCGCATTATCCGTTACAGAAACCGTTACGTTATAGATATTGTCATCTACGAGATCGACATTGTAGGTACCGGTATTGTTCCCACTGCCCAGAGTAGGGAGCGAGAGTGGATCATCAAAAGTCGCTCCATTTCCATCGATCGTGACAGGGAGACTCTCTTCGTACACACTGCCTTGCTGAGGAGCAAAGCTGTAGGTAAACGGTAGTGTCGGATTATCCGAATTGAAGTACCAAGTATTATCGGTCTCATTAAAATTCAAGTTTGCACTAGGGGTGAGGGAAATCGTTGCCCTCGGCTCTAAAATATCTTCGCTCAGAACAAAGGTACGGGTGGTGACTTGCTGAGATCCATCCTCTTTCACCAATGTCGCGGAGAACGTGTAGGTGCCCATAAGTGGTGCATCGATTGCGCCTACCGTGCCACCAGCTGGGTCAAAGGTGGTAATCGCAGGGAAGTTGCCCGTCCGCCCTGAAGGGCCCGTGAATGATACCGTGTATGCAGTCAAATTGGTAATTCCGCCTTGAGGAACATAGGACAGCTGGATCTGCTCATTTGCTCGATCAACGGCAACACTGAGAAGCATGTCGCGCATGAGAAACTGCGATGTTGTGGTACCCGTTGTGTCAAAGGAAGTTCCATTGCTCACGTACCCCGAGCTCGCATCGGTAAATTCCAGACGAAGCTGAGAGCCAGGAAGGACTTCGCTGATTCGTGTAGTAAAATTCGCTGCGGCCGCCGCATTGGCAAACGGACCAATTTGTACATCATCCCGAGGTGTCCATGTGTCTCCGTCCGTCGACGATGCAACGGCAACCCGTACAGGAAAAGAATCCTCAGTGATGCTAGTAAAACTCACAATGGCATCATTGTTTTCGAACTGATATGCAAAGCCGTTTATAACGGGTCCTCGATTATCATAGAACACAGTAAACGTCTTGGTATCGCCTGCAGGTTGCTGGTTCCCATAGGCATCTTCCATGATGAAGGAAATGGTCGATGTCCCATAGGGGAGACCCGAAAGGTTCACGGGGAAGGTATACACACCACTTGCTCCAGGTGTCATAGAAACACGTTGGGTCACAAGAGTGCCGTCGGCATTGGTGAAGGAAACGAGAGCGAAGGTCTGAGTCTCCGCATCGTCGTTTTGCAGGTCAACAGCACGGAAGTAGAAGGATTCAGAAAGGAAAGGTGTATTTTCTGGCAAAAGTGCACTGCCGTCGGAAGAAATGGCTTCAATACGTCCGTTTGGTCCCCACGTTGGAGCATCACTATCCTGTTTGATGGAAACGGTGTAGGGATCACTCAAATTTCCTCCAGCATCACTAAGTCGAAATCCAGCAGTGCCATTGAAGTTAGCAGGCACTTGAAGAGTGACAGTTCCCGTACAGGTACGGTCTGAAAGAAGCGTCGTGCAAACCACACTGCTACCGTTGACACTTACCCCAGATCCATTCTCTAGCACCAGGGAAACCGGTGTGCTACTGCGAAGAGGAACGCTGTTGTTGCCCTCAAGCAAGGTGATAATGAGAGGTAACTGTTGTGTACTGTTGACCAAGTAGGGTGACGTATTGTCGCCAAGTCCATTTGCCGTACTACGGAGTAAGGTCATGTTTGGTGCAATGGTATCAAAGGCAAGGCCGCTCACATTTGCTGTGTCTGTTGCAGTTGCTTCATTTTGCGCAATGTCTACTGCACGCAGAGTGAAGGAGTAGGTCGTTTGATTACCTCCAATGGTAGCAGGTAGGCCCGTTAGCGTCACCGACGCAGGAAATGCAGGAGCCCCCTCTGTCGTATCACGCAGGATAATTAGGCTTCCTGTCGTTGCATCCACACTGATAAGCGGATTCGTTCCCGTAATCATATTTCCCGTAAGGGCGGTGAAGGGAACACCGTCCTGCAGTACTTGAATAACCAGGGAAGCAACTCCAGACCCATCCGTATCCTCAAAGGAGGTAGGGAGAGTGAGTGTCATCGTGCGATCGGTTTCTGATGCAAGGGCCGAGAAGGTACCCGTGATGGAAGGAGGCGTTGTGTCGACGAACAGGGAGAGGTCGACGTGACGAGGGTTTCCAGCGCGATCAAAGACACTGAGGCGAAGTGAAGCCGCACCTTCTGCGAGATTTGTGAGATCGTGGGATACGGGAGTGGCTGCACTACAAGCAATGGCGACTCCGTCGATTTCACAGCGATCAATACCTGTACCGATGTCGTCGGGCGTGAAGGTGATGGTGGCTGAGGTATTTCGCACATAATAGACACTGTTTTGTGCTGTTATGGGGGTGCCGCTTGTCACACTAACTGCACTGATCGTTGGCAAATCCGTATCGACACTGATGGTGTAAAGACTACTCATGGTTTGGCGTCCTGCTACGTCCTGTGCGCGGACACACAACTGGCTGATCGTCTGTACGGCTGGAAGCTGACAATTCCCCGTATCTGCACAGGTTACCCATCGGGTATCGGCGTCATAGTCACTACAAGTGCCGGTGAGATTACTGGCGAGCAAATACTGCAGACTTGATGGAGCACATCCGCTACCTGCACCGTCGGCACAACTCATGACAATGTCACTGCGAACCGACGTGGCGTAGTTTGGATCATTTTCCGTGAGTCCGCTGACACTGAGGATGGGGTCCGCGAGATCACGAAGGAGCGTGAGTGCAAAGGTGCCAGGTCGATCATTCTGGTCTGTTACCTGAATACTGATGGCGTTGGGTCCTTCAGAAATACTGGAAGCTGGAATGCTGACAGTCCGTTTTGTAGGATCGCCTCCAGGAATGGCGCAGGTGTTTCCTGTGTTTGTCACCGCCGTTCCACCCACCGTCACGGTACATGTTTTCAAAGCATCTGCTCCAAAAAATGCGAGCTGGTCATCTGCTATATCAAAACTCAAGGTTGTATCTGCATTTTCTGTGCTGTACCACGTGTTTCCATTCGAAAGAAGTGGAGTGCTATTTCGCGCAAGAGCAGCATTACTAATGGTGGGAGCCGTGCGATCAATAATGACATTGGTTCGCGCACTGTACCCTGTATTTCCAGCAGCATCCCGTGCACGGAAACAGACCGATCCGCTGTTGATCATAGTCGTAAAGGGGCTGCCAGAGGCCGTAAGCCAAGCCTGGCCGGTTCGCGTAGAACATGCAGAGGTTTCGCTTAATGGCTCAATGAGAAATTCCCGTGCAAAACAACCACTGCCGGCACTGCCGTCGCTAAGAGAGGGATCCGCACATCCAATAGAATTCAGAGGCGTATCGCCACCAAAAATGGCCTGGCCGGATACCGCAAGGGCAGTAACCGTTGGCGCTGTTGTATCAACCTTTATTGTTGCAGGTGTACTCGCCAAAACATTTGACCACGTACCCGTGGCACCGTTTCTTGCTCGGACACTGAGAGTGTAACTCGGACCCGCGCCCGTAAGGCTGAAGCTTCCTGTATTTCCTGACACGGAACGAAAGCCACTACCGTCATCAATTTCATACTGCGCGTTTGCTCCAAGGTTACTACCGCCTATGCTATAGGTTATAGTTGTCGAGTT
The DNA here is from genome assembly GCA_002783265.1 of Candidatus Gracilibacteria bacterium CG17_big_fil_post_rev_8_21_14_2_50_48_13. Classification (GTDB taxonomy): domain Bacteria; phylum Patescibacteriota; class Gracilibacteria; order 1-14-2-50-48-13; family 1-14-2-50-48-13; genus 1-14-2-50-48-13. The sequence goes on along the minus strand of PFFG01000006.1, from coordinate 127,993 downwards.
TGCCCAGCCCGTTTGTGCACCCGGTGTGGCAGAGCCAACCGTAAAGGCAGAAAGGGTAGGGGTTGCAAAGGGGGCTTGGTAAGTATTACTCGTGGTGTATGCACTTGAAAGTCCGCCACTGATGGCTTTGACACGGAAACGATAGGTCGCACCCGCAACAACACCGGTAAAAGTTGCACTGGTACTTGCCGTCGTGATTTCTGGTTGAGCTTGAAAACCAGACCCTGTGTCTTCTTCAACAATATATCCATACGTCATGCCGCTTCCACTCACACTGCTCCACGACAAACCGAGATTTGCCCCGGATGGAGTCAAATTCGCACTTGCGGGCGCACTTGGTGGCTGAGGTGCGGGAATATAGATGTCAAGCGTTGTAGAACCACAAACACGCGTATTATAAGGAGATGGAAGTAGAATGAAGGGTTTGACTTCCACACGCGTTGTTGCCCCTACAGGAAGGCCAGTAAGGGTTGTAGAAACATTCGATGAATTATTAGTTACAAATCCACTATTGGAAAAATATGTGCCTGCCGTATTTCCCACCATAATACCTTTCTCTGTTGCGTTTTGACCTGCATAGGAGCTTTGGGTAATCGTTCCACCAGCCTGCTCAAAGCGTAGGCTTGGCGATGTTGAAACCACGGAGTCAGAACCGCTATTGAGCGTGCCGATTCGTGTATTCGTTGCATTGTCGTAGACGTAGATCGGGCGATGATTACTACAGGTAACCTGGTTACCCTGAGTGATGTCCGTAAAAATTGTACGTGTTCCAGCACCTCCACCGGTGTTGGTCATGGTGACTCCAAAGGTATCTGTTGCAATAAGGTTACCCTGAACATCTGTCATCTGCAGCTGAAAACTGTAGCTCCCCGTCGTTGCGTTGCTGAGTGTAAAGTTACCTGAATTGACCGGAACGGTGTAGGGAAGGCTTGGCGAAAGAGCGCTTGGTCCCATAAGTTGGACGAGGCGAAGACTTCCGTAGGAACAATTGGAGTACACATAATTTGCGGAGTACTTTTGTACACCAATCAAAATTGTCGTGTTGCTCGATTGGTTCGCATTACCAATAACAATGGCGCAGGGCGCACTTTGTGCTTCCGCCGTTGGAATGATTCCTGCAAAACTTCCCTGAGGGAGTACGCCAAAGAGAATGGCCAAGCAGGCAAGGGATGCGATAGAGCGACGAAGGCTCTGGTAAACGGTATTTTTCATGTGGAGAAAAAGTGGGTATCGTGTAAGTATACAGGACACCCAACCTTTTCTGCAACCACCTCACCGGTTTATCTTTGTAGGAACACGGCTATTTGGTTCGCGATATTTGTTTCGATAATGCCCTTGATACCCCCGAGGCGCGCAACAACTAGTGCGTCGGTGCCATAGATGTTCCCTTGCTCTTCGGCACTTCTTACGAGCTTATGGTCGGAGATTCCTCCCCCAAAGCCGTCACCGTTGATATCGGCACCAGCATCGAGGTAGTAGGGAGAGACAAGATATTCATTGATTTCTTCAAGGTTTCCTTCGTTGTCTTCAATAGTGATGGTGTAGAACCCGACAGGGAACTTACTGAGGACACGAGGCATGTCGCCAGTAGCGAGTGTATTTTCACCATTGGCAAGGACATCCGCAAGATAGAGGTCTGTTCCACGAGGAAGGTTCTCTGCGATATATCGTATGGTGGATCCGTTGTCGACGGTAACCTTGAGAATATCACCTGTGATCGATTCTGGAATAGTAATTGGATCCAGGTTAGGGTTGTTCTCATCAAGCGCTGTACGCGGGAAGGCTATGGACGTGGAACGATAAGTCCGTTCATTGCCCAGGCCATCTCGTGTGGTCACTGCAAGGGCGTAGCTATGGCCAGGCACCGTTGATGTTGAATTCCACACGCTTGTGTAGGTTCCTGTATCAATGGTAGTTGTTAATCCGACGCTATTTGTGAATCCATTGGAAACATCAAGCATGGTCGCAGACACGTTTTCAATGCCCACGCCGAGACCATCCGTGACCGTAAAGGACCAGTCGTACACGGGATCACTCAAAATTGCTTCGTCCGTAAAGGTCACCTGAGGCGCCTGATCATCTTGAAGAATAGAGAGAAGTATGGGCGCACTTGGGTTACCGAGGGAATCGCGTAATTGAAGGGTAATGACGTTGTTCGTATTGAGCTGCAAAGGCACCGTGCCAAGGGTTGTTGGTCCCTCGTACTGAGTGTCAATGACACGTCCGGATGCAACGATGTTTCCTCCAATCGAAGCAGTCCAGTCCATAAACGGGCTGGCATCAACAATGTTCGTTGCCATAACGCTCACTTCAGGAGTATTGGCACTCACGGAAGGGGAGAGGGTGAGGCTTGCTGTTGGAACGATGGAGTCGACATAGATCGGATTGGCAAAAGGATAACTTTCCGTTTGTGTGCCAAACTCATCTTCAAAGACGAGAGAAAGATCGGTTATGGATCCTTCAGGTAGGGCAATGTTGCCGTTGTAGGCTTGTCGTTCACTTTGTACACCACCTATAGTCGTGCGGTAATAGACTGGGGTGTAATCTTCAAACTGAGCGGTCATAGCTGCTGGATTGTTTGCCAAAGCATCTGAGCTGAATTCAACACTTCCTGCAATGAGGGCAGGTGCTGATGCATCGTATCGCACAGAAGCAGAAGCGTTGCGCGTGAATCCTGCGCGGTCTGTTGCTGTAATGTTGTAGGTATTGAGTGTACCTTCCGTGAGGTTGGATAATCGGTATCGAACACCTTGCTGGCCGGCAAGAAGCCCAGGTACTGCTTCGCCTGCACCAAGTGCCGTTTCATTGTTTTGTACGGCAAGTGTCACGGGTTCTTCTTCATTCAGGACGAGCACATCAAGGTATACATCTGATGCAGGGGAAACCCTTGTGCCAGCCGGATCCGTGGATGCTCGTGATACAACAGAGAGCTGTGTACCGTCTGCTATAGAAACAAAACGTGTTTGAATTTGCGGCTCAGCACGATCTTTAACGACGCGGAAGGTCTGAGAAACACTGCGTCCAGCACCATCCGTAAAGACACCCTGGAGTGTATAAATTCTGTCCTCAAGAAGTTCTACCTGAATGGCGCCTGTTGGTGACTGATCAGGGTTGATACTCATAGAGGCAGGAATATCCGCGCCTTCAACGCGAAGGGTGAGAGGGAGGGAGTCATCGTAAATGGTTGTGGCTCCTGAGGTGTATTCCGGTGCCACCGTGTAGTTCAGTGCGAGTTCAGGATTATTACTCCGCACATAATAGGTTTCGAGATCCGCATCATAGCGAATTTCGTTTTCTACTTCGGCAATACGAAGAGTTGCGCGAGGATTGATAATATCTGTGGTTTGCTCATAGGTTCGTACGGCAACAAGATCCTGTGTTCCGTCGTTGTACTTCAGTGTCGTGGTGAACGTGTAGGTTCCCATAAGAGGAAGATCAATGGATCCAAGTTCACCGCCAGCGGCATCAAAGCTCGTTGGGCTGGAGAAGCTTCCCGTACGACCATGGGGGCCTGTATAGCTAACCTCGTAGGAACTTACTCGTCCGAGATTGAGCGTTGTTTCGGGAACGTAGCCGACTCGCAGAGACTCACCATTTTCTTCAACAGAAAGCACCATATCGCGCTGGATATAGAAGGTGTTTGGTGTGAAGCTGGCCGCAACCGTATTTCCTTGAGCGTAATCTTTGACACTATCTTCAAAACGTACGCGGACCGAAGAGGCTACGGGCACATTGGCAATGGTAAATGCATCGCCGGCACCATCGGTTCGAACCTGTGCGTCGCCAAAGGAGGTCCACGTTATGCCATCTTCAGAACTTTCCACGACAACACGCACGGGGAAGGAAAGGTCCGTTAGGCCTGTGTACTGTACGTCAACATTGTCCTCATTCCATGTGTAGGTAAAGTCGGCAACGTCTGGTCCAATGGAATCATGAAAAATTCCGTAGGAAAGGGTGTGTTCTGCTGTGCTTTCTCCATTTTGATGACGGTTTCCGTAGCTATCCTCAAAATAGATGGAGAGATTTTGCTGCCCCTGAATAATGGAGCCGAGAGCTGCATCAAATGTGTAGGTATTGACGCCAGTCTCTGTCATATCCGCATTGATAGTGACCACCTGGTTTGCTGCATTGGTATAGCTGACAAAGGCAGTGAGCTGCTTGTCTGCGCCATTTTTATCTATGCCTTGAGCGGTAAAACGGTACAGTGTTCCCTTGAAATGATCGTTCTCAGCAACATTCGCGCTCAGTGTGAAGTCGGGCAAGAGGATTGGACGGTTACTGTCTTGTCGTACCCAAAAGGAGATGGGGTCGGAAATGTTTCCCGCATTATCCCGCACTCGAAGGTCGACGCGGCCATCAAAGTTTTCTGCCGGTGTAAAGACAGTGACCATGCTACAACCTAACTGCGCATCCACATTTGCACAACTTGGAGGTGTGCTAATACTCACGCCATTTTCGAGGGGTAGACCTTGGCGATCAAAAGTTTCCACGCTCGCCGCTGTTATGGGGAGGGAAGGAAGGTTGTTACTGTTGTTTGTGCGCTCAGTGACGAGGAATCGTGTACGTAACTCTCTCGAAGAACCAACGCGGTATGGGTCTGCTTCAGTACCTAATCCCAGTCGTGCACTGACGTTCAGGCGTGTCATACCATCGATGGTGGGTGACAACGTATCAAATCGAAGGTTGTCACGGAAGAGGGCGAGACCAGGTTGAGAGGCAAGCGTCCGTCCAGAACGGTCTGCCGCATTAACATCAAGACGGTATAAAACTTGAACACCAGAACTGTTTGTTGCAGGAAGACCTGTAAAGGTAACAGTTGCAGGGAATATTTCTCCATCTGTTGCAGGCAATATCGTGAGGGTGTTATCTGCAAGGCGCATACGGGCAGCGTCAAAGTTCACAATATTGTTTTCCGTAATCACGTAACCTGCATCACTACTTCCGGGAGTGACGCGAACAGTTGTGTAGGCAATGCCCGAGTTCGCCAAAGGGTTGTCTGTGCTATTGCTGTCATCAAAGGATGTCGGCATGATAACGCGAAGAGCCCGATTGGGTTCGAGAACATCTACACCGATAGCATTTACACCATTTCCAAGGGTAAATGTAGGATTTTGTGTATCGACAAACACAGATAGAGACAATGTATTGGGATTGCCAACCATATCTGCCACTGTTATGTCGATGGTATGCATGCCATCTGCAAGTGCGTTAGGAATCGAGGTGGTCAGTGTGTCGTCGACGATGGAACACGTCGAGGTTCCAATGTTGTTTCCATCGATGGAAACGGTGCATGAATCAAGACGAATGCCACTCTTGCTGTTGTCAGACACATTGACTGAAATGTTTCCTTCAGACGCCTGAAGATAATACGTGCTGCTTTGTGGGAGAATGGTCGTCTCGCCAGAAGTGATACTTGGGGTTCCAAAGGTAGGGAGTTCTCCATCTACTTTCACATTGAGAGGTCCATAGGTTTGTTCGTTGCCGACGCTATCCCTCATGCGTACACACAGTTGCGTCGGTTCCGCGATACTTATGGAACCTGTGACGGGCTCTGTGGGAGTTCCACAGTTTGCTTCCTGCGTCGTTGCGAGGGAATACCAAATATTTGCACATCCAGAACCGAGGTCTGCACATGTCAGTGAAAGACTGTACGGACTTGCGGACCATTCCATCGTTGTGAGTGCATCAAACTCAGGAAGAGTCGGTTTTGATCGATCTAAGGTGAGAACTTTTGAAAAAATATCTGAAGAATTTCCTGCTGCATCCTTTGCAATAAAATAGAGTGTACTTGGTCCATCTTCTGCGGGGAGCGCTGAGAAAAGATCGAAGCTAAATCCACTACAATTCACTTCGTTTGTTATCGTTGTCGCGGAGCGTCCAATCAAACACTGCGTGACTCCAACATCATCAGAAACAATTGGGCTGATAGTAAGGGTGTTTTCTCGCACAAATCCGGCTCGGTCTTCTGCAACAGTGAGTTCGGTAACAGTGGGTTGCACAATATCGGGAGCAGGCGGAAGTGGGTAGGAAACCGTAGCGTTGATCTGATCGAGCAAATACTCGGTGCGGGTGCGATTGTTGTTCCCCCATGTACTCGTGATGGTGTAGAACTCAGAAGGAGATACGGTGAAGTAAATTGACGTTGCCTCACGAGGTATATTTGTTATGCGATACTGCACCTGTGTTGAACTGTTGATGTAGTTTCCAGCGGGAAGTGCAGTCCAGCCCCCAATGAATTCTTGGGTCGTCGTCTCACCTGTCTGGACAGTTTTTGCGAGACGATAGTGGGTAAAGTCATTACTCATATACCGAGTATTGGAGAGATTCTGATACCGCCGTCGGTTAAAAGTAAAGTCTGTATAGTCGACGGTGCGAACTGGTGCAGGGTTGTTACTGAGTGTTTGTTCTGGGGAACCATTGCGTTGGCCATAAATTGGACGCACAAAGTTATAGTCAAAGTTTTCACCGGGAAGTCGAACATTGAGAACAGTTTCTGCGGGGATCGATGAAAGCGTGACTGGTACTCCGGTGGTCAGTGTCTGCCCTTGCAGGGTGACGGACGTGTTTGCAGGAGAAAGAAGCGTAGCCGTTACTGTTGTTTCGATGCTCGTGCTATCTTCAACAAGCAGCGAATACACTGTGCCATCACGACCTGTGATCGTCATGGTTTTACTGACCGGTATTTTCATACCTTTGACGAATCCATCACAAAGGTAGGTGTTATTACTGGTATACACTGCTTTATCCGGAAAAATGGAGATATAGCGAACGAGCTGATCATCATACCAGTCTCGCTGTATATCCCAACTTCCAACAACATTTGGTGGTGCTGCAACAATGATGGTTCCCTCAGTGCCATTGAAGGTGGGAGTCACGGTCGCATAGCGCTCTGCGTTTTCTTCAGCATTTGCCCATGGATACTTGTTATAATCCGTATCAATGTTTGCCACGACTTTATATGTGCTGTTTTTCCAGGCGGATTTGCTTGCCATGGCACTGGAAATAGAGAACTTGATCTCATATTGCCCATCCTGACGTTTTGTTACTGAATTCAACGTAATACCATTGGAAGGGGCAAGACAGTATGCAGAGACGTAGTCTGGGTCATTATATGTAATATAGTCATAATACATATAATTACAGTTATTCGCTGTATCACATGCTCGTCCCCATACGGATTTGTCTCCGCTACCACTACTGATATCTAGGGTCCAATTGAACGCTGTATTACAGCCGACATTTGTCCACGATGTGCCATCATTTGAGGCATCACAGTGCGCAAGACCTACATTGTCAGTCGCGAATATTCCCGAAATAGAAACTAGGCCACTCGTGTTGGAAACACTAGCAGCGTTGTTGTTAATATAAAATGGTGCTCCTGAATATGTCGGAGGAGTTCTATCAGGAAGAGTGAGAACTTGAGTTCCTCCTGGACACGTAAAGGAGTAGCTGAATCCTGGATCGTACTCATCGTAGGACTGATTCATGATGAGGAGTCTTTCCGTGGGGGAGTACACATTGGCCTGGTAGTTGAAGTATGTTGTGGGAATGGTCTCATTAATCTGAAAAGACAACGTCTTTCCGTCTGCAGCAACAGTGGTTGGAGGCATATCTTTCCATCCAAAAATTGCCCCGTCGTTGCCTGTTCCAAAGGCAAAAGTCCACGCTACCTGATTGACCGTAACGTTATAGTCTGGATACACATTTTGTTCGAGATAATACTTCATGCGATCATTCATCACCACGTTAATGGTCGTCGAACCATTTGCATTCATGGTGTACGATGCAGTGAAACTTCCATCGGATGGACATCCGCCGTATTGCCACTCGCCAAAGCCACCGGAGGAACGTGGCGAATAGCCTTGCGTCCAAGCGTAGGAGGTTTGCAGGGTCATGGATTGACCAAGCACTGCAAGAAGTAAAGCGAGGAATGTCGTTGAAAGGATTTTTTTCAGATGACGTAAGGCGTTCATGCGGGGAGAAAAATGAGAGTATCGAAGAAGTATACCCTATAATGGCGATTTTTTCCAACCATTGCCCCGGGGACATGAAACACCTTCTTAAATTGACTTGTTTGGGGAGGTTAGTATGGTATCTACGACAGTTTCATTCTTTTTCGGCCCCATATGAGCAAGCAGGGACTCCCAACACAACACGACGATTTTTCACAGTGGTATACGGACGTGGTGCGCCACGCCCAAATGGCGGATTACTCGCCCGTGGCGGGGTGTATGGTGATTAAGCCCTATGGCTATGCGCTGTGGGAGAATATGCAGCGACAGCTTGATACGATGATCAAGGCTGCGGGCGTGCAGAATGCCTACTTCCCATTGTTTATTCCTCAAAGTTATATTTTGAAGGAGGCGCAGCATGTGGAGGGGTTTGCGCCGGAGCTTGCGACGGTGACGCATGTAGGTGAGGAAAAACTGGAGGATCCATTGGTGGTGCGTCCGACTTCGGAGACGATTATGTATGCGACCTTTAAAGACTGGATTCAGAGTTACCGCGATTTGCCGCTCAAAATTAACCAATGGGCGAATGTGGTGCGTATGGAAAAACGCACGCGCCTCTTTTTGCGCACGACGGAGTTTTTATGGCAGGAAGGGCACACATGCCACGCCACGCGTGAAGAGGCGGAGACAGAGGTGCTTCGTGCTATTCGTATGTACGAAGATTTTGCACGGGACTACATGGCCATTCCAGGATATGTGGGGAAGAAGAGCCCAAGCGAAACCTTTGCTGGGGCAGAGTACACGCTGACTATTGAGTGTTTATCGCGCGATATGAAGGCCATTCAGGCTGGAACGTCGCACCACTTGGGGCAAAACTTCGCCAAAGCCTTTGACGTGCAGTTCCAGAGTACGGAGAATACGCAGGAGTTTGTTTGGCAGACCAGCTGGGGCGTTTCGACGCGTCTTGTTGGTGCACTTATCGTGATCCACGGTGACGACAAGGGGCTACAGATGCCGCCGCGTATTGCGCCTATTCAGGTGATCATTGTGCCTATTGCGCGCACTGAAGAAGATAAAGCCCTGGTGGATGCAAAAGTTTCTGAGTTGCAAACCCAGCTCGAAGGGCTTCGTGTTCATGTGGATACACGCGACGGCATGAGTCCTGGAGCGAAGTTTTATGAGTGGGAACTCAAGGGAGTGCCCCTGAAGATAGAAGTGGGACCCCGCGACATAGCAAATGGTGTGGTGGTGCTCGGACGCCGCGATACCGGGGAAAAGGAGCAGGTTTCTTTTGCAGATGTGGGGAGCAAAGTGCGCTCGACGCTCGATGCTGTGCACGAGGCCATGTACGCGCGAGCTCTGGCTTGGCGCGATGAATATACGCACACGGTAGATACCTACGAGGAATTCAAAAAACTTCTCGAAGAGAAGGGCGGTTTCTTTGCACTCCACTGGTGTGGTGATGCAGCGTGCGAGGCATCGATAAAAGAAGAAACCAAAGCAACGACGCGATGCCGTCCACTGAATTTCCCGCAAGAAAAAGGTACCTGCGTCTATTGTGGAAAGGAGAGCGAAGGTCGTATACTTTTTGCAAAAGCGTACTAGGCAGATTTTTTGTCAAATTCCCTGTAACAAAGAACGCTTTCGAACCGTTCTATATTCCGCTGGGTCTTGCATCCTAACGCTTTTTTTATGGCTCGCCAACGACGGTTGTTCTACAAAAACAACACAAAGGAACGGGATAGGCTTTTTGGTGCGGTCGCTCCACTGCGTCCGGGCATGAACAAGCGGACGTTTTGGTGGTCAGTGATGCGCCCCGTTTTGGGCTGGCTTTTGCTTGCCTTATTCGCGGTTTCCTGTGCAGAAATTTTGGATATCAGCATGTTTTACGTGACGAAGCTTGTGGTGGATTATTTCTCAACGGGATCCCCGGAAGCCCTGAACTTTCAGCATGCACTTTTCTTGCTCCTGATTCTTGCAGGAATGGGAGGGTTCACGAGCCTGTTTTGGCGGCTGTCTGGTTTTGCTGCGTCCCATGCGCTTCCTGCGACGTATCAGCGCATGGTACAGTCACTTTTTGCCTATGTAGCGGGGCATAACCCTGGATATTTTTACGACCACTTTGCTGGAGCTCTGGCGACTAAAATTCGTAATGTCGCAGATGGCTATTTTGATTTGCAGGAAGGCATGCTCTTTTCCACCATCGGCATCCTCGTGAGCATTGGTGGTGCTTTTATCATGTTTACCGCCATCCATCCCTACCTCTTGCTGGTCATTCTGTGCTGGATGGTGGCCTTTGCCATCAGCTATCGTGTACTCGGCCCTGGGAAGCGCCATTACAGTAAGGAAGTTTCTCTCCGTGGTTCGCGTAAAACAGGGCACTTGGTGGATGCTATGTCCAATATGCTGACGGTCAGTTTATTTGCACGCCGTGAAAAGGAAGTGCGGAATTTTCGTCACGTGCTCTACGATGAGTTTGATGCAAAACGTGCTTCTTGGAGGTATTCCGATTTGATGGCACTCACAAACACGTTGATTACCCTTACAGCACGCCTTGTCTTGATGACGATAGTTGCCTACCTGTGGTTTGAAAAACAGGCAACAACAGGCGATATTGTTCTCGTTTTCGGGATTGCGGGCACGCTTTCGACGCAGCTACGGCAAATGGCCCAGTTGCTCAATCGTCTCTATTCCGCACTTGGATCCATTGATGAGGGTCTTGAAACCCTGCTTGTACCGCACGGCATTCTGGACGTACCTCACGCGCTGCCCCTTGTCATTACTCGAGGGGAAGTGCGCTTTGACCATGTCTCCTTTGCCTATGCAGGGAGAGCGTCTGTATTGAAGGATTTTACGCTTGTTATTCAACCAGGAGAAAAGGTGGGCCTCGTGGGCAGAAGTGGTGCCGGCAAAACAACACTCATGTCTCTATTGCTGCGGTTCTATGATGTTACCAAGGGGGCAATTCTGATCGATGGGCAAAATATTCGCGACATCACGCAGGAGAGTCTTCGCGACCAGGTGAGCATGGTGCCGCAGGAACCGCTCCTTTTTCATCGGACCATTTTGGAAAATATTCGCTATGGAAAACCGGAGGCGACAAAAGAAGAGGTAGAGTCCGCGGCAAAAAAAGCCCTAGCCCACGACTTTATTCTTGCGCTTCCGGAGGGGTACGACACCAAGGTAGGGGAGCGTGGGGTGAAGCTTTCGGGCGGTCAACGACAGCGCATAGCCATAGCGCGGGCAATCCTCAAAAATGCCCCGATTCTGGTGCTTGATGAAGCCACGGCCAGTCTGGACTCTGAGAGTGAGGTGGCCATTTCCGAGGCTCTCCACAATTTGGTGGAGCAGAAAACGGTGATTGCCATTGCGCACCGGCTCTCGACGCTCCGGGAAATGACGCGCATTCTCGTGATGGATGGCGGTCAAATCATTGAAGATGGCACGCACGATGCGCTCTTGGCTCAGGGGGGTCTCTATGCTTCCCTCTGGGAAACGCAGGCGGGTGGATTTCTGCAGGAAGAGTAGTGATGCTCTTGCAACGGCAGGAGCCTATGGTACATTTGGACCATTACTATGTTTTTCATCCCAAATGAACAAGGCAATTCTTGGAGTAACGCTTACGGCTGCACTTCTTGCAACAACGGGTTGTGTGGGTGCTGCTGACGAATCTTCAAAGATTCAGGCTATGCTTGTAGAGACGATCTGTATGAGCAGCGACGCTGTTGCTTCCATGACGAGTATGGACTTTACGTCCATGTCTGCTGATGAGCTCACAAAGGCACAGGCGGACATCGAAGCGAAGGGGAAGGAGATGCAGGAGAAGATGAAGGACATGCCAAAGAAGTATGGTTTTGAAACAGAGGAGGCCGCTGAAAATGCATTCAAGAAAATTTCCGATAAGGAAGCTTTCCGCAAGACAGTTTCTGATGAGGCAACAAAGAAGTGTAATCCAAAGCCAGAGCTTTTGAATGACATTCTTGCTGAATTGAAGTAATTCGATCTTCCGCAAAGAGAGAGGGGCCTTCGGGTCCCTCTTTTTTATTGGCGCAATGTGTGGTATACTTCGCTGATTAGTTTTCTTCCCATGCTATGAACGATCCCATACTCTCATTATTACACGCTGCCCGCCAAATGGGGGCGTCGGATTTGATTATTGGAAGTCAGGCCTATGCACAGGTGAAGAAACACGGAAAGCTGTATATTCAGGATCAAGTGCCGCCTCTTGAGCCTGAAATCGTGCTGAGATTTTTGGAACTGGTGAGCTATGGCAGTATCCACAATTTTCGTCAGACCCTCATGACGGAAAAAGATCTCGACTTTTCTGTGGAACATCCCCAGTACGGGCGCTTTCGTGTCAACGCATTTTTGACCACGAAGGGGGCCTCCTGCGTGATTCGTTTCATTACGGAGCAAATTCCTACCTTTCGTCAGCTCGAGCTCCCTGAAAAGCAATTTCAGCGTTTTACAGAGTTTCCCAATGGTCTCGTGCTGTTTACGGGTGCCATGGGTAGCGGAAAGAGTACGTCCATGGCGTCAGTTATTGAGTATATAAACCAAACGGCGAGCAAGCACATTATTACCATTGAAGATCCTGTAGAGTATCGCTATACCCTTAAACAGTCGCTTATTCAACAGCGGGAGGTGCCGACGCATTCCAAAAACTTTTTGGCTGCACTTCGTGGGGCAGTGCGAGAATCCGCAGATGTGATTTTATTGGGTGAGCTTCGCGACTTAGAGACCATGTCCATGGCACTGACAGCGGCGGAAACGGGAACCTTGGTCTTTGCATCGCTGCACACGGCCGGAGCAAGCCATGCTGTAGAACGTATTATAGATGCGTTTCCCACGGAGCGGCAGGAACAGATTAAAATTCAACTCTCCCAGATGCTGAGAGCTGTGGTTTGGCAGATGCTTCTTCCGCGAGCAGACGGCAAAGGCGTGGTGCCGGCGGTGGAAATTTTGATGGGTAATTTCGCTCTTGCGAATTTGATACGCAAAGGGAAAACCTTTCAGATTCCAACACTGATTGAGACTTCTGCCCAGGAAGGAATGATCCCTATGCATCATAGTATTGAAAAGCTCCTTGCGGAGGAGCTCATAACGAAAGAGACGGCGCAGAAAGTGTTGAACGAACTCAAGGGTCTCGAGGAAGATATTCCCGAAAACGGGGTTGTCGGTCAGGGCTAGTTTTGGTAGGGTAGGGACATTCCTTATGTACGCCTTCTTATGTCCGACTCCTTGCAAAGTGCTTCCTTCAGTGGTGCAAAATCCACGGGTGATGCAGAAAAAGATTTGGAACGGGCCGAGGAGATGGTGGAAAAAGTGGAGGATATTTTGGCGCGTCAGGAAACAGGAGATATGACACCGCCTCTTGGTGATGACCGGGGAGGTATGGCATTTTATTGTCGGAGCTGCAAAATCAGTGGACCTGTGACTCAGGATGTCGAAGAAGAATTTGACGCCATAGTGTGTACGGAGTGCGGTGGTAAAGTGGCTATCGGAACTGAAATGAGTATTCGCACCTATTTTCATCTTTCCTAAAATATTGCCCATGATTCTTTGTGATAAAGACATTCTCGCAAGTATGGCCTCGGGTGACATAGTCGTTGATCCCTTTGATCAAAAATATCTTCAACCCGCTTCCGTGGATCTGCATCTCGACAAGCATTTTCTGGTTTTTGATACAACACAAAACTTTGTCATAGATCCGAAAAAGCCCATGGATGACATGATGAAAGAAGTGGTCATTACGGAGGATCGGCCATTTGTGCTGCATCCTGGCGAATTTGCTCTAGGTATGATCTACGAGACTACGGGGGTGTCCGATGCCTTTGTGGGGCGTCTGGAAGGGAAGAGCTCTGTGGGTCGTATGGGGGTGATGATTCACGTGACGGCAGGATTTCTGGACCCAGGAAATTCACTCAAAATGACGCTGGAACTGCACAATACAGCGAACATGCCGATTTTGCTCTACTACAAAATGCCCATTGCCCAGATGGCTTTTGAGCGTATGTCGGACACGTGTGATCGTTCCTACGACAAAATGGGGAATGCAAAGTATGTCGGAGATACGAAACCCCGGGCGAGTCAGATGTGGAAGAACTTCTAGAAACGGTGATATACGTGCAAATCGGAGGCTGAATATGATATACTTCTCAGATATATCAACAATTTCATCTCGCCATGGATTTTGCATCTGTTCGATGGTTTACGCGTCCTCTCGCAATTTTCGTGCTTTGTACTCTCCTAATCTCCCTAACGCCCTCCTCAGCGCTTGTTGTGGATAGTACGTTTTCGAATGGCGGAGACTATTCGTACAATGGCTCCGTTATTGAAGTGACTGGAGGTGAAGCGAGGCTCATTGGCACCCCTTTTCAAGATGATGCAGAACCTGGGGAGTTTGGCGCTGGTACAGCATCAAACACGTTTTGGGATGGGATCTCTTCTGCATTGAAACTGCAAACAGTTTCTTCGGGGCTTGGTACATTAACGTCCCGGGTTTTTGATTCGAATGTCACCACAAAACCTTGGACAGGCTTTTCCTGGCTGCCACTTCAAGCCCACGGGAAGGCGCTGCCCAATAATGCAGCGTCTGAGTCGGGCTATACAACGAACGTCAACATGGCCAATAATGTTCTGCTTCTCCACGGTGATGAAAGTTCAGGGACATCGCTTGTCGATAGTTCTGGTCAGGGCAATTCAGCAACGTGTACAAATTGTCCTACACTCGGTTCAACGGGCAAGGTCAATGCAGCACCTTCCTTTAATGGTGTTGATGATCAGGCAAGTATCCCTGACAGTGCTTCCTTAGATCTCAGCAATGCCGCGACCATAGAATCCTGGATCAAGATTGGAGATGCGACTTTTTCCTACCGTCGACCTATCACGCTTGGTAATGCTACTGCTCTTGCTGGGGTCCAGCTCAAAGTGGAGTTTGATGCGAGTAGTTTTAGCTATGCAAATGCACAGGATGAGGGGCAGGATATTCGTTTTACTGATGCAACTGGATCAGTTCTTCCGCACTGGATTGAATTCTGGAATGTTACCGATACAAACCAGGCATGGAACGGCAAAAGTCGTATTTGGGTAAAAATTCCGACGGTGGGAACTTCGGCCATCACAATGCATTATGGAAATACAGACGTGGAATCTACATCAAATGGACAGGATGTCTTTCCACTGTTTGAAAATGCAGAGCATTCACTGGATACGACGGATATCTGGGATTTTATCGACACATCAGGTTCGGGATACAACTCCAATAAGCTCGCGTATTTTTTTGATAAATCTTTTGTCACAAGTGGTTATTTACAACAAACGGCATGGGTCTCGAAGAATATTTATGATGTCACGACGCCGCTGTCTTTTGAAACGTCCATGCGGTTGCAAACGGTTCGTCCGCAGTTATCACCGGTTGAAGCGAGTAATGTGCCAACCTATTGCCAAGGCTTCTATAATGGTGTGGGTACAGGAGCATCCTATGCCTTCTGTTGGCATATAAGTGAAAAGGCAAATAAAGCAGCGCTGACGAGAACAAAAAGTTACACAGCGCACCATAGTTTGAATCCGAATGGATTTGCCTTTACTCAGCCACATTATAGTCAGGCTATCGATGACGATGATCCATGGCTTGCGGGCCAAGAGATTCGTCTTTCGACTTTACTGGATAGAAATACAGAAACGCTCACGGTTTCTTCAGAAGGGGACAACTCAGTCGCTATTACTGATCTCAGCAGCTATAACGAATTCGGGCGCGATGGAAGCAATGTTCTCCAGTTCGATCCAGCAACGCCTGTTGTTTATGGAAGAAATGGAAACTCGTTACCAGGGAATCCGACACAGTATAAGATTTATTGGGGAGGGGACCATTATGCCTATATGCAGTATAACTGGGCCTTCCTGCGCAATGTGGATACGGTCAGTCATACAGTGACAGTTGGTACAGAGGAAACGATAGCAAATGCCGTTCCCTATGCCGGTAGTTGGATGTATGAAAAAACACTCTCTATTAATGGGACAGTGCCAGAAAACGATTTTCAGATTTTTGTTCCGTACACGGTGATTCCAACAGAAAAGTTGCACCAAGGGGCAAATGATGTGCGATTTTATCAGGCAAGTAACGGGCAAGAATTGCCATATTGGAAAGAAGGGGACACGGGTCACCGATGGGTAAAACTGGCCAATAAAGATGAAACGACGCTCATAGTCCGCTATGGAAATCCAGGCGCAAGAGACGTGAAATACAACGGTGAAGATGTCTTTTTACTCTTTGACGAATTTAATGGGCGACATTGTCTTGAGGCGGATACGGTTGATCCAGACTGTATTAACTCGGACGACGGATTAGGAACCACAAAATTTAACATACCAACGGTCAATTCCAATGGACAGTCTCAGGTGCTTTGGACCATTGAAAACCCGCAGACAAATGAAGATCCGGCAACGCCGGGTTCAACAACGACGGATAATGGTTTTACAGCCAAGTTGGAGAACGGACGCCTTGCGCTGCGAGCAAAATTTGCGAATTTTGGATCCTGGTATAAAAGCTTTTGGGAAGAGATACGGTTTACATCTGCTCAAACCTATGCCCCCTCAAATCCTGCCGTGACAGGGCTCGCTATGAATATTAAATCTTCCTTTAATTCAGGACAGCTTGCCTATGCTTGTTGGAGTTTTGGGAATCAATTC
Source organism: Candidatus Gracilibacteria bacterium CG17_big_fil_post_rev_8_21_14_2_50_48_13 (assembly GCA_002783265.1). Lineage (GTDB taxonomy): Bacteria > Patescibacteriota > Gracilibacteria > 1-14-2-50-48-13 > 1-14-2-50-48-13 > 1-14-2-50-48-13. The sequence goes on along the minus strand of PFFG01000006.1, from coordinate 111,350 downwards.
GATGCGCCAGCGGTGTCGAGGTCGAATCGTATCGGATTTTGGGTACCCCATGGATCATTTCAAAGCTCGATGCATGTTTTTGATTCCTCAACGAATCCTAATGCGCCGACATACAACACCTTTGAGTGTCCCATGGTGTCTTCGGGAGTGTCGAGTACACAGAATGCGAATAATGGCATTGGCATTACGGCACCTGTCGTTGGGGCGAACGATTTCAACACAGCGTATAGCGAAATCATGGACTTTATCATGGCAAAAGACGGTCTTCGACGCACACGAACGACAAGGGCAGCGGGAGCTGTAGCTGATGCAAATGATGTCGCGCCAGTGACGACGTACCCATCTTTTGTGTCCTTTTCAGGGCCAGGGCGTATCAGTTTCTACATGAATGGTGGCTATAGTTACGATGCAAGTATGCTTATTGATCGAATTACCCTACGAAAAGTTGCGAGCGTGCTTGATGGTGTCCAGCCTTCCGTTTCGGATAATAATGATGAAAAAATTATTGGTGCAGGTAAACATGGTGCCTATGGCTTTGCCTTTACGGGAAACAAAGTGTATGCAAGTTTTGGCGGGATAGATCAGGGGGTGACGCTCGATAGCGGCTGGAACCACATAGCCGCTACGTTTAATGGAAGTATTCTTCGTCTGTATAAGAAGGGTGCCCAGATTGCGACACAGGCGAGTGTGTTCAATATTCCTGATACAGCACAACCTTTAGAAATTGGCGCTGCCAGCGTGGGGACAAGTACCCCCATTCGTCCTGCTGCGCGCGTGTTGCTTGATGAATTTGCGGTCTATGCTCGCGTACTTACGGCAGGAGAGGTGCTGACAAATTATCTTCGTAATGGCTTACAAGTCTTGCTACAACTGCGCAGTTGTGACGATGCTGCCTGTGATACCGAAACCTTTGTGGGTCCTGATGGTACAGCGTCGACCTACTATGATGAATCCAGCAATACGACTTTAAATCCTCCAACGCAAGTTGCGCCGAATATTGGTAGTAATCGCTATGCGCAATATCAGGCGACACTTCGTGGTGACGGAACCTACACGCCTGGTTTACAGCTTGTGCGATTGTTGCCTTCGGCCTATTCAGCACTTGCACCTGTTATTACACAGTCACTTGGGACTGCATTTCAAACGCTCGCGGGTTTTGTACAAACGATGGGAAACGGTAATGAAGGCTCAGTAGAGTATCAGGTCACGAACAACGGAACGACCTGGTATTACTGGAATGGAACCACATGGACACCAGAAACTGGTGCGGGGTATCCCGCGCAAACGAATACTGCAGCGGAGATGCATAGTGGACTGCCGTTTTTCCCGCTACAAGTCGGGACCGGAACGCTGCAATTTCGGGCATTTCTCCTCTCCAATGGCGGACAGTATACAACTCTCGATAATGTACAGCTCACGTATGGGACGACGAATCAGGCGCCCAATGCACCAACAGGGGTGTTTATAAATACTCCAACTGCTGGAGCCCAGACGGCACAAACTAACCCAGTGGGGCTTACCAGTACCTCGGTGGTGGTGAGCGCTCTTACCAGTGATCCGGATTTGGGAGATGTTATCCGTGCTTATCAAGTCGAAGTGGCATCAGATGCAGCGTTTACGAGTGTACTCTATGACAGTGGTGTACAAAACCTGACTATACCTATACTGGCTGGTGGTCGCCTGCAAGATATTGCAATCCCTTCTACAGGGTTGCTTCCTGAAACGACATACTATCTCCGTATCGCAGCAGAAGACGCTGCAGGAAACTTGAGCCCCGTCAGCGCAACATCAACCTTTTCATTAGCGGATACCTCAGCGCCAACACTAGCAAGTACCACACCGATCAACAATACCACAGGTGTCGTAGGTACTCAGGCCATAACCCTGCAGCTGTCGGATGATAAAGCGGGCATTGAAAGTACGACCATCACGGTCGATGTAGGGGCGCAACATGCGATTATCGCAGGTGTGTGTCAGGTGGGATTTTCCTGCTCATTGACCGCTGTCGGCGCTGGGTATACGGTGGTTATTACCCCTGCATCGGCACTAGCCCCTGGCAACGTCGTGGTGACGTGGAGTGCGGATGATAAGGCTGCCATACCAAATACAGGGACGGGGTCCTTTTCGTTCACAGTGGGAAGTGCGGCGCCGGTTATCCCGCTGTATACGGGTGGGGGAGGAGGTGCAGCACAACAGAGTGATCAACAAAATGCATCTTCTTCTGATCAGAGCAGTGTTCAGAATGATCAACAGCCGTCTATTACTGAGGTGCCCGCGGCACGTATACCTTCTTCACAGTTGCCTCCTGTTCTTCAATTTACGGATGCACAAGGCAATATGCGTCAAATTGCGGTCTCAGGTCTATTGCAATCCTTACTGAATCAAACGAGAGGAGCATCTTCTGATGGTGAGGGAATCCATGGCAGCGCACCTGCATCGAATGGCCTATTGGATGCAACGATTGCGACGCTCTCCTCTCTTTTCTTTCCTGAGGTAGGCGGACGCACATCTTCAGTGCCAGCGCTACCCCCTCGTGATAATGGCTCAGGAGCGCCTGCATCCTACGAAGAATCTGTTTGTTCACAGCTGAAGGCTGAGTATTCGTATATTGTCCCCAACGATATTTCCGAAAAGCTTAAAAGTGACATTTCCTTAGTGCAGAAAATTGGCGTGAATTTCTCCAAGGGGCAAAAGGTGCTCGATGTCAATGAACCCGTCACCCGCTCCGAATTGCTCAAGTATCTCTTACAAATTTCTTGTGCAGACTTCTCCTACGATGTCTCTGGAGTGCCTCTGTTTCCAGACGTGTCTGCTGAACATACAAACTTCTTGTATATACAGGTTGGGCGTAAATATAAAATCGTATCTGGCTATCTCCATGATGGGTTATTTCGACCCGATCAGCAGGTCTCAGAAGCGGAAGCGTTAAAAATTATTTTAGAGTTCTTCTCGCAGGAAGATGTGCTGGATGGTGCTCTCGAGGTATTTCCTCTCGATTACCGTCAGTGGTATGGACGATATGTGCGCTTTGCTACAGATAAGGTGGTGCTCCGGGCAGGGGAGTCTTTTGTGCCCGATCAGCGTATTACCTTGAAGGACGTGATCCATCTAATCATTGAGGCACTTCCGTTGCGTGGACGCACGGGGCGATAAAATCTCTTGCTTCCGGGGTATTTCTTCGTATGATGTGCAAGTATAACTCGCATGTAGCTAATAATTCGACATTCATGCCTTCCCTCAACATTGTCTGGCATTGCAAGGACTGCAATCGTATCAACAAAGCAAGTAGAATCGGTCAGCGTGCCGAGAAAAAGATTTCCCTCAAGCTTTTTTGCCGTCAGTGCAAGGGGCACAAGGAGCACAATACCAAGGTGCCAAAGGGAAAGAAATAGTCGAATGGTTTCGTCATGAGAAACAGGTCTTCGGGCCTGTTTTTTTTATGGTGAAATTATTGACATAATGAAAAAAGTATTTATAAAGCAGTATATTTTTTCTTCTCGTAATGGCATCTTCTCCTGAATCTTCTGTAGAACAAATCGCACCTTTTTCCCTTGTGACGACACGCTATGCGGATACGGGAATTGCTATGCTTGCTTCTGATCATCAGTTTCATATAGACTGGAAGCAGCTCAGCAAGCGCCTAGCATCTGCCGTTAGCGTAAAAGAGGGCATGTTGGTGGTGAATCCTGGAGCGAAGGGTATTGGCCTAATGAGGAAAAAGCGATACAATCACGATCTCGAGAGCCCACTCTACAAGTACTCTGCGGTTCCAAATAGTAGAAATGGTACACGCAATGATGTGCGCCTCCTTTTTACAATAGATTCGTCTGCAGCGGAAATTGTCATTCTTCATGCCTACAAAAAACGTGATAATGCTTCCGACTGTCCTGAGCAGGAAATCCTTGCTGCATGCCGCGCTTCTGACGAGCGCTCAGATATAGTTACGGCACATAGCTTCACTCAGGAGATATCAGAGCAAAAGGACGCAACGGGAACAAAAAAAGTCGATGCAGAAGTGAAGCGTCTTCGTGCAGAAATTTTCAAACTCACAAAGGAAAACCATGAGCTGGTCCATCGGCACGAGGAAGATGTGAAGATGATTGCTGCTCTGAAAGCGGAAATTGATGAGGCACTTGCAGTGCTTTGTCGTTCTCCTGAAGAGGAAACCCCTTCTTCCTGTATACGTGTGAATGATCAAGAGGAGGCACGCAGCGATGGCAATGCAGTACGAGAGCCTGAAAAAATGAACAAAACCTTGGGTTCGGCAAGAGCGTTTTACGAGCAGCCCATTTCCGCCTTTGATCGATTTATGAGTAAAATCGAGGCAATACTTCCGTATCCGTTATTTTTAAAACGACGGAAAAAGTGGAAAAAGCTCAGGAAACTTCGCCATCGTTAACAGAGCTAGACAAACAGGGGGAGGCTCGCTACAATACCCCCCGCACAGGCCTATAGTTCAATGGCAGAATACCGGTCTCCAAAACCGTTGATCTCAGTTCGACTCTGGGTAGGCCTGCCATTTATGAATCAGATATGCTATACTGGAGTCATTCTTTAATCATGCAACAGTGGGTATTTCCAATCAAAATCCAGTAACGCATCGCATGCTTAGCTCTGGCCCAAGTACGGCAGGTGTCTCATCGGAAGAGGGCTGGAAAAAGATAAAACAACTAGTGAAGAAATCTCGTGTACACGAGACGTTATTTCGTAAAGGCGACAGAGATCGCTTTGAAGATCTGAAGGAAGTACAAAAGTTTCTTAGTCCAAAGAAGGCCGTACAGTATTAAGCGTTTTAAAGAGTGACGATGACGTTAGTAACCTGAATAAAAAGAACCTTGCAGATGCTGCTCAGGAACTATTAAACACGGGGGAGTATGCAACAAAAGATCTCAATCATGTTGTTGTGGAAAATCAGGAGGATGAGGAGGGCAAGGTGCTTAATTCAGTTCTCACGAAAGATACACTTCCAACGGGAAAATATGAGTCAGATGTAGGTATTTATGAGTGGTCGGCAGGAATTCAGGGAAATAGTATTATTTTTCAACTGAGCCTTCTTGATAGGATAGTGGGAGCAGTGGCGAGGCATGTGTACCGAGTTGATGATAATAGCTTCAAGAGCTTGCGACATAAGGCCAGTGAAGCAGAAGTGTATGACAATGTCATTGCTATGCAGTTGGGAAGCCATTTTGGATACACACCTCGGATACCTCGTCTGATGGAACTATATGGGGGCTATGAGAGTGTCCCATACATTACAGAGTTATTAGATGACTATAAGGATGGTGTACTGCTTGATGATCTTCTTCGTAAAACTGATAGAAGATACTTAGGCAATTTCTCTGCAGAGGAAGGGATTCGTATGGCAGGTGCGCTCGTAAAGGAAATACATAGATGTACAGGGCGGGGGATTGGTGAGTTACTCACCAACGACATTTTATTGCGAGTTGATGTGCAAGAAGATGGTACTTGTGCTTTGAAGGATGCGCGTTTGACACTCCCTGATTCCATCTATGAGGAGCATGTACCTACTATAACTCAGAAATCTATGGATATTGTGGAGTTTTGTTTTTCGTTGTGCAGCGCTGCTCTTTTAAAAAATCTGGATCCTCAAACCTTTCTTCAAGTGTTTTTTGACAGTTATTGCATAAACGATGAATTGCGCAGCGGGGTTCTACAACAGCTTGAGCGTGGCTTTCCTCGGCAGACGTTTCATAACCTAATCAAACTGGGTTTTGACCGTCTGCAGGAAAAGAAGAAACGATTTGAAGACGCTAGAATTGCAATTGTGCGACAGGTGACTCTTTTCAGTTTTGATAATCCGGGGTTTATGGAGGGGTAGACTATTTTGGTACATTCACGTACAGTTCTTCCATGAAAAAACCACATTTTGTCCTCATCAATGGCCGTGGCGGTGTGGGGAAAACCACCACGCTGCATCGACTTTTGGAGCATCCTCCGCAAGGGTGGATATTCTTTGATTTCGATGACGGAAAGTTTCCCCCTCCGAGGGATGGTGAATCGGGGAAAGAGTGGCGTCGGCAGCAACACAACTGGTGGCTGTCTGTGGCAAAAGCATGGCACGGGCAGAACATGCATGTGTGTGTGCTCGGTGTCGGTATTTTCCCCTGGCAGGTGCCCGAGCTGGAGGCGGCACAACATTTTGATGCCGATCAGTTTGCCTACGGTGTTATGACCTGTTCGCCCAAGACGCGTCGAGCCCGTTTGCTGCAGCGAGGCACCACGCAAATTGCCGAGTATGATGAAGAACAAGCGAGAGGCCTTCTCGCCAAAATGAAAGCGCATGGAGCCGTGGAATTCTCCACGGAGGAAAAAACGCCCGAGGAAGTGGCCGAGGACATTCGTGCCTGGCTGAATTCTCTGTCTATGTAATGTATGATGGAAATCCTTCACCCGCTTTCCGGGAGCCATTCTTCCCAGGTCGATCTGGTGCGTATAGGGCAAACTTTCTGGGTTCGTAAGACGGCCTTGCCGCAAGAAATTGCCAATGAACGCGCTTTTGTACACGCTATTTCAAAGGCGGGCCTTATCGCATTACAGGAAAATACGGAGGAAGTGCTCCCACCAAATCAGATTCTGCTGGAGTATGTGCAAGGGAGTCCTGTTTTAGGGGACCATCTCACAGAACAAACTGCTTACGCGTGGGGGAAAATGACTCGAGCCATGCACGCGGTCAAGTTTGCAGAGGCCACTACAATGGATGTAGATGGAACCAAACATACTCTCGATTGGGGTAGTTTTTTGGAGGGGCTCCTTCGCTATGGAGTGAAGCGGCAAAAGAAAAGTGAGGCATTGGTGCCAACTTCGCTTCTTACAGATATGGAAAAACTTCTCCAGACTCTTGTGGAGCAGACGCCTTGTGAGTTTTCGCTCCTTCATGGCGACTATCACTCAAATAATGTGTTGATTCGTGGTGAACAGCTGATCCCTTTTGATAAAGCATCAGATGTTTTTTCGGGCGACGCACTATATGATCTGGGCTTTGTCTTGTTGGATTTTCTGGAATCCTTTGTAACCACGCAAGACCCAAAAGAGCTGATGATGTACGATGCTTTTTGTACTGGGTATGGGGGTCTTTCGGAAGAACAAGGACGCCGCATTGAACAATACGCACGATTGCTCGCTTTTGTGCGGTTTCCTAGCCCATTTCAGCCGAACCTTCTTGAGGTAATCCGGTACCTTGAGGAGAAAGATCGCTGCTAGAGCGTCTTGTACCGTTCCTCGGTTATTTGAATACTTAAGGGCTCAGAAGTCCCCTGATAACTCGCCATGACGGTGTTCCGTAAGCTCGTTGTATAGAGAGACAGATTGTCAATGTCCTCACGCACTCGCAGTTGCATTTGAAGGACATATCCCGTTGGAGTTTTTATGGCAACGCGAGAAGCAATGGTGACTCCATCCGTGTTTTGTTTTGCCGCAAAGCGGTCAACGGTGGTTTCAAGACTGCTCAGCATGTCGTCACGATGGGGTTCCACAACCTCGGTAATGACATCCGTACGAAGGATGCTCATTTCCAGACGCACACCCGCAAGGAGTTCCTTTTCCAGAACGTCCTTGAGGTCGAGGCGATCTGTATTCGTAAGGACTGTATCCGTTGGCGCCTTTAACACGAGGCCAATCTGCAGGGGATTTGTTCCGGCAATTTGCAGTGACTCAATGCCAATACGATTGTCGATACTGCGAAGAAACGTGCTGATAATGTTCCCAAGTTTTTCTTCCAGTGCGAGACGTTTCTCTTTAGCGGAGAGATCATCGGTGATTGTCGTCACGGGAGGAAGAACGCGGATATCCAGTTGGACCATTTTGCCAAGCGTCTCCGAGAGGTGTTTCTCCATATCACGAAGACTCGTATAGGGAACGCGAAAATTGTCCTTCGCTCGCAGGAGCGCCGTGACTTGCAATCGAGTGCCGCTGCCCACACTGACGTTGCGTGTGCTGACACTGTCGGTGACGATGCTGTCGTCGATCATGAGTAGCTGAGTTTCCAGGGTGCTTTTCGCGAGCGACTCCGTGGCATTGGTTTCAAGAATATTGATAAAGGTTGAGGTGAGCGGGAAGGCAAGAAGAATAATGGTCATGCTGCTACCCACCAAACCCACCGTGAGCAATTCATTACTTTTTTTGTTGGTGTTTTCGTGGTGTCCTAAAAACAGAAACACCAGAATACCCGTACAGACAATGGAGCCGACATTGGTCAGAAAGAGAAGAAAGCTTCCGTAGGCGATGTCCATATTGCCGATGGAGAGACCAATGCCTGTGACCGTCATGGGGAGGAGAATAGAAGAGGCGATGGCAACACCAGCAGCGGCGTCCGCAACCTTTTCCCATGATACGATAAACGCCCCCGCAAGCCCGGTGAGCAGAGCAATTAGAAGGTCAAATAAGGTCGGGGAAATGCGGGAAGTGATTTCCGCATTGAGGAGTATAGCCGTGGGACTAAAGGCATAGGTGAGAAGTGCACTGAGACCAATGGCAAAAAGCATGCTGCCTGCGAAAACCAAGGCGCCCTTCACAATCATTTTCGGTTTTCCTGCGACAAGGCCTAAGGTCATCCCGATAAGTGGCCACATCAAGGGTGAAATGAGCATGGAACCTATCGTCACCGTGGACTGATTGGCCATAATACCCAGATGGGCAAGAAGTGTCGACAGCGTGAGTAAAATACAATACTTCACCGTAGGGCGCATTTCTTCACTCACATGCGCCTGCACTTGGCTACGATGGAGGAATGTCGATATGGTTTGAGAAAAATGCATACGAGAGAAATAACTTCCACTCAGTATACCACAGTTTTATCTGTACCGCTGCCCCCGCAAAACGGAAGACCGATGGGGAAGGGTTGCGTGTTCCAAGCAGTAACCAAGAACATCAACCACATACTTGATAATAAGCAGCAGCAGTGGGGCAAAGCCAGCGAGGGCCCCAAATATGATCGCAAGGTGCATCGGGAGAATGCGGCCGTAGGGCAGAATAAAGTAGTAAAAGTTCGTTCTGCGTTCCCACTCTCGTCCATGCAGAAAATTCGAGAGATAGGAAATCCCGTGGGATCCAAAACAGCCCAGGCCAAAAATAAAGGTGCCCACCACGAGGCTTATGGGGTCACTGACAAAAGGTACACCAAAAAAATTCAAGTACGCGCCTGCTACAAGAAAAATCAGGTGCACCAGCATAAACATACCGTAATGGACCGGGAAAAAGTACAACAGGAATCGGTCCGGGTATTTTGCCAGTTTGAGCATGGTAAAAATACCTACGACAAAACTTTCAATCCAAAAACAGAAAAGGAGATCGGGTGCCTGCCATCCGCCGAAAAGGAGACCGAGAAGGGGAATGCTACTGACCAGCAAAAGCGAGATGAGGCCAAGCACAAAACGGATGGAGCGCATAGGGAAGGGTAATTTCGCATAGGAGTATAAGCCCAAGGTTGATGTCGTCAAAACTTTTCCTTCGGACCTGCTCCTTGTGTATACTGGGAGGGTATATTTTCTCAGCCTTCGCGTATGAATACATCGAATCAACCGCCCCTCACGGAAGAAGAGGCACGTGTCATAGAAGGCAAGGGGACGGAAGCACCCTTTTCCGGAAAATACGATGATTTCTTTCAGCAGGGCACTTACCTTTGCCGCAGATGTGGTTCACCGCTGTACCGCTCAAAGGATAAGTTCCGCAGTGGCTGTGGATGGCCGAGTTTTGATGATGCACTGCCAGGGCGCGTGCAGGAAACCCTCGATGCAGATGGCAGACGCACTGAAATTACCTGCAAACATTGCGGCGCCCATCTTGGGCATGTATTTCGAGGTGAGGCACTCACAGAGAAAAATACTCGTCATTGTGTGAACTCTGTCTCAATGACCTTTGTGCCAGAAATCATAGAGGAGGTCGCCCTCGAGCGGGCAACGCTTGGTGGAGGCTGTTTCTGGTGTATTGAAGCAACTCTGCGCATGCTTCGGGGTGTGACGGACGTCATCTCAGGGTATACAGGGGGACATGTCGATCATCCTACCTACGAGCAAGTATCGCGTGGGACGACGGGACATGTGGAAGTGGCACAAATTGTATTTGACCCCGAGCATATTTCCTTTGCGGAACTCCTCCTGGTTTTTTTTACCCTGCATGATCCGACGACTCTCAATCTGCAAGGAAATGACATCGGTGAGCAATATGCATCGGCTATCTTCTATCACTCCGAGGAACAAAAGGCGACAGCGCTTGAGGTAATAGAAAAGCTGACGAAAGAACAGGTGTGGGATGACCCAATTGTGACACGCGTCGAGCCCCTGGGCACTTTTTGGAAGGCAGAGGACTATCATCAGAAGTATATGGAGAAAAACCCCGATCAAGGATATTGCCGCGCAGTCATTGCTCCAAAAGTGGCGAAGATGCGAGCCTTGTGGTCGCACTTTCTCTCCTAGAAATTTCTTATTGCAACTAAGTTGCGAAAGTGATATACATGCGGACGATACTTTTTTCTTCTGTATGAAAATCGCTTTTGTTGGGAAAGGGGGGAGCGGGAAAACAAGTCATGCTGCTTTGTTCACGCATTATCTCCTGCACTCTGGATATGCAGTTTTTGCTTTGGATGGGGATATAAATATGCATTTACCCTCCTTCTTTGGGGTGGACGCAATGGCACATCCCCACCTTGCTCATGTATCGCATGCAGAGCAGATAAAAAAGTTCCTTCGCGGCACAAATGAACGCATCCGTTCTGAGGCGGAAATGAAGAAAACGACACCTCCAGGGAGAGGTTCCAGGTTGCTCTCGTGGCAACTCCTTGACCATCCAGAACTCAGGCATTTGTTTTCATCACCCGACCCTCGTATGCGTCTCGGAGTAGTGGGAACCTATGATACAGAACATATTGGTGCAACGTGTTATCACAACCATCTGAGCATAGCAGAAAACCTGTTATCGCATTTCATGGACCCATCAGCCGTCGTGGTCATGGATATGGTGGCGGGGACAGATGCCTTTGCCTCCTCACTCTTTACGCAATTTGATGTGCTGGTCCTTCAAATTGAACCAACCTTACGTGGTCTGCAGGTGTATCATCAGTATATGGCTCTGGCCGAAGCATCAGGTGTGGCGCAAAGGGTAGTGGTCGTAGGGAATAAAATACGCACGGCGGAACAAGAGTCGTTTATTCGAGAGTCCATACCAGAGGAAATTCTTCTGGGCGTATTGCCGGAACTATCTCTCTTACAGCGTTTCGATATAGATGCAGTAGTACCGCGGCAAGATGAGGTCTTTCACGTCTATGCAAAAATGGGCGAGAGGGTACTTCAAACCTTACATCGATTGCGTCTTAAGCCGAGAGAACATCTGAACAACCTGCAGAAACTTCATGCTCGGTACGCCTCGCAAGCACACGTCATGCGCGCTCACGGTGATTTATCCGGCCAAATAGATCATGACTTTTGCATGCATGAACAGGTCTAACTTTTTTTCCGGCCCCTCATCCCTGCAGGACTTTCTCGATCCCAGCAAGCATGCCCCGGTACCTCTAGTGGAAATTCCCGAAGAACTCCACGGAGTGCACATGCCTGGATTACGCGTGTTCGCAAAAATGATGCAAATGCTTCCCCTCGGGAATGTGAAGTCTGTGCCTGCATTTCATATGCTGAAAGAAGCAAAAGAGAGGGGGCGATGTTCGCCGAACACACAGCTTGTAGAGAGCTCTTCAGGAAATACAGTTTTTTCCCTAGCTTTGCTGGCGAAGGCTTTTGGTCTGGGAGATGTGCACGCCTTTGCATCCAAAGAGGTCTCCAAAGGAAAACTGGATATGTTGCGACTTGCCGGCATACATGTGACGTTGCATGAAGAACCGATTTGTCCCAATCCAGATGATCCCAAGAGTGGAATTGTGAAAGCAAGAAGAAAGGGCGGGGAACCAGGATGGCTCAACATGGATCAGTATCAGAACGCTGCCAATCCACGTGGACACAAAGATGTGACTGCGGCGCAAATTTTAGCTCAGCTGGATCATCAGATTGATCTATTTGCTGCAGGGTTGGGGACGACGGGTACAATGGTTGGTACCGCTACAGCTCTGAGAGAAGCAAGGCCAGAGTTACGCACTATCGGTGTTGTGCGGGCTCCGAATAATCCTGTACCGGGCGTTCGTACCCAGGCTCTCTTGTCTCCAACGGGCTTTTCCTATGATAAAACGGTGGACTATCTCGAAGCAGTAGGAACCGTCGATGCTTTTGCGACAAGTCTTAAGATGATTCGTTCTGGTATGCTGGTTGGTCCAAGTTCAGGCTTCGCGCTGGCTGGTCTCAGAGCTTCATTATTGCGGCATAGGCGTCAATGGGAAGATCATATTCGTCAGTACGGTAGACTACATGCTGTCTTTATATGCTGCGATCTGCCCTATCCCTATATCGACGAATATATGCAGTATTTGCCAGAGGTGTATTTTCCACCTGTTCAACATGACATGGAAAATGTGACTTTTCGCAGTAGGGTAAAATTTTCTCCTGATTTTGAGATATCTGCCTCAGAGGCGTTTCGAAGGCTCTATGGAGTGACACCCAAGGAAGGGCAACAACTGGAAGCAAAGGGAGTGTCCTTTTCTTTACAGGACAATGTAGAGATTTGGGACTTCTCCGATGCCAAAAGATTCGCGGAAGTACATGTTCCCTATGCTCTGTGGAAAACCATGGATGACTTGGAAATTGAGGTAGCAAGTGGTCATCCATCGAGAACAATTTTTGTTTTCTGTCCCTACGGTGGCGTTTCTTTGGAGGTAGTTTCTCAGCTGCGAGCAAAGGGAATTAACGCGTTTTCGATTTCCGGAGGTATGTTGTCGTGGTCGAAAGCAGACATGCCCAGAATCAAGTCAGAATTTTGCATGCGGTAATGTTTTGACAAAAACTTGTGATGTCCTGTATTATACACGGATAGATTCTTTCTCATACCCACATGTACGGACACATACAACTCGTTTTATGCGGCTCTTCGCCTGGCCTGGACGGCTCTGGAGGCGACGGACCGCCTCACCAAGGTTCGGCTTAAAAACATCTACACAAAAACTTACATACCCACACACACACCATGAAAAAACGTCCTCGCGCAGGGGTCACCACGATCTCTCGCACCCACACCCTCTCCCAACGGATAACCTATGCCGTTGTTTTACTTGTTATGCTCGTGACAACGGTTATGGGGACCTTCCCCTTCGCACCGAAGTTACCGGCGGCTGATGCGCGTTTCTTAGAAACGCGCATGGTTCCGGGGCAGATGACAACCACTCGAGAAGCCTTTTCGGCAAATCTGATTACGACGGGTATTCATAAAGGAAAAGTCCTGATCGCTGGTGGTTTTGATGGAACGAATTATCTGAATTCCGCAGAACTATATAATCCGCAAGATGGGCGATTTACTCTCTTGTCTGGAGGAGGAAAATCACTTACTACTCCTAGGGCATTTCACAAGACGGTCGCGCTGAGCGACGGCAAAATTCTTTTTGTCGGAGGTCAGAATGCTGCGGGAACAGCAGTGAACACGCTCGAAGTGTACAACCCTGTCTCACAAAACTTTGAGACCTACTATAATCTCCCGACAAATCCTTTGCCAACAATGACAGAGACGGCTAAGAACATGTCTGTGACCAAATATACTGTTGGTGCGGATGATTTTATCGTTATTGCTGGTGGTGAGGATGCGGCGGGTGTTTTGCGCAATAAGGTCTACGTCTATGACGTGACGAATAATGTGCTTACAGAGGCTACAGGAACACTGGCCACTGCCAGAACGGAGCATAATGCGATGTTTTACCCGAATGCAGGAACCCAGGGGCAAATTCTTTTCCTTGGTGGTAAGGGCGGTGCATCCTCCGCACCTCTGAAGTCTATGGAGAAGTTTGATGTGGCAACAAAGGCAGTTTCAACGGTGACACCTACCTTAACGCAGGAGCGTCTTGGTGGGATTGTAATCAATGTGGATACTCCAGCATCTCCTCGTACGCTTGTTGCTGGTGGACAGCGAACGAATACAGGAACCTTAAATACAAGTGCGGATCTGATTACCTTTGCAGGTGGTAACTTTGTGGTGACGGCCTTGGGGACTTCTCTTACGACTGCGCGTCGTGATGCAGTAGCAGTGGTAGGGTATGAAGATTCTGTAAGTACTAGTTCAACGAAAAAGGCATATATATTTGGAGGACGTGACGTGCTGGGGAAGGGAATGCGGGATTTTGAAACGTTCGATGTGACGAGTCTGGCGTTTTCGGCACCGTCTTCTCCTATGCTTACGAATGGACGTTATGCTGCTCGTGGTGTTCTTCTTCCTACGACTTCCGCGGAAGGTGCTGCTGCAAATAATGCACAATTCATGATTTTTGGCGGTAACAGCGATAGTACTACGCGGTTGCGTACGGCGGAGAGTTTTGATATGAAGCGTTTCCAGTATGCTGCCGGTGATATGAAATTTCCTCGCTCCTTTGCTGAAACCTTTGAACTTAACGCAAACCCTGCGTCTCCGAACTATGGAAAATATCTGGTTGTTGGTGGAATTGATGACTCTTCTACAGCGCCAACACCAGGAAATGTCTATACTGGTTTGGAAGTGAAAAAGGTAGAACTGTACAACCCAGTAACGAATGCCTTTGAAGATTTGTGTCCGGCACGGGATGGATCTGGAAATTGTACTGACCCGTCAAAAGAAATGCGTGCGGGCCGCTATGGTTTCACAGCAACGAAAATGCAGGATGGGAAAATCTACTTTATTGGTGGAAAGCGCCAGGGAAACCCAGCGGGATTCTTTGCTAGCCCAGGGTTATTGCCAGCAGCTGAGGCCTTCGAAGTCTTTGATCCTGCGACGGAAACCTTTACAGCTTTAACGCCAAGCGGTTCTGCCTTTACCCCTCGAGCATTTCATGCAGCGATTCCTGTGAGTAGTAACGAGATCTTGCTCTCTGGTGGGTCAACCTTTGGACGAAGTTACTATGCATGTATTTCAGGTGGTTTTGCTGTGATCTACTGTGAAACGGGGATTCTCGGTGACTTAATGGTCTATAATACCCAGACCAACACCCTTCGTACGCTGACTTCGGCAACCGATGCTCGTTATGGTCACAAACTTATTTCTGACGCACTTGGTGATGTCTATGCAATTGGTGGTGGAAGCGCAAACATTTATAAGATTAACGTGACGGCAGATACGGCCACGGTGGTGAGTAGCGCTGGACCGAATCAGGCCTTTGGTGATGTACTGCAGTATGACAATCTTTCCAAGGTGCTTATCTATGGTGGAAATACGACAAATTCTGATGTGACAGGATTTATGAGCGGTGCAACCAGTGTTGGATACCGCATGGCTTTTGGTCCTACGAATCCAGGAATTACAACATCTAAACTCTACACCCTAGGTGCTGCGACAACGACTGCTGGTCCGACCTTCTCGGATTCTATGACAACGCCAAAGTCTCAGCTGCAGAATAACGGGAAATATACCCTGGTTGGGCCTCGTGCTTATACATGGGACCCTGCGGCTCCCAGTACGCTCTCAGCTCCTTTTGCGCTTAAGTCGCAACGTTCTGGATTTGCTATGACGATCTTGTCCGGCCTCGCAAATGCTGTACATGCCATGGGGAAAATTGCAGTCTTTGGTGGAGTGAATTTAACGCAGGATTCTGCAGAAATTTATGACCCTGAAAATCAGACACCTGACAAACCAGTGATTGTCACACCAGCGGCTCTTCAGGAATTCACGAATACTCGTCAGCCACGTTTTGACTTTACAGGAACGGATCGTGAAGGTGATGAACTCATCTATCAGATGGAAATAGTGGAATATCCTACGGGTGTATTCCCGGCCGATGATGCAGTGAATGACCCAGATAATCTCATTTGGAATTTTGATCAGATGCGCGATCCTGCTGGATTCGACGGAATGACGGGATTTGACTCACTCTATTTCGAATCGGGTGCAACAGCAAGCTTTGACTTCTCTCTGCTTTCTAGCTGTGGTCAGGTCTACAACTGTGCACTCCCAAACAACGCATCTGGAAAGGATTATCAGATCCGTGTACGTACCTACGATGCCATTGGTGGAAAGAAATATTCTGCTTGGTCTGACGTCGTGCGTTTCCGTATTAACACGGAAACGAATCCACCAACCAGTACACTTGCAGCCTTCAATCCAACCTACAATGACCCAGCGTTGGTTGATATTCATGGTACGGCGACAGACGACACGGATGTTTCCAAAGTGCGCGTTGCAGTGAAGGATATCACGAATCCAGCTTCTCCACTTTGGTGGAATGGTTCTACGGCTTTCTCTGCTACGGCTGAGCGCTTTGATGACGCCTCTCTCGGTGGAAGTGCTCCAAACCGCACATGGGATTTCAACTCAGGTGCCATGCAGGCAGCAATGCAAACAGGGCATACCTATGAAGTAAAGAGTTTTGCCCTCGATACGTTCTTCAACGTTGAGGCAACGTCCCACACAGCAAGCTTCACTTACGATTCCACATTTGTTCCCGATTCCACGGCTCCCGTTGTTGCCATTACTTCTCCGACTGGTTCTCCAGCTTCTGTTTCTGCAGTGAACTTCTCCGCAAGTGATGCAGGTGGTCTGCCGGCGACTATCGCGGGCAATGTGCAGGTTTCTCTTGAAAAGCAGGGAACCGGATTCTGGGATGGAAGTGCATTCACAAGCCCAACAGAGCTTCGTCAGGATGTAACCACCTTCGATAGTGGTACTGGTCTTGGATCGTACACGCTCTCCCCAGTGCTTTCAGATCCTGGTACCTACGTCATCAAGGTGTATGTGAAGGATACGTCAGGTAATGAGGGAGTAACCACGACAACGATCACGATTCCTGCTCCAAGTAACGGTAATTCGAATACATCCAACGGCAATACCAATGCCGGAAACTCCAATACGAATACAGGAAATACGAATACCAATACAGGCAATGGGAACACGAATGCGACGAACACGAATACGAACACGGGTGCGGGCAATACCAATACCAACACGTCAACGGGTGGAAGTACTGGTGGGTCGACGACTCCTACGGTTTCGATTCTCTCTGTACCAACGCCACAGGTGGTTGTCGTTCCGTCTTCAGGAGGTTCGGGTGGAGGAACGGTCTACTTGCCGACGCCACTCTATCAGAATCAAACGCCTGCTGTCCCAGCGGCAACGACTACGGCGGACATTACGCCTCCAACATCCATGATTTCGTATCCAGCAGATGGAAGTAACGTCATGAGTGTTGCACAGATTCAAGGAACAGCAGTTGATGCTCAGGGTGGTAGCGGTGTCTCCTATGTGGAGGTCGTTGCCTACGATGAGACGGCACGTGGATATTACAACGGTTCTGCCTTCCCAAGTGGAACAAACGATCGTCAGGTTTTCCGTGCAACGATGATGAGTAGTGGTCTGTGGTCACTGCCAATGGCTCCTGCCTTTACGAAGGGTCATCGGTACTCTGTAACCGCAACGGCGGTGGATGCTTCTGGTAATCGCCAGACTATTGCATCACAATCGAACTTTATGTTTGATGGTGAAACGGCTCCTCTGACATCGACAAGCAACGAAAACACAAATGGGGCAACAAATGCTGATGGTAGTACGGTTCCTGTAACGGATCTCAGCGCTCTTCTCGATAAGATGGATGCATTGATTGGCGAAGTTGATGCCTTGTCAAAGCGCCCCGTGTCTGTAACGACAACGACGACGAGAACCTCTGCGCCTGCAGTTTCGACGCCCGTATCGACGACCCCGGTTTCCACGACACAGGTTCCCTCAACCAGTACACCGACGCAGCCTGCCTCAACGGCAACAACGCTCGATGGACTGAAACTTCCAGACTTTGGAGGAATCATGAACTTGGTCACTTCACCCTTTGGTCAGTCTCCAACGGATCCAGCCTATGTTGCTGGTCGTGAGGCATTCCTGAAGGAGAACCCAGGTGTCACCTTGCTTCCTTCCGCGTACGATACCCTTGGTATGCGTGATACGGATAGTGATGGACTTTCCGATGCTCAGGAGCTGGATATGGGAACGGATCCCTTCAAGCGTGACTCTGACGGCGATGGCTTTACGGATGGAGATGAGGTTCTTGCATACAGCACGGATCCTCTTGATCCTAACAGCAAGCCAGGGAAGGGTGTTCTCTTCACCAACTTGCCTGCCGGTATGATTACCAACGACACGAAGCCGATGCTGACGTGTGCTGCAAAACCTGGCGCAAATGTGGCTCTCATTGAGCTCCTTGCAAACGGTGAGCAGAAGATTCTCAACAAGACAACAGCGGATGCTAATGGTCGATGTGTGCTCATTCCAGACGAAGAACTTTCTGCTGGAAAACATACACTCGCCACAGGACTTCTTGATGAAAACGGACGTATCGTCGATATGTCACCTCTTGCTCAGATAGAAATCAATCCTGAACTCGATATTCCAACACCTGTGGTCGAAGAAATTACGATCAAGGATCGTAAGCCGCATGTGTATGGAAAGACGGTGTACGGTACGGCGGTGGTGTCACACTTCCAGAGTATTATTACCTCTTCCTCCATTATTGCGGACACGACCTACGGCGACTTCATTGTGGTTTCTGCTACACCGCTCGAGGTAGGAGAACACAAGGTGTCCCTCTATGCGACCTATCCTGATGGACGACGTAGTAAGACCGTTGTGGTGCCCTTCACGGTTGGTGAGAAGGATGCTTCTTACACAGCGGACGCAGACGGAAAACTTCGTGCAAGTCTTGCGGGGGCTGACGATGCAGGGAATATCTGGTGGGTACTAGGTATGCTTCTCCCCTTGTTGCTTCTTGCAGCAGGTCTCCTCTACATGCTTCTGACGCGAAAAGATACGGTGGCGTATAGCTTGACGAAAGAAGATCTTCTGCAGATGGAAAAGACCATGGTAGGAAATACCTTTGTCTATAGCTCTGATCTTCCTGTCATTAAGCAGGATCTCAGTATGGAATACCTTGCTTTCTTCATCGCACCGATGGAAAATGAAAAGGTTATCGCACTCAGTGAATTCAAGGATGTGAAGGAGGGAACGCTTGGTCTCTTCGGACGCATTATTGAAGAACGCTTCCTGCTTGAAAAAGAAGGGGAAGAGGTGATCTTTGCTCGCGACAGTATTGATGAGAAGGAACTGCATCTCTATAAGATCAGCTATGTCTTCGAACTCATGAGTATTGATCCAAAGCACGTGGAAGCCTTTGACGGTAAGGTGTATCTCCAGAGTCGCAAGATTTTGGATAATGCAGCCTATGTGGAAATGGCCCAGGTGGCGGAGGAAGAGCAGAAAAAGGTAGGAACTCCTGTGATGGAGGAAACGAGCGAGACGAAGTAGTCTTGTAAAGCAAAAACCCCGGTCCTCGGACCGGGGTTTTTTTATTCCAGTTTTCTGTAGCTACTGTAGAGAGGATCTTCCCAAACCGTTCCGTCGAGCATGGTGAGAATTCGTTTGTGCTGGATAGACTTGCCGCGTCGCGTCCCTTTGGCAAAGGTAAAGGAACTGAAGTGTTTGGTGCCGAGCACGAGTACTTTTGCATCGTCCTCCGTCGCGTTGTAGCGTAGGTAGAGCATTATCGGGTGCCCCGTGTTGTTTTTGAATCGCAGGTTAGGGGAGTTTTGATAAACTGTGGCATCAAGGCCCATGTCGCGTCCGTAGAGGCTATTGTAGTAATTGGTGTGTGGGCGCCGTTCGGTGATCTCTAGTCCGGAAAACCACGCACCCCGGAAAATTGCGGTTGCTGTGCCACATAGTCCGCCACCCCAGCCCCATACTTCCTCGCCTTCCACAATGAGCCAGCCATTCACTACATCGTCCATGCCCTTTGCATACATGAGCTTCCAATAGTCAAACTCTTCATCTGGGGCGAGCACCATTTTATGAATATGCTTGAGGGTTGCACGAATGTTGTGTTTCCGATAACTCGGGTTAGTTCTGAAATCGTATTCTCCAACACCAATGATTTCTTTGAGGCCAAGCTGCTGAAATTCTTCGCGTTCTTCCTGGCTAAAGGATGCATCATAATAGAGCGGATGTTCTGCCATAAATGCTTCGAGGTGGCGGAGTCCCACTTCAAGTGCGAGAAGACGACCGATAACAATGGTGTCTTCACTCCGGTGCTTGAGCGATGTGCGAACCTTTCCACGGTCTTGAATACTGGCTCGAAGGCGCCCAATGTGGTCCATTGCCGCATGCACAGCATCGAGCGTTGGGTACGCCTGATCATTAATGGCATCGAGGTTGTCTGGTAGGCGTACTTTTCCTTCGCGTAGGGTGTAATGCCATGAACGCAGGTAGGCATGTTGTGCAAGCAGATACTGCATTTGCTGCGTCGTCACGGGGGTCATGAGTGCACCACTGGGAATGAGTCCAAGGTTTTCTCCCCAGGTCATATAGGCGGTATTCCAGTCGGGGCTTGTGGCCATCTCTTCGGCAACGGAATCCGCCGCCGTATCTGTATAAAAGTGCAGAAGCTTATCGTACATCTTCAGAATTGCAGGCAAACTCACCGGTTGATCAGGCAAAAAATCACCCCCGCTACAGCGTATCGCCTGAGCTTCACACAGTGGAGCTAGCATAGGCAAAAGAGGTGAATTACTGCCCACATCCAAAAAATTGGGTAGTGGAGATGTGTTTGTTTCCCCTGCACGTTCTTTCTCAAAGGCTCGGTAGAGGTAGACGGCAGCATCTGCTCGTGTGAGCACCGCATCAGGCGCCGTCGATCGCAATAGTGTCATCATATCGGCACTGGCGAGGGCGGGCATGCTCCCCAAGAGGCAGGCACTTGTTGCCAGGAAAAGGCAGAATCGAGAAGGAGTGCGCATTAGCCAATAAGATAAAGGTACTGGAGGAGGGTATCGGTCAGGCGACCAAAGAATGTTGCCAGTATGACAAATTTTGTCAGGAGTTCAAGAACGAATACACCAAAGAGAAGAGAAGGGAAAAACCAAGGGAAATTGTTGGTTGGTCTTCGCTCAAGAAGAGTCATAAGGACATGCCATCCAGGAAGAGGTGGGAGGGGGAGGAAACTGGTGATGAGAAGCAAAAGCAGTACGCGAATGATGGTCTCTAAAGCAAGAGCAGCAAGCGGGATCAAAACCACCGCCTTGAGAAGAAGCGTGAGGACAAAACTGACGAGAAGCAGGCTCGCAGCAGGGACGAGAAGTAAAAGTACAGCATTGACCTTTTGGCTTCGCCCCGGCTCTTCTCCTTTCTGATAGGTGATCGGAATCCAGGGTACGCCTGTGAGTACCAAGGAGAGGAGTGGAAGAAAATGTCGTGCGTAGTCTCGTAAAGTAACGGGCAAAAAGCTCCCTTTGGAGCCATGGCCCAAAACATCGCTGAGTCGCATAAATACCTGACTAAAGAGCATAGTGCCGAGGGTATACCCGAGCCCCATAGCTGCCAATTGAATGAAAAAGTCAAGCATAAGATGAAAAAAAGTCTTGCATACCCACGAAAAAAACTTACATTGAGACACAACTATGTCTAGTCTTGGGTGTATTGTGTCTTTTCACACCGAAGCATGGTCCATTGTTGTCATAATCTTGTTATTTGTAAACGTTTCCTTTCCCTATGGCTAAAGTATGCGAATTGTGTAGCAAAAGAACACAGGTTGGAAATAACCGAAGTCACTCGAATCGAGCAACGAAGCGTAAGTTTCTTCCCAACATTTTTAAGAAGCGTTTGTTTAGCACTGCTATGCAAATGTTTGTCACACTGAAGGTGTGCAGTCGTTGTATTAAAACCGTCGCTAAGCAGTCGGCAGCGAAGTAAACTTCGAACATGTTTGAGGTGTGAGGTTCCCAAAGCACTCTAACCCCCCTTTGCGATATGCCACAAAAACCTGCAGCAAAAAAAGCAACATCTGCTTCCGCTCCCGCAAAAAAAACTGCCCCAGCGAAAAAGACGACAACAAAGGCCTTGGCTACCGCAACAACTACTCTGAAGCTCCCCTACGAGCCGACGAAAGTTGTTGATGGTCGCCATTTTTTCACGCCAGAAGGACGACCTTTTGCCTATCCAGACCTTTTGGAAGTGCAAACGGACTCCTATCGATGGTTTATGGAAGAGGGAATTCGTGAACTCTTCAACGAGATTTCCCCAATTACGGACGTTTCCGGTAAGAAAATTGAACTGTTCTTTAAGGAGTATGAACTCGAGCGTCCCCGCTACAGTGTTCAAGAGGTGAAACTCAAGAATCTCAACTATGAAGCTGCACTCAAGGTGCACGTTCAGATGGTCAACAAGGAAACGGGTGAAATTAAGGAGCAGGATGTGTTCCTTGGTGGAATTCCCCTCATGACAGAACGGGGAACATTTGTGATTAACGGAATTGAACGTGTTGTCGTGAACCAGATTGTGCGTTCACAGGGTGTGTTCTTCACGGACAACCCTCAGGCCCACGGGAAATATATGGCGAAAATCATTCCGAAGCGCGGCGCATGGCTGGAAATTGAGGTCGACAAGAAGGGCATCATGAATGTGAAAATCGACCGAAAGCGTAAGCTTCCTATTACGACACTACTTCGTGCTTTTGGTTTCAAGAAGGATGCGGAGATTTTGGAATTGTTTGCCGATATGAATCTCGATGCGGAGGATGATTTCATTACAAAGACTCTGGAGAAAGACACCGTGAAGACGGAGAACGAAGCATATCAAGCGATTTACAAGCGTATCCGCCCTGGAGATCTTGCAACACCTGAGAACGCAAAGAACCTCATTGAATCCATGTTCTTCGACATTAAGAAGTATGACATGGGAACGGTAGCTCGCTACAAGATTAACAAGAAGTTCAAGCTCGATGTGCCATACGAGAAGGAATTCCGTATTTTGATGAAGGAGGACCTTGTGCGCGCAATTCGTCATTTGATCAAAATTCACACGGGTGAATCCCGCATTGACGATATTGACCACCTTGCAAATCGCCGTGTGCGATCTGTTGGTGAGCTCGTGCAAAACAAGTTCCGTGTTGGATTGATGCGTACAGAGCGTATCGTTCGCGACCGTCTCTCCGTGATGGATATTGAAACGGTAACGCCAACGCAGCTGGTGAACTCTCGTCCGTTGACGGCAGCGCTGAAGGAATTCTTTACGAGTTCTCAGCTCTCCCAGTTTATGGATCAAACCAACCCACTTTCTGAGCTGGAGCACAAGCGTCGTATCAGTGCCCTCGGGCCTGGAGGACTTTCCAGAGAGCGTGCAAGTTTTGAAGTACGTGATCTTCACACGTCCCACTATGGCCGTATCTGCCCGATTGCGACACCGGAAGGTCCGAATATTGGACTTGTTGTCCACTTGGCTTCCTATGCAAAGGTGAATCCTTTTGGCTTCATTGAGACGCCCTATCGTGTTGTGCGCCAATTTGCACTCAACGACGGGAAGGATGCAATTCACCGCACGCTTCGTATCGATCTTGAAGGAGCAAAGGGGAAAGTGCTCTTTGAAAAGGGAACAGTCATTGATGCAAAACTTGCAGAAAAACTGAAAAAAGAGTGGAAGGAAGAGCGTATTCCTGTCCGTGCGTACATCACGGATGATGTGGAATATTTTGATGCAGAGCAGGAAGAAGAGCTCTACATCGCTCAGGCAAGTACGGATGCGGATGAATATGGCAATATTCTGCACGATCGTGTCTCTGCTCGTCATAACACGGAGCCGAATCTCACGCACCGTAACGATATTACGCATATTGACGTCTCGCCACGGCAGATTGTCTCTGTGACGACGGCCCTTATCCCGTTTGTCGAGCACGATGACGCGGCGCGTGCCTCCATGGGTACGATCATGCAACGTCAGGTTGTACCACCGTTGGTTGCAGAAGCACCTATTGTGGGAACAGGAATGGAGTCTCTCGTGGGGCGAAATTCCGGATACGTCGTTGAGGCGGAGGATGAAGGAGAAGTGCTGAGTGCAGATGCACAGCACGTGACGGTGATGTACAAGAACGGAAAGCGAAAGAACTACCTTCTGGAGAACTACGTGCGTACGAACCAGTCGACGGTATCGCACCAGACAGCGCGTGTCGTGAAGGGACAGAAGCTAAGTAAGGGAGATATCCTTGTGGATGGAACAGCCATTGATCATGGAGAGCTTTCTCTCGGACGCAACCTGCTTGTGGCCTACATGACCTGGTTCGGGTACAACTTCGAGGACGCCATTATCGTGTCCAAAAAGGTGTTTGAGGAAGATTACTTTAGTTCGATTCACATTGATGGATTTTCCGTCGATGTTCATGATACGAAACTCGGGCCTGAAATCATTACACGGGATATTCCAAACGTGGGCGAGACCAAACTCAAGGATCTCGACGAAGATGGAATCATCCGCGTTGGTGCGACGGTCAAGGAGGGAGACATTTTGGTTGGTAAGATTACACCAAAGGGTGAGACTGAGGTGACTGCTGAAGAGCGGCTCCTCCAAGCTATCTTTGGTGAGAAGGCAAAGGATGTGAAAGACACCTCACTGCGCTTACCTGGAGGAGAAGGTGGAAAGGTCGTTGCGGTCCATGTACTGACACGTGAGGCAGGAGATGAACTACCTACGGGTGTCCTTCGTCAGATCAAAGTCTTCGTTGCGCAAACGCGTAAGATTGAAGTCGGTGATAAGATGGCAGGACGTCACGGAAACAAGGGTGTCATCTCGAAAATTGTTCCTCTTGAGAACATGCCATACCTCGAGGACGGTACGCCCGTCGACATTATTTTGTCGCCGATTGGTGTACTCTCTCGTATGAATATCGGTCAGCTCTTAGAGACCCACCTCGGATGGGCGGCAAAGCGCCTGGGTATCAAGGTGGCAACACCGGTGCTCAGTGGTATCACCAACGACCAGATTGAAGAATTCCTCGCTGCGGCAGATTTGCCTCGCAGTGGTCGTGTTCAGCTCTTCGATGGCTACACCGGAGAACCATTCCAGGAGAAGACGGTTGTGGGTATCACCTACATGGTCAAACTCCATCACCTCGTTGAAGACAAGATCCACGCACGAAGCGTCGGACCATACTCACTGGTCACCCAGCAGCCGCTTGGTGGTAAGGCACAGCATGGTGGACAACGTTTCGGAGAAATGGAGGTGTGGGCCCTCGAGGCCTACGGTGCAGCGTACACTCTACAAGAGATGCTCACCATTAAGTCTGACGACGTGATTGGGCGAGCAAAGGCATACGAATCGATAGTCAAGGGTGAGACGATTAAGAATCCTAATATTCCAGCTTCCTTCAACGTTTTGGTGAAGGAGCTCCAGAGTCTTGGACTTCGTGTCGACTTGCTGACCTCAGAGGAGCTTTCTGAATTAGAAGCTTCCCCTATCGACTATGATATCAGCACAATTGAGGAGTAATCCTCCCGGTGAGAAGAAGGGAAGGGCGTTTCCATGGCGCTCTTCCCACACAGTGAATTTCTAACATTCCCTCCATGCCCCAAGTCAATAAGACGAATAATATTAAGGAATTTGAAGGTATTGCTATTTCTATAGCATCGCCCGAAGATATTATGTCCTGGTCCTACGGCGAAGTCGTCAAACCAGAGACCATCAACTACCGAACACAGAAGCCTGAACGCGGTGGACTTTTTTGTGAAAAAATCTTTGGTCCAACGAAGAACTGGCAGTGTTATTGTGGAAAGTACAAGCGCGTGCGTTATGAAGGCGTCGTTTGTGAAAAATGTGGTGTTGAGGTAACGCGCAACATCGTTCGACGTGAACGTATGGGGCACATTAAGCTTGCGGTCCCCGTCACACACATTTGGTATCTTCGTTCAACACCAAGCCGTATTGGCCTGTTGTTGAATCTCCCTGTACGTCAAATTGAACAGGTGGTGTATTTTGCTGCCTACATCGTGACCAGTATCGACGAAAACGAGCGTACAAAGGCGCTGGTGGAACTCGAGGAAGAAATGAAGCGCCTGGCCGCTGAAATTAAGGTCGAGCATCAAAATGAAGTCACGCGACTCAAGGCAGAAAAGGAAAAAGGCTTTGAGAAGAAAATTGTGGAAATGGAAGAGCAGAATGCTCGCCAGCTCGATGAACTGAAGGAAAACTTCATGCGTTCAAAGGAAGATCTTGAATCCCTTGAGCAGTGTCAGGTTCTTTCTGAAGTAGAATATCGTGGACTTGCAATGCAATTTGGCCATGTGTTCAAAGTGGGCATTGGTGCGGAAGGTGTCCGTGAAATCATCGAGAAGATCGACTTAGAAAAGTTTATTCTTGATCGTCAGGAGGATCTCAAAAAGACATCCGGTCAGAAGCAAAAGAAAATTATTAAGCGTCTGAAGCTCGCAAATGCGTTGCTCCGCTCAAATGTAAGGCCAGAATGGATGGTTATGACCGTTCTTCCTGTTATTCCACCGGATCTTCGTCCGATGGTGCAGCTGGATGGTGGGCGCTTTGCTGCCTCTGACCTCAACGATCTCTATCGTCGTGTTATAAACCGCAACAACCGTCTTCGCCGCCTTTTGGAAATCAATGCTCCGGAGGTTATCTGCCGTAATGAAAAACGTATGCTGCAGGAAGCCGTGGACGCACTGCTCAACTCTGACGCTCGTCAGGGTAAGACCACCTTCAACGTCAATGAGCGACGCAAACTGCGCTCACTTTCTGATATGCTGAAGGGAAAGCAAGGGCGTTTCCGTCAGAACCTTCTTGGAAAACGTGTCGACTACTCGGGTCGTTCCGTTATCGTGGTTGGTCCAGATTTGCAGCTCCATCAGTGTGGTCTTCCCAAGGAAATGGCCCTCAAGCTTTTCAAGCCACTCGTCATTGGTGAACTGATGCGCAGTGGTCTTGCGTATAACCTCAAGAATGCTGAACGTGTTATTACCTCGGGCAAGAAGGAGGTCTGGGATATTCTGGAGAAAGTGACTTTGGATCGCTATGTGCTCCTCAACCGTGCACCAACGCTCCACCGTCTTGGTATTCAGGCCTTCCAGCCTGTTCTCATCGAAGGAAAGGCGATTCGTATTCACCCGCTTGTGTGTTCTGCCTTCAACGCCGACTTCGACGGTGACCAAATGGCGGTCCACCTTCCACTTTCTGTGAAGGCGCAGGAAGAGGCAAAGCATGTGATTGCATCAAATCGCAACCTTTTGAAGCCTGCCTCTGGTAACCCCGTCACAACACCAACACAGGATATTGTTCTTGGATGTTTCTACCTCACAAAGGTGGATACGCGCATTGAAAAATCTACTTCAACCTTCGCCGATGAACTCGAGGCGATCCGCGTGTTCGAAATGGGGAAGATTGGTCTTCAACAGGCTATCGATATTCGTTTGGACGGCAAGATTGTGGAAACCACCGTCGGTCGTTTGCTGTTCAACCGCGCTCTCCCTACAGCCCTTGGCTTTGTGAATATCAATATGAACAAGAAAGCCCTCGAAAAGATGGTTTCTCGTTCCTACGATGATCTTGGTGAAGAGGAAACGGTTCGCCTGTGTGATAACCTCAAGGCGATTGGATTTAAATATTCAACGCTTTCTGGTCTCTCCATGGGGTACCGCGATCTCGTGGTTCCTGAAGAGAAGACGGCACTGTTAGAAGAAACAGAAAACCGCGTCCGTAAGATTATCAATCAGTACTGGAGAGGTCATATTACAGAAGATGAGCGGTATCGCCATGTGGTGAACAGCTGGCTTGACGTGAAGAAGAAGGTCACGGAGTCCATGAGTAAGCAGTTTAACGAATACAACCACGTTTCCTACATCATTCAATCAGGAGCCCGCGGAGGTATTGAACACTTGGCGCAGCTTGCTGGTATGAAGGGATCCGTTGCAAGTCCGTCTGGTAAGATTATCGAGCTGCCGATTCGTTCATCGCTTCTCGAAGGATTCTCTATCCTAGAGTTCTTTATTGCAGCTCACTCAGGTCGTAAGGGTAAAGCGGACACGGCTCTTAAGACCGCGAATGCTGGTTACCTGACACGTAAGCTGGTGGACTCTGTACAGACCATTCTCGTGAAGGAGGAGGACTGTGGTACAGAAGAATATCGCCTCATTTCCAATAAGAAAGTTGGTGTCTTCGACTCCGATTTCTCTGCAAAAATCTTCGGACGTGTGGTGGCAGAGAATATTGTGGATCAAAAGACCGGTGAAATTATCCTGCAAAAGGATGAACAGGTTGACCGCCACGCACTGGAGAAACTGGAAAACCGTGAACTCGGGGATATCTGGGTACGTTCCATTATTGGATGTCTCACAGAAGAAGGTGTCTGTCAGAAATGTTACGGCTTCGATCTTGGTAAGAACAATATCGTTGAGGTCGGAACGGCGGTGGGTGTCATTGCGGCACAGAGTATCGGTGAACCAGGTACACAGCTGACTATGCGAACCTTCCACTCAGGAGGTGTTGCCGGTGGTGCCGATATTACCCAGGGTCTTTCCCGTGTTGAAGAGCTTTTCGAAGCACGAACACCAAAGACACCTGCTGCTATCACAGAAGTCGGTGGAATTGTGTCTCTCGAGCAGAAGAAAGATTCCTCTGAGATTACGGTCACATCTGATGAACTGTCCCTGGATAACTACGATCTTGGCAACTTCAAACCTGCAGTCAAGGTGGGTGAAATTGTGAAGGATGGTCAGATTATCGCTCGTTCCCAGGTCGATAAGAACACCATCAAATCCCGCATTGGTGGCCGCGTAGAGGAAGTGGATGGCGCACACATTCGTATTCGCCACACCGAGTTTGTGACGAAGCGCTACACGATTCCAAGTAAGTTTATTGTTTCCGTGAAGGACGGACAACGTGTGGAAACGGGTGATATGCTGACGCAAGGTCACCTCGACCTCACGAAGGGTATGGAACTCAAAGGGGTTCTCGCAACGCAGGAGTATATTATCAACGACGTTCAGTCGATCTATATGTCGCAAGGACAGTCTATCAACGATAAGCACCTTGAGGTTGTCGTGAAACAAATGTTCTCCAAGGTCTCTGTTATTGATCCGGGTGATGCACCACTTCTTCCCGGTGAAGTGCTGAACTATGTGCGCCTTATGCGCATGAACCGCGAGCTTGAGATGGATGGGAAGCGCAAAGTGACCTTTGATCGTCTCCTCTTTGGTCTTACGAAGGTTGCCATGTGTACGGATAGCTGGCTTTCCTCCGCATCCTTCCAGGAAACCATTCGTGTTCTCGTGGAGGCTTCCGTGCGTAAGCAGGTAGATTACCTCCGTGGTCTCAAGGAAAATGTCATCATCGGTAAACTTATCCCAACAGGGGAGAATTTCTATAAGAAGAAGGCATTGACAAACCTCGACTAAGTCCATATCTTAAGTCGGCAAAATTACATCATTTTCGCGTTCCCGTGCCAACGATTCAACAGCTAGTAAAGAAACCAAGAAAGACCCGTAGTAAGAAGTCCAAGTCACCTGCATTGCAGACGACCCTCAACACGCTGAAGTCTCGCGACGTGGCGATGCGTAAGGGATGTCCTCAAAAGCGTGGTGTTTGTACGAAAGTTACCACGACGACTCCAAAGAAGCCAAACTCCGCTCTTCGTAAGATCGCCAAGGTGCGTCTTACCAATGGAATGGAAGTAACAGCCTATATTCCAGGAGAAGGACACAATCTTCAGGAGCACTCTGTTGTGCTTATCCGCGGTGGTCGTGTGAAGGATCTTCCAGGTGTTCGATACCATATCGTTCGCGGTATCCTCGATACGCAGGGAGTGAATGGTCGCAAGCAGGGACGCAGTCTCTATGGTGCGAAAAAAGGTAAGTAAACCCATCTGATATTTTTTGTTTCTAAGCTTCCACCTCTATGTCAGCAGTCATGAGTAAATCTCGCACATTGTCCTATACCACTCCACTCCAGGAGAAGTTTATCAACTACATCATGGAGCGTGGAAAGAAGAGTCTCGCACGTCGTTTATTCGATGAGACCCTTGAAGAGATCAAGGCAGCAGGTAAAACTGCACCGATGAAGGTCTTCGAACAGGCTTTGGAAAACGTTATGCCAAGTATGGAAGTACGTCCAAAGCGTATTGGTGAAGGTGTCTACCAGGTTCCTATTGAAGTGAAGCCAAAGCGTCAGGTGGCCCTCGCAGTCCGATGGATTCTTGCAGCGGCACGAAGCCTGAAGGGAAGCAGCTTCCCAAAGCGTCTTGCACAGATTCTTATGGAGTCTGCTGAGAATACGGGGCCTGCAATCAAGAAACGTGATGATATCCACCGTATGGCAGAGGCAAACAAGACCTTTGCTCACCTTGCTCGCTTTGCATAAAGCTCGCAAATAAAGAACACCTCGCAGTTGCGGGGTGTTTTTTTGTTCGCTAATACGGCTGGGCTGTGATATAATCCTTTGAACCCTAATTTTTTTCACCTTGGTTCTATGGTCACAAACACCCACAAACATGTTCTTCGCTTTCTTGCGGTCATTGGACTCGCAGCGACTATGCTCGCTCCAGCTTCCGCGCAGGTAAGCTCAACAAACACCAACACGAATGGTACAGGCATGGTCGCCACAGGATCTGCCATCGTTGAAGCAACCTTCGATGTCGTCAATATGCGTACCAACACCAACGCAGAAACGACACCTGCAAAACCTGGAGACACTCTCCGCGTTACGGCGACAATCCGCAATGTCGGAAACGGTGATTTAAACAACTTTGTTCCACGTGTCCTTTCAGAGGAACTCTTTAAGCTGGGTCAGATTATCGATCCAGGAAATGGTGGCGTCCCTCGTGATTCCCGTGCTATTGAATTTCCCGCTATTAATCTCGCTGCCGGATGTAACTGTGAAGAAAAAATTGCTTTCAGTGTCCAGCTCGTTGAAACGATGTGTCAGGACTTTCCTCAGTTAGTGACCGGAAATATGCTCATTAATTTCCAGGAAAAAACACGGCGTGTTGCACTTTCTTGTAGTACACCTGCACCTGTGCAAACCAATACACCAGCACCAGTGAAAACGACGGTGACACCTGTGACAACGAAGGCACCTGTGGTGCCACAGACAGGTCCTGAAACCTTTTTGACCCTGACCCTTGCACTCGGTGCAGCAGGTATTCTCACAGCCCGACGACGCCGTCGTCGTCAGGATCGTGCATAATTTCGCTCTTTTCTTCTCCTCTTCCCATGCAACAGATTTCCCAGCTCCTTGCGAGCATCCCCCTGTTTGATGATCACACGAAAGCATTTCTTCTGGAAAGAGCATCGTCTTTAGACGAGCAAAAGCGTGCCGAGTTTCTCGGGGCGCTTTCGAGCTATCACGAGGAGAAGGGGCAATTAAAGGCGGAATATCGCGAGCACAGGAAAGTGCTCGATGATGAGCTTCGATCTGAGCTGCAGCGACTGACAAATACAGCACAAGATCTCGAGCATCGGCTCACAGCCTTTGCTCAGTCTTTTGAGGAGGATCCTGAAGATCTTATGCTCGCGTAATCCTTTCCATACACAAAAACCCACCTTATGAAACCTTTTGAAACCCACACGCTCCAGGAACAGCAAAAGGAGCAATCTCCCCAGGTCGATACGACCAAAAAACTGGATGATCTCCAGGTACGCCTTGCAAAATGGAAAGGTCTTTTGGATTACGCGGCAAAAAATGTCGAGGATCGTATAGCCATGATCGACTCCATGAAAACACTGAGCGCAACAGAGCGCGCAAATAAAGCGGCCGCACAACGCGCTGAGTTTGCCGCGCTTAAAGCAGTATACGAACAAGAAATCCGTGCCCTTGAGCAGGAAATTACTCAGCAAAAAGTAGATTTGCCGGCAAAACAGGCACAGACTATAGCTACTTTGCAGGAGGCCCGTGAATCGAAGGAAAGACGCTCTGATGCCGTTTTGCTAGAACGCTCCCTTGCCATGGCCCTACGCTCCTATCCACTACTGAGTTCAAGTCTTTCCGAAGCTTTCGGTGTTCTTTTGCCCCTAGAAGATACGGCAGATGCTTTGCAGCGATCAGGGAAAGTGGATGCGGATAAGCTTATGGATGTGTATAGAAATGCTTTGCAACATGTTCTTGCCGGGTTGGGATCACTGCCTGAAAATGCAGAGCGCAGCACGGCGGACGCACTCATACAATTACTCCAGAAAACAACAGCTGAAGGCGTAAAAATGCTTGAATCTGCATTTCCATCAGCGAAATCAGAAGCAAAGGTGTCAAAAATTACTGCAGGAGAAGCAGCAAAACGCCTTGAAAAGGTACTTTCTGGATCACGTGAAGAAGCACCTATTCAAAATGAAGTGGCGCACATGGGGCTTTCGTTTGCCCAGGTCAATTTTGAAGCCGTGAAGGATGCAAGTACGGATGCGATAGGTGAAAAACTCGCAGGATTTGAGATGGTACGTACAAACCCGAATATTGCTTCCAATCCCGAGTTTCAGAACATCATGACGATGTTGTCTCAAAAGATGTCGGATCCGTCCTTTAATCCTGGAGGAGTCGTGGGTTTTGTGCACCGCATGAATATTCCACGGAACACAGAACTGGAAACAGCTATGATTCGTCAAATAGGTGGTGAGAAGTTTCAGGGAAATCCCGATGAACTGGCCGCTTTCATTTCCCTTGCGGGGTGGATGGTGACGGTCGGCATGCTGGTGGCAAGTATTGCTGCTGCACCGGCGGTACTTACATGGAGAACTTTGGCACTAGGTCTGGTCACGCTCTGGGGTACACTCTTCGGAGATTTGCGTCTCGGGAATGTGGCAGTGCTGAAGACAGTGAGCAGCAATGATATCGAGTTGTTTGCACAGTACGCCGCGAAAGGAAAGCAACTGGAGGCAGCATCAGAGGCAGATAAAGCGAAGCTTTCGGCTGAGCTGCAGAACCTTGCAGTCCTTATGCAGCATCGATCAGTCTCAACGCAGCGACGTGCCGCCGATATGCGCACCGGTATGCCTTGGGAACAAGCGAAAACAGAAGAAAAATCAGCGCTCGATCAACAATTGGCTCAGCTGAAAAGTGCGGATACGGGTGGGGTAGTGCCTCTCTATGAGGAATATACTCAACTCACGGCGCAGCTCACGGGCAAAAATCTCGAGGACGCTGCACTCAAACCGCAAATAGACAAGCTTCTTTTACTGGAGAAACAGCTACGGGAGAAGGGTATTGTGGTGCTTGGGTTCATGGATGAAGTACGTCGCGCTGCAGGCATTTCTGTGCGTCTTCCAGACCAAACACCGTTTTTCTCTTCACTAAGCCAGAATCTGCCTGCTGCCGAGTTGTCGAAACTTCTCGCTTCCGGGGAATATCAGCAGTATATGCAGACCTTGTCCCAGGGAAAGGAACAAACGGCCAACCAAGCGGTTCTTTATGCAAAACATGCACTTGAGACTCTCTCTTCAGCAGGAATCCCCGTTTCAGTTGATACAGCTGGGCTGGAGAGTAGCTCCGCTTCAGAAAAGATTGCCGCTGCAAAGCGCGTCTTTGAGGCTGTAAAGACACAGCTTGATGCCCACATTGCCTCAGCTCCGACCTATGATAGCTTGCTCGCAACTTTTGAGTCCAAGATGGAAACACGGGGCGATGCTCTTGCACAGGCATTCCGGCAAGTAAAAGAGGCAAAGGGTTCCATGACTATTGATGAAGCTCGTGCGATACTCAAACCGCATATCGAGGCTATGCATGCGCAAATTACGGGATTTGCTGCAGCCCGTAGTATTTTGACGCTCACTATTTGGTCGGATGAACCAGAAAAACAACTCGCCAGTGGCGCCTTAGCAAGTTTTGTCAGTGCAAGTAGCGTCGATGAACTCCTGCGATCAACCCTGGAAATGTATGGTGCAGCCAATGAAGGCTACGGCACAGGGGATAGAGCAAAGGAACTTGCACAGCTGCATGCACAGAAGTTTGCACGAAAAGATGTCGCCACCCTCGGTTCCGCCCTTACGGATGTGGAATCCTTTTATGCACAGCTTTCAAAGGAAACGGAACTCTATTCGACTCTCTCGGAGTCGATTACGCAAAGCAAGTTGGGGAATGATCTGAAGTCTCGCTTGCGTGGCTCTCTAGAAAGCTACCAGCAGAATCTCATGGCGACGCACCATTCACTGGACCAGTTCAGCCAGGAACAGATGGCGGCTCTTCTGGGAGATGCTGGCCGACGTGGAGTGAGTGAGGCTTTTGCAGACTATGTTCGAACGGCTCGTGCCTTTGTTGCCAATAACAACCTTGCTTCTCTCCGCACGAAAATGCAGGAGATTATTAGCCAGGCCGAAAAGGCAACGCCAGAGGAACAGGCGCGACTGCTCACTGCCTTTGAATCAACACATCTGGCACCAATGCAGACGGCCTTCGCGGCAGTGAAACAAAAACTGGATCTCTACAAAGCAGAGCAAGGAAAGGCCGAGGCTGCTATGAAGGATCCCCTCTCACGAGAAATTTACAACGAGCAGACGTCGTATCGCACGCTTTCCAAGTCTTCTGCGGAAGGGTACAGTGAGGCGGAAAAGGCACGACCAGACATTCAGGAATACATTGCGACAAGAGATGCCTATCGCAAAAAGCTTGCGCAGATCAATCAGGCAATGGCGTCCTTTTATGGCGTCAATAGTGCAGCAGAGCTTGAACGCATGATGCAAAATCCTACATCTGCAGACCGAGCAACCATTGATAAACTGATGATTATCGACGAAACTGCCTTTGACCAAGGTATGGGAACACAGTTTCAGCTTATTCCCACGGAAGCAAAGGATGTTACGGAGCAGAAAACACGATTTGCGACCATGCTAGCACGCGCTGAGAGTTACGAACGCCTCCTCGCACGTCTTGGCGATATATCCAAGCTGCCGGGGAATCGAGACAAGGCAATTTTAGCACGTCTTCGCGGTCTCAAGTTTGTGTCGCCAACCTCTTCTGATCGCGTTGGAGCCAATGCCTATAGTAACCTGGGAATTTTTACACCTGCAGACATTTCGCCTGATGCAGTACGGTTTCTTGATCCAGCAAAGAAACTGAAGAACCCGGCCCAGGAATTGGCAGGGCTTATGAATACGCTGGTATTTCTTGGAGGACAGCGTGGGCAAAGCCGTTCTGTGGATACATCCCGTGGTCATGAAACGAGTGCGGATACGATGCTCCATGCCCTGACGAGTTATCTGCCTCGCTTCCGTAAAAATCTCCCTGTCTATGGCAAAACGGTGGAAGGATATGCCGAAGCAGATTTCATTGCGAAATTTGTGGAGGAGAAAGATATGTTTGAAGTGGCGCAAAATCTTCGCCCGGTCAGTAACCTACCCGGTACACTCAGGTTCGTGAATATGGGCATTGATGGACGAGGAAGTAGCATTCTCGTGAAAAACAATGACAAGAATATTTTTATGGGCGACATTATCAAAAACATTGATGGTGTTGAACTGAAATATACGGTGTACTTGAAGCGCGGATGTATGAATGTGCAGGTCGCTCCTACAAGTATTCTCAGCGTTGTGCGGCAACTTCGAACAAAGCTGAATCTGCCAAAACCAGGTATGAGCAGAGAAGTTCCGATTCCGGAAATGCCATCTGTTACGAGATCTGTCGCGCTCAAAGAGGCCTACGATCTTAAGCTCCTCATTGAAAAGAACGCTGTGACCATTCCTGTTGCGCTTCTCGCACTCTTAGCAAGTTTTGTTCCTGATACACCAGTCTTTACGCCTACACCAAATAAGGTTCCTTTGAAACCAACGGAGCCTTCCACGGAAATACCTCGTGAGACGATTCCAACAAAGCAAAAGCCAACAGAACCGGGATCGCGTATTCCACCGGAACCCGTGACCCAGAAACCAACACCAACGCCAGATCCGGTCAAGCCGACGCCAACACCAACACCAACAAAGGCGAAACCAACCTCCCCGAGTACGGAAATTCTCGGAACCTTCTAATTCCAACCATTGACAAATATGAAAAAAATTCTAGTATTGCTTTGCTGTGCCGCCGTCTTGCCTTTGACAGCATGTGGGCAAGCTGCTCCAGAGAAGAACAAGGATACAGGGACCTCCGTGTCCACGAATACCATGAATGGAAATGAGAATATAACTATCAGCGAGCCGGCTGTCCTGGCTCCTGATATAGACAATCAACTCGATAACAGAATACAGGAGCCGGCACAGACAGGAACAACGTTAGAAGGATTTTAGAACCACTCACTCGCACCCCTATGCACACTTTCTTGTCACACAAAATAAAATCCCTCCTTCACGGGCTGCTCCTCACAGTGATGGTGACCTCAACACTGACTGTTGCCTATGCAAAGCCGACACCACTCTATGGTGCGGATTTTTTATCGAGCAATAATGGTGTTACTCTCAACGAAGATACGATATATGGCGCAACGTATAATACGTTTAACCGTTTTCGCGATAACTGGAAACTCTGTCAGCAGAATGGTTTTTACGCCAATGGAAAGTGTACGGACACAAATTACATGGATGAACGAGAGTTTGTGACGCTGCGAAAGGTGGGCCGTCTTGGAAGTAACGGAACAGTGCAGATTACAAATGCGGATGAGCGAAAATTTCATGACTATACCTCCTCGGATTTGAAGGAAGGCGATGTGGTGCGTGCCTACCTGTATGTGCACAATAATGCATCAACAATCTACAAGGATAGCCGCTATGAAGCCCGTGATGTGCAGGTGCATGTGACGTTGGACAATAGAACAGTCAGCGGCAAAATTACCGCGAAAAATGCCTTTGTGGAAGAACCGGACTATCTGACCATGACTGCATACAAAAATGGTTACATCCCGAATGTCAGCGCGACCTTTGAGGATGCTGCTTTTGTAAATCTTCCAACCGGGTACGAGCTTGGCTGGATTCAAGGCAACAGTTCACTGCTTGCAGGACGCGTTGCGAAGTGTGGATCTATTGTGAATGACAAATGTCAGCTGCAGGTCGTTGGGGATCCATTCCCCTTGAATGGTGGCGCTTTCTCGCTTTCTGGAAAGACCTTCACCTATAGCCATGGGCGAATGGTCGGAAGTAAGGAAAATGATATGTTCGTCATGGTAGATTTGGTGGTGAAAAAGTCTCAAGGAGGTTCTACAGGCGGTTCTACTGGTGGCAACACGGGTAGTACGACAGGAGGTTCTACAGGCATCATTACACCTCC
Organism: Candidatus Gracilibacteria bacterium CG17_big_fil_post_rev_8_21_14_2_50_48_13; assembly: GCA_002783265.1. Classification (GTDB taxonomy): domain Bacteria; phylum Patescibacteriota; class Gracilibacteria; order 1-14-2-50-48-13; family 1-14-2-50-48-13; genus 1-14-2-50-48-13. Next base: position 74,324 of record PFFG01000006.1, on the reverse strand, counting down.
ACCAAGCAATGCGGAAACCCCAGGGACGTATCAACGTTGTGTTTCTGGGGTTACCCTTGCCCGTTTTGTGTGGGCGAATGCACAGATTGGCGATACCTTGACCCTCGAGCATACGCCCAATGGCGGCACTATGACGGTTTATACACAGACAGTATCCACAAACTATGGATCGATGGATCACCAGTCACTTCGCTCGAGTAACGGACAAACGCCTTATTTGCGCGCGGGAGACCGCCTTCGATGGCGAGTGGGGAAAGATACACGATTCTCATCATGGTATGAAGCAACGGTGCAGGATTGTGCAAATCTGCAGGATGGTCTTCGTTTAGGCGTGCTGCCAAGTTGTGCGAACCCCGTCTATAGTCCAAGTTTTCAGTGGAATACCTCAGCGCGAAATAAAGTGCTAGAAGTGAGTACGGATCCTACGTTTGCGACCTACTTCCGAAAGGATGTATCGAATTTGACTCAGACTACTGGTCCTGACGGATTTAGCTACTTTGAACCCTATAATCGAACACTCAAATTTGAGGGCGAAAAGACCTACTACTGGCGCCTTCGTTTAGATGGTCAGATTTATCCAGGTCCTTCTTTTAAGGTCCCTACATGTCTCGATAGAGAATGTGATGACAACGGTTACACTGGCCCAGATGACACGTGTACAGATGATGGAAAAATTATTGTGCATGATGATAAGGAATGCCGACCAGGTGTTTGTGCCTGTGTAGAAATCGAAGTGGATCCTAAGTCAGCGGGAGATTACAATGTCGCAACTTTTACGACCAATATTTCCAACAAATCAACGACCTCACAGACTGTCACCAAACGTGCTGAAATTTACAATCTTCGCCCCGACGGCAAAAAGGGTTATCAAATAACATCCATGGGATACGTGCGTGGCCAGGGGTCTGTTGCGCAAATCTTTGATGATACGTGTACAAATGGAAAAAATTCGGAAGGTCAAAACTGCGTACCGAAGGAAGAAGGAAGCTTCCAGGTAACTGGTGTCAAGGCAACGCCGAAACCATCCAGTAATCGTAACAGTTTTGCAGGGGCGTCGGCAAACCCCATCGGTATTGACTTTACGGACTTTGCGAAAGATCAACGAAAACCTGTTATCGTGACGAATCTTTATCCAGGTGATTCGGTGGATCTTATGGTCACGGGAATTGCGCGCACAAGCCTTCCTGGCAAAGAGTTCTCCCCAGAGACGAACGATGTGAATTACAATTATTTTATGAAGTCTCCTTCAAACAATGGCGTGAAGGAATTGACCATTGCTCGTCCGTTCCTTATTACGGTGAACGATGGTGATACGCTCACGAGTGGCATTTTGAAGGGGCTTTCAAACTTTACACGGGTCTTTAGTAACGTTATGGGGGTTGGTAACGCCATCTCTGGTGTGAAACTGGAGAATAACCAATCTGCCGTGAATCGCACGAATCTAGGATTCGGGAATACGGTTTCCGGTATTACTATCGTTGCGGATCAGAATAAGACCGCGGGAAGTTCTGTCTCCATCCTGAGTGAATCAGACTTGTCTCGCCTCAATATTCGCCCGGACAAAACACGTATTTTCTCTGCGAAGAATCAAAATATCACGGTGGGATCCCTTGCCTCCAGTGCGCTAACCCTCGCAGAGCGTAGTACGATCTATCTTGAGAAAGGAAATGTCACCATTAATAGTGATATAGCGTACGCCAATGGCGCTGGGACACCGTCTTTTGCCATCATCGTACGTGATGGAGATATCTTTATTCACCCCCGTGTTAAACGTATTGATGCAGTGATTGTGGTGCTCGGTACGGGTAAGATTCGTGGCACCTCTGACTGGCGATCGTACTATGAAAGTGGAGCTGGGCAGCCGCAAACTCTTGTGGTGAACGGTGCTCTCTATGGAAACATTGACGATCTCATCCCAAGTCGTCCCAATGTGACGGTTCGTGGAAGTGGCATCAACGATATTATTCAAAGCTCCGGTATTACGGTGAACTTTGATGGCCGTATCTACAGTTTCCCGCCTCCAGGTCTCAGGGAAATTCTCGGTGGAGTCTATGATCTCCTCCGAAACTAACCAACAAAAAACCGCTCTTCCCATAGAGCGGTTTTTTTAAAGATGATCATATTCTGCTCTCGATGTGAGAATCAAATCATCAAGCAGTTGTTTGAGACACTCTTCACGAGAGAGCTCCGGATGTTGTTTGCGGTACGCAAGAAACGCAGGATTGGTATCAAGGATCTCTGCAGGGAGGGATTCTGGCAGAGAGGAGGTTTGTTCCTCAGGGTGTGAAAGAGGCATGGACTTTTTATGCGTTGGAAGTTTTTTTCATCATAATAACCCGTCTATTGGGTTCCTCACCGATACTATCACTAGCAATATCCGCATGTTTTTCAAGAATGTACGTGTGCACAAATCGCCGTAGGTAGGAATTCATGGGGTAGAGTGTTTCACGTACATCTTCGGCAAGGACTTTGGCAGCTTTCTTATCCACCAGTTCCATGAGTCGTTCTTCCAACTGTTCACGGTAGTTACCCACGTTCAAACGAATCCGTAGATGATCACCTGTTGCTTCTCGCATCATAAGAGAAACGACTAACTGAAGCGAAGAAAGAACCTGCCCGTGGTGTCCAATCAAAAGCGGGGCATCATCACTTTGAATATCCACATCATAGGTTTGTTCGGCAATTTCTGTCACGGCCACTTCAGAGCGAATACCCATTCGGTCGAGAAGGTTTTCTACGCACGCTACAAGAGTAGAAGCTGTATCCATAGGATCACAAGAAGGGAATTAAACGAGTTTTTCCTTATTCACAAAGTATTGCTGCCCGATGCCAAAAATCGTGGAAATGAGCCAGTAGAGACCTACTCCAGCAGGCAGAGTCAGTGCAGAAATGGCAATGATTCCGGGAATCATATAGGTAAACACTTTGTTCATGGAAGACATGTCTGGAACACCAGCTTGCGCCTTTGCTTGCTTAGGCAATTTCGCAAAAGACATTTTGAGCTGCAAAAACTGGATTGCGCCAAGGAGCCAGGGCAGGACCCAAACCTCTGGTTTGGACAGATCAAGGAAGCCCAGGAAAACATACTGAATTGCTTCGATGTTGGTGGCACGGAGTGGCTCGTACAAATGATGCGTAAAACTTACATTGAGACCATTTTGAATACTGAGGAACACGGCAAGCAAAACAGGGATTTGTAGGAGAAGCGGGAGACAGCTACCCAGCGGATTGACCTTATTCTCTTTCATCAGCTTCATGGTTTCCGTGCTGAGTCGCTGCTGGTCATTTTTGTAGAGCTTTTGGAACTCCTGGAGTCGAGGCTGAATTTTTTGCATGCGCCGCTGTGATTCCATGGCCTGCTGGCTAGGAATCAGGAGGAGTAAGCGAATGATCAAAGTGAGAGCAATGATACCCCAGCCAAGATTATTGCCGAGCAGGAGCGTGAGTCCCACGAGCGCATTATAGATTGGACGGGTAAAGACCGTGTTCCACGCAGCCGCGAACCAACCCTCGGCTTCAATGTTGAAATCTGTTACGTAGGTCCCCCCTTCATAGGGAATCGTAATGGTGTATTTACCCGGTGTGCTAAAAAGCTGCGCGTTCCAGTTGCGGTAGGAGAACACAAGAGGCGTATCGGGAGTGGGAATCATGCTGGAGGGCGCACAGGCATAGGTTGTCTTTGCTGTGATAATTTCTCCATCCTTGCGCACTTCGAAGGGAGATTCAGGACATGTCGTTACCAGTGGCTTCATGAGGCTGCCCGTATTCGCCTTAATGGTTATGATCACTTCATCGCCCACGGTGTATGTGCTTTTATGCGAGGTAACCGTTAGGAGATTTCCCGTTCCGGAAATGGGTGCGGCAGCGGGAGGCTGCGCAAAAAACGTGACCTGCAAAAGCCATGCGAGAAGAAAGGCAAAGGCAAAGGTGACCCAAAAATCTTTTTTAAACATAGAAAATTCCAGTATGGAAGCGAGAATAGTAGCCAATCCATACTAGGCACTTTTTGAGTGAAAACAATGTTTTCTACTGAGAAGTGTTCGTGAACTGAAAGCTCTGGAGGAGATTGAGATAGGGCGTTGTATCTGTGACGCTTGGTGAAACGGAAAAGGTGATCGTGAACCCCGTTGTGCCGTTTTTGACGAGAAAGGTTTGAATAAAGAGCATCTGTGGCGAGAGGGCCGTACTTTGACCTTCATAGATATGTATAACCGTGCGTTCTCCTGCGATGGTCGCTTCCATCGTCTGCATGCGCGTGTAATTTTGCGTGATTTTCGGTGTGTTGAGTATGTTTTGGTCCGCAAAGGCCACAGAGGTGGTGGGCGTGAGTAGATCCTCCTTAATAACACTCAATTTTGAATAGATGCCTTTAATAGGTTGCAGAGACTGGAATACCTGCACGTGCGAGGGTGCAATTGTGGTATCTAAATCCGTCGCTGCAACATTGTTCCAAGAAGAAAACACCTGCATGGTATAGGCTGTATCCGTCAACATCTTCGTACTACTTGTTTCTGTGGCAACCGGCGTGCTGCCTACACAACTGGTGAGGGCAAGGGTGAGTACAATGCTGAGAACGAAAAGTTTGGTGTGTCGGACCATGGAGGGGAATATGAGAAATCTGCAAACAGTTTACAGGAGGAAAAGCGCTGCTGCAATCATTGTGCTGATGAGAAGTGATGCTCCAAGAACGATGGTTCCCTTATTGGACTGTTTCTCATGAGCGAGGAGCGCAAGGGAGAAACTGATGGTCAGCAGAAGAGAGAGAACGGAACCAAAAAGCATCATGCTATGGAGAAAATGGGAGTTTCCTGCCTGCAACTCTCCGGCAGTGAGCAGTGAAGAGACAAGAAAAATGCCTCCCGTCAGGAGGAATGCGTAGTAGGAACCAGATCGAAGTGCTTCGAGAGGAATCATGGTGTGCGTGTACGAAGGAGCGATAGGAGGTGGCGCATGGCCTCAAGACGTTCTGCGTGCGAGAGGTCTTCAAACCCCTGAAGAGGAATTATGCCACAATAGAGTGGATTCAGCGTATCGTCTTTTTCCAAATCTGCAAGAAAAGGGGCAAGAGCGGCATAGACGAGCCTGCGCAAGCGGTGCATATGCGGGCTGTTCTTATAGCGTCCACGTCGGAGAATAACGCCAAAGCGGTGACGAGGTGGCTTCACTGGCACGTCACGCAAAAAAAATACATGCGCAGAAAGGTACTGTGCATGTATTTTATGATGATCCCGTGCAAAAAGCAGACGAAGGTCCCGGGAGGACAAACGTGACGGGCGGGGAAGCATACTTAAACCGTAATGGCCTTACGCTTGATAGAACGGCGTCGGGCAATGACCTTGCGTCCATTTGGCGTTCGCATACGGACAAGGAATCCGTGAGTTCTTTTTCTCTTACGCTTTTTCAATTTGCCGAGCATGGGTCCAAAATAACAATATTAGCCCGTCTATCCTATGGATGAATCACCTTCGAGTCAAGATTTTCTTTTGGAATGCGCCACTGGTTTTCTCTTTAAATGTATATCTGCGAAACATATTCATTTACAGGTCAATAATGTTTTGGTATATACCTATGGTACAATGGTTAGATTAGTTTTCTCACCCACAACATGATTTCAAAGCGAATCAAAGGTCTCTGTGCTTCTGTCTCCCTGTTTCTTCTCATGGTGACATTGCTCCCTGCTCCCGCTGCTCAGGCGGTTGCACCAGGGAAGAGAACCTTTAAGGTAACGGCGTATTACTCACCTTTGCCGAATCAGAGTTTCTATTTAAAGGGTAATTATGAGGCAGAAAAGCGCCTAAACGGTGAGGGAACACACGGCGCCTCTGGACGTCCTGTATTTCCTGGCATGATTGCAGCACCAAAGACCTATGCCTTTGGAACGAAGATTCGCCTGGCGGGTCTTGGTGTTGGAACGGTCACAGATCGAGGAGGGGCAATTGTTCACGCCGGTGAACGTGGGCAGGAATACGACCGCATCGATGTATGGATGGGTTATGGTGAGCCTGGCCTCCGCCGTGCACTCCAGTGGGGTGTTCGAACCGTCGAGGGTGAGGTGCTCACGGATGCAAATACGCCAGACACCATCTACTTTGACAGTATGTCTCCCGGTATAACAACCATGACACCGCAGGAACGGGTAGAGGAAACGATCTCCAAGGAAGCAACAAAGCAGATGATTGCAGAGGTGGAGGCCGTGACAGAGCAGGATGAGCTTATGAATTCTTTTCCTGGGTCCATGGGGCGAGGTGCGGAGGGGATTCCCGTGAAAATTCTTCAATCTGCGTTGAAGCAGCTGGGGTATTATAAGCGTACTCTCTCCGGTATCTACGATGAAGCGACCATTGATGCCTTACTACGCTTCCAGATTGATAAAAAGCTCATTACGGGGCTTGATGATACAGCCGCCGGTTACTTTGGAGCGAAATCACGCGTAGCGCTTATCGAGCAGCTGCAGCATATTAAGGTGACTATGGAAGTGCTCGAGAACGAAGCACTTTTGGAAGACCTCCGCGGATCGGAGATTCGTGATGAGGAAAAGTTAAAGCAGGAACTTGTGTTTGCCACTATGCCATCCTCACAAATGGACATTCTTGAAGCGGCTCCCGTGCGCCTCTCCGTTTCGAAACAGGAGGTGAAGGCTGGAGTAAACTCTGCAATAACACCGGTGAGTACGTCGGCAACGCTTGCCGCTGCGAGTACAAGCCACGTTGAGCCTGCGACTGCACCGGCAGTGAATCTTGAGGCCAACGCACTCTCCTCAGCTGATGTGACCCTGTTGAAGAAACAACTGAAGAGTCTTGGGTTTTATGCGGGGGAGACAGGTGGACAGTGGAATGCAGAACTGACCAGTGCTCTTACGGTACTACAAAAACAGGCAGGTATTGCGGCAGCAAAGGGCACTTTTACTCAGGAAACAAAAGAGTACTTGGCAGATTTATGGAATACCCATGTGCAAACCTGGGGATTTTCTACCACAATGAATACGGAGAGCTCGGGTGAACAAGTGATGCGTTTACAGAGCTTTTTGACCCGCCAGAAGCTGTATACCGGCATGATTGACGGGAAATATGGTGAGACGACGGCGAAAGCTGTCTTGGATTTCCAGGTACTGCATGGTCTTGTAGCTGACACATCTATTTATGGAGCTGGATTGGTTGGTCCCAAAACGGTGACAAAACTCAATGCGCTGCTCTTCCAGTTGCAGTAAAAACAGCTTTCAAGTAGCCTAAAGCACGAATATTCCTTCGTGCTTTTTTTATGCTTGTTTCCGTGGCGCTGTACGATCGAGGCATGATAGGGCAGGGCTTTACCTTCGATCTTCCGGAAGAAAGGGATATGCACGAGGTGCTTGGGCTATGGGTTCGTGTACCTTTTGGCTCAAAGGATGCTTTAGGTGTTATTGTAGGGCCAGGTGATCAGCTTCTGGAGGGCACAACAGTACATGCGGTTTGGGCAGTGGAGTCGCACCCCTTAGATTTTCGCCTTCCTGCGCTCTCCTGCAGCCTTATGCTCTGGATGTCCGCCTATTACTTGTCGCCACTCCATCGTGTCCTTCGCCTCTTTGTACCACTCGCACTTTGGGAAGGGACGTTTCAACCCAAACGACTGGTTGAGGTTGTTCCAAGGGTGTCTTCAGGTGCAATCCCACGACAGAAAAAGCAAGTGACGAAGCTCCTGACCTATCTTGAACAAGAAGGAGTGCGACCAAAACATGCTGTCCTTGAGCAGGTCTCAAGCGGTGTTTTGAGGGCAGCAGTGGATGCGGGCTATGTAGAAGTAGAGGAGCGGGGTCTTTTGCCTGTACATCGTCCATCCGGGCCGACAACGCAGCCGAAAATCTTGTCTGTGGAACAGCGTGCGATTCTCAATGAGATGGAGGCACACTATCCGGAAACATCACTTTTATATGGTGTGACCGGGGCAGGTAAAACGGAAATGTACGTGCATATTGCAGAGCGCATGCGCGAGAAGGGCAAGCAAACGGCTCTTCTTGTACCGGAGATTGCGCTCACGCCTCAACTTCTGACATACTTTCAAAACGTCTTTGGAGAGCGTCTTGCCGTCTTGCACTCGCGTCTTTCAGAAGGGGAAAAATGTCAGGAGTGGCTGCGAATCGCTGCGGGGGACGTGGATGTGGTGATTGGTAGTCGATCTGCTCTGTTTGCCCCTTACCGTACCTTGGGGCAAATCATTCTGGATGAAGAACACGAGTGGACCTATAAAAATGAACAAAATCCCCGATATTTGACCCATACGGTTGCGGAGCAGATGGCAACCATAGCGAAGGGGGAAATCGGTGTCCTTTTTGCCTCGGGTACGCCCGCCTTAGAGCGTTTTGCCCGCGCACGTGGAGATGTCCCCGAAGCTCAGCCACTTCGGCTTTATACCCTTGACCGTCGCATCTACGAACAGACCTTCATCTAAGAAAATTACTTTTCGCGCCCCATCCCTATGCTACAATGGTGCGGCCCCTCGATTTTGATACTATATGGAATTCCCCAAAGCGGCTGATGAAGCCATAGAAGCCTTTTGCCGATTACCCGGTATTGGACGTAAAACTGCCCAGCGTCTGGTGCAGCATCTCTTAAAACACGATGCGTTTCAGGCAGAACGATTTGCAAGCAGTATTGCAGACTTGCACGCGAAGATTCACCCATGCAAACAATGCTATCACATTACGGAAAAGGACCGTGTTCTTTGTGCAATCTGTGATAATCCTTTGCGGGACAAACAACAGATTTGTGTGGTTGAAGATTTTATGGATGTCTTTGCCATCGAACAAACCAGGAGTTTTACGGGAGTGTATCATGTGCTGTACGGAACACTTTCTCCCATATCCGGTATTGGACCCGAGAAATTGAAAATTGCTGAGCTGTTTCATCGTATGCTGGGTATGGATGGCCCTATTGAGCTCATTTTTGCGACGAATCCCACGCTGGAAGGTGAAGCGACGGCGATGTATATCAAAGAACACATGCCTGCGCATATAGAGGTCTCATTTACGCGGATTGCTAAGGGAATGCCCATGGGGGGAGATATCGACTATGCAGATGAAATCACCCTCGGTAATGCCCTCTCTGCACGTGTGCATTTTTAACTCCACTTTTTTCCCTGCTCATGTCTGAAAAAATTTATATCGGTGTTGCCTGGCCCTATTCCTATGCGGCTTTTCATGTGGGAAATCTCTATGGCTCACACTATCCTGCAGATATTTTTGCGCGTTTTCACCGCCTGGCTGGAAATGATGTCGTCATGGTCTCGGGATCTGACTGTCACGGAACCCCTATTACCCTGAAGGCAGAAGAGGAGGGGATTGCACCACAAGAGCTCGCGGAAAAGTTTCATGCGATTAACACGGAGCTGTTGCACGATCTGAAAATTGACTACTCGCTCTTTACCAAGACGAGCACGGAAAATCATCGGGACGTCGTGCAAACCATGTTTCTCGAGCTGCTTGCTCGCGGCTTTATCATTAAGGAAACGTCACGTCAGCTCTATAGTGCGAAGGAAGAGAAGTATCTCCAAGATCGATATGTGGAAGGAACGTGCCCCTACTGTCAAAGCCCCGGTGCTCGTGGCGATCAATGTGAAAAATGTGGACGGGTTCTGGATGCGTTAGAGCTTATAGAGCCTCGCTCAAAAGTGTCCGGCGATGTTCTGGAAGTGCGTGAGACGGAAAACTACTTCTTGGATCTTGCCGCCCTGCAGCCTGATCTTGAGAAGTTTTTAGCATCAAAGGAGGGCGTTTGGCGTCCGTGGATTCTTGCAGAAACCCGTGGTTGGTTCCGCGAAGGGCTACGGCCTCGCGCAATCACCCGCGACATGGAATATGGCGTGCCACTACCCATTGACCGCATTCAAGAGAAGGACCGTGTAAAGGATATTGAAAAAAAAGTGTTCTATGTGTGGTTTGAAGCGGTGATTGGATATTTGTCTGCGACGGTGGAATGGGCAAAGAATTCTGGCAACCCCGAGACTTGGAAACAATTCTGGGACAAATCCTTCGACGCGAAGCAGTATTACTTTGTCGGTGAAGATAACCTGGTTTTCCACACTATTAACTGGCCCGCACAGCTTCTGGGAACGGGGAAGGACTATGTGCTGCCGACGGACGTTTTCGTGAACAAGTTCTTGCTTCTGGAAGGTGATAAAATTAGCAAAAGCAAAAACTGGATTATCGATACGCGGTATCTCCTGGATACCTACCCCCTGGATTCCATACGCTTCTACCTTGCCTACATCATGACGGGAGACGATCAGACCAATTTCCTGTGGGAAGATTTCTTTCATGTCAACAACGGGGTATTTCTCGCAAAAATCGGCAATCTCATGTATCGCGTCATGACTTTTTCTCTCAAGAATTTTGGAACAGAATTTCTTGTGGAAACTGCAATCAATCTCGAGCAAGAAGTTCTCGACCGCATTGAGGAGGCCTTTGAAAAAACAAAGCAAGCCTATAGCAGTGGGAAGGTTCGAGAAGCGGTGCTGGAAATCTGCAGTCTTGCGGAATTTGGTAATGAATACCTCACCTCCTATGAGTTCTGGAAACTCGTAAAAACCGACGAAGCTGCGGCAAAGCAAGTGGTAGGGAATGCGGTGGCCATACTCGATGCGCTCCGTGTTCTTCTTGCTCCTGTGACGCCTGATCTCGCAGAAAAACTCCATAAGGATTTGGGCTATACCAATTCCTTGGAGGAGGATCAAAAGACATGGCAGCCAAAGGGGAGCGTGCCTTCATGGACCCTACCTTCCGAGATATTGCCTTATGTGACCAAGTTTGAGGACTCCATGGTGGCAATGGAAAAGGAAAAACTTGGCTAGGTCTTTTTCGGGAGGAGGACGGTGACCACTTCTTTGGACGTATCAAACCGTGTTTGCAGAAAGCGATTCATATCTTCTATGGTCGCTTTTTGCAGGCGTGCATATTCGTCAAAGCTATAGGTCGGCGGCACGCGGTTCCAAGGGTCAATGAGAATGGACAGCCAAAAAGAATTTTCTTTTAGATCCGCTTCGAACTCTGTTCGTATAGGTGCCAGGGCACGTTCTAATTCATCTGCTGTGACCCCCTTTCTGAACCGATCGACTTCTGCCCGAATGCGCGCTTCGACGGCGCGCAGTTCTTCAGGGCTGGTGGAAACCCGTATGGTAAAATCTCCGCCTTTGAGACATCGATAAGCGCTGTGATGAGCACCGATACTGTAGGTATTTCCCATATCCTCCCGAATGGCTTTGCGCAGTCGGTCCGTGAGAATTTCACCTGCAAGGGCGTAGAGATGTTTTTCTGGATGCAGGTAATGTACGCCAGGAAAACTTAGACGAATCGACGCTTTAGGTTCATTCGCAAGTGCAAGCTCCGTCCGTGGTGCGGAGCTTGGGAAGGAAAGCTCCGTCTTAAGGGCATCATAGGAAGGTTTCGTGCCAAGGGGGATGTGAGAAAAGAAACGTCCTGCAAGAGCCAATTGCTTGTCTACAGACAGGCTAGAGACAATAACGACATACATGTTCTGACCATGTACGGTTTTGTTATAGTATTCTTGTATCATTTCCGGTGTCCAGGTTGCGAGAGCGTCCTCTTCAAGAAGATAACTGGAGGGATGGTGACTCAGTAACCTCTGGTTGTGCTCCTGCCAGAACTGTACCTGTGGGTTTGCTCGCTCCTCTTGAATACCGAGTTGCATAAAACGCTGCACGCGAGGCCAAGCCGATGCTTTCCATACGGGAAGAAAGATAACGTCGTGCATCAGTGCAAAAAGCTCCTCTGCCTGCTCCGTTCGGCTTGTACCATAAAGCACAAGACTGCTTGGTCCCTCCATTTCTAAGGAAATAGAAAGATTTCTTTCCTGCAGCATTTTACTGATATCGATGAAGCTCATTCCATTGCTACCTCCTTCAATCAAAAAGCGTATCAGGGCATCGGGTAGACCTTGGAGCCCCTTGGGTAAATAGATATTTCCTGCTTCAAAAACCATGCGCACATGAATCCGACCCTTTTGAAATGTTGTCGATTTGGTATAAACGGGTGCGCCACAAGGAAGGGTGCTCTGACTAAGTTCCAAAGGGGCAGGTAAAACCTTTAACGTTTGTAATGGTGCCCCTGTGAAACGAGAAAGATCGAAACTTGCTCCTTGTTCTTCAAGGGGTAGAAGATCGTCATGGCTCTTTCCAAGGCACTGTTCAAGAATTTCCCGTGTCTTTAGTGTATTGTGATTTTCCGGGAGCTCCGCAATAATAACGAGATGTGATGGATGAAAAATTTCCTCCGCCAACTGTATAAATGCATCGCTACGCGTATTCTTTTCGTACTCCGCAAGAAGTTCAAGATCGCGCTCGGGTTCTTCGAGGGAGTCGTCTAAGAGAAAACTGGACATGATGCGCTGGCAAAAACTCCAGTGCGGCGTATTATCCATTTCGTGAATTTTTTCTTCGAGGCGCGCACGCAGATTTTTGCAAATACGGGCAACTTCTTTTGTGGTGGGGCCAAAGCGCCGTAGTCGTTCCACTTCACGAGCCACTAGGGTTGCACCTTCAGCGAAATATTCAGGAGCAAAGTGACAGCCTACAACAACGAGGTCATGAAATCTTGTGTATTCACCATTATACTCAGCCTGAGCGCTATTGATATTGGTCTCGTTTTCTGAAATATACGCCTGCAGACGTTCTGAAAGTGCCTCACAAAGAATGTACCGCATCCAGTCTTCATGATCGTCCTTGTCAACTTTCCCGCGAAGTCCGCGCAGCACCGTAAAGATTTGAAAGCTGCTGGTGGAGGTTTCTTCGTGAGAAAAAATATCTAAAGAAGCCTTGGGGCGGAATTTGCTTGGTGCAATAGCTTCAATGGTCGGTTCCGTCGGGGCGGGTATAGGGCCAAAACACTCTTCAATATCGATCAGTGCCTTCTTTGTGTCCACATCACCTATTACCGCTACGGCAAAGTTATCTGGTTGGTACCACGTGCGATAGAATGCATCAAAATCTTCTTTTTGCACGTTTTGAATGTCTTCGGTTTTACCAATAACAAGTCGTGCAAAGGGACTATTCTCAAAGAGTCGTTCGAGCAGGAGAGAAATATATTGTTCTCCACGTCCGCTCCGCAGTCGCTTTTCTTCCAAAATAATTGGTCGTTCTTTCTCAATGTGTGCTTTTTCCAGTCGGGCACTACTGGCAAACTCAGAAAGTAAGGCGAGAGCTTTCCTCAAATTCTCCGGTGATTTTTCGATTTCGAGGTGATAGACCGTATGATCAAGCGATGTATAGGCATTCAGATCATGACCAAAGCCAACACCGAGACGCTGCAGTTCTTCAATGAGTGCTTCTCCTTCAAAACTCGCTGTCCCATTGAACACCATGTGCTCAATAAAGTGTGCTATACCGTATTGTCCAGAGACCTCATGCGCGCTCCCTGTTTTTACCATCAGACAGACAAGAATTTTATTCTCCGGCCGAGAGTTTTTTTGCAGAAACCAGGTTGTACCATTATCAAGAATACCAGCCTTCGTTCGCGGGAAGAGCATGCGCTTAGCCAAATCTTCTCTTTTGCTGCCGAGGCTTGTCATAAAGACTACACGTTGAATTTAAAGAGCATAACATCACCATCCTTGACGATATAATCTTTGCCTTCCATGCGTACTTTGCCTGCCTCCCGTGCCTTTGACCACCCCTGATGTTCTACAAGGTCTGCCCAACTCACCACATCAGCTTTGATAAATCCACGCTCAAAGTCTGTGTGAATAACACCGGCAGCTTCAGGCGCTGTCCAGCCTTCATGAATGGTCCATGCACGAACCTCTTTTTCACCAGCGGTAAAATAGTACATGAGGCCAAGTGTACGAAAAGCAGTGGAGATAAGGCGATCTAGGCCGGAATCCTGCACGCCAAGTTCTGATAAAAATGCCTTTTTTTCTTCCGATTCCAAGTCAAGAAGCTCCTCTTCCAGTTTTGCGGAGACAGGGAGAATTTCGAAGGAAGAATCGATACCAAGTTGCTCTCGAATGCTGTCTAAGGACAATGTAGACAACTGATCCTCGCTGACGTTGGCCGCGTAAATAAAAGGTTTATTAGTCAGTAGGTGGAAGGGTTCGAGGGCAAGCCGATCATCGAGGCTCATCTCTGCGGAAATAGCGAGTTTGCCTTCAAGGAGAACCGTTTCAATATGCTTTAAGGCTGCAAGGGAAGCAGCGGCCTCCTTATCGCCAGAACGCGCTTTCTTTTCCACTCCATGAATGCCTTTCTGCACGGTTTCTAAATCCGCAAGAATCAACTCTGCATTGATAATTTCAATATCTCGTTTTGGCTGGATGGAATTTTCTACATGGATGACATTGCTATCATCAAAAATGCGTACGACTTGCAAAACTGCCTCACAATTGCGTATATGAGACAGAAACTTGTTACCAAGTCCTTCTCCGGCGGCAGCGCCTTTCACCAGGCCTGCAATATCCACAAATTCGACCGTAGCGGGAACCACTTTTTCACCGTTCACGGCATCTTTCAATTTCGCCAACCGTGGATCCTGCACCTCAACAATGCCCACATTAGGTTCAATGGTACAAAATGGGTAGTTTGCCGCTTGTGCGCCTCGTGAGGCGGTCATTGCATTAAACAAGGTTGATTTACCCACATTGGGGAGCCCGACAATTCCGATTTGCAATGACATAACAACAAAAAATACGATGCATACGCGCTGCATCTTACGGTGCGAGGGGAATTATGCAAGAGTTGCTTTAGGCGTTCAGCGCGGGAAGGGTATCTTTTGTCAGTGTCGCTAATTTATGAAACTCACGGAGAAGTTTTTCTGCTTCTTCATTATCAACGTTGAGATACATGTTTTCTACCTCCCTTGGTGCAATGCGAAGGGTTTGTCGAAGTTTAGAAGATTCTTCTCCCGTGATAAGGGCCTGACGCACAATGGTTGAAAAGAAGGTTCGAAGATCCTTCTGTTTGCTTTGTACGGTTAATCCATTGAGAGTATTTTCAGGACTAGGTATCCAGCTTTTGAATGCTTGTGCGGGATTCTCCATAATTCTCGTCACAAGCTGTGAGTCTTCGTTGATTTGGCTCAGTCCTTTCTGAATGGTTTTTTTCAGCTTGCCGACTTTTTGCACTATTTGCTCTTGAACAGGAGCGGGGAGTGCTGAGTCCTTACTGAGCTCTGGATTTTGAAGAAAATTTATCGTTTGAGTTGCTTCTTTATCGAGAGTACTTGGCTTCATTATTTCCAATACGAGTTTTGTAAATGCTTGTACTGTTTCACTCTTCATTGATTCTAAAAACTTTTTTGGGATCTGACCCATAAACTCCTCAAACTGCCGTAGCTTGTCTGCAGAAGATGGTGCAGGCTGTTCAAGTACCAGTTTTGCGGCAGAAAAAAACTCTTCCTGCGTTGAGATATTCGAATACAACTGCTGCTCCGCTGCTTGTCTGCCACTTTTCAAAACTTCCCCTTCCTGATTTTGCGGAAGGGGTTGATTCTGAAACTCGTTTACTGGGTTTATATTTGCAGCCATAAAAAGAGGGAACAGGGATATTACAGTCCTGCCACTTGATGGTAGTACTTGCGGTCACTCTCTGGTTTTCCAAAGACATATTCACTTGTGAGGCTCCCCTGATTGATATCTGAATCTGTGGCCGTTGCACGCGCTGGGGTCTCAAGTTTTGAGTAAATAATCACAGCGCCATTACTGACACCATTTACATTAACCATTTTGTAGGCATATTTCCCCGGGCAATTTCCTGTAAGATTATTGGCTTCAGGATCTTTTGGAAACTTGTCCGCGTTCAGCATACCTGCTTTGACGAGTTCCTGGCCGAGTCCCGTCGTCGCTTCAAGACAACCAGTTGCAGAGACCTTTGGGTACCCTTGTTTTGCACTGCGATAACTATCGAGTGCGACGGCAATGTTTCCTACATCATTCATACGAACCAGGTCACGCGCCTGTGCTGGCCCCTTAAGAACCTGTGGAATGATAAACGCCATAAGGAGGGCGATGATCAAAATAACGATGAGCACCTCAACGAGGGTAAAACCCTGTGCAAGAAGTGTGCGAGAGCGGTTGAACGACATACGATGTGAAATTAGGAATTCATAGAAGTATACCCTAAAAGGGAGGGGATTGGAAAGAATTTTCCGTTAGGTAACCGTGTACACTTCTTCCAGGGAAGTTTTCCCCTGGAGGACGCGGATAATACCGTCTTGGCGCAAAAATACGGTTCCTTCTTTCGCTGCAAGATCGCGTAAATAGGAACTTGGAGCCTCCTTAAGCAACGCATCTTTAAAGGCTTCCGTAAATTCTACGATTTCGTAGAGGCCAAGACGGCCTTTGTAGCCGAGATGGTTACACGCTTCGCAGCCAGCGCCTTTTGCCGCGATTTGAAACGTCTGCGGGTTAAAAGCGGGCACGCGCTCTGAAAGTTGTTGCATAGAAATGCCCGCGAGCTGTGTCAGGATCTCCTTCCGGACCGCTGGGGCAGGAGATTCCCAACGCATGCACTGAGAACACAGGAGCCGCGTAAGACGCTGCGCAATAATAATCTGTACGGTAGACGTAATGAGATAGCGCGCCACCTGCATGTTGAGGAGACGTGTAATAGTTTCAATAGCAGAATTGGTATGCAGAGTGGAGAGAAGAAGGTGGCCGGTAAGGGCAGCTTCAATAGCCGTTTCCAGTGTTTCTTTATCGCGAATTTCACCCACCATCATTATATCTGGGTCTTGGCGAAGTGCCGTGCGCAGGCCCGTCGCAAAGGTGTAGCCGATATCTGGTTTGACCTGACTTTGATTGAGTCCCGGGAGTTGGTTTTCCACAGGGTCTTCTAAGGTCAGAATGTTGACATCTTCACTATTGAGCACACCCAGACACGCGTAGAGGGTTGTGGATTTTCCGGACCCCGTAGGACCCGTATTTAAAATGACGCCGTTTGGCCTGCGTATGGCATTTTCAATGGTCGTGAGCATGGTGCCCTCTAAACCAAGCTCGCGCAGGGAAGGAATGTGCTGACTTTTATCCACAAGACGCATAACGATTTTTTCGCCTTTCGTTGTGGGAAACGTAGAAATACGAATGTCCAGGGGCTTACCCGTGGTGAGTTCAAGACTAATGCGACCATCCTGCGGTTTGCGATTTTCATCAATTTTCAGGTTTGCTGAAATTTTAATGCGGGATACGATGGCCGGATGGAGTGGAGGAGCGTATTCAACGAGTTTGTGCAATATGCCATCGACGCGAAGACGAATGCGTACGTTGTGATCGAGGGGTTCAATATGAATATCACTTGCCCGTTCATCTGCCGCGAGGGCAATGATTTTATCGACTAAACCAGGTGCATCACCCGTGAGAATTGCCTGTTGAATCGCGCCTAAATGTTGACTAACAAATTGTGAGGAAGAAGGTTCCATAGGAGTTGATTTAGGTTGCGCTGAAAGAACTGATCACCGTCTGATAGAGCTCGATGAGACTTTGCACCTGATCCTTCGCTGCTTGATAGTTTTTCTGGGAAAGAGCTGCGTCGAGCGTACGTTCCGCATTGGCAGCAAGCGTCAAAAGTTGCTCCACTTTTTGCATAGTTTGCCCAGCTCTCAGGACGGCACCACCACTGGAGAGCTCTTCTGCCCTGATTTTGAGGGACTTTTTTTGTTCAATCAGTGGTGTGACTCCTTCTTCAGTAATTGCTCGAGCAAATGCCTCGAAGGTAATTGCAGCACGATAAACGGTTTTTGCTGTATCGACTGTCGCATCAGGAGTTGTCATTCCTGCAGGCGTCAGCGTGATTTGCATAATGCGCATGAGGGGCAGGGATGTACGTTCTTTCGTCTGTTCTGCAAAGACATCGCCACTTGATTGAATATCCTGAATAAAGTGTGTGAGCGGTGCTAGTGTTCCTTGTATGGTCATAGTTCCTGAAATGGTCTCAAAGATATTCCCATCACTGCGTTCCCCAGTTAATTGGACATTTTCGAGCATAAATCGATCGCCAGTTCCAAGGTAGGAACTCGTCCGATCCTCTATATTTTTCGATAAATCAAAGGAAGTAATTGATTCAGGAATAATAACCGCGAGATTCTTATTGATCTTTTCTTCAACGGCTCGTGTCCGCAAAGCAGCAAAACTTTCCATCTGATCGAGAACCGCCATGCGAATACCCATGGTGAGATACATGCGATCTAAGGGGGAAATCTCGCCATTGCGCAGAAGAGAGAAAAGTCGTTCGTCCGCTGAGACGGCGGCAACAATTTGATCGCGCAGGGGTGTAATAAAAGCGTTCATCTCCTGGGAAAGCGGAGCGAGTTCTGGCGTCGTACGAATAATTTCCATGAGTGAGCCGATTTCAAGGGACACTTGTGCAGCAAGGTCCATACTGCTTAAGGTGCTTCCTGAAGCAGACAAATCCGTGATATACGCACTACTGACGGCAATTGAGCAGGATGTTTCTTCTTTTGGGCAGATATGAGCCTGACTGATCCATCCAAGCCAGAAATCACTGAGGAAAAGAAGACCCGTGAGCATAAAAAGCACGGGCAGGATGAGATGCTGATGGGGAGTGACTTTCTGGAGGAGAGTGTTGTACTGCATAGGATTATTTTGTGGGAGCAGAATCAAGAAGCTGCTGTACCTGAGATGTAGGAGCAATTATGCTGGCTTCTTCCGGTTCGGCATACATAAACGTGATATCCAGTGGTGTGTAGGAAAGAATACTGCCACTTGCTGTTTCCTCTTTTGTGACAGGATCGGAACTTTGGACATTTTTTATTGAAGGGCTGGCCTCAAGGTTTTTGAGGAAATCTGCAGCAATACTTGTACTTGAGCGGGCATTGTCTGTGAGCGTGCGAGCCCCGGTGATGGTACTTTGTTTTGTCTCCGAAATCATTTGTACGGTACCCAGGGAAATACGCCTGAGAATATCATTGGATTCTACCGTTTTCTTTGTTGCGCTATCGAGATCACGCAGGACATTTTGCCACGCAGGACGTGCTTCCTTGATGGAGTTTAGAGCACTAAGAAGCGGATTAGTGGGGTTTTCTCCTCGATCCTGCAGAGCGTTTAAGGCAACGATTCTCTCCGTGATCATCTTCTGACGTGCGATATATTCAGTACTGAGGCTTTCCAGCGTTTTTTGCGTCTTTAGATAGGGAGCGACGCGTGAAATGGGGTTTTGTATGCCGGCAATTGTCACAAATCCGGGATTATAGGCGAGTTGCCCGAGCACAAATGCAGAAGTGGCTACAAGAAACCATGCACCACTAGCCAAGAGAAGGCGATCGCCATGAAAAGCGGACATATGTTTCTCCCAAAAACTCTTACAATGCTCTGCAAAAGACACACGCTGACGTGCGGAAAAATTCTTTCCGAGTATGGATTGCTGTTTCTCTTGATGCTGTCCTTGCATTTTCATTGGGTGTTTGTAAGCTAACGTGTGTGGGCTTCTATGCATTTTATCATACAGATGAGAGTATAGCAACGCACACGCACACTTCAACGCCATATTTTTCTCCCATGCATGTTTTTGTTTACAGTGATGGCGGTTCTAGGGGTAATCCAGGTCCTGCAGGGTCAGGTTTCGTCATTAAAAATGATGCAGGAAAAGTGCTCCTCAAACAGGCGATTTTTCTCGGTGTGCGGACAAATAATCAGGCGGAATACTACGCCCTCCTTAAGGCAATGGAATCTCTCGATCCATCGGTAACGTCTGTGACGTGCAGACTCGATAGTCAGCTTGTGGTGCGACAATTGCAGGGTGTGTACAAAATTAAGGATGCGACACTTCGCGCAATTGCTCAGGATATCCAACGCATCGCCGCAAAATTTGCTGTGGAGTTCCAGCATATTCCGCGTGAGGAAAATACGGAAGCGGACGCCATGGCAAATGAGGCTATGGATCGTGGAAAAAATGTTGGAGATACCTTTTCCTATTATGCAGCCTCATGATGTACATCTCACGTCCTTTTGGAAAAGATTCCACCGACAAAGAAAATCGCGAGGTTTTAGCGCGCATTGCCGCATGGGATGCAATGCAAAAAGGTATGCGGCCACTGCATCAAACCATGGTCTGGGCACGTTTTATGGCGTGGCTTCTTGGGCCAGAAAATGTGGAGTTTTATGATGGAGAAAACGGAGAAGACCATGCAAGGGCACAGAGCTTTGTGTATGTTTATCCGCTGCCTCTTGGGACGTCTTGGCTATATACTCCCAGGGGTCCTTTGACTATTGGTGGTACATCTGCAGCTCAGCAGCTTCTCAGCGAGGCTTCCATGCGCCATCCAAACGCAGTGTGGACACGATGGGATCCGCTCTCTGATGAAGGGGAATCAAAGGGGTTGATGCACGGTAGTCGTGAAGCACATGCGCATTTTCACCCTCTGAGTACCTTACTTCTAAATTTGACTCAATCAGAGGAGGAAATCCTGGCACAAATGAAGCCGAAAGGACGGTATAATATACGGCTGGCAGAAAAAAAGGGCGTGCAGGTGTTTGCGTGGTCGATACAACAGGGGCAGTGGACGGCTCTAGATGAAGGGGCGCCGACGCTTTCCTTTGAGGAGGCGGTCATGCACTTTACGCAGCTTGCCAGAGAAACAACAGCGAGAGATAAATTCTCCGGACATTCTGCCTCCTACTACAAAAACTTTCTCACTTCCTTAGACGAGCACGCTTTCTTGTTGCTTGCCCGGTTTGAAGGAACCTGGATTGCTGGTGGTTTGTTTACGATTGCTGGAGAGACCTGCACCTATTATTATGGTGCTTCTGGAAGCGCCCATCGCGCAGTTATGGCGCCGTATCTTGTGCAGTGGAGTGCAATCGTGCGAGCGAAAAAACATGGATGCGCTTGGTACGATTTTCTTGGGATTGCAACACCTGATTCTCCTGCTGAGGAGGACCGATCTCTTGCGGGCGTTACTGATTTTAAGCGAAAATTTGGTGGCGAGGTACGCACGGGTGGTCGCGCCTTTGAAAAAATACATCGACCGTGGTTGTTTTTTCTCATTCGTAGCGTGAAGACTTCAAGAAAGTTTCTGTCAAGGCTGCGTGGAGCGTGATGTTTTGACAAGCGGGCTTTCCCTCGTAGAATGGGAACGTTATATTGCTCTACTTTTTTAACGACGACGCCCGTATGAGCTTGCGTTTCCGCCTGATTGTCTTGGCTTTGCTGACGATTGTATGTTTGTTGCTTACTCTCCCTTCTACCTGGAAAGATTCCTGGAATGCACCTGCGTGGCTTTCATGGATGACAGAACCAAGCGTCAATAAAGGGCTAGATCTTGCCGGAGGTGTCGGGCTCGACTTTGCCATCGATTTAGACAAGGTTCCTGAAGATCGTCGTCCTCAGGTGCTCTCTGGCATTCGCCAAGTGCTTAACGGACGTGTTAACTCCCTCGGTGTTTCCGAACCAGAGATTGTGTTTAGCACTATTGGTGATGAACAGCACGTTCGTGTCACTCTTGCCGGTGTTAGTGATATTGAAGAAGCAAAGAAAATTATTGGAAAAACTATCCAGTTAGAGTTCAAAGTACCTCGTGAAAAGCCGGATGCTGAGCGCTCTGCAACGATGCGTACTATGGCGGAGTCCTTTCTCGCTAGTTGGAAGGCGGCACCAGATACGGAAAAAAAGCTCTTAGAGAAGGCGCGGGAAACGGAGCCAGGTAATGTCTATAATGGTTCAAAAACAGTGGTGGAAAGTACACTGGACCCAGCCTTTGTGAAGGTTCTTGAGGCAACGAAACCTGGAGAGTTTACTTCTGAGGTGGTAGAAGCAACCTTGTCTGTAGACTCAGGTTCAGAGTTGTCTACAGTGCGCGGAATGATCGCAGCAAAACTGACGAAAAAAGATAAGGAGCTCGTACGTTCTCCGAAGAACAATGTCAGTATGGCTGATGTGAACAAAGAGTTTGGAGACGCTCCAAGTGCAGATCTTGGTATGCTGACACCCAAAACAGACCTCGGGCAGAAATCATGGATGTCTACACAAATGGCATCTATGGAGGCAGGTCAGGTATCCGATGTTCTGGATACGGAAGACGGGTTTGCTGTAGTGAAGATGAACTCAAAGTATACAGCTGATCAGGAAGTGATGAAGGCATCGCATATTTTGTTCACCACGACAGATGCTGGAAATGCTGCAGCGACACCTGAGGAAACGGCAAATCGTGATGCAGTTGCGAAGAAATCTGCAGAGGAACTTCTTGTGCGTATTCAGGCGGATCCATCAAAGTTTGATGAGTTGGCAAAACAGAATACCCAGGAACCAGGAGGAAAAGAACGCGCCGGCGATCTTGGTTATTTTACCAAGGGAATGATGGTTCCGGAGTTCGAAACTGCAGCCTTTGCCCTTGAGCCTGGTCAGGTGTCTGGAGTGGTGAAAACGCAGTTTGGTTATCACATCATTAAGGCGGTGGAAAAGAAGCCACAAGGAGAAATCTGGGCGGATATGAGCAGAATTCTTGTATGTTATAAGGGTGCTACGGACAGTGCTTGTGCGAAGGCAACACGGTCAAAGGAAGACGCACAAAAGCGTGCCGATGAGGCCATGAAAAAGTTGCGTGAAGAAAATGTCTACGGCTTTGACTATGCACTCTTCAATACGACGGAAGATCCTTGGGAGCCTGCTGTGCTAGATGGAAAGCAGCTGACGGGAGAATATTTTAAGAAGGCAGATGCGGTCTATCAGCAAGGAAGTGTCGTTCCCATTGTGCGCATTGAATTTAACGATGAAGGAGCAAAGCTCTTTGAACAACTCACGGAGAAGTATATCGGAAAACCGATGGGAATCTTTGTGGGAGGTCAGCAGATCTCAGCGCCAACCATTCGAAGCAAGATTCCAGGTGGTGTTGCGGTGATTGAAGGTGGATTTACGGTGAAAACCGCCGTTGCACTTGCTCGCGACCTCAATACAGGTGCCATTCCAGCGCCTATTACGCTTTCTGGACAGGAAATTGTGGGGCCAGAGCTTGGTCAGGGTGCCTTTGAAAAGAGTATTCTCGCAGGTATTACGGGTATTGCCTTATTGTCACTCTACCTAATAGCCTACTATCGACTTTCCGGATTTCTCGCTGTACTTTCACTGTTTGTGTACACGATTATGTATGTATCCGTCATTAAGCTGGTGCCGGGGTTCAATTTGACTCTTGCTTCTGTTGCCGCCCTGATTCTTTCTGTGGGTATGGCGGTGGATGGAAATGTCCTGATCTTCGAGCGTTTCAAAGAAGAAATGAACAAGGGATCAAACGTTGCTGCCAATATTAAGAAAGCCTTTGAACGTGCATGGTCTGCCATTCGTGATTCACAGGTATCAAGTTTGATTACAGCCTTTATCCTCTTTATGATGGGAACGGAGGCAGTGAAAGGTTTTGCAGTTTACCTGATCTTCGGTATTATTTTGAGTCTCTTTACGGCGATTTGGGTAACCCGAGTATTGATGCAGGCTTGTGGGGCTATGGGTCTTTATAAGAAATCAAAAAAATAGTTTTTTTGGTGCATTTACTCTCTGACTCCTCGCACTATGGGAAAGAACAATGGAAAAGGATTACTCGGATTTCTCGCAGGCATTACTGCTGGTGGAGTAGTAACGCTGCTGACAGCGACGCGCAAGGGGTCTGAGGTTCGCAAGGATCTCGCGAAGGAATGGGCAGCAGGTAAGGCTGGAACGGATACGCTGAAGAAAGAACTGTCCGGGATGGCAGGCAGTATGCGTACCATCTTTGATGAAGTGAAGGAAAGCCCTCAGTTTTCCGAGGCCAGCGCAAAACTACAGAAAGGATTTGAAGAAGCAAAAGGTCGCGCTGAAGCCCTCATAGAAGAGGCAGAGGCAAAGGCGGAAGCCTATCGTCTGGACGCTATGGAGCGGGCGGAAAAGCTTCGCACTGAAGCAGAAGCAAAGGCACAGAAGCTTTTTGCAAATGCGAAAACTGCAATTATGGAAGGAAAAGAAGAACTTTTAACTCCCAAAACGAAAAAACGTGCCACTGGAGGAAAAAAGAAAGCCCCAGCCAAAAAAACTGCGGCAAAAAAATAAGGAACTTCCTCTAGGTGGTATTCTGGTTATCGATAAACCAGCAGGCTTAAGCTCTCACGATATTGTTGGGCGGCTCAAGCTCTATCTCAATATTTCACGTATTGGCCATGCGGGCACTCTTGATCCCTTTGCGACAGGAGTGCTTTTGGTCTGTGTGGGGCGTGCAACGCGCCTTGTGCCTTGGCTGACAGCGGTGCAAAAGCGGTATACGGCAAAGCTGGTTTTTGGGATGACGAGTACGACTGATGACACGGAAGGTGAGTGCACGAAAACAGGCGGCACGCTACCGACGCTTGAAGAAGTGAAAGCGATTCTTCCCCAATTTCAGGGGACGATAACGCAGCGCCCCCCTATTTTTAGTGCCATTCGCGTCGAAGGAAGGCGCGCCTACAAAATAGCCCGGGGTGGGCGTGTGGTTGAAATGCCGGAGCGCACCGTGGAAATTCTGCATCTTGATATATTGGGTGCAGAAGAAAACGACGAGGGACGCCTTATTTCCCTTGATCTTGATGTTACCTGCGGTTCAGGAACATACATTCGTTCGCTTGCTCGTGATATCGGCGAGGCTCTTGGCTCAGGCGCCTACTTGGGAGCGCTGCGCAGAACTGCAGTGGGTGAGTATGGTATCGATGAGGCCATTGCTATGAAAAAAGAGCGCAATGCAGACGATGGTGCAACGCTTCTTCGTCGGGTGATCCCTGCCGGCTTAGCACGCATTAATGCACCCGCCATCTCTCTTGATGCAACGGAAAGTGCACGATTTCTCCAGGGGCAACGACTTGCGGGGCGTACGGAACCTGAGTCAGAAAGTATGGCCATTCGTGATCCAAAGGGGCATTTGCTTGGTTTTGCCGCAATCCGCGGAGAAGTCTTACATCCACTGGTGGTCCTTGGGTAATCAGGTTTACAAAGTGGGGCTCCTTCTGTATGCTAAGCACGCTTATTTTTTGGCTTTATATGGCGCGAAAACGGCGAAAACGCACAAAAGCAGCGGTGACAAAAACGACGCGAAAACGCGCACGTGCACCCAAGGTAGAAGTTCGTCTTTCAAAAGAGGCACTTACAGTGCTTTTTGTCCTTATGCTCTTTTTGACTGTCGCCAGTTTACAGAATGCAGCGGGACCTCTGGGTGAGTCCTGGAAGTACGGCCTCTCTATGGCTGTGGGCATTTGGGGAGCCTATCTTTTTGTTGGGCTATCGCTCATTTTAGGTTTTCTCGCCCTCGTCTTTCGCCTGCCCATTTTTACGCAGGCCCGTATGTTCGGCGTCCTGTTGTTGTCTCTCTCATTTTTGAGTCTTGTGCACCTGCTTGGTGGAATAGACCAGGCAATGCCGGTAGAGGAGGGCATTCGCACCCGAGGAGGTGCGGTAGGCTTTAGCATCGCTATTCTTCTTTCGAATTCCATTGCGGGAGCTGCTCAGTATGTCCTGCTTCTGACTCTCTTCTTGGGTATTATCATGACCTTTGAAATTTCACCACGAGATATGTGGTATTTCCTGGTGAATCTCTTCACGGAAGAAACGGAAGCGGAAAAGGCTGTTGCACCGGTCAAAGAACGGGTGTTTGCCAAACAGAAACTTCGCGCCGAAGGAGAAACGCCGTCGGAAGAAAAGAAGCCAAAGGACGACTTCACGGTGGTAACGAGCAAAGTCCGTGCCATAGCGGAAAAGGAAGGCATGACAGTGGTGGGGAATCAGGATCGCAAAAAGAAAGACTTCAACATTCAGGATACGATTGATGAAAACTACCACTGGGAGTTTCCGAGTGTTGATTTGTTGGATACACCAGATGCACAGCTGGAGCTTGATGATGCCTATCTTCGTCTGAATGCCCAAAAGATTTCTGACAAACTCCAGCAATTTGGTATCTCCGTGAAAGTCCGCGATGTGAAGGTGGGGCCCACGGTCATGCAGTATTCCCTGGAGCCTGCAGAAGACGTCAAGCTTTCTAAAATCACGTCGCTTCGGGATGATCTGAAACTGGCCCTTGCGGCAGACTCTCTGCGTATAGAGGCGCCGATTCCCGGTAAGTCGCTGGTGGGCGTGGAAATGCCAAATGAGCATCGTGTCAATGTGCGTCTGAAGGAGCTGCTTCTTTCCAATGATTTTTATGCAGTGCAGTCGAATCTGCGCATGCCTCTTGGTAAGGATGTGAGTGGTACACCCATCATTGCAGATCTCGCCACCATGCCGCATCTGCTCATTGCTGGGCAAACGGGTTCAGGAAAATCCGTAGGTATCAATGCCATTATTATGAGTTTGCTGTATCAAAATTCTCCGCGTGATCTGCGCCTGATTTTGGTGGATCCTAAACGCGTAGAGCTGAAAGTCTATAACCATATTCCACACTTGCTGACGCCTGTGATTACGGAAGTGGACAAGGCGGTGAATGCTCTCCGCTGGATGGTGACGGAAATGAATCGTCGCTATGTTTTACTGGAGGATGTTGGTGCACGTAACCGTGCAGAGTACAATGAAAAGGTGGCGACGGAGAAGAAACTCCCCCACATTGTCTGTATCATCGATGAACTTGCGGAGCTCATGATGTCTGGGGATAAGAAGTCGATTGAGGGCTATATTTGTCGTATTGCTCAGCTTGCGCGCGCCGTGGGTATGCACCTGATTGTCGCAACGCAGCGGCCAAGTGTGGATGTCATTACCGGCCTAATTAAAGCGAATATTCCCGCGCGTATTTCTTTCCGCGTTGCCAGCAGCATCGACTCGCGCACCATTCTCGATATGATTGGAGCCGAAGATCTTCTGGGGAAGGGAGATATGCTCTACATTCCAGGAAATGTCAGCGAGCCCATCCGTGTGCAGTGTGCCAATGTTCCTACCGCGGAGGTCGAGCGAGTGGTCAATGCCATCAAACTTGCTCCAAGTGAAGAAGAAGAGGTGCATTATGTTGAGGAAATTACCCAGTCTAGCGGTGCATCCACCCTTTCAGGCAGTATTTATGGTGGGGAAGACTCGCCAGAAGATGAACTACAAAACGAGGCTATTGAGGTGCTGCGCAGTACAGGAAAAGCCTCAACCAGTCTCCTGCAGCGCCGGCTCAAAATTGGGTACTCGCGTGCTGCCCGCATGCTCGATCTTCTTGAGGAAAAGGGGATTGTGGGGCCGGCAGAAGGCTCGAAACCACGCAAGGTCTTCCTTGACGGCGGCAATGAACCAGCGGATGTACCGGAGGACAATATCTAATTAAGCGACTGAAGCCACTCCTTCTCACTGAGAATGAGTTTCTCTTCCAGACTCTTTACATCCACCACGGAGATTTCACGAAGAAGTGCCTCCTTATTGGCCGCAATGAACTTCATTTTTGTATTCGTGGCTTCGAGCATTTTGGTATACATGCCTAGTAAACCTTGTGTTGCTTTCAGGCGAGCGAAGGTCTCTGCGGCAAGCCCCTGGGCTTCAATAAAGGACTCCAGGCTCTTTGACGCGCCTTCTGGATCGTAATTCGCGACGGCGACTTTGTATGCGTCGCTATGGCGTTTTTGCTCCGTTTGATAGCTTGCTACGTCAGTTTTCAAGAGACCCTCAGTTGTTTGTAAGTCACGGACATGGTCCTTTGCAGAAGCCGTCTCGCCTAGAAGCGTGTTCATGTAATCCGCAAGAATTTTTTCCTTATTCGTATTTCCTGCAAGGAGAGTTTGCACGTTGATAAACAAGTAGTTACGCAGTTTACGCAAGTGTTCCATATGGCGAGCAAATTGTGCCGTATAGGTGACGCGGCTTTCCGCTCCGGCTATATTTTGCGACTCCTTGAGCGCCTGGCTTGCCTCTGCTTCTAACTGCCTGCGCGTTTCCTCATCAATTTGTTGAGATTTCCCAACGCCTTCTGTTTCCACCGTCGTGCGCGTCTGTTCCAGAGGAAGCGCATTCATATTGTTGTTGGCAGCAGGTGCTTGGGTTACTTTCGGCGTCGGGTTCAAAAGCATCTGGGCGCCGTACCAGCCGAGTCCGGCAAGGGCTAATACGACGATGCCAATCAGAATTGACGGCATAAGAATGGAAGAACGAATCTCTGTGGATTCCATTGAAATCTCCGAAGGTTCCTCGGGCGGACGGGTGATTGGTTCCATGTGGGGTGAAGAAAAAGTTCTTCTTAGTATATAGCGTTTCTTCCATGATGACAACTCTGCATCCTAATAATATTACTGCATCATAAATTGTATTTTGCGGAAGTCGTCCTTGCAGTCGGGAAGGGGACCTCATGATATACTGGTTCGATACCAACGTTTATTTCAACCCGCATATGAAAAGAAAAACAATGATCCCGGTGCTGATCTTCGCTGCCTCTCTCACAGTTCTTGTGGTTGTGGCAAGCATAAGGGGCACTCTCTTCCAGGCATCGCTCCTCTCCGACGGTAACGGCGTTACCGTAGGTTCAGGCGCCTCCTTTGGAGCAAATGCACTGATTGCGCTTGGAGGAACGGGAAGCGAACTTCTGGAATTTCCCATCTATACAGAACGGACAGAGGCGTACCGAACAGCACTGAATGCGGCCGGGGAGAATAAAGGGTTTTTCTTTCCCTCTATTTACGCGTTTGAAAAACCAGGGGCAGGATTGATTACGCTCGCTTTTAGGCCTGATACACCCATCATTGTGGAAAAAAATATGCGTCTCTCCATTTCGTATCCCAGTAAGGTCATGCGGTATGCGGGTGAACGTCAGGTGACGGCTTCTGGTGCAACGATTGTGGTGGACACAACATCACAACCCAATGAGCTTTCTCTCGAAATTATGCCTTCCAATGGAGCAGTATGGAATATGGCAGAGGAGATCAATCCGTTTCTCTCTCTTCCCATGGAAGTGCTGGATACTCCGTTGCTCCCCAACACAGGGCTGCAATTAAAGGTAACGAATGCAGAAATCACCTCCTTTGATAATTCCGTGACGGCAATTCCTTTTAATACGGCACCAGTGGATATTTTGTACTTCCGCCCAACAAATGGGGAAACGACGCGTGCGTCGCTCACGACGGAAGTGCGGGTCTCGAACCCGGCGACGGAGCGAGGTGTGCTCACCATGGAAATGAAGGATACGGCTCCCGAGCCAACCTTTATTCCTGATCCTGTACGCAAACCCGCGGCAAATACCAATAACAACAGCAGCGTTAGCGCTGGAACAGCACAGGCCTTCCGTATGCCGCTTCTGACGCAGGACCAGACCCGTGTTTCCCCGCCACTCATTCGTGAAAAGAGCAGGGAAACGGTCTATGTGTACTTAAGTGTCACAGATCCTGATGGAATGGATGACATTAAAACCGTAGAAATGGATCTATCAAACTTTGGCCTTGCTCCGCGTATTCCTCTTGCCATGGTCAGTACGGGTCCAAAATACAGTGTCTATGGAGGAAGTTTTGCTCTTCCAGACAGCGTGATTAGCCGCGATCTGCCCTACGAAATTCCCTATATGGTGATGGATGGGGGAAGTAATGTTCTGCAGGGGGCCTTGAAGTTTGTCGTACGGCCAGCAGCCTCAGGAACAGTATCTACTACGGGAACAACAGCTCCTTCGAGCCTAGCACCTCTTGGTACGAGTCTCTTGGGCACACCGCTGAGCACAGAACGTTCTACAACCGGGACACGCCCTTCAGCCATCGACATCGAAACGGATCTCAATGGAGACGGCAAGGTCGACAACACGGACCTTTCCATCTACTTGTTCACGTTTAATCTCGACCGAAACTAAACCACCATGAACACAACAACACACATACATAAATTTCACCCTATGCGCACTTCAATTCTTTCCCTCGCGCTTATCGCGAGTCTTCTCGGAACAGGTAGTATCGCCCCTGCAATGGCACAGGTTGCGGCAGGCCGCGATGTTGTCATGACTATGACGCCACGTCAGACCTCTGTTTCTGCAGGAGATCAGATTCAAGTCGATCTTTTCCTGAGTAACCCGTCCAAGAAGGCGCTGACGTCTGTGGAAGCCTTGATTTCCTATGATCCAGCCCAGCTGCGCGGTGTGAGTGTGACCTATCCTGCCCAGTCACCCTTTGAAATTAATTTGCTCAGTAGCGGGGAAAACGAGTTCCAGGCCTCTTCGGGTCAGGCGCGCATTAGTCGGGCTACCTTGAAAGATACATCACTTGTGCCGGATACAACCTATACACTGGCGACCTTTGTCTTTGAAGCAACGGGCAGTGGCTCTACGTCTTTGGATTTCATAAAGACTCAAAGCGGTTTAGAGCGTGTTACGGCTAATGCAACGGTGGAGGGTATATCCACGAATATTGTTGATATGGAGAGCCTTAAGCCTATTTCCATAACACTTGGAGGCACTCGCAGTAGCGCTGTGACGACCACTTCTGGATCGACGGTGAATAACATCTTCAGCAGTAATGCCAATAGTAATACCTCTGCAGGGAATACGAATACAAATGTTGCCGTCACAGGAACGACGACGAATGCGAATCTCAATGGCAATGCAAATGCGAGTGTGGTCAATACAAATACCAATACATCCTTTGCAGGCCTCAGTAATACAAATACGAATAGTGCAGCAACGGTGCAGACCAATGCCAATACAAATACGAATGCAATGCCTACGGTAACCTTTGATGCACCACGTGACATTGCCATAAAGAAAATGGGGAAATCCATTTCGCTGTATTGGTCAAATAATACCCTCGCAAGTGCCACCTACATTTATTATGGAACGAAGGCAGACACCTTCTCAACACGAAAAAAAGTACTCTATCCAGACAGCAGTTTTACCTTTAGTGGTATGCCGACAAAGGGTACCTACTACTTCGTGCTCACCCATGTTGATGCAAATGGCAAGGAAAGTGCCTATACGCCAATGTTTACCGTTGATGGAACAAAGGACGCGGTATACTACGAAAATGACTCTTACCTCACGAAAATCGCAGACCGGGCGGGTTTAATTGCTACAAGTGTACTCACAACAGCTATCAGTGACCAAGCTCGTGCATCTTTGGCGAAAGTACCGACCATGCCAGAAAATGGTCCGGCCGAAATGCTGCTTATTCTGCTACTGCTAAGTCTCGGAGCTGGTGCCTTTTGGACCTTCCGTACGCAAACATCTCGATAATTTCTTCCAATGAACAAGTTTTTCAAAACAACAGGGGCGATCGTAGGGATTGGAGCGCTGACAGGAGCTGTTTTTCTCCTCACGTCCAATACCACGATGTTTCAGTCCAATCTCCTTTCAGATCAGAACGCGACGCTTCCCCTGGAAGTTGTGCAGGAAAATGGAAATGCCAATGCGATCGTCTCGAGTAGTATCTTTGATGCAACGCCAAGTGTTGGTCTTCCTGAACTCTCTACTGGATCCGTTATGTCCGGTTTGGTGATGACGGGAACGACGCTTTCGAGCAGTTCGGAAAGCTTAGTGCGCACGATGGATGACGTCACATCACTCGAAAATTTGCGACCCGCAGCGACCAGCGGGGCAGAATCCTTTATTAGTTCTTTGGGTCTGAGTAATAGTAACGAGAATACGAACACTACAGCGGTAGCGTCAGCCGTTACGACACCCGCCACGGAAAAACAACCCTCGGAAACGAATAAGCTTGCGGAAGAATCTCTGAAAAAGCTACCAAAAGTACCACAAACCGGTGCGGAGAGTTGGCTCCTTTCTGCCAGTATTCTGTGTGCGATGATGGGGATGACGATGCTTCTCTCCTCACCGCAAAAATAACGCTTGATGGAAGAAGCAAAAGAAGTAGCCGAGGCTACTTCTTTTTTTTGCGTTCCTTTGCTTTGGTAAAGAGGCTTTTGAGTGCTCCTTTATGTTTGTCGAGCTGTGCGGCGACATTCTCCACGTCTTCTTTCGTAATCACAGGCTCCCGTGAGACGTTAATGATGGGGACAAGATTCCCATCCTGAATGCCAATTTCCATCTCTATTTCCGTATGGCATCGCGGGCAATCCACATACATGAGCATCCCATCATCGTGGAGCTCCACGAGATCAATATCTCGATTCGTGAAATGTTGCTGGCATCCAGGGCATTGAACAAATTTTTTTATGTGCCGCATGATATGCAGCAAGTGTGCGTAGAGCATTTGTTGTATTCAAAAAGTTCGTCACCCGCAGTATAAACAGAGCCCCGGGAAAAACAAGAAGAGGTTAGGAGAAATGTGGCTATACTCCTCCCAAAGAGTGTGTTATACTGTACAGATTCTTATTTTCATTGGTATGGCGCAAGGTGCAGGCGAATTCTATCGCCAAAAACTAGCTGCGGCAAAAACAAGTGCTGAACGTCAGCGGATTACTGCGGGCATGAAGCGCTATAATGAGCGCCAGCGTGTCGCCACAGCGCCCCAACGTGCAAGAATTGCTGAGCAACAGCGTCAGCGACTTCTTGCTGCACAAACTCCGGCACAAAGGCAAGTGCGTAACCTGTATTCGGCCGCTCAGCGTCGTACCCAGGAAGCTGCACGTGTGCGACAGCAAGCTGCAGCCCTTCGTCGAAGTAGTGAAGGTAACTATACCTTCTGGATGGAGAAGTTTAAAGCGTCAGGCTACAAAGATAAAAATGCGCAGATGCAAGCAATGAAAGCGCGAGGAAACACACGAGAACGCCAAGCTGCACTGGATAAAACTTCGGCTGTCCACAATGCGTTACGCGAGAAAGAGCAGAGTATCGGCTCCTTGCGCAATCGTCTTGATACACGGGGGCTTTCGCAAGTAGAGCAGCAGCAGGCACTTCGGTTAGCTGAATTGCGTGCAAAAGCATCTCAGGAAATGCTCGCCCAAACAAAAGCCATAAATGAGCGTGCTATGCGGCGTGCACGACTCAAAGCGCAAATAATAGAAACTTCTGTGAAGGCAGGGAATCGTGTGGAGTCCTTTCATCGCGCGCGGCTGATTCATGACCTTGTCAGCAAAGAACTTGCAGACGTGGCGAATAACCTGACAGATGCACAGCGAAAAACCATGCCGAAGGAGGTTATACAAAAATTTGACCGACAACTTCCTCCGCTGAACGTTCAGGATCTTGCCATTGCCGCCTCCGTGTATCGCCTTCGGACAAATAAAGATGCCGTTATTCCTGTGAACACGAAAGTGTCCATTCAAATTGATGAGGATACAGGCAAAGCTTACTACATCGAAAATGGGAAACGAGGTGCTGAACTTGATCCAGAAGAGCTTACTGCCATAAAACAGATGTTGGCTAGCCGTGCTGAAGCAAATCAAAAAATGGCGAAGAACCTTCATGAAGCCTTTCTGCAATCCACAGGGAAAGTAGCGTACCCAGCGGATATCAAAAATCGTGCCGATGCCCAGCTTGCCTTAATTGCCGATCCCTTTGCTACTCCTCTCGATATACAAAAGTCTGGAGACGAGGTCGTAGCACTGATGCACGAAGCAAAGTCCTATGATCTTTCTCTCGATAAAAAGGTACGCGGAGAGCATGCTTGGTCAGCACTTGTTGCACGAGGAGGTGCAAAATTGACGAAGCACAAACCCGAATACGTGAACGGTCGTTTGCAAAGTCTTGCAAAGGATTTGGAAAAGATGAACCATGTCAATGCGGCCACCATGATGGTGAAACTCAATCAAACGGCTGCTGAATTAGGCATTCCTGTGGAACATTTGGCCCGTTATGCGCATGCTGTTCCTGAACTCAGCGGCCTTTTTGCGGTGTTTGCAAAAAACCCGGCATTGCGTAATCTTCTTGGTGGTGCTGCAAATACAGCTGCTGGACTCGATTTTTGGAAAAAGGTGGCCGCAGGTGGCCCTGCCGCTGCCGGAAACTTTGCACTCGATGTCATGCCCGTGTACGGAACGTACAGGCAAGTCTATTCTACCATTGAATCCTTTGAAAAAGGTGATGTTGCCGGTGGACTCATGAACAGCGGACTGACTGTCGTGAGTGCGACTTTTGATAGTATGCTGATTGTTGGCACGGCGGTGGCGACCTTGGCGACACTGCCTGCAGGAGGCGCCGGGGGGGTGTTAACCTTAGGGGCTGGCGTGACACTCAAAACTATGGCTCTTCAAATTACGCGTCAAGGCATCAAAACGGTTATGGTGAATGTGACAAAAGAGATGGCGGAAAAAGCTGCGGCCATGACCACAAAGGAAGCTCTCGCTGCAGCAAAAGCAACATACCGTGTCTCAAAAAATGTTGCCAAGGCAGTGGGCAAGGAGACGTTAGAAGCAGTAGGGGATACCGCAACCCTTGGTCTTCGTCAGTGGGGACAGATGCTCCGTGGAAAAGTTCCTTTTGACGACCTCGTCAAGACCTTCGCAAAAGGTAGTCGAATCAACCAGGGTGTATCTCCCCAGAAAGTTGACGGGACGCCGCTTGCGCCCCCACAGCCTCGCAATGTGGAGACATCAAGGCGGGTAGAGACGTATCGTGCTCCAGAGTTGTCACCGCAAGCGCTGCAAGTCTTTCCTCAAGTGAAGGAACAATATATGTCTAACTACGCTCCGGGTCTCAAGGATTTAGATGTCCATAACAAGACCTATTTGGGAGGCGCGCAGTACTTGGAGGATGTACAAGCGCTCATGCAGAGTAAACCGGGTGTGAAAAACCCCTTGGTGACCCGGGTTGGGGGAGATGAATTTATGGTCATATCACGGTCTGATTCGGGTGAACTGTCCATGCATTTTATTGATATGAATAACCTTGGTGTGATGAATGCCGTCACGGGAAGAGAAAGAACCGATGATTTTGTGCGGACCTTTATTCAGGAAATTCAGGATGTTTTTCCTCTCAAAGCGGGAAAGGACCCAGGAGCAACCCTCAATGCACTCGCAGAGAAACATATGGAAACACTGCCTTCTGCCCTTGCGGATAAGGCGCGCGTCAAATCGGTCTACAGGAAATTAATGCAAGACGTACATGCAAAACGATTGGCGCCTGATTATGTGCCCCCCAGATCGGTTGATGCAGACGGGCATATGCAATTTACACAGGCAGAAAAGGAGTACATGAACAAATGGATGCGCGAGAATGGTCTTTTGCTGCAGGGAGTTACCCTAAAGGACCCCTACTATCGTGATATCTTTGAAGTGATGGAGTTAGGGAAAAAACAAGTTGAGCGATATGGTAGCATTAATGTTGGAGGTGTCAGTATGGCATCACGAAGGCTTGATACGTCCGTGCCACCATCAGAGCTGGGGTATTATCTCCGTGATATCCAAACCCTGCTTGAAGGCAAAGGTGTTCATACAGCAAAGCAACGCGCGCAAACCCATTATGATGCAAATGGTGATGATCTGGTACGCTTGGAAAGAAAACCTTCTGCAGAGGATATGCATAACCGAGAACTTGATGTGCTGCTGCGTGAACTGGCAGAAGCCCGGGCTTCGCGTAACGACGTTCGTGCACGTGAGGTAATCTCTAGAATAGAGTCTCATCAAAATGTGGACCCTGTGACGGGCTTACTCTCCGCGACGTATTTTAACAAACATCGTCGAGGTGAAGACCTGTTTCATCGGCAGGCGAAACCAGGTGATCAGATTACAGAGTTTGGTGTTGATGTAGCCAATTTTGGCAGCATTAACAATAAAATTTCCTACGAGGCTGCAGACGCACACTTGGCGGATGTTGGAGCGCTTTTGCAATACGCTTTCAAAGGCAATACCCATGTACGTTGTTTCAAACTCCCCGGGGGTGATTTTCGGGTAACCGTACTTGGTGATGCAAAACCTGTTGAACAAGCCCTTGTTCAAGTCAATGCGTGGGTAAAGAATCCGAACCTAGCCCCTAAGGATATTCCCAATTTCCACGGAACTCTTGGGCGTTTACATGCAGAAGACCCTGCAGGAATGCGTGCCGCCGGTGAAGAGGCTATTGCACGAGCCAAGCTGGATGCCATTTCAGAAGGCCGACTTATTGATCTCAAGGGCATACGCGAAGGCGTTGGTGTGCTTAATACGTCCATTTTGCGTACCGATCGAATTCCTGTACAGGTGCCCATTCCCTCAAACAATTCACTAGCTGCCTAATAGATTATGACAATGCTACAACCGTCCCAGAACAATCACGCCCTGCAGCAACACCTATTGCCATGGCTGCAGGAAAATTCCGCTGCACTTCCCACTATTGCTCACGAGGTGGAGTTTTACCTAAAGTCGATGGAACGTGTGTTGCAAGATAAGGTCAAAGAGCATAATTTTCAGCCAGTGGTCGACTATATCTATCAAACAAAAATCGCCATTCATGCTGTGGTTATGTTGGAAACAGATATCCCAGCTCTTTACGATGCACTATCGTGGTTAAAAGACCTGATTGATTTTTCTTTGATGCAGCTTGAGAAGGGGTTCCATGCGCGTGACTCAGTACCCGATATTGTGCCAGTTTTTCCTGTGACGCCCGGTGTCGATTATTATGCAGTCCTTCGACTTTTCACGCAGAATCCTCTGTTTGGTAAGACGATGGATCATGAGGTCTATCTCCACCTCGGGTACATTTTAAGTCTCCTGGCCGAATCAGCGCAAACGAGGTAATGGCCGTGGGGTTACGATAATTTTTCAAGCCCCGTCTGCAATCTTTGCATGGTCTCCTCTTTCCCAAGAACATCCGCCATTTCAAAGGCACCAGGGCTCATGGGTAGTCCTGACAGGGCAACACGCATTGGCCAGAGTATTTGACCGTTTTTGTAGCCCGCCTCAGCAATTTTCGCCATGATGGTTTCTTTGAGCGAATCGATGCTCCACTCCTGGATTTCTTCAAGAATGGGCAGAAGAAAGGCCATGGCCGTTTTTGCCATGGCAGCATCCACCTTCATTTTCTCATTGAAAAAGAGCGAGGTGTTATATTCCGCAAGGGAGAAATACACATCCAGTGACGGAACAAACTCGCTCATTTTCACCATTTTCTGCTGGGCATGAGTCACCATTTTACGGAAGGTGGCACGAGGTATGGTTTGATGGATGGAAGGAATGGTGAAGGCGTCTTCTGTCACCACAATATTTTTCATGTACGTCAGATACTCCACGAGATCTGCTTCCAGAGCCTCCGGGGACTTGCTGCGAATATAGTTACCATTAAACCAGTCGAGTTTTTCGTATTTAAAGACGGCAGGCGCAGTGGTGAGACGGTCAAAACTGAAGACCTTCAGGAGCTCATCCATCGTATAGAGCTCTTTGTTCGTCTCTGGCCCTGTCCAGCCAACCATCATCAAAAAGTTGATGAGTGCTTCCCGTAGGTATCCTGCTTCAATAAAGTTACTTACCGCGACAGGTCCTTTTCGTTTACTCAGCTTGGTGCGATCCTCATTCAAAATAAGCGTGGTATGCACAAATTTTGGCATGGGGAATCCACAGGCTTTGATAATTTCAATATGTTTTGGGTAGGAAGGAATCCATTCTTCACCGCGCACAACATGAGTAATTTTCATGTCTGCATCATCCACCATGGCGGCCAAATGATAGGTCGCGAAACCATCAGTTTTCAGGAGTATGGCATCATCCTGATCCTTTGCAGGGAAAACGATTTTCCCGCGCAGGAGGTCTTCACCGATGATCTCTCCCTCTAGTGGCATTTTGATGCGAATCGTATGGGGTGTACCTTTCTGGAGCTCTTCGGCAACCTCCGTTTCCGTCATATGTCGGCACTTTCGATCGTACTGAGGCGGCAGGCCACGTTTTTCCTGGCTCTCACGGAGTTCTGTCAGGCGCTCCTTCGTACAAAAACATCGATACGCCGTCCCTTCCGTGACGAGACGACGGGCAACTTCCTGGTGCCTTGGAGTGCGCTCCGATTGCATATAGGGAGCATAGGGGCCGCCGATTTTTGGGCTTTCATCCAAGGGAATGCCTGCCCATTCGAGGGCTGCATAAATTGCCTCTATGGCTCCCTCGACGGTTCGTGCTTGATCCGTGTCCTCAATACGTAAAATAAACTGGCCACCGTGCTGCTGTACAAACAAATAGTTGTAGAGCGCAAGGCGAAGCGTTGCGACATGAAGAAAGCCTGTGGGGCTTGGTGCAAGGCGCAGACGCACATTTGATCCAGTCATATCATCGAGGGGTGAAATATATCGACGATATTGTAAGGAAAGAACACCTATCTGGCAATCGTTCCTTCTCGGCTCTGTTTGACATTTACCCGCATGTTACCTACACTTGGCGCACTATGAAACACCTTATCTCTACCCTATTTGGCACAAAGAAACCACGTCCAGTGGTGCACGAACTCCCTCTGGGGGTGCTTATTGTCGATATCGGCACGGAGCTGGTAAAGGCACTGGTTTGCCGTGTCGATGGAGAGGCGGGGAAAATGCGCATTCATGGGGTAGGCAAGCAAAAACAACGGCTTGGTGACATGTACAATGGGGGAATTATCGATATTGAAAACGTCATGGTGAATGTTCGCCGTGCCGTAAAAGAAGCAGAGGAACAGGCGAAAATGCGTACAGAGGCGGTGGTTCTGGGTATTGCCGGCGAGCTGGTGAAGGGGACGACCATCACGGTGGAATATGAACGTGAGCGCCCTGACGATACCATCACGCTCTCGGAGTTACGCAACCTCGTGCACAAAGTACAATGGCGCGCCTACGAAAAAGCGCGGAAGGAGCTGACTTTCGACACGGGCTACAGTGAGGTGGAGGTGAAACTGGTGCATTCCTCTCTGGTGGATATCCGCATTGATAGCTATCGCGTGGCAAATCCCATCGGCTTTAAGGGGCGCCATGTGCAGGTGGGTATTTTTAATGCTTTTGCGCCGTTGGTGCATTTCGACTCCCTCGTGGCCATTGCAGAAGGGCTTGGACGTGAACTCCTCTCCGTCATAGTGGAGCCCTATGCGGTCTCCCGCTGCTTTGAAATGGAGGATGGTGGAGATATGAGCGCAATTTTTATCGACATTGGTGGTGGGTCCACGGACGTAGCCCTCGTGCAAAATGGCGGTATCGTTGGCACGAAAATGTACGGTATTGGCGGTCGCGTCTTTACAAAGCGCATCAGTAAACACTTTCATGTGCCGTTCCTCGAAGCGGAAAAAATGAAGCTGGAGTATTCTGCACGCAAGCTGACGGGGCTCACGCATAATAAAGTCGAAAAAATTATCGCGGGCGATGTGGCCACGTGGCTGGATGGCCTCCAGCTTGCTCTGGAGGGCTTTACGCAGGTGGATCGTTTACCAAGTCGCATCTACATTTCCGGAGGAGGCTCTCTGCTGCCCGATATTCTCGGTTCCATGGCATCCGTGTCCTGGCATGAATCGCTGCATTTTGCGACAAAACCGCAGGTTGCACCGCTCAAGCCGGAACATATCACGCGCGTCGTCGATGAAACGGGAACGGTGAAAAATCAGCAGGATATTACACCCATGGCCCTTGCAAATATCGCCTACGACCTTACGGGCGAAGAACGCATTCTCGGCAAAGTTCTTCGTCAGGTCACCCGGGTCATTAGCACCTAGTGCGGTATACCTATGGTCGCACTGAGCGCTCTATGATCGGAGAGTTCGGTACTTTGTGCTTGCCGTTGTTCTATGGGTAAAAATTCTTTACTGATGAGCATCCAGTCAATGCGCCAGAGATGTATCCCCATATCGCCCCAGGTGGCAGGAAACCAGGTGGATCCAACGCGCGCCATATCTGTGTACTGATCGAGAAAGTAGCCCATGGTTCCCATGGATTTTGTGGAATTAAAGTCTCCGGCAATAATCTTGGGGTAGGAATTTCCGCGAAGTTCCCGTTCCAGTAAACGAAACTGCTCGGTGCGAAGCGTATGGCGCTCTTTGAGGTCGGCAAAAAAACCTGGTGGGTCCCGAAGCATTTGCGCTGGATTGATGTGTACAGGAATATGCACATTGTACAAACTGACACGTTTCCCTTGTATATCGACATCGACGCGTAGCCAATACTGGTCTTTCGCAGCAAAGACACCCACAACGGGCAGCGTCGTTGCTGTGACCCATTCACCATAGGAAAGGACGCGATACCCAGGAAAGAGATCCGCATTCTCCTCGGCTGGAGGTGTGTCCCATGTGCGCGGGCGTATGAGCTCCTGCAGCATAACAACGTCCGCCCCCTGCATTTGTCCCAGGTACGTTTTCCATGCTGTGCGATCAGATTGTCGCCAGCCTAGAGAATTCCAGGTGATCACGCGGACGGCTTGAATATCTGCCGGCAGGGTATTGGGATGAGGGAAAAACTGAATATCACTTTGTGCCAGTGCCAGGGGTAGCGTCAGCAAGACACTGGCGAGGGTGAGAAAATTCTTCGGCCGCAGTGCAAACATGAGGAGTGCAAAAATAGGCACGGCCAGCCAGCACCAGGTGGGCAAAAAGGAGAAGATGTTCCACCACCAGACGCGGCCTGCCATGAGCACATGCAGCAATAGAAGGGCACTTATGATGTAGACGGCAATATGTCCGTAAGCGATGGCGAAGGCGTGGGATTTTTTCATGTCTCAAGCCTACCGTCCTTCCTTTGAACGTCAAGAGAGAGGCGGCTTTGACAGGAAAAAGCTTGTTTTTGCGCTCTATTAGGCTATAAAATCAGTACTTTTACGCCCCAAGGGCGCCTTCTGTCGTGGTTCTATGATATCTCTGCAAAATATTACGCTTGCTCCTGGCGGGCATACACTTCTCAAAAATATTGGCGTGTCGCTGGACGGGAAAAGGCGGCAACGTATCGCGCTTGTTGGCCCGAATGGGGCAGGGAAAAGTTCCCTGTTTCGTGTGATCATGGGGCAGGAAGAGCCCGCTTCCGGGCAGGTTATCACGGTTTCCGAGACGGTGACGGTGGTCTGGCAACATCAGGATTTTGGCACCTTTGCAACAGCAAGAGAGTACCTTACGTCACTTCTGGAAGAGGAGTGGATGTCCTACCTCATTGATATGCAGGCTGAAGCTCTTGATCTTACGGATGCGACGCTTGACGCGCCTATTGATCAGCTCTCAGGCGGTCAAAAATTACGCGTTGCGCTTGCGGCAGCGCTAATTCCTGAACCTACGATTCTGCTGCTCGATGAGCCAACGAATCACCTGGATGCAGAAGGTATTACCTGGCTTCGGAATTTTTTTGATCAATTTGAAGGCAGTATTATCCTGGTCTCACATAACCGTACCTTTATAGATGCCACCTGTAACATGGTGTGGGATATTGATGGATCCATGCGTACCCTACGTGCGTTTACGGGAACTTATACGAGTTATCGTGTCGAAAAGGAGCGTTTGGTAGAGCAGATTGCCCATGAGCTCGATAAGCAGCAAAAGGAAATAGATGATCTGATTCTGTGGTTGAAGGCGAACGAGTTTCACCCAAAGTTCCGCTTTTCCGACCGTGTCATGTCAGTGAAAAAGAAACTGGCGCAATTACAGGAGGCGATGGGAGAGAAACCTGTGCTCAAGCAGGCTCCTGATTTACGGGTCCCATCTCCTGCAAAAACACGCGGCCGTGTATTGCATCTCACCCTTGCGGAAAAGAAACTTGGCGAGCGTGCTCTTCGTGATCTCGTCATCAATATTCATGCGGGGCAGAAAACCCGCCTTGTTGGTCCCAATGGAGCAGGGAAGACCACGGTTTTACATATTCTCGCGGATCTTGACCACGATTTTACGGGAACACGGGAAATGGAAAAGGATTTGCGGGTTGCGGTCCTGCATCAGGAATCGCCGCTGCCGGAAAAACAGCAGGTGGGCGAGTACCTAGATACGCTTGCGCGACACATCAGTTACAATAGTCGTGGACTTCTTGTGCGGGTGGGGCTTGCACGAGAAACAATCCATAAAAAGATCGGTTCTCTCAGCATGGGGCAGCGCCGCCTCGTAGAACTCGCCGTCATTTTGGCAGGGGCACCGGATATGCTCTTTCTTGACGAGCCGACCAATCATATGGACATTGAGTGTTGTGAAGCTCTCGAAACGCTGCTGCGTGAATACCAGGGGGCTGTGGTATACGTCAGTCACGATGAATACTTTTGTCATCACGTGCCCGCCGATCTTACTATTGATCTCTCAGGAAAAATAGATGCCACTATACCTTAGACCTCCTTTCTTTTTGGGGCAACGGATGCCCGTAGAGCGTAGAGAATGACGCCTACGTCAATACTTTCCTGGAGTAGGGAACCATAGAGCGGTGGAATGTGACCAAGTGCGGCTCCAAGCATGCCAGCAATACTCAGTCCAATACCCCAGAGCATGGCCTGTTTGGCAACACGCACGGTGCGTCTCGCAATATGATAGGCATCTGCCAGCATGTTCATGCCGCTACCCAGAAGGACTATGTCTGACGCATCTGTTGCCGCGGTTTGCTCTTCAGGACTAAAGGCTAAACTGACATCAGCCTCCGCGAGGGCAGGTGCATCGTTTATGCCATCACCGACCATGCCCACCGTATGACCCGAGGCTTTGAGCTCACGCAAATAGGTGCGCTTCATTTCGGGTGTGGTTTCTGAAACAATATTGAGCGGAATCCCCACGTCCGCTGCAACGTGTTTTGCGGTTGCCTCCTTGTCACCCGTCAGCATGTGCATGTGCACCTTATGATGAAACAGGTGACCGAGCGTTGATTTACTTGTGGACTTCATAGTGTCTTCGAAGTGAAATCGCAGCAGTGGAAGTGTTCCTTTTTCATCAACACGGCAAAGATCGACGGCCATGTGACTGGAGGGCGTCTTTTGTACACGGTAGCGCATTTCGTTGAAAGTACCTTCGATACCTGCACCAATCTCTTCATGAATATCTGTGGGAGCAAGCAGTACAGCACCGTCGCCATTAGCAGCAAGAAGTGCTTTTGCAAAAGGGTGCAGAGAAAATTGCTCTAGACTTGCGGCAATACGGAGTCCCACTTTGGCGGGAAGCAAAGTGTGCAGGACTTCTGTGCGTACGAGCGTTGGTACACCAAGCGTGATGGTGCCCGTTTTGTCTACAACGAGGTCGGAAATGCGCGCAAGTACTTCAAGGCTCGCGGGGTGTTTCGCAATAATACGCTTTTTGGCCGCAGCGTTGATTCCACCAATAAAGGCGATGGGCGCCGCAATAATCAGTGGGCAAGGAGTTGCCAAAACAAGCACGGCAAGCACGCGTACCATATCGCCCGTTGCAAAATAGGTGACAAGACAGAGTAAAAACGTTATCCCGGTAAAGGCGGTGGAATACTGATCTGCAAGGCGAACAAGTGGTGCTTTTTGTTCCTGGCT
This sequence comes from Candidatus Gracilibacteria bacterium CG17_big_fil_post_rev_8_21_14_2_50_48_13, assembly GCA_002783265.1. Classification (GTDB taxonomy): domain Bacteria; phylum Patescibacteriota; class Gracilibacteria; order 1-14-2-50-48-13; family 1-14-2-50-48-13; genus 1-14-2-50-48-13. The sequence continues at coordinate 31,232 of PFFG01000006.1, read as the reverse complement.
TTCTGCTACGAGATGCACGAGATGGGCATAGCTACTGGTTTGAAAGCTACTGCTTGCTTGCATAAGGATAGTTTCTCCAACGTTCACCGTTCCTGCGCGCAGTAACCCACCAGCCTGCCGCTCAACAGGCATTGCTTCACCCGTAACAGAGGCTTCGTCAATGAGTGCTTGTCCCTCTAAAAGCGCACCATCCACAGGAATCATCTCACCTTTTTTGATCACGAGGATCATGCCGTCTTCAACGGCATCGAGGGGCATTCGAACCGTTGTCGTGGTATCTGTGCGTACGGTGACCTGATGGGGTATCCGCGAGAGGAGGTGGGAAAGCGCTCCTTTTGCCTTTTGCTCTCCATAAGCTTCGAGTTGTTCGCCCGTGGAAAGCATGAGGGCAATAATGCTTCCCACAAGCCACTCGCCCATAAGTGCTGCCGTCAGCATGGCAGCAAAGGCAATGTAATCGAGGACAAACTGCCTTTTGAGAATCGACTGTGCCATGTCGTACACCAGCTGATATCCGCCGAGGATCATGGCAAATCCAAAAAATGTCACAGACAGTGCTGTGTTTTGAGCTGTCCAAAGTCCAAGGCCAAGGGCGAGGAGAATGCAGAGTGGTTTCCAGAACCCGAAAAAAATCGTCATGCAGGAGAAATTAGTTCACGTCATAATAGCACATTTTATGCGGGTTTCCAAGAAAGAAACGTGCGTTTAAAAATAGTTATTTGCAGGTGGCAAGCATAGAATATTGCCAAAAAAATTTCACCCGTTACAATGCAATGAAGATCAAAACTTCAAATGCTCCTTTGCACAGAGATTCAGCCGAGAGAGATAAGCGCGCTGCCTGTACGTTTGTCTCTCTCTACTGTACGAACAGGAAGTGTGGTGACCCCACATTTTCCGCCACTACTGCTGGGAATTGCGGTACGGAGTCTTCTCTTTATGGGGAGTTTCAAACACCGTCTTCGACTCCCGACAAAGCGCCCCTTGGGATGCGGGATATAGCATCACCGAAGTACGGTTGAGGAAAAACCGCCGCCTCGTCAGCGTCAAAAACACATGTTTCTAGGAGTGCACGAAACCTTTTGCCTCCGCCAAAACACAGACAAAAGCCACATTACCCAATGCGGGCTTTTTTCTTTATTCATGTGTGTTTAGCCTTTTGAGGTATCTCGGTTTTTGCTATAGAGAAAGGAAACAAAGAGGAAAAGAACGCCCAATAAAATGAAAGACAAAATTCGATACCCAGGAAGAAGGGAAGTAAGGTCAAGTGCAAATACTTTCAACAAGACGACAGACATGAGTGCAAGGCCAGCAATGCGAATGCGTCGCATATTTGCTGTAAAGCCAAACGCTATGAGCAATATCGCAATAAGGGACCAGCCTATTGATACTATGTAGCTTGTAGCAAGTGCATAAACGGTCATCAGAAGTACAAGTGTTGATCCTCCAATATACAAGTCCCGCACAAGGTCAAATTGGGGAGTTTTCACTTTATTGTGCCAAATATATGCTTGTAATAGTCCACCCAAAGCTGGAATCAGCATCGAAAAAAAGTAGATGAGTGGTGTACTAAAATTGACGATGCTTAGACTTGGATCGGATGTAAACGTCAGTGTATTGATCAGTGCACAAAAGAGTATATAGATGGAAACCCCAATGGATTGTTGGACAAATTGGTTATGCTTTTGTATAAGACACAGAAGACTGACGAGTGTAAGAAAAAAGAGAAGCAGAAGTGGCGATGGCCACGCTTCTAATGTTGCCCAATAGGCGAAAAGGAGACAAATGCTCCAAGCAAGGACTGCTTGTATCTCTGGAAAAATTGAGACGTACAATGTGTTGTTATTTTGAGACTGATTATGCAGAAGGATCATGCCAAAAATTGCTGGGATAAATACAGTTATATACGTTGATCCAGGTAGGAGTAATGAACTCGGGTTCAGAGGAACTAGCTGCCAACTATCAATGAAAACAAGTCGCATGACAACAAAGCCAGAGAGCAATAGGCTCTGGAGAGCAAAGTGCGGGTTTTTTCCTCGGAATACAAGCATGAATACTATGAGTAAGGCGATAGCAACATTTGTTTCTAGGGCTGGAGCAATGGGGTGTACAGTAGTTATCCCAGCAGCAAGGAGAAAACATGTCCCCAAATAGCCCGCAGCAGAAGTAACGATACGTACATTTTGCGCGAAGGGGGAGTCCTCAGAAGGACTGAGTGCTTGAATCGCCAAGAAGAGAATGCTTGATCCAATCAGTATACAGAATTCAAAAATAGGAAGACCGTGAGTTGCAAAAATATATGGTGCCATGAGATGCAAAGAACTATAGCCTGAGGCGCCTATAAGCAATGTCCCGATACTCGGCCACGTTGTTATTCTTGTTTTCTTGTAGAGCCAGAAAGATACAACAGCGCCTAGTGCAAAGAGCAGAGGGTAGGATTCAAAGGGAAGAAGAAGAGTTAATGCGATGTTTATGAAGAACACACCGGCAAAAGTGGAGACTATTTGTACTTCTTTTGTTGTGGTCTTTGCTCTGAATTGGAGAAAATAGAGAACAGCGACAAGGGCCAAGCCTGCTGCAGATATAAATGTATTTATTGCACCAGAAAGCTGTTGAGAAAATACGAAGAAGAGCAAGGCGTTTCCTCCATTTGCTATTGTGATAAAGAGAGAGTCAGTTGAGTTATTTGCCTGTGGAAGAAAGTAGCCTTGTAAATAAAAAGTGAAGAAGAGCACCCCAAGCACGCTACTGTGAAGTAGTATATCGCTATGACCGGTACTTGTTAAATAGGCATATACACCATAGCTGATACATAGGCCTAAAAGTCCAAGCATAGTCCACTTTTTCCAGAACAAGATAAGAGTAACTCCAAGTGCAAGTACTAAGAGATAGATAAACGTCATAATACCAAATGTTTCACCTAATAGTACGGTGAGATATCCTAATGTGAAGGCTTCACCGAGGACAAGTTGGTTGTTTTTCCGAAGCGCGAGGAATATGCCAAGCGATGAAGCTAAAATGAGGAGAATAATATCTACACTCAGGGATACACCGGTTGCTGCTTGATATTCAGGGAAATGGTATGATGCGTAAATCATAAAATACATTAGCGCAAGTCCACCAGCCATAAGTGATGTCCCCCAGGACAGAAGGGCATGATCACGTGTAGATCTGTACCCGACTGTGAGGAGTCCGGCTCCAAGAAGTGTACCGAGAAGAATTCGCCAGAGAGGTGTAATCCAGCCATACTCAATAGCGGAATTGATAAAAAATCCGACACCAATCATGAGGATTATAACTCCTGCTATACTAAACCACTTTGTGCCAAGTCTTGCTTCAAAACTTTCTCTATTCGAAGGTTGGGGTGCTGTCTCGGGCGGAGTGGGGGGTGGTGTGAGCGAGGTAACACCTGAATTCGCAATGGCATCCTGCATAGTTTCTGTAGGTTCAGTTGGTGTAACAACTGGGGAGGAATTGGGTGAGTTGGTAGGTTGATATTCTCTTTGTGTAGTGAAAGACAGTATGCTACTAGATGCAACAATCAAATAAACGCTGAGAAGAATGATAATCGCAGCAGGAAGGGCGTTCCCATATCCAGTTAGCAGAAAAGACAGTCCAAGGAGGATACCTGCAAGTCCAGAATTCGTCAGGAGGGCACGTACTTTTTGCAGTGAAGTATTTTGCTGAGAAAGCTCTTTGGTAAGAATCTCTATCTGCTCTTCTATACTTTTTGGGATCATGCCGGTCTGAGAAAACTATAAGTGTGTTCATTTTACATTATTGAAAAGAAAACCGCCACGGGGGCGGTTCCAAAATCTTACGGTTTTTTGAGAATATTCTTTTCGCATTTTTTATTGCAAAAGACTTTCTCGTTTTCCTTGAGCTCACTTACGTCCGCAGAGCTGATGAGAACAACAGTTCCACAGTGTGCATCGCAGGGGTATTCTACAATTCCTAGGACGCCAATTAGCCTTTGGAACAGTTGAAGCTCATCTGCATCAAGATCAATGAGATTGCCTGTTGTGGCTGCCTCAAAAATACTTTGCGCACTATTCAGGAGCTCGAATGCATCTTCAGATGCACTGTAGGATTTTTTGCCTTCCGGCACTGATTCAACTTGGTGGCTCATACAAGTCACCTCCTTTCAAATCCCCGTTATCATCGATATTATTGTGAGATTGTCAAGATCTTATGGTAAAAATTGAAGTTTCCGAACTGGCTTTTCATGAGGTCTTGCGAGCTGATTTTGCGTATTGCGCCACTTTTATGCTATACTTACCAGTGTAGAAAGTTGCTAAAAGATTTCAGTTCGCTATAATGCGATGAAGATCAAAACTTCAAATGTTCCTTTCCAACCAGAGCCAGTGTAAAGCAGGTAAAGATGAAGGATAGACGCCCACCGCCTTGACGCGGAGTCAATCGGAGATACGTACCAACGTGGTCTCCCGGCTCCCAAGGGGCATGGGCTCTTCCCCCTCGGGGAATCGTCCATCTTTGATCTTTCTCTACTTTATGCTCAGGACGCCCGGGTGACCACCTGGTGCTCCGCTTCTACTGCTGAGCTGATCGGTACGGAGTCTTTCTCTTTGGAGGGAGTTTCAAACACTGTCCAGTCTACTCGCCAAAGCGACCCTTGGGATACGGGATATAGTATTACCAAAGTAAGGTGGAGAGCTAAACAAGGGGAGTCTCGTCAACTTCTGAACTGTTTCCCGGGGGCACGAACTTTTGCCTCCAACCGAAACAAAAACAAACAGCCTGTCATTACCCAATGACGGCTTTTGTTATTTTGGTGCTCGTATGACCTATTTCCTACGGAGCAGATAACGCCTGAGGGGTTTTTCAAGTTCCATGAGAAGAAACCCAAGAAGACTCAGGGCAAGAAGCAAAATCCATTCTGATACACCAATATGTGTTGTGCCAAAAAGATCTTGCATCACCGGTAGGTAGGTAAATAAGAGTTGGAGCACAAAAACGATCGATATAGAAAGCAGAATGGGCCGATTGCCGACCAATGGATTTTTTTGTATAAAGGTCTCAGAGAGTGAGCGCGTACTCAGTAAACAGACAATTTCAAGCAGGACGACCATGTTCACCATGACAGTTTGGGAGAGGATGAGCGACGATCCCTGCATATTCTGCGTTACTACAAAGGAAATCAAGGAAAGGGTAATAAATATCACTGTGATTAAGGTGGTACGGAGTGTTTCCTGCGCGCCAAAGAGTCCGGCGTTTTTTGCGCGTGGTTTGCGCTGCATTATATCTGCTTCTCCCTCTTCCATGGCTAAGGCGAGGGAAAGGCTCACTTCCGTGACAAGATTGACCCAGAGTATTTGAAGAGGAGTAATGGGGAGGGGAAATCCCAGTGCAATGGCGAGCACAATAAGAAGTGCTTCGGCAAAGCTCGTTGGGAGGATGAAGACAAGGGATTTCATGATATTGTCGTAGACTGTGCGCCCTGTTGAAACGGCGGACACAATGGTCTCGAAGGCATCGTCTAAAAGAACCATACGACTGGCTTCACGGGCAACTTCCGTGCCATTTTTTCCCATGGAAATGCCGATGTCCGCACGCCTGAGTGCTGGGGCGTCGTTCACGCCATCACCCGTCATAGCAACTAGTTCTCCGTCTTTTTGCAGGGCCTCTACCAGTCGTAATTTGTGCTCTGGGTTTACACGGGCAAATACATTGGTACTGCGTACAAGGCGCAGCAATTCCTTCTCTGACGCACCTTCCAGCATTTCTCCTGTTACGGCAGGTCCCAGGAATTCGATGCCAACTTGCTGGGCGATGGCTTCCGCCGTTAGGGCATGGTCACCCGTAATCATTTTGACGACAATTCCTGCGGATCGGCACTGTGCAACAGCTCTTTTCGCACTTTCGCGTGGGGGGTCGCTAATGCTCACAAAGCCGACAAAGCTAAAGCCATGCTCCGCATCCCGTTCTTGGAGAATTTCCTGGGCTTTCGGCAGGTGTTTGATAGCAAATCCCAGCGTGCGCTCACCTTGCTCGGCGCGCTGGGCAGACCGCTCAAGCCAATGGGCTTCTGTGGTCTCCTCTGGTAAGGTGCTGCAGCGTTTAAGGATCTCTTCTGTAGCTCCTTTGATCACAATAAAACACGCGCCCTGATGATCGTGATGCAGAGTCACCATAACTTTTGTCTCCGATGAGAAGGGAAGTGCATCTGTGCGGGGAAGCTGTGCAAGCAGTGCTTTTTGTTCAATGCCTGCTTTTTGAGCGGCAACAAGCAGGGCTGCCTCAGTGGGGTCTCCTACAATATGCCACCCTTTCGCTCCAAGTCCTTCTGTAGGGGGCAGAAGGCCCGCATCATTGCAGAGCACGCCAAGCTCAAGAAGTGTGCGCAGTTCATCTGTTGCGGCGGGACTAATGATGCCATGCGGGTCGTACCCGGAACCTGCAAAAGTGTATGCGCTTTGCCTTGTCTCGGCCATGGTGACGGTCATGGCATTCTGTGTAAGGGTGCCTGTTTTGTCCGTACAAATCACGGTAACGGCTCCGAGAGACTCGACCGCAGGGAGTTTGCGCACAACGGCATTTTTTTGCGCCATTTTGCGGACGCCAAGTGCTAGAGTTATGGTGATTATTGCCGGTAACCCTTCTGGGATAGCGGCAACAAAAAGTCCCACCGCTGCTAAAAACATCGTATCCAGAGCAAGCCCGCGCACCAGTGTTCCCACGGCGAAGGTTCCTGCAGCCACAAGAAATAACACAAGGGAAAGGGACCCTCCAAAGCGATCGATGACCTGCAGTAAAGGAGTTTTTATCGATTCGGTGGTATCGAGCAGACGAGAAATGTTCCCCAACTCCGTTTGAGGCCCCGTTGCTGTGACGATTCCCGTGGCCGTACCACGCGTCACAAGCGTGCCAGAATAGCCCATGTTTATGCGTTCCGCCAATATATCAGCCGTCTGTATGGCAGCAACTTTTTTTTCAACGGGAATGGATTCGCCCGTAAGCATGGATTCATCAACGGCAAATCGCACGCTTTCCAGAAGACGTAAATCCGCCGGAATCTTATCTCCCGCCTGAAGGAGCACAATGTCTCCAGGAACAAGCTGTTCCACAGCCAAATCGACCTTTTCGCCACCACGGAGCGCCGTGCACCGTGCTTCGAGTAGGGCATTCATGCTGGCGAGGGCCCGTTCGGCCTTGCCTTCCTGTATAAACCCAATGAGCGCATTGAGAAACACGACACCTAGAATAACGGCGGTATCCAGATAGTGAGCTCCCAGGCCTGTGATCAGCGCTGAAGTGAGCAGGACATAAATGAGGACATTATTGAACTGAGCGAGAAAGCGCAAAATAGCAGGGCGGGATGCGGCAGGCGGGAGGGCATTAGGACCGTAGACGGAAAGTCGACGCTCCGCTTCAGCCTTGGAGAGGCCGGCCCTGCTGCTTGTATAGTGTTTGAGCACTGCTTCGAAATCCATTTCCCAGAATTTTTCAGAAGGAGGATTTGATGCGGTATTGCGTAAAGACATGGAGAAACAGGAAGTGAGTTCACTTCATTATACATGGTCTTGCGTGGGTTCGCCTAATAGAAGAACGATCTGGAGCCACCCATGGGATTCGAACCCACGGCCTACGCGTTACGAATGCGTTGCTCTACCAGCTGAGCTAGGGCGGCGTGTGCTGATTCGTTCCAGTTGAGATGGTGCCGAAGGAGGGACTCGAACCCTCAATCCTTGCGGAACGCGATTTTGAGTCGCGCGTGTATACCAATTCCACCACTTCGGCGCAGGGAACGTTAAGCAGGTGCATTATATGGAGCCTGTGTGCTCTTGCAATCTTTTTTCTGCAAAGCTGGGGCATTTACTCTTGCAAGTTTGGCGCCTAGGCTTAAAATAGCGGCAACGTGCGTAAGGACGTTTTTTACCTCAGAATTTTGTTTGCCGTGAAAATGCTCTTCAAGTACATCCGCGATGCGGTGAAAGAACTCGGTTTCGTAACGTGGCCAAAGAATGATGTGTTAATCCGTCATTCCTTTATTGTGCTTGCTGTGACTTTGCTGTTTGCTGCCGCCTTTTGGCTGGTGGATGGCGGTATGCGCTATCTTGTTGCGCAGTACATTGAAGCAACGGCTCCTTTTCATGGTACAGGAACAACTCTTCCTGAAACAGCTTCTGGTGTCAACCTTGGCGATATCCAGGTTTCTGGTGCAGGAACGGATGGTATTCAAATAGAAAACCTCCCAGTAACCCCAGCGGGCAACTAAACTTACCTTACCTCCTTACCTCTCTCCCCTCGTGGCAAAGCAGATTGAAAATACAGGACGCAATTGGTATGCAATTCATACCTATGCTGGCTATGAATACGCGGTAGAGCGTGCCATTCGTCAGCGTATTGAGACCTATAATATGCAGGATTATATTTACGATGTGCTGGTTCCGGAAGAAACCCAGATCGTCATTAAAAAGGGTGAAAAGAAAGCCGAGAAAAAGCGTATTTTCCCTGGATACGTTTTGGTCGACATGGTGGTGACGGATGAATCCTGGTATGTGGTGCGTAATACGCCAAATGTCACGGGGTTTGTCGGAGCGGGAAACATTCCTGTACCCGTGTCCCTTGAGGAGTTCGGCTTTATTAAAAAACGTATGGGGGACAAGGAGACGACCTTCAAGATCGACTTTATGGAAGGTGAGCAGATTATCATTACGGAAGGTCCATTCCAGAACTACGAAGGTGCTATCTCTACCATCGATGAGCATAAGGGGAAGGTCGAGGTGCTCGTGAGTATGTTTGGTCGTGAAACGCCTGTTGAGCTCGACTTTACGCAAATTAAGAAGAAATCGTAATGGGGAAGCCCGTCTCAGATCAGCAACAAAAATTTCTCGCTTTCGGCGGGATTTTTTTGTGTATTTTTCTGCTCAGTGCTCTCTATGCGCAGGGAAGGGAAGGTCGGGAAAGTAAGAAACCTGCGGGCTTAACCCTGGAACAAGCCCTTGCTGTCGTACCTGAGGGGGTAGCGGATACAATGCCTGCCCCTATGGACGTAGATATACCTGTGCAAATTCAACCTGAGCCCTCTGTTGCTGAGGTGCCAGCGGTGTCGCAAAATACTCCAACGATGTCAGGGGGCACTTTGCAGGCCCAAACATCTCCAAGTTCCATGCTTACTTTTCTCACGAGCATGCTTATTACCCAAGGGTATTCCACAAGGCAGGACCTTGCCTGGGATAGAACGATTTTTGATCGATTAATTCCCGTGACCGGCCATGTTGCCATGATGTCCTATTTGGTCGCAGATCAAACAGGTGCAACGGTTGGGCGCGTGACAACTATTGAAGCAACGGATCCAGCGGAGAGCGCCTATGACCAGTTGCTCCTGCTTGCTTTGCAGGCGGAAGGGGAGCGTATTTCTGTTTCGGAAACCTCCAGAAGAAATATTCGCATGTTTCTATACAATGATCTTGATAAAAAGGAAAACCTGCGTATAGTTGTGCAAGCTAGTGCCCGGGAAGCTCTCGCTATTGATCTTCCTGCCTATCTGCAGTCTGTTGCAGATGCGGCGCTTAGCCAGCTCTAAAGCGGTATTATATTATTTTACGCATAAGCGCACGCGATTATGGCGAAGAAACTCACCAAGCAGATTAAACTGCAGATCCCAGCGGCGAAGGCAAACCCAGCTCCACCAGTTGGTACAGCTCTAGGACCTACGGGAATCAACATCCAGGACTTTTGTAAGCAGTTTAACGACGCGACGAAAGACAAAGGAAACACCATTATTCCAGTTGTCGTCTCCATCTACGAAGATCGTAGTTTTGACTTTATCTTGAAGACGCCTCCTGCGTCTATTCTTATTAAGCAAAAGCTTGGTATTGAAAGCGGTTCTAAGGAGCCAAACAAGAACAAAGTGGGAACGCTCACGTGGGATCAGGTGTTGGAAATTGCACGTGAAAAGATGGTTGACCTCAATGCCTTCGATGAAGAGCAGGCTGGATTGATCATTGCTGGTACAGCGCGAAGTATGGGAGTAAACGTCGAGCGAAAGTAATTTCTTACGCCCTGCAAGATGGAGTTTCTCTTTCTTTTGGTGCCAGTTTCTGCGGTCTTTATCATCATTCTTTTTCTGGCTATGGTCTTTGAAAAAAAACTTGAGGATCGCCTTCGCGCCATTCGCAGTATCTACATCTATGCGCTCAGTTTCATTTCTCTTTGTGTGACGCTCATCGGTATTGGCATGATTGCCTACACATCACTGAGTTTTACGGTGTTTCCCAAGGCGCTAAATCAGGACTACACGTATCGTCTCATGAATTGTGAGACCTACCCCATGAAGCTTGAGGGGGCGGCAACGGGAACAACCATGACAGCATCGGAGAAGGAAACCTGTTTGGCACGTGAGGAGAAGGCCATCGCAGAAGAAAAGGATGGACGTTTCCAGTCGCAAATGCTCTCCGGCATTATTATGCTTCTGGTGGCGTTGCCCATCTACTTGATCCACTTTTTTGTTCTTCGCAAGCGCGAGGAATAAGGTATTGGGCACTTGGTAGCCGGTACATTATTGTATCGGTCTCCAAGTACTCGCTACGCGGTACATTTCTTATTTGTGGGAGGTATGCATGTCTGCACGCCGATTGCACCACATACACAATGGTATGAAGACTTTTGGAAAAAAGTACAAAGCTGCACAAACGAAGTTTGACGCAGAGAAATTGTACACCCTCGAGGAGGCAGTCAAGCTTCTGACAGAAACGTCTACAACAAAGTTTGACGCGACGTGTGAAATTCACGCAAACCTCAACGCTGACCCGAAGTATGCGGATCAGATTGTTCGAAGTACTGTGGCAATGCCTCATGGAACAGGTAAATCTGTCCGTGTGGTAGCCTTTGTTGGTGAGGACAAGGTTGCGGCGGCTCTTGCAGCTGGTGCAGTTAAAGCTGGTGCAGCGGAGCTTATCGATGAAGTGAACCAGGGGTTCTCCGACTTCGATGTTGCTGTCGCAACGCCAGATATGATGCGCGACCTCGCAAAGGTAGCAAAGGTGTTGGGTCCAAAGGGCCTCATGCCGAATCCAAAGTCAGGAACGGTAACGCCCGACATTGAGAAGGCAATTACGGAACTGAAGGCGGGTAAGATTGAGTTCAAGACCGACAAGTTCGGAATTGTACACTCTGTTTTTGGAAAGGTGTCTTTTGGAGCGGAGAAGCTTGGTGAGAACCTTGCATCTCTTCTGAAGGCGCTTAATGCGGCAAAGCCTACGGGAATTAAGGGCGTATACATCAAATCGATGACGCTGACGACAACTATGGGTCCTGCAATTCGTATCGACCTTTCTGATGTGGCGAAGGTGAGCTCTTCCAAGTAATTGGGGTGCTTCGCAGAAAAAAACCGGCTTTGGCCGGTTTTTTTTATTGTTTCTTCGTTTGATTCACGTTTGCTTCTTTGAGTTTCTGGCTCATGGACGTGATGGGGTTGTAAACGGAGTAGTAGAGTGAAATCAGCTCCTTGGTGCTCAGAATTCGGGTTTGCAGGCCACAGCTTTCCAGTTTCGCCTGGGCAATGTTCATGCGTTGCTGGAGTCCTTTTTTCATGGTGCTAAACCGGCGTACACGCTCTTTATATTTGGCGATAGAATCATCGGGATTGATGGTATCGAGAAACAGCCGGAAGAGCCCTTTTTTTGTGCTGCTTTCCGTGAGATCGTAGGGAATAATCACATAAAACTTCTTTTCCATAATGTCTGCATACTCAATGAGTTTGGAGACAAACTGGATGTACTCGAGTGTCTGGTTTTTGAGCAGGGGATTAGGCTGCTGATCCGCTACTTCAGACAACTTCGCAATATAGTCGTCGAGATCGAGCTTCTTTGAACGAATGTAAATTTGAATGGGAAACTCCAGCGCATTCAAAAACTGTTGATAGGAGTAGATAATGGAATTTTGTTCCGCCTCGGATTTCAGGCTGAAGTTGACGCTCGTTACTTCCATAACGCCTCGTACGGTCCCGTCTTTCAGTACCACCGTGTCGTCATGAATTTCCGCTATAGGAAGAAAGCGGAGAGTAGAGTTGCTCCCATCCTTTGATGCTTTCTGAGTGACTTTTCCCTTGGTGGGGCTCACGGGCTGCGTGTTGACCGCTTGTGTTTCAGTATCTGCCATAGTGGTGGTTTAGGTGGTTTCTTCTTGAGAGGGCTCGTCTTTAATCAGAAATTCCTGACTATCAACGATATCTGCAATGGAGGTAAGACTTTTAATGGAGTTCGCTGGATTTTCCCCAGAATCTTTTTTGGGCGCCTTTGCCGTCGTTTGCAAATCGGCTTCATAGAGCTCGAGATGTGTTGGAAGACCAGGATAATGGCGCCATACACGCTGAGTTGGGTTTATGATACGTTCGAGAACGAGGAGAATGAGTTTGATAAAACTCATGTTGTCGATTTTGAAGAACGCTATAAGCACCGTGATGACCAGAATGAAAACAATGGGGATGATATAGGCATAAGGGGGAACTTTTCCGACGGAGGCCGTGTAGACGACATAGGCCACAGCACCACCTCCAATGAGGATAAAAAGCTGCCGAAAGGAAAGGAAAGCAACAATTTTGTCCTCAATGTCGACGTTTTGTGGGATCTTAAACTGCATAGAGTGGGGAAAAGCTTCCTAGCAGTATATCATGAATCCGCGATTCGCGTCAAAAATAGGGGAAGGCGAAGAGCGCACCGTGAGCTTTTCCTTGACTTCAGTTCGTGCTTTGCCTATAGTACCCGCGCATGATTTTATGTTGTTTTTATACGCCGACATGTTTGCTGTCATTGAAATTGCTGGACACCAGTATCAAGTGGAGAAAGGAAGAACGTTTATGATCGACCAGCAGAATGCTGAGGTTGGTTCTAGCATTGATGTAGACCAGGTTTTGCTCCTGAGTACAGATGGCAAAGATGCTAAAGTTGGCGCTCCCTACGTTGCTGGAGCAAAGGTGACGCTCAAGGTTCTTGAAAACCTTCGTGGCGAAAAGGTTCGAGTCTTCAAAATGAAGGCAAAGAAGCGATATCGCCGCACCTTTGGTCATCGTAGCTACCTCACCAAGGTAGAGGTAACGAACATCAGCGCGTAAAGCACTCCATAGATTAAAAAAGACCTGCTGTGAAGCGGGTCTTTTTTTGTTCCGTAAAAAAGTATGCACAAAAAAACCGCACCGAAGTGCGGTTTTCTGCGTTCTTTCGAAGGAAAGAATTACTTGAGCTCAACAGAAGCACCAGCCTCTTCAAGCTTCTTCTTGATGTCCTCAGCCTCATCCTTCTTCGCACCTTCTTTGACAGCCTTAGGAGCACCGTCAACGAGTCCCTTAGCCTCAGCGAGACCAAGACCAGTGATTTCACGAACCACCTTAATCACACCAATCTTCTGAGCACCTGCACTTGTCAGGATAACATCAAAAGAATCCTTCTCTTCAGCAGCAGGAGCGCCAGCAGCGGCACCACCAGCAGCTGCCATCATCATTGGAGCAGCGGCAGAAACACCAAACTCCTCTTCGAGAGCCTTAACGAGAACAGAGAGCTCAAGCACAGAGAGGTCCTTAACGAGGTCCATGATCTGCTGTGCGTTTTTTGAAAGGTCAGCCATTGTGTAAAACAAAAAAATGGAAATAAGAATACGTGGGAAAGCTGCTTACGCAGGCTTCTTGTCGCTGATAGCGCCCAGTACTTGAACGAATCCGCGAAGATTTGCATGGAGAACTCCATGAAAGCCGCGAACGGGTCCGTTGATTGCGCCAATGAAGCGAGCGAGCAACTCTTCTTTGGAAGGAATAGCAGAGAGTTCCATCACCTCAGCCTTGCTGAGAATGGCACCATCCATGATTCCGCCCATAAGTTCGAGCTTCTCGTGCGTCTTGGCAAACGTTGCGAGGATTTTCGCAACAGATACCTGATCTTCGATGCCAAACGCCGCAGCGATTGGACCTTCTAAGATAGCATCGTCTACCTCTGGAAGATTCTTGTCCTTGAGAGCGAGGCGGATGAGGGTCTTTTTAGCGATCTTCATCTTGGCACCACTCTTTCGGAGAAGTCCGCGGAGCTCGAGGAGTTCGTCGACGTTCAAACCGTTGTTTTTTACAAACACGATTGATTGTGATGAGTCCACAAGAACCTTGAGTTCTTCTAGGATAGATCCTTTCTTCGCTTTTGAAATTGCCATAGCGGGAGAGAAAGGCGAAAGAAATAAAAGGCGTCTACGAGACGTCTACGTTGTAAGCAAGGGATGTATTCAGGAGGAGACGACGCACAGATGCAATCAATCTCAACCATGAAGGGAACCTTGCTTTGAATCGTCTCGAGCAGGATTTATGCGCGATATGCGCCACCTACTGTCTTTAACTGGGTCAAAGCAGGAAAATTCTACAGAAGAATTTGTGAATGTAAAGAAAATCTAAAGGTTTTTGTAGGTATTATCATTTCGTCGAGTGAGTTTTTGAATACGGATATCGCCATCTTCATCGGAGAACACAATGCGGTATTGGCCGACGCGTATGCGAAACCAGTCTTTTTTCCCCGATAGAGCGATGCTTCCGGGTGTATTCTTTCCCGAGCTATTGATATGGTGCAACGTTTCGATTATTTTCGCTGCTTCTTTACTAGGAATCTTTCTCAAATATTTCACGATTTTATCCATGACCTGCTTTTCTCATGAGGGTAATCAGTTCTTCCGGAGATACCCCTTTCCCTTGGTTATCGCGTTCAGCGTCAAAAATTATGTCTTCCTTCGTCAACTCATCAATGTACACAGGAATTATTTCTAACTTCGTCTCTCCTGGTTTAATGAGAAAATTACTCGTGGGGAACTTTTTTCGCCACTCTTTGGGTATAGTGATCTGTCCCTTTGATGTTGGTTGCACGACTCTATCCTGCATAGTAGGAAAGTAAGGATTTCTTACGTGTATCATATCAGAGGGGACTATAAAGAACAATGATACTATACTGACTTCTCAGGAGATCTTTGTCATCCGCAATGAATCAAAATCTGTTGTTACACGAGTACTACGATTCGTCTAAAACCCCGCCTTTCTGCAGAGCAACGAGCTGGGCATAGGGAAGACAGGTTGTAAGTAACTCCTCATGAGTACCCATGGCCAGCACGCGACCTTTCTCCAGAAAAAGAATTTTGTGCGCATGGGCAACCGTCGAAAGTCTATGTGCAATAATCAGCGTAGAGGTATTTTTTGTTAGAGAAACAATGGCTTTTTGTACATCGCGTTCTGTTTTGGAATCGAGGGCAGAGGTGGCTTCATCGAAGATGATAAAGGAAGGGTTTTTAAGAATAGCTCGTGCAATGGCAACACGTTGACGTTGTCCACCAGAAAGTTTGACACCACGTTCGCCCACGATGGTTTTATATCCCTTAGGAAGATTAAGAATAAAATCATGAATGGCTGCTTTTTTGCACGCAGCCTCTATCGCTTTCTGGCTGAACTTTTTCTGCCCAAGTGAGATATTGGCAGCAATGGTATCGTGAAACATGGTGTTTTCCTGGAAGACAATGGCCATTTGCTGACGGAGACTTTCTAGATCGAGGTCTGGGTAGGGAATGCCATCAAAGCGAATAGTACCCTTCATGGGATCATAAAATCGCTGCAAGAGGTAAGTAAGTGTGGTTTTCCCTGCGCCCGAGTGTCCAACAAGAGCCACGGTCTCACCGGGAAGAATTTCAAAGGAAACATCACTTAGCGTATGTATATGTTTGCCGTCGTCATATTGAAATGAAAGATGTTCAACGGAAATGTGCCCCTTGGCATTGGTGATCTTTTTCTTCCCTGAAATGACCGCGTCTTCGTAGTCAAGGAGACGCAAGCCACGTAGATAGTGTTTCCAGGACTTTTGAAACTTTTCCACTTGTGCAGATAACACAGCAATGGGACCGTAAATAAACTGTGTGAATCCTAAGAACATGACGATATCGCCAATCGTGAGGCTTTTCTCCACTACAAAGTACGCCCCAACTCCGATGACGAGAACCCAGGCGACGTTCCGCAAAAACTGTTGCAGGGTATCGGTAATGGCCCAACGAATATTGATGCGGTGCTGGAGGGCAAGGGTTGTGTTTTTATCACGATCGATACTGCGGTAAAAATCTGCCTGGCGTCCAAAAGCATGTACGGTCACGATGTTCGTAAACACGTCTCCAATTTTACCAAAGAGGACGTTCCAGCGGTTATTTACTTCATCTTGAGCGATGCTGTTTTTGGCCTCCACAAACGTCATGAACAGAGCATAAAAGGGAAAGGGGGCCAGTGCAACGAGGGCCATTCTCCAATCGAAGAGAAAAATAATTACAAGCCCCACGCTTAAATTGAGGAAAGCCTGTGATAGTCGCAATAGTACTGTATCTCCGATATACCAAAAGGAACTTTCAAAGTCGTCGAAGAGTTTTAATTGTGATCCGCCCTTTTGATTGATGTGGTATCGCATGGGAAGAGAAAACATCTTTTGAAGGAGCTCACCTGTGGCGTTCCGCCAGATGTGGTTCATGACGCCCCAAACGGAAAAGGATCGCCATGACTCAAGAAGAAATATGGCAAGTAACAGACCAAGCCAGAGGCCCCCATACATAAAAATTTCACGAAGTACATCGAGGCTTTCGCCGTTCCAGTTTTCAAGGGCATTGATGATGAGTTTGTTGAGGTAGGGTGCAGTGAACTCCGCTGCACTGACGAGAAGGAGCAACACAAACACAAATCCAATTCGCCAAGGATATTGGAAAGCCTTAGAAAAGTAGTAGCGAACCGCTTTACCTGTATTCATGTGCGTGGCCATTGGTCAAGAAGATCCATGAGGGAATTGTAGAGTGTCAAAATCGCGTTGTAGTTTTTGCCGAGAATAGACCCATTACCTAGATTGAGAATGTCTTCCAGGAGAAAACGGACATCGATAAATCGCTGTGCTCCATTGACGGAGAAGTCATTCAGAGGCTGCATGAGGCTAGGTATATCAACGAGCAGAAGCCCTTCCAGGAGGGATGCTTGTTTCTTGCCAAGTCGCGTCTCCAGCACGCTATAGCCAACTTCTGGGGGCATGTTTATATCCGCAAGGTGCATCCCTGTTCGGATGTCTTGGCAAACTCGTGCGAGCAAAAGATGCTTTTCCCGGAGAATATGGGCATACTCGGGGGAATTATCTATGGTATCTTCCTCAAGAATAAAGCGATTTTTCATAGCTACAGCAAAAGTGCATACATGGTAAGTATATGCCATAGAGACGCAATCTGCATGTATTTTGTCTGGAAATACCGCACAAAACCATTGCATTCCCTGAAATTACCGCTACACTTCACCCGACATATTTTTCAATTCTCACGATGGCAGTACCTAAGAAGAAATCCTCGAAAGCCCGCACTCACCGCCGTTTTGCATCCTTCGTTACGCGCAAGCGCAACCAGCTTGAGGGCCGCACGCACCTTATGGTTTGTGATAGCTGTGGTGCAGCAAAGTTGGCACATCACGTTTGTGCTGCATGTGGTATGTATAAGGGTCGTCAGGTTATTACGGTAACGAAGACGAAGAAGGTAACAAAGATTGAGGCGTAAGGCAGACTTACGTTCGTTTGGTATTTGATATCCCGCTCCTACTGCAATGAATATAAGCAGGCACCTGTGTCGAGAATTCGCACTGCAAACACTTTTCACTTGGTTTTATTATGACCAGCAAAAAAGTGCGAAGCAGATTCTAGAAGCGCTCGCCCTCCACTATTTCCACTATGAGGTACAGGACCTGCTTTTTTCGTTGGCGATTGTAGAAGGCGTGGAAAACCACATGGAAAGCCTTCGCGCCATTATCGAGCGTTTTGCGCCTGAGTGGCCCTTTGAGAAAATTTCGCTCCTTGATCGGGGTATTTTGTCCATTGGAATCTACGAGATTCTCTACAATGAAGAGGTGCCGGATGTGGTAGCCATTAACGAAGCTATCGAGCTGGGAAAGAAATTTGGTGATGAGGCGAGTCCAAAGTTTGTGAATGGTGTGCTGAACAACGTGATGCAGCACAAGGAAGAACTTCTTGCGTCCTAACTGCAGCTTATGGAACTCCCTCATGTTGATTGGTCTGGTCTGAAAAAACGGGGAATTCAGTTGTCTGATGCGCTTCTTGCCTCGCAGGTGTTTATTCATCGTTCCTACTTGAACGAAAATGAAAATGCCCTGACCGGCTCTAATGAGCGCCTTGAGTTTCTTGGTGATGCGGTGTTAGAACTTGTGGTCACGGATGCTCTCTACAAGCGCTTTCCTGAGAAGGAAGAGGGGGAACTGACGGCAATACGCTCGGCGCTTGTGAAGCGGGACCATTTGGCGGCGGTGGCCAAGGAACTCGCACTGGGCGATCTTCTCTTACTGAGCCGCGGGGAAGAAATGAGTGGTGGACGACGCAAGGATTATATTCTCGCGAACACGCTCGAAGCGCTCATTGGCGCACTGTATTTGGGGGAGAGTTATGCGGTGGCGGCAAAGTTTATAGAAGAGTTTATTCTGCCCGCTACGGATGCCATTGTGGAGAAAAAACTCCATGTGGACAGTAAGTCGCGTTTTCAGGAGCTTGTGCAGGAACGACACTCGGTGACGCCGCATTATGAGCTGCTGCGCGAAGAGGGGCCGGATCATGAGAAGAGCTTTGTGATGGGCGCCTATATTGGAGATGAACTTGTGGGTGAGGGGCAGGGTAGTAGCAAACGGAAGGGTGAAGAAGAGGCGGCTATGGCAGCGCTCCTTGCGAAGGGGTGGTTGTAGCTGAGGTCTTAGAGGGCGACCATGGTCTTCAGGGGCTCTGATTCCTTTGTCTTCTGCGAAGCGAACTCCTTGGCGCGTTTTTCGAAGGTTTTGCAATCCTGTGTGATGCTCTCTACTGCACTGGTCAAACTCGCTTCCTCTGGCTCAAACAAGACCGGCATATCTGCCTCATTCATAATAGCGGCTACTTTATTGCTGTAGGAAAGGGCAACACAGGGAGTTCCGCTCCGCAGTGAGCAAATCAGGAAGTGCAGGCGTTGCCCGATGCTGAGGGTGCAGGTGGAAAGCAGCTTGGCAACTTCGGCAAAACTGTGGAGATGCTCCATGCGCACGGTAATATTGGGCAGGGCGCTGAGACGTCGCTGCATGCCCTCGAGAATGCTGAGATCCTCTTCTTTTATGCTTTGCATCGGCACAAGTACAACATCTATGGGGGTGCTTTTCGCAAGGCTACCGAGGGTGGAAAGGATGACCTGTTCCCAGTGGTGTGTGTCTTTCCACGGGCGAAGTGAGAGGGCTATACGCAAAGGTTTGCGTGCAGTTTTTGCATGCGTCGGAAGCGGGTAGGAGAAGGCAAGATCGGGCAGTACGGTCGGGGTGCACATGGGTGCAAGTTCTTTGACAAGAACGGCAGAGCTGTCATCGCGCACGCTTACGCTGGCAACGCGTGTGAGTACCTGAGTTGTCAGTAGGCGCGCAAGGGGCCGCTCCAGGGGGCCAAAGGATTGCCCTATGATGTGGACTGGCTTTTTGAGCACAAGGCGCACAAACCAAAACTGCACCCACCAGTAAAACACGGCGTAGAGTGAAGAGTGGTCGGTAAAGAGGCCGCCACCACCAAAATAGACGTCAGTAGCTTCGCTGCGGAGTTTCCACAAAGACCTTATGCACTGAGGCAAGGTGATGAGACTGCGGAATCCGACGGGAAACAGGTGTGAGCTGGTAATATGGTATGATGCCCCGTAGCGGTGCATGGTGTCGTCAGGACGTGCGCTCAGTACATGCACGTGCGTATTTTTTTCCAAAGAAAAAAGATGAAGCATACTTTCCAGCAATGCTTCATCTCCAATATTCGTTGCTCCAAAGTTTCCGAGGAGAACAACGGTGCGCATTATGCGTTTTCTGTAGTGGCTGCTTCAGCTGCAGGAGCTTCAGTTGTTGCTACTACCTCCTCTTCTACCGGTGCTTCTACAACGAGATCTTCATTGTAGGCTGGTTTCTCCACGAGAATATCCTTGAATTCCATGTCTTTTTCACGAAGACGAGCAGACTTACCAGCGCGGTCGCGGAGGTAGTAGAGCTTAGAACGGCGCACCTTAGATGCGCGGAGAACCTCGATTTCAATGCGAGGAGAGTGGATTGGGTAGATCTTTTCTACACCAATTCCATCGACTACTTTGCGCACTGTGAAGGTTGCGTTGAGTGATGTTTTTGCGTGCATCTTGATAATAACACCTTGGAAAACCTGGGATCGCTCCTTTGTCCCCTCCAAAAACTTGTGGGTTACTTTCACGGTCATACCCGGGCGCAGCTGGGGAAACTTATCTTTCGTGTACTTTTTCTGATATTCTTGGACAAGCGTGTGCATGGGGGACGTATAAATGATACTTCAAAAATTGCGCGAAAAATCTACAGGATTCTCCAGTAAAATCAAGGATTTTTCAAAGTTTTCTCGAGTTTATTGATGACAATCGAGTTTTTTTGGTCGGAAAGGAGTCCGTGAACGAAGGCATCCTGGTATTCATAGCGGTAGAGGAAGTTTTCTGTAGTCATGAGCGAGTAGCGGATTTGCTGCTGATCACGGGATAAACTGTCGATGAATTCGGCGAGGGTGTCACTGTCGATATCCCCGACGATGAGCAGGTCTACCTGGCTGACTTTGTTGCCCGTAAAACTTCCTGAGAGGAGGAGGAAATCCACCTGACCGAGCTCTAGAAGAGTTGCGGAGAGATCTTCTTTATCGAAAACTGTCTTGAGGAAGATGGACCGTAGCTCCGGATAAAACTGGAAGTCGCGGTTGACGAAATAGTATTTTTTTCGATCGCGGGATCGCATGCGAACCAGGCCGATTTTCTTGAGATTGGCCAATTCGCGACGGACGCCATTGATCTGCTCATCCGTCAGGCGGGACAGTTCCCGAACAAAAAATTCACGGTCAGGATGCAGTAAAAATCGCTTGAGGAGCTTGACGCGGGCACCTGAACCAAAAAGAGTTTTGAGCATAGTGGGGCAGAATAGACAAGGGCATCATGTGGAAAAAGGACGCAGAATGCAAGAAATTCTGGACAGTTTGAAAACTCTGCCTATACTTTTTTCGTTCGACCTGATTGTGCGGCACGGAGAGATGGCAGAGTGGTCGATCGCGGCGGTCTTGAAAACCGTTGGGCCGCAAGGTCCCGGGGGTTCGAATCCCTCTCTCTCCGCCAAAATATAATCGAAGTAACCGTCCAGCGCTCGCTGGCGTATTTGAACGTGAGCCTCTGTAGAGAGAGGGATTCGAAACCAGTGCAGGCAAAAGCACCATAATGTGCTTTTGCCAAACCTTCGGGGCTCCGCCGCAGATGAGGCGAGCACCGAGCGCTCAGCGAGGTAGCGAGGCCATCGTGAGGTGGGCGAATCCCGTCGTTTTGATAATTGATTTTTTGGGTATATGCTGCTTGGCAGGTACCCCACATACTGGACAGATTCTATGAAGTTTAAGATACTTCCTGTGTAACCCCAGTATTATGTCCCAAGGTAAACGTGTTCCCGCAGAGATCAAAGAGGAGATACTAACCCCAACCTCTTGAAAAAGTGTCCGCGTCGTCACGGAATAGTCGATAAGGACGTGTATAAGCCACACAACAAGCTTGACATATATCAACACACTTTTACAGTGTGTACTCATTGCATAATGAGTTCATAATCTATCTCGTTGGGGGAGACTCTGCGGACTAAGCACTTCACATCAGCGCTGACGTATGTGACTCATAATCTTGATGGAGATCGCGAAGCGATGCTACTCCTGAAGGCCTTCGAATTGTATACACGGTTTATCCCGTACCTCGCGGAAGTCGATGGGGAATGACCTTATTCACCGTTGCGTAAAGGTAAGATTTCCGTATGCTGACGCGTAGTCCCGAGCTCATTTTTTCTCGTGCTTTATGTTGTTTCGTTCCACCATTCACTGTCTGCGGTGCCTCTTGTCCCTAGTCCTTGCCGCGCTCCTTTGTATCTCAGGTACTGCCTTCGCAGCATTCTCGGATGTACCCGATGGGTCAGATTTGTCGTCAGTTCTCACCACGCTGACGACCAAAAACATCATTCATGGATACCAGGACGGTACGTTTCGTCCGGATCGTGTCGTTAATCGTGCCGAATTTCTCAAGGTGGTGCTTGGTGCGAAAAGTGATGAGATTACCTACTCGTTGCCTGATGGACGGCAACGATTTGAGGATGTTCACTTTGACGAATGGTATAGCGCCTATGTGTATTTTGCCTGGACGCACAACATTGTGCAGGGCTATGGGGATGGTCTATTTCATCCTGATCGCACCATCAATCTGGCGGAGGGACTGCGCATTCTTTTTGCGACGTTTGAGGTTGCGTTGACGCCTGTAGGGAAGGGGGAAGAGTGGTATGCACCACTGTTTCGTGAGGCGGAGGCGCGCAGCCTGTTGACTTTTATTGATGATTCAAAGCCGGATCATATTATGACCCGCAGGGATATGGCGTATGTACTTGACGCTTTTCTTGGTGCTCACGCCAAGGAAAATCCACCTGTAGAAGAAGTTCCATCTCCCACTCCCGAACCTAGTCCCATTGTCCCGCCGACCCCCGCCCCGCCTACTCCGCCTGCGCAGGATTCACCTGCGGTGACAGCTTTTCGCAACACAGGCATTCTGGAACGTGGAAAAGTGCGCCTTGAGTGGACTCCTGCACACGCCAAGCTTCTTGAGCGTCCGGAGGCCTTTGCTGACATGCTCAGCGCCAGCGAGGAGGCTCTCATTCAAGTGACGGGACTGGAACCCTACAATGGCGCTATTGTTACTTTCCGCGAGCGCTGTGCCTATGATCCAACGGTAAACCCCAATGTGGCAACTCCATCGTGTCCCTATGGGCATCTGACTATCCCAGCCTGGGGATATGCGGGAAATCCTGTCACTCTTTCGGATCTCGCTCTGAATGAAATCATTCGCGACTGGAATAGTTATGGCATGCTGACCTTCGGCCTAGTCCATGAGCTTTCCCACAACTTTGATTCTGTCAGTACAAACTCGCAGTACTTGGTGTATAGCTCCGCAACTGAGGCATGGGCGAATATTCGGCTTCTCTATGCCTTGAAACAAGGTGGATTTGCTGTGCGCCTCAGCAATCGTTCCTATGATTCTTTTGCCGCACTCTATGACTTTTATGCACCTTTTTACACGGAGTACACAGCGAAGGGGTATTCCTTTACGGACCTCTATGATAGTTCTGCCACCCCCGGTCATCTTAGTGACTACTATTTTATGGTGCTGGTGAAAAAACTGGAAACCGTGCCCGAACAATCGTTGTTTGATACGACGCGTTTTTATGCGAACAATGGGAGGCGCATTCGCTACTTTTATTCCACGGAACGGCAGGAGAAGTTGAGTCAGTTTGTGTACTATTGGAGTGCTTTTGCTAAATACAACCTGGCGCCGCTTTTCGAGACGGACCGGTTTCCCATTTTGGATTCGTACAAAGCGAAAATTACCCAGTTTCTGGCTCTCAGTCCCCAGATGCAGACGGTGGACAATATGATTGCTATGGAAAATGCCACGGATACGCCTGCCGAGACCATTCCCGATGTTGCAAAAACTGCCATCGATATAGAAGTGGCAAATCGCAGTCTTGGGGTGCTGGGCACATACAGAAAGTTTGGCAATGTGTGGGGTGAAGTGGTGCGTGAAAGCGGAGGTACCCAAACTGCCGTGTTGTATAACGCGAAGGTCGAGCGCGCATACATGCTCCCTTGGTGGAACTACTCCTATTTGGCGAAGTATAATGCTTGGAATATTGTGGGTGCACCGGTGAGTATTTGGTACAGGGATTCGCGGGGCTGGGTGCAACAGTTTGAAAACAACTGGATGATTTTTACGGGGGATCCGACCCTTGATGCAGTTATCTCACCTTTATAAATTTATTTTTTGTAAACTGTATGCGTCACCACACCATCAACTACATCGAGCTGGGCGCTCGCAACATTTCTGCTCTCAAAGTATTTTATGGCGAGGTTTTTGGCTGGACATTCCAGGACTTTGGACCAGAGTATGCGGCATTTCATGATGGACACATGGAGGGCGGATTCGCGCAAAATGCTCCCATTGGCGCCGCTCCCTTGGTGATTTTGTACTCTAATGCTCTGGAATCAACGCGGGATTCCATTCTAGCCGCAGGTGGTGCCATTACTCAGGATATCTACGACTTTCCCGGTGGGCGGCGGTTTCATTTTACGGATCCGGATGGCAATGGCCTCGCCGTGTGGTCTAAAATCTAGAGTTGTACTCTTTCATAAACGGTGATGATAGAGCAAATGAAGTGACTCACACCTCAACTGCTTCAACCAATATTCGCACGAATAACACTTTCCAGCTGTTCTAGATAGTTATCATCCACCTGCTTCTCCAGTATTTCAGAAAGGTGCCATCTGCCGCCATAGTGCTTCGTTAACGTTGAACAAATGTCGTCTTCATTATGGCATGTATCCACTAAAATACTTTGTGCGTGTGGTCGAATTTGCCAAATGGTTGGGTCCCAAATCTGCATGTTCTGTGCGCACGTAAGCACCAGAACATCGTGGGATGGTAGACTTGTGAGGTTAGTACCTTTGAAAATCCGGGCAAGTACAGGCTCCTCTGCAAGGATCCAGTAGCCAAGGAGCCGTGCAATTTCACTACAACTGTCTTGTACAAGCAATGAAAGTGGTAGAGTTTTTACTGAATGTAGATACTCAACTAATCGTTTCTGATAAGCCTTGGCGTTAACTTGCATTTTTTACAGTCTACAGAAATTCATTTTTGCTGAGGCAATTCTAAGAGACGTCTCGATCAATATCAACCAATTGGATTTTCGAAACAAAACAAGTTTGACGCGTATAAAAAGATCACTACCATAACCCATGGTAGGGTAGTCACTTGAGTGGCGGTCACCCATCTGTACAGCTATCCTACCCCTCAAAACTCTACCCAAACTTCTTCTTCTGCACCTCCCAAGACTCAACAGGGCTATTTTTGACAGGCCGAAAATACTCCCTAGGAATCGTAAGAGGGCTCAGGCCATGTTTTTGCCTGTTTTCTACAAGACCACTGTCTATAAGGGCTTTCACGTGACCTGCGAGCAGTTCCTTCGGGATCTGATTCTTTCGCCCGGTGTTCAAAAAGCCAATACCTGTGAGTTCTCTTGGGTCTATGCGCAGATTTCCTGAGGCAATGACTTCAAAAATATCATGATGGTATTTTGTGCTTGCCCATGCGAGCACATGGTGCGGTTTGGTAAAAAGCGAGTTTTGCACCCGAATATGCAGTTCTTCTGCAACTTCACGAATCATGGCTTCGCGCGCTTGTTTTTCATAGGTCTCCATCTGACCACCGGGCAGGGAATAGAGACCATTTTTCTCCCGCACAAGGAGCACCGCAGGATACACGGCGTCCGTTCCACGATATTCTACGCGTATGATGGCACGACCGGTGTTGATTTTGTTCATTGCACTTATGAAGAATCTGGACATATTGTACAATAGAGTTGCATAACAAAACAACTCGCTCGCTATGCCCTCAACAACACTCTCCCCCGGCCTAGAATTCCACGAACTGCCCGACGACTTTGCCAAGGCCATTTTGTCTGATCCCTTCACGCATACTCTTTGGGAATCTATTTCTCCCATCGCGCGTAACGAGTGGATTTGCTGGGTTACTTCCGGTAAACAGGCTGAAACCCGCGCCATTCGCATCGAAAAAGGCCTTTCAAAAATGCGGGACGGTATGAAACGCCCTTGTTGCTGGCCGGGCTGTCCCCATCGCAATCCAAAAAATGCCAAGTAGTTTGGAAAACCGCCCAAGGCCTAAGCGTTGCCTTTATCAAACCAGACGGGAGACGTATTTGCCGGGTCTCCGTTGTAATTGACGGTAATTTCCTCATGGGCGCGTATAGGCGCTATGCAGACGATGATGAGTGTATTTGTGGCAAACTCCTTGTCATACCGCGCATTGGGAGCATAGGAGTGATTGTAAATGGAACCATTTCCCAGGACGATGGCGTTGTCACCATTCCACGTAAAGTAATAGTTGTAGAGAACGGTTTGATCCAGAAAGGGTTGCTCAGATGCTGGGACGCGCACGGCGTGCGCATATTCAATGATTTCACCAGGGGTAAAATCTCGTGCAGCAAAGACAC
Organism: Candidatus Gracilibacteria bacterium CG17_big_fil_post_rev_8_21_14_2_50_48_13; assembly: GCA_002783265.1. Lineage (GTDB taxonomy): Bacteria > Patescibacteriota > Gracilibacteria > 1-14-2-50-48-13 > 1-14-2-50-48-13 > 1-14-2-50-48-13. The sequence goes on along the minus strand of PFFG01000006.1, from coordinate 5,113 downwards.
CACGTCCATGAATGGCGCTTTGAGCAACGTATACTTCTGGTGTGGGGAAGGTCTGCATAGAATGGTTGGTGGATGATTGCACCTATAATGCATGAGCCTCTGCATTCTGGCAAAAACTTTCGCTTGGAGAACACGGGGTATGCTATAAGGATGGAGAGCATTTTTTCCTTCTCCTCCATGCAAAAAATCATCCCCCATCTCTGGTTTGCCACGCAAGCAAAAGAAGCAGCCGCCTTCTATACGCGTATTTTTCCTGAGTCCCACATCGATCACACCACGCTCCTGCGAAATACGCCCTCCGGAGACAGCGACCTGGTTTCTTTCACGATTTTTGGGCAGAAGTGTATGGCCATTAGCGCTGGGCCCATCTTCACGCTCAATCCTTCTGTGTCGTTTATGGTCAATTTTGATCCCTCGCAGGATCCAGCGGCGCGGGAAAACATGGATACTATTTGGGGGGAACTTCTTGAGGGGGGACAGGTGCTTATGCCCCTTGGTGAGTACCCGTTCAGCCCGCACTATGGTTGGATTCAAGACAAATTCGGTGTCTCTTGGCAGTTGATTTTGACGAATCCGGAAGGGGATCCTCGTCCAAAGCTGATGCCCTCTATGCTGTTTGTGGGGGATGCCTATGGGAAGGCGCGGGAGGCAACGGAGTTGTATATGGATCTGTTTTCTCACGCCCCGCATGCACGTATGCAGGCGCGTCGAGGTCAACTTGCCGAGTATCCCGCCGGGATGGAACCCAATAAACCCGGCGATGTGATGTTTACGGATGTCGAGCTTGAAGGACAGTGGTTTGTTGCTATGGACAGTGCCTACGATCATGCCTTTGCTTTCAACGAGGCCTTTTCATTTATCATTGAGTGCGAAGATCAGGACGAGATCGATTATTTCTGGGAAAAACTCTCCCGCGTGCCCAAGGCGGCACAATGCGGCTGGTGTAAGGATGCGTACGGTGTATCGTGGCAAGTTACCCCGCGCATACTGGGCGACATGATGCAACAGGGGGCACAGGAGCAGATAGATCGTCTTGTGCAGGCCTTCCTTCCAATGAAAAAATTAGAAATTGCGCCATTAGTGCGCGCTTTTGAGGGAAAATAATCAATCTAATCCACATGTCTCAAACAGTAGACACATACATCGCAGGTTTCCCCAAGGCGTCGCAGGAGGTACTACGAACACTCAGGGCTCTTTTTTTAGAGCTAGTGCCTGATGCCGTTGAGCAGATGAGCTATAACATACCTGCGTACAAACTCCACGGCCGGGTATTTCTCTATTTTGCTGCATTTCCGCATCACGTGAGCATCTACCCTCGTACACGCGGAATTGAGGAGCGTTTAGGCGATGTGCTGACACCCTATGCAAAGGGGAAGGGAACAATGCAATTCTCCCTCGCTCTACCCATGCCGTATGAAGTGATTCGTCAGATACTTCTCGCGAGAAAACAAGAAATGAATCTGGTATACGCAAAGCGTGCAAAATAGGACCTCTTGACTTTCTTCTTACATGCAGATAAAAAATCGCAAACAAAAATAGAGGTGCGGTATGAAATTCTGTTTGATTCTGTTGTTGATCTTTTCCGGTTTTGCGTTTCCTGTTGCGGTATCAGCCCAAGTGGGTTCTGATATGAAAAACCAGACCTATAAAATGGTGTGGCTGACTATTATCCGCAGGCAAATGGACAACCCATTCATGTGCCTGCCCCTGAAGAATGCTCGGACGGGTACACCCACGGGCATTCTCTTGGAATGTCTAACGGGAGGGGAGCCACATCAGCTTCTTCCCGACGGTAAGGATATTTACTTTACCGTGCAGGATAGTATCACTCCGAAAGAAGTGATCCTTCTTGCTCTTGATATGCTTGAACCACGAGACTTCTGGGAAGTGTACAAGCTCTATAATGGGACAGACATCCTGTCCTACGAGATGCTTGCTTACCGGGAGCAACTCCCCATTGCAAAAGTCTTTCGGGAGAAGATTAAGCAGGCAGAAAAAATTTGGGATCAGATGCCTTTTAAACCCGAATAGGTTTGAAAAGGAATTTTCCCTCGAAAAGAGCGCTACCTTCTGGGGCGCTCTTGTCATTTTTTTTGGAATGCAGATACTGGACGCATGACACAAGAATCACGCTATACAGTCTATATGCTCAGGTGTGCTGACGACACCTTGTATTGTGGGATCACTAATGATTTACCTCGCCGTTTGGAGCTTCATCGTGAGGGGAAGGGGGCAAAATACACGCGGGGACGTGCGCCACTGACAGTTGTATATACTGAAGAAGGCTACTCAAAAAGCGACGCGCTCCTGCGTGAGCGTGCCATTAAGCGCATGAAACGAAGTGCAAAATTACTTCTCATTGAGGTGCACAATGCCGCCGAGAAATCGACGTAAAATGGCAAGTTCCTCCAGGCCAAATTGTTCTGTAATATCGAGAAACTGTTGAGCGCGTTTTTCAAGACTATTTGTCACGCGTGTCATCTTTTTTGCGATGGGGACGAGATGAATGCGCCTTCGATCTGTTTTGCTGACCTGTCTTTTGAGATAACCAAGTTTTTCCAGCCGATCTATGGCTGTTGTGGCTGCTCCTGACGTAAGTCCTGTTTGTTTTTGAAAGTCACCTGGCGTGCAGGGTTCTGTTGTGAGCACTGCAAAAAGTCCACTAATGTCGGTCTCTGTGAGCTTGAGTGCTTTTGCTGTTTCCCGACGCCACGTTCTCTCGCTGTCGAAGGCTGCTCGAAGTGCGACAAGTACTGCATATTGTGCTTTAAGGCTGCTATACATCAATCGTAAATTATCTTTAATATAAAGATTCTATAGAATGAAGATAAAAAATCAAGTACGCTTTCTTCTCCTTCGACATCCTGTATACTCGAACAAGAAACAGTCTATTTCCTTGCAATGCACGATGATCAAACATGTTTTTGGGGCGCTTCTCTCAATAATGATTGCAGAACTCGCGGGTATTCTTGGTTCTCTTGCGACAGTTCCCAATATTCCTACATGGTATGCAGGTCTAGCGAAGCCTTTCTTTACGCCGCCGAGCTGGATATTTGGTCCTGTATGGACGCTCCTGTATGCGGCAATGGGTGTTTCAGCCTATCTTCTTTGGATGCATAGAGAGCGGCCTTACGCGCGAAAAGCACTGGTTGTGTATGGTGTGCAGCTTGTGTTCAATCTGGCATGGAGCCTAGTGTTTTTTGGGCTACAGCAGCTTATTGGTGGAGCTGTAGTGATTCTTCTTTTACTTGGACTCATTGTGTATCTGACAGTTTTGGCTTTTCGTGTGCAAAAAACTGCGGGATGGTTGCTGGTTCCATACCTTGCCTGGGTTTCCTTTGCGACTCTTTTAAATATATCTCTCGCTATTCTCAATTAAATGGACCTACCAAGTTGTTTTTATCGTGTCAGTGTGAAGGCCCTTATCCTGGATGTTCAGGGGCGATTTTTACTGTCTCGCGAAGATAATGGTGGTTGGGATTTGTTGGGTGGGGGACTTGATCATGATGAGGATCCACACACGGGACTACGTCGGGAGGTGATGGAAGAGACAGGGTTGACCCTTATGGATATTGGGGATGCTCCTGTGTACTTCGTGACGACGCGAAATGAGCATAATACGCCCTTTTGTAACGTGATCTACAGAGCATCTCTCAAAAATCTCGACTTTGTTCCTTCGAAGGAATGTGTCGAACTGAGGTATTTTACTGCAGAGGAGGCGCTTGAAGTGCGCTTGTTCCCAAATGTGATGCAGTTCTTGAAAGTTTTTCAAGGATAGGTCTAGGATAACTGGTATATTGACAAATCAAAGAAACCGTAAAAAATCCGTACGAAAAGCGGTTATTATGCACGTGACAAAACCAAAAAGAGTTACTTCGTATTCTATAGCTCCTCTTCGATTTCTTCAATGCGTTCTGCGATGTTTGCAAGGGTGTCACCATACTTCGGATGAAGGGCAATCTCCTTTCTCATCACTTTCCAAAAGAAATCTTGAATACCCTGGCAGAGCACATGCGCCTCTTCAGGCGTTTTGGCTGTTTGTCGTTGAAAATTTGTGAGTCCTGCCTCTTGTAAGAGCTTGTTGAAGGAAAATAGAAGTCCGTTGACCTTGCCAATGTTACTCAGCTCCATTTGATCTGACTGTGATTCCGGGCGCGGTTGGTAGTGCATAGATTCTTCAGTAAGAGGATGACGTGTTCAGTGTACTGTAATTTTGTTGGTGGGAAAGGGTAGGGCTCGTCTGTGATGATGGAAAAACTTGTCTGCTTTTTCGAAAGTAGGTAGTCTAAGCGCAGTATTTGCTGATATACTTTCTCTGGAATACCAGCGATAATAGCGCGTTCTGCGGAACGCACCCTGATGCCACATCTGCGTGCAGATGGGCGTCCGGATCAGGTGCTTTTTGTTGGGGGTGATTAAGCGTCTGAGCGGTGTCTCCCGATTCTGTAAGATTTAACTTGTATGACCAAGTTTGAAGATGTTCATGAAAAAGTTGAGCAAGTGAAAAGAGCATCGACTGTTCCTATTCAACATGAAGAGCGGGTGGATCCACGCGATATTACGAAGAATACAAGTCGTGCTGTACAGAAGCAGAGTGCTCTAACGGTTAAACCGCGATCACGGACTCCTGATCGTGTGACACTAACACGGGAGGAAGTGCAACAACTGGTTCGCTTAATGCATGAAATGCACATTCACATTCAAGATTTTCGATCGGTCATTGGAGCGTCAAAGTTTCCCAACCGGGCATTTTTTGAGGTCTCCAGTGGCGCCAATTGTTCAGATTTCTATACTCTTCCTCAGGAGGTTTTTCAGCAGATGGTTCTTTATTATCGCGAACACATGTGCATGTGTGCCGAGATTGTTGATAAAGATGCGGAGAGTCTTTATAGGGAGGTTGTAGAATGGGCGAAGAAAAAATAAGGCAAGGATATGTGTATTTTTTTTTGGGGGGGGGCTTGCTTGACAATTGTCTAAAACGGAAAAAATTCCTTATAAATACTACACATATTTAAGGTGACAAAAGCAAATATTGTTGTTTCGGTAATATATGTATTTTCTTGGTGTTTTTTTGCCAACTTTTTATTTGCATGACGCATTTTTTCCAGTAACA
>PFFG01000008.1 GCA_002783265.1 Candidatus Gracilibacteria bacterium CG17_big_fil_post_rev_8_21_14_2_50_48_13 | reverse complement strand
GGCGACGACCTGTGGATCAATACCCCGGAGGAGCGGAGGAAGAACTGCAGCAAACACGTTGTGCAGCATATGCGCGCCAAGCAGGGGAACTGCCGTGAGAGGGAGCAACTCCGTTTCCTTCCCTGCATGGTGCCAGAGAATGGTCTGATGGTGCACCGTGAGGGCACAAGTCGCCGACGTAGGAAGCTGACAAGGCATCTCTTCTGTCGTACACCAGGAGTATTTGGTTCGTGCCGGTGACAAGTCGGCAATACCTGCCGAGAGGACGTTGTTGGGCGCACAGAGCAATATATCATCCACCCGTTGATGGCGGGCAATTTCTGCTTTGGCCGCGACATAGGCCTCAAGAGAGCCATGGATATCCTGATGTTCCTCCACAATATCCAGCACAATACTGATGCGTGGACTCACCCCCACCGCATCCAATTGGAAACTGGAAAGTTCCAGTACCACAACTGATGCTGGAGTAACCAGTGAGAGCAAATGGAGCATGTCTGTACCAATATTGCCGGCAAGGTAGACATCGACACCCGCTTCACGAAAAATGTGCGTCATGAGTGACGTCGTCGTAGACTTCCCCTTCGTTCCCGTAACGCCAATGACTGTGCAGGGAGCAAGGTGCAGAAAGACTTCCAGTTGAGAAGTAATACGTGCTCCCTTTGCTTCCGCCGCAAGAAGCGCTGGAGAAAAGCGCCAAATACCCGGAGCGCGAAAAATGATGGAGAAGGCACCCAAAGAGGCCTCACTACCCTGCCCAAGAATGGCAGCTGCCCCTGTAGGGACAACGAGATCTTCACGCTGGTCTATGATCGTGATATCGGAAAAACCTTGGGCGAGTAGATAATTCAGCGTTCCCTGACCTTCGATGCCAAAACCATAGATGGCAATGGGCGTCGATTTTGGGACGGACAGAGGTGACATATCACAGAGAAAAAAGTGAGAGACGCAACCATTGTTTACCCTTTACAGCCAGGATGCAAGGGCATTTGCCGCTAAAACCGCACAGCTGTAATATACTGTAGACCACGCTCCCGATACCCTACCAGTTCCTGCATCTGGTCTTCAAAGACTTTTCGGAGCATGGCAAACATGAGCAAATTGACGGTATCCATGCTGGCATCATTTTGTTCACCATCACTGAGAATTTGCTCATGCGGGAGCGCATCATCGAGCAACTGCGGTGTCGAAAGAGTTGGGTAGTTCGTTCGGCTTTCTTCAGGATTCCATGCATCAAACAGTAAACGGTTGGTATGGCATGGTTCCTCATAGGCTTCCGGTTCATAACCAACACGAATATAAACCTCTGGAAAGGCATTTTTCTGGACCTCCGTCGCCGCAAGAATTTTTCGCACAAACTGCATGGATGTCCCATACAAAATGAAGAGATTTTTTCGCTGATGATACGTATTCTGCTTTTCGACACGATGTTCAACCGTCGCGTAGATTAAGGGGCTGAGATACGCAAAGAGTGATCGAACGCGCGCATCGCCCCACATGGTTTTTGCCGCATTTTCCGCGTCTCCTAGAATAGGATGGTAGGAAATGCCCAAGGATTCTATCCCCTCCTGCACAATCGCAAGGAGATGATCGAAGACACTGATAGGCGTTTTGCGTCCCGCTGGCCACTGCACAAAGGGCAGAATTTCTTCCTTCACCTGTTTACCGAGGCCATCCTCAATAATTTGCAGTACAGCTTTCGATACGGAAGGAGAATTCATAACCCCTTCCAGGCCCTGGCACAGCTTCTTGTGGTATACCTCCGCAAGGTCAACATGCGCATCTTCGGAAGGCAACATATGTGCGATGAGGTCGAAGGATGCGGGGGAAGTTGTCTGAAAAATGCGGCGCCGCAAAATCTGTGTGACATATTCTTCTCGACTAAGAACGTTGGTTTTGGCTTCATGCACGAGCTGCTCTACCACGACTTCCGCCATATACGAAAGGCGCATAAAACGGTCCTCGTCGTTGTTTTTAATGGCCTCAGCTATCCCTTGATCGAGAAAGAGAATTAAAAAGGCGAGAATTTTTTCCTCCCCCAGAATGCGGCCCGCCGACTCCACGACACGAGACAAACGATAGAGTATAACATCATTTTGCAGCATCTTTGCCTGATTTTTGCCAACATGTTTACAAAGAATATCCACAAGATCGGGCAGCGTGTGGGTTTTGTTTTCGACCATGGCAAAGAGCGCCTGGAATTTATCATGATCCCCTTGAAACAAAGGGACGGAGTATTGCATCAGTGCATTGGAAGCAGGAACTTCTGCCTCATAGGCGTTGTGGGATATACGTGCCATAGGATTTGAGGGATAAAAAAACCTCCGGGGCGTTGTGCCGATCGGAGGTGGGAAGGTGTTGAGTTAAAGCTCAGAGGAGAACCAAACCTACGATCGGCGTGCGTACATAAAAATAATCGCAAGAGTAAGTGGCTTGCGGGACATGTACTGGCAGACTGACGTTTGGAAAGAGTTCATAACAAAAATTTGTGGAACATAAAAAAACTAGCATCGAGTTTCTCTATGGTCAAGGAAATCGCTTTTCCCCTTAATAAAAATATTATTGACTTTTGTCAATTAGTGCGTATAGTCGCGACGCATATCAGAGACACCTCGTGATATGACAACAAATTGGAGGTCCATAGTAATATGGATAAGAATATTTTTTCTTTGATAGTTGGAATTTTTGCCCTCGTGGGTTGTGCTCAGTCGCCTGCGGTGACCGTACCCCAAGGCCCAGTCAGTGCCCAGGATAACCTGCTCGCACAACTGCCTGTACTGGAAACCGGCCTGGTGGTAAGCAAGAGCACATCAAGCCCCTCAGTGCTCAAACGCAGCATTTCTGTCAATTTGGGAGAGCTGACCGTAGAAGCACCTGTTGACGCAGATTTTACCTTCGAACGTTTGGATGTTTTACTTCCAAATGTCGATATCACAAATCTACGTGTGATGGCAGATGGCTCCCAGATAAGCACAACGATGCCAGTACCTGGAGAAAAAAACAGTTTTTCCTTCAATCTGATGATCCCCAAGGGCAGCAGCAAAAAACTGCAAATCCATGGTGACACCCAAAACTTTAAGGGAGAGCAACTGCTCTTCCAAGTGACCAACACCACTGGGAAACTGACCAATGGTAAAATGTATATTGGACGACCCTTTATAGATTTTGCGCTCAAGTCAGAATAATTCTCTCCTTACCAAAAACCCCCGTTCGGGGGTTTTTTCATGCTTGATACTATGTCTTATCGACCGTGGCACGCCTTGTACTTCTTGCCGCTACCGCAAGGACATGGGTCATTGCGACCTACTTTTTCTGCGTCATTTTTATAGCTCAAACCTGCGGTACCGGCGGAAATGACTTGCACTTGTTTCTCCTGCACATCTGCCATGCGAATATCACTTTCGTACAGTCCCTTTTCCACCTCCGCGGCATTTGTTTCCTGTGCTGCCGGCATATCGGGCGCCTCGGAAATCGCCTCAGGAGACGTTTGCTGGCGGAACTGGTTAAGGTCGAGACGGAACATGGTTTCCACCACGTTGCCCGCAATGCTACTGAGGAGCGTTTCAAACATGGTAAAGGCCTCGGATTTGTATTCCACCAATGGATCACGCTGACCATAACCTCGCAGAGAAACACTTGAGCGCAGGTATTGCATGTTTTCCAGGTGTTCCATCCAAAGAACATCTATGGAACGGAGGAAGACACTGCGCTCCAGTCGACGCATGGTGTCGTAATCGCCAATTTCATGTTCCCGACGGTCGTAATTCGACACGAGGTACTCCGTGGCAAAATCAATCATTTCCTCACGGTCACTCATATCATCAAGCTGCTCGATAGTAGGAAGCTCAGCACCCGCATGTGTATAGGTAAGCAAGGTCTCCAGAATCTCTTTGCGGTTCCAGTCCAGAATATCAGAGGTACTGGTGTGCGTCAGAACAAGACTGCGCGCCATATCCTTTATAAGCTCCATCACTTCACTACGCAGATTGGTATGGTGCAAAATACGATTTCGGCGAGCATAAATAATTTCACGATGTTTATTCATCACATCATCGTATTTCACGACATTTTCACGAATATCATAGTGGTAGTTTTCTACCTTTTTCTGGGCCGCCTCGATCTGCTTGGTGATAATGCCATTTTCGATGGGCATATCTTCAGGCACCTGCAGGGTTTGCATGATGCTCTTCATGCGATCTCCGCCAAAAATACGCATGAGATCATCTTCCATCGACACATAAAACTGGGATTCTCCTGGGTCTCCCTGACGACCGGAACGACCTCGAAGCTGGTTATCAATACGCCGTGACTCATGGCGCTCTGTACCAATAATGCAAAGTCCGCCTGCCTTCTTCGCCTCCTCATCAATCTTAATGTCCGTACCACGACCTGCCATATTGGTGGCAATGGTCACCGCGCCATGTTTTCCAGCCTCAGCGACAATATTCGCTTCTTCCTCGTGATGTTTAGCATTGAGCACCTTATGCGGGATGCCCGCCTGCGTCAGTAAATCAGAAAGCACCTCTGATTTTTCGATGGAAATCGTACCAATGAGCGTTGGCTGGCCCACCGCATGCTTTTCGGCAACCGATCGCACCACCGCCTGGAACTTCCCTTTTTCTGAAGCAAATATGGCATCGGATTTATCGACACGTGCAATGGGTCGGTTCGTCGGAATGCTCACCACCTCCAGTTTGTAGATCTTTCCAAATTCCTCCGCTTCCGTAATCGCCGTACCGGTCATACCACCGAGCTTACTGTACATGCGGAAGAGATTTTGAAAGGTCACCGTCGCCAGCGTCATACTTTCTCGCTTCACTTCAACACCCTCCTTTGCTTCAATGGCCTGATGCAGCCCCTGACTATAACGACGTCCATCAAGAATACGTCCGGTAAATTCATCCACAATCATGACCTCACCATCCTTCACTACGTAATCAATATCACGGCGATAGCAAGCCCGAGCCTTAAGCGCTTGCTCCATATGATGGACCTCCGCAAAACCCGCCTGTGTATAAATATTTTCTACACCCATAAAGGATTCCATTTGCGCAATGCCTTCCTCCGTGAGCGACGCGGTCTTCTGCTTTTCATCAATATTGTAGTGCTTCCCCTCCGTGAGTCGTGCTACCAATCCGGCATACATGCTGTATTTATCCGTCGATTCCTGCGCAGGGGCAGAAATAATCAGCGGCGTTCGTGCTTCGTCAATGAGAATTGAGTCGACCTCATCCACAATGGCAAAATACTGTGATCGCTGCACTTGTTGCGTGGGATCCACAGCCATATTGTCGCGAAGGTAGTCGAACCCAAACTCGTTGTTGGTTCCATAGGTAATATCCGCAAGATAGGCTGTACGCTTCTGCTCCAGGCCCATGCCACTGAGCACCACACCATGAGAAAGTCCCAGATACCCGTACAGGTGCCCCATCCACTCCAGGTCACGTTGTGCAAGATATTCGTTAACGGTCACCAGATGTACGCCACGCCCCGTAAGGGCATTTAAAATGAGCGGAAGAGAGGCCACAAATGTCTTACCTTCACCCGTTCGCATCTCCGCAATTTTTCCGTTGTGCAGAACGATTCCTCCAATGAGCTGCACATCAAAGGGGATAATATTCCATGTCTCTGTTTTTCCGCGTACTTCCCATTGTGTTCCCACCAGCCGTCGGCAGGCATTTTTAATCGTCGCAAACACTTCGGGCAACATTTCTGTCAGAATATCTTGATACATGGCATCAAGTTTCGTGAGCGCATCTTCATGCTTCCCTTTCAGTTCTTTTTTCAAAAATGGGTCAAGAACAGCAGCATCGTCATACATCTTTGCTTCTAATTCCTCTACATAGGTTTTCTGCTTGGCAACATGCGCAGCAATTTGCTCACGAAAGGCGGGGAACTTGGCCAGCATTTCCTCTTCCGAAAGGGCCTGCAGTTCTTCTTCCCGCGCATTGATGCGATCAACAATAGGCTGGAGCCGAGCTATTTCTTTTTCATTGGGGTCACCAAGAACTTTTTGTAAAAAACCGATCATAGAGAGGAAAGCAAAATGCAAAACATAACGAGAAACATTCTAGGACTGATGCGATTTTGGGGCAAGCGGTTTTGAAAAGAAGCACACTTGCAGAGGGAATTACTCCGCCGTACAATGCCCGTGATTTTTTTTCTTCTTTTCCATGCCTTCCCTAGAAACTCTTCTTGAGCTTTGCCAGAGATTCAAAGCAGCAGACGCAGAGCAGTTTATAGAGCGTTTCCAAGAGATCTATTTTAATGGTCGCGTCTTTGAACAGATTCCAGAAAAGGCGCGGATTCCCATGGAGAACATCGTTCTTGCCGTGGGACTCACCCGCCTTGACGATGAGGAGCGAGACACCTTTGGATCCTATATCTCACCCGCGGCCTTAGAGCTCAGTATCCACGAAAATCTTCCTTTTGTACAAGCGGCCCTGGATGCTTAATTCCCCGTCGCGATATAGGCGGTAAAGGTGCCGTTATCGCAGAGTTTCGTAAAGCCAGCTGTTGCTTCCACATTGCTTCGAAGGGCGGCATGGTCCTTGTCCGCCACCACAAATTTCGCTTGAAAATCTCCCGTAATTTTTCGATATAAATCATCACGATCTGTTCCCATGGTTATGGCCGCAAACTCTTTGTAGAGTGGCCGGTTCCAGGCATCCATAAAGACCGGATCAAGCCCCACGATGTAATAGGTGAGGTGGTTGTAGAAGAAAAACAGCGGAAAAATGTCCCAGTCGTCGGTAAAGACGATGTCGCCTGGTTTGGCGTTCCCCTTATCGGTGATACAACGCATGATATCCTGCGCACCTTGAATATAGGCAGTCTGCGGCGCGATGTCCCGTTTCACAGCATCCATTCCCCCGAGAGCGTAGATGGGCAGCAGTGCAATCAGGGTTCCCATAAGCACTTCATGCGCAAGCTTTCGCAGGGGCGGCTTCTGCTGAGAAACCGTCATATAGCTGTAAATCAGGCCCACGAGAGAGGCAAAGACCAGGCCCGCAACTAAGAAACCCGTAAGGGCAGGCGACATCCAAACAGACAGACGATGCACCGTCGGCACGGCCAACTTCCCCGTATACAACGCCACCACCGCATAGAGTGTAAACACCACAAGAAAAGTATTAAGCACTCGCACCCGGTTGATATACATTTCTGCCAGATACTCTTTGAGGAGGAAAGCAGAAGAGAGCACAGCAAAAAATGGCCAATACTCCACAAAGCGCTTCGATTTCCACATGAGAATGAGGAAAAAGAAGGAAAGCACCAGCAAAGTGATAGAGCGGGCATTCTGTTTCAGGCCTTTGAGCAATGCCCACGTTATAGCACCAATTTGTAGTGCAAAGGTAACGACACCCATTTGGAACAAGTACCACGTATCATAGGGTTTCCACTCGCCACCCACATTGATCTGGTATCCAAGACCTGTCTCAAAGATTTGCCGATACAGGAAATCGATATTTTTCGGGAAGTAGGGGTTTAAGAGAAATCCAAGGATCACACCGCCAAGAGACCACCACAAGGGCCGGAGATCCAGCTCTTTTTCCTGCACATACTGCGCAACCAGGTAGGTAATCACAAAAATGGGGAGAAAGAAAAAGCCGCCATACAGCCACACATAGGCAAAACTGAGAATGCCGAGCAACAGATACTTTTTCTGCCAAATGGCATACAGACCAAGAAGCAGCACAAAAAGCGACAGACTCTGAGCGCGAATCATGTGCATACGAAAGAAAAAATCGTAGGGCACACAAAGCAGCAAAAGCAACCAACCCCAGGCAAAGCGAATACCCTCTTTACGGAGCATGACGTAGGCCATGACAAACAGTGCCGTGATACTCATGGTAATGAGCACCTTAGGACCGAAAATCATGCCGGGGAGGGTGGTGAGCCCCAGAGTATGCGCCCAGTTTCCCATAACCGTAAAAGGCCAGAGAATGATATGGAACAGCAGATGATGGTTGACAAACTGGTCATGCAGAGACGTGAAAAAGAGCCAGGGAAATTCCTGCAGAATACCTTTCTCGCCCATAAGCGCCCCCATTTTCGCGTGATAAAAAGAATCGTTTGTATCCGCAAAAAAGGGCGTGGAAAACTGCACCCATGCATGGAGTGTATAAAAGACGAGGGCAACCCAGACCGGCTCCCACCATTTCGATTTAATAAACTTTTTCATTGCTCGTGGATTGTAAAGGAGTGCCGCGGGGTTGTTGAATTTGCACAGAAGGCACGCCTTGCGGTATACCTCCCGTTACAGAAAAGATATTCACAAAGGCAACACCGAACAAGATCAGGGAAATCACGATCATAATCAGGTAGATCAAGGTGACGCGCGGCCGAATGCTATCTATAGTACGCAGTTGCGTGCGAATAAAAAACATGACCGTGAGCCAGAGTCCGAGACCTATAAGCCAGAGAAGAAGGAGTATCAGTTGCATACTTAGGAGCGGGAGGAAAGATATACTGCCACTGTAATCGTGCTGCCTTCGAAGTCAACCTCGCGCAGCAGCGCAGGAGCATTTGATGACGCAACTTCTCCAAGCGTCACACGATTTGCCAGGGTTTCCCGAGCGATGTAATCAGAGAAGGCGGCAAAGGCATCAGCAATTTTTGGATCATGCACATGCAGGAGATCCACATCAATGCGCTCTTCCACAGCGAGATCCAGTTCCTTACGCATTTCTTGGAGAAGACGTACCATATCTCGTGCATACCCTTCCTGTTGGAGTGCCTCCGTTATCTCCGTATCCAGGGCGACAACTATTCCTCGATCACTCGCTGCAGATAAGCCCTCACGGCTCACGTAGCCCACCTCACAGTGCTCTGCTTCAATTTCATAACGACCAATCATGAGTTTCCCATTCGGAAGGCGCTGAAAATTTCCAGACTTTGCCTCCCGGATAATCTCCTGGACCCCGGCTCCATATATAGGCCCAAGGACTTTCGCGTTGGGCGACGCAACTGGAGTTCCCAACTCAAGGGGATCACGGACAAACTCCAGAGCTTTCACATTGAGCTCTTCCATAATCACCTCTTGCTGATCGGCAAGACTCTTGGCATCAACCCCATCAGGAAGAGCGACACGTACCTCGGCAAGAGGCTGGCGTACCTTCAGTTTTTCCTTTGCGCGAATACTGTGCCCTAGCGCCACAATACGCTGTGCAAGCTCGACTTCCGCATGCAGATCGTCGTCAATAAATTCCTCCTTTGCCATGGGTAGTAAGCTGAGATGCACCGAGTCCGCTTCGGGTTTCAAGGATGTATAGAGCGCATCGGCAAGAAATGGACAGGTCGGAGCAAACAATTGTGCGAGGGTCACCAGAACCGTATAGAGCGTACTATAGGCCCCCTGCTTATCTCCATCGTTATCACTCTTCCAGAAACGGCGCCGGCTACGACGCACGTACCAGTTGGTGAGCACATCCACAAATTCGGCGAGTAATTGGTTCGCCCCCTTTAAATCGTAGGCTTCCATGCGCCCATGATACGCCCGAAGAAGAATATGCAGCTCGGATACCATCCAGCGATCGAGCTTGTTCGTGAGGGTATTCGGGTCTAACTCCCCATCAGAAGGCGTCCATCCATCGACTAGTGCGTAGGTCACAAAAAAACTGTAGGTATTCCAGAGAGGAAGAATCACCTTTTTCACGACCTCTTCGACCCCACGTTCCGTAAACCGCACATCTTCAGCAGCGACCGCGGGGCTGCTGAGTAAGTAATAGCGCATGGCGTCCGCTCCCTGTCTTCCCATGAGTTCCAGAGGATCCGGGTAGTTCTTGAGGCGCTTCGACATTTTCTTTCCATCCTCCGCAAGCACTGTTCCGTTCACAATAATGTTTTCCACCGCCGGATGATGAATGCCGAGCCCCGTCTTCCCATCGGAGAGTGCCGTTGCCAAGACATGGAGCGTGTAGAACCAGCCGCGTGTCTGGTCAACGCCTTCTGCAATAAAGTTTGCCGGAAAATTCTCTTCAGTAAAACTCTGCCGTTCAAAAGGATAATGATTTTGCGCGTAGGGCATGGATCCCGATTCAAACCAGCAATCGAAGACCTCTGGTATGCGTTTCATTTCCCCCGTTTCACAGTGCTCACAGGCAAAGGTCATATCATCGACGATATGTTTGTGCAGATCGACTTCCTTACCCGTCTTGGTATCTATGAAAATCTGATGTATTTGAGCCGGATCTGGTATGGTTTTATGACTTGCACGTTCTTCGCTGTAACCATGAAGAATTTTTTCCAAAACATGAAAAGGTGCGCCATGGGTAACGAGGAGCACATGTTTTCCAGCATGGTCGCGCAAAACCTCCTCAATGAGAGGAAGAAGTCGCGCCTCGAGATCCGCAAAGGACTCAGCACCCTCTGCCTGACGCGCTGTCCAGTTCTCTTCCGTTCCCTGCGTTTTTTGAAAGGCGGTTAGTTGCGCAGCAAAATCCGCATCATCATAGCAATGACCATCCATAGTGCCAAAATACATTTCGCGCAAACGTGCATCTGTACGCATTTCGGGCAGACCATGATGTTCCTCCTTCACAAGGGCGGCGGTTTCCTGGGTGCGCAGCAAGGGAGAGGCCAGAATAAGATCCGGCGTATTTTTGAGGTATTTCTTTGCACTCTCGCGCACTTGCCGCTCACCATTTTCCGTCAGATGATATTTTTCCTCGTTCGCAGAATAGATGTGGGCCACATTTTGTTCCGCCTCGCCATGGCGCATGAGCGATATTTTGGTCAAACGTCCTGGCAGTGCCTTGTACAAATCGTGAATACTGCGCAGAACCTTTGTCTCCTCGCAGGAGGAACATTTCCAAACAGGGAGCGGCGTTCCCCAGTAACGATTACGGGAAATACCCCAGTCACGCACATTCTCCAGCCATTTGTGAAAACGACCTTCACCGATGGCGCCGGGAACCCAGTTGATGCTGCGGTTATTCTCTAAAAGCCGTTCTTTGAGATCTGTGACCTTTACAAACCATGTGGAGATTGGGTTGTAAATAAGAGGCGTATCACAGCGCCAGCAATGAGGATAGTTGTGGTTAATTGTTTCGATTTTGATGAGACGGCCCCGTTCTTTGAGCAGTGCTACAAGATGTTTGTTTGCCTCAAACACAAACTCACCCGCCACATCCGTGACACGGTCCACAAAGTGTCCCGTTTCCGTCAGAGTCTGCATAATGGAAATACCCGCACCCGTGATCAGCGCGTAGTCATCCTCACCGTAGGGAGCCTGGTGCACAATGCCCGTTCCATCCGTCGTCGTCACAAAATCCGCAGAGACAACCCGAAATGCTCCTTCTTCTCCCTTTTCGGCGTAATAGGGGAAAAGTGGTTCATACTGCATACCCGCCAGCTCTGAACCAAGAAACTCCACCTGCTCTTCATAGGCATCCGCCTCTTTATATAGGCGCGGTAGCGCCTCTTTTGCCAGGACATAGCAATTTCCCGTCGCCTTATCTTTGACCTGCACGTAGGTTATGTCTGGACCGACGGCGAGCAACAGATTGCTGGGCAGGGTCCACGGCGTTGTGGTCCAGGCAAGAAAATAGACCGGATGCCCCTCAGCACTTTGCATAGTGCGTGCAGCAAAGGCAACGGTCACGGCCTGATCCTGCTTATCGACGTACCCCTGCTGCGCTTCAAAATTGGAAAGCACCGTCGCACAGCGCGTACAGTAGGGCATAACCTTTTCTCCTTCATACACGAGATTCTTTGCCCACAGTTCGCCAAAAACCCACCAAATAGATTCCATATACCAGGTCTCCATGGTTTTGTAATCGTTGTTTGTATCTACAAAACGCCCCAGTTTTCGTACCATATGTTTCCATTCCTCCGCATACCGCAGCACCGTTGACCGGCAGGATTCATTGAAGTTTGCCACACCATAGTCCTCAATACCTTTTTTGGAGGCAATACCCAGCTCCTTTTCCTTTTCATACTCCACGGGCAGACCGTGGCAATCCCAGCCCCAACGACGCTCTACGCGATATCCGCGCATGGTCCAGTATCGCGGAACCATATCTTTAATAGACGACGCCAAAATATGCCCATAGTGCGGCAGACCCGTTGCAAAGGGAGGGCCATCATAAAAGGTAAAACTCTGTTCTATGGGGCGCTCCTGAATACTGCGAAGAAAAATATTGCGATCTATCCATTGCTGGGCGATACGCTGTTCTAGTTCAGGAAAGGACTGCTTGGGATTGGGTTTTTCAAACATGCGACAATCGATTAAGGATGTTGTCGCTTCGGCGATGGCATGGCCACCGAGGTACCACCGAGAGCAGTGCTTTATTTGTGGCGTCACGTGCCAGAACGGATGGGTCTAAGACGCTGGGGGCGTGTTCTTCCATCGACGCGCGTACCCGTGCGGGCCGGCTCCCGGGTGATGGCCGGGTGGTGCGTCTTTATGGCACAATCATATATTGCGCCTCGGAAAATGCAAGAGCAGGCGCACCATATTGCACGCGACGCCTTTTCATGCTTTACTCCTCACGATATATTTGACCTTGTTTCCGTATGACCTCCGCTTCCCTTCTTGCACAGCTGAAATCTGCTCTTTTGGCGAGCATGGAGCGTCGGTATACAGTCACAGACCTTACCTTTGACATAACCCCTCCAACGGATCGCAGTAAGGCGGATTATGTGACCAATATTGCTTTCCCCTTGGCAAAACGTGCAGGGAAGGCGCCCCTGGCCATTGCCCAGGAACTCTGCGATGATATGAACGCAAGCGACCTTGCATCATTTTTTCACTTTGATGCGGCAGCCCCGGGTTTTTTGAATATAACGGCCACCAATGCCTTTTGGAAGACGCTTGTGGAAGACATAGAGGCCCACGGGGACACCTATGGGTCCAATGCACTTTTGGCGGGTCAGCGATGGGTCATCGAGCACACCTCGCCCAATCCCAACAAGGCCATGCACATTGGCCATCTCCGCAATAACCTCATCGGCATGGCCATAGCCAATATTCTGGAAAATTGCGGCGCCACGGTTATTCGTGACATGGTGGATAACAACCGCGGAATTGCCATCGCCAAAGCCATGTACGGCTTTTTGGCCTTCGAGCGAAAAGACGAGAGCACACCTGCTACCATCAGCGCGTGGCAAGCCCATAAAGACGCATGGTTTACCCCCGAAGATCGTCACATGAAAGCAGATCACTTTGTGGGGAGTTGCTACTTGCGTGGAGCGGATGCGTACAAAGCAGATGAAACCGTGGCCCAGGCAACAAAACAGATGGTCATCGACTGGGAGGCAAATGACCCAGCAACCTGGGAACTCTGGCATCATATTCTCGGCTATGTCTACGCAGGTATGCACGCCACTCTCGAACGCCTCGGCAGCACATGGGATAAGGAGTGGCATGAGCACGAGCACTACAATGCGGGAAAAGTCCTTGTTGAAGAGGGGCTGAAAAAGGGCATTTTTGTTCAACTCCCTGATGGTGCCATTTTGACCCAGCTCGAATCCTTTGGTCTTCCAGACACCATCGTAGCAAAATCCGATGGAACGTCCCTTTATATCACCCAGGATCTTGCCCTCACCAAACTCAAAAAGGAAACCTATAAGGCCGATCGCCTGCTCTGGGTTATCGGGCCGGAACAATCCACTGCCCTTGCACAGGTCTTTGCGGTCTGCGAGCAACTGGGCATTGCCAAGCGGGAAAATTTTACCCATATCAGTTACGGTATGGTGAACATTACTGATGCGGAAGGAAACGTGAAGAAAATGAGTTCCCGCGGCGACGAAGTACTCCTCATCGACGATCTTATCGACCAGGTGCGCGCGTCCTTAAGCGCCACGGATCGCGGGTACGACGAAGCCACCTTGGAAAGCATGGCTATTTCTGCCATAAAATACGGCATTCTTCGCACGGGGCGCACCTCCAATGTAACGCTGAACCTTGAAAGCGCGGTCAGCATGGAAGGTGACAGCGGTGTGTACATTTTGTACGCCCTCGGCCGTATTCATTCTCTGCTTGCCAAACAGCCCATCGACGAAGCAGCCACCGCCTGGGAGTTTACAGAGGCAGAGCGAGCGGTCCTTGCGGAACTCGCCTACTTCCCCCATACGGTTGCCAGCGCAATGCGTGATTTCGCGCCCAATCTCCTCATCGATTTCGTCTTAAAACTCTCCCAGAGCTTCAACTCCCTCTACGGAGCGGAGCGTTTCATGACTGATGATATTGGAGCAACCAATAGAAAACTCCGCCTCGCCCGAGCTGCCGCTGCCATCTACACACGGGCTCTGCGCATGGTGGGCATGACACCGCTGGAGCGGGTGTAGTTAGGAGACAAGTTCTACTGTGGAAAGAATGGGAATTCCCCGTTTTTTCATCGTTTTGAGCGTCGTTTCTTCCAGGGTACCCTTCACCGACAGAGGAGCTGTCGCATCCAAGACCAGAGCGACGGATACTCCCAGATCCGCAAGCCCCGTGGCCGCCGCATCCACACAGAAATCGCCCGTGCAATACCCATACACCGCAAAGACGGGCTGGATATTTTTCGCCGTGAGTGTGTGCACGAGATGCAGTATCGCCTTCTCTGCAAAGGGGTTCGCAAAGAGCGAATACACTTCCTTTTCAAAGTAGACACTTATCCCTCCCATAACTTCCTCCGTAAAAAACTCTTCCGTATAGGCACGGTTTCCTTCCCCTGCACGAGATTCGCCCATGTACAAATCGCGCCCCATGGGCACAAAACGCATGTTGTCGGGCCGAGCGAAAGCCGGTTTGAGCCAGCCCTCCGTTCCCTTCACACAGTGGGGTGGGAAAGGTCCTCCATTGTCCTGAAACTCGAAGGCGTCATAGGCATGAGAATCCACACTCCCCAATCGCGGAAGCGATGTCTGCGTTAAAAGGGAAATATTTGTTGCAACCGCTTCCAGAGCAGGCACGTAGAGCGCCCCATGCGGAAGCATAAAATCCACCTGCGTATCTACATCTACTAAAATATACTGTGTTTTCATAGTGTTCGATAATCAACAAGGTAATTAGGAACCTGCCGGTATTTCCTTACTGTCTAGAAGTTGTACTCCAAGTACCTCCTTGCCCTGCGGAGCAATTTCCAGGACATATTGCACATCATTGCCACGACGTAGCAATAGAGGGCATGGCTCCGCGGGAGAACCGGCACAAGAGACGGCGTTCCTAAAGGACTGAACAGGCACCCAGTCTTTCGTGAGATAGATGATATCCAGTGGCATGAGCATGTCTTTCATATGAAAAGCCATATCTTTCATGACATCAGGAAAAACGAACAGCATCCCCTCATTTGCGCCCATAGCAGGCACATAGGAAAGCCCCTGCACACGCTTTGCATCATCGTCCGCCACAAGGGCCGTTACCCGTTTTTTCGTGCCATCCTTCATGGTCAATTCAAGCTGGACCGACTCATAGGTAAACTTTTGCCGCAATCCCTCGGCTCTGGTGCGCAGTTGGTCGATGTTTGCGAAGTAGGCGCGGCATGTTTCCGAGACATCCGTATACGGAATTCTTGTGCAAGTATCCAGTTTCGCAACAACGGGGTATGCTTGTTCATAACAACCCTTTTTTGATGGTTCATCTTTTCCGCCACTACAGACCGTGAGATCCTGCCGAAGCACGGCCGTATCAACAAGGGAGGGCAGGTCAACCGCCACAACGCGCTGCATGAGAGCATAGGCAACGGCGGCAATGGTACCGGCGATACCAAGAAACAGAAGCACAATCAGGGTATACCGCTGAACGTATTGATGAGAATCCATAGAAAGGCAGAAAATGAGCTGACGAGAGCGTAGCACGCAGGTTCTTATCTGTGAAGGTCCGTACGGGAATTTTTCTCCAGATCTGACTCTTCCCAGAGTCGGGTCCCCTCTAAACCTTTAGGAAAATGTTCCTGCTGGGATTTTTTCTCCTCAAGGTCGTGAGCATATTCATACCCCTTGCCGTAGGACAATTCTTTCATAAGGTTCGTGGTGGCATTGCGAAGATGAAGTGGAACGCCAAGGGGCCCTGTTTCTCGAATCAAGCGTTGGGCTTTTTTTGCTGCGGTGTAGCACCGGTTATCCTTAGGCGCCTTTGCCAAATACACAGCAAGTTCCACCAATGCAGTGGTGCTCTCGGGCATACCCACAAACACCACATTTTGCTGTACCGCCATTGCAAGAATCAGCGCTTGAGGGTCGCTCGCGCCAATATCTTCCGAGGCAAATCGCATCATACGTCGCACCACGTATTTTGGATCCTCACCCGCCTCAAGCATGCGCATCAGCCAATAAATGGATGCGTCCACATCACTATCCCGCAGGCTTTTATGCAGTGCTGAGATAATATTGTAGTGTTCTTCGCCATTTTTATCGTAGCGAATCACATCCTGGCGAAGTATGGAAGCAAGGGCCGCGGAACGCTCACTCTCCTCCGTGGGAAGATCATCGATGTGCAAGGTGAGTTGCTCAAGAAGGTTGAGTGCCGTACGCGCATCACCAAAACTGGTGCGCGCAATAAAGGCAAGGTCGGAGTCGCGAAGCATGGGCGCAAACTGCGCCATTTCTTCATCCAGAGCGACGGCGCGCCGTATAATGGCATCGATATGTGCCTCTGTCAGCTCTTTCAAGACAAACACTTTCATACGGGAAAGCAGCGCACTATTCACTTCAAAGGAGGGGTTTTCCGTGGTTGCACCAACCAAGGTCAAAAGCCCACTTTCTACATGCGGCAGCAAAAAATCCTGCTGCGATTTACTAAATCGGTGAATTTCGTCGATAAAGAGCAGCATGGGTTTATGAAAAAAGCCTGCCTGACTCTGCCGAGCTTTTTCCACCAGAGCACGAAGATCTTTTACCCCCGCTTCCACCGCATTGAGAGAGACATAGTCATAATCGACATCCTGAGCGAGCGCCCGAGCAAGGGAGGTTTTGCCCACACCCGGTGGCCCCCACAAAATAAACGAAAACAGATGCCCCTGCCCTGCCTCAATAGCACGCATAAGACGGCTACCCTTCGCGAATAAATGCTCCTGACCAATGAGATCAGTCACATGCTTCGGCCGCATTCTATACGCGAGGGGTTGGTGAGGAGTATGCATATGCACCACTATAGGCTTGCCCGTGTTTCCGTGGCAAGAGTTCTTCTGCACTGAAACTTAACCCTGCTTTTTTTTACGATTTCTTCGTCGATCCATATGAATATATGCTCGAGAAGATTCCTCATGGATACCAGCCATACGAAGCAAATGGACATAGAGCGTCTGTATCTCCTTCATGAGTCTTGCGAGCTCCATCTGGCCGCGTAGATCAAATTTGGATATCCCCTCACCTGGAGTAGTGATAGCCTGAATCTGGCTTTTTAACTGGTAAAAATACTCCTTTTCTTTCTCATAGCTGCTAACATCACCGCTATAACTTGGCAAAACGGATAGCTCTGGCACCGTCAAGGATATAACTTCTTCTGGTAACATAGGGTGGCAATAAAAATACGACGCCATTATAAGCATGGCGTCGTATTTGTCTATTGAAAACCTTTCTAAAGGTTGTCAATTTCACTGTCAATATCGCGCGCAGGGCGTGGTGCCTGCTCGCGAGGAGCAGGATCACGTGGAGCCTCAGGCCGTGGTCCACGATCTCCTTGCGGTCGATCATGACGAGGCCGGTCGTCGAAGCGACGTGGTCCGCGATCACCCATAGGGCGACGCTCAGGCATCGGTGGTGCTGGTGGCAACGTTGAGGCATCAATAGTGCAGTACTCTTTATGCGACAGGGCAATTTTGCCTCCCTCTTCCACTCGAAGGACTCGCACCTTCACCATATCACCCAGCTTCATAATATCTTCCACACGTCCAACACGGAATGGTGCCATTTCAGAAATGTGGACCATACCTTCCTTGCCCGGTGCATATTCCACGAGAGCACCGAAGTCCATGATACGCTTCACCTTCCCCTCAAACTCATCACCGGGTTTCGGCACATAGGTAAGTTTTTGAATATAATCACGGGCTTTGTAGGAACTTTCCATATCCGCCCCCGTAATCATCACAGTGCCATCATCGTCAATATCGATCTTCGTTCCTGTCATTTCAATAATACTGCGAATCATCTTACCGCCTGGGCCGATGACTTCTCCAATACTTGCCATCGGAATTTTCAGCGTAATGATACGCGGAGCAAACTGCGACAGCTCAGGTCGTGGCATATTTTGTACCTCGAGCATCTTGCTCAAAATAAACGCGCGTCCTTCGTTGGCTTGGGCAATCGCCTTGCGAAGAATATCAAGTGTGAGTCCCTCGAGCTTAATATCCAGCTGGAGCGCTGTCATTCCCTTTTCTGTACCGGCTACCTTGAAGTCCATATCACCGAGATAGTCTTCCTGCCCCTGAATATCGGAAAGAACAATATACTCACCCGTCTCCTTATCCATGATCAGTCCCATAGCAATACCGCTCACAGGTGCCTTCAGTGGTACACCTGCATCAAGCAATGAGAGGGTTGATCCACAAACAGAGCCCATACTCGAGGAACCGTTGGAACCGAGTACCTCAGACACCACACGAATAGTGTATGGAAAATCTTCCTTTGAGGGCAACACCGCCACGAGGGCACGTTCTGCAAGATCGCCATGACCAATTTCTCGACGACCAGGACCACGCATCGGGGAAACTTCTCCAACACTAAACCCTGGGAAATTATAGTGATGCATATAGCGTTTTTCATCCGTCGCATCCATTTCATCAATGACCTGTGCATCGCCAGGCGATCCCAGCGTCACAAGAGAGAGCACCTGCGTCGCTCCACGATTGAAGAGACCTGATCCGTGGGTTCGTGGGATAAGGCCTACTTCACAGCTTACAGGGCGAATATCCGTCAGTGCACGACCATCAAGTCGTGTCTTTTCTTTCAGCATTTTCGCGCGGATCCCCTTATGTAAATGCTTATCAAAAAGCTCGGCGAGCATATTTTTTGTCCATGTGTTTCCCTCTTTTTCCATATAGGGAGCTGCTTCCTCCGTCATGGCTGCTTTGAGCGTTGAAACGGAGGCGCGGAAGGCTGCAAGATCGTGCCCATGTCCAAAGACACTCTCAATCTTCGCCGTGGTCATAAAGTCGCGCATAAACGTCTCCGCATCTTCAGCAGACGGGCTATAGACCACTTCCACCTTTGGCAGTTCTCCACACTGGGCAACAAACTCCTTTTGCATGGCACAAAGTGCCTTAATCGACTCATGGGCAAGTTCAAGGGCGCGCATCATTGTCTCAGCATCGACCTCCTCACAAGCCGCTTCAATCATGGTAATGGCCTTTTCTGAACCTGCCACCATTAAATCGAGCCGTCCGCCAATGAGTTCGTCATAGCTTGGGTTGACCTTTAACTCTTCCTTACCTTCGGCATTTTTCACCAAACCAACTCGTACCCCTGCAACGGGTCCACCAAAGGGAACCCCTGTCAGCATGGAGGCAAGAGATGACCCCAAAATGGCGAAATCCTCAGGATTATGCACCATATCAGCGGACAAAATGGAAATGACAATTTGCATGTCATTACGCATGTATTTGGGAAACAAAGGGCGAAGGGGGCGATCCACCATGCGTCCTGCCAAAATAGACTTATCGCTCGGTCGTCCTTCACGTTTAATGAAGCGGCTTCCCTTCATCTTTCCTGTGGCGTAGAACTTTTCCTGATAATCCACCAACAAGGGGAAATAATCGATACCGTCACGGACACGATCACTCACGGTGTTCGTGACCAGCAAAATTGTGTCGCCACAACGAACCGTCACGGAGCCTGTCGCAAGTTTTGCAAGGCGACCCGTCTCAAAGGTGATCTCCTTTCCAAGAAAAGGAAAACTTTTCGTTATAATACTCATGAACCATAAATAGGGAATATATCTGTCCCCTATGCGCATATACTCTCGGGGAAAAGGTCATAGAATATGACATCTTGCCTGACAGTACATGCCGTAAGTGAGGACGGAGGCAGTATAGAGCGGTTCATGTTCTAAAGCAATCGCAACGAAGAGTTCCTAGCCAAGATACTCCAAGACGACAATACTGAAGTTATCCAGTTTTCTGGCGCGCAGTCCACCGAGCAGTGCATATTCCGTAAACTGCACGCGCGCCATACGCTCATGCATTTCCACCGCTAGAAATTCTGCCCAGCGATCTTTGGGAACGTAGGGGTGCTGCTGAAAAAATGATGCAATATCATAGGAATTCATGGAATCCAACACACCATCCGTTAGAAGAAGGACCGTGTATCCGGGGTGTAGCTGGACAAAAAAATCTGACGGATTTGTCTCGAGGGAGGTACGCATGGGCCCCTTGCCGTATCCGACACTTTCAGAAATAAGATAGCGGTCTTCGTAATCTAAATCTTCCTGCAATTCTTTATCGGCCAATACAGCGGGTGCCCCGTGATCATGGGACCGAAAACACAGTTCGTTTTTGTCTGTCAGGACAAGAATACGCGAGTCTCCAACCCAAAGCGGATACAACTCACCATCCGAGGTGATTTCCACAGCAGCCACCGTGGTTTCCGCACTAAAAGGCATGGCTCCAAGTCGATGATTCGCTGCCTTCATACCATCGATGAGCCCCCCTGCATGGCGCCGAATTTCTTCCAAGACTACATGACTTGCCATTGCTCCAGCATCCGTGCCACCAACACCATCGCACACAGCAAAAACATTATACTCCGGCATTAAGGCAAAATTGTCTTCATTGGGTGTTTCCGCGGCGTGTTTTTCTTCCCAGGGCTTACGATAGGAAATACCCGGGTGCGTCAATCCCGTTCCCTGGAGAGTAGGACCTCGAAAGCGTTCTATACGCGCACCATTCGACCATGCAATTTCCTTGCCATAGGGGCGGTTGGGTGCATAGATTTGCCTTTGTACATGATAGGATTCCTTGGAATAGCTCTTTTGCACGGTTGCCTCCCAGGCATCATCTACTATATGGGAAATCCACCTCTGCATGGCAGAAGTTACTTCCTCGATGATGGTTTCTTCTTGCCTCAGGTACGCCCTGGCCAGTGGTGAAAGATCTGCGCCCGAAAAACGCAAAGATCTGAGGCGATTTTTAAAGGCTTCCGTTGCTGCAGAAAAGGGCCCTTTCTCTTTTGGATCTTCCTGTGGAGTTATCACTATGTTCAGTTATTGACTTCCTGGCAACCTTAGTTGCTCATCCTACAAAATCAAGTTATTTTTCTCCACCAGCGGCTAACAGAAAACTTCGCTGGGTCACCTGGACATCCAAGACATCCGCTTCGGAAAATCGTCCCTCAATATATTCCGATAAGCGCCGCATTTGTGCATCGTAACTGGAAACCACTTCATCCACCAGAAGCGCCACCTGATTCATCCCCATGAGCATAAGTCCATCCATGGTTTTCAGACGCGAAAGAGCGACGTACCCCTGGCCAGGTTCAAAGGTCTTGGAAAGATCAATTTCCGCTGCATCCAGGGTCATACCCTGAGATTTATGCACCGTAATTGCCCAGGCAAGACGAAGCGGCACCTGCGTCACCTTTGCCTCCGTTTTACCTTCTTCATCCTCCATAAGCCACTCCAGCGGCGTTGCATGTATCAGGCCCCCCTCTGTTTCCACGAGGGGATACCCATCCTCTTCATCAAAATCCAGCACTGTACCCATGGTACCATTAATAAACTCTCCCTGTGGGCTGTTTTTTATAAACATCACGGCGGCACCGACCTTCAGCTGCAAGGCAGGACTCAGCAAACTCGAGGAAAGAATTTTCTTCGTTTTATCGGGTGGCCCCTGTTCTTTCATGAGAAAGGTTGCACTTCTCCCATCCAGCGCCTCAAGGCGCTCCGCATTTATACGGTCAATATCCGCGTTGTGTGTATAGAGTTTTGTTGGCTCCACAAGCACCTTTGGCAACCGTCGATACCGCCTTCGCAGTGCATCCATAGATCCTTCAGAAACATTGCCGCAGCGAATTTCCTCAAGCAGTGTTAAGAGCTCCCCATCACGCTGGCGGTAAACTTCATGGAGGTAGCAGGTATGAAATCCCAGCGCCTCCCAGAGCGGCGTTTGCCATGCATACCGAATTTCTTCACGTGTGCGGGAAACTGGTGCTAACTGGAAAAAATCACCAGAAAATACGACCTGGACATCGCCAAAGGGCACATCCTTTTCTTTAGCTAGGCGCAGCATGAGATCCATGGTTTCGAAGAGCACGGGCGAAAGCATGGAGACTTCATCCACAATCAACACCTGCATGCCGGAAAGACGACGGCGTACCAAGGGTTTACCCAAAGCGCGCTTCAAATAGGAAGGCGAGGGCACCTCTTCCACATGCCCCAAGCCAAAACACGAATGAATGGTCATGCCGCCGATATGGCTAGCCGCAATACCCGTCGGCGACGACAGCACGGGAAAAACGCCATGGTCACGCAAATAGCGCACATAGGATCGAAGCACATAGGTTTTCCCGGTACCTGGCGCGCCGGTCAGGAAAACGTTTCGTCCCATTTTCAAGATGTCGAGGGCAGTGGTTTGCAGCATGCAGGTGGATAATACGGCAAGTATAGTGACTGTTTCTCTGTTTCATAGCAAGATAAAAGATGTATTGACTATAGTTAAAATAATCGCAAAATACCCTAAAATTATTCTCCACCATGAAAAAATACCTGGACTTCGAAAAACTTGCGTCTCTGTTGCCGAGCTCTTGCGTACCCTCAAAAGAAAACAATGGTCGTCTTGTTCTTGATGAAGTAACAGAGTACCTTGCTCAAAGGTTGTATCAATCTATTCGCCTTTCCACCTACACTAAACAACATCCAAATGTGCTTTCGCTACCAATTCTCGAAACCCTTGTCCAAGAGCGCAAAGATCAAGTTGCTTCGCTCTTACTGCAGGTCCCCTTACAACGAGACGAAAGTAAAGCAGCACGTCGCCAGTTGTATCACACAGCAATGAAAGAACTGGAAATATACAACCGCACAACCGGTGAGGAGAAGGCTGCTTCCTTGCACCAACTTCCCTTTATACGCTCCCTCTCTGAGCACTATCTGCACTTAACCAACGCTTTAACCACAAGGCATGGTCTCAAAACCGACGACGTGAATACCAGTGCATATCATGTAACGCTGAGTCTCTTTATGCCGAGCGAAGTGATCAGTCAGGGGCTCCTCTGGATTTGGGCAAGCACCACAACGTGCATCGAGCATGGCATTCCCCTCTTCGAGTTTGAAGACTTCACACCACACCTAACGACACTGCCACGCGATACCCAGCATACGAAGAGTGCAACACAAATTCTTGATGACATGCACAAGGCCAAGGAAGCCATCAACGTGCATATCATGGCACTTGTACCCTCCATGCGCACCGGTGAGTCCTTTGCCCTCCTCCGATCCGCACAAAATTATATGGTACTCCTCGAAAAGTATATTCGTTCCCTCGATATTTTTCTTTGTGGACTTAAGTAACCCTTGCATGAACGCATGATTTTTCTGTCTATGCCATCTGAACATTCACCCAAAGCGCACCATTTTGATAGCGAGATGGAGCATGTGCTTGAGCGACTCAGTTTTCCTGTGCCAGCCACAGAGCTTGATACGGTCAAATATCACTTACTCAGTAAATACGGGGGATTCCTGCATCGATACCTTGGGATCCAACCGCGCAGTATCGAAACAGCGTCGGAGGACAGTATTCGTGAACTCATGATCCTTCTTCGTACGGAGCATGCAGAACTCCTGGAGTCGTATTATCGTCATGTCGCTCGGAGCTGAGAGATTTTTCGCCCTTTCCTACGCGTTAGGCAAACGTGCCCCTACAGATGCAAAGCTCCCTCGTGAAGCTTTTCTCTTGCTGATTTTTCAATAACATAGGTGTTTGCCCAGTAGTCACCAACACGTTGGTGGTATTCGTTGGTAATGATAGCAACAGCCGCAACAATATCGCCTACCTGACCAAGGGAACCAAAAAGCGTGGTTAGCCACCGTTTGGCCGCTTGCATACTCGAAATGTACTCCCCCTCCGCTGTGAGGACCTGCAGCCCTAGCAACTGTTTTGCAAGACTTCCTCCAAAGCGAACCTCGCAAACCGGGTGATACAACATGATGACAAGCATGCATGCAAGACCCAGCCAAAGCGTGAATGAACTTTGCTTCCCCTGTGGTGCCATACTCAGAACGCCTGAGACGAACAGGCCCATGGGCACCATCAAAAAAATCCCATCCAAAAAGCGGGCAACACCGCGCAAAACCAGCAATCGCCATGGGCGAGATTCACGTGCGATGCGCATAATTTCTGTCTCGACGATGGGCTGCTTGGGTGCTTCCATAAAAAGTCTGCTAAAGTACTCTTCTGATCTAACGCGCCTACGGGCAGAAGTCAAGATATCCCCTGCGTCATCAGGTGCTCTACATAGGCCTGCAGCTTCTTCGGATTTCTTCCATAATAGTTCGGATCTTTGCCCAGCATGTGCGCCACAACGCGCGGTGGGAGCTCGCGCGCAATACCTTCACCTGTCTGCATATCCGTAAGAAAAAGCCGCGGATCTTCCCAATACGCCCACAGGGTTTGCACCAGCGCAGACTCAGGGTAAAGTGAGGTCAACAATTGCAGAAGAGCAGATTTCGCCACCATGGAAAAGGGAAGATCGAGAACCGTCCCGACCACTCTCATGGGTATGTGACCAATGCCTTGTTTCCCAATATAGGTATCGAGAAATTCAATGGGATCTAAGGCCGCATGCATAATTTCCTTGCGATAAGCCGCTTTTTGTTCTCGCTCAAAAAGCGCTACCGCGTCCTCAAAAGAATACTTTACCCACACCAAGGTGATCATTTCTGCGATCAATTCCTTACCGGGCTGAAAAGTTGCTCTGATTTGATAGTCTGGCTTATATCGCTTCAGCAAAACATGGACTGCATGACGCAGCGTAATCTCCGCTCTCGGCGCAGGCTCTGCCACCACCATATCTCCCCACCTCCCGTGAGGCATGGCAAATAGGGCGCGCAGAAACGCGTCCGGTTCAGGAAACTGTTCCCCCAACTTTCCTACAAGAAAAGCAGATTCCCACACGAGCAGTTTTCTCATGACATGCCATTTCTCCTGACGTATCTCTTGCGGTATGACCTCCAGTTCAGGCCAGACTTCTTCTGCAAGATAATAGGGTGGTGGAATCTCGCTGACTGACCATCGATTGGGTACTGGAATGTCAAAAAATGCAAAAATCTGCCTGAAGGAAACAGGAGTTCGATCAATGAGGATGGCCTTATTCAGGCATTCATCTTTGTTGAAGGAGAGGATATCTCCCAGCGCAAAGCGTTCGCGCAAAATACTACGGAGACGCGGAACTTCCAGGTCGATAGCCTTCGTCAAAGGTCGAGCTATGTAACGTCCCGCAGTAAAATTCTCTGGAGTTTTTTGTACAAACACAACTTAATGTAAAAAGTTTTGTGACTTTTTACACTGCTTATTTACCCTGTCAATATCACACTTCCCTAGAGCGTCAAATGGGAAAACAACTCCTCCGTGCTCTTTGTTGCTTCTGCTCGCAAACGAGCATCAGATGACATGGTAGCCGTCAGACACGGAAGCAGTGCCTCTTCCATTTTACAGGTCGCATAGGCGGCCTCCACGCGTGATGTTATGGCACAGCCCTTGCTGTTCAGCACGCAGGTTGCATCATTGAGCGGATAGGTGAGTGTATAGTACACGTCACCTTTTTTCGCAAAAGCACGAAGTGTCAAAACCGCGCCCACATCCTGCCCCTCCATAGTGACAGCAACATAGGACTGGTCACTGCCAGGGAGCTGTTTATCCAGTTCCATAATCATCGTGGACATATAGCCCCCGGCCTCTGTGGCGAACGCACTGTGCAAAGGTGCCTCAAGCGCTGGTCGTTCACCTGCCAGATAGCGGGAAAGGACACTCACCTGAGCGCGCTGCGCATCCCGAAGTTTCCCCGCATCGTAATCACACGTTCCCCCATCGGCAAAGGTGGCACAATACTCGGTACGCGTCGGTATCGAAGTTGCGGTTGTACTGACGAGGCGAAGATCGGCCTGCGCAGTCGATGTAAAAATTTCCTTTCCAAAGGCAACAGAGCGCGTCATGGTTGCAGGCGATTCCAATTTTTGTGTTATAGGCACGCTCACCGCATTCGTATTCGAAGGCTCCGTCGCAACATTGGTATTCATGAGCACGCCCGTCGAGGCGAGGGGCGGCGCCTTCACTGTCACCATAAGTAGCGTGCCCACAAGAACCGCCACAAGAACAAGAAGGACTCCGATGAGGGTATTTTTCATACAAGGTTGAGTAAGGTTAGCCCCATTGTATTACCATCTGTTCGCACCTTCAAGGTATAAGCAAAGAGGCTCTAAACCATAGATATATCTTCGGGAATCCACACTTTCCGGTTCCGCCAGATTTCTCGCCTCCCACCGCCCATCAAATCCCTTCTGCAGCTGCGTTCCGAAAACCTGCGGGCGCCCCTCATTCGCGGCAATGCGATCCATAAGAAAAGCAATATTCCCCTGGTTCACGTCCTTCAGGGGAAGCTGTTGCATCATGGCCAAACACGCCTTCTGCCATGCAACATCATGATCCGCGTGCTGCACCAATACCCAGGTAGCGTTGCACACCTGATCACCAAAAATACGCAACCGCGGCCATCCCTCAATGCGGCAGAGTATCTCCCTCAGGCGGTCTGTGTTGTTCACATCAAGTTGTGCATCCCACTGCCCACCATCATCACTCCATGCAAGCCGCATTGATTGATCTGCTTGGAACATAGCCAGAATTTCCTGTGATATACGCTCAATATGCATAAGAAAATTCCAGAAGATGTATACAAATTTCGTGACACTACCCTCTCACCCCCTACCAACCATCGCAACGGAATTTTTCAAAAGCTAATCATCTCTGACCCAAAAAGGAATTGCAAAAGTAAATTTTTGTTGTAAAAGTATTCCATCTACTATGCAAATCTATGAACATTCCTCTACACTCTGCACCCCGCCTTCGCAGCCCCTTTGAGCTCGTCACGCATCCCGAGTGCTATTTAATCGATGTGCATCTGCGCAATCACTATGATCACTGGGTACTCGAACCCGTCATCAACAAACTCCACCAGGATTTAAGCAATGTGCTTCGCGATGAAACAGGATATGAAGGAAGACTCCACTTCGCCACCACGGGGAGTGACGGTCGCTGGGAAAAAAAGGGCGTTGAAACGTCGCCCCTCGAAGCAATAGTCTTCATCGACCACGTGCAAAAAGAGATTGCAAGCACTATCGAGCATCTCCTCCTTGATCAAACGCATGGTGGTAAGAAAGTTTTTGGTGACGTCGAAGTAAAGTTTCTTGACCCTTCGCTTCTTCCCTACTTCAAAAATAACAAATCCAAGTTGGAAAGCAGTTGGCCAACACGAATTTTCGACGCGCGGAGTCTTGATTCCCGTTCGGGTTATGTCTTAAACGAGGCAAAAGGCATGCTCGGACAAACAATTGCACACCAAGAAGAGGGAAAAGAAATGCTGTATCGCTTGAGAAAGAACCTCATTCAATACCGTTCCATTTGTCAAAAGAATGGTAAGGGCCGCTTTGGTGGCCGCGACCTGGCACATTTTGATACGGAGGAAGGCCTCATGTTTTTTGATCGTGAGGGCGTCATTCAAACAGGTTCCGTGAAGTTTGGTCCACTACGCGCCGTGCAACTCTTTCTTGCCTACAAGTTTGTTCGCGCCTTGCGAGAAAAGGAATTAACAGAGGCAATCATGAAACGTCACCTCACGTCCTTTCCGACGGATATTCGTGGCAAAATCGAATACCTCACCACAACACGTATTCTTCCATCCCACGCGGATGTATTTCTCCCGCTTGAAGAAGAAAAAGTCCACTCGCTTGCATCACTCTACCGGTATTTTCTCTTCCATTACTACCTCTCAGAGTACGCCTACGCAGAAGAACAGCGAACAGAAGTCGCCATCCCCAATCGTGCTGAGTTTCGTGAAAATCTTCAATCCATTACTCAGCTCCTGCGCTTAGATTGAGGGACCATTACCCGCCCCATTTCCGGTACACATCCTGGCGTGCCCCCACTTCAACAATGGTATTGTAGCTACCATTGCGCTCAAAGACGATGCGATAGCCACCCACGCGAATGCGGCGAAGATTTTTTTCTGCCCGAATATCCACCTGTTTATAGGACGCAAGGTTGTTGTCAATGACGTCCTGCATAGCGCGACGCAATTGCGCATGATATTTCGAGTGAATACCATCTAACCACTTGCCAAGAGGATCCTTCTGCATGGTCGATCCACAATCTTCTTCCGTGCACTCCTCCTCCGCATAGAGCGTCTGGTACGCATCCACCAACTCCAGTGCACGCTCCAGCAAATGCATGCCCAGAGCCCGAAATGGCGTACCCAGACCGACAAAAGCCGATTCTTCATCGAGATCAAGGTATGGGTACTGCTCAATCCGCACACAAGGAGGGTTCAGTGCCAGCTCCAGGGTATGCTCGTAATACAGGTTATCTCTCTGATCATGGACCGCAAAACGAACGCGCCCCTCCGTCATCCCCGTCCCCGGCATGAGCTCAAAGGAAAAATGACGATACGTGCATCTCGGCAGGTATGACTGGAGCATATCCAGTTCTTCCGCAGAAAGGCGTGAAATGTTTTCCAGCACAGAAAGATGTGGCGTTAGCTGAGCCATTTTCACCGCAAGGGCATCCTTGGAAACATGCATGTATAGAGAGGCATCCTCTTTCGTCAGTTTTTGTACCAGCTCTGCCTCATTTTTGAGCGTGCGTTCACGATCGGCAATGCCCATCTCCATGGGAATAAAATCCCGCTTCATATGAGTCATGGTCTGCGTAACCTCCTCATCAGATTTACCATGAAAACTTTGGACCAGGGCGGACCACCTCACCCAGTCGTGAAAGAAAGAGCCCCCCTCAAAACTCTCTTTTGCCTTCATGGGTGCACTTTTGTGCAGTGTAGCAACAATATTTTTCTTGCGGAAATAATAGGCAAGAAATTCATGATAATAGTCGGACATGCCTGCCGGCTCCGTCGGGGGCGTCATATACAAACTAGGATACTCCGCATTGGAGTACGCGGAAAATTGCAGTGTATAAAAAAACAGTGCGCGATAAATGACGGTCAATTCCAGAACCTGCTCCGCAACTGGATCTTTTTTTGCCAAGTTCTCCAGAAACTGAAAATCACGCTCAAGAAATGTCCTGGCTTTTTGGAGTTCTCGCCTGCGATCATCCGCTCCTGTCACACGCAT
Organism: Candidatus Gracilibacteria bacterium CG17_big_fil_post_rev_8_21_14_2_50_48_13; assembly: GCA_002783265.1. GTDB lineage: Bacteria > Patescibacteriota > Gracilibacteria > 1-14-2-50-48-13 > 1-14-2-50-48-13 > 1-14-2-50-48-13. The sequence goes on along the minus strand of PFFG01000008.1, from coordinate 51,178 downwards.
CGACGTTGCCGTGGTGCGAATTTTTTCCAGAATATACCTTCGCAAACTCTGGTAGAAAGCGGTAAAAACCTTTACAACGGGCTGATGATTTGTGACATGAAAAAAGGCCTGCCTAGTTGGTTCTGCCGCATCCACAGGCACGGAGAGGTAGCGGTAGTGCATTTCCCCCAGCAGATTGAGAAGAGCACTACGAAAATCGCTCCCGACCTTTTCTGGCAGCTTATCAACACGCATGGCATTTACGGCGCGTTCACGCCGTGCGTGGGTCTCAGATGTGGGGAGGGAAAAGTGCGATTGCATACGCGTATTCAATTTATCGCGAGCATTAAATTACTTTTTTTACTCTTGTCAAGCTTCATTCCGTCTCAATTTAATGGGCAGAAATACACCTTGACCAGGCCCCTGTGCATATATATAACAAAACCATGAAAAATTATTCTCGCAAAAATCGCCTACATTCTGTCGAACAGCCCAGAAAGCAGCTTCTGAAGCTCCAGGATACCTGCTCCATCTTTTCAGCTGCGAAACTCCTTTGGGAACAGAGAAAAAAAACCAACATGCGAGGCGTCATGGAAGAAATTGCCCTACAGAGTTTCCAGGAGTATCTCCAAGTGAATGAAAATGATAAAACACTTCTTTATGCAGGCACACTAACTGATGGGATCAATACACTTGTATACAAATTGCGTGACGCCTTTAGCATTCTCCAGACCCTAGGGACGCTCAGCGAGCTAACCAAGGTAGAAAAACCGCTTAAGATCATCGAGATGCGATACACCCCTTTAGTCCTGAACATTCACCTGGCAGGTAGGAAAAGAATGAAACTCTCTGCTGATGAACCTTCTATCAATGCCACCGGAAAATGTATTGCCTCCATCGCTACATCATTCTATGGGCGTATTCAAGACATCTGCCTTACTTCTGATGCACTCGAGATTGCATCTGAGTGCAAAGAAGCAGCAGATTTTATTGCGCGCAACAAGCATGTTGACATCGTTCATGCTGATACCCCAGTGGAAACATACCTTGATCCCGCCCTTGCACCCTTGGAAGGATATACGCTTTCATTCTTAGAACCCATCACCATTCGCGGCGAAAAGCCCCTTTGCCGCATGCTCCTTATCCGCCCTGAAGCATACGCAGCGCTCTGTGCGTCTTTTTCGCTTTATAATGCCTTAGAAGAGTATACCACCGATAACGGTACACTTTCCCTTACCAGTTATCCAGGATGCCTTGACCTACAGATTCGAAAAGATGGTGGAATGATGTGTACATATGCTGATGGGGATGCTGCGCTGCTTGCTGCCCTTGGGCAAGCGCGAGAACCTCTCCTTCGCCAAATACTCTATAAACTTGGTCTGCTCACTTTGCGCGACACACACCTACCCGCATTGCGTGCTATGGTCGGGTGGCCCATTGAAGAAAAAAAAGGAGAACCCCACTCTCGCAGTGCTTCAGGTATATCCAGTACGGGCACACGCTCCTCCAAGGCATACCTCCATGTGCCCCGTGGTCGTACATTGCATCATCAGATAGAGCATACAGACAATCCCCAGGTCGAGCACACGCAGGTATATGCGGGGAAAACCACCATTCCTGCGCACACGACCTTGTTGCCCAAGGGCTTCCGCCCCAGTGCCGACGCTCCTGCATTTTCCCAAGCACACGGTCTTACTCTGGAAGTGCATCTATATCCTCATGGCACGGAGGAAGAGGTAATTATGACCCGGCAGGAATTCTACACCTGGCTAGACGAGTGGCAGATTGATGAAAAAATCGTGGAACAAGAAATTGGCGCTTTGCGATTTGATTCTTTTGTGGCAAAGCACGAACGTCGAACCAAGCGAACCCGGAGAGGACCGTTGGTGTTTTAAAAGCTCATTGCAATGGTCGTACCATGAATCACACCCCAGACAAAACACCTGACACCTTTTTCCCGGAAATTGATAGGCTTTTACGGGAACTGAAGGCACCATCTACCCATGCCCTCCCCCCGATCATTCGGACAGAAAGCGAAAATATTGTGGTCGACGGGGTACTGCACCAACTGTTGCACGAGATAACGACGCACTTCTTCACCTCCTCCTATCACACAACCCCCGCCTCCGAGAAAGAGCGGAAGATGCTAGAAATGGATATGATCGAGGAAGAAGCAGATTATTTTTACAAACTTGAAGAATTGTTATTTTTAGGACGAACATCTGCCGTTACCGCTTTTGCCCGCTATCAGGGGAAAAATGGGAAACACAGTGATCTCAACGGTTTTTTCCTATCAATGCTCAAAGATCTGGATAAATCACTGATCCAACCATTAGTGGATTCTGCTCGACGTACAAATATGTGGGAAAGTTACGAACCTGTTGCTGCATACCGCACCTATTACTTTCTTCTCTGGCCCACCGTCGCACAATGGTTTCATGCCTTCGTCTTCGAGTGGTTCATACAAGGTGGCGAAAAAGACAGATTCCTTCAGCAAACAGAATATCGCCAATATTCTTTTCACCGCAAAAGTTTTGAACATCTCTATGGCACCATGCTCGAAACACACCAACGGTATCATAAGCTCTTCGGGCGGGTTGTGCGTCCGGAACATATACAGAAAGAGATGGAGGAGCAGCAACATCTCGCGCAAGCTTTGCGTAATAAGTATCCAAAAAAGCGCCTACCTTTCCAGGGTTACATTGAGCAAGAGGTCGCACTTTCTCGCCTAAGGAAGCAAGGGAAAATGCAGGAAACCTTTCGGAACCATCTTCTCTTTATACTTCACGCAGCTCAAAACGGTTCCTTATTGCCGAACGTGATGCATACGGTTACTGATGAAGAAGGATCCTACACCATAGAGCTCCTCCATACTGCGGGACGACATTGGAGATCCCAAGGCTATAAAAACCCCAAAGTCATTTTGCGTATTTCTCCGGATGCTCAGGCACCAACAGCTCTACGCATGTGGCCGAAAGACAGGAACAAGGCCTACCTCCAATCGGATAAGCATTCGTACCTTCTTATCCAGGAACAGGGTCTTGCATTACTCCCACGTGAATTGCTCAGGGGATTTTCGGAGGAAGGCAAGGAGCGAGCGCTAGAACCGCAAATCACTCTCTTCGACTTATGTCGCTCGTATACGGGTGCCCTCGCCTGGCTTGAAGAGATTCTGCTGCCTGCCATGCAATCGTTAGAAAACCTGTATCTCGAGGCTGAAGTCTTTGAAAATAGCGATGCCTTCGTTGACCAGCTTGCCACTACTGCCCGGAGTGTCATAGAGCCCATCCATGAAGAAATACTTCCCGTTGATAAAGAAGCGGCCCATGAAGAGATCGCACACATCGCACCTCTCCCCGCCCTCGATGATCATCAACCGACCATATTCTATGATGCCCTGGAGAAAGAAGTCTTCTACCTACGCGCAACAAAGTCACATCGAGCCAATGCAGATAGCGCCGAACGATACAGAAACTTGACGGGCAAAGAACTCCCTCATGGCTACATCCTGTGTAGCATTCCTTATAGCGAATCCTCGGTCACATGGCAGCAAGTGGAACGCATCTTGCTGCAACATTTTCTTCTGGAAAAAGATAGGCAAACAGGGTCTCACATGCAATATTTCCGCACAGTGCAGACAGAGAATGGTGATGAACGTTTTCGGGCGACGATTTTGGCACATTATCAGGATCAGGCGAAACCGAAAACCCTTGTAAGTGTCCTCAATGCGCTTCGTATACCCGCTGCGCTCTTTTGGATACTCCATTCCAAAACCTACAAGCGGGCGCGTATCCTCAAACAAGATATCAAACAACTTTGTCAGACCATCGCCACCAATATTGCAGAGGCTACCCACGAGAAAAGATCTGAATTACCGGAGGGAAACTAGAGCATCTTTTTACTCTATTCTAGCGAAACAACTCCTCCAAATACCGCTCCGGACGATCCAGAAAATTCTGCGTCAACTGCACATGCGGAACGTCATGATAGGCAATATCCCGCATACCGCTCTCATCAAAATACAAAATTCGCGCACCGGGATAGGCCAGCAAAATAGGTGAATGCGTCGCAATGATAAACTGCGCTTTGGGCAAACAATCATGAATGATGCGCATCAAACTTAACTGCCTTAAGGGTGAGAGCGCCGCCTCCGGCTCATCGAGCAAAAACAAACCCTCGCGAAAACGATTATTGAAGAGCGCAAGAAAAGATTCCCCATGGGATTGCACATGCAGCGATTTGCCGCCATAGGCCTGTAACAGGCCTGGATCCTCAGCATTGTTTTCGTCAATGAACGTTGCGAAATGAAACAAACTCTCCGCACGCATAAAAAACCCCTTGTGTGTCCGCGGAAACCAGCTAAGACGGAGAGCATCCGCCAGAGGCGCCTCTTTCTGATCCGTCTGATAGAGATGATTGGCATTCCCCCCTGCCACGTTAAAGCCCACTTCCCGCCCAATCCCCTCCAGCAGCGTCGATTTCCCCGAGCCGTTTTCCCCCACCAGAAATGTCACGGAAGTCGTAAACGCAAGATGCCCAAGCGTGCGAAGAGCAGGAATATCAAAGGGATAGCCTGCAACCTCCGCGGGAAGCTCTAGATGAAGATGTTTGAGATAGATCATGGTTCTATTGGAGGGCGAACTCTGTTCTTTTGCAACCTAGAACTGATCCCAATCCGAAAGCGGCTCGCCAGAAAGTAGACGCTGGGGTAAAACAAATGTTTTTGCCATGACATCACCGATGCGTTGATGCTCTTTCGTGAGGAGAATTGCCCCCGCGCCAACCAACACCCCTAGAGGTATAAGGGCCCCCACTACACTCGTAAACACGCGTATGAACGCTTGTTGTATGGAGATACGGTTACCTTCTTCATTCACAACTCTCAGTCCAACAAATAACTTTCCCATACTCCCTCCCCACAGTAGCTCACAAACGGGATGGTACAAAACAATACCAGACAAGAGAGCAGCTGAAAATACACTTACGCCCCACGAGGGCCAACCCAAGAGTAATTGCATACCACTACCCGCTATAAAAAGATACGCTGGAACGAAAATAAGTATCATATCCAGCAAACGTGCAAATATGCGCAATATCAACGCATCGAAACCTGAGAACTCCCGCATCAGGCTTGTTATATGTATGGAAGATTTCATAATTGAGAAAGAGTAGGAATGTTCTACATTTGTAAATTACCCCACTTTTTCAGCGTGTCAATTCCTTGACATTGTAAAGGAGTCAATTATCCTGCAGACGAACAGCATGGCACCTGTTTGTCAGTTAGTCTCTCCATAAAAGAGCGCCTTCGTGGCGAAGCCGGGTGGAACCGCGGGCAAGAGCTCGTCCCTGCAAACATCACTGATGTATGTAGAGACGAGCTTTTTTCTATCCCCTGATCTTCTATTTATGACCACGAAGATTTCCATGGAGCAGCTCGTGAACTTGTGTAAACAGCGCGGCTTTATTTTTCAGGGCTCCGACATTTACGGAGGTCTGGCCAACAGCTGGGACTACGGTCCTCTTGGTGTGCAGCTCCTCAAAAATATCAAGGACCTGTGGTGGAAAACCATGGTGGAAGAGCGCATGGACATGGTGGGGCTCGACTCTGCGATTCTCATGAACCCCAGCGTTTGGGAAGCATCCGGACACGTGGCAAGCTTCACGGATCCTCTTATGGACTGCCGCGCCTGCAAAGCCCGCGTCCGCGCTGATAAAATGGTGGATGAGTGGCAGCACGCGAACAATTCGGACGAAAAACCTGCAAACTGGGCCGGAGAAAAAACGCCTCCCGCGGATCTTCTTGCCTTCATAAACGAGAAAAAAATGCCCTGCCCCAGCTGTGGCAAATGCGACTGGACGGAGCCGAAAGCCTTCAACCTCATGTTCAAAACGAAAATGGGTGTGGTGGAAGGTGAAGGAAAAGATGTCTTTCTACGGCCCGAAACTGCCCAGGGAATCTTTGTGAACTTCAAAAACGTCCTCGACACCACGCGCCGCAAGCTTCCTTTTGGTATCGCCCAAATCGGCAAGGCCTTCCGCAATGAAATCACGCCGGGAAACTACATCTTCCGCACACGCGAGTTTGAGCAGATGGAAATCGAGTATTTCTTCGACCCGGAAACCACCGACTGGAAGGAACTGCTCGAGACCTGGAAAACCACCAGCATGGCCTTTGTACGCGATCAACTCGGTATGGACGAGACGCGCCTGCGCTTCCGCGACCATGATCCCGATGAACTGTCACACTATTCGAAGGGAACCACAGATATCGAGTTTGAGTTTCCCTTCGGCTGGGGAGAGTTGTGTGCGGCGGGTGCCTACCGCGGTGCCTATGATCTCACGCAGCACCAGACCCACAGTAGTAAAACCCTCACCTACCGCGACCCCTTCACCAACAAGGAGTTTGTACCACATGTCATGGAGCCAAGCTTCGGTGTGGGTCGTCTTATGCTCGCCGTGCTCCTCAGTGCCTACGATGAAGAAACCGTCTCCGAGGACGACACGCGCACCGTCATGCGGTTCGCTCCTGCCATCGCTCCCGTCACCGTAGCCGTGTTGCCACTTGTGAACAAGCTGGGGGACCGTGCGACGGAACTCGCCCAGGACCTCATCAAGCAATTCCGCGTGCAAATGGACTCTAGCGGATCCATCGGTAAGCGCTATCGCCGCCAGGATGAAATCGGAACACCTTTCTGCGTCACCGTGGACTTTGAAACCCTCGAAGATAACGCCGTCACCGTGCGCCACCGCGACAGCATGCAGCAGGAACGCATTGCCATCAGCGAGCTGCCTGCATACCTTCGTAGCCACATGGCCTAATGTTTGCGCGTTTCATCGCCTTTGTTTCAAGGGCCGTCACACCGAAAAAGCCCAAATCCACCATCCTCGGAGGATACGCCAGCCATTCCGCAGCCCAGCTCGTGCTGTGGATTGCGCTCGGCCTCCTTCTCCTGGTGCTCGCCTGTGCCCTTTTGTGGTTACTGATGTTGGTTATCACACAACAGTTCAACATAGGATTCCCCCATTAAAAAAAGCCCTGCACATAACGTGTGGGGCTTTTTTATTAAACTCTCTCCTTACTTCACATCATTTTTTTCCTCTTCATAGACGTTCGTTTTTACATTGGTGACATAGAGTGCATCCACTGAACTTGCTCCATTTCCATACTGTGTCTGCAAACTCGCGAGAACAGCTGGCAACTCTGGCTCGTTTTTCGCAAGCATTTGTGGCACTTCCACTGAGGCAATCTGCATGTCGTACTTTGGCATATTCTGATCAAAACGACCGCGTACGGCAGGTGTTGCAGCAAGGAAGGTCGTCACATTGACCTCCGCTTCCTTGTGCGCCTTGAGCACAACTTCCACATCCTGAATCGGCTGCTGGGTACCCGGATAATACACCTTTATATTCGCTGGCACATCAAAGGGAAGGTCGTTAACAAAGGTATATCTCGCTTCCAATTTATCCGCAGGCTGCATCATCGTTGAAACGGTCTCACCATTCACTTCACGGAAGACAACTTCATTAAAGTTCATCTCCAGCCCCGTATCCTCAGCACGAGCAACTCGCATGAAGGTTTTTGACATGTCTGGAGCAAGATACAAATACTTTTGCATCGTTCGCACCAATCGACCCTCAGCACTCTTTCGGTTTGGCGCTTCCAGAACGGAGTTGAAAATATCCACCAGTTCTGCCTTCTCCAGAGTAGAAAGCCCTGATTTATTGGTTGCGGTCTTCACTACAAAGCGATCCAGACGCGGTCCAGCCATATCTGCATCAGAAATCACCTTGTAGCCCGGAAGGTTGGCGTCGATGCGGGCTTTGACTTCATGGACTTGATCTACAACCATATCCGGAAGAAGAAGATCTTTCATTGCATACTTCTCAGAAATTCGCGCTGTGCGCTCGAGAATCTTCTCCTCAAATTTTACAATATCTCTTGCGTCAATCAGGACTTCTTGGCCTTTGTTGTCATATCCTACTGCAGTATCGTGGTGCGTTACCGCTTCAGCATATTCCAAAGCATTATCTGCTCTAGTCATTGCAGTTGAGTAATCTTGCTTGTTGGTGAAATCACTCAAGTTCTCTATGAGATCTGCATACCTTGTTAAGAGAGAATACATACGTTTTTCAGTATGTGCTAGCAAATTCTTTATACTTGGCACGGAATCCCAGTTCTTCTCACGAACAATTTTTGCAAAAGCGCGATCTTCGATTATGAAAGATTGTATAGTTCGTCTTTGGATGGCAAGGAAATCTCGTGTTACGTCTGGGTCACCTGCCTCAAAAGCATCCATTGTATCCTCAAAAGTTTGCAATGACTTGTCTAAGTACTGTAAGTAATTTTCCTCTTCAATGAACTGAGTAATAGTTATTCTCGTCTGAGTATCTTGAGCAAGTGATGACAAATTATTTGCCAGATCTACTAACTTCATTTGCGATACCTCACCTCGCATACGCTCATATTTTGGTTGTCCTTTGTACTCAGGCTGATTGAGCAGTTCATTTATCAAGTTTGTATACCGAGCAATTTCAGAATCCTGTTTATCCTGATCCATCGGAATACTTACTTTCTTCATTGCGTCACCTTCTCCTTCCCATTCCCACTTCGACATGCTCGACCAAAAGTAAATCATTCTATAGTAGTGCTGTATCTTTTCCGCATTACTCATTTGTACATTTTCCTCGACCCATTTGGCCGTATCAACAAAATATTGGTAACCTGGATAGTCAGTACGATAAGAGTCTCCCAGCATGGGAAACATCTGAGAAAGTCCAGCAACTCTATCTGCATACTCTTTCCCTAATGCACCATTCTCTTTATACATCATCAAAAGAGGAGTGTTGTTATCCGTAGTGTCAATGATGGGCATCATTACTACTGGCGCACCGTGCAAAATTGCTATGCCATTTTCAACTGAATGAATAGGGTCTACTTGATACAAATCTTTATCAACTTTGTCTAAGGTTCCCATCTCCGTAGCATCCACTCTCTTTTGAACTGCTACATCAGACCCAGAAACTTGTACATTTGAAACACTCATATTCTCTTGTGCCCGAGCCGGCTGAGTACCAATCAATGCACCGTACTGCGCCGAAAAAGCGAGGGCAACCGTTGCAATTTTCTTTGCAATACTCTTCCCTAATCGCCCAATGCTCTCTTGAGCACCTGCTTTGTTGTTATTTTCGCCTTTTTGCCGTATACTGGGGAAGTGGCGGAACATAAGCGAGGGGGGTTAAAATCTCTAGCAAAAATATACCTTATGCAGCAAAAAAGTCAATTGTCTTTATCTATACACACCGCCATTGTATTAATTACAATTTTTTTCTCAGTTTCCAATGGTGCAGTGTATGCAAAAATTGGCGAAAAACCTGTAGAAGGTTCTGGGAATACCACAGGAACACAAACTGGCTCAAATGTTGGAGGAGCTTCGGGAACTCCAGCTCCCGTAGTTCCTGTTGATGATAAGGATAAAAACAAGAACTTGACTGAAAAACAAGACCCGGTTGCCAACTTCAACGCCCAGCAAGACGCCATCACCAACTCTCAATCGCGCCTCGGCAAGGAGCTACAATCACTCCCCGGGCCAAATATCGACTTTCAGGGGCTACTTCGCCTCATCATCACATGGTCGGCAAGCATCGCCGCCTCAGTGGCAATTTTTCTTGTAGTGATGCGTTCGTTTCAGTCCATCTCCGGCACGGAGGAATCGCACAATGAACTCAAAAGCACCATCATTCGCGTGCTCATTGGGCTTGTGCTCATTTTCTTTTCCTACCTCATCGTGTCCTTCATCATGGGTATTATCTGGGCAGGTGGAAGTGTAGGGTCATAAAACATTTTTTCACCCTATCCAGACGAAATTTTACAAACGCTCCACGATCCACGAAAGGAGCGTTTTTGTTTCGCTAAATCGTTCCTTGCTGCCCAAAACCACCGAGAGCAGTTCGCGCCCATCGGGCAAGCGTATAAGGAGCATGAGCGACTGCCCTGCCCCCTCCGTTGTTCCCGTTTTAAGCCCCTCCACCGAGAGTAGTCCGTCCCCGAGGAGCGCATTGGTGCTTTTCACCGTGTAGGTCTTCAGCCGACCGCGCACGTCCGCCTCCGGCAGTTTCGCCGCTTCACGAATCATAGGATGCGTCTTAACGGCATAGCGCGCGAGATCGAAGAGAGCTTTGGCCGTTGCGTAATGATCCTCCGCATCAAAACCCATGGGATTCGCAAAATGCACCCCCGAAAGCCCGAGGGTCCTTGCCTTATCGTTCATCCACTCCACAAACTGCGCCGTTCCCTTCGGCGCATGTGCCGCCAGAGCAATGGCCGCATCGTTACCGGAACGCACCATGCAGGCACGCACCAGTTCGCGCACCGTGAGCCTATCGCCCAAAAGCAGTGGCACCTTCGCCCCCTCCGTTGCAACAGCCTCCTCCGTCACTAGCACCTCCGCATCAGGACCAAATCGTTCAAGGGCCACCACCACCGTCATAATTTTCGTAAGGGAGGCGATAGGAAGCATTTGCTCCGCACGGTGCGACACCAGCACCTGCCCCGAGCGCAGATCGCCGACCAAAAAGGCACGCGCACCCAGCCATGGTGTCGCCTCATCCAACGCACGAAGCAAAAAATCGCCAGTCCATGGAGAGACTACATGCCGCTCAACCTGCACCGTCGCAATAGGCGGCACCGTAATACGCACTTCCGACAATCCGTCCGTCATGGGCATCATACCTCTGGCGTTAAGAGCAGAATCCCATCCTCTGGATCCGTCGGAATAATGGTGCCGGGCAGATCCCCTTCTTCCATGAGGGCCCACAAAGAGGTCATTTTGTCGCCAAAGGCAATCACATCATCGCAAAGAATGACGCCACCGGGGGCAAGTCGCCCGCGCACCGCTTCCACATATTCTCCGTACTCACGTTTCATCGCATCAATAAACACCAAATCATAGGGGCCTGCAAGCATCGGCTCTTCTCGCAGCAGAGTTAAGGCATCCCCTTCAAACAATCGAATGCGCGCCGCATCGCCGAACCGGGCGAAATTCTCTCGTGCTTCCGCCGCCGCAGATGCCTGCCGCTCTAGTGTATCAATGGCCCCTTCTGCCCCCATGCCCTTCTGCAAATACAAGGTAGAAACCCCCGTTGCCGTGCCGATTTCCAGCACCCGCAGCGCCCCGCGCACCCGCACCATCTGCGTCAAAAAATACCCGTTCTCCGGAGAGACACAGGGTATTTTTCGCTGACGGGTCGCAATCGCCAGATTGGCAAGCGCCAAAAACTCTTGTTTGCGGGCACCGTACCACATTAGATCGCGAACTTCACGAAGCCCGTTACCGTCGCGCCACCTAAAACATCGCGCACCTTCTTTGAAGGATCCTTAATGAAATCCTGGGTCAGCATCGCGCGCTCCTCTCGGAACTTGCGTACTTTTCCTTCCAAAATCTTCTCTAAAATCTGCTCTGGCTTTCCTTCCTTGAGGAGCTTTTCTTTTTCAATAGCCATTTCAGACTCCACAAGAGCGCTATCCACATCCTCTGGGTTTACCACCTCAGGGTGTGCCGCCACCGCCTGCATCGACAAGTCGCGTCCAAGCTGCTCATTGCCGCTCGTCATGGCAACAATTGCACCGGTCTTATTATTAGCGTGGATGTAGAATCCAAGGCTGTCGCCTTCAATCATCTTCACGCCACCAAGCTGAATGTTTTCACCAAGCTTGACAACAGCTGCCTTAATCGCCTCATCTGCCGTCGCTTCCGCTGCCGCAACACCTCCTGTGTGCGCTGCTTCTGCAATAGCCTTTGCCGTTGCAACAAAATCTTCATTGCGCGCCACAAAGTCCGTCTCACAACGAAGCTCCACAAGAACTCCCTTGTTTCCACGAATATCTGCGAACACAACACCTTCCGTCGTGTCACGATCTGCCTTGGAAAGCGCCTTTGCCTCACCAGACTTGCGAAGAATCTCAATGGCCTTTACCTCGTCGCCACCCGCTTCTACAAGTGCCTTTTTACATGCCATCATACTCACGCCTGTCTTGGCGCGGAGATCCATAACAACTTTTGCTGAAATTTCCATGATTGAATTGTTCTAAATATATATCAAGCCAAACCGTGACGTGCGCTTACGCAGCGACTTCCTCCATCTTTTTCACGTTGTCCTGTTTCACCATTTTCACAGAACATGCTTCCTGTACATGCCCAAGCACGTACTTGAGGGAACGAACCGCATCGTCGTTCGCAGGGATGATGTAATCGACACCGTCAGGGCTCGCGTTGGTATCCACCATAGCTACCACAGGAATTTTGCAGATATTTGCTTCCTTAATAGCAAGACCATCCTTCATAGGGTCGACGACAAAAATCACATCAGGTGTGCCACGCATCGCCTCAACTCCTCCAAGCGTCTTCTCCAGTTTTTCAATTTCCTTCAAGAACATGGAGATTTCCTTCTTGGTATACTTCGATTCCCAGATTCCTTCATCGCGTTCTGCCTTCAAGTTGGAGAGGTGCGCAATGCGTTCCTTAAATACTTCGTAGTTTGTGAGCAATCCTGCTGGCCACTTTCGGCTGATATAAGGAGCATTCAACTCCTTTGCCATTGCAGAAATAATAGGCGTTACCTGTGGCTTTGTTCCAACGAACAGAATCTTCTTTCCAGAAGCTGCAGCAGCGGCAAGGAAGGTACAAGCTTTTTCCAGGTGTGCCTTTGTCTTCTCGAGGTCGAGAACATGCACACCATTTTTCTCAGCAAAGATAAACTTCTTCATCTTTGGGTTCCATTTAGACTTACGGTGTCCAAATTGTACTGCGTTCGCGAATAGTTCTTGAATTTTAACTTCCTTCATACGCCGGGGGATCGGTGAAACAAATGTAGAAATGGCGGAATTTCCGCCTAGCATGAACATATCCTATGGATTTTTTTCGCTATAGCAAGCTATTTTTCCTGTAAACCTGTTGTTTGGCACGGACAGCAGGAAAATCGCACGACGGGTTGCCAAGTTTTCCTGGAATTTTTATAGTTTTGTGCTGGCTCTTGCCGTATTTGTATCTACTTTGTATACTCATGTTATCTATCTCAGAATCCTACGCGATGAAAGCAACCATCACGAAATGGGGAAACAGCCTCGCCCTTCGCATACCTAAAGTCCTCGCAGAAGAGTTAGGCTTGAGCCAAAACAGCACCGTTGATCTGAAAGTTACGCAAGATACTTTAGTTGTGGAAAAACAACGCAGCAAGGAGCAAACACTCGTACATCTGCTAGACACTCTCAAGCCGGAGCAAATACACCACCTGGAAGACTGGGGTGAAGACACAACCCGTGAAGCAAAGTCATGGCAATAAAATTCCCACAACAGGGCGATATTCTTCTGCTCAATTTTTCGCCAACACGCGGCAGTGAGCAGCGAGGAAAAAGACCAGCACTGGTGATCAGCCCGACGATCTACAATCAAAAAACAGGGCTCATGCTTGCCTGCCCCATTACAACAAAGCAAAAGGGCTACCCCTTTGAACTCACTCTACCAAAATCCTGCTCAGTGCATGGTGTCGTTCTTCTGGACCAGATCCGCAGCATCGACTGGAAAACAAGAGGATTCTCAACACAGGATACAGTCCCCCATGCATGGTTACAAAAGGCCAGCAAGCTCCTCAATCTTCTTCTGCCTTAATCTCCTAACTGTTCCTTCAAAAAATTGGCAACATTGCGCGTTGCGTCCTCAGCGTGGAGTTTGGCAAAATTCTTGCGCTGTTCCCGGGCAATGTCCGGGTTTTTGACGTAATCCCGCAGTGCCGTCAGAATACCGTCGCGATCAGGAAGAACCGTGCCAATATTATAGGTCTCCACGAGCTCCGCATTCCCACTCTCCTGCCAGGCAAGCGAGCGAGTAATCAGCATGGGCAGCTGCACCGCCACACATTCCATTACGGTGGCGCCTCCCGCCTTGGTCACCATAACATCAGACATTTTCATCCATCTATCCATATCTCCTACCCAGCCAAGCAGTTTGACACTGGGACCAAACCGTTTTTTCTGCAGTTTTTCCAAGAGATCCGTATTGCGCCCTAAAATAACGACACACTGCGCCTCGTCACCCAATTCTTTTGCAAAGTCCGAAAGAAAATCCACATCCTTCATACTGCCGCCCGTTCCTACAGAGACAAGAAAGAGAGGTTTATCCGGAGAAAGCCCCTCCTGCTCGCGTTCATGGGCAACATCAATCGGTCGGTAGAATTTGGGATGCACGGGAAACCCCAGTACCACCATGCGGTCGCGCGGCACACCATTTTTTTCCATAATGTCGCGCGTTTCTGTATTGGCCACAATATAGGCATCTGTTCCCTCCGCATACCACAGAAAGTGAATGGAAATAGAATCCGTAATCACCGTGACAAAAGGAATGTGACGGTCTTGCACCCGGAGTGTTTTCTTAATCCAGTGATGAATGCCCGGAAAAGAAAAGGTCGACACCACCAGGTCTGGCTGCTCCTCATAGAAAATTGTATCGAGCTTTTTCGCGAACATTGGGTAGCCGATGGTATGGAGGATCTGGGAGTTTTCGGTTGAATTAGTCCCCTCAAAAAACCAGTTATACACGCTTGCGGAGTGCTTCACTGCCGACTCATAAATGGCCCCGATGTCCGCCTGAATGTCATGTACCGTCACGAGATAGTCGCCGCCAAAATATTCCGTGAGCCCCGCCTCCACGGCATAGGCCGCTGCCTTATGTCCGTTTCCCGCCGTTATGGTCAAAATAGCCACTTTCTTGCGCCCAAGAACACGTTTGCGGACGTAGCCCAAAAATGCCCGCAGTTGCTCTTCACCTTCCTCCTGCAGGTCATCCTCCGCTGCATGAAAGGAAAGAGCGGCAACACCGCCATACAGAAGCTTTTGTGATGCAGCCTCCAGCCGTATCCGCGCCTCCTCTGCATTTTTCGGGTCCAAAAGTCCACCAAGCTCCGCTATAAACGCCGCGCCCAATTCTGTCAGCGAGCGCGTCAGTGCTGAGTCCCCGCCTCGCCCCAGGCTACGGATGACTCCTCCCAACATGGCCACACTGGTACGAAAAATTTCGGAAGAGGTACTATTCATAGGGAAAACGTATTTGATCACGTTGTACTATAGCGCCTATGATGGTATACTACAAGGAATGATTTGAACCCCACCCTTATGCGTTTTTGGACAACAGCACAGCGGTACCTCTATTTGCTCTCAGGAAGCAGTTTTCTCTTTCTTGCCTCCGCACGGGCGCAAGTGCCTGAGATTGCCTGTGGTGACAATGTTCTCATTGGTTGCCAGGACTCTGGTACAGTAAACGGCCCTACCTCTGCGCAGTTTGGCAGCCTTCTCTCCACGGTAATTAGCACTATCCTGACCGTTTTTGCCGTCGTCGCTGTCGTTTTTGTGATTAAAGGAGGAGTGAGTCTCATTTTTTCTCTCGGGAACGACGAAAAACTCAAGTCGGCGCGCAACACCATTCTCTATGCGCTACTTGGGCTCCTGCTCGCCACCCTCTCCTTTGCCATCGTCAATATTGTGTCCAATATTCGCCTTTTCTAAGTCTATGAACGCCCTCTCCCGCATCTTTGCAGCATTTCTCATTGCCTTTGGCCTGTTCTTTGCCCCGGCCGCACTGGCACAAATCAACAACGATGTCCTGCCTGTACAGCCATCAAATGTGAATATTTTTAATCCCTCTGCATCCACTACACCAGATGTCACCAGCAGACCTGCGGGCGCTGTGAATTTGGTCGAAGTAGGGCCAGCGCGGATTATGACCATTATTCTCGGGCTTTTCGGCCTTCTTTCCATCGTCATGGCAATCTATGCAGGCGCGCAGATTATTTTCTCCGAAGGCGACCCAAAGAAAATCGAGACAGGCGTCAAAACTCTTGCCTTCACGGCCATTGGTATGCTTGTGGTCTCTGGCGCTTGGGTGCTCGTTCGCCTTGTGCTCAACATTAATCTCACCACCTTATGGTAAAAAAACTCCTCACCCTGCTTTTACTCTCTGTGAGTCTCTGTGGCGCGGTGCCTATGGCCCATGCTATTTCCAGTGCCGATAAGGATACAGTGGATTCTGCTACCAATATTCTTAATAGTATTACGCCGGACAACGCACCAAAAAACCCTCTGGGGCTCAATCAGGAAACCATTGCAGAGCAAGGTGATATTGTGCCACTCATCAAAACCATTATTAGTATGGTCACTGGCTTCATTGCCTCCCTGGCGGGTATCTATGCCGTCTTTATGCTGCTCAAAAATGCGGGCGCCCTCATTACGTCTGATGGGGATCAGAAAAAAATCGGCGATGCGCGCAATGGCATCTTCCGTAGTCTTATTGGCGTTATTGCCATCATGATGTCGTACCTGATCATTTACTCCATTGTGGACACACTCTTCAAAATCGGTTCAGGAACCGGTCTTTAGGTGCGAGGCAGGTAGATGAGCAGTGAGGACCCCACAAATATCAGGAGAATGACTCCAATAACGATACGCTGGAAAACTTTGTTCATAGGGAAAGAAAAAAACGTTTAGATCGGCTTTGATGGCCAGACTGTAGGGAAAGTGTCTTGGGTGGAACACCGCACAACTGGGCGAGGCGTGCAGCGACTTCACGGTTGGCCCGCCCATCTTCCGGTGGGGATGTAATAGCTAGACGAAGCACCAGCACCTGCGCATCATCCACCTGTTCCAACCGGGCCTCTTTCAGCAAAAAACGGGGTGATGACGGCGTGACCTGTGCTAGGATATGCCGCACCCCGTTTTCATGAATTGCCCTTTGGCAACGCTGGTCTACCGGTACTGATTTACTGCTGGACATGCACAAGCATGTCGCGGTAAATGCGACCATCAAATTTCTTTGCGCGCTTTTCTGTAAAAGCGACAACACCGTCTGTTTCCGCATAGAGCGTAAAATCACGGCCCTGTCCGACATTTGCTCCTGGGAAAAACTTGTTTCCCTGCTGACGAACAATAATATCTCCCGCCGCAACGGGCTGACCTCCAAACACCTTGACTCCAAGGCGCTTAGCGCGTGAATCGCGTCCGTTCTTTGTTGATCCTGCTGCTTTCTTGTGTGACATAAGAGCTCGATTGAAACTGAAAAATGTGTGATACGAGGTGTATTATAGGGTGAGAGCAAACAAATGCAAGATAATTCTCCGGGAAAAGACCACTCATATATTACGCAATCAATTTCTATTCTTACCAGCCGTGGTTTTTGATGCACTCTTGCACAAAAAACAAAAAAGACCTAGAAGAGTGCGGTACTTTACCAAAACATTATGAGTTTTTTGAAAGCAATATTTGGCGGCGGCAAATCCACTAAAATGGAGAAGCCTCTCTATAAGCCGGCACTACAGTCGCATCGAACGCCCCAGGTACAACCTGCGGAGCAGCTACGCGCAGAACTGCGAGGTGGCGCCCTTGCTGCTGTACAAACAGAAGAGAAGCGTCAGCGTATCCTCGACTTACCTGACATAGCCCCAGAAGAGGAGCATCTCAAAGAATATCTGCTCTGGGCAAAAAAAACCGCGATCCTCGCAGCGGATATGAAGCGTGCACCCGGCAGCTCGTTTACGGTGTATATGCATTTTAAACGAGGCGCAATCATTTACCTGGATCCACTTGGCGTATACTTGTTCCCCACCAGCTTCTACCGTCGCACATCAGGACCAACGCGCTCAGACACACCAGGTTTTATTGTTGATGCCTCCGATATACGTGAAGCGCATGCGGCAAAGGCCTTTGTGGAAAATAGCGTCCGTCTCCTAAGAGACAGCGCCTATGCCCCACCCATCGTCGTTCCCGACAGTACGGACCGTGTGGACCGTCTCCCCATGAACTAGTTCACGCGCACAAAAGCGTTAGGCAACACGGCGCTGAAAAGGCACAACCTTCTCCACGTCCTCTGTAGCTTCCCCTTCCGTATGCAGAAGAGGAACTTCTTTTGCCGCCTCGTAGGCAATGGATCGTCCCCCCACTACCCCACCTTCACCGTGGGAAGCACTGATTTCCAGAGCATCCGCATCGGAAATCTTATTTGATTTCAGTCCATCCAACAAAGCCTCCTGTTCGATATCTTTTAACAAAAGGTTTGGGCTTTTCTTCGTCACTGACTGCTCTGGAATGGACGTTTGCGCGTGAAGACGCAGCGCATCCTCTTCTGCAGAACGACCCAAATCTTCCTGCAAGGAAGGTGGCGTGGCAAGGGCAGGCATTGCTGATGCTTTCGCCTCTGGTTCTGACGTGATCTGTTCCATTAAGGAGCTCAAAGTGTCACGAAGTCGACCAAAAAAGGTTGGTGTTTTCTGCGGCGCCGTTGGCAATCCATCAAGTTTTTCGCGATTATTTTCCATAATGATGCAAGTCAGAATTTGTACTCTTCGTTTATAGCATGCGTAGCAACAAAAAACAAGATAGATATATTTCAAGCAAGACTCTCCTTTCCGCGCTTGCGCACACACCGGATGCCCGTACAATGCGCAGTAGATATTCAGTATATATATGCTATGGCTCTCCGGCACACAACCGCCACCCTGCTACTCGCAGGAATTCTTGCTTCATCGCTCCCCGTGAGTAATGCAGCCTTTACCGATGTGGCTTCTACCTACCAATATGCAACGGCGGTAAACGCTTTGCAGGAAATGGGTATCATTAAGGGATACGAGAACAACACCTTCCAGCCCGATATTTACGTCAACCGTGCGGAAGCGCTCAAAATTATTCTCGAGGCGGCGTACCCCAGCATCCCTGATGCAACGATTTCTCGCTTTCCCGATGTAAAAACCAGCGACTGGTTCAATAAATACACGTCCTTCGCAAAGGAAAACAATATCATTGGTGGGTATCCAGATGGAACGTTCCGTGGTGGAGATCTCATCAATTTTTCAGAAATTCTGAAAATTGCCACGAGAGCCTTTGGTGTCAGCAGTCAAAATATGTATACCGCAAAGGAGCTTGTCACGGCTTTTCCGCAGTACAGAGATAATCAATGGTTTGTTCCGTATCTGGTCTACGCCAAGGAAAAGAACATGCTGCTTCTCAATGAGCCCGCTCTCTTTCCGACGCGCGGAGAAATGGCCGAAATTATTTTCCGCCTGACTATTATTCAACAGCTCAAACTCGGCAGCTACGACGCTAATCTTGCAAATGAATATGTAGCGATCAATCGCGCCGTCAAAACCCTTCCCAGTAACCCGCTCTTTGATCAGGTACCAACGGCAAGCGGCTCTACCATAACGGAAAGCGCAACGGGTACGGGTATCACGGTTCCTGCCTGGGACAACATTTATTATGGGGCAATCACCACAGCAGATGGACTTTCAAAACCTGTGACGCTCAGTCTTCTGGAAACGTCTCCCCTGCTCACGGGAACTGATCCCATGCTCCAATTCCCTTTCCAACTCATCCAAAACCCCATTGAGCATCGAGAAGATCTTCTTCAAGTGATCAATGGTTTACAAAACGAAGCTGATACTCTGCAAACAACGTGGAATGCACATGCATCACTGACACAAAAGTATCGTGACGAACTCAATTTGTATCTCCTTGCGATCAAGACGGATATCAATGAAGTACGCACAGAAATCATCAACAAGAAAGCGCCCATAACGAAGGATGAAGCAAACGACATTATTTACAAGATTCTCCGCCTGCGTAAAAGCATTGTGAAGCTCCATGCAAAGACCTATTTCTTCTACGTGCTGCATGCGACGGAAACCAACGATATTCTCAATCAACTGGCGCCGCTCAGTAAATACGATGAATATCAGCAAATCGTCTCACTCTTTGACCTCGTGCGTGAAGACCTCCGCAAGGCGGATACCATCATTGCGAGCATTGGCGACAACTCCGATGAGTTCCTTACCTTCCGTCTCGCCTTAGATCAAATCTCAAACACAACGGTACGCTTCCAGGAGATCAGTAGTCTCATTAAGCGCCTCGTCCAGAAGGCGAGCAGCGGCACCTAAAACACTGCACCCAAAAAAGCCCCGCCTCTTACAGGAGACGGGGCTTTTTCTTTATTTATATACTTTGCCCCATCTGCTGATCTGCTGTTCGATTAGAGGTGAGAAGCACATGCTTCATCAGCGCAATGAAGAGGCTCATAATGAGCGGGCCGTAGACAATCCCAATTGGCCCAAAACTCGACAATCCACCAATAATTGCAAGAAAAATAGCAAGTGGATAGAGATGTGTACGCTCATCCAAAAACTTTGGGCGAATCACTGCATAAAAGAGGAAACTATCGAGTCCAAAGACACAAACAAGGAAAATGAGGGCAACATACCACGGCGCCGTAAAATACAGAAAAATTGCGCTTGGGACATAGACAAGCCAAGTTCCCACCAAGGGAATAAGCGACAAAAATGCGATACAGAGCCCCCAGAGCACGGGACTATGAAAACCAAAAAGCCAGAACACCACCATCATAATTGCCCCCATAACCAATGAAGCTGCAATGCTTCCCAAAATAACCGTCTGACCCACGTGCTCCACAGAATCCACCATGGCCTGAGAATCCTTTGCGCTAAAAGGCATAAGCGACTTCACCACGCTGATCATGGTTTCCCCATCGCGCACAAGAAAAAACAAAATGAACAGAAAGAAGAAAATATTCACCAGAATCCCCGCAAAATTGGCGATGATAGCCAGTGCATTATTCGACACCAACACACCAAAGGTCTGCAGTTGTTCAATGAAAGAACTACGCAGCGTCTCCAAACTGAAACTCACCCCCATATCCGCAATAAGAATATTAATGTATTGCTCTGCACCATTGAGCCAGGCAATGAGGTTGTTAAATCCCGCCGAGTTCAAGAGTTCCTGAACGAACTGCACAAAATTAAAGGCTTCCACGCCAAGCAGAGTCAAAATAAACAAGGTCGGCAAAATGATAACGAGCAGCGTGAGAAGGGTGGAAATAGCCGCAATGGTATTTTTATAGCGAAGCCAAGACTTTGGCAGATGCTCTTTGATTTTCAGGAAAATACTTGCCACAACAGCCGCCATAATAAGTGGTGCCAAATACCCCGCTACAAGCCAAAGCGTCAAAAGGCCCACAAAGAGATAAATCATCACCCGAAGGAGTTGATTCGTGGTGCGATTAGTAACCGTCGTTTCCATAAAAGTAGGTAATGCATTTTTTTCATGCTACGGCAGCTGCGGAAAAAGGCAAGAAATGGTATACTAATTTGAAAGTCCCTTGATTTCCTTTGGGACTCCTCCTATCTTCAGAGCTCCATTTTATGGGATACGGCGACATATCACCAATATCATCTGGTCATCACAGGAAAAAACCGCTTACAGCAGCGCAGCGCCGCAAGATGCAAGCAGCTTTTCGCGCGGTGCCGGTGATTCAGGAGATGAACGATCACGCTGCCGAAGAGGAAGCGCGACTCGCCGATCAACTTCTCGAATCTTACATTTCCAACAGTCATGCACAAAACAAAGATAGTAGCGACCCTAGGACCAGTAACGGACCAGCTCCCCATGCTGGAGAAGCTCCACGCGAGCGGTATGAGCATCGCTAGACTAAATTTTTCCCACGGAACCGACGCGTGGTTTCAAAACACCATCGCCCAGCTCCACGCTCTCAATGACAATCACCAACGCAAAGTGAGTATTTTAGTGGATACAAAAGGGCCAGAAATGCGCACCTGTGATGTGGAAACCCCCATAGAGATTGTTGAAGGTGGTGCCTACTCCGTAGGATATGCAAAAGACAGCGGAGCAGATATTTTGGTCGACTACCCACACTTGCTGCGTGATGTGCCTGTCGGTCAGGCAATTTTGATTGATGGGGGAACCATCATCATGCATGTCACGGGTATAACGGAAAAAACCTTGCTCGTGCGGTCGGAACAGAGTGGGCAGATTACGTCACGACGGCATGTGAATGTCCCTAGCATCCATCTGGACCTTCCCATTCTTGATGCGAATGATAAACGACTGCTTGCTCTGACCCTCAATAGTGGAGTAGATATGATTGCCATGAGTTTTGTGAATACCGCCGCCCAGGTTGAAGAGGTTCGAGCATTCATCGCAGATTTCGTTAATCACCCCTTTGCACTCATAGCAAAAATTGAAACACAGATGGCTCTGGATAACATCGAGAGCATCGCCTCTGCCTGTGACGGCATTATGATTGCCCGCGGTGACCTCGCCATGGAAATTCCCCTTGAATTGCTCCCTACAGCGCAACGGCATATTCTCTCTGTTTGCCATCGCTTGCAGGTGCCGTGCATTATCGCAACGCACATGATGAAAAGCATGACAGACAATCCAACGCCGACGCGTGCAGAAATTCTCGATGTAGGTCATGCGGTTTACGATGGAACTGACGCAGTCATGACGTCCGAAGAAACCTCCGTTGGTCATTTCCCTGCTGAAACCATCGGTCTTATGGCACGTATCAGCGCCAAAACAGAAGAATCGATGCAGAATCAACCAGCTTGGGAAACCCCGAGTATTCATCACGGGCTTACCAAACTTGAGCATATTCGCGCAAATCTTGCCGCCTCTAAGGCCGAGGCCCTCATCTACGCTGCATCCAGTTTTACAGCAGTGCGTCTTATGGCTTCCCTCAAACTCCCCGTGCCGTGCATTGCGGTAGCACAAAAAACTAGTGTCGCAAGATATGCAGCGCTCAACTATGGTCAATATGGCCTTGTGGGCTCTGGGTCCAGTGAGAAAGATCTCCAGGACGTCGCACGCCCACTTCTCCGCGAACTATTTGGCGGAAAAGAGCCACAAAAAATCGCCGTGGTCTCCCTTTAAAGAAGATCGGGCGTCGGTAGCACCAGCTGGCTTTCTTCCAGAAAACCGCCTGTGGCTTTAATGCGCCTGCGAATCGCCTTTGCCGCCACTTCATATTTGCCAGCACGCACGACATCAACGTCGACCAATTTATCGCGTATGCCAGCGACGACGCGGTCTTCCAGTGCAGGTTGCGCATACGCAAAGAACTGGCGGTTATTCCTGAGAAGCTGATACTGAAAGGAGGGAGAAAAGACGTCCTCCATGGAAAGAACGCGTGCATCAGGAGGCAAGGGTAATGCCTGCGCATCCGCCGCCCTTGGTACAAGCACAATATGCGTATCCGACAGCAGGTGTTCGAGGCGGGTACCCGTGCTCGTGAGGGGGTATTCAATTTGCTGCACCATTGCGAGGTCTCCAACGATTTCCTTTGCGACGCTATAGAGCGGTTCAGACATCACGGCAATGCGGAGCTCCGGCGCAAAACGCCAGAGGTTTCCCCGTTGATACAAGCTCATCACATAAAAGGCGAGCAACAGGAGTCCGAGTCCCCAACTTATGTACGGGCGATATTTTTGCAGTTTCATGCAAGAGTTTTCAGAGTTTGAAACAGTCTCTTCACCACAGCCATACCCTGAGCATAAAACTCCTGCGTGCCGAAGGTAATGTCAAAATGTTTTTTCAGCATAGCTGCAGGGGTCATAGTCGTTCCCTCCGATAGATAGGCCTTATATTTGGGTACAAAAGCTGCTGGATCCTGCGTGTAGAGTTCATACAGGGAAAGGACTACAAACAAACTCATCGGATAGGTAAAATAGTAGAAGGGAGTCTGGAAAATATGGGGAATCCGTGCCCAAGTCACTCGATCGAGCTCATGGGAGACAATACCTTCGCCGCGAATGTGATCGAGTTTCGCCTTCCAAAGTGCACATAATTCTTCCGTATCCATTGTCCCTTCGGCAAGACGCTCATGGGTTTCTATTTCAAAGGCCGTAACCGTGATTGTACTCGATAAACAATAGAGCAAATCTTCAATATGATGTGCAAGGAGGCCGCGAACAAAATCCGTATCTTCTGATGTCGCCACGATATGATCGAGGAGAAGGAGCTCAGAAAACTGTGACGCAGACTCCGCCACCACCTTCGAGTGATTACGCATCAAAAAGGGCTGGGTACGATCGGTGAGCAAAGAATGAACACCATGGCCTAGTTCGTGAATCATGGTAAAGACCTGCTGAATCGTGGGTTGATAGTTGAGCAAAATGTATGGGTTGTGCAGCATCGACCAAGAGTAGGCTCCCGCATACTTGTTGCCCCCTTCCCGCGCGTCAATCCACCCCTTTTCAAAAAACTGCGCCGCCAGGTCGGCGGTTTCCGGGTCAAAATGGTTATAACAAGCCAGCACCATTTCCTTTGCTTCGGTAAATGGGATATCCTTATGCACTTTTGCAACTGGGGCAGTCATATCCCAGGCATACATCACTTCAAGACCCAGCGCCTCTTTTTTCCAGGCGAAATAGTCTTGGTAGAGGGGAATATGCTCTTCCACGGCCTTCACCATGCGCTCGACATCCGATTCCTGTACCTCTTCACCAATACACGCACTTGCCAGCCCAGATGTGTACCCGCGCAGCGTTCGGCATTCTTCTTCAAAGTCCGCGACCACCGAGGCGTACATGTAAGAAAAGACATGCATGACGTCGGAAAAGGGTTCCTTTGCGCGCAGAAAAGCAGCTTTGCGTAGATCTCGATCGCTGGAGGCCATGTAATAGGCGAGCAACGCCTGATTCATCGCGACGTCTTTCCCCTCAATGGTGAGCGTTCCAAACTGCAAATGGGACGCAACTTCCGTATGAAAATGCCCCCATCGGTCCGCTCCGTGTGCATCTTTAATACTCAGCACACGTTCTTCTGCCTCGCTCAGGGTGTACGGTTTTGCGAGCATCATCAGCTCCAAAAAGTGCAGATAGCGGGAAAGCACAGGGTGATCTTTCATCGCATCCAGCAAATCCTGAGGCAACTTTTTTAAGGCTTGAGAATACCACTCAACCTGGGTTTCCATACTCGTCAGCAGTTTTTTCGCCAATTGCATCTCTTTTTTCGCTCGCGCATTTTTCGTATCAACATCGTACTGCAGCTGACAAAAGGCATAGGTGTGCAGAAGAAGAACCTCCAGCTCTTCATAGAGAGGAAGACTCTCCGCAACATCCGAAAGGGTCAGTTCTCCCTTTCCCGCTCGTTCTTTCCAGGTGTTCAGCTTACCCACGAAGGCCTCTGCACGTTCGCGTGCGCTCAGAAACGCCGGATCATCAAAGGATGTGAACAGGGCGCGCAAATCCCACTGGGGAAGATCTTTTTGTATGGTCGACATAGCATGTATTTATAGAGAAGACATGGGGGAATCTACAGGAGAACTGCGCTCTTTACAATATCAGACTTTATGACTAGAGTAGGGTCAATATTTACAAACGAGTTGCATTATGGACGCCCTGAGCTCATCGTTAGTGGCCGTAGCAGGTGTGAGTACCATCTCTCTTATCGGTGTGTTCACTCTTCTATTGGGGAAAAAGGTGCTCCACAAGATCATACCCTTTCTCATCAGCTTTTCTGCAGGAGCGCTGATGGGCGATACGTTTTTGCATATTTTGCCGGAGATGACCGAGACGGGCCCACTCCCTACAGACATTGCTCTCGTCTTTCTCGGAGGTATTCTTCTCTTTTTTGGACTCGAAAAATGGCTCCATTTTCACCATAGCCATACATCACACGACGAAAAGATCCATTCTATGGTCTACCTCTCCATGGCGGGTGATACCCTGCATAATTTCATTGACGGTGTCATAATCGCGGTGAGTTTTCTTGCGGACTGGAAATTGGGCGTCGCCGCGAGTTTTGCGGTGATTTTGCACGAAATCCCTCAGGAACTCGGCAATTTTGGCATTCTTATCCATGGTGGCTGGAAACCGGCGAAGGCACTGCTCATGAATTTTCTTTCTGCCCTTGTGTCCTTTGTTGGTGTTGGACTCGTTTTTCTCTTTCAAATGGATATTACCAGTCACCTCCCCTGGATTATCGCCATCGCAGGCGCAAACTTCCTCTATCTTGCCTTGTCGGATATTCTTCCAGAGCTCCAAAAAGAAAGTCGATCGCTGATCTCCATACTCCATATTGTGAGCATGGCCCTTGGCGTTAGCATCATGTATGCGCTGCTTCTCCTCGAATAAACTTCACAGAAAGCCAGGGCGTGGTACAATCGCCTGCGATTTCCTCTAGCGTTTTCTCATGCAATCTCCCTACCGCGTTCTTCTCTACTACAAATACGTTGCCATTGCTGATCCAGAGCTCACCTGTTATGAGCATCGGATGATCTGCCAAAAATTCGGCCTCCTGGGACGCATTTATATTTCCCATGAAGGTATAAACGGTACCTGTGCAGGAACGCTCGAACAGGTGAAAGAATACATGCGGTATATGAAGTTTCATCCACTCTTTGGGGGAACGGAGTTTAAAAAAGATGCGAGCGATTTTCTCCCCTTCCGCAAACTCTTTGTGCGAACCCGTCCTGAGCTTGCTGCATCTGACCTCTTCGATGCAGTGGATCCTGCAAAGGAAGGTGGGAAACACCTTTCTCCAGCCGCATTTCATGACATGATCGAAAAAGACCCCGATGTGGTGCTCTTTGATGCCCGCAATATCTATGAGTCACGCATAGGTACCTTCGAAGGTGCCATCACACCGGATATTCAGAATTTTCGTGATCTCAAGGAACACGTACAAGACTATGCCCATCTGAAAGACAAAAAACTCCTCATGTTCTGTACGGGGGGCATTCGTTGTGAAAAAGCCTCTGCTTTGTTTAAAAAAGAGGGCTTTGAGCATGTCTACCAACTCAGTGGAGGCATTGTGACCTACGGGAAAAAGATTCCCAAATCGAAGAGTAAATATAAAGGGAAATGCTTTGTTTTTGACGACCGCATCAGTGTCCCCATCACAGACGATGTGCTCGCCCAGTGCGACCATTGTGGGACTTCCTGCGACAGGTATCTCAATTGTACTAACGCCGAGTGTAACAAGCTCTTTCTCTGCTGCGACGCATGTGCACAAACACACAATCATGCGTGCAGTAGCACTTGTGCGGCGACACCACGCAGCACATGGAAACGCTCAGATCGACCGGTTACTCAGGCGTAAATCGGTTTCCACCGCCCCAAGTACGCTTCCATAAACACACCGCGCGATATCCATACCACCTGGTAACTGCGTTGCCATTTTTTCTATCATCACGCCGCTGTTCACTTCAATGACCATCGGACCTGTTTCCGTGAGAAAAATATCTACTGAACAGAGGCGTAAACTCATGGCACTTGCGGCCGCCTGAGCAAGGTCACTGCACAGAGCTGTTTCCTCCGTATCTTCAAGAGGAATCGCCGTGGCTCCTTGCGCTAAATTGTGACGCCAGTCTGTACCCAGTTTTTTTTCGAACAAACACAGCACATTTCCGTCGAGAAGGACGACGCGCACTTCCCGTACACTGGGAATATAGGGCGATACCGCGTGATCCCGTGCGTTGCGAAGAGCATCTTCTACCTCACGAAGCGCAGCATCAAAGGTTTCCGTGTGGACCACTCCATGGCCGCTAAATCCGTCATTGGGCTTGAGCACCAAATCTTCTCCAAAGGCAGCGCAAATACCTGAAAGCTGGTCCGCAATACTTCCTTTGTCGCCATACCATTCACGCGCGACAGCAGGAGCAAGTACAAGACGATGCGGCACGCAGGGGATACCTCGGACAGCGAGTACAACGCTTGCAGCTGCCTTATCCTTGGCGAGCAGAAAACTTGCCGCATTATTGAGAGGAAAAGCATACCCATGGATAAAAAACTGTCCGTGTTCTGTTTGCACATGAGTAATCCAGCCATCTCCAAGATGACGCACCTCCCAGCACTTTTCCCGCGCATAATCCGCTAAAATGTCACGCAAAATCTTTTTCATAGGTTTTTTGGTGAGAAATGCATATATCGCCGAACACCAAAGACCATTTCGTAGGAGTGCCGTGCAAAAAAATCACTCAATGACCAAATTTGCACTCCCTGTTTGTTACAATGGAAAAAGGTGAGCATACGGGGATCCATGAGCACGGCAAGATGCGTACGAAAGTAGTTAAGAAGAGTTCCAGAGGCATCATACTCCGGCACATACGTCTTTGCTACCGCATGGTGTTTGCGCGAACCGAAGAGAAAAATATCGCCTTCTTCGAGAGGCATGGCATCCTGGACCTTGAGAAAATCACGGTGTCCACTCAGAAGCTCCATGGCACGGACATCCTCTGATAGTACGGCGTCGTAGGCATACGCAAAGAAAAAATGCACCGCCGTTTCGCAGTTCATGGATTCTTGGTCTCCTGTATTTTTGACGGTATAAAAACGGTCCCGGTCAAATTGTACCTTCGAAAACTTCTCGAGTACCTGCGCTTTAGACTCCATCATCCACTTCGAGCGTAATGGGACAATGGTCTGACCCCATCTGATCTGCCATTATACTTGCACTGCGCACGTGCGGCATGACTTCCTTTGCGACGACGAAGTAATCAATACGCCAGCCCACATTTCTGTCGCGGGCGCGGGTTTGCTGATTCCACCAGGTATAGATATCCTTCTCCTCTGGATAGAAATGTCGGAAGGTATCGATGTATCCATGCGCTAGCAGTTTTGTGAACCAGGCACGTTCTTCTGGGAGAAAGCCGGAGGTCTCCATGTTTTCCTTCGGGCGAGCCAGATCTATCTCTTCATGGGCAACATTAAAATCACCGGTAATGATCACCAGGCGACCTTCCTTTCGGCGCGCCTCAAACTCTTCGAGCATATGATCGTAAAATCGGTATTTGTAGGGTAAACGGTCTGGGCGCCCACCATTGGGAAAGTAAATGCCGTAGATCGTGTATTTCCCCACATCTGCTCGCACGACACGTCCCTCGGCGTCGAATTCCTCTATGCCCGTGCCCATAACAACTTGATCAACGGGTATTTTTGCAAAGAGCGCCGTTCCGCTATACCCCTTTCTTTCCGCCGAATTCCAGTAGGCAGAATAATGTTCATGTGCCAGGAGGTCTGCTCCCAACTGATCAACCTGTGCT
This sequence comes from Candidatus Gracilibacteria bacterium CG17_big_fil_post_rev_8_21_14_2_50_48_13, assembly GCA_002783265.1. GTDB lineage: Bacteria > Patescibacteriota > Gracilibacteria > 1-14-2-50-48-13 > 1-14-2-50-48-13 > 1-14-2-50-48-13. The sequence goes on along the minus strand of PFFG01000008.1, from coordinate 22,310 downwards.
TTAATTTCCTGCACAAAAAGGAGATCGGGCTGCTCTGCATGCAAAAAATCGAGAAAGCCTTTTTTCACCGCGGCCCGAATGCCATTAATATTCCAAGAAATGAGTTTCATAGAGGGAAAGTTACGTACATGCATTGTACGCGGGCCAAGGGTTTTGAGAAGTTTTTCTGCAAAGTACCCGAAACTCAGGTATAATAAAGAAGTTTCCCAAAATACTTTGAGAATCCGTCAATTATGCGTCGATTACTCCAGTTGTGTATCCATCTTGTCTTTGCAACTCTTTCCGTTCTCATTTCGGAGCGGCTTGTTCCCGGCATGCGCGTGGAAAGCCTTGCAACGGCAATCTGGATCGCGCTCAGTCTGGGTATTTTGAATGTGACGCTTCGTCCTCTTCTGCTCTTTGTTGCTTTGCCTGTGAATTTTCTCACCATGGGTCTCTTTACCCTGGTGATTAATGCCCTAATTCTGCTGCTCGTTGGGCGAATTGTGCCAGGATTTTACCTGGATTCCTTCTGGTCTGCGCTCCTTTGTGGCGTCGTTCTCTCTCTGCTCAATTGGTTTTTTAGTTTTCTTGAACCACGAGGTGCGGTAGAGTGACCATAGCTTACCCTCTGTAGAAAATTTATGTCGCACTCTCGCAACAACCTTGGACTTCTGGGCCTTTTTGTACACCTCTTTTTGAGCTCGGCTGCAGTGATGGTTATGACCTATCTTGTTCCAGGGGTAACAGTGGATGGCTGGACCACTGCGCTCATCGTGGCTATCGTTCTTGGCATAGTGAATGTCACCATTCGGCCTATTCTCCTCATTTTAACGTTGCCAGTGAACATTCTGACCCTCGGTTTTTTCACGCTGCTCATCAATGCGCTCATGCTCCTTTTGGTAGATTCACTCGTAACGACCTTCACCATTAGTAGTTTTGGTAGTGCTATACTTGCAACCATTGTACTGTCTATTATTACCTGGTTTTTTGATCTCCTGAGCGGTCGGGAATAGTACCGAAAAATTACAGCTCCATGCCGAGATAAGAAGATGTGTTCTGGGTCAGAGGCAGTGAAGCAGGGCCAGATTTCTGCAGCATTTCCCCTAAAATAGAACGAATCGTCTCGACATCTGCCGAATCAATCTGGGAGAGTCTTTGAAACACTTGCTCCGTCTGTATAGCGGAGCCAAGCACAATTTCCTGGATATCACGGGAAAGCTTATCCGTGACAAAAAGTACATCTTGCTGATTCTGGTTTTTGGAGATGGCAACTTCAGCGTCGCCAAGAATCAAGGTAGGATAAATGCGAGTGGACATACACGGAGAGATAAGAAGTAAACACTCTATAGAACGCTTTCCTTCGAAGGGCAAGTGCCTTTTCGTCGGAAGAGCATAAGGAGGAGCAAAAATAACGGCAAAGGAAGCGCGACATGGATATCCCTTGTGGCCTGATTTGCTTCCAGCACAAGATAGGGAGCCTCACCAAGTGCATCTTGAGAAAGCTCCGTGTGGGTCACAAAGAGATAGTCATCAGGTACCATGGTGCGCAGGGTTTCTGTAAAGAGAACCATGGTTGCGCGATCTTCCATGTGCATATGCAGATGAATGGGCATAAGGGGCGCCTTCATAGGATCAGCTGCATCTTGAGGAGCATATTCCCCCAGTGTCCACCGATCCTGGTCGTGAGGAAGCTTTTGGTAGGTATGTTCAAAAATAGCACGCAAATACGCCTCACGATCTGACTCTTCCAGAAGAAATTTCGTTGGGACCGGGTACGTAAAGCTCTGGTGACCTTGCTCCTCCTCTTGCGATAGGCGCAATTGCAAAACCACAGGCTCAAGAAGGGTGTGCAATAGCGACGTAAAAGTCGTTTTCACGTGAGGAATCAGCAGTTCCACTCGTCCAGCAATCAGTGGAATTTGGGCAGAAACGGTGTGTTGGCCAAGAATCTTATTCTCCTGACAGATGAGCGCAGCGTATCCCGCGGTGAAAATCGTCATGACAATTTTCGGGACATTTCTGCGACGCTGCTCTCTGCGTTTTAGGCGCCGTGACTCTTGATATATGGCTCGATCAAATGGTTGTTCCATCCATGAGAGTAATAGTGGCGATGTATTACAACTCTTTTATGCCTTCGTCAATGTTTCTTCACCATGGAATAACTCGAGGACCAACTGGCCTCCACTTGCACTTTGAAGTCATGATCAACAACAAGCGGGTGAATCCTTATGGGTATTTGTAGCCTTTAGGGACATCACATGATAGTTTTCTTCTTTGAGACTTTCCTCGAGGGAGAAGTCTGGCGGCAGGGTGCAGAGGATTTTATGCACGCGCACCTCAAGGCGTAGATTCTCTAAATTAAACTGCTCAAAAATCTGCGCAAGCTCACCCTTGGGTATTTGATCCGCCATGGTCAGATGGGACCAAAAGTTTTGCTCATAGGCTTTCGATGCCGGATTGTAGAATTCGAGATGAGAAGGCATACGGGAACGGAGTTCATGCTGAATACGATCAATCCGATCGTGAGCAATACCAATCAGAAACCCCGTTCCATCGTCAAAGGGTTTGATTCCATGCGCAGTAGCCTCCATAGGAAACCATGCAGCATAGTTTGAGAGTGCATCCGCCAAGGTATGCATTAGCGCAACTCCCTCATCCCTGTGCATATGCCGAGGCTGAATAAGAGTAATATGCGGCTTGGGTCGTGAAAGGTATCGATTGGTAAAATCCTCATACCACTCAGGTGGATTGATAATCTCCAAATCTGTGATGAGGGCAAAGATTGCCATAATTTTATGAAAGGACTTAGAGATACTACAACAAACTACCACTCAGCTTCAAGACATCATCGATGCCGGCAGTAAGCAGCCGCACAGCATTTTGTTCTGGGTGTGCCACAAAAACCCGCTGCATAAGATACCTGCCCACTTTATATCCAAACAAGCGCGGTTTTTCTTCATCGCCATACATCCATTCCTCGTGATCAGATTCCCTTTCCATTTTGATGGCATCCAGCCTCTCAAGAAATGGCGCAATCTCCGCAAGGTCAAAACTGGTTGTTTGCAGTACATGCTCTGACGGATAGTGTTCGCGGACAAAATAGTCGGCCATGCCCTCCGAAATCATGGAACCAATCAGAATGTGCTCCGTTCCAAGGTACCCAGCATACCCACGACACGCATGGTGCATTTCGTGATAGAGCATGTAGATGAGCTGATTCAGCGTCTGTTCACGCTTCTGCCCCGATAGTTCCTCAGGGTTGAGCATAATGCGAATCCAGTCCCGAGTTTTGGTGAAGGCACTGGAGCCTTTCTTTATCCATGGGTAGACCGTCAACGTCAGAACAGACTGGGTAAACGGAAGCGCAGCGGCGGCCTTCTCTGCATGTTCTTCAATGAGCGCGCGCAAAGTTACTTTATCCTCCGGCGTAAAATCCTTATCGCTTTGTATAAAGAGAATTTCGAGTTTCATGATGTAATTTTGCCACGAAGTAGGTTTCGCATTCGTTCTTCCATACGATTACTGAATAATAGAGGTCCATAGCAGTCCTATTGTATCTGCGAACATATGAAAGCGAGAATATGATTAACAAATACTCCAACCTTCAAACACTTGAAGCTAAACAATAAACATTAAGAACGCCAATGTAACAAGTGCCACAAACAAGATATTGAGATTATTCATCAACACTTTTTTGCGAAGCTCACGAAGCTCCTCTAAATAGATTACCGTACATCTCTTGAGAATGACACTTCTATCCCAATCGCGGTTTACAAAATCTAAAACATCCAACTGACGGACTTTACCTGAAAAGATCACAAAAAAAGACAGAAGCAAACTGATAACAAAAGTACCGCTAATGCCAATTCGTACTAAGAGTTTGTCTAGCAATGACAACTTTGAACTGAAAACGAAAAAAAAGGTACCAAGATATCCAACGATAAGTGAGGCCTTGTTCACTTCTTGCCTAATAGCTGACTTCACTTCGGCAATATTTTCCCATATCACGTCCATGACGCGTGAATCAATTTCTTTTTGTTTCATAATGTTGAAAACATAAATACTTAGACAGTATATCACAAGGCGAAAATATACCCCTTATTGGCGATTCTATACTACGCTTCGCCTACAAAGAGCTATTTCGCCTGTACAATACTGTATTGCTACGACAAGTAAGGTAGCTGTACAATATTGCTGATCTAAATAAATTTATGCGGAACAAAGTTATAGCATTACTCAAAGAAAAACTCGCCGAGCACTCCTTCATCTATGCTCTCTGGCTAGAGGGTGCAGATGCACACGGTCGAGCAGATGCGTTTTCTGATCTCGACCTTTGGATTGATGTGGAAGATGCGTATATTGCCGATGCGTTTTCCGCACTTGAACAAATACTGGAAGCCCTTGGACCGCTAGATAAGAAGGTTCTTCAACCCCACGATGGTGAGGAAATCTTTCAATGTTTCTATCACATAAAAGGCAGCTCCCCATTTCTTCTTCTGGATGTTTGTATTCAGAAACACAGTAGAAATATAACTTTTAACGAGTCGAACACCGATGAACGGATTTGTGTTCTTTTCGATAAAGCAACCGTCCTCAGATTTTCCAAAGGAAGCGCCGCTGATGCCACATACATCAAGCAATGCATCCAAGATATTGCCGCCGCCTTTTCCGTGTACCGCCCCAAAGTGGAAAAACATCTTCGACGTGGCCATTTCCTTAGCGCGCTTCAGGCCTATCACCACTATGTATTGGAACCACTGGTGACGCTTATGCGTCTCGCGGTTGATCCGTCCAAAAAAGACTTCTACCTCAAACATGTGGAAAATGACCTTCCTCAGAGTGATAGGGATCTTTTAACAAAACTATTTACGCCTGGTACATTACACGAGCTGGAATATATGCTCGATGAGGCTGCACAAGAGCTCTATAAGAGAATTGAAAAATTCAAATAATGCGACATTACAGAGAACATATTTCATTACCTCACTTCGCAATCAACTGCAAAAATGCTTCGGGGTACTTATGTCGTAGCCTTTTTACTAACTCCTGCATCGATACCCATTCGGCCGACGTATGTTCAACACTTAATTGTATTGCATCATTTTTGACCTCTACCTGATACACACTGAGCAACAAACCTACAAGACCTTGATCTATTGGAATCATGATATTCGACAGGTAGGTACCCAACGACTCACCAATACTGGACACGGCAAGACCAGTCTCTTCGAACACTTCTCGCACAGGAGTATAGGTCTTCATGATAACTCGTAACCCGTATTGCATTCTCAATGCACACACTAAAAACGAAGCTTCTTTGCTTCGGGGCGTACGATTTGATTTTGGAGCGGGTAACGGGACTCGAACCCGTATACACAGCTTGGAAGGCTGTTATTCTAGCCAATTGAACTATACCCGCTTCTTCCGAACAGGCAAAGTATAGCAAGGAGCCGTGGGGACGCAAGTATTTTTCTGAAATAGCGGCGTTGCGCTTCATTTTCTGCATGTTATAGTCCCTACATCCTTACCTTTTTCTATGGAAAAAATACTTCATCGGTACGACTCCCTCGCAGGCAAGTTTTTTCTCGTCGCCGATATCGTGAACGTGCTCTTTTTTCTCGTCACCCTGTGTGTTTGGATCTACTTTATTTTCCAAACCAACTTTGCCACCTTCGAACCTGCAGACCTCTGGAAGGCCTTCAACGGTCTCTACAATCAGTTCGCATTCAAAGTGACCTGCATCGTGTTCATTCTCTACAATGGCCTCCTTGGTCTCAAAGGTGCTTTTGATCAGGCTTTTTTCACCTTTGTCTCTCTCCATCGCTGGAGAACAGTTGGTGCCATGGCAAAAAAATCCCTCAAAAAATAGCTAGTACTTCCGCATAACAGGAATTGCCGCCAGTGTTTCCGTGATTTCACCGGATAAATTCGTATTCATAATTTGCCGCACAATCCGCGCATCCTTTGATTGCCCAAGTGCCCACATGAGCTTCGCCGCCGTGGCTTCCGACGTCATGTCGTAGCTGAAAATCAGCGGGAGTGACCCTAAAGACGTATTCATATTATAGGTAAAGGGTGCCGCAATGCCCTGGTGCATCTGACTCGTGAGCACAATAATATGGCCACCTTCAAGCAACCGTTGAATGGTAGGCACAATGTTCGTAGGAATAACGCCAGCCCCAAAGCCCTGAATAATCACCGCCTGACCAAGATCTTCGGCCGCCATACGCACAAGCTCCCCTTGCATACCCGGATGTGCACGAATGGTCGCGATATCGTTATTCATAAAGGGCTGATACTTCAATATGCGCTTCCGACGCTTCTTCCGATCATCCCGCAGCTGAATAGGACGACGAATTTCCCCCAGCTTTGGAAAGGTTGGGGAGCGAAAAACCTCCGTATACTGCTCCACCGCTTTCTTTGCACGATTGCCTCTCAAGATCGAGGCGCCATACACAATCAGCACCTCGGCAAAGTCCAGTGTGGCGACAATACAACTGTTAATAATATTATTGCGCGCCTCAGAGCCCAGCTCTCCCAGCGGCAAAATTGACCCGGTAAAAACAATGGGTTTATCGAGGTTTTGGAAGACAAAGGAGACATAACTCGCCGTGTAGGACATGGTACTTGTTCCATGCAAAACAACGAACCCTGTGTAGTCATCGTATCGCTTTTTAATCGCCGTGCAGAGTTCCTGCATTTCCTCCGGTCCGACATCGTAGCTGTTCCCTGCGTAAATTTGAATGATATCAATTTCAAAGCGACTTTGCAGCTCAGGAATAAAAGCATACAGGTTGTAGACCACATCACTTTCCTCAAGACGACTCTTTTGGTGATTATAGAACATGCCAACAGAACCACCGAAGGAAATGAGACACAATTTTTCTCGTGCCATAGGGAGATGGTAAAGAATTTTTTGAAGTATACGAACTTCTACAACGATAGTCCAGGCGTTTATTTTAGTAGCCTTAATAGCATTTGTCGAACTTCGCAATCAATTTTTTTGCAAGAGAACACAACCGACCGCATAGTGCACATCGCAGCCCCAACTGCCCAATTCACACACTGTCCTATGACGCAGATTGCTAAAAAACGAAAACCTTCACAAAAAACAGAACGTGCGACGTATGCAGAGCGCCTCGAGGGTATTTTTTCTAAGAAAACAACAAAATCCAAGCACCCCTCAGGGAAAAAGTCCAACAATGCCTACCCCATTAAGAAAAATATGATTTTGTTCGAGACACTCAATAAAATTCACGCCGCCCTCAGCACATAGGAGAAAAAACCTGAAAAAGGGCTTGTATAGGAACACATGCCGCCGTACTATACCAGTACGTTTTTTGTGTTCTCAATTCACCCTTATAGAGAGATGGACCATATCATTGTTCGAGGAGCCCGCACGCATAATTTGAAGAACCTTAATGTCGAAATACCACGCAACAAATTGGTGGTTATGACAGGATTGTCCGGTTCTGGCAAGTCTTCCCTTGCCTTCGATACCCTCTATGCCGAGGGGCAACGCCGTTATGTGGAAAGTCTTTCCACCTACGCTCGGCAGTTTTTGCAAACCACGGAAAAACCTGACGTCGATCACATTGAGGGGCTTTCCCCCGCCATTTCCATTGATCAGAAAACTGCACCACGCAACCCACGAAGTACCGTCGGAACGGTCACGGAAATCTACGACTATCTTCGTCTTCTCTTTGCCAAAATTGGACATCCCCATTGTCCTACCTGTGGCCTCAAGGTGTCCCGACAAAGCGCCTCCAGTATCACGGAACACATCGCCCAGCTGCCGGAAGGCAAGCGCATTTTACTGCTTGCCCCCATGGTGCGCGGCAAGAAAGGTGAGCATCTCGCCGTTATTGAACGTATTAAAAAAGAAGGGTTTGTGCGTATGCGCATCGACGGTCAGGTCATGACTATTGCGGAAGAAATTACCCTCGACCCCAACAAAAAGCACGATATTGAAATCGTCGTCGATCGCCTTGTGGTGAAAAATTTTGAAAAAACCTTCACGGAGCTTCCCTCCGGCGACAAAGTAGAAAAGTTGAACGCCGACCGCACGCGTCTTTCTGATTCCGTTGAAACCGCACTGCGTTTCGGCGAAGGCTCTATTCTGGTAGCTGACAACGATACCGGCGAGGTCGAATCCTACAGCGAGCATTTTGCCTGCCCGGACCATCCAAATAACAGCTTTCCGGAAATCGAACCAAGCATGTTCTCCTTTAATTCACCGAAGGGGGCCTGCGAAGTCTGTCACGGGCTTGGATCAAAACTGGAGATCGACCCTGTGCTGGTTGTTCCCAATACATCCCTCACCCTGGATGAAGGAACCATTCACCCATGGCAGCATACCTCGAACCAGATGAGCTGGTCGGGATCGATTCTCACGGCCATGGCCACGGCGGAAAAAATTCCTCTCAACCGCCCATGGAAGGAACTGACCGAGGAGCAGCAGCAGAAGGTCCTCTATGGCACTGGTCGCAAGAAGTACACCGTCGAAATGAATGGTGGCAGCATGAAGGGTACCTATGACACTATTTATGAAGGTGTGATCCCGAACCTCGAGCGTAAATATCGCGAGTCGGAATCAGAGCTGATGCAGCGTAAGATCGAGAAGTACATGCGTACGAAGGACTGTGCTGCCTGTCAGGGAAAGCGACTTCGCCCTGAAGTACTTGCCATCACAATTAACGGCATGTCCATTATCGACGTCACCACAAAATCCATTGTGGATTTGCTGGAGTTCTTCGACCAGATGACACTTGCCGCCAACGAGCAGAAGATTGCGAATATGATCCTCAAGGAAGTAAAAGACCGCCTCACGTTCCTGCGTGATGTGGGTCTTCCCTACCTTACCTTAGAGCGTCGCGCCAGCACCCTGTCCGGTGGTGAAGCACAGCGTATCCGCCTGGCAACGCAGATTGGCTCGAAACTTCAGGGGGTTTTATACGTCCTCGACGAGCCGAGTATTGGACTGCATCAAAAAGATAACGATCGCCTCATTCACACGCTTCTCGAGCTGCGTGATTTAGGAAATTCCGTGGTTGTTGTAGAGCACGATGAAGACACCATGAATGCCTCCGACTGGATCATTGACATCGGGCCCGGAGCGGGAAGCCTCGGCGGCCATGTGGTGGCAGAGGGGACACCGGAGGAAATTAAACAACATGAGGCCTCCATTACGGGAAAATATCTCTCTGGAGAGCTCTCTATTCAAACACCCGAGCAACGTCGTCCCATCGACCCTAAAAAGCATCTGACTATTCATAGCGCAAATCTGCACAACCTCCAGTCGATCACCGCAGCCATTCCCTTGGGCGTTTTGGTTGCCATCACGGGTGTCTCTGGTTCTGGAAAATCCACCCTCATCAACGATATTCTCGTCAGCCACTTGGCGGGTGAGCTCAACCGCGCACAAAGTTTCGCCGTCGGTTTTGAAAAAATCACGGGCGTCGAGCATCTCGATAAACTCATCAACATCGACCAGTCGCCCATCGGTCGTACACCGCGCAGTAACCCGGCAACCTATACGGGTGTTTTCACAGATATTCGTATGCTGTTTGCGAAAACCAACGAAGCGCGCATGCGTGGTTATGAGGCAGGTCGTTTCTCCTTTAATGTGAAGGGTGGTCGCTGTGAGGCGTGTCAGGGCGATGGTGTCAAAAAAATCGAAATGCACTTTCTCCCTGATATCTACGTGACCTGTGAAGTTTGTCAGGGCAAACGTTATAATCAGGAGGCTCTCGAAATCACCTACCGGGGCAAAACCATCGCCGATGTCCTCGACATGACGGTACAAGAGGCCTGGGAGTTCTTCAGTGCCATTCCTGCCATTGAGAACAAGCTTTCCACTCTCGTGGATGTGGGACTCGGCTACATTCGCCTTGGGCAGAGTGCGACAACGCTCTCAGGAGGTGAAGCACAGCGTATAAAACTCGCAACAGAGCTCTCCAAGCGCAGCACGGGGCAAACAATGTACATTCTCGACGAACCAACAACGGGTCTGCATTTCGAAGATGTGAAGCGCCTCCTCGAAGTCCTCTCCCGCCTCGTTGATAAGGGCAACACCGTGCTTATCATCGAGCACAACATGGACATGATTAAATCCGCCGACTGGATCATCGACCTCGGGCCCGACGGAGGGAGCGGTGGCGGTCTCATCATTGCCGAAGGTACGCCAGAGCAGGTTGCCAAGGAGCAAAAGAGCTACACGGGGCAGTGGCTGAAGAAGATGCTGTAATCTTCAATATGCAAGAGACTACTGCTTAAGGTGCTCGAGAAGCACATCATACCGTGCTAGCATCGCTGCCTGTTCTGGCGTCAGTGGTGACTGGCTATCAAAGATTGCATCTTTCAGTTCTTCCATAAACTGCTCGAAGGGCATCTTTTTTCCTTCGACAATTTCAAAGGTACTTGAATGAGAAACATCGAGTGTCCGCCACACGAGTGTTTCCAGTAGGGCGTGAAATGTAGGAAGAAAAACCCCAAAATCTACAATCCCAAGTGCTTCGATTTGTTCCTCAATTTCCTTGGTATGTGGCGATCCGCTTTGGAGTAATTTCTGTAACTGTTTATATTTTTTCATCTTGGCAGGCGCAACGTTATTGATTAACTCGAACTTGCCATTGCACAAGCATTCTACAATAAGATTCTTCGTATCTTTTGGATAGGCAAACGAAGAAACAAGGTCAAAAAATGCACGCTGTAACTCGGGCTGTTCTTGTTGAAATCTCTTGTATCTTCGATGGATGAGCGAAAGAATTTGAAAGTTTTTCACCTCTTGGATGGCAATCTTTTCTTCCCACAAGCTCCCCACTGTAACACATTCTTGAGTTCTTTGGTGCAAATCCTCATGGATTTTCACAAGTCGTGTATTATCTTCGGACTGAGGTGCCTTCTCTACCTCCTCTATCCCAGAGTCCCTTTCTTTTTCAACGTCATTCAAATGATCATCGGGAGACATAATTTTTGCAAAAAGTAGTGAAATCGAGCTTCGACACCATAACAAACCTTGCTTTTTTGAAAAGATTTTGTACTCTACGGAGGCTGTAGGCATAGGTCTCAGCCACATGGTGAACGTAGCTCAGTTGGCAGAGCATCCGGTTGTGGTCCGGACGGTCGAGGGTTCGAGCCCCTTCGTTCACCCCATTTAGGGTAATGATTAAATCCTACAAGTATATTGAAGGGTTCCTTAAGCTCGTAGACTAGTTTTCCTTCGGTTAAGCAAAATGCAACATGCTATCCTGCTGACTCATCGAAACCATTCGCATCTAAGCTATCTGCAAGTATTTGATCAGATATCTGAGCCTTTACGCTGTGAGTATCCATTCGATCTTCATTCTTTTTATAGGCGTCATCGATCTTCTTTCGCTGTTTTTCACTTATATCGATTTTGTCCATTGCCTCTTTAGGCCGATCCACCATGATGAAGTGTAATATACCGCTCTTGTCATCTAAGTGCTGTACCACAGGAAATGCACCTTGTTTCTTAATAACTGCTTTACCTAAACCCCTAACTTGCTTTGGGACGATTGTCGTAAATAAAGCAATCGGGCCGATCTTTGAATAAACCCCCATTTTACCATCTTTAGAAAAAGTAACGTCTGCATCAGTAGCTCGTAGAATATAGCTATTAACCTTTGGAGATAAGCCAGGTGGGAAATTGCCTGATGCAAATGCTAGATTCTGCAAAAGTATCATATAAGAGCGGTTTTGAGCCCCAGTGTCCTGCCTCTCACCCAGTAGATACTGACGCCATATCTCCTGATTAATTCTTAATTTATCATACCGGCTCTTACCTACTTTCTCTACGAATTTCTCATCTACCATTAGCAGATGCCTAAATTGTAGACCGATAACAAATCTTAGTAACCATTCTTCATGGGTGAATGCTTTTATTTTTGATGTAGCACTTCCCCAATCATCAAGTTCTTCGTTTACATAGGGTTTAAACACCTCTTCTGAAAAACTTTTTTCATCCTTACCGAAGATATCTTCACATTGTTTACAGAATAGATACTGTTTGAATCCATCCTGCATGCGCATATTAGGTGACTCTGCCCCTCGTAGGTAACCAGTAACTGAAGTTTCCTTTAACCACTCAAATATGAACTTTGGCTGTATGTGACTTTCACAGATAGTCTTCTCTTTTAAGCACAGTTGGCAGATCTGCTGCATCCTACGATGTTAAGAATATACTGAGGAATAAGCTATATACTTTATGACATAGAGCAAGTTTACGAAATTACCCACATCTTAGTAAAAACACATAACAGCAATTAAGTTGTATGAACTAATATATTCGTTTAAATGGAGACATTAATTAAGATATACCTCTGCTATGAATAGCTCTCTAAACAAGTTCATAATACCTCTCAGCGCAGTCACGAAAGAGAGCACTCATTCTGCAGGCGGAAAGGGGGCATCGCTAGGCGAAATTCTCACCACAGGGCTTAGCGTGCCTGAAGGATTTGTCATCACAGCACAAGCTTTTGATGAGGTATTACAGAATAATAGTCTTACCTACTCTATCAAAGAAACGCTTCAGCAATGTAATACTGAGGAAATCCATACGCTGGAGAATGCATCGGAGATTATCCAGGGAGCTATCATGAATTGTCGACTCCCAGCAGTACTTGAGCATGCTATTAAGCACAGCTTCCAGGAGCTGGGCGCATCTCATGTAGCGGTTAGATCGAGTGCGACAGTCGAAGATGGGAAAACGAGCGCTTGGGCAGGCCAACTAGAAACCTTCTTAGGTGTCACAGAAGATACACTTATAGAAAGCGTTAAACATTGCTGGGCTTCACTCTATAGTCCCCGAGCTATATTTTATGCAATCTCACAGGGTTTCCTTGATACACCTGCGAGTGTGGCCGTAGTAATCCAAAGACTGATCGACAGCGATACCGCAGGTATCGCCTTCTCTGTTCACCCTGTTACGCAGAATACTCAACACATTCTTATAGAAGCTGGGTTAGGTCAGGGAGAGGCTGTCGTCTCAGGTAGCATCACTCCTGACAGCTATGTCCTCAATAAGGGTAATGAGGAGGCTACGATCCTTAGTACAACTATTTCCTCTCAGGAAAAGATGTTAGTGAGGAAGGAAAATACCATAGCATGGCAAGAAATCGCACCGCCCAATTCAAAACAAAAACTCACAGACAAACAACTTGCAGAACTCCATAAGGCCATTATCACGCTTGAGAATCACTTTGCATTTCCGGTAGATGTAGAATGGGCATTTGCAGACGAAAAGCTTTATATAACACAGGCGCGTCCGATTACGACGCTAACAAAGAAGTATACAATCACCCCAGATTCCTATGTCTTTATGTGGGAGACAGGCCCTTTTATGCCTAGCTATCTGTCGACTCCACGTGCACTTACTGATCGTAATGATGTCTATCCACTTTGCAGACTAGAGACATACTTCGATGGTAAAAAATGTACAGCGTATCTCAGTGAAAAAGATATTGAGATGCTGAGGCATACTACCGGTCCCCAGTTCTTGGATGAGGCGTACTATCACGATTATATCTTACGATTCGATAAGGAACTTGCTCTGTGGAACAGTTTCATCCGACGGGTAGAAAACTCAGAATACAGTGATGCATCGAATGAGAAGCTCATTAAAGACCTAACACAGTATTTCGAGTATATGCGCGATTCCATAGCATACTTCGGATCAACCCGTCCTGAGTTTACCTTTGCGGCAGAGGAACGCCTTCGTTCCCTTCTCAAAGAGCAATTTCCTCAGTCATGGCATGAGGCGTTCTTTACGTTGATTACTCCAATTGAAGAAGACGATATTCAAAGGGAACAACGCGAATGGCAGGAAATTCCACATGACGATGTATCAGTTGCAAAGCATTTATCGAAATTCCCATGGCTTGTTTTTGGCGAATTCGATGAACAGAAGGCGGCAGAATTTTTGAAAAGCAGGCCTTTATCAGATACGTCTGAAGAGGAAAGGTTTACGAAGCTTCAAAATGCACAGGCTTCTATCCTGAGTGAAATACGAGATGCTAAGGAAGCACAATACTTAGCTCGCTTCTTGCAAGAGCAGGCATTACGTAGATCTCTTATAAAGTCCTATTGGATGGGCAGCCTCTACCTCGCGAGAAAACTATGGCTTGAAATTGCCGGACGACTTTCACTGCATATCTGGGACGTACTTTCTTACCTAACAGATACTGACATAGTTTCAGGTCTGTTAGAGGGCACTTCACTCTCCAGCATTATCGAGCGGCGGAAGACAGGCTACTTTATAACCATACAAGATAACTCCGTTGTTATTATGGATGGTGAGAAAGCTCATGAATTTTTTCATGACAATATACGTATCTCCGTAGAGAAAGACGCAAAGACAATCACAGGTCAGGTCGCTAATCCCGGGTATTATAAGGGCAAGGTGCGCAAGGTGTCAGTTGGTGATCTATCGACACTGGAAGCTTCACTGAAAGAATTCCAAAAAGGAGAGATTGTCGTTACAACGATGACCCAGCCTAATATGATGGTACTTGCTCAAAAGGCAGGGGCGATTATTACTGACGAAGGTGGCATAACCTCTCATGCCGCTATCATTGCTCGGGAGCTTGGTATCCCGTGTGTTGTCGGTTGCTTGCATGCTATGACAAGCCTCGAAGATGGTGAAGAAGTGATAGTAGATGCTGGTGAGGGTAAGATTGTGCGTTTAAGCAAAAAAGCCACCAAGTAGGTGGCTTCTTCGATGAGAAGATCTTAGACGATCTTCAACGCCTCTTGCTGAATCACTCTGGCGCAAGCCAGGTATTCCTCGTAAGGCTTTTCCCAAGGGTTTGGTACCCCTTCAGGATCGTTCAGGAGAACGATCTTATTCTCCGGGTACATCTCACGGACCTTTGGTAGAAGATCAGTAGATGTTACGAGGAGGACATCTTCTCTTTCGATGGAGAGGTTGGAAATATGCTTGCTAGAGTGCTCCTCCAGCTCATATCCGAGCTGCTCCAGGGCCACTTTTGAGAACACCGATATGGGTCGTCCGTCCGATCCCTCTAAGAGACCTGCAGACAGAACCTCCACATCTTTTGTTCCAGCTTTTTTCAACTCTTCCTTCAAAATCACTTCGAGCATTGGACTACGACAGGTATTGCCGAAGCAGATTGCTATGAATTTCACCGCACTATCTCCTTTGTGTTTTTTTGTATAATAAACACTTTTAGATTTGTGTCAATTTTACTAAGTGATTCGCACTGAAGCTCTGTACGGCTCATGTAGTATTTTCCCATAAAGTATGTTACAGTTCTGCAGTTATCAGCTACGAACTATATGACATCGTGGAAGCAGCTCTTTGAGCACCCCAGATATACAACTACTGTTGAAGGTATTTCTATAGTTGTACACAACGGCGTATTTACACCTGATCCAAAGATTACCCACTCCAGTACGCTGCTGCTTCGTTCACTTCCAGAGCGGCTCACGGGCTCAGTCTTAGACATGGGATGTGGTACAGGCATCGGTGGCATTTTCTGCCTTAAGAACGGGGCTACCAGCATTACCTTTGTCGATATAAGTAAAGAAGCTACGGAGAACACGAAAGAAAACCTCCAGCTACATCATCTCAAAGGCAAAGTGCTGATGTCGAGCCTTTTCGAGGATATTGAAGAACAATTTGATACTATTCTCGCTAACCTCCCTATTTTAGAAGAGGCCTGGATAAATCTATCGGCCAGCTCGGTTGTTGAACAGTTCCTAACAGATGCACACAAGTATTTAAAACCTGGAGGGAAGGTCTATATGACTTGGGCATCTTTCGGCGATCTAGAGCATTTACAGGACCTGATAGAAAGAACTGGCTACGCTTACACAGTAAGCAGTGAAGAAAAGCTCGGCATTACTTGGTACGTTATAGCACTGCGGTTGTTGCCGTAGGTTCCAACCACTGAGATATAAGGCATACAAATGGCTTTAAGTTCTCCAAGGTGCCTTCTCCAACAGTTCTAAGCTCACCCCATAGCTGACCCCATTACAAAACATATAAATATGACCTACCACCTACTCCAGGACGTGTTGGATAAACATGGATATTCAAAGTGGCACTGCGAAAAAGTCCAGCAGGGCGTATCCACAGAAGTGTACCGGTTTCAAAGGAATAACCAGGTCCATTTTCTTCGTATTCTGCCACAGGGCAAAAAACCTTCCCTTGAGTGTTCACTCCACGAGCAGCTGCAACAGCATGGTATACCCGTCCCGAAAGTCGTCTTCTACCATGATCCCCAAGATACCGCAGAACAGGGCTATATGATGGTCAAACACATAGGCGGCACGGCCCTCACGGGCACATCCGTTGAGAGCCCAAAAGATGAGGAAAAGCTTGTTCTCCGAGAAGCAGGGCTGTTTCTCGCACAACTACAGGAAATTCCTGTAGAGGGTTACGGCCCCATTTTGACTGAACGCGACGTGATCTTTGCAGGCTCTCCTACGTCACCGGCAGAAGAACAAACCCAGTTACGCATGGAGGAACTTCTGAGCGGATCCTTCATTTCAATTGAAGAGTATGAGGCTCTTCAGCAGTGCCTTATTGAGGCAGACTCTCTAGGTCCAGCCCCTCACGTGCTTGCCCATGGCGATCTTCGGCTCGACCATATCTTTTGCGATCAGGGGTACTGCACAGGTTTCATCGACTTTGGCGGTATGCGCGTAGCTGGAGAACTCTACGATCTGGCATTTTTCAAAGTGCACTACCCACTGCACGTTCCGTTCCTACTTGAGGGCTATGCACAAAGAAAGCCCCTGCCGCACCATTGGTCTATCCGCATCATGAGTGAAGCAACAAGCATACTCGTGCAGAAACTGTACAAATATCGTCATGCTTCAACATTTCCCAACTTCCGTCATCGCCTGAATCTTTTTCTTCGCACAACATAAGCGATTCTCTTGTTTCCGAGCAAATTCTTTTTAGACTAGGAATACATTCATTTTTCTTCCATTCTATGCACGTACTCCACAAAGCTATACAACCTGCTGGTCTCGTTAATGGAGCTATGACCTATTCCTTGATTGTGACAGATGCAGGTATATACGGCATAAAAACCGGCCCTGCCGCGAGAGAGTTGAAAGAGGTGCATATCCGCGGTGCCATAGCGAAGATGCTGGCGAAAGTAATTTTTGAGAAAATCGAGGCAAAGTTTGCGAAAAAAGTGGCTGCCGGTGAAGCGCGCATTGACTACACAAAACTTGATCAGCATGCCCAGGAGAAAGGATCATTTCATTTTGGCCCAGGTGCAGTCACAGAAAAAAAAGTAGGAACAAATGCTTTCGGCTATCCAACGCTCACCCTGACGTCGGGAGGAAAAACATGGACATTCAATTTTAGAACTGCGCCCGCAAGCGAAATTGAAGCCTTCGCCAGTCATATTGCCTAAAGGAATGAAAACCCAGACCATCTCCGTGGGCACACAAAAATATACGCTGTACTCACGCGACGACACAGATGATTCCGTCATCTATGAAGTCTTTAAGTCACAGGAGTACAGTCGCACAAAGGAGATCCTACAAAAGGCAACCCATGGAGTGATTGATATAGGAGCGCACATCGGCACGTTTGTTTTGTACGCGAGGGCACACAATGCAACAGTGCCTATTTTTGCCTACGAACCGCTTGAGGAAAACTACACACTCCTGAAACGGCACATAAAAGAAAACCATCTCTCTCACGTCGTCTCGTCACAAGTCGCTGTGGGCGGACATGCTGGTGAATCTGTGCTCCAGGTGAGTCAAAACAACCACAACAATTCCCTCGGCACGCCTCTTGACGATAAGGTCTTGCGTGAACAAAAAGTCCAAACTGTGGTGCTCGACCGAATTTTTTCTAAAAATCGGCTGGAGGTTTGTGATCTCCTGAAAGTGGATTGCGAAGGAGCGGAGTATGATATCTTCACGCACACCAGCCCTGAGACCTTTGCAAAAATCCGCGCCATCATGATGGAATACCATGAACATCAAGGCCATTCCTATACCGAGTTAGTTTCTCTGCTGACGAAGCATGGTTTTGTTCTTCGCCATCATGAGGCATCGAAATATCACAAGGGGCTGGGAACACTTTTCTTTACTCGAACGGTATGAACCAACGGGTAGCAAAACTTCTGGAAACGATTGACGAAAAGAGCGAGGCTATTCCCTACGTTCACACACTCACAGGGCGCGATCCGGGTAAAACCTGTGTCATATTTCTCGGAACCCATGGCAACGAACCCGTCGGACTCTATGCCTATGAGCATCTGATGGAGTATTTTGCGCAGCATCCACTGGAGGCGGGCACCCTTCACTTTATTGTCAGTAATCCTCAGGCTCTCAAGAACTATGCATCCGCAAGCACCGTAGATGAACAAAGGCGCTCCCGCTTCGTGGATATCAATATGAATCGCATGCCCAAAGACCACCCGCGGGATTCCTACGAAGGCAGACGCCTTCAAGAAATACTCCCCTTGATGGAGGCCGCCGATATTGCCCTCGATTTGCATAGCACGTCCCTCCCCTCTGACCCCATGCTGATTCCCCTAGGCGCAACAGAAGAACATCATTTGCAGGCTATTCCTGTGGAGACGATCGTCTCAGGTGTGGGAGATGTCTTGGGCGAACAGTTTTTACTGCACTACGCTGGCGGATATCCCGGCACTTCCTGCGCTTCCCTATTAGTCGAATGTGGGGAGCACGAAGATCCAAAGTCAATCTCCAATGCTCTGCACAGTGTAGAAGCACTTCTCCATTTGCATGGATTGCATCGTTTTCCTGTACACCCCACACCAACGCAGCATGCCTATACCGTTGTTCGTTCCATATTTTTTCCCCATAGTTCTTACTGCCTCGTGGAAGAATTTGGAAACTTTGCACCCATAAAAGAAGGGGATCTCATCGCCACGGGTGACGGCCCACCTATGTTTTGCCCCCACGATGGTCATACCTTATTCGCCTTTCAGGGAGGCAAACCTCCGTCGATAGCTGAAGAAGCACTGTTTCTCACCCTGCCTCGAGTCACTCGGACAAACAGATAAACCCCTACTGTTTGACAATATTTCCACTGGCATAGTGGTCAAGAAAGGAATCAAGACCCAAAGCTGACCGAAGGCCATTTTCGTTTTGCAGTCGAATGATATGACCCGTCTCAACAATTTCCATAGTGTGATTTTTAAAGGAGATCTTAACTCCCTCGGCGAGACCATCAGGCAATTCCACATTCGTTGAAAGATTCAGAGGAAATTCTTCTTCTATCCGTTGTTCGTTAGGATGCATAACACATGGGTTAAAATCACATATTGTATTATAACACAACTTTTGTTTATTTTGGCAAGTATTCCCTTTGGATCAACGTGTGAAACTTGCAAACCTCGGTTCTCATGCTAGTGTGGAAAGCAGTCCTCTTTTCTTTTTTTATGAAACGACCACTCGCTCTGCTGTGCTCCGTTGTTTTTGCGTTTAGTGCGCACTTAGCTCAGGCGGCCCTGCCTTTTCATGACACCCAGGGGCATTTTTCGGCCATGTACGTTCAGGTCCTCCAAGAGACATGTGGCATAACAGGCTACAAGGATGCCCAGGGTACCCCTTTAGGTGAATTTCATCCCGATGTGACTATCACCCGCGCGGAACTCATTGCTATGATCTTCGCCTGTTCCCCGGATCCCTACGGCAGTGGCGCGCCAAAGACCTTTCCCGATGTACGTAGTGCAGATTGGTTCGCCCCGGTCATAGGAATGGCAAGCGCACAAGGATGGGTCACAGGATACCCCGATGGGACGTTTCGTCCGAACACTCCCGTCAATCGCGCTGAAGCCCTAAAAATCCTATTCTCAGCAAGTCTGGTTCCTCTGGAAAAAAATCCCGCCAGCATGACTTTTACCGATGTGCATGCAAAAGACTGGTTTTATACCTACGTCGCTTCCGCAGCTAGCCGGGGGTTCATCCAAGGGCGAAGCACGGCAACCTTTGCACCGTCCGGCTCCCTTACACGGGGCGAAGCAGCAAAGCTTGTCGTGTACTTTTTCGCCCTGCACACCACCGAGTCGTCCTCTGTGAGCGAAAGACAAGACACTCCCGCCATACAAAGTGGGGAGGGAACGACATTTATGGGCTGCCAAATTTTTCCTCCTGATAATCCATGGAATCAGGACATTCGGTCACTATCCGTCCACCCCAATTCTGATAATTTCATCGCAAGCATCCTCGCGGGGAAAAAATACCTGCATCCAGACTTTGGCTCAAATCCAGACTATGGGATTCCCTTTGTCGTCGTCGATAACACGACGCCAATGAGCGATATTCAGGCAGAATACGCCGATGAAACGGACGCAGGTCCCTACCCCATTCCCGCAAATCCACCCATTGAAGCAGGCAGTGACCGCCATATACTCATGCTGCAGAAAGACACATGCACACTCTACGAACTCTATGCCGCAGAAAAAATAGGCAACCTTTGGCATGTCGGTTCCGGAGCAATCTTTGATCTCGCATCCAATCTCCTCCGTCCAGATTACTGGACATCAGCAGATGCGGCGGGGCTCCCCATTTTCCCAGGCCTCGTGCGCTATGACGAAGTCCAAAGTGGTAAAATCACCCATGCACTGCGCTTTACAGTGAGTAAGACACAAAAGGGATTTATCCACCCTGCAACACATTTTGCCAGCTCTTCAGTGGATGCAAACCGTCCGCCCATGGGCCTTCGACTACGTCTCAAGGCAGATTACGATATTTCGCACATCACAGGAGCAAGCCGCGTTATTCTGGAAGCCTTGAAGACCTACGGTATGATCGTGGCAGACAACGGATCAGACTGGTTTATATCTGGAGCAACAGATAGCCGTTGGAATGACGAGGATCTGGAACAGATCAAGAGCATTCCCGGAAGCGCATTTGAAGCCGTTTATACAGGGGAGATACAACCATAGTTTGATTTGCCCTTGCTTTTAATACTGTTTTTCATACGGTACGCTTTATACATTATATTGGTACCTATGAGTATTTCAGAAGAACTATTACAAATCGTACACGAAGGTGACGGTGAGCCAACTGGGGAATTACTTTCGAGAAAAGAAGTGATTGCAAACGGTTTATGGTGTCGAACGACAAATGTGTACGTGTTAAACTCCCAAGGTCAAATTTTATGTCACCAACGGTCAAAAAATAAAGAACGATTTCCAGGGGTTTGGTCGACACACCTTGGGGGCCATGTCACGGAAGGAGAAAGTTTCAAAATGAATGCACTGAAAGAACTTGAAGAAGAAATTGGGCTAAAAATTCATAGTTTTCAGCTCATCCCTTGGCGTACAAGCAAAAAGGTGCATGGAAGTTTATGGATGCGTGACTTTCTCACCGTCTATGACGGCGACATTACAACCCTTACACTACAAACGGAAGAAATCGATCACGTCGCATGGTTTACCGCTGAAGAAATATTAGAGCAGATTGAAATGAATGAATATAACGCACAGTCAGCTTGGCTGGCGGGCACCCATGATTTTTATACGGACTACCAATGCATGCGGGCTGTATTAACGGCAGGACTTGATGCAGGCATTTTCTCCACAGACTTTCATCATTTACATCGTTGGAATCCTCCTACTCGTGCATCTCTGTAAAATATATCTGGCAAGTTTTTACGACAAGAGGATACATTTTTAATAGCTAAAGCTTTCTTACCATGCCCAACATTCTATCCATGCTTTTCGGGAGCATAGTCGTTTTTATCCTAGGAGGTCTTTGGTACGGGCCATTATTTAGCCGCCCATGGATGACCGGCATGGGGTGGGATGTCTCAAACAAGCTACAAATGGATGCTATGAAAAAAGCGGCAGGCCCAGCTTATGCCCAGCAATTTATGGGAACGCTCCTTATGGCGACTGCTTTGTCTACTGTTATATGGTCCTTCAGCATTGCTGCACCTTTTCTTCAAGACTGGCAACGTGCACTTCTCACCGGAACCACACTTTGGTGTGGCGTCATTCTCCCTGTTAAGTACGGTGAACACCTCTGGGGCAAACGACCACTTTCTGTTTTCTGTATCGATGCTGGATACTATTTTCTGGCAGTCAATATTTTAAGTTTCATTCTCACCCTATGGAAATAAAAAGAGGGCCCCAATGCGGGCCCTCTTTTTTCTGTTACGTCTTCTTGACCTTACCCTTTTCCTCGGTTTCGCGATAGAGGCGAGAGTCATCGTACTTCGTGCCGCTAAAGGCTGCTATACGTTCCGGTTTCTCCCGCAGAGGATCCGGAATGAATCGGTACGTCAGGCGCATATTCCGCAGCTTCGTCGGCATCGTCTGCCCGGGAAGAAGCGTTATCGGCTC
>PFFG01000009.1:346022-356633 GCA_002783265.1 Candidatus Gracilibacteria bacterium CG17_big_fil_post_rev_8_21_14_2_50_48_13 | reverse complement strand
TCGATCACGCTTCAGTTGATTGATGGGTAGGAGAAAATGCTCAGCGAAAACAATTACTCAGAAATCTTCCCCAACCACGCGCAAACCTCCTTCGCCGTCTGCTCTACAGAAGTGCTCGTCGTATCAAATTCTTCTGCACCCGCCGTCTGCATGGCGGTAAAAAACTCATCATACCACTCTTTATGCCCGCCCCAATGATGGGCATCGCCTCTTTCCTCCAGGCGTTTTTTCCGTTCTGCCGGTGCACAAAGAAGGTGACCGAAGTGCACATTTTCTCTAAAAGGCGCTGCCTCCGGAAGCTGGAGAATATGGTGCGGATACAGCGAGAGCCCCACAATTACCGCTATGCTCCCCTTCACCTCGCATTCTTTGTCTGCAATTTCCAACCACCATTGAGTCATGTTCCTGCGCCAATCCAAATGATTCTCGCCGTAGGGGCGGAATTTTATACTTTCCTTTATCAAAATCATAGAAGGAATAGCCCTTCACCGGGTTTTCCATACAATGCCACACCAAGGAGGATTTCCCCGTTCCACCAAGACCGGAGATAAAGACCACGTGTTTTTTCATCTGCAAAAAATAATGATGCGTCCATTATAACATGAGTTTCCGGTGTCCCTAACTCCCCAAATGATCCGTTGCATTGAGGGACACAATCGAAAGTGCCCCCTCCGCCCCCAGCTCAAAAACACTGATGGAAGCATTTTTGAAATGGTCCATGGTTTTGACCGCCTCTGCATCAGTATTTTGTAACGCTGCAAAAAGACACTTACTAAAAAACCCGTGGGTCACAAAAAGTACCGTGTCATGCGTGTGCTTTTCGAAGGTGTGGAGCAAAAAGTTTTTTGCCCGTGCGAAGGCACGCTGAATAGACTCCCCATCAGGAGGGTCCAAGTTGATGACATCTCCTTGAAGATCTTCTCTTCGCATACCTTCCAAAGATCCAAGATGCCGCTCCCGCAGATTCTGAACAAGCGTAAAAGACACATGAGGATGAAACGCCGCAATCTCTTTAGCCGTATCCACCGCCCGCTGGAGGTCACTGGAATAGATGGCATCGAGCTGCATGGTCGCAAGGCGCTCACCAACTTGACGCGCCTGCCCAACACCAAGCGCAGTTAATTTGCCTGGCAGATGCCCTTGGATAGTTCCCGTAAGGTTATCCTCTGTTTGACCATGTCGGACAAGGATGAGTTTCATATTTTGATGGTTATGCCTCCGCGAGATGCTTGAGAATTTTCACCGCTTCGTGCCACATTTCCGTAAACATACGATTACTTTATTTGGAACGCTGTTGCTAGAGATCGCCTATGCACTTTTCAATGTTTCTCCCAACGTACTTAAAAGCTGCTGCAGGCCTTCCATTGTGTCCTCTCGTTTCATACAGTCATCTACATTTATCCACTCCACAGCAACAAATTCCTCTGCGTTTGGCTGAATGTTGATCTCCTGAGAAAGTTCCACCCTATAGACCGCAACATTCCAGTCTCGCTCAGGGTAATGCAGCAAGTGTACACCAAGTTCAACAACACGGTGCTCATCTGTATCGACCCCTATTTCTTCCAGTAACTCTCTCCGCAATGCAGCTTCAGGGGACTCACCGGCCTCGGGTTTTCCACCAACCAACCCCCAGGTACTTCCAGCAAACTGCCATGACATTCTTTTCAGGATCAAAAACTGGTCTTTATTGAAAACAAAGGCTATTGCTGCTTCGATATTCTGGTGCATTCGTAGGGTATTATGACGGATTCTTGGAAATAGCGGCCAGCGACATATCAAAATACCGCGCGATATCACCGATGGTCATCTCGGCCTGTGCAACCCGGCGCAGAATGTCGCGGCGGGTGGGATCGGCAAGACTGCCAAGGATGGCGCTCATGGGGTCTTGCTGGAGTGGATAGTTAACCATATGGTTGAATGGTAGGGGAGAGTTATTGTCCAGCCAATTACTTTTTATAAAATGCTTATTGGTAAGTTTTTATGCATCAGAAATGATCTCCACAACTCCAGACAATCTGTAGCTATCACAAATGAATCGTAAAGTTTCTTTTGGTATTCAATCGAATATCGAGCGTGCAGAATAACTCCCTGCCCCTCAATAGCTATAACATTATAGGAAACCTTCGATGTATCTACATCTTTAAGAAACCTTTTATCCCCAATAGTTAAATGTTTCTGCGCTGTAGCAATTGATTGGCAAAGCAACATGCAAAAATTCCCCGCGATAAAGTCTTCAAGCAACTCTTGCTTAGAGACACCTGTTATATTGTTAAAACGCACTGCCTGATCATTTTGAATCCAATCTTTTAGATGATAGCAATTCATAAAGAAAGCATACATATCGTCTCGGTAACTTTCTGTGTCATTAACATGTGGAATGCCCTGAATAAGACCCTTCAACTTTTCAAATGATCTCTCTGTTCGCTTGAGTTGTTCTAAATACTTAAAATCCATATCTGTAGCTCTATGTGATAACATTTCTTACATTATTGCATGACACTTTTCTTTCTGCTAGGCTCATACCAATCAACATCTTTTTCAGAATATGGCCCTTCCTTTTATTACTGCCTTAGCAGGTGCAACAAGCTGGTTAAGTAAGCCAAAGAACCGTAAAACGGTTTCCAATACAATCACTGCGTTAAAAAACTCATCAGAGTTATTCGAAGCAGGCAAACAGAGATTGCAATCACTCAAAACTCCTAAAAGCGGTCTAGACTACATCGGTGTAATCACACCTTTCTTTTGTCATGACGGCAGAGGCAACTTTTTGTTTTATAAACGAGGTCCAAAAAGTAAGGATGAAGTTGGCAAGTGGGACTGCAGTGGTGGGTCAATGAAAAGGGGAGAACAACCAGAACAATCCGCTTTAAGAAAGCTTAAAGAACAGTTTGGTTGTGATGGAGTGATTTCAAAAGAATTACAACCACTATCTATATTTCCCAAGGTTGATGGCCAAGTATCACATTTCTTAGCAATACCCTTTATAATCAGAATAGACCCCAGATGCGTAAATTTCTCACCTACTGAGGAAAAGATAGAACAAATAGGCTGGTATAGGCTCAATGAGCTTCCTACCCCACTGCATCCAGGAGCAAGAGAAGTGCTTTTAGCAAACGAAAAAGAGTTTCAGAACTTCAGAAAAAAATTGTTTGGTTTTATATAGTTGAATTTATTGGCAATCAGCCTACCAAATTATTTAAGTAACCGTCAGCAAGTTGTTCGCAAAATGCACCATCAGCGCTGGCCACACGCCCCGCGCATCCTTAAAGTAATCACCATCAACACTGGCCCAACCACGAGCCCCGTGACTGCCACTTGTAACAGCACCTCCGGCGTTCCCTTAAACGCGAGGTTCTTGAGATGCCATGCCCTGAAGAGCAGCGAAGAAAAGGCCACCGCCTTCCTGGGCGACAGGCTGCGGAGCAGATAGCCCAGGATGAGGCCTCGGATGATGAGTTCTTCGTAGATGTGCGGATTAGTCTGATTCTAGACTGCTTCTTCCTTGGAAAAAAACAAGTCATCATGCACTATGAGGGGCTACCTCATAGCCACTTCTCCATGTTGCCTCCTCAACATAAAGTCTTTGCATTCATCGATAGTCAGAACGTCCATCTTTCTGTAAAACGCCTAGGTTGGACTGTAGATTGGGCCCGATTCCATAAGCACTTATGTGATACTTATCATGTGCACACTGCCTTCCTGTTTATTGGCTACGTAGAGGGCAATAATCAACTCTACATAACGCTGCAACGGGCCGGTTTTATCTGTATCTTTAAACCTGTACTGCAATATAAGGGCGGCGTTGTTAAGGGCAATGTCGATGCTGAGTTAGTCATGCATACGATTCTAAAGTTGCCCGAATACGACGAGGCCATCATCGTCAGTGGCGACGGTGACTTTTATTGTCTTATCCAGTACCTGGACTCTGTCGGCAAGCTCTGCCGCGTTCTGGTTCCCAATCGCTTCAGCTATTCAGCGCTCCTTAAGCGCTTCGCCAAGAAGAAGATCGACTTTATGAATGACCTGCAAAAGAAAATCCAACACTAAAATGAAAAGGACCCCGCAAGCACTTTCACTTGAAGGGGACTTTCCGTCGAGATAGCTTAATTATATAGTTATTATGAACACAGGCAAGTAAAATCTAAAGTGTTACTCCTATGAACAAACCCACCATCCCAAAAGTCATCTGCTACGTCACCTGCCGGGGCAAGCTCCTGGTCTTCCGCCACACCGACTACAGCTTTGAAGAGGTGGACATCCAGGTGCCGGCTGAATCCACTCCGGATAGGAGTAGTAGATAACCCCGAGCAAGATCGCTATTTCAACGTCGCAGTACTGCGACACGTTTTTAAACCGGATCCCATATCCAGCCACTAGTGTAAAACCCACCAGGAACAAGACGAGATTTGCCCCGGGAATATCCCAAAGCTCTGGGATGAACCTCCACAGGGGCACCGATAGAAGAATTCCGATCTTCCATTAAGAAAAAGCTCTTCATACACTATCAGCACCTTTCTTGCATAAGAGCCTTTTGCTTATACATCACTCGCCATACTTGTCAATGTTTAGAAAGGGCCACCACAGTTAAGTTTATTTCCTTTTCCATACGTAAGGTAAAGTTAAGAGCGATACGTTATGCAAGTATCGCGGAGTAGACATGTTCTACACTTCGGTACACTCTTGCAGACCATTTTGCCATGCAGCAGGTATACCGTGTGCAGCACCTGAAACAGAAGTGCGTCCTTCAGCAGATCTTCTTCCAGAAAGACCTTTACCTGGGCAAGCTGTTCCGCATTCCCTGTGTCCAAGGGATCATCTCCCAACACTCCGAAGTAGCGGGCAGTAAAACGAAAGACATTCACATCCACGACAAAGCTTGGGACATCCAGGCCTAACTCCAATATACAATCCGCAGCCTTGGGCCCGATACCCGGGACCTCAAGCAGCATCTCCCGCATCTTACCTACAGTTTTTCCCCTAAGCTCTTCAAAGTCACTACCATACTCTCTACAGATAAAAGCGACGGCCTGCTGGATAACACGTGCTTTTTTTGTTGCCATTCCTGCCGGCATGATGTGCTCGGCAATAATTTCCTGCGGCACCTTGACTAACATCCGCGGATCCGGGAAAGCACTGAATAAACGTGTGGTTGCAATACGCTCGTTTTCCAGGGTTGTCCTGAGAGAAATAAGCACACATACCATCGTACCCAAAGCACTCGTCCGCTTCTCTGGTTCAGGGTGACTCGGTCTAAGATAGGTTTGATGCTGGGTAAAGCCATATTCTTTAAGCAACTGCTGTCCTATAGTAACTAATGTCACCTGTTTTTCTGAGCTTTGTCGTGAAGTAACATCGGCTAGATGGCTTTCAACAAGCTCGTCGTACAGCGCAAGGTTTTTCATATTACTGTATGTAAGGCCTCTTCAATAAAGAGGAGTGAATATTTGCTTGTATGTGCATGCGCCTGTTCCTGATCCATTTGCGCTACTGGAGGTTTTCCTTCTTCTGGGGCAAGAACCAGTCCTAACGGATATGGCATATCCCCCCATCGTACTCCTGCCTCATTCCCTAGAAATATAAAAGGTATTTGGGTCAGACACGAAGCACTGTCTCCTGTTTCAAGATTTACCATATGAAAAGCACGGGCAATAACAATAACATCTCCCCTACGTACGGAATCCTCCAAAAGAATACGCTCCGTCATACCACGCGAATCAACACTAGGCTCTTCGTAGGCGATACCTATCCCATCATCAATACCAATAAGTATCTGAAAGTCATTATACTCTGTTGTATTCCTCAAAAATAACTGCGTTTTCTGACGGGCTCTTTCTAGAAGGGTACCTTTCTCTTCTTCTTCCAGTTCAAAACCAATATCGAGGAAGCTAGCGACTTCTACATCGTGCAAAACTTCCTTAAGAAGTCTCTCAACAATCCTCGCCTTGTCCCTGTTCTTGGTGGCTAGAAGCACTTTATACATGTTTATAGAGAGTTGGAGATATAGAGTGTAAGGGTTGCTGGGCTATTTGTTCTTGGAGTCGCGCGTCAAACAGCATAAGCATCTCGTTAAGAGGAAGTAAAGGCAATGCATTTTTTTTAATTTCCTCTCCTCGTTGCTCAGCTTCCTTAGCTTGACGCCGCGTTTTTGCAACCCATATGCCGTGATCAAAAGAGAATTGTAAGCCTGCTGGCCGGAGACCTACCGGAATAAAACTTGCTCCTAAAAATGATGATCCCGTGAAATTAAGATTAGGATTTACCGTGGTGTAAATTCCTGACAGCGGTTTATCCGCCTGAAGAGCTCTGAGCTTCTTTCTCCAAAGCTCCTTCATTTGATGTCGTGAGTAATGAAACAATAAACTCATTGTATTCTTTGGTGCCCATATGGCACTCCACGCCCGAGTCATCTCTAATACGTTATGTGATTCAACTCCATAATACCCCAACAACTCCTTTTTATAATCACGATCAAGAGCTGAGTACGAGACCCAGGCAAAAGGTAATTCTTGTCCCTCTAGGAACATGCCAAATGCTTGCATCTCATCAGAACGATAACTGTGAAGATAGTGGTAATTTTCCGCAAGTACTCTGCTTAATTCAGAAGTGACAGGTCTGGCAATCACGGGCCTATTTGATAATCTTTCGTGGTAGTGCAACTCTTGATACCCGCCCTCTAGATCTATTCTTCTGTTGCCTCGCGCGGTAAGCTCTGCTCCCTGTGGGAAAGGACTTTGACTGGGACGATTCATAGCATCCTGAGCAATTCTATGCATAGCATATCTATCAAGATGTGCTGCTATGATCATGTTTACGAGCTCAGTATTCAAGAAAGTACCCTTGCTCTCATACGTGCTAATACCAAGGTAATGCCCTGAAGCACTCAGATCTAACTGCTGCAGTTTTTTGCCTTGACCATTCACATTATGACAAAGCTCTTGAACGGGGTATGCGCAGCAACTCATGAGTACCTGAGATAGAAAATCTATCTGACAAATACCTGCTTCCTCTAAGATAGCATCGTGTGCAGCCACGTAATCAGTAACATGACTTTGTATCATTTTTAACACAGGGTGCTTCGCCCAAAGAAACTTCTGACGATCAAGTGATCTCTCTTGCTGGTACTCATGAAGTCTCTTTTTCCGCCCGATAAATTC
This sequence comes from Candidatus Gracilibacteria bacterium CG17_big_fil_post_rev_8_21_14_2_50_48_13, assembly GCA_002783265.1. Lineage (GTDB taxonomy): Bacteria > Patescibacteriota > Gracilibacteria > 1-14-2-50-48-13 > 1-14-2-50-48-13 > 1-14-2-50-48-13. Next base: position 349,479 of record PFFG01000009.1, on the reverse strand, counting down.
CTTGTACTTAGTGGTGAGAATTTCATAAACCTGCTCGGGACTTATATCTGCAGTATCGATATATATGTGATTGTGCACACTTTTTACCTGTTCTCTTGTTTTTGACGCTCCAACATTGATGTTTCGTTCCTTTATGGAAGCTAAAGCCGTCCCCATATCCGGGAAAATATCCCTTCCGGAGCGCATAATCCTCTCAGCTGCCTCCGTTTCATCCACATCAAGATATATGGTGCAGAATTTTGAGGTGTTAATTTCTTTCAAGGTGTGTCCCGTCAGAACAATACTTGCATCATCAATAGCTGAAAGAAGGGATTGAATCTTCAGGTTAACAAGACTTCTAATCAGCGGTATGAGAGCAAACTGGCCAACAAGCTTATTAATAGATTCTGTTTGCAGCAAAGCAGTTATATCCGTATCTCGTAAAAGTACTTTGTTGTCGGTAGTCACAGACAATGCACCTATCCCCTCCATCAGTCTTTGCCTATATCGCGCCACGTACTCTACAATCTCTTGTTCATGAGGAACATCCGTACTTTCTAACAAGATGTATGCTAGGCTCCTATAGATCTTCCCCACATCTAGAACATGGAATGCATGCTCTTGGGATAACCTTTGCATTACTTCAGTTTTACCACTACCTACTGTTCCTAGAAGGAAAATAGGAGGTTCTGCGTAATTAGAATTCGGAGGGTACATGACGGACTAGAGTGAAGAGTGAAACCATGCGTACGCTAACGAGTCAAACTATGAAAACCAAAGAAGAATCCAGAAAAATTTTCGAAGATTTACACAAGATATATTAAGAAGAATAGACGCATTATTACCCTCCATCCCAGAGACATACATTCCTTCTGTAAAGAAATAGACAGGGTGAAAATTTATTTTCTAATTTTTTCTTTGCGATTGAAAACAATAATACTAGTATAGAGTGCAGAGTCATTAAAGTCGCTGATGCAGCAACGTATAAAGAAGAATTCAGGAGCATTGCGAGACGCCTTTCCCGAGGTGTATGCTGAGTTTTTTGATAAATGCGAGATCATTTCTTCTGCGCCTATTCTGTTTACGTGGGCAGGCAGTTATGCCATTCATTTTGGTGGCATGAGCCTTATTCAGAAGCTACCCCTCAGAACCTACATCGGCCTTAAGCAAACCAAAGAGGAAGGCATCACCTTTGTCAGCTATACGAGCTTCTCCACAAAGAAAAATCGTTTTGTAAGTATGCCTTGTGATACAAAATTCGACTCCGCCATGTCGGCACGCCTCAAGGAATATCTCCCCTCTGTCCTCGTCGAAGAGCTGACAAAGGGATATGAGGTCTATATTCTTTCGGAGAATGACTGGCTCGACACGTGTCCAATTTTTACCTGTCTTGGTGTCAATCTGTTACTTGCAGCAAACAAAATTTCCACTGAAGAAGCAGCAGCCATTACGCAGTGTGCATCATCTGAGCAGATGAGCGCTCGTCAGACAGAGATATTTCGATGGCTATGGAAAATATTTGCCATCTGCGACTATCACCCCAATCTTGCCCCCTGTGGTGCCGAAGTTGCAAATTGTTTACTAACCTCCCCCTTCCCCATCCTCTATAGACTAGAACTCGCGCCAAAAGAGACGCCGCGTATTTCTATTCCCTTGGAGGAATATCTAAAGAGCATCGAAACACGGAAGTTCAAATTCATGACTCTCGATACACTTGCTCCCGGACGCGCCTCCATGCCACTCGACTTCGGCGTCTACTTTCCAGGTGCGAAAAAGATGCAGAAAGCCCTTAGTATCCTGACGCATAGAAAACGCATGGATCAGGCGCAGTCCAGATTGCACAAACGTCTCCCCCAACTCGTTGGAGGTCTTGAGCAAAATGATTATTTATCCTCTCAGGTAAGTATCCTGGATCATTATGCAAAGCTGGTACTGAATGAGTTCATAGAGAGTCTTGATGCACAGCCAACATCGAATTTGCTCAACGCTCTTTGCCTTCTCCATGAGCTATATCACACGGTGGGATATGCCGAACTAAATTCTGCAGTATCTGAATTTCAAAAACAGCTGACGGATCTTCTAGAAGAATTGATTCCAGGAGGACAGTTTTTCGTGAAGGAGAAAGGAATTATGGGTGACCAAAAGATTGTCTTTGCAGTCACGCGTGGAAGTCTCGACCATTTTACCGAAGAGCTACTGGAGCTAGAAGAATCCAATACTTTTGCCAGTCTCGACTATGTTTCCTGGATCGATGGGATAGGTAAAGATGGTCTGTATATTGAAAAGATTGGCAAGAAAGAAATACAGGACCCCTATCAGCATGTCCTGACAAACTACTCTGAATATATCTTTTCGAATCAGCAAGAGTTTTCTCTTGAAAAAGAGTTGGTGGTCGACACCTTGCACAAGCGCATCTTTGTGCGAGGCAATAAGGTAACGTCCAATGAGATTAGTAGCCAAACTTTTACTATTTCTCTTTTGAATTTGTTACTCCAAGCGGAGGAACGAACAATCAATGTCAGCCAATTACCAAAGGCAACGTACTGTCAGAACAGGCAGGAAATGCAGAGCAAAATTCTCACTCCTCTCTCAAAGCTTATCTCTTCAAAACTGAATAAAAATCTAATATTTGATTGCATCGAAAGCGAAGAAGAGTTAAGGATTAGGATGGTATACTGCAATGCAGACATATGGTTTCTGACACGTGCAGAAAATTTAAAAATAGAGTCATAACACTATGATGTCACAATTGCGGAAGTTTACTCATCAAACCCTGACCGCTAAAGGATTTTACAGTTCTGGCGTTCTTTTCCGGTTGCGTCCTGAGAAATCCCGCGATGAAGTAGAGCTGAAGTTGATCTCCAATTATCTTGCAACAGTAAGAGACTTTGCATCAAGCACTTTTCTTTTTGTTGGAGCAGGGTACGGCCGTCTTATTGAAGAACTAGCGGTAACGCATACACCTAAACGTGTTATAGCAGTAGAAATTGTAGATTATTACGCTGATGAAATTACAAAGAATGTGCCCTCAAGAGAAGATGTTGAAATAGTCATTGAGGACTATTTTGAATTCCCCTACGAGACAGTCGGCGAAGACCGCGCAGTCATTTTACTGAACTGGTCTATTATCGCAGATTTTGGATCTATAGAAGCAATTCAATACATGTTTGAACGGTTTAAGGACACGGCTAAAGAAGTATTGGTCATAGGTGACATGCCGCACCAGGCAACTTATAAACCACAGATCGATTCATATTTCGCACAACACCCTGAAGAGACGTATGGTACCTTCGTTATGCGTCATATCAATAACGAAGGAGACTTCAAATCTTTTCTGCCCACAAGTGCCTTCCTGATCGATGCAGTACAAAAACTAGGCTACTCCCTGGAATTATTCGAGGAATATCAGGATGAAACTGGGAATGGCAGGTACATGGTTGGTTTTAGAAGCACTTAAAGGGTACTTCTCGTCAGCTTC
>PFFG01000009.1:0-346008 GCA_002783265.1 Candidatus Gracilibacteria bacterium CG17_big_fil_post_rev_8_21_14_2_50_48_13 | reverse complement strand
GGCAACACGCATAGCCAGACGGCCTGAGTATAATGAGGATGCGGCATCAGTGTATCAAAAGCCGTGTACTCATACTCTCCGTTTCTTCCAGCCAGCAGCCTACGGAAGGTTTCTTTCCAGATACCAATATTCAGCCGATACACTCCCTCGCAATCCAGCCGCGACACATTATCGTAGTCATCATCGGTAGTGTACAGTTTTGTGTGTCTGGAAAGGGGTGAAGGATAGAGATATTCTACATCAACAACCCATACACCCTATGGCACCATATCACAACCTGATGGAATGAACCATCCAAGAAGCACGAAGGAGACCTGTGCGGAACTGGCCCTATCCCTCTATGCCAAGGGCCTTTCCACCCGCATGGTGGAAGAGGTGATGAAAACCTGTTTTGGCGAGAAAATGTCTTCCTCTAAGGTCTTCTCTCTCGCCATATCCAGGCCTTCACTATCCGTGTTCTCCCTCTCTACACCCAAAACTAATGAGACACAATTTTCTGAACATTACCAATCTCCGGTTCATCAGAAAAAAGCTTTAGATACCCTTTTGTTTATTTGTAGTGCCGCATGGGAGGCATCCTCAGCTAAGTGGTGTACTTTATAAACTTACGGCCACCAAATTCCAGACAAAATGCACCATCAACGCCGGCCATATACTGCGCATTTTTAATGCAATCACCGCCAATATCGGTCCCACCAAAAGCCCTGTGACCGCCACCTGTAATAACACCTCCGGAGCACCAATAAACGCCAGATTCTTAAGATGCCAAACCCCGAAGAGCAGCGAGGAAAGCACCACCGCCTGCCCGGGTGCCAGACGGCAGAGCAGATACCCAAGGATGAAGCCGCGAAAAAGGAGTTCTTCGTAGATGGGCGCGGTATAGATTGTAGGCGTTAGCGGCATACCTTTGACGTTTCCTAGTCGCAAGAAGACGAACACTGTTACTACAAAGAGGGCTGTAAGTACAAGGAGTTGCAGCCAAATTGGAAAATATCTGTAGGGTCTAAATCGCACAAAAAAATCCGCGAGCATAGTAGTTGTAAGTATTAACTAGATTGCGACATAACCAACCCATTGTCAAAAATTCCCCAATTCAAACTCCCCAATCTGCACATGATCCTGCAGCCGCGCCTTCGGCGAGTACACAAGCCGAAACCTGTCCACCACTTCCTCCATCTTACACCGTTGCTGCCCGAGAATTTCCAGGACTGCCTGCTCATCTAATGCACGACGAAAGGTGAGGATAGTCACGTGAATATCCGTTGGCGGACGTGTATTGGCGGCAGGAAGGAAGTTTTTGGAGGCGAGGGCCGCGCGCATGGCAGCAAATGTGCCATCATCAAAACCCTCCAGACATATAGTGTTCCCTCTGTACTCAAGTGTATCAAAACGGACCTTCACCGGCCCAAACCCTTCCAGAACCGCTCTGGTTATACTCTCCCAGGAATCCCGCACGTGTTGAAAAAGCTGCACTTTATCCTGCTCATACTCAATAAAAGGATCAAGCCAGTTGAGAAGCGTCGCATGCAGTTCAGCTCCACGGGGGCAGAACACGTCATCACCAAACTTTTCCATAAATGCATCCTGAACCTCGTGAATAGCGGCAATGAGCGCCTCAGAACAGCGGGTGTTCACCGTGTAGCACCGAGGATCCACCACTGAGGTCAGGGTGTTGTCGACTTGCGTGTATTTGTTCATAAAAAGTACTCAGGTATAAATGCTCTAAAGTTTTTGCTTTTGCCACAATGTCCAGAAATCGCCCTTCTTTTCTAAGAGTTCCTCAAAGCTCCCCTCCTCCACAAGATGACCATTCTGAATCACCAGAATGCGATCCATTTCCTTTAACGTGGAAAGCCTATGGGCAATAACGATTGCGGTCACATTCTGGAAAAACTCATGCAGCGCTTCCTGAATATTTTGTTCGGAAACTGCATCGAGATGAGATGTCGCCTCATCAAGAAACAGTATATCCGGTTCCCTATACACCGCTCGTGCTATGCCCAAACGTTGACGTTCTCCTCCGGAAAGTTTGACACCTTTTTCACCCACAAGTGTTTCAACACCCTTAGGAAGTCGAGGAAGAAAGTCATTGATATGGGCAATGTGTAATGCCCTTTGCAAGCGTTCTTCTGCGCTATCTGTGCGTTCATCTGCCAGCAAGATATTGTCACGAAGGGAAAAATGAAAAACCTCTGTCTCCTGAGGAACCGTTGCAACGTTTTCGATATAGGAAGCACGTCGAATATCGCGCAGCTTCAGATCATCAAACAAAATCTCCCCTTCATACCCGTCATACAATTTGAGCATCAACTTCATCAGTGTAGTTTTTCCTGCTCCCGATATACCCACAATGCCCACCTTTTCGCCACGCCGTATTCGAAACGTCATATCCTTCAGAATGCTCTTATTTCCGTAGGAAAAGCCCACTCGATCAAAGCGAAGTTCCTTCCAATCCACAGGGAAAGCCGTATGACCAGAACGCTCTGTTACAGGTTCTTCATCAAGAATGTTTTGAAGCTTTGCAATACTGATCTTCGCAAGAAGTGCGTCCTGAACAAGTGTTGCAAATTCATTCGCTGCTTCCTCAATCATTCCGAAGTACAAAAGTACCAGTGCTATAGTACCTACCTCGAAACGACCCTGAAACACCATGAAGGTTGTATAGGCGAGCAAAATCACGCGAAACATGCCTTGATAGGCATCCATTGCACCCCAGCTAAGACGCACAGTCAGAATACGTTTCTTGATAGCCAGACGCAGAATGTCCGCCCTCTCCAGAAGCTTCGCATAGAGGTTGTTGTACATGGCAAGCGACTTCACCGTATGCACACTATTCATGGACTCAAACTTGAGTCCCTCAAAGATATCTTCCTGCGTATTCACTGCTCGCACAGTGCGAGAAATTTTTCCAAGGAAAAAACGGCAAAGTGTAAAGTAGCTCACAAAAAAGAACACGATCATTGCCGCTAGCTCCCAACTCAAACGGTAAAAGATTGCACTAATAGCAATGAGATTGATGGTTCCTTCAATAAATATTCCCTCGTAAAGCCGAAAAATTCGATCAACCCCATCTCCTGCACGTGAAACCTGTTTCAGCTTATTTCCCGTGTTCTCTTTCTCATGCCAAAGCAAATCGAGGGAGAGCAAATGTCGCATACCTCGCAGCTGGAGCTCAACAGAAAGCCGCTCGCCTATAGTGTATAGAAAAACTTTTGAAAAATTTATTGAAATGGCTCGATAGATCTGCAAACCAAGAAGAGCGAGCAGTACCCACCAGAATGGCTCGAGAGATACGCCGGAAGAATAGGCTGCAGCAAAGGTAATAATCCAGCTAACCCCCATAGGAATCAGCAATGATGCAAGATCAGACGACACACGCATGAGCGTGCCAAAGATAAATCTAACCCAGTGACCACGGAGTAAACTGGCGAGAAGCTGAAGCACCTTCATGTCGGAGTGTTAGAAAGCAAACAACCGTTGGAGATTGTAACACATATAATATTCTCGTCTAGGCAGCAAAATAGTTTCATCATGCATTGTAAAAAGAACCAAGGTCATCGCAATGCCGCACCACTTTCCTCCGTCATAGCGCGAATGGCCATCTGCACATCGTCAACCTCCTCCCGCGTCAGCGTACGCTCGTGACTTCGGTAGACCATCCGAAAGGTGTAGCTGACCTTTCCCGGTCCAAATTTTTCACACCGGAACGTATCGAGCAGACTCATTTCTTCCACCAAATCCCCCGCAACCTCGCGCACCTGCACATAATAGTCGTTCAGCACAAAGGTCTCATCCACAATAAAGGAAATATCCCGCGTCATGGACGGATATTTACTGACGGGAACATACACCTGGTCAATGTTTTCCAGTTGCAACGTCACCCGTGGATCCTCTTTGCGGGAGACAAACAGACCGTCAATTTTACGTAAGGCGAAGGTTTGACTCGAACTGGTGCCCAGACTCGGCACTTACCGGTGCCTCCCTGGACGCATTTCGCTAGCATTCTCAAGAGTCTCGCTTCGCAAGTCTTGATTCGTGCTACTGAGTGGTGCCGCGAGGCGGATTTGAACCACCGACACAAGGATTTTCAGTCCTCTGCTCTACCCCTGAGCTACCGCGGCATAACGAAAACTAGTATACGATCTCGCGCGCGGTAGGCAAGAGAATAATTACTGAATCAACCGATCAATCACGAAGGCATTGCCGTTATTGCCGGAAATGGTGGGTGAGAGCAGCGAGAATGGCGTATTGCCCAACATGTATTGCGTTTGCGTCGCCCCCAGCATCAAGGTGCCACTTCCTGCCGTCGGCAGCTCGCGCACCACACCCTGCTCAGATAAATCGCCCTCATCAAGCAGCTCCGTCACGATGTGCCTTGCAAGGGCATCGTGCAGAGAGGCATTATCCACCACAGAAAGAGCCGTAAGCGCCTCATTCGATGGGGCAAAAATTGTTATTCCCGAACCCGTTTTTGTCTGCATCCGCTCCCTGAGATCAGGAAACTTTTCCACCTGAAACATAAAAGCCTTAGCGTTTTCCGTCTGGCGGAGCACCCCATAAATACTGTCATCTTTAGGAGCTACCTGCGCAGGCGCCGCGCCGCAGCTGGTGAGAACAAACAGTGCAAGGACTCCAAGTGTTGTAAGGTGTTTCATACAGAAAAGAAAAAGTGCTCACATATTCTACTGCAAAGTGTGCACTTGCCCAGTCAATTCCTTTGGACAGAAAACAAAGCCTGGCGTAGCATGTGTTCATACAATATTACACAAAATCTATGACTATAGCTCTTGGCAAACCCGCTCCCGATTTCACCCTAGAAAATCAGGAAGGCGAAAAGATTTCTCTTGCGAGCCTACGTGGGAAAAACGTCGTGATCTACTTTTACCCAAAAGACAGCACACCTGGATGCACACAGGAAGCTTGCGACTTCCGCGACAACATTGCGCGACTGCAAAGTGCCGACACGGTGGTCCTGGGCATCAGTAAAGATTCTGCGAAGTCACATACAAACTTCCGCACCAAATACGAGCTTCCCTTCGATCTCCTTGTCGACGAAGGCGCAAAGGTCTGCGATCTGTATGGATGCTGGAAGGAAAAAAGCATGTATGGCAAAACCTTCCTCGGTGTTGAACGATCCACCTTCCTCATCGACAAAGAGGGCATTCTCCGCAAGGAATGGCGCAAAGTGAGCGTCAAGGGGCATGTGGATAGTGTCCTTGAAGCCATTGCCGCCCTATAGAGAATTCAAGTCAGCACAAAAAAAAGCCCGCGACCTGCGGGCTTTTTTATCTATGTCGAAAGGGATTATTTCCCTTTGATTTGCTCTAAAATTTCGTTCGACTTTGCCTTAATAAAGTCAGCAATTGGTGTGACACGATCCGACGTCCCAATCGCCTCATCTGCCTTTTCTATCGCCTTCTTGGCGTAATCATCCGCAAGGGGGTAATTTTTCTGGACCGCCGCAATGAAGGAAGCAACCGCAAAATCGTAGGCGCGGGCGATCTTTGCCCAGGCCACCACATTTGCATCCGTACTTGCATTCTTGTATGCCTGCTGCGTAATATCCACGGCCCGTTCCGTCGCACGCTTTGCAAGCAGCAAGTTACCTCCAGCGACGTAATCACTCACGGTCAAAATATGTTTCTGTGCCTGAATTGTCAGGTACTGTGGATCGTCCTTTTTAAGGATCAGCGTCAAAATATACATCATTTCCGCCACTTCTCCGCGCGTCACCCCCTGTCCGGGCAACATATTCCCCTGATTATCGCGTTCCAAAAGACCAATATACCCAGCGTAGGTAACATAAGAAGCGAACCAGGCTGTCTTGGGCACATCGGGAAACGTCACAGGAATATTGCTGACATCCTTATTCCAACGAGACGCCTCAAGCAGCATTTTCACAAACTCCGCGCGTGTCACCGTTCGACCTGGAGCGAAGGTACCATCAGGATTACCCCCAACGATACCCATCTCCTTCGCTTTTTTCACATAGGGCGCGTGCCAGTCTCCTGGATTGATATCTGAAAAGGAGTTTCCTGTATTACTGCTATCTACCTGCGTTCCAATACCCGCCAGAATAAACTTCAACGCTTCTGCACGATTCACCACATTGTCTGGTCGAAACGTGTTGTCGTTATACCCCGTAATTACTTTTCGATCGAACAGATCATTGATCGCCACCACATGCTTGTTATCCTTGGGCACATCCGTAAATTCTGCGGCAGCCACCTGCACAAAACTCGTAGCGAGTAGGACTGCAGTGATCAAGAGATGTGATGGTTTCATATGTGTCGAAAAGATGGATTGCGAGAAGTATATCAACTCTTTTAATTATTGTAATTCATTTTTACTTGACCAACGTCTGCAAAGTTTGAACCGTTCTTGGAGGCCAGATTAATGGTCACCTCCAGAATGCTTCCGGCAGCCGTTCCCGTACAACCCGCAGCGAGCGTAGCTGCAGCAATAGTATTGGTCGTCCATGATGCATTCGCCAGACCCGTTACCGTCGCACAGGTCACCGGTGTACCAAGTACTGTAATATCACGAACCGTAATATCAACATTATTGTCTGCCGCTGTTGCAGAGCTTGTTCGATAATCGAGGAGCAGAGTTCCAAAGCTGGCAAAATCCTGCGGCACCTCGAACTTGAACTTAAGGTTAATATCCTGCAGAGCTGCCTGATTCGTAATCCAGTGGTAGTGCTGACGATTCGAAGCAGCTTCAAAGACTGTAGAAAGCGTACCCTTATTCGTCGTTGTTCCCGTATTCTGATCAATAATATTGTTCGGGAATTCAGGATTATAGGTGAGTTCACTCACACGTGATCCACCAAGTGCCTTATAGGTACCAGGTGTTCCAACCACCGTACATACATAGAGTTTATTCGACGTCGTATCAAGAACCAGGTCTCCGACTGCTGTACATGCCGTCGTCGTAATATCTGCCGTCTCACGTGTTCGCACGGAGGATGCACCCGAAAGATTCACATCTCCAGTTGCCGTCAAATCTCCCGTCGTTGTTGATACAAAGGTTGCCGCACCCGCACTCGTAATATCCCAGTTTGTCGAGTTCAAATCGATGTTACCGGTTACATTCACCGTTGTACCCGTCAAATCGATGGTCGTTGCATTCACATCGAAGGTTGCTGAATTGAAAATGGAATTTGCCGTTCCCGTATCAATGGTAAAGTTAGCATTTCCTGTCGTGAGCGTTCCGTCTGCATCCGTTGCAAACACTTCCTCAAAGTCCTGAGGACCCACTGTCTGCCAAGTCGTACCGTCACAATATTTCAGACGCTGGGAAGTGGTATTGTAAAAGAGGTCTCCCGCAGCACCCGCGTTACATGTAGGATCCGCTGCACCACTGTTCACCGTTGCCGCCGCGGAAAGCTTCGTCCACGTATCTGTTGTCTCATCCGTACACACATAGATCACGTCTTCCGTTGTGTCTAAAGCAAGTTCATCCACATACGTACAGAGAGTTGACCCGTCTACCACATCTGAGGTTTGACGCATTCTAAAACTTGCAGAACCAGTGGCATTAAATTCACCAATCAAGGTTGCCGTACCCGTAAAGTCGATGGCATCATTGATAATAAACTTCGAGTTGTCGATATCCCAATTAATGAAACCGTTTTCACTGGAGGTTCCACTATTGTTAAATTTAATGTAGAGCTGCCCCGTGGTAACGTCGTTATCGTTGTTAATCACAAGATTATCCGCATCCATCTGGAATTCCGTATCATTTTGAAAAAGAACACGGGCGGAAGCCGTGCTGAGGGTGAGACTAACGAGGGCGGCGGTGGCAAGAAGCCGAAAGGCCCAGGATTTTGTGTGTTTATTGTCCATAGGAGACGCGGGGGCAAAATAAATTACGAGAAAACTATATCAGATTTTGACAATAATTTCAACGATTTACCGACTGTTTGTCTTGCATAACTGAGCGAACCTTATTTTCTCCTACTTTCCAAACATAGTACGATCGCTCACCATGCACCTTTGTCGGGAAAAGCACAATGCCCTTTCCCAGGTCTTTCAAATAACACCCCATGGCCGTGAGTTCCCGGGTATGATAGTGAATTTCATCAATAAGCAACTGCGCATCTGCCATATTGTTAGGAGACTGCCCAGCACCCAAACGCTCAAAATGTTTATCGCGTTCCGTCCCCTCAAGAGTGAGTATGTTTTCCCATTTGGCGACGATATCTTCAGCAACCGCACGAACAAATACTAAAGCAGAGTTTGCGGAATGCTCAGTAAAGTACTTTTGAGAATCCGTTGGAGAGGAGGTCAGCATAGAGTTTTTTTGTATGTGTGAAAAATCTCATCAGTATACCATATGGCATTGACGAATACACTAGCGTCGAGGTAAAAATGATGGGAAAACACTACACAATCATGGACGACAGGATACTTTCTTTTGTAGACGTAGAAACCACGGGTGGCAGCCCACTCAGCCACCGCGTCATTGATGTTGCCATCATTCAGGTTCAGCACGGCCGCATTATTCGGGAATTTCAGTCTCTCGTGCAGCCACATCAGCCCATTCCCCAGTTTATTGAGACTCTCACAGGTATCAGTGCGGACATGCTTGCGGACGCGCCAAACTTTGAAGATATCGCAGAAGAAATCAGTAGCATGCTGGAAGGCACGATTTTTGTCGCGCACAATGTACAATTTGACTACTCCTTTCTGAAACAGGAGTGCGCACGAGCAGGTTTTTCCCTGAATATTCCACAACTCTGTACCGTTCGCCTATCGCGACATCTCTTCCCCACGGAAAAGAAACATAACCTTGATATTGTCATCAGGCGAAACGGCCTTGAGGTACCCGCCAACCGTCACCGCGCCTACGCGGACACGCGCGCTATAGCCGACTTTTACCTGCTGCTTCGGGAGCGGTTTCCCCATGAGATTTTGTTTGCGACCATGGAGAAACTCCTGAAAAAATATGTCCTCCCATCGCACATGCAGGAGGAAGATCTGGAGAAAGTTCCTGAGCGGCCAGGTATTTATGTGTTTCATGATCAGGAAGGAACACCGCTCTACATCGGCAAAAGTATTCATTTAAAGGAACGCGTCTGTCAACATTTTGCCAAAGCACATCATTCAGCGAAAGAACTGGCCCTTGTCATGCGGACCCATACCATTACCTGGGAGGAAACCGTCAGTGAACTCGGGGCGCTTTTACTTGAATCGAAACTGGTGAAAGAGCAGTCCCCGCACTACAACAGGCGTCTTCGGCGAGATGGGCAAAGCATCGCCCTCAAAACGGCCTACTCCGCGGAGGGTTATCTTGTCCCGACGGCGCATCCCGTTTCCGAGCTCAAAAGCCATGAGTTCGGGGATGTTCTCGGCATGTACCGATCCGTCGCGCATATGCGTAAACAACTTGCCACCTTACATAAAGAGCAAAAACTTTGCAGCCATATGCTTGGATTAAGCAAAGGCACCGGCCCATGTTTCTCCCACTCCCTTGGAAACTGCGCGGGACCCTGCGCCCAGGTCGAAGCACCCAGCAGCTATAATGCGCGGGCATTTGAGGCCTTTTCCACCACCCGTCTGCATCCATGGCCATCCAAAACACCTTTGCTCATTCGTCACATCGATGAAGAGGGAGGGCGCGTGGAGTGCGTGATTGCCCATGACTGGTGCATACTTGGCGTAGCAACCTATGAAGGAGGTGAATGGACTCGCATGGAGAAAATGGAGAAACACTTCGATAAGGACGTGTACCTCATTTTACGCCAGTTTTTAAAACGACCGGACGCGCGCGGGGGAATTTGCACCCCCATACGACCGAACATGGCGCGAGGAGAAATGAGCGAGCTTCTGACCATGTTGGGATTGACAGATCTCATGACCGCAGAAAGCCTGTCGTAGGGATGTTACAACAGAAGAGATTTGACAAAAGACAAACTCATGATATGTTTCTGACATTATTTGTTGTTTTGTCTAGGTATGCGGCGCCCTTCTACGACAACAAGCGCTCTCCGGGAACAGTTCCCGGAGGAATATGCATCCCTTGAACAATCCTCGGATCTGGTCGTTTCTGTCGCCCAATGTTTTTCCTGGGCAGGTGGCTACGGGCAACTCTTTGGCGGAGCAAGCCTTCTGCAAAAACTCCCCTACCGCACCTATGTTGGTATCAAAAAGACGAAAAGCCGTCGCATCGACTATATCAGTGCGCGTGTCTATTCACCCATCTCCGCCCAATTTCAGCCTATGCCTCTTGGGCATTTTATTGATACGGACGTCACCGGCACCTTTCTTTCCTATATTCTCCCCCTGTTCCCGAGCCCGGACACCTGGGAAGGCTACGAAATCCGCCTTCTCTCGGAATCAGACTGGACCGACGTCGTCCCCTGTTTCGTCGCCATTGCCTCCGCCTTCGCTCTCCTTTCCGGTCTTTTGTCACCGGATTTTTTTCGTCAAATTTCCACCACACCCTCTGCTGCCTTGCTCGAGGAGGCAGAAACGAAGGAGCAGATCGGCATCCTATGGAGAATAGCAAGCCTGATGGAAAACAACTATACCTACACACCCAGCATTGCAGAAGTGGCCTCCACCCTCATCAGTTCAAGACTCCCCGTTGTTGCGGAAACCGCGGACTTATCAAGATTTCTGACCCCCATGGGCACCTTTCAGATTTCCCCCAAAAGTCTCATTTCTATGGATCTGCCCCCTTGGCTGATTCATCGATTTGACCATGAAGGGAGTAGTCACCTGCCCATGCCAGTAGAATGGGGGCTTGTCTCCACAGGCGCCCACCGGATGCGATCACTGCATTTCCCCTACACAAAAGCCATGCCCGACTTTGGCGACCTTGATGGCCTTGCGTCACACCTCCACCAGGCAGACGGAAGCCAGCACAAAACAACCCATGATCCCGACTGGTTTCGCAGAAAAATTGATGTGCTGCATTTTTACACCATGGCAGTTATCGACACCTTTAAGCGCAGTCTGACAACACGAGATGCAAATCCCTTCCTACATGCACTACACGCCATGCATGAAATTTCCCATCTTCTTCAGCACCATACCCTCGACCACGTCACAGCGCCGGGCTCCGAACCCTTTAAAAACTTCCTCAAACAACACTTGCGAGGAAACTATGCGTACCTAGTGACGGAAAAGGGTATGCGTGGACTCTCCAAAATTTTTTTTGCGGCACCCAAACATGTTTTATCAGGACACGAACAGGAACTCGAAAAACTCTATCCCGATATGAGCGGGCGAGCTTTTGAATACCTCTCCTGGAAAGACGACTTTGGAAACGATGGACTGCGCATCGAATATGCACGTCCGTTCTTTTCGCCTGAACTCTCTCAGGAAACCTTTCGTGATCTTTCCCATCGGGAACCAGATATTTTTATCGACTGCGAACGGAAAAAGATCCACATTGGCGGAAAAAAACTGACGTCCAATGATCTCCGTTCTCAGCACTTTACCTGCCTCTTGCTTCACGAGCTATTTCAGTCAAACAAGCGTCGTATTGCTCTGCATACTCTCCCGAGGATTTCTTACACGGATTCCGCCAATGAATTGTATCAAAAAGTTCTTTCTCCATTGGAAAAAGCAGTACAAAAATACTCAGGTAGCACCTGCCCCTTGCACATCGAGCACATAGAAAACGAGCTCTGGATAAGTGCAGAAGAGAGCACGTGCACGATTGCCTTTAGTCACCAGAACCGTCCGCGGGCCAAATGTCACAAAACCGAAGAAGTCCAGCCACATCTGCTCGCCACTCCACAGCAAACCCCAACCCTGAACAAAAGCGTGTAAGGTCTTCCACATTGGCGGGATCTGCCTCCAAGAGAAGACGCATGTTCTTCAACGGGGATCTTGCCACTTGGAGAAGCCACTCGCGAAAAACAGCAGTTCCGAAAGGTCCACCATCAAGGGCAAGGTGCGGTTCCGCAAGCACCTCCCGATCGAGGTCTGCCATTTCTTCCGAGGGAATATAGGGAAGATTGGCCGTCACCACCACAGGGCCATCCGAAGCCGTTTCTCGAAACCAGTCTCCCCACGCTTCAGAAGTCACATCTCCAAGATGAAAATCCACCGTCGCATGAAGATTCTGTGCATTCTGCTTTGCAACCTCAAGGGCGGGAGCACTGATATCCCAGGCCTCAACTCTTTTCCACGACGCCTCCAAGGCACAGGAAATCGCAATCGCACCACTGCCCGTTCCACAATCTATCAAGGTGATGTCAGGTTGTGCAAAGGTACATGCATGGGCGACCAACTCCTCCGTTTCCTGCCGGGGAATCAGCACAGCGGGAGATACCGTCAATCTGCGGCCATAAAAATCCGCAAAGCCTAAGGAATAGGCGATGGGAACACCCCGCGAAAATGCTTCCACCGCACTGCGAATCTGCGTTAGAGCAGGTTCTGAACAGGTTGGATTCATGAGCCTCAGCCGCGGAATCTGATCGCCTAAAACGCGGGCAATCAGTTCCCACGATTCACCTTCACCGAGGACAGGTTTGAGTTCTCTGAAAAGTTCTTGCACTCTCATGCGGCAGATTTTTCTCGCTTTTTGCGCGCAATGTCAAAGTCGAGCAGTGCGTTTTGGAAAGCGCTCATGAAGTTTTTTGCGACCTGAGGCGTGAGGACTACGCGACTCACCACCTCTGCATCCTGACCGTTCGGCATCATCATGGCAAAGTCTAGAATGACTTCGTTCTCGGCGACTGTGATAGAAACCATATTACTGTAGACACCCCGTGCAAGTTCCTTCGGCACCTCCATACGCACCGGTGGTTTTTTTGTTGTATCAGACATAAGAAAAAATTAAGAAACAGGTTTTTGCACACGTTGAAACTTCTGCTGTTTTTCCGCCGCAACGGCATTTTTCCCTTCTTTCACGGCAAGTTGACCGCAGGCGGCATCGATATCCTGCCCAAAGGTATAGCGAATCGTACACGGCACGTCATACCCCTGCACAATACGCTGAAATTCCATAATGCGGTTCCGTGAAGAGGCTTTCATATCTGGCCATCCTGCACCAGGATTATAGGGAATCAAATTAACATGGGCGAGGTGACCGCGCAGCAATGTACCAAGCTCGTGAGCAAGAAGCGGCGAATCATTCACACCACCAAGCATAATATATTCATAAAAAATCCGTTTGTTCGTTGTATCCGTATACAGTTTCAGCATGTCCATCAGTGATGCAAGAGGATAGGCATTGTTGATGGGCATAATTTTCGTGCGCAGTGCATCGTTTGGCGCATGCAACGACACGGCGAGATTGACCTGAGGATCCCGCTCCATTAAATCCTTTATGCGCGGTACGATCCCTGAAGTGGAAATGGTTATATGTCGTGCGCCAATACCAAACTTTTTCTGATCCTTCAGAATTGCCACGGCGTCCATGACGTGATCGTAATTGATAAGAGGCTCCCCCATGCCCATGAAAACAATGTTGCGCACACGTTCGCCCGTGAGCGCCAGTTTGCGATTCACATGGAGCACCTGTCCGACAATTTCCGCCGTCGTCAGATTGCGTGAATACCCCATGGTTCCCGTCGCACAAAAGGAACATTTCACCGGACATCCCACCTGCGACGATATACATAGGGTCAGTCGATCCCCTTTGTGACGCATGAGTACAGACTCCACAAGATACTCATCCGTCGTTTCAAACAGAAATTTATTGGTTCCATCAGACGACAAGGCATCTTTTTTGAGTGTCATGGGTGACAGCACAAAATGACGAGCAAGATCCTCTCGCAGAGCGGTTGGTAAGGTCGTTATCTCGTCCACCTCGAGCACCAGATCCCGATAGACCGCTTGATCGATTTGGCTCAGTCGATAGGGTTTTTCCCCTGCAGCCGTGAGGAAGGCACGCACTGCTTCGGCCTCTAAAAGAGATGGTTTTACTGCGGTTTGCATACAAAACAAAGAAGGTTTGGAGCTCAAGTATAGCAGGAATTGTACAAAACAAAAACTATTGCAAAAAACGCCTTGCCTGCCATACTAAGGTCGGTTTCTTTTATGAAGACACACTTCATAAACCTTTATTCCATAAGAACCACGATACGATGGCAGACAAAAACCTGCAGCAGTATGAGATGATGGTCATGATCAAACCTGACCTCACTCAGAAAGCAACCAAGGAGGCTCTTCAGACCGTACGCGATCTCATCGCAGAAGCTGGAGGAAAAATTAACCATGAAGATCTTTGGGAGAAGCGCGACATTGCGTATTCCATCAAAGGGTACGATCAGGCGTATTATGCGATCCTGTATTTTCATTTGAATCCGTCTAAACTTGCGGAACTGAAGGCAGACCTCGATCTCGAGCAGCCTCTGCTTCGCCGCATGATCATTAAGTTCCCTGCGAGCCTCACCATGGAAACCTATCTTGAGGAAGCCAAGAAGGCCGCAGCCCAGGAGGAAATTTTCGATGCAGAGCGTGCAGTGAAAGCTGCAGAACGCGCAGAGAAAGAGGCGCAGCGTGCAGCTCGCCGCAAGCCAGAAGCAAAGAAAGAAGAGCCCGCTGAAGAAGAAGTTGCAGCGTAGTCATCCTTTGATTTCCTCTACCACTTACTCCCGACACCATGCGCAGTGTTAACAAGGTCATCCTTGTGGGTAATCTCACCCGCGATCCCGTGCTGAAATCAACGGAGAACGGCCAGCCCGTTTGCACCTTTGGTATCGCCACCAATCGTGAGTGGCGCACCCGCACAGGCGAAAAGAAATCTCTCCCCGAGTTTCACAATATCGTCGCCTGGTCAAAGCTCGCTGATAAATGTTTCAAATATTTAAAGAAAGGCAAACTTGTCTTTGTGGAAGGCTATCTCAAAACCCGCGTCTTTGATAACGACAACGGTTCCAAGAGCTTCCGCACGGAGATTGTCATCTACGACATGATTATGCTCGACCGCAAAGGCGGCCTCGACACCGATTATGACGACACCTTTGAGAGCGACGAACTGTCGCACATGGAAGAGGCTATGCGTTTTGATTCCGACAACAGCCCTATGGGCCGCGGACAGCTCAAAAGCATAGAAACCTCCATTGATAACTTGTAAATTTTATTCTTTCCAATTCATGCAGACGAAGAAAAAACAGTGTTACTTTACCGTCAACAAGATAGAGTACATTGACTACAAAAATGTGAAGATGCTCCGCCGTTTCATCGACCGCTTTGGTCGCATTAAGGCGCGCTACTACACAGGAACAACGCTCCGCAAGCAAAAGCAGCTGGAAAAAGCTGTGAAGCGCGCACGCATTATGGGTCTCCTTCCTTTCCTCAAGTAAACCCCAACAAAAAAGACCTACTCCGGTGGGTCTTTTTTTTAAAGGTGAACAACCCAGCGAGTACAGTGTATTACAGGAAATCTATTCCGTATTTTTTCATCTATGACGACTTTTTTTGAAAACTATTTAGGGTTACTTGACCGCGCCTTTGAGGCCCATGGCGCCAGTTCCGACCTGAAGGAACAGCTGAAGACACCGAAACATATCCATGAGGCGACGAAAAGTGTCGTCATGGACGATGGCACGGAGCGAGACTTTCATATGTACCGTGTGCAGTTTAACGATGCAAGAGGCCCCTTTAAAGGAGGGATTCGATTTCATCCACAAACGGATCTAGAAGAGGTTAAGGCACTTGCAGCACTGATGGCCATTAAATGTGCGGTATTGAATATTCCCTTTGGCGGTGCCAAGGGCGGCATTACGGTGGACCCACGGGGGTTATCCGATGGTGAACAGAAGCGCCTTGCAGAAGCCTACATCGACGCCATGACTCCACACATCGGGCCCGATAAGGATATTCCCGCTCCGGACGTGCAAACAAACGAACAGATTATGGCCTGGATGCTCACCCAGTACGAACGCAATGTGGGAATGCATGCTCCTGCGGTCATTACGGGAAAACCCCTAGCCCTTGGGGGGTCCCTCGGTCGGTCCAGTGCCACATCCCTTGGCGGTGTATTTACACTGGAAGCGTATTTGGCGGAGACCAACCAGGATATGGGCGGCATGACCGTTGCGATTCAAGGGTTTGGTAATGCAGGAAGCTACGCAGCAAAATTACTGGCAGAGCGCGGTATGTGCATCACGGCGGTGGCAGACTCCAGCGCTGCACTGATTTACGATCAAGGAGTCGATGTGGAGGCACTTATTGCCTGGAAAAAAGACCATAAGCCACTGCGAGCCTTTGCGGCAGAGCACCCAGAATACACGGTGATGCCTGCGGATTCCATTTTATATCGCGATGTCGATGTCTTTATCCCCGCAGCACTAGAAAATGCCATAACCAAGCATAACGCGGCGCAAGTTCGTGCACGTATCATTCTTGAGCTTGCCAACGGACCACTGACCCTCGAGGCCGACGATATTCTGGAAAAAATGGGAGTCGTGGTCCTACCTGATGTGCTCGCAAACGCGGGTGGTGTGACCGTGAGCTACTTTGAATGGGTTCAGGGCCGCACGGGAGATCGCTGGGACCTGCAAACAGTGGAAGAAAAACTGCACCAGAAAATGCAAGACGCGTACGACGCCTGTGCAAAAATAGCCAAAGAACGTGGAGTACGCTTTCGCACCGCCACCTTTATGCTGGCACTTTCACGCCTTGAGACGGCCATGAAGCTCCGTGGTCTCTAATTACAGACACTCCGTCGAAATATACTTCGCTTCTCGAAAAGTCAGTTGAGGAGAATGGAGCCAATGGAGAGAGTCCTCTACACCATCAAAGACGTGGGGGGCTTTTTCCAAATCCTCCACACTCATCCATAAATTCGTTCCCCCTGCAAATTCCTTCTTGAAAACTCCTGAGATGTTATCCGCGCATACTACAAAAAAGTATTTATCTTCCTGGAGTTTGTTGTCGCAATCGTAATCGAGCTTGTGTTTTATGGCGACGACATGAAACTCTGCAGTCATGCCCGTCTCTGACTCCAAAAGGCGCGCTGCCGCCTCCTCAATGGTTTCACCAAATTGCACCTTCCCCGTTAAGAGTCCGATATAGCCTGCAAAGGGTTCTTTCCCGCGCTTTTGCAAAAGATACTGCGTTGTGTTCTTTTCAAAACGCATGCTACTGAGTGCGATACTGACTTTTGTGACTTGTTCCATGGAATTCGTATGTGTTTAGGCAGGTGGATTTTCTGGTGGCGTGGCGGGTGTATTTGGAGCAGGAGGTGTTGCGGGCACATCGGTACCACTCAAAATACCCAGTCGTGCTTCGATTTCTTGATCCACAAAAATTTTCTTTCGTCCATATTTTAGGCTAGAGTACTTTTTCAAAATATCCGCAATCTTCGGATTCTTGCCGCGCTGATCATAGATCATTTCCATAGAGAAGGGACGCGACGTCGTATTATTAATGTTCAGTTTCGTATAGGTTTTATAGTTGGAAATACCGATAATATCCTGCTCAGAGAGAACCGGTGCGTATTCCTTTGCCAGATATTCCGCATCCTCTGCACCGACTTTAAAGCTCATCATCGTTCCCACGTTACCAAAGACAGCATCGCGTATTTGTGTACTCGTTTGTCCCATTTTGGACACCACGAGCTGGTTGATATACTGGTGGGCCATAATAAGCCCAAGACGATATTTACGCGCTTCTGAAAGAATGGTCGCAAAGGTGTCCGTGGCAAAGTTTTGAAACTCATCCACGTACAGGTAGAAGTTTTTACGTTCCTCCTCCGGCACATCCACACGACTCATGGCCGACATGGAAATTTTATTCACCAACACGAGACCGAGAAGCTGGGCATTCAAATCACCAATTTTACCCTTTGAAAGGTTAATGAGCAGAACCTTCTGATTGTCCATACATTCCCGGATATTGAAGGCACTCTTCGACTGACCAATAACATTACGCATGGTCGTATTCGTTATAAACGGACCAAATTTGGCGCTAAAATACGGAATCATTTCCTGCTTTTCACGTTCACCTGTACTCGCATATTCGTGATCCCAGAAACTGCGGACCACAGAATTCTTAATCTTTGAGACTTTGTACTTCATAAACTCCTCGTCCGTAAACATACGCGGCACGTCAATCAGCGTCGCCCCCTCCTCTTCGTCATCCATAAGGGTCAAACAGGCATTACGGAAATAGTGCTGAATACGCGGACCAAAAATTTCATCACCAAAGAGTTTGATAAAGATCTGCGTCGCATCAAGCGATGCACGATCCTTTTCCTCGTCCGTGGTTGCTTCCAGAATATTAAGTCCCATGGGGCGCTCTCGCCCAGAAGGGTCAAAGACAATCACATCACGTGCGCGTTCCTTCGGAATATATTCCAAAATGTCCTCAATCAAATCTCCATGGGGGTCAACGACGCCAATACCTTCTCCATTCCAGATGTCTTGGCGCGCCATGTAGTTGAGAAGCACCGACTTACCCGAACCCGACTTACCAATTATATAGTGGTGCCGCATACGATCATTTGGCGCAATTCGCACAAGCCTGCGTGTACCACGATAGACACTTGCTCCAATAACAATTCCCTCTTTGGGAAGTTCAGAGGGAGCAGGAAGTGCCTTATAGGACTTCCAGTAAATAATAGGAATACGGTTATAATTACTATTCGGAAAGTGGTAGAGACTGCCAAGTTCCTCCGGCGTCAGGATCATGGGTGTATTCCAGATACCGGGCGCACGATTTTCAAAGAAACTATAGAGAAGCGGCGTATTGATCATATCCATACCAAAAATACGGCGATTTTGCAGGGTATTTCCCTCGGGCTCACTAAAGACATTGAGTGAAACCACGAGGTTATTGAGAAGATCTTCTACCCGCGCATTCCCTTCCTTGGATGCAACAAAAATACGCATGTGTGTCGCAAAGCCCACTTGATTCGCCTTTTCGCCAATACGCTTCGCATTTTCTTCTTCGGTCTGAAGCATACGCACGTAGGAGTCTCCCCCAGAAGCACCAGGTGCATTCGTGCTGGAAAAACCCGTCGTATCTCCACTAAAGATCAAGGCAAGGATATTCCCCACAAAACCAAGCAAGGGAATTCCTTTGATAAAAGCAATAAGCCCCCCGCCTGATTTCTTCTTTCCTTTAAAGATTGAAGTCCCTTCCTCGCGCGCTCGTTTACGCCACTTTTCTCCAATGGGGCGCACAATAATCTGCATGGCTGCACGCTCATTGTTTTGCACCTTATCCAGGGCGTTGGCGATATCGTTGAGCGGATCCTCTTCCAGAACCTTATAGGTCTTAATGGGAAACCAAAAGGGGCGAAGAAGCTTCATATAATAGCCCTTCACATCGTATCCCGGCTCGTAGAGCTTTGGTGCCTTCACATATTCTACCTCCGCTTCAGGGTAAAAGGTGGTCACCTGTTTTTCCACGATGCTCTGATAGTATGGAAACGTCACCACATAGAAATAGAGCTGACGCTCTTCGAGAAAAATCTCAAAACTGACGCGATCGAGTTTATGAAATCGACTCCAGATTCGATTGAAAAGGTTCAATTCCTTAATTTCATACAGGGCACGAAACAACTGCTGCATGATACCAAGAGCCTCCCGAAAGTCTTTTTTCGTCTCCCGCTCCTTATCGAGTTTTGAATCCGTGCGCGCGAGCGTCACCTTCATATACACCAAATCCTTCTTCTTATAGGCATCAAACCACAGATAAAAGAGTGTGATACAAAGCTTTGTGCCATACACCAAAAGAAGTGCACCCAAGAAAAGCTCAAGCGGATAGCGCAGAAGGAAGCCAAAGATAGTACCAAAGAACTCCACGTGGGATAGGCGTAATAAATATTCCTCTTATTCTATAGAAAAAGTGGCAAAAAAACAACTCCTCCAGAAGAAAATGCAGCATTCAGGAGTAATAATTTTACCATGCAATATTTATAGCTTTGCGCAAGTTATCTCGAGCCACAAGATGCCGACCTCATGATAGAATTAAGGGATTACTTCACAAAAACACAAACACACCATGCAACTCCTTGACTATGCACAGCGTGTCTGGACTCGACAGAGCACCAGCAACAAAGTGGGTATTGTCGTTCTCGGCATACTCTCAGCAACACTTTTTGCCTACGGTATTGGCGGCAGCGGCCTTTCCTTTCAGGCAAATCTCGTTGGCGGCACACCGAAACCCTTCGATGGTGCTATTTACCCGCTTTCGGACACCCTTAACTGGGTTAAGCTCACCAGCACAGAATACTCTTCCTTTAAATCTGGTGCATTGACCTATGACGCTGCGAAACAGGCAGGCAAGGTCATGCCTCTGCCAAAGTACGATGCGACGATTCTTCAAAATGATCCAGCGTCACTCGGATGGCAAGGGGACGATTTGACGAAGCGGAATGTGCTCCTGACCTACGTCACGGCGTACATGGGCGCTTATACCAGTGGTACAAAACCTGCAATCGAGGAGGCAGGAAGCCACGTGGGAATTGATATTCGTGCAGCGAAAGGCACACCGGTGTATGCCATCGCTAATGGTCGTGTTGTGAAATCGAAAGAAGACGCTTCAAGCGGAAAAGTTGTGGTTATCGAACATCCTGATGTTCCATCTCTGGAAAACCCAGGAACAAAGACGACCTACTATTCCGTCTATATGCACATGGATACACTTATGGCGACGGAAGGGCAGATCGTCGATAAAGGCGCGCAAATTGGAACCGTCGGTATGACAGGAACCGCAACCACCTACCACCTGCATTTTCAGCTCGACAAGAAAGAGGCTCCCTTTCATCCGTACTGGCCATTCACCTTTTCCGAGGCCGCCAGCGCAGGAATGGACTTCTTTACGGGTGTTAATCAAGGACTCGGAAAGGAAAAGGGGCTCCAGTACACAACAAATGCTTTTGACTGGATCAACGCAAACGTCGCTGCACCTGTGGAAGCAACCACAACCACCAATGCAAACACCAATACGACTGAGACACCCCTCAATACCAATGCAAATGTCATCAACGCAAATACAAATACGGAGGTAGCGAATACCAATAGTGCAACCACGACGAACTTGCAAGTCAGCAAGTTCACACTCTTCTATCCTGTCGTGATGAAGACCGGTGAAACTGCCGAGGTAACGGTTCGTGGACTGGATGCATCGGGTGCTATTTCTGGTCTTGGCCTTTCAGAGAATATTCTCCTGACCGTTGAAGGAGGTGCGGGAACCATTACACCAAGTCAGCTCACACCGGGGCAACTCGCGACCGGTGAAGCACGCGTTTCCTTTACGGCGACGTCCGCAGGAAGTATCGCAATTGTCGCACGATCAGGTGCGCTTTCCGGCACTGGACCTGTGATGAGCGTCACAACCAGCCAAACGGTCACTTCTACGAACACAAACAGTGCACCAGTGGTCGTCTCCTCCAACAACAATACAGGAACAACCACAACGGCACCTTCCTCAATTACCTTTGCGGATGTCACGTCAACAACGAAGCATGCGCGGGCAATCGCCTATCTGCAGGCAAAAAATGTCATTGCGGGATATCCCGACGGAACCTTCAAACCTGAGCAGTCCATCAACCGCGCAGAAGTCACGAAAGTGATCTTGGGCGGCTCTTCCATCGAGCCACTTTCCTCCGTAACCCGCGTGAGTTTCACGGATATCTTCAATGACGACTGGTTTGCCGGTTGGGTAGAACGTGCAAAAGAAATGGGCATCGTCAGCGGAAATCCAGATGGCAGCTTTACACCATCGACGACCGTCAATAAAGCCTCTGCGCTCAAGATTCTCCTGCTGACCAGCCAAGTCGATCTTTCGAGTGTCATTGTTATCGACAATCCCTTTGCGGATGTCGATACGGGAGACTGGTTTGCCATCTACTTCCAGTATGCAAAAGACAAGAACCTCATCGAGGCAGATAGTGCAGGGAAAGTGTATCCTTCTGCCGGCATGAGCCGCGCGGAGGTTGCTGAAATGATGTACCGCCTCATCCGTATCAAGGAAACGGGGGCCGCGCGTTACTCCAGCGCTCTCGATATCTAAAAAAATACATGCAGAAAAAATGCCGGCCCCTTTCGGGGAACCGGCGTTTTTTTTTACTTCATGACTGCCAACTACTTCAACGTATCGTAGATATAGGCCTTTGTTCCCAGACCAGCGGCCATGGCAAAGACAATAAATCCGAAATACGCAACAAAAGAAAGGAGTCCAAGGAAGAAATTCACTCCACCCGCTGCGTTGATCAGTCCCATAACGAGGAGTACCAAAATGAGCCCCACAGCACCAATAATCAAACCGGTGAGCAGCATGCCAAAGAAGACAATCCACTTTTTGCCAGCCATTCTTTTATTGGATTCCGCGAGCGCCTCAGCAGGATTCATCTGCTTATCAACAATCAGGAGCTCGGAAAGACACCAGGAGAGCTGCAAGACAATTGCAGGAATAAAGAGGAAAATCATGCCCATGTAGAGCCCCATGCCCTTGAGCCCCCACTGCACAAACATTTCCCCCATAAATTGGCGATACTTTGGATCGAAAATTTCCAAAGGACTAATCTTTTTCCCCTCTCCCATAGCAATAGGCAACGTAGCCATAGCGATGGTTGTTCCCACGTTGATGTAGGGCACCCAAATCGTCAGTGCCCACAGAATCATGGCACCCAGCAGAGAGAAATAATTTGCCATACCAATGCGAAGGCCATGGGAAACAATGGCACCGGGTGTAAACTCGGCAGAAATGTCTTTGCTCATAGAAAGAGAAGAAAGTGGATAAACCGATACATCCACTATAAAGCGGCTTTTCATGCTGTAAAGAAGGAACGCGTATTCTCTTTATCTAAGACTTTTTATCCTCATGGTTCCATAAAGATTGGTGTATTGCACGAAACATATTTGCAATATGCTCATCTTGTATTGATATTCCCCAGATGCGCCCTTCATTTTGTGAAACAAAGTTCACCACATCACCGCAAATTTGTAGGTCCCCCCACAAAGGTATTTGCTCAACTGGCAAAATCTTTGCTTCCCGGAGAATTGATGCACTCTTTTCTAGGTACTCCCGACTTTCAGCATAGTCGTTGATCATAGCGCACATTTTTTTCCCTTTTTTCAGCCGGCGTGCCTGAAACTGTTTCCAGTATGCCTCTAAATTATGACCCTTTGTCACTTGTTTGCGGGTCATGGCGTAAATAGTGTCTCCCTCGGCATCTAAGATGCGATCATAGGCTTTCGTTATATCTTCATATCCCTCAAAAAGAGTCACACGCGTCGAGGGAGTATGTGTTGCATAAAGAGCACGGATTTCTTCTGCACGATCATCTAACTGCACCCGTGCATCTCGCACGACATGAAGTCGCTGATCTAGAAGTTGTGCAATTTTTTTTACATCTGCAGCATCAAAGACGAGAATGCCCTTCCGAACAAAGCGTTGAAGGACACCCACTTTCACCATTTTTTCTAAGAAAGAATAGCATGTCGTTCGTTTAATCCCCGTTAGCCGGGCCACAGAACTTGCAGGCATGGAACCACGTGAAGCAAGCAACAAAAAAATCGCCTCTTCCTGCGAAGAAAGGTCAAGGGGACGTAGGACTTGGCGGAGTACTTCAGACATTTCATGTTGTCAAAATGTGTCAACACTTCCCATTATATAGAATAATAGAGAGGAAATCCACACTTGACGCGTACTAGGTATAAATTTGTAATATTATTTTGATTCCGTAAACTTGATGCTGTCCACCCCATCTGCATTTGCATTTGAGGAATATCATATTTTATAACGACACAACATATGAAGGGCAATCTTTGGGAAGAAGGAAAAGTATTGGAAGAAATCATCGATGATGAACTGGGCACGATGGATACCAACGACGCCAGAAAGGTCATTGCCGATGCCTTTACAACCTACAAACACAAACTGTTGCATCTTCTGGTGCAGCATCAGGGTCAAGACATTCTGCGAAGTGCCTTTGCCTCGGGGATTCAGATCTTGGAGGGAGAAGAATTCATACCCCTCAGCTATGACAAGGAGCACTCCGACATCCATTTCCGCCTTCGGGATGGAGCGCTGGTGGTCATTCATGAGGGCATACCATCCACAATGTGTTTTGACACGCTGGTCACACAAAACCTCTGTGTTCCCTACGTGGTACGGCAAGGCGATGAGTTTCTTGTTCTCGATAAGAAAGGATGTGCCATCAGCATTGGTGGAGAGTCTACCTTTGACGCTGTGAGAGCGTGGAACCAGTATTCTCTCATTCTTGAGAAAAATGGAACCTACCTGCTTTTTTACTACGGCGACAATGAAGAACAAAATACATCACCTTGGCTCAGCACTAGCCCAATCCATAACGAAGAGCGAGGTGTTATGGAAGCTTCAGATCTGACAGGAGAACCAATTTCTCTGACTTCGCGATTTCATGTTGTCCCCAGTGACTATACTTTGCAGCATGCCTATGAATCCAACACTTCGTGCCGAGTTACCAGCAAGCAAGGCGTCAATGCACTTTCCCTAAAAA
Source organism: Candidatus Gracilibacteria bacterium CG17_big_fil_post_rev_8_21_14_2_50_48_13 (assembly GCA_002783265.1). Taxonomy (GTDB): domain Bacteria; phylum Patescibacteriota; class Gracilibacteria; order 1-14-2-50-48-13; family 1-14-2-50-48-13; genus 1-14-2-50-48-13. The sequence goes on along the minus strand of PFFG01000009.1, from coordinate 321,609 downwards.
CAGGACAGTTATTGTCAAAAGTGTGGTTCACGACCATGGAGGCATCCAGCTATCATAAGGGAATACACGTCGTAGGGCTTTCCACACTCATTGACACCAACGAAGGTCCCCGAGTACGGGAAGTACATGCACTCTGGGATACTTTGAAGAACATATTTGTCGTTCCTCCACTCTATGACCGCATAGACTACCCAAATGACGATTGTCCCAATATCATTGAGGGCCAGTTGGGTGCCACTATTGACGTCTACACGTTATCACCTGAAGGGAACTGGGAGATCGTTGTGCTTGAAGCACATACAAAAAAGTACTTTCGGTACGGCAAAAAAAATTCACCTCGCAAAACTGGTCTGATCTACTGCACGTCTAAAGAGGTTGTGATTCTGAGAGAGGATGGTGAGCTCTGGGCACGTGTCCGAGGTCGGGTCCTGGAGATTTCTGAAGACTACGCGCATCCTGTTACACTGATGACCTCGCGAGGTAGCGTTCTCGTGCTCCAAGGTACGTCTGACAATGCGGAATTTGAAAAAGTCACCGTATCAAAAGAGCAACGAGAATTCCTGCAAAACACCACCTTTTCTTGCAGAGAGGAAGGGACCCGACTAGACTAGGTGTATCCTTACGCCTAGTCTATGCAAACAAATTCATCAAATCAAACCGCTGAACATATTGACCAGCAGCTGAATTCCCTCTTGGCCCCTCTTGAAAAACAACTGGCCGAACTTTTTTTTACTAAAGCGCCCCGTCTGCCCAAGGAAATTACCGAGCTACTCGTGACGCTCGCGCCGATTTTTTCTCTCGTCGGCCTATTTCTTTGGGCCATCGCCATACTTGCCATGGCTGGTGTGAGCCTCCTTGCCCTTCCCCTATGGGCCTTCGCTGCACCTGCTGCAACCAACGCATTTTTCTATATGCTTCTGTCTATTGTTGGCTGGCTGCTCTTGCTTGCCTCCATTCCAGGGCTTTTTTCTCGCAGTAAAACCGGCTGGAACTTTGCCTTCTACGGCAGTCTCTGGCAGGGGGTCATCAATCTGGTCACCTTCAACCTCCTAGGCCTTATCGTGGGGCTAGCGGTTTCCCTCTATTTTCTCTTCCAAATGCGCCCTTGGTACGGGGCAAAACTCCCTGGAGCAGGTCAAACCAGCGCAAAATAGCTTCCCTTGCCTCTCAAAGCAGTTTTCGGCACAATAACCCCGTTGTATATCTAATGACACTCATGAGTAATCCCTATTCACACTTTCACATTATCCCCCAGGATAACGCTCCCGAAGAGCTCAATCTCATCGTTGAGATTTCTCGCGGTGATTTCAATAAATATGAGTATAACAAGGAGCTTGGCATTATCGAGCTCGATCGCGTCCTCTACGGACCTAACCACTTTCCTGTAAACTACTGCGATGTTCCATGTACCTGGAACGACAGTGATAACGATCCTCTTGATGCGGTTGTCTTTACTACAGGTGCACTGCATCCGGGCATTATGGTTCGCGGACGTGTCATCGGTGTAATGGAAATGGAAGATAATGGAGAGATGGACCACAAGATTATCTGTGTTGCGAAGAAAGATCCTCGCTACGAACACGTGACGCATGTCGACCAGCTGCAGCCCTATGAGCGAAAAGATATGCAGACCTTTTTTGAGACCTACAAGGTCGCACAGACAGGGTATGGCTCCGTCAAAGTAGGGCGTTTCCTCGGCCCTGAAGAAGCACATACGCTTATTCAAGAAGCCATGGAGTCGTACAACAAAAAATTTGGTTCCAAATAGTTTTCCTTCGCTACGCGCCGCAAGGTTGCGTAGCGATTTTTTTATACTCCTCTATGGATTCCCCCATTCTGCGTGATTTGCATGCATGTGCAGATAAAGATTTAGCGACGTTTCAACAAAAGTTTTTTAAAACGCAGACGGGTGGATACGGCGAAGGAGACCAGTTTCTGGGAATCACTGTGCCCAAAACGCGATCCATTGCCAAACAGTATAGTTCCATGGACTTGCAGGAGATTGCAGAGCTCCTGCAAAGCCCTTGGCATGAAGCTCGTCTCACAGCCCTCCATCTTCTCGAACATGCCTACACAAAAGGCGGACCTGAACAAAGGAAAGATGTGGTTAAAACCTATCTCCAGCACGTATCTTTTGTGAATAACTGGGATCTTGTGGATACCAGTGCACACAAAATCCTCGGCCGATACGTGTGGGAAACCGGGAAAACGGATCTGCTCTGGGCGCTTGCGGAATCAGAATATCTTTGGAGTGAGCGTATTAGTATGGTCGCGACGTTGTGGCTTATGAAGCACGGGCAAACCATCGAAGCCATTGCACTGGCCAAATATTTTCTTGCCCACCCCCATGATCTTATGCACAAGGCGGTTGGCTGGATGCTGCGTGAAGTGGGCAAAGTAGATATCCACGCCTTACGGAGTTTTCTTGATGTACATGCGCAGGCAATGCCGCGAACCATGCTCCGCTACAGCATAGAAAAACTCGATCAACAGGAACGGCAAAAGTACATGAGAACACCCAAGCAGTAACCGGGGAGTTCGTTGCAAAACGGCTCTAGATGCGGTATAATGAAATGATTGATTTCTTCCCTCTGCCTATGCAAGAGTTTCTCGGTTTCGTCCTCTTTGGAAACACCATTCTCACGTATCTGAGTGCCCTCGGCGTCTTTGCGCTCAGTATTCTCTGTTGGATCACTGTGCAGTACACCGTGCGCACCTGGTTTCGTGCTCGTGCCCTTAAAACTGCAACAATCCTCGACGATCTGGCCATCACCGTGGTTGCTTCGTTCAAGCCGCCCTTTTACATCTACTTCTCTTTTTTTCTCGGGCTGCAGGTGGTCTACAAGCCAAAAGCAGTAGAAACCATTGCCCTCGTCATTCTTCTCCTTTGGCTGACCTACGAGTGTCTTTCCATGGTGCAAGAGGTTATCACAGAAGTGAGCATGCGATTTGGAGACAAAAAGCGAAATGTCAAAGCTGCTGTCGCCCTCCTCAGCATCTTTCTGACCATCATAATTTGGCTCGTGGGTGGCTCCATCATTCTCGCCAACCTAGGCATCGACCCAACTGCACTCATAGCCGGACTCGGAATTGGAGGTATCTTCCTCGCCTTTGCTGTACAAAACATCGTCGGCGACCTCTTCCAGTATTTTGCTATTCGTATGGACAATCCCGTCACGGAGGGTGACTTTATCGCTGTGGGCGATCTCAGTGGAAAGGTGGTGAAAATTGGTATTCGCACCACACGTCTCGTTGCGCTGACTGGGGAGGAGATTGTGATTCACAATAAGGATCTCACGTCTTCCCGCGTGCAAAATTATGGAAAATCTGAACGACGTGGCGGACTACTTACGCTGTATCTCAGCCTGCAGACTCCCGCTGCTAAAATAGAAGCACTCTTGCCACTCATCGAAGACATTGTGCAAAAACAAGACAAAACCGTCTTTGAACGCTGTAACTATGTGAATATCGCTCAAACAGGATTTGTTATAGAAACCTACTTCCGCGTTCACGACCACAGCTACGAAAATTTTCTCAACGTCAAACAGCGTATTTTGCTTGATATTCTCCGCGTTGCGGAAAAGAAGGGGTACGTCTTTGCCAGTACGGGCATCAATCTTGATTCTTTCGCAAACTAGCGTATAGATGTCTATAGGGCAGTGACTCTGCGACACAGACGAGCCCGTGGAAAGAAATGCAACAATGCACGTAGAATCCACCGGGATGCGCCCGACACAGCGACAACATCGTGCAAGCGATGAAAGATGGTCATCCATAAAGTCAGGTGGCACCGCGGTTTTCCCCGCCCTGACACATACATTATCCTGTATGTGCATTTTTATGAAAAGGACACTGGTGCGAGAACTCCCCTCCTCTGTTGGGGAGACGGTCGAAATGGAAGGGCAATTGTTCGTTGTGCGAGACAAAGGGAAAATCCTCTTTTTTGTGCTGAGCGATCGCTCTGGCTCCGTACAAATAGTGGTGGATGACGTGGTTTTACAAGAGCAGATGCGCAGCATCGCTGTAGGGAGTGTTCTTCGCGTGACCGGAAGAGTACAGAAATCCCCGACAGAGCTAGGCGTCGAAGTACTAGCGACATCGATTGACGTCCTCCAGAGGGTCACCAAAACCCCTCCGATTGTGCTTTCAAAAGCGCATCTTGACGTGGACCTCGACACAAATCTCACCCATCGCGTCCTGACCTTACGCCACCCGAGATCACAGAATATTTTCCGCTTTGCATCAGCTTTAGAGCGCGAACTACGTCTCTTTTTAGAAAGCGAGGAGTGTACGCAAATCAATACGCCGAAACTCATTGCGTTCCCCACGGAAGGCGGATCTGAAGTGTTTGCTGTGCAATATTTCGAACGAACAGCCTACCTCGCTCAAAGCCCACAGTTTTACAAACAAATGATGGTGCCGGTTCTCGAACGGGTCTACGAAATTGGCCGAGCTTACCGTGCCGAACCGAGCAGTACCACGAGACACATGTCGGAAATTTTGATGCTCGACGTGGAAATCGGGTACATCCGCAACTTTGAAGACATTCTCACGTTTGCGACACGCATGGTGCAAACGGTAACAAGCGAGCTGCAGAAGAAAGAATCGGCACTACTTCAACATCTCCATGTACAACCTCCGCTTGTTCCAGAACACATTCCCAGGGTAACTCTGCAAGAACTCCACGAACGGATGTATACGCATACGGGCGAAGACCATCGATCGGAGCTTGATGCTCATCCCAGTGAAGAACGATTTATCTGCAGCTACGCGAAAGAACACTGGCAAAGCGATTTTGTGTTTATAACCGAATTTCCCTGGGCCGATGCAAAGTTCTACCACCGCCAGAGTGAACAGAATCCTGAGGTTACAGACCGAGCCGACCTGCTCTTTCGGGGTGTCGAAATTGCTACGCTCACGAGGCGCGAAGTCCGACCAGAAAAACTCCGCGAACAGATGCGCGAGCGGGGGGTTGATCCCATGCACCCGGGACTCACGGATTACCTTTCTGCCTTCGATTACGGCATGCCTGAGGAAGGGGGCTTTGGCCTGGGTATAGCACGGTTTATTCAGAAATATCTTGACCTTGCGAACGTAAAGGAGGCCGAACTCTTTCCTCGCGATATGAAGCGGCTGACCCCGTAAATCGCCAAAGATACCAAGCCAAAAGCAGGACACTTATACCTGAGAGTGACCACGCCCAGCCTTCCACCTGCGTCCACCCGAGGCTAATACGGACGCAGGTATCGGGAGATACAGAAAATCGCGAAGGAATGATAAGAAATTCACGACGTTCCTCATCCTGTGCCTTTTCCGTGCCTTCTGAAACAAGAAAAGGAAAGTCTGCAACGGCTTTATCTGTCGCTGGCAAATCCTTTCCGCAGGCTGCATAGAGAATGGGTGGAATTGCAAACCGTGCTCCAGTTGCGGGCTCTGCAAAGAGTGGAGAGAGTGTTGAAAGATCACGATTCAGAGCGATATGCGCGGGCCAGTATTCTCGTCCAACCGTCGCCTGTAGGTTTCTTGTGGCAATTTCCATGGCTGTTCTCGGTAGATCTGGTGCTCCATGCATGGGTGTATGCACATACCCGAGATACCAAATGCCGACGTGGTGCAGCAACACCAAGGCGGGAACAATCCAAAGAAAAGGGCGAAGTCTCGCTAGTTGCCACCAATACGACAAAATACCCGCAAGAAGCAAGAGGCTACCCAAGGTAAAAATTACCGCAAAGCGCCATGGGAATTGCAGATACGGCATGAGAGAAATGCTACTCCACAGCGCTTGTGACCAAGACAGCATACAAAACACACCAATGAATGTGACCAATGCGCCCATGATTACGAGCACAGATTGCTTTTGGCGGGTAACATGCGCATGAATACAGGTACAGATGGACAAGAAGAGTAACACAATAGGAACCAGTGCATACTCTGCAACAAAGGGTTGCAACAGCACGTCCTGCAGGCTTGGAAAATGGAGAACATACGCAAATTTGCCCGTCAGTACTTCCTCAATATGCACGAGGTTTTTCTGCAAAAAAGCAGGGAGCAGAAACCAGGCCGAGAGTCCGGCAGAGAGCAGAATCACCATCAATAGGCGACGAGCACGCTGACGCTCATGCGCCAAGAGCTCCCAAAACGTCTTCCAAGACCACAAGGCCCAGAAGATGCTGACCGCCAACACCGTTCCCAATACCATAAGCACGGTCAAATTGTGCGCAAGCAGCAGGGAAAGGGTCGTACAAATGGCAAATATGCTCCAAGTGCGACTTCCTACAGTCCAGACCCGCACAAAGCCGAGAAGAACAAGGGGAAGCAGAAGAAGCGCCGTTGCCTCTGAGAATGCATTCCGCTGAAAAATATCAATAAAAACATAGGGTGAAAAGATCCACGTTGCGGCCAGCAGCACACGCAGCCTCGTACCCAATAGCCCTTCAAAAAGATGAAAAACTGCATAGCCACTGCCCGTCAGGAGAAACAAAAACAAGAGCATAACCGAATGCTGCATGGAGTTGATGAGCAGGTCTAGAACCGAGGCAGAAAAGGCAAAAAAGGGTGAATAATACAAAAAAACGGGCGAGCCGAAACCACCATAAGTATGGGGTGAAAACCTGGGAACCCCCTGAGAAAGCAGTGCGTCTTTGTACTCTAGGAGACGCACCATTTCGAACATCAAATCATGCCCCGCGGGAAGTCCCCCCATAAAGAACAGAGGACCAAGCGCAACACATGCCATGAAAAAGATCACAGCAAGGGGCCAAAACCGACGAAAAGAAGCGTATACAATATCCATATTTCGATGGTAGTCATCAACGTGGCGATAGCAATATCAGATCACAAGAAAAAGAGCGGCCCGAAGGCCGCCCGAATCTATCGAAAAAGAAGGAGGTACATGCAGGTGATAAACCCAACATGGACATACAAGGAGTAATAATACTCCTTGCTTGCCGTGCGAAGCCACTCCCCTGGTGACACCTGTAAAATTCTGCTAATCGCAAAATTCGGTAGGTTCGCAGGAATGAGGGCAAAGCCGCCAAATAAAGCGCCAAGGAGCACACACGCTGCGAGAAAACTTCCTGCATGCGCATGCAAAGATGCTGCACCAATACTCACTGCCGCGGCCATATAGACCCGGCTCGCCAGCGCATTGTCCGCAAAATGGCTCGTAAACGCACTTGCGTACCAAAGCACCAGACCAATGACCAGCAAATTCCATGTCTCAGGAATCTGGGAAGCCAAGGCTGCGAGCAAAGGGTCCGCCTCATGTCCAATGATTTCAAGGGCCATGAGCAAAAAAGCAAGAATGAGGGGCTGCCAGGTTTCCACGAAACCTTTTTTTGCATAAAACGCTTCGCCCAAACACAGCAGACCGACGACCACGTTAAAGGTCATGACCAATGTACTATGAGGCGCCCAAATGTTCAGCGCAACAATAGTCACAATGGATTGTACCGCAAAAGCGGTTTTGCGAGTCATGGTATACTCTTTTTCCGACACAGAGGACGGATTGACGGGAAGGAATTTGCGCACTTTCCATGCCACGACGGCGACATGCAATACACATCCAAGGCCCACAAAGAGAAACAAGGTACCAAAGCTCCATGCGAGCTTTGCTTGCAGGGTTCCCCAGACAATGAGCACGGGTGGAGCAGCAAAAGGCAGTAATCCTCCACCGGAGCCAATGGTGGCAGCGAGCCCTGTAGCGACACGTGCGCGTTCATCTTCAGAAACCGCTTCATCAACAAAGCGGCTTAAAAAGACCGCTGCAGCAGGCTCTCCTGTGATAGAAGAGAGCAAAGAACCAAAAAAAATGACACCAACTACGCCCGTCCGCTTCGAAAGCCATTCTAAAATGGGCAACATATGCGGAGCGGAAGAGTTCGCAACAGACATAATACCAAAAAGTGTACACGCCTCGGAAATTGGTAAGTGTACGTGCAGCACACCGTGAGACACAATAAGATGCGCTAGGAGCACCGAAAGTCCAACAACAATACCCGCCATTTCCCCTTCCGAGGAAACATGGTGCAGAGTTTGCAGAAAGGGGTGCTCTTTCCACCATTGTGGTCCGCGACTTGTGAGCCAAAGTTCCGTTCTTGCAAGTCCATTCATTGCAAGCAGTACTGTGAGTAAGGCGAGGCCTCCACTGATATAGGGTGACCCATGGGTGAAAATGACCCCCATGGTCAGTCCGTACAGAAAAGTTGCCAGCCAACTCATGAATACTGCCTCGCGAAACACAAATGTCCAAGACTTCACGCTATCTTTCAAGCTTTTCTCCTTCTTTTTTTCAATGATCTCCAGCCTAAAGCTGGTAGCGCAAAATAATACTACTTACAATTAAGTCAACCGACTTTCAAACTTTTTAGTCAAGTCGCCATACAGAGAGCTGCGTACTCGGCAATGTTGTTCCCTGTCCACCCGGTACGATTTGCCCTTGAACCGTTCCAGCAGCCATTTGTATCTTTAAAACGTCACCTGCATTTACCTGCACAATAAAGTTACCTGACAACGTATCACCCGATGATCCCGCAATTGTTCCGTAGGCCTGACTCCCTGGGACCTCCGCACCATTTAACAATCCTCGAAAACTCAGGGTGGTGTTTGCGCCTCCCGCTTTCGCCACACGCCCTGTCATATTCACCATATAAATACCTGACACAGCGGCAGTAAACACAGAGGTTCCTGGTGTATGAGACCATCCATTGATAAGACCATTACTATCATATATCACGTCTTGAAAGGTATTTGCCGCCGCAACACTTTGGGTCGTTGTGTCATAGGCAAAAACATAGTTCGAGCCCGCAGCACCCGAACTACCCCACGTATCTGTCGATTTACACAAGCGAATCGTCGCTGTTGTTGTGTTGAAATACTGCTGTCCAGGAAGACAGGTTAAGGGGTCACTGGCTGCCTGCGGCATGCGAAAGGACGTTGCCCCAGTGAAGTTTATGGCGCCGGTAGACGTAATACCCGTGAGGCCTGAAAACACACCCGCACAGGAAACATCCCAGGTGTTGGAGTCGACCTGAACACAGTTAGCATTTCCACCAAGACTCACCTGCCCCGTACTGGTACCCGTATTTATATTTGTCGCAAAATTCGAACTTGCATTAATCGAGGTAATCCCTCCTGTAAAAGTTTTTACCCCTGTAGAAACAATTCCGGTCAAGCCTGTGACTGCACCCGCACAAGAGACATCCCAGGTATTTGAGTCAACCTTCACACAATTTGCATTACCTCCAACATTCACCTGCCCCGTACTGGTACCAGTATTGATATTCGTGACAAAATTTGAGCTATTGTTTATGGACGTCACTCCGCCTGAAACCGTTGCACCTGCCTGCCCAGTGATAAGGCCATGAGACGTCACCGTTGCCGCATCAAAGTTACCCGCCGCATCAACATTCCAATCATTACTATCCACCACGAAGTCGTTTGTCCCTGTCGTCACCGTAAAAATTCCGTTGCCTGTATCGAGATTTTTGAAGGCATCAGACGCATAGACAGCTTCAAAGTTCGGAATCGTCGCTGAAATTGTTGTCCAAGTGCCTGGAGACCCTGTCGCGAGGCAGTAAAACACCTTTCCATCAGAGGTTTGGAGAACAATTTCATTGACATTCGTACACGTGGCGGCAGCGGCCGATGCGACTTCCCGAATACGTGTCTGTGTCGATGTAGAAAAGTCCGCACTACCAGTAACCTTTATTCCCCCAGAGATCTGGACATTCCGGTCAATTTGAAATTTGCTGGAGGCAATATCCCAGCGAATAGACCCATTATTGGTAGGAACGGGATCTTTACCAAAAACTATCGATGTATCCTCTACACCCGCATCATTCGATCCCAAAACCAAGCCGGGCGAGAAGACATCCGCAAGATCATCGTCTTGAAAGACAATGCGAGCGCTGGCATGCACAGAAAAGACACTGCTACAACAGAGGAAGAAGAGAATTGCTAGATACCGTATCTGGCGAGCTATCATGACTTGCGTGGGGGTTTACAACACATCGGAGTATTGTACATGAATACATATGTATTTTCAACCACTTCTCTGGAATATCCCAAATTGCAAAGATTTGAAATAGGAGGGATTCGGCTACCTCACGGCGGCTTCACTTCCTCGCTGCAGCTCGTCGTTCAGACACGCCTGCGGTAGCCTCCGAAGGCTTGCTCCGGAAGGCATTAAAGCCTTCCTCCGCTGCGCTGGTTTCGAATCCCTCTCCCCAGTACATTCTAGAACAAGCTCTCGACTTAGAGAGTTGATTTTCTTCGTTAATTATATGGCTCGGGGAGAGGGATTCGAACCCCCGTAGTCAGATTCAGAGTCTGAAGTCCTACCACTAGACGATCCCCGAAGGTGCGACAATAGTAGCTAATTACGAGACAATATCAACACTTTTTTGGTGAAAGAAGTCCGCAACACGAGAAGGCGCGTCCCCAAAGGTAGGGCGCTTCGATTCCAGCCAGCCGGCAAAGGCAAGAAAAATCGGGTATTCGCCAGCAATGACCCGCATTGCTTCTGTTTCACTCATCACCAAACCATCTCGCAGCAGGCCCGCCATTTCCTGCGCTTTATGCCGAGCAAGCAAAGCTGGTTTCTTCGCCTTCAGACATGCATCACGTTCTCTTCTCCGCTGTTCAAAACGAGAAGGAGCAGGAGCAATGAGTGGAAGCGCTACATAAATCTTTGCCTGCTCCAAAAAGTGGAGGAGATGGGTTAATAACACACAAAACTCTGCTAAATCCCTCTTATGCAACCAATCGCTTTCCAAAAGAAAGGTGGTCATCTCGCGAAGTTGTTGTAAAAACTCGGGGTCTCCTACAGAAGAAGACGCAAAGAGAAACAAAAAGACATCGCGTACAGCCTCGTTTTCGCTCATAACCTGCAGCTGCTCATCTGAAAAATACGCCGCAAGCCCACCCAATTCATCATGTACATCCAAAAATGTAAATCGATCCATAGCTTACAGGTGTGATGATGCAGATCGACGTATGGCGCCCTCCACCAAGGCATAGATTTCTGCCTGTTTTCCTTCTTCCGCCAGAATAGATACATCACAAATGGAGGCCATTTCGATCTCTTTCTTTGCCGTCGCTAGTCGCCTCGTCACTTCCTCTTCTGGCAGCGCCGATCGTTTGAGAATGCGTGCACGCATAACCTCTTCAGAGGGTGGAATCAGAAAAATTGCATAGAGCTGCTCTGCCAAAGGCGTTTTGCGCAAGGTGACAATGCCCGCCAAACTCATTTCTCTCACCACCGTTTTCTCAGCCGCAAGGGCATCCTCCACAGGTTTTTTCAGCATGCCGTAGTATTCCTTTTCGTGATTCACTGCCCATTCAAGGAGCTCGCCTTGCTCTGCCGCACGAAGAAAAGCGTCTTCTGTTACGAAATGGTACGTCACTCCATCTATCTCACCCGGCCTCGGTGCTCTGGTCGTTAAGGACACGGGGTAAACAAACTCTGGGTGACGTTCTTTAAGTGAAGCAATCACGGTTCCTTTCCCCGATCCGGAGGTACCAGCAATGGCAATCAGTCGTCGTTCGTATGGCATTAGATTTGCAGTTACATGTCTACTAAAAAACTACCAGAACCTTTGCGAAAGTACAGAAACTATGATACAACTTGTGTGTACAATTCTCCCAAAATCTATGGCTGCAATCAATACAACAAACCAACACGAGGAAAAAGTTCCACTCCTTAGCGGGGTGAAAGAACGTTTTTCCAAGGGTTTTGGCGTTGTGAAGAACTTTGCATCCCGTGTGAAAACTGTTTTGGAGACGCCCGTGTCGCAGGTGGCAAAAAATGCTGTCGATCGCACAGGGGACTTTATTCATGGCGTAGAATATGCGATGGCGACAAAAATCAACAATCTTCTCAAGCCCGCACGCATCCAGCGCCCTCGTCAGGTCGAGCCTGAATCATGGGGTGGTGAGTTTGTAGATGACGCAGCGAGTTTGAAGATTATAGATTTTGCTGAAGCGAAAGAAAAACTGCCTGAGATACAATCTGCCCGCCTTGCTCGAGAAGCCTACGACAAGGAGCAAGCAGCCCTCAAGAAGGGTGCACTCATGACTTTTGCAGCGGGTAAAATTAAAGAAAAAGGAATCCCAACCTTTTCAGAATCTAAAGACTACGATGGTAAAGTGGGTCACGCAACAGTCCCTGACTTCATGAATACTGAATTTGGATTAACACAGTTTATCAACAATCCCGAGTTATCGGTTGGTGCGCTTTTTGACACCATTAGAAAACACTACGACACACAAAGGGAGCGCGGCGACATAGCCCCCATGAATGAAGAGGATTTGGCTAGACTAAACGCCTTTGAACAAGACTATCGTGCAATGGGCTTCTATGAATCCTTTGATGCAAAGAAAAAATGGCAATATCTTCTGAAGTTCTTCGATGATTGCGGTGTTATGGTTATGGAACATCACCTTCTTGGCTATATCGGCTCTAAAAATAAAGATATTCTTTGGAATCACCGTGAACAATTTGCCCGCGTGCCAGAGTTTTTTCAGTCAAAACAGTCTTTACATGCCTTCGTCTCAAACCCACAAACAACGGCAAAAATCATTTTTGACACCATAGAAAATCACTTCAATGCTGACATAGAAGCCGGGATTATGAAGCCATGGACTGAAAATCAAGAAAGCAGTATTCGTTTCTACCGCGCCCAGTTTGAAGAGGAAGGGCTTTTTGCAGACAGGACGGAAGAAGAACTCCAGTCTAAGGCATATCTATCCCTTAAATGGGGCCTAGTGACAGAATTTTTAGTAACATTCGGGTTCGACATAGACAATAACCCCCTGGCGCAATATTGTGAAAAACAATCCAGTATTCAGGATAAACTTGCGCTCGAAGCATCAAAATCGACACAAATGGGTCACAAAGCGCTCTAAAGTCTTATATTATACAAAAAGAAAAGAGGTCATCGTATAGATGACCTCTTATTTTTTATACCCCGATTCGCTCCCACTGGAGTGGGATCTTCGCGGTGAACGGACGTCCAACGCGAGGGGCAAACATGGACAGGAAGGATTCAATGTCTTCTACGCCGTCAATGCGACGTAGGGACATTTGTTCTTCCATAGGCTTTAGCCCTACAGAGTGATGCACAACCAACCGGGGGTTGTATATGCACGTAAACTCTGCGGAGCCATTTTCGTACTCACGACGACCAATCATCACCCCCGGGAGGGGGCTTGCAACCTCAGCAATTTGCGGCCGGACAGTGAGCGCCTTGGAGGCGCGCTGGAAAGTTCTTTCGGATTTACGCATAAATTCCTTATGCTCCTTGAGAACTTCCTGCTCTACTGTATTGCCTAGAGTCAGTGCAGTTGATTGCGGTGGTGTCGAGGGTACTGGTGGCTTAATCGGTGTCCGTTTAGGCTGGACAACCTCTTCTGCAGTTACTGCAGAAGAATTGTTCTTCGCCCAATTGGGCACCAGATTCTTCCAGAAGTTTCCCATATTTCATCTCCTTTCTCCCAACGCCTCGGTTGGAAGCATTGGGGAATAAAATGGGTCGCTGCTTAATGTAAGCATCATGGGAAATTCTTCAATACGAAAAGTTGCTTTACGGTTGATGAATACTCGTTTTCTGCCCTGAATACATTTTGCCCCTTTAGACTCTTCTCGCGGAAAAAGAACTTGCAATTCATACCCTTTTTGCTATACTTCTATGATTTGATCCTTTGCAATTAGCCAGAAATCGGGAAATGGGAGCGCGCTGCGTTTGCATCTCCTTGTTTCATCCGGGTACAAAACCAAAAAAACACAAAAAAACCAAACACAAAAACAACAAAAAAACACCTCAAAAAAACAAAAACACATTCACCCGGAGGCTTGAAGAGGCCGCTCTCTATGTAACACTTGTTAGCAGAGAGAGGGTTGGCAAGGAGAAATCAGGAGACTGGTCCGAACGATACGTCGTTGCGTGCTGGAATCCACAAAGAAAGTCGGGGTTCCTTCGTTCATACGATATGTCGAAGTACGCCCCGACTTTTTTCATGCCGACTAGCGTTGCAAAAGTTTCCCATTCTCTACTGCAAAAACCCTGTCTGCTAGGCGCAAATAGGCTTCTTCGTGGGTCACAAAAATCATGCTGCTGCCACGATTTCTCGCCAGATCCACGAGCGTCTCCATCACCGTATCTCCCGTGTGCTGGTCAAGATTCCCCGTTGGTTCATCTGCCAAAATAAGATCAGGCGCATTCACCATAGCGCGCGCAATCGCCACCCGCTGCCGCTGCCCTCCAGAAAGTTCACGGGCATATTTCCCTGCCATGTCCGCAAGACCCACCTGATCAAGTACCTCACGCACCTTTTGGGAAAGTTCATGTCCCTGCCAGGTGTGGCCAAAAACAGGAGACAAGGCAACGTTATCCTCCACCGAGAGAAAAGGCACAATATGAAATGCCTGAAACACGAGCCCAAGTCGCTGTGCAAGATACACCTGACGGTCTTTTCCACTCAGGAGAGAAATATCCTGATCCCGAAAATGCACACGGCCATTCGTAACGGGAAGAATGCCCGCAATGGTGTGAAGGAGAGTTGTTTTCCCCGTCCCTGAATGCCCCACAATCGCACACACTTCACCCGGCTGCAGAGAAAAGGAGACGTCCGACATCAGCGGCGTCTCCTGATAACCAAGCGTAAGGTCACTCACCGTGAGAAGCGGAGTAGTCATGCCGTTGTTTTGGTTATGCGATCCTTGCCCATATAAGGGCGAAGCACCTCCGGAACAAGAATTGTACCGTCTTCCTGCTGATAGTTTTCCATAATGGCAATGAGCGGACGCATCGATGTCGCCGTACCGTTCAAAATATGGACATACTGCATATTCCCCTCTTCATCGCGGAAACGAATATTCAAACGACGAGACTGGTAATCCGTTGTATTCGAGGTGGAAGTCATTTCCCGGTATTTTTCCTGACCAGGAAGCCACGCCTCCAAATCATATTTTTTGGCTGCAGAACCGCCAAGATCGCCACTACAGATATTCAGCACCTGGTATGGCAGACCAAGGTCACTCAAAATTTCCTCCTCAACAGTGCGAAGAAATTCGTGCTCTTCCCAACTCTGATCAGGATGGCAAAAACTCACCATCTCCACCTTTTCAAACTGATGCACGCGCAGAATACCCTTCACATCTTTTCCATAGCTCCCCGCCTCACGACGGAAACAAGGGCTGTACCCGACGAAGCGCTGCGGCTTGGAGACATCAATCACTTCATTGTCGTAATAATTCACCAGAGAAACTTCTGAGGTTCCAATGAGAAACAAATCGTCTTCTCCCGGGTTCACATGATACACGCCATTTTCCGCATCAGGGAAATACCCTGTACCGTACATGGCCCGTTCACGCACCATGTAAGGAGGGATCATAGGCGTAAAGCCCTTTGCGTAGAGCTTCTGCAAACAAAAAGAAATGAGCGCAAACTCCAGCATCACAAGGTCATTTTTCAGGTAGACAAAGCGGCTACCAGACACCTTAGCCCCCCGCTCCATATCAATGAGATCCATATCTTCACCCAGTTCCCAGTGTTCCTTAACGGGAAAGGGAAAATTTGGTTTTTCACCCACGACACGCGCAACAATGTTTTCTTCATCACTCGCCCCCTTGGGTACGCTCGGATGCAATGGATTAGGAATCTGATGCACCGCTGAAAAATAGGCCGCTTCAATCTCAGCGGACTTCGCATCCGCCTCTTTCACCTGATCACCCAGGGCTTTTGACTCAGCAACAAGTCGCCCTCGATCCTCCGCGGAAGCGCTTGGAATCTGTTTCGTGAGTAAGTTCTGCTTCGCCTTCAGTTCATCACGCGCAAAAATAAGGGCGCGGCGTTCCTCATCGAGCTGGAGAACCGTCTCAATAAGCGATGGATCTCCATTTTTTGCAGCAGTGGATTCCCGGTAATATTCAGGTCGTTCTCGTAAATCTTTAATGTCGATCATAGCATGGTCGTAAAAACAGATGAAACGGTGGCATTCTACTCACGCCCTCCCCTTCTGTACAGAAATACGGGGAAATCCCACGAAAAAACACGATTGACGTACCACGATAAAGTTGTGTAGAATTGCATCACTATAACACACCTCCATGATACCAAACCTGCCCCACACACGAAGCGATTTTCTCGATCGTAATGTAGACGCACAGAAAGAGCTTGAACATACTCTGGAAAACTCCATAACCCTTGAGCAGGAGGACAAACAAAAGGCGATCCTCGCGGAAAGTGCAACGCTGCCGACACCGGAAAATCTTCGAGATCTTGAGGAAAAGGAAGAGATTGCTGCCTTTCGCGAGAAGCTAAGCGACACCCCTACGGAAATTCTCTGTGCCTTGTTTGAAGACAAAATGGCAAATGGTACGCTCCTTGTACTGGTCACGCTGGAATTGAAAAAACGATTACAAGACCGAAAGCTCAGTGAATCTCAAGAGATGTTGGTTGCCATGTCGTTCTTGCACCTCAGTTCTGAAGGACTTTCCGAGCGTTACCCCTCAAGCTTCAAGCAGCTGCCGGATGCTATTGAAAATCTCATTTCCGATCACCATAGAATGCTTGCAGCCCTTGACCAACTCAAACATGGTGGGCGACCAAGTGTTATTGCCAAGGCGAGAGCAGATCTCGACCATATTTTTGCTAAGGAAACCGATAAAGACCTTGTCGCTATGCATATTCGGGCACTGCGCGCCTACTTTACCCATCGATTTGGTGGGCTTGTGGAAAAAAGCGAAATTCCTCGCGCCATGGAAATGCTTATGAGTCTGCGCAGTGTGATGGATGAGGAAACCCGAGAGTTCCTTTTTGCAATCGCAAAAACGCATCCGACGGAGGATGTGCGCATCGCCGCAGTGCACACGCTTGTCTATGAAGACAACCCTGAAGCGCGAAAACGCCTCGCAGGAATGTTGAAGGAAGAAGACAACAAATACGTCGGTCAGGTCATTGCAAGTGTTCTCGGGTACTGCATATCAGATTCCAGCAGAATTCTTTCAAAAGAGGAAGAAACCTTGCTGAGAGAAGCCATAGAAGACTGGCAGAAAAAGGGCTAACCGTTGCAGGAAAAGAAGTTCGTGGTATACATAGGGCAATATCTTTCCTTCTTCAGTATGGAACGTCTGGAATCACCCTATCTTCGTGAGCTGCAAGGGCAGAAGTTTGCAACAACGCACCAGATCTTGGATGCAATGCACGATCTACGACAAAGGTATCCCACAATTCTTGGCCAGCCAAAACCCAACGAGACCATCGGCGAACAAGCGATCGAACTCATTCATCTGTATATTGGGGAAATTCGCAGTGGCATCAGTGCCATTCCGAGACGAGACGGAGATATGATCGACTGGGCCTATGCCGCGCTCGATAGCTATGCGCAAACCGTCTCCCTCGCCTACCGTTGGCAAGTCGCGAATTACGACTATGCGGAAACCATGTTTACGCATGATATGGTGTTACTTAAGGACAGTATTGCACACTCCTCAGCAACGAAAGAGCAAAAGAAGCAGCTCTTTACGCAACTCGAAATTCTTCGTCCACTTTGCTGCTATTTCTACAAAATTCGCTTCATCTCAGACCCCTATGAACAAAAAAATATATCTGGATAATGCAGCAACCACGGTGACAGATCCGCGCGTCGTGGATGCAATGCTCCCCTATTTCACGGAAAAATATGGGAATCCGTCTTCAACGCATTTTTTTGGTCAGGAGGCCCATATTGCACTCAATGATGCACGTGCCAGCATCGCGGCGTTTCTACATGTCGCTCAGGAATCCGTCATTTTTACTGGTGGCGCATCAGAAGCAATTCACCTGGCCATCAAGGGCTTAGCAAAAGCCCACGTGAAAAAGGGTCGTCATATTGTTGCGAGTTCTTTTGAACACAGCACCACCCTCGCCGCACTCAACGACCTTTCGCGAGAAGGTTGGACTGTTTCCTTCGTTAAGCCTAATATTCAGGGAATCGTGGACGTTGATGCATTTCTCGCAGCATGCACCGACGAGACAAGTCTTGCTATCCTGATGGCTGTGCAAAATGAGGTAGGGACCATACAGCCCATTTCTGCGATTGCCCAAGCACTCAAAGAAAAGAAGATTCATTTCCATGTTGATGGAGCCCAGGCAGTTGGTGATATGAACCTCAACCTACAACATTTGCCCGTCACATCCTTTGTGCTCGCAGCCCACAAGTTTCATGGACCAAAGGGCATTGCTGCCCTCTACGTCGCACCAGGTGTAGAAATTGAAACTCTCATCAGTGGCAGCCAGGAGTTTGGCCTACGCGCAGGCACGCAAAATGTCCCTCTTGCTGTCGGTATGCAAAAGGCTCTCGAAATCCAGCAGGAAGAACAAGCCCTTCGCACAGAGCGGCTCGTTGAAATCAACGCCTATGCCCGCACCTGCCTTACGGAAACGATTCCAGACATCCATTTTCATATCGACGCGACCACCCCTGCGTCACCGCACATTCTGAGTATCGCCTTTCCAGGGACCTCCGGAGAGTCGCTAATGCGTCGTCTCGACCTTGATGGCATTGCGGTTTCAACCGCCTCAGCCTGCGCCTCTGGCAGCGGCCGTGTCTCTCATGTACTCACGGCCATGGGCATTTCTGAAGAGCTGGCACAAGCAACTTTGCGCCTCTCCTTTTCGCATCTCACCACACGCGAGGAAATCGACGCCCTTGTCACCTCCCTTGCCTTTCACGTTGGGCAAATTCGCCATATGAACATCACCTACTAATGGATATTCACATCATCACACTCTTTCCGAAGTTCTTTGAAAGCCCGACAGAAACCGGCATTCTTGGTCGTGCCGTCACGGATGGTCTTGTGCGTCTGCACTACTATTCTCTGGCAAACTTCAAGGAAGCGCCCAATAAACGCGTTGATGATGTGCCCTACGGCGGTGGTGCAGGCATGCTCCTTCGTCCTGAACCCGTTGCACGCGCCATTGAAGCAGCGAAAACGGCAGCGCCAGATGCACCCGTCGTGCACTTTACCCCAAGGGGGAAGCGACTGACCCAGCACGCCACAGAAATGCTCAAACAACGCCATACAAGTCTCATTTTACTCTGTGGCCGCTACGAAGGTATTGATGAGAGAGTGCTAGAAACCTTTGTCGATTATCATTTTTGCGTTGGTGACGCGGTCCTGAGTGGCGGTGAATTTCCTGCTCTTCTCCTGATTGATGCCCTCACACGCCTTCTGCCTGGCGTACTCGGCAACGACGATTCACCAGAAGAAGAATCCTTTTCCAAACGCCTCGGCCGAAAAAAAGAATACCCGCATTATACGCGCCCGGAAGTGTGGCGGGGAAAGAGCGTCCCCGAAACGCTGCTGTCTGGTCATCATAAAAATATTGATGCATGGAGAAAAAACCGCCTGAGCTAAGAGAAAAAGGATTGTATCACTTCTTCGCCTGGCTAAAAGCCATGTCCATATTCTCGATCGGTCTCTTTTTTCTGTATGTCTACAAGACTGTTCTCGATGCATATGTGCCAAGCATACATATATTTACCCTCGTGTCGTCTATTATTCTCTTCTTTCTATTGCTCATCTGGTGCACGTTTTTCCTTCCCATGAAAGATCGTATGGCATTTTTTGAGTCCATGTCGTCATTTCTTTTCTTCTGGAATAATTAAGCGAGGAGACCTTTACTTTACACCAAGGCTCACGCTAGACTGGATGCACTAATATCCAAGCTATGATAGAGAATCTTCATCAACAAACAGGAGATGTGCAGCGGCTCGTGCAGAGTGAACCATCTCGTACGGACGCTTTTGAAAACACCCTCCGGCCACAGCGTCTCGCCGATTATATTGGGCAGCAACAACTCAAACGTAATCTCTCCGTTTCTCTCGAAGCGGCTAAGGCCCGCGAGGAACCCATGGAACACCTTTTGCTCTATGGGCCACCAGGACTGGGCAAAACAACTCTTTCGCACATCATTGCATCGGAAATGGGGGCGAATATCAAAATCACCTCGGGTCCTGCCATCGATAAGCCAGGGGATCTTGCGTCCTTACTCACCAATTTACAACCGGGTGATGTGCTTTTCATCGATGAAATTCATCGCCTAAAAACAGCCGTGGAAGAGGTACTCTACAGTGCCATGGAAGATTTTGTCCTCGATATTGTCATAGGGAAAGGGCCCGGCGCCCGCAGTATGCGTATCAACCTGCCACCCTTTACGCTTGTTGGTGCAACCACGAAGGTCAATATGCTTTCATCGCCACTGCGCGACCGCTTTGGTCACGTTTACCGCCTTGAATTCTACTCTGATGACGAAATGTCTCATATTGTTCATCGTTCTTCACAGATCCTTGGCCTCGGCGTTGAAGAAACGGCCGCTCTTGAAATCGCCAGTCGTGCGCGCAAAACTCCCCGCATCGCCAATCGGCTTCTGCGACGGGTTCGGGATTATGCGCACATTGGTGGCGTCTCTTCCATTTCGTTAGAGCTGGCTCAGCATGCTCTTGGCGAACTTGGTATCGATGTTCTCGGCCTCGACCCGTCCGACCGCATGATTCTCTCCACCATGATAGAAAAATTTGGTGGACGCCCCATTGGCCTGAGCACTCTCGCTTCCGCCACCTCAGAAGAAGAAGGCACCATTGAAGATGTCTACGAGCCCTATTTGCTCCAGATAGGCTTTATCGAGCGCACACCCAGAGGGCGTATACCCACAGACCGCGCCTACACCCACCTTGGCTTCACGCCTCCCAGTGGATCCCAGGGGTCACTTCTCTCGGCATGAGACCCAAAGCGCTGTACGTCCATATTCCCTTTTGCACCAGTAAATGTCACTACTGCGCATTTTCTGTTGTGACCAACTCCGATCATCAGGAGGCCTATGTGCAGGCGCTGCGCGCGGAAGCACAGGCGCGAGGAATAACCAAAAGTCAGGCGATAGAAACCTTGTACATTGGCGGTGGCACCCCAAGTTTGCTCGCACCAAAACTTCTCGAAGAACTTATGAACAGCCTTCCTGCGGCAGGCGAAGTCACCGTGGAAGTTAACCCGGAACAAGTTGGTAAAGCGTACCTGCAATTTCTGCATACCCTTGGTGTGACCCGCGTGAGCATGGGTGTACAAACGCTTTCCGATGCCGCGCTCAGCACAATGAATCGACAGCACTCAAGCAGGCAAGTTTTTGAGGCCATGACCCTGCTCGCAGAAAGTCCCTTCTCCTGGAATACGGATCTCATTTTAGGTCTTCCTGGCACAACAAGTGCAAGCATGGAAAAGGATCTGTACCGAATTCTTGCCTTTGCACCGCATCACCTCTCTGCGTACTTTCTTAGCATCGAACCGGGTACCGTCCTTGCAACTATGCCCTTTGATGAGAATGACGAGGAAAGCGTGAGCCTTTATAGAACCTTCTCTCGAGTACTCCGAGATAGTGGCTACGAGCACGAGGAAATTTCCAACTGGGCAAAACCTGGTCATGCCTGCAAGCATAATCTTACCTACTGGCATGGAGAAGAGTATAGCGGCCTTGGTCTTGGTGCCAGCTCCTTCGAAGGGCAAAAGCTTTGGAGCAATACGCGCAACCTTCGTCTTTATCTTGAAGGAAATTATGTCATGGAAACGCCCATCCCCCTGCAGCACCAAGAGATGGCAAACCTTCTCCTGACAACACATACACGCACGAAAAACGGCCTTGCATGGTCTGCACTTCTCCCGTACATATCAGAAGAGCAGCTTCTGCAGCTACAAAGCCGCTCGCGGTCTCTGTCTCAACAAGGGCTTGTTACGACCACCGAAACTCACCTTGTGCTCAACGAAGATGCCCACCCACTGCACTCCGCCATTCTCAAAGAACTCCTCTTCTAAATTATCTTGCCGAGAGCCAGATTTTGCGTATAATACCTCTGTTTTGCGTACTTGGCGCATTTATTCTCCCCTTTCTCTATGAAAAAAGATACTCATCCAACGTTCAATACAGCCTGTGTTGTCACGTGTTCCTGCGGGGCAACCCATACTATTGGTTCCACACTTCCTGAACTCAAAGTAGAAATCTGTTCAAAGTGCCACCCGTTTTACACAGGTAAATCAAAGCTTGTGGATACGGAGGGTCGTGTTGATAAGTTCCGCCGCCGTCAGGAAGCGAATGCAGCAGCAGCTGCCGAAACAAAAGCAACGACACCAAAAGAAGAAGTTGCTGCGTAAATTCGGGAAATGCAAAAAAACAGTCCTTCACATGAGGGCTGTTTTTTTATTCCAAAACTTCTAATGCTTCCGACAGGTTTCCATAATGACCAATGAGGGTTGTCAGACCCACAAGCGAGAGAATCGACATGATATTTTGATTTGATTCCACAATGGCCATGCGTTTATCTGCCTCTGCCATGCTTGAATAAATAGAAAGCAGGTAACCGATCACGCGACTGTTAATAAACTCCAGGTCTCGAAAGTTGAAAACGAGAACCCGCACATCGTCATGGTTCACCAGTGTTTCCAGCTGTTCTTCGACCATATGGAGATTGGATTCATCCACCTGTCCAGAAAGAGTGACCAAACGAAAATTTGGCTTTTCTTCAATGGGATCAATGCGGATGAGTACTTGTGTGTTCATGAGAGGTTTTTGTTTTACTTACATTGTATAGTACAATACTTAAGAGTTTCTGTCTAGTATATGAACGTGCTGCAGTTTTTTTTCTAAGGAAGTGGAAACATGTTGCCAGCGAATGTGCGCTCCCTCTAAGGAGAGGGCGAGATAGAGCTCTATCAAACGGAAAGTCCGCCCACGGGAAATATCGCCCACCTCTGAGCAATCAAAACACAGCTCTCGATGCATGGGATCTTTCAGAAGATCGAGAACTCTTTGGAATTCCTGATTTGCTTCTGCTGAGAGCAGCGATTCCGTGACGTGCACCACTGTTTCTGTGCCACGGGCAGCCTCACGCTGATAGGTTTTGGTGGTAGGAAGAATATCCCGATCCGCTGTAGCAAAGTGCTTTGTGACCTCGACCATGAGACCACCGATGGCACTTCGGCGCACCACAAGATTGTCAGTCCACGCCGCGGCAATCAGGGCAAGCCCGCGTCCCGAAAGATGCGCTAGACCTTCACGGTCTGTATTTTTGCGAATAATTGCCCGGAGTTTTGCTGGTGTAACACCATGAAACCCCGCATCAGAAACAGATAAAATAACGCCTGATCGCGTAACACGCATTGCAATGACCAAAGTATCACCACCTTTGGGATTCGAACCGTATTTCACCGCATTCATAAACAGTTCATCGATCACGAGCATGAGGCGGTACACCCAACATGCCGGCAAGGGGGTAGCCTCCAGTGCATGTTTTACCGTCTGTCGCACGAGGTGCGAGTAGGAAAGCTTTGCAGGCAGTCGAAGCTCTATATCAGAAGCGTGGGTGTCCATAACCAGTACCTAAGAAATTCTTTTCAGTATACCATGAGGTAGAGCAATTTACAAAATAGAGAATGCGAGTAGAATCCAAACGTTTCCTTACCAGAACGCATGGTTGCTACGTGGCCAATTTGGATCAGCTCAATTTTTCCCATTTTGAGTTTGTGTGCCTATATGACTCTGAGTGCATTTTTTCGATTACCCCACGGCACCAAAGATTTTGTGCGTGACCTTGCCGCACTTTTACTTCCTCTTCTGGCCTTTGAGATACTCGCTATTATGGGTCTCAGCATCCACCTTTGGGGCACAATGATCCTTGCGCTCAGTATTCTGCATACCAGTGGGAAAAACCCGTTTCCGCTCCTGCTCGGCGTCAGCATCTTTTTTCTCGTGTTTATAGGACAATCCACACTCTATCCCTGGGCGAGTACCGAGTTCACTCTTTCCATTCTGGTAGGGCTTATGACCCCCTTTGCGCTCCTCTTTATCGACACGAAGTGGTCAGTTTTTCAGCGTCTTGTGGACGTCTTTCGTAAAGAAATGGAATATAGAAGACAGGCCATGCACCTGACAGTCGGTGTAACGATGACCATTTTCCTCTATTACGGTATTCTGCACACGTGGTTGCTCGGGGCGCTTATCCCTGTTGCACTCCTGTTCATTTATCTGTTAAAAAAACGACAACTGCCCTTACTGGAAAAAGCTTTGCTCGTTTTTGAACGTGCTCATCACTTTGAAAAGTTTCCCGGGCGAGGCAGTCTCTGCTTTCTTATTGGAGGTTTTCTCGCAACAGCATTCTTTAGCCATAATATCGCCCTGGCATCAATTCTCGTGCTCGCTTTCGGTGATAGTATCACAAACATTGCAGGAGGCTACTATGGTCGCTTTCCTCTCCCGTATAACAAACATAAAAACATTGAAGGACCACTCGTGGGCGCCCTCTTTGCTGCGGGAGCAGCAAGTATCTTTGTGCCGTTTCCAATTGCTTTCGCGGCAAGTATGGTCGCTATGTTTGTTGAAACGATACCCATGAAACTCGGCACTTGGGAAGTAGACGACAATATAACGATACCCGTCGTGGCGGGTATCGTTATGACACTCCTGCTGGCTTTCTAATTATTTTCCTGCCTCAGGGAAGGATATACGATGGAGCTTCACAGCAACAAACCCCTTCAACGCTCCTGGAACCATGGATTGAATACGCTCTAAAAGC
The DNA here is from genome assembly GCA_002783265.1 of Candidatus Gracilibacteria bacterium CG17_big_fil_post_rev_8_21_14_2_50_48_13. Classification (GTDB taxonomy): domain Bacteria; phylum Patescibacteriota; class Gracilibacteria; order 1-14-2-50-48-13; family 1-14-2-50-48-13; genus 1-14-2-50-48-13. The sequence goes on along the minus strand of PFFG01000009.1, from coordinate 297,012 downwards.
GCAGTATTACGTGGCTCGTCCGGAATGCGAGCAAGCAGTGCAATAAACCGTGCTGTACTATTCTTCGTATCCGGATCTTGTAACAAGGCTTCCACTTCCCCTATGATGCCCGTCTGTACTTTTTTAATATAGGTTCTTGTGGTCAAGGGCTCTGAGGCAGCAGGTTCCTTTGCGAGAGCCGGTGCGGAAGAGACAGGCGAACTCATAGCAATGGGTGCGTCCTCCTGGGTGTCCATACGAAGAGCAGCTTCTGCCTTCGACAGCAACTCTATCGTTGCCATAACACGGTGATACTCTTCTGACGACTTATCCACATCACTTAATCCCGCAAGTTCGCGGTACGCAGTAGCAAGGGGACTTTGCCGTACGGCGATATCCATAGAAACAGACCCAGGCTTCGCCATAACGCGTTCAACAGGAGTATTGGCACCCAAGGTCTGAGCAACACCTCGGACCGTACTGACATAGCCCGAAATGGCTGCCAAGGCTTGTTCCTTCTGGCCTTTGGAGTAGAGCGCCACAACCTGATCCATTTTTACTTCAGCAATGTCCAGACCCGGGCGAAGCTTGGCAAGCAAATCCGCTAAGCGGCCATCAGGCACTGGTGTTGGGGGAAGATCCACAAAAGCAATAGTTGCTGCATTGTCGTTGGCGTTCAGGGTCTTCGATTGTCCTCCAATCGAAGATGCTTGTCGGGTTACTTGGGAACTATTTGCATTGGCATTCCCCGTCGTTTCCAGGGCAACAAGTGCGGGCTCTGCTTGCTCTACAGGTGCACTCACAATCACAATATCGCCCGAATCCTTTGAAGAACTCATAACAACTCGTTCGCCTTCGCGAACGACCGTGGCTCCAGCGGCATCTAAAGATGTTTCTGCATTCGCAAGAACAGTCACACCACTGGCGTGGACATCAAGTGCGACGGAATCATCCGTTTGCGCTGTCACTGTAAAGTCTGCTGAAGGGCTTGCCTTGATGGTTCCCGTCGGCGTCGCGAGCGTGATTAAGGTGGGGGATGAGGAAACATCCTCTGTTTTCTTCTGCACAAAGGTTCCCTGCGTGAGCGAAAGGTGTACTTGAGAGGTCACAACAGAATCATCCAGATGCATGGTCATGACACTGCCGACACGAATTTTCGTGTTTTGCTTTAACTCCGCATGGGATAGTCCAGCTAAAGAAATTTGCGCACTAGAATCACCAGAGACTTCAATATAGTCTCCTTCATAGAGGAGATCATTCGACTGCGCCTTAATCACCGTATTTGCACGATGAACATGCACCTCACCCGATATTTCACCAAAGCTTCCAACAGAAGCGAGTGAGAGACGTGGTGCAAATAATGGGCCAGAGAACAGCACTGAAGCCAGCACCGCCGCAGAAGTCACAACACCTAAAATACGGCGAAGATAGGAGCGCCGATCACGAACAGGATTCTGCTTAACAGACGCAATCTTTTGAAAGACCTCCGCTTTCGTTTGCCCAAGAAAAAAGGGGGAAGGCGAAAGAGTCTCTTTATAAGCAGAGAGGTGGTTAATGAGATCCTGATTCGGCTGCTCTGGAGCAGAGGAATTCTTGCGCTTCATAGTATGTGATAGGTTTCATCTTTCCAAACGTGCAAGAACACAAATTGTTACAGAGAAGAAAAGAAAGCTCTCGATTTTGGACACTTTTTGTATGCAAAAAAAAGGAGCACGCTATGTACTCCAAATCTTTGCATCAAAAAAAGCACTGTCTTGGCGACTACCTACTCTTCCGCCCGCAACGCGGGAAGTACCATCGGCCTTAGCAAGCTTAACTTCTCAGTTCGGAATGGGATGAGGTGTACCCTTGCTAGCATAATCACCAAGACAATGCCTTTTTTCTGTCTGTTATCGACATAAATTATCAGTTAAGTCCACCCCACCAATTTGCGATTGCTCGTAAACTGATGGGAAAAGTACGGTTGAATGAAGAAAGTCATTCGACCTATTAGTATTGCTCAGCTCCATACATTGCTGTACGTCCACTTGCAACCTATCAACCTGGTAGTCTCCCAGGAGGCTTATATATCCTTGCGGATTGAGGAAATTAATCTTAGGGTGAGTTTCCCGCTTAGATGCTTTCAGCGGTTATCTCATCCGAATATGGCTACTGGACGTGCCCTTGATAGAACAGCCCATACACCAGAGATTCGTTCACTCCGGTCCTCTCGTACTAGGAGCAAGTCCCTTCAATTTCCTAATCGGTCATAGCAGATAGGGACCGAACTGTCTCACGACGTTCTGAACCCAGCTCGCGTGCCGCTTTAAATGGCGAACAGCCATACCCTTGGGAGCTTCTTCACCCCCAGGATGCGACGAGCCGACATCGAGGTGCCAAACCAGGCCGTCGCTGTGGACGCTTGGGCCTGATCAGCCTGTTATCCCCGGGGTAACTTTTATCCGTTGAGCGACACCGAACCCACGTTCATGTGCCGGATCACTTTCGCCTACTTTCGTACCTGCTCGAGTTGTTGCTCTTGCAGTTAAGCATGCTTGTGCGAATACACGACCACTCCGGTTTCCATCCGAAGCTAGCATACCATATGCGCGCCTCCGTTACCTTTTAGGAGGCGACCGCCCCAGTCAAACTACCCACCAAACATTGTCCCGCTTTTACGTCACGGTTAGAATTGAAATGTATCAGGGGTGGTATCTCAAGGATGACTCCAAACGGACTAGCGTCCGCCCTTCAACGTCTCCCACCTATCCTGCACAGGATACACCTCAATTCAATGTCAAGCTGTAGTAAAGCTCCACGGGGTCTTTCCGTCTTGCTACGACTAATCGGTATTTTCACCGATAGTATAATTTCACCGAGTCCCTCTCCGAGACAGTGCCCAGAACCATTACTCCATTCGTGCGGGTCAGAACTTACCTGACAAGGAATTTCGCTACCTTAGGACCGTTATAGTTACAGCCGCCGTTCACCAGGGCTTAGATTCGACGCTTGCACGCCTCCTCGTGACCTTCTGGCACTGGGCAGGAGTCAGCCCCTATACTTCATCTTACGATTTAGCAGAGACCTGTGTTTTTGGTAAACAGTTGCCTGGGCTCTTTAGCTGCGCCCCACGTATTGCTACGAAGGGAGTGCTTCTCCCGAAGTTACGCACGCTTTTTTGCCGAGTTCCTTAGAGAGGGTTTTCTCGCACGTCTTAGTATACTCAACCAGCCCACCTGTGTTGGATTGCGGTACGGATACCTACAATTCTCGCTAGAGGATTTTCTTGATAACTGAACTCACTGGACTTTAGACTACAAGTAGTCAACGGCATCGTACCTCGGGTTAAAACGACAAAGCGGATTTTCCTACTCCATCTGCCTAAATACTTACACCGGAAATCATTAACCGGCTCCAGCTATCCTGTTATGGGCCCCCCTTGCTAACGCCGCACAGATCCATGTTCAACTTCGCTTCTTGTCCGAAGACAGTCTGCGCCGAAGGACACTTCATAGTGTTTTGTTTGGGCGAATCATAAGTAGTACGGGAATATTAACCCGTTGTCCATCGGATATGACCTTTCGGCTGCACCTTAGGACCGACTAACCCCACGTTGATGTCCATTGCGTGGGAAACCTTGGGCATTTGACGAACTGACTTCTCATCAGTTTTACGTTACTCATGCCAACATTCTCACTTCGTGACGCTCCAGCAAACCTTACGATTCACCTTCAACGCAGACACGAACGCTCCTCTACCAAACGTATACCATAGGTATACGAGTTGACGTCTTCGGTACATATCTTGAGCCCCGCTGTATTTTCGGCGCATAGACGCATAGACCAGTAAGCTATTACGCACTTTTTAAAGGGTGGCTGCTTCTAAGCCAACCTCCTGGCTGTATACGCGTCTACACTTCCTTTTCCACTTAGATATGATTTGGGGACCTTAGACGGTCATCTGGGCTTTTTCCCTTTTGACAACGGCGCTTATCCGTCGCTGTCTCACTCCCGAGATAAGTAATTGCGGAATTCGAAGTTTGAGAGGGTTTGGTAAGCGGGTTGAGCCCCCTAGCCCATTCAGAGCCCTACCTCCGCAACACATTTACTCGAGGCTGCCCCTAAAGGCATTTCGAGGAGAACCAGCTATCTCCGGGTTCGATTGGAATTTCTCCGCTATCCACAGCTCATCACTCGGTTTTGCAGCACCGAAGCGTTCGGACCTCCCCCGTCTGTTACGACGGGTTCATCCTGGCCATGGATAGATCACCCGGTTTCGGGTCTAGTGCCACTGACTAATGCGCCCTATTAAGACTCGCTTTCGCTTCGGCTCCGTGCAGATCGCACTTAACCTTGCCAGTAACAACTAACTCGTTGGCCCGTTCTACAAAAAGTACGCCGTCACCGGACAAGCCGGCTCCGACTTCTTGTGGGTATAAAGTTTCAGGTTCTATTTCACTCCGCTACCCGCGGTTCTTTTCACCTTTCCCTCACGGTACTTGTTCACTATCGATCTTGGAATCTTATTTAGCCTTGGAAGGTGGTCCTCCCAGATTCAAGCCGGATTTCACGTGTCCGACCCTACTCAGGAAACAATAACAGGGGTACAAACAGTTTTCGCATACAGGGCTATTACCTGCTATGGCCCTCCTTTCCAGAAGAGTTTTGCTAACTGAATGCATACCTGCGAAGCACGCCTGCGCTTCACAACTGCTCCTACAACACCAATGTGGCAACACCAGGCGGTTTGACACCAGATTGGTTTAGGCTCCTCCCGTTTCGCTCGTCACTACTCAGGGAATCTCATATGATTTCTTTCCCTTGGCTACTAAGATATTTCAATTCACCAAGTGTCCTTCTGTGCTATGCACAGATACACAGACATGACTCTGTGTGGGTTTCCCCATTCGGCTATCCCCGCTTCAAAGCTTATTAGCAGCTCCACGAGGCTTATCGCAGCTAAACACGGCCTTCTTCGGAATTCCAAGTCAAGGCATCCGCTTTATACCCGTAAATTACTTTAATCACTAACCTATACTAAGACTTAACTGATAATTCATATTGATAACATTTTTTTCTCCGAATTGTGAAGGATCGTAACCTTGAGAGGTGCGCAATTTCGTTGCGCCGTATCTTGTTTTCTCTCTCAAAGTGCGAGCGATAATTTACCCATCAAAAAAGGAAAGTCAAGAACTTTTTCTGGAAAATACAAAGAAAATCCCAGGAGCTCAAAAACAACAAAGAAGGCAGGTCGCCTTGAGCCCGCCTTTCCCGTGTCTGTAGTCAATTTTTCTGTCTATAGTTTCCCGTCAGATTTTTCTACTTCCTGGCCCGCCTTGGTTAACACACCGGAAAGTATAAAGAGCGCAAATTGGCGAATGCGTTCAAATTCTCCCGTCACCTTGTGGACCTGCAAAAACTTCTCCAGGAGGATGGTCGTCAGTTGCACTAAAGCAGCGTCGGGCTCTCCCCCTCGAAGCACACGGGCAAGCAGCCAGTCTGGATGAATGCGCACCGCGGCCAGCAAATTTTGAATCCAACTATTAATCCCCACCTTGACCTCCTCAGGAAGCTCATGCTCATTAAACTCTGAGGGACCATAAGAAACCTGCCCTGGATCATACGGTATACTCATGACCCGCAGCTTCTCTTCTGCATACACCTGCATCACGGCATTTTCCTCTGAAGAGAAGAGTACCTCCTTGAGAGTTGGGTACATTATGGTCAGTAAGGCGACCAGCATTTCTGTGGGCATCTGATTTTTCAAACAAAGCACCAATGTATTGAGCAGTCGCTCCTCATCTGTTCCATGCATGTGCCGAATAAAGTGCTCCAGCAATTTGGCCAGATGCTTATCGCGTCGTTTCGCTTTCTTTTCGTCTTTTTTCGAAGCAGCAAGTTTTTTCGCTGCCTCGCGCATTTGCTCCGCAAAGCGCTCTTTTGCTTCCTCAGATTGCTCCCGTCCACCGGCACCCTCATCAGGTGCAATATAGTTCTCAAATTCGCTCATGTTGGGCGGTAATTAACAAGACTAGACGCTCTATAATGGTCAAATTGTATCATTGATCCTACCCCTCGGCAACCTAGGTCAAGGTAGACCACACCTCCTCCGCACAGCGCTCCCAGGAAAACCGCGCAATATTCTCCCTTCCAGCTGCAATATAGTCTTGCCGTGCAAAGTCGGGCGTTTGCACACCTTCAAGCAGCCGAATCAACGATCCTTCTGTATTGTCCATATAGAGAGCTGCATTACCCGCCACTTCCGGCAACGCGCCTGCACGTGAACAAACAACGGGGACATCCAGTGCCTGTGCCTCCAACACGGGTATCCCAAAGCCCTCAAACCGCGAGGGAAAAACAAAGGTGCCTGCGTAGGCAAGCAAAGAGTACGCATCGTCCGCGGGCAGATAACCTGTATGAATAATCCGTCGCTTTGCCTCAGGAGAATCCAACAGTTCAGCAATGAGGGGAAAGCCCACCCCGGGTTTACCTACCAGCACCAGTTTCCATCCCGTATCTTTTGTCTGCAAAAATGCGCGCACCAAATGGGCAATGTTTTTCTTCTCTTCAATTCTTCCTATATAAAGAAAGTATTTCTCGGGCACGAGCCCCCACTTGTCTAAAAATGACCTCGGGCGCACAACAAAGGATGCAAGAAAGGCTTCTCTATCAAAACCAAGAGGAATGAGCCGAAGCTTCTCTTTTGGGCAGCCATAAAACTTTTCGAGATCCTTTCGCGTACTCTCAGAAATACAAATAATCTGCGACGCGTGGCGCACAGCGCGTTTTGCCGCAAAATGCAGAAGCAGGCGCTGCCCCCAGGAATAGGACTCCGGCAGACGCCGAAAGGCCAGGTCATGAATGGTAATCACAGACTTTTTGGGCAATACAAAAGGCAGGACATGGGAGGGAACAAAGAGCGTGTCTACACGGTGGCGCTCTCGAAAAAGGTACAGCGACAAATGCAGATACGTCCAAAGCCGCTTCCCAGGAATCACCACAGGTTTGGCATAGGCAGAGGAGATGTCTTTTGGAAGCGGAGCAAGCAACTGCAAGGGAATGTGGTCTCGTTCTGCACGGGCAACAAGCCTTGGCAATAAATAGTTTGAATAGACTTCAACGCCTGTAGGTTCCAAATGACCAAACCGTGAGGCATCAATACAAATCATAACAAATAATACGATGAACAAAGTGGACCTAGTCTACTGTCGCTGACGACTCCGGGCAAGAACAACGGCATAGACAACCTTGGCACCCGCCTCCTTCAATGCTCTCGCACACGACTCAAGCGTGGCAAGAGTTGTCGCTACATCATCAACCAGAAGCACGTGCGGCGGTGAAGGCCCCCGTGTCACGAAAGCATCCTGTACATTCGCATATCGCTCAGATCGATGCAGATGCGCCTGACTCTTCGTTTCCCGCTCACGACAGAGAAGCGTGGCGTCATGCACAAGCCCTTGCTTCCCTGCTATTTCTTCTGCTAGGCGTTCAGCCTGATTCCACCCCCGTTCCCTTAGTCGCTGAGAGTGGAGCGGTACAGGCACACAAATATCCACTATCTGCGCAACCTCCCAAAGCGCATCCTCGGAAAACAACCTGGTCACAAGAGGACCCGCAAGTTCTGGATGATGCTTGTATTTAAAGCTATGGAGAAGCCTTTGCAGGAGTGACCCGGGACAAAATTCCGCCCCAACCAACAAGCCATAGAGATCATCATGATTCCCCGCGCATCCACAGCAAACCTTCCCGAGAACACTTTCCTCACCACAAACTGGACAATATTGACATGTGAGTGGTAAGATTTCCTTGTAACAAATTTTACACAGCGACTCTCCTGGCCTTCGGCAACCAACGCAGCAGCCAGGAAACAGCAATCCAAAACACATACTCACAACTTTGCGCAACCAATGGACAAGCGAACGCATACATATGTCGTCAGGAAATTAGGAGCAACCCTCATAGGTATAAGCCTCATGGCATCTATGAGCCCAGCCCTACATGTTGGAGCAAAAGAGCTGCAAACAAAAGGTTCTTTTCTTCGTGCAGTCGTTGAAACGCTACAACTCAAAAAATCGCCAGCCCTTGCGTTTGGTCTCGCGAAACCTGCTGTCATGACGGCAGAAGAAACGACGTCTGGCCTGCGAAAACTTCCCACCCGCACGACTACCACGAGTACTGCCCGCACCACCACGTCCTACATGAGCAGTCTCACCTCTGAGGAACAAGCACGTGTTCGCATGCTAACACAGGTACGAAAAGGCGTCGTGAGTGTCGTTTCCACAGACCCGAAGAATAACCTCGACGAATACCTAAGCCGCCTTTCCTCCGTTCGCCAGGATTATGAAAGTCTTCCAAAGGGGCCACAACTGGCCTTTAGTATCTCACAGGGATCCGGATTTTTTTTGACCTCCGATGGCCTGCTCGCAACCAGTAAACACGTCGTGGCAAACACGAAAAATTTGTATCGCGTGGTGACAGGTGACAATAAGGTCTACGAAGTCGAGAAGATTCTTCGCGATCCACTTCTCGACCTTGCCTTTATTCAGATCAAAAACCCAAACAAGGATGTATTCACCCCACCCGCTCTTGTCGAGAAAAACATTCCCCCACTCATTGGACAAACCGTTTACAGTATTGGAAATACTCTCGGGAAATACCCCAACACCGTGAGTCAGGGAATTATTTCAGAAGTCAGCCGCACAGTGACGGCGTACGGCGAAGCCGATACGGTTGTGGATTTGTTCGATATGATTCAAACCGATGCAGCGATTAGCCAGGGGAACAGTGGCGGCCCCCTCATCGATTCAAAGGGTCGCATTGTTGGACTGAACACGGCCTTTGACCAAGACGGGGAAAATATTGGTTTTTCCATTCCCAGCATGTACATCCAGTCTGCTCTGGAGAGCTATAGAAAACGTGGATCCATCATCAAACCTCTTATCGGCGTACAATACATTATGCTCGATGGGTACATGACCAAAACCTACAAAATTCCTGTAGCCAATGGCGCATATGTTTTACAGGATGACGGGAACACGGCTGGAGTCCTCCGCGGATCACCCGCAGAAAAAGCAGGTATTGTTCCAGGCGATATCATCACGATGGTCAACGATGTAGCGCTCAATCAGAATATGACCCTCATGAATGCAGTAACAAAACTGCGCGGAGAGGATAAGGTGACACTTACCATCTACCGCGCAGGGAAAGAACTCAAAGTCGAGATACCGGTGGAGGAGGCCTCCTAAAAAACCTAAGCAGCAAGACTCGCCAAGGTGTAAACCGCACGACCGACACGAACGAATTTTGGATTGTTTTGCAGGTTGAGGGATATGGTTCCCACTTTGATTTTACGCTGCTTCATCACTTCACTCACAATTTCCTTCTTGGTCATAGGATCCTTATTTTTGATAAGAATCGCTTCGATCACATCAGCCACCGTACCCGATTCATAGCCCCACTCTTTGAGTGCATAGAGACCACGACCGATGAGGACAAACTTATCGTAACGAATCAGTTCATTGTGCACAGCCTGTGTCGTGACCATCTTCTTATCAAACTTCGCGTCGAGAATCGCATTGGAGATTTCCACAAAGTGCAGTGGCTTCGCAGCTCGCTTGAGAACGATATACGCCTTATCACGAATACTCTTCGGGTTAATGTGGCGCCAGCTTGACAAGCCCCAGGCATTGTCAATTTTCTTGAGACGTACATCCACTTCGAGAACGGAAGCAATCAACGCCGGGTTGATGGTTTCATACTTGAGCGACAGCTTATTCATGATTTTTGCGACAAGCGACTCCTCGGTCATGATGTCGTTCTTCGCCTTCAAATTGCGAATTGCTTCATCGAGGACATCAAGAATTTCCTGCTTGGGCACCTCGCGAAGGCTCCAGAATACATTGAAGATACTGGTCTTATCCTGTTTAAAAAGCTCCTCATCGATACGAAGAGAGAGCTTAATAATACTGCGGTCGAAATCTGTGGGGTTTTCAATGCGGTGATAAATATAGCTCACCAGCTTTGTTTCGAGAAGAACACCACCAACAGACTGCAGAATAGCACGTCCCAGCATATTAATTTCGCGCAGCTTCGTATTTGCAACCGTGCGGCGTAGTTTAGAAATGGCAATATTTTCAATCTGACGCACGCGCTCACGAGTGACGTTAAACTTTGCTCCGATACTCTCGAGCGTCTTTTTGGGCTCATTTCCAAGACTATAGCGACCAACCAAGATCTCCTTTTCCTTCGGAGTAAGGACCATAAACAGGTCCTGTAACACTTCGGGAAGATTGACCACTATCTTCTCAAAAGACTGCTCGGTTACGGACATATCGTTCTAAAATTAAGGCTAAAGATACTCAAAAGGAGCCATATAACCACACAATACGGCTATGTTTTCATAAGCCAAAGGTACTAGCGAACATAGGGAATGTCAACTGAAAACGTAGCGTTTTTTTGACCGCATTGGAGCGCCTATAGCGCCATTTCGCTTGCCCTCGGGCAAAAGGTCACTGTATAGTATCGTCACCTTTTTGCCTAACTGTGCAGTTTATGTTTATAGACACTCACGCGCATTTGACTTTCCCTGATATCGCGTCTAATAGCGACGTTTTGGGCAACTGCACAAAACATGGTGTGTCCCATGTGATTTCCATTGCCTGCTCACCGGACACCCACTCGGAGGATCTGAACAAAATTCAGGAAGTGGCACAGGCCTCTACATCACCCAAAATATATGCCGCTATTGGCGTTCATCCTGATCACTTCGATAATCCTGAAGCGGAAGATTTTCTGCATGATATCGAAAGACTGCGTGTCGAGTTGCTAGCAAACATCCATACCTACGCTGACTGTATTGTGGCCCTTGGGGAATGTGGCCTCGATTTTTATCGCACCTATCATAAAGAAGCCCAGGAAGCGCTTTTTCGCATGCAGATCGACCTCGCAACGGAAAGAAAACTACCCTTGATTATTCATACGCGCGATGCATGGGACGACACTTTTCGCATATTATCAGACTACCCAGATCTTCCGTTTGTTCTGCACTGCTTTACGGGTTCTCCAAAGGAAGCAGCAACGGTCCTGACATGGAAAAACAGCATGATTTCCTTAAGTGGCATCGTGAGTTTTAAAAACGCTCACGACGTGCATGAATCCGCAGCCTACATCCCCCTTGATCGTTTGCTCATTGAAACAGATAGTCCCTACTTAGCACCTGTTCCGCATAGAGGAGAAACCAACCAGCCCGCTTTCGTCTCCCATGTCGCAGACGCCATCGCATCACTACGGCAAACAACACCCGAGGCCATCGGTGATGCCACCAGCCAAAACGCACGCAGATTCTTTTCTCTCGCTTAAAAAAAAAGCCCCCGCCTGGGGGCTTTTTTCTATTTGATAAAGCACGCTTTACAAATCCATCGCTCTTCCCCCTCCACCATCATACGAAAGAGTGGCCCGTCGTAGGACGACACAGCATGACAGACACTACACTCTTCCACCATCATGGCATTATTCAGCTCTTCAAGAAACCCTGCAACATCACTGTCGGGGCCATAGTGCCCCCGGTATCCGTCCGCAATAGTTTCCGTGGTTGCGGCGCCACATCCAAAGCATTGAATTCCGTGGTTAAACAACACGTCCACAAGCTCTGGATGGCGCTCTATCACATCCGCTACAATTTCCGTTCCTGTAATTGTGGGTCGTTTCATGGCTATTGTTCAATAAAAATTGGCATAACGATGGGCGTCTTTTCGTATTTGTCCGTGATCCATCGTGTTAAATCCGCACGTAGAGCATACACCATATCTTTCTGTTTCTTCTGCCCGCTAAACTTTTCCAGTAGACGGTCATAGCGCGTGCGCACAACATCAGAAAGATCCTTACTACGCTGCTGCGCAACGGTTTTGAAGAGAAATCCGCGAGAAATAATCTTTGGTTGTGACACCAAGCGGCGACTACGTCTGTCCACCTTCATCAGCACCACAAGCACACCATTTTCGTGCATCGTAAGGCGTTCCTGGAAGACAGGATCATTCACCTGTCCAACCGTTCCCTTCTCCACCACACTATCCACCAGTTTCAGCGGGTTCGCAATTTTGCGCACCTTTCCGTCCAGAATTTCCAGTGCGTCTCCATTATCCACCATATGAGCGTTCTCCTTAGGAACACCCATACTCACAGCGAGCTGCGCATTTGCCTGACGCATGAAGTACTCGCCATGGAGAGGCATCACATGTTTTGGCTTCGTGAGTTCCATCATCAGCTTCAAATCTTCTGCCTGCGCGTGTCCTGATGTATGATACCTCGTTGGATTATTGAGCTTAAAACGCACTGTTGCACCCTTTCGTGCAATCATATTTACCACTGACAAAAACTTCATACCATTACTTGGAATCATACTTGCGGAGTGAATCACAAGATCCGTCTCCTTGAGTGCAAGCACGGGGTGAGAGCCATTTGCAATGCGCGTAAGACCCGCAAGGGTTTCCCCCTGACTTCCCGTAGTAACCACGACCACCTTGTTATCCGGGACACCAAGCATGTGTTTCGTGACACGTTTTACCGTACCGGGCTCAAATTTGATAAAGCCAAGGTCACGGGCGAGGGTAATGTTATTAATCATACTACGACCATTCACATACACCTTGCGGCCATGTTTTTCGGCAATATTGATAATCTTTTGCAGGCGCGTCACAAGTGTCGAGAAGGTCGTAATGATAATTCGCCCTTCCGCTTCCGCAATGGCTGCCTCCAGGTTGTCCACCACGTCTTTTTCGTTCGGTGTCCATCCTGGCAAAAGGGCATTCGTACTGTCCGCCATAAGCAAATCGACTCCACGATCACCAATAGCTGCAATTTTGTCGAGATCTGCCTTCTTTTCATCCATACACTTTTTATCTATACGGAAATCGCCCGTATGAATAACCTTTGCAGTCGGTGTTTGAATGTAGAGGCCGAAACAGTCAGGCAGAGAGTGATCGACACGGAATCCTTCAATACGGAAGGATCCCATTTTTATAGGCGTAAATTCATCGTATTCAATAATGTTTTTCTCCGCGAACTTCAGAAGACCCGCCTCCTCAAGATGCTTTTTCATGAGACCAATCGCGAGCTTCGGTGCGTAGATTGGTGGAAAATCAAAGGCAGGCAGTAAATGGGGCAGTGCTCCAATATGGTCCAAATGTCCGTGTGTAATCACAAAACCACGAAAACGATCGCGATTTTCCTGAACATAGGAAAGATCCGGCAAAATGAAATCAACGCCGGGCAAATCGTCCCCCCCAAAGAGTACACCACAGTCCACCACAAAGATATCTTGATCGTACTCAATGATCATGGAGTTTCCTCCTACTTCTTCGAGACCACCAATGGGCATAATTCGTGTAGGTTTTTTCCCCGTTCCTTCCCAAAAGTCTACCCAGGAATTCGTGCGGCGAGGCGCCGCTTGCTCTGCGTAGTTTCTTCTCCCGCGCTGGTCCTTTGACTCCAAATAGGTTTTTAAGGTATCCACGGGTCGCCCTGCCGTCCGCTTGTTCGGGTCGTAGGGAATTTTTCTCTCATTCATTTCATCCCAGCTAGGATGGGCCGCCGCCGTTGTTTCTGCTTCCGTCATCGCCTTTGCAGGCTCAAGACCTGTGTCTGCAGCAATAATATCAACGGATTCAATGCTCGGATGTGGTCCTGCATGAGGCTTTTCTGACTCATGAGGCCGTGCGTCGTCATGACGTGGCCGGCGCCGAAAAAAACCTCGTGAAGGCTTCCGCTCTGGGCGCCCTCCTTGAGATCCCCCCTCAGCACCCTCATGATGTGGGTGCGTGTTTGTACTGTCGTTCATAAAAAATGTATCGGTGCACTTCTCCTAGAAAACGGGCGTGGCAATAGCTGTCGCCGTGCGAATCTCGTTATACAGAGGTATCGCGGTGCGCGGCCACCAACGCATTAAGTTGACGTTGGTATTTCTCGCGCTCTGGGAGTATTGGTGCAGTAAAATAAATCTATTGCTCCGAAAGAAAACGTGTCGTAGATATCCAGCCTGTAGGCCAGCTCGCAGGTACGGATCATACACGATCTGTGGTTCTTGTCCTTGCTATGATACCATGTTCTTTTGAAAAAACACAAGGTTTTTCCCAAAAGCACGCTTTCCTTTTCACCGCTATTTCCATCCATATGTGGCCTGGAAAAGATTTTTCTCGCAAATAATTGCCCTTTGCGGTATGATAACAAGATTTCAATTTATTCCCCACTGTATGGCACACACAAACACCCTCGAAAAAACACACGCACTCAAGGATATTGATGCGGCACTCCTCACCAATATGGTTGAGTATTCGGACCAGTCTCGCGACGGCATTCAGCTCCTCGTCAATCAATTTCGTGCATTTATTGAGGAAAACAATCTCCGAGATGAAGTCATTGCCCTTTCATGGGATGCGTTTACCAACGGCATGGAGAAGGAGATGAGCACAGCACTAAAAAATGTTGTTTTTGGCCACAGCACGCAGGGTGAGTACGAAAAATATTTGAAATAATTTACTGCTCTTTCGCAATATGGACCGTCAAGCAACCATCAACAAAATTCTGTTTCTTGTGGAGCATTCACCTCTTGCCCACATGTTTACCGCTATGCCCTGGTGGAACAAATGGGACGCAATTAGCGATACGGGGCTTGAAAAAGTACTCGCGACACTCGAGGCACACCGCGCCCGCGTTGAGGAAATGCTCGCAGAGGCTATTGAGTCTGACCCAGAAGTCCACAACAAGGCCTATGGATTAGTTCGCCAGGCGGACTTTCAGAGCTTTGAGAAAGCCGAGCAATCGGAAAGCTCAAAGGACGAATGGTCCAGCGACCAGCTTTTACAAAAAATTTAATCGCCACAAACCATGAAACATATGATGCAGAAATACTTTGATATGAATTCTGCGGGTGAAATGCCCAGCATAAAGAAAGAAAAGAGTCCTGACGCAACATCTGAACGTGCAAAACAGCTCGCAAAAGAAACTACGTCAAAGTTAACACCGGAAGATCTTTCTGGGTTATTTGCATCCAACGAAGGCCTTCAGAAGAAACTTAAAGAGGAGATACCTACTCTCCGGGCATTCTTAGCAGCTCTTGGCAATAAACCAGAGTAGGGTTTTGGATAATACAAGTATGAACGATGTAAGACAAACTCTTTCTACAACCAAGTAGAGGTTTTTTATTGTAATTCCTTCAGACGCAATCCCGAGATCTGCTCAACAAAACGCGCATAATCGATATCACGATCCCCAGCGAGGGAGACGTTCTTCGGATGTCCAAGATTTTCTGGAGGGAGAAGGTCTTTTGCTGCCTCAAGCAGCAGCTTCGCACCTACATGGGGCTTCACGACCACGTAGTCCGCACCACTGTTGAAGAATCCAAGGCCCGCTTTTCCACTTTGCGCCGTCACGAACACTGGTGGCTTTTTTTGCAGGCGTCGAAGGTACGCCAAAACAAAATGCATATCATCGGGATGTGGAAGGGTCGAAATAACCATACGTGCCCCCTCCAGAGCAAGAAGGTTTAAGGTTTCTTCATCTTCCACACTGCCAAAAACACATGGAACGCCCTCTTTTTGCATGAGCTTAAACACAGCATTATTGTGATCAACGACCACTACCTGCACACCACGTCGCAGGAGATTTAGGGCAATCTCTCGACCACTGTCTCCATAGCCAAAAATAACAATATGCCCTGCCTTACTTTGAAAGTTGTGTGCACGCTGTTGCTGCACCTCAAACGGGGTCAGATACGGTTTTAAAAACCTGTACATCTGCTCACCAAAGGTAATCATGTAGGAGGAAATGGTCATGGTGCCCACACAGATAAAGGCAATCAGCGCGGTGATCGTCTGATCAATATGACCAAGGCTCGCTCCAAGTGCAATAACTATGAGGGAAAACTCACTGATATTCGCCATATTGAGTCCCGTCAAAAGACCCGTGCGCACATCGTACTTCAGTACCCGCATAATGAGCATGATAATGAGGGGATTCCCAATCAGAACGAAAAGACTAAAGACGAGAAAAGGAATGAAGAGACTCGAGATATCCTGAAAAATAAGACTTGCCCCGAGCGCCACAAAAAATATGGTGACAAAAAAGTCGCGGATAATGCGCGTTTTGGAACTAATTTCCGCAGCATACGGGATATTTGCCAAGCTCACACCGGCAATAAAGGCTCCGATTTCCATAGAAAAGCCGATTTTTTTCCCAACGATGGCCACGAGAAAACACCAGGCTATGGCGCAGAGAATCAGAAGTTCGTTTGAGCCCGCAATACGTCGGAAAAGAGAGGACATGACAAACTTTGAGAGGAGGGCTGCAGCAAGTGCAAGGCCAGCTCCTTTCAGAAAGAGCAGTCCAAACACGGAGGGGTCAAAGTGAAAACTCCCTGCCCCAAAGCCGCCAAGAATAAGAAGAGCAACTATAGCCAGAAGATCCTGAATAATCAGAATACCTATGGAAATCTGCCCATGTAAGGAGCCCAGTTCTTGTTTCTCCGACATGATTTTAATGGCAATCACCGTACTGGAGAAAGTCAGAGCCACGGCAATGTACATGCTTTGAATGAAGGGAAAACCGAGCGAGAGCGCAATCCCTAAGCCAATAACACCAGTAAATAGCACTTGCCCAACGCCCGCCGCAATGGAAACAAGGCCCATATCGCGGAGTTTATCAACGCCCATTTCCAAACCAATGAGAAACAAGAGCAGCATAATACCTATATGCGATACGGTATTCACGAGCTCTGGATCCTGTATGACGCCAAAAACCGTTGGCCCAAGAAAGACACCTGCAAGAATATACCCAAGAATTGCTGGCTGACGAACAAAGGACCCCAATGTCGCCAAAACAGCAGCTGCAATAATTCCTAGACCAATTTGCGAGAAGATATCCATAGATAGAGATGGAAAAAGTTAGTTTATTGTAGCATGAAAAAACAATACTATCGACTATATTTTCGCGTCTTTTTATCTCCTCAGCCTACTTTTCCTTGACGCGACGCAGGGCATCTTCTAAGATATCCGCGCTTTGTGCAAACGAAGCAATTGCGGGCCGCTTTAGCTCAGCTGGTAGAGCTACTGTCTTGTAAACAGTAGGTCATCGGTTCGAATCCGATAAGCGGCTCCATTTGGGCAGATACCAGAGTGGTCAAATGGGGCGGACTGTAAATCCGCTGGCTTACGCCTTCGGGGGTTCGAATCCCTCTCTGCCCACCATACAACTATTACGCACCGTCCACCTCGAGCTGGCGTTTTTTTGTTATGCAAAACGTACAGAGAGGTAGGCAAATCCCTCTCTACTCTTCACCAAGCTCATCAAGATCCGGTTCCTCCAGCTCCAAATAGGGAATACTCGGCAAACTGGCGCCAATAATCCCCTGCATGTCGCCATACATGCCCGTGGTATTGGAAATGACACGCTCAATTTCCTTATCCCGTTTGCTCCACATGCGCTCGAAGGCACGTTTTTCCTTTTCCAAATCTTCTTTCATACTGCGGAAGGCGCTCACAATATTTTCCACACGACTCTTAAACTGATTCCCGGATAAATACTGATAGAGCATTTCCATTTTTTCATCGCGCCCCACAAGAGATCGCTGCGCTCTCGCCATTTCCACCAGGTGATAGCGAATATTCACCGCAAAGGCCACGGCGTACGTAACATCCACAATCCAGACACCGTCCACGTGCCCAAAGCCTTTCATACCTTCAGGAAGCACAGTAGAAGCGATAATACAGATATCTGCCTTCGCCAGAAGTTGATCACCCTTCAGCTTTTTGAGCCATTCCGCATTCCAGTTTTTCGTATTTTTTGATTCCCACAAGATCACTCCCGCATCCTCACCAAAGGAGCTACGCACGGTCTGTATGAGGTCGCCCCCCTTAATGCCCGTCGGGACATCTGTCACCACATCCATGGGGAAAGCCGCTTCGAGAGAGGCCTTTAAATTAGCTTCCTGCGCGTCCCCCTGCAGTTGCATAGACCCTTGATCTGTCTTGCGTTTCAAATCATCGATCGTCTTTTTGAGTTGTTCCATTTGCTGGTCTTTCTCCATCATTTTCCGGGCAAACTGCTGTTCCACATCCGCCTGCATTTTTTGGCTAATAAGCTTTCGCTCTTCATCCAGTTTTCGCTCCATTTCCAGCTGCATATTCTTGGATTTTTCCTCCAGTTCCCTGGCCTGTTTTCTCAGCTCCAGTTCATGTTTTTGTGCTTCCATGAGTTTCTTCTCCTTCTCCAGAGCCTGTTCTTTGAGGTCGCGCAGCTCTGTTTCTGCCTTTTCGTTGGCCTTTTGTTGAGCCGTCACCCAGAGCGTCTTTTTTTCTTCCAGAAGGCGCTTTTCGTAGGCGTCGCGCTCGGCAACAAGACGCGCTTCATACTCCTTAGTGAGCTCACTTTGCATCGTGCCGCGAATTTGATCCGTTAGCGCATCCGTCAGTTCAAAACTTTGGTGACAGTGAATACAGGTTATGGAAAGTTGTTTCGACATGAGGATTATTGAGAAAGGGTTTGAAGAGATGTGCGCTGCTGCTCGAGGGCCAGTGTTTGTATTTCTCGCAGCACCTGTATTTGCCCGGCACGCGCAAGGGCGGCCTTGTCCTGTACAAGACGATCCAGTGCCTCAATATATCGGCCAGCTACCGATTTCAGAGTTACCGGAAGTGCATCGCGCCATCGCAGAAGCGATCCACGAAGAATCGTTGCTGTAGCCTGAACGTTTTCTTCATCCTCTGCGGTGACAGCTGCCTCCAGCGTGCCTAAGAGGGGGAGCATTTGTGCGAGAAATTGTTCCGGGTGCTCTTGAATAAAGGACGCATCGTCATAGGTTATGGTTGGACGCCCAGCTGTCACAATATCAGGTAGTGTGGTGACCTCCGGCACAGAGCGAAAGAGAAGAAAAGTCCAGACGATCATGGCAAGAAGACCAATGCCTCCGCAAATCCAGAGAATCTGACGATGAGTAAGTGTATACATACATTCGAGCAAAGAAATCCCCCACAGTATACGTCGCAGCTTGTATCGAAAACAACAAAAAACCCCAACGTTCTCTCGCGTCAGGGTTTCTTATTTCCATTTTCCAGTAGCTGAAGGTCTGGCTGAACCTTCCTAGTATTATACCGCCACGTGGCCCTCGGAAGGGAAAGAAGAACAGGACACTTTTTTAAATTATTGTCCTTTAGTATTTTCTAAGGAGCAGAGGAGACCAAATTGAGCCTTTGTCAGTGGTATGACGGAAAGCCTCCCCTGCCGAACGAGCGCTATGTCCTTCAGCGCTTCCATTGTCTTAATTTCTCCAAGCGAAATGGTGCGCAGGAGAGGACGCACGGGAATAAGGTCGACGACGGACCAGTCGCCCGACTCCGCGGTGGGATCCGGATACGCTTCCTTTGCGACTTCCGCAATGCCAACCAGGGCTTTGTCGGTCACAGAATGATAGAAAAGAACCTGATCCCCAACCTTCATGGCCCGTAAATTATTTCTCGCCTGATAACTCCGGACGCCGTCCCACATAGTTTTTCCCTCCTGCATCAAACGATCGAAGGAGTAAGCATCGGGTTCCGATTTTACAATCCAGTAGTGCATAGAATTTCGCTATCCGATAAATATTGGTCCATCCACATACCCTTCCAAGGTTTCGTTATTCGCAACAAAGGCCCCCGAAAATTGCGGCGTTATGAGCACGGGCTCTTTTGCTGCAATAGGCAGGAGATGCTCACCCGCCTTTGGTGTGACCAATGTGTCCGATTTGACCGTGACGCCAGGAGCGAGCACGCAGTCGTGCAGCCGCACGTAATCACCTACGTGAACTCCGTCCATCAAACAGACATTTTCCAGCTCCACCTCCGCACCAATACGGCAGCCTTTCCCCACATAGACATTTTTCCCTAAAAACACACTGTCATCGACCTCCGCCGACGGATCGACGCGATAGGCAATATCCGCCTGCGACATAAAATACCGCTGTGCCACCAAGACATCCCACGGATACGTCACAGGAAGCCAATACCCCTGCACCTCACTCAAGGCAAACTCCTGTCCTTCAGAAAAGAGATAATTTATGTATTCCACAATTTCATACTCCCCACGTGGAGAGAGGGTTAGTTCATGAGCAAAAATATCCGTATGGAATTTATAGGCACCTGCATTTGCATACTTGGAAACGGAATTCTTTGGCTTTTCCACAAGAGCAACAGGTTTGTCCTTTTCGAGGGTATAGATGCCAAACCGCTCGGGATCAGAAACGGTTTTCGCAAGACCCGCATTGGGGGAAGCACTTTCAGCAAGAGCCCGAATATCCGACGGGTGATACAAGTCATCGGCATTAAGGACGAGAAAAGATTCATCCGCTAACATCGGGGCTACCTGAAGCAAAGCACTACCCGTTCCCTGCATGACATCATCCACAAAGTGCATCGTGACATCGGGAAAGGTTTCCGTAAGATAGGCCTTCACCAGATCAGCACCGTTCCCAACCACAATAAACCATTCATCAACCACCGTACGCAGCCCACCTATCGTATACCCAATAATGGGTGTTCCGAGAATCGGAAGAAGCGGTTTGGGAATGTCTCTCGATATAGGCCATGTTCGGGTGCTTCGTCCCGCAGCAAGTAGTACAGCTTTCATAAAAGTTATCCGTCAAAAAAGTGCCCCCAGTATGAAGGAAACTGTATCTCTATGACAAGGGTAAATCTTTGCCACTGTTGAACATTACGGAAAACACCGGTATACTTTCTGTGATTTTTCCTGACCCCTGCCCTATGAAAATTTCCAATATTCTTGCTCGGGAAGTGCTTGATTCACGGGGCACACCCACCATTGAAGTGGAAGTCCACACGACAAAGGGCATTGGAACAGCCATAGTTCCCTCTGGAGCGTCCACGGGAACACACGAAGCCCTTGAGCTGCGTGATGGTGACGCCAGCCGCTTTTTTGGCAAGGGTGTACGGAAGGCAGTAGACAACGTTCATACCATTATCAAGCCCGCTCTCCTTGGACAAAATGTCCTGTATCAAAAGGAGCTTGACCGCGCCATGTTGCATCTAGACGGCACACCAAACAAATCAAAACTCGGCGCGAATGCGATTCTGGCCGTCTCCATGGCTCTTATGAAAGCAAGCAGTATTGCCTCGGGTATACCGCTGTACGAACGAATTCGCGATATAGCAGAGGACATTACCGGTGAAGTATACCCTTCATCCACACTACTTCCCCGGCCCATGATGAATATCATCAATGGCGGTCGACATGCAAGCAGCGGCCTTGCTATTCAGGAATTCATGATCGTTCCCACGGGGGCTAAAAACTTTCACGAGGCACTGCGCATTGGTGCAGAGGTCTTCCACACGTTAAAAGACATTCTCGCAGCAAAAGGACATAGCACAGCGGTGGGAGACGAAGGAGGTTTTGCACCAACCCTGCGTACATCACGCAAAGCGCTGGACCTCATTATGGAAGCAGCAGAGAAAAGTGGCCATCGCAATCACATCGCACTTGCACTCGACCCCGCCGCATCCGAATTTTATGCCGATGGTCGCTACACCATTGATAATACATCCCTAACTTCCCAGGAGCTCACAGAGTACTATATGGGCCTCCTGCGTGACTATCCCCTCATTTCTATTGAAGATTCTCACGCGGAAGACGATTGGGATGGATGGATCTCCATGACCCTCGCAAGCCACGATATCATCCAACTTGTCGGTGATGACCTGTTTGTGACCAACAAGGAGCGCCTTGCACTTGGCATAGAAAAAGGGGTTGCCAATGCAATTCTCATTAAGCCAAATCAAATTGGTTCCATAACTGAGACTATCGAGACCATCCACCTGGCACGTGAGCACGATATGCGCGCAGTCATTTCGCATCGATCGGGTGAAACAGAAGACACCACTATCGCAGATATCGCCGTCGGTCTCTCCCTTGGGCAGATCAAAACAGGCTCCCTTTCGCGCTCCGAGCGCATTGCAAAATATAACCGCCTCTTGCGTATTGAAGAGGCCTTAGGAAAAGACGCACGCCTGTTTTCGTAGGTATTGCACTTATTGCACGTTATCCGCCTGATAGAGAAAGGAGGACATGGTCATCATAGCCACCTCCTTTTGCTCGAGCACATGGGCACCGAGCAGTTTAAAGGTCACACGAAAACTGGTACCGTCTGTGTAGAGCGACAGCACCTGCACAGCATCTTCAAAGGATTTGAGCTGGCAAAGTTTTTCATATTTCTCCAGATCATAGATCTCCCAAACCACGTTTTCTGAGTTTTTATACACTTCACGAAAGGTCTCGCGATTAAACTCACGAAAGGTTTGCTCAAAGAGATACTGCTGCAGCATTGATGGTGTCAGCAAATGATTATCATCTACAAACTGCACAAAGGCATGCATAATATCCTGCAGTGAGAAACTCGCGTGATCATAACCTAGGAGATCCCGAAGAGGTGTAAATACCGCCTGCGTTTCAAAGGAGGTACGAATTTGTTTGTGATTTTTTAAACTCGAAAGCGTTAGCAAATTATTGTCGCGATCGGCGATCTTCAGTAAAAACACACGCACATCCCGAAGCCCACCATAAAAGAGCTTATCGAGGTACGAATCAAACTGTTCATAGGTGGCATGAAAATGCAGATGCGTTTTCGTCACCGCATCCACGATGAAGCCAATATCTTCACCAAACTCATCGTAAATTTCATCAATATCAAAATCATCACTGTCCTCCACCACATCGTGAAGCAGTCCCGCAATGGTGAGTGGTGGGTGATCGAAACGCTGTTGCAATGTCAACGCTATCTCCAGTGGGTGAATGATGTATGGACTATTGGACGATTTACGCACCTGACCATCATGGGCACGGTACGCAATGTCTACAGCCTTGTTCAAAAGACGTCTCTCTTTTAGAGAATAGTGATCACACGCTTGACGTAGAGCTCGGTCAACCTTGCGGTGCATAAATCAAAAGTGAGGTGGCTAGATTTCAATGTAGCACGAAGTGGAAAAAATCCAAGTATTATTGCTGTTTGTGGCAAACACCAATACTATTTTTGCATCCAATGTGCTTTTTCTGACGTTTATGTTCCAAGAGACCATACTGTTTTTTACACCCAATCTACGTACGGAAGCGCCAGATGCCGCCTCTGGATACACCTGGGGCAAACCCGCGCAGGAGTCAAATATTCTACGTCTCCTACCTCAAACCGTATCGGCAGAGCCCGGTATCCAAAAGCTCTACGAGCAAAACTGCATCGTCAGCGAACGATGGCTTTGTAGCGATGATCAAACGCAAGGCAGTCTGACCTTTTGGCAGGGCATGCCTGTGGCATTTTCAGCGGTTCTGGAAAAGCACGCGGAGGCAATTCTTGGGCCCCAACACGTCAAACAGTATGGCCCCTACCTCGGCTGCATAATGAAGCAACTGGACACCAACAGCGCTCGAGAAAAGGGAGGATTATCTGTGCAAGTACATCCAAAATCAGGTCATCCGAGCCGGCCTTCGAAACCGGAAATGTGGAAAGGTGAAGGCCATGTCTATATTGGCTGGAAGGAAACCATGAATGCGGAAAAACTGCGCGAAATCTATACACATGAAAGAATTGAAGCATACATGCACAGCATTACTATGGACAAGAACACCCTCATTCTTGTGGCGGGAGGCCTTGTCCATGCTATTCGCGGCAATTCTTTTCTTTGTGAATGGTCTAAAGCCCCTGGAGCAGAAGATATTGCCAAAGGCAATATTAAAGATGCCACCATTGCACTTTGGGATCGTACAGATGGAAAAACACCGCGTCCTGGGAAAGAGGATCTCGAAGGTGCAATAGAAGTGATGGAGCATGCGGACATGCTCCGAGAAACAACCCCAGAAAACCTCCTGTATAGATCCGAATTACAGCAGACAGACAAGAACGGAAATCACACAAGAGCGCTATTTCGGACACCAGAAGTCTATGTGGACGAATACACTGTACAAACACAAATAGACCTCTCACTCGAAGATCGGGGCCTCCCACTGTATGTGGAATCTGGAGTTTTGAACATTTTTCAGAAGCATACGCACCTTGCGCGCCTTGAGGCTGGCACCGAATGTTTTCTCCCCTATGCATTACAAAACCTACAAATAGTCGCTGAAAAAGCCCCTTGCATTTTCCAGACCTGGTACGCTCCCCTCGAGAATATTGACCAACCAACCTTGTAGTTTCTTTTCACAATTTCTCCACGAATTGTTGACAGAAATTGAAAACTGTCTATTTTACGTGCGTTCCAAAAAAAACAAGCTGGAAGGTACAAGTATGAGCAACCGTGTTGGCAAAAGAGACCTGACCAAAATTATTCAAGGAGTAGATTTAGAAAACATTGAGGACATTGAAATAAGTCAAAATTTCTATGGTAAGGAACGAGTGAAAATCTACATCACGCAGGAACTAAAGCCCCCTGTAAAGACCGAGAAACATCAACGTTGGAACTCTCGTGTCATGCCCTAGGTTCGCCTGAGGGTCACACGAGAACGTCAAGACGCAGGTCCCGCCTGCGTCTATTTTTTTGCTCGCCTTGCGTCACGAAAGCGCAGGACGTAAAGTATCAGCGCATTTTTTGAACCGCATGTATGGATTTTCTTTCACTGCTCCACGCCTTTATTCTTGGCCTCGTCCAAGGCCTCACGGAGTTTTTACCCGTCAGTAGCTCGGCCCACCTCACCGTGGTGCCATGGATTTTTTCTTGGCCCGAAACTCCCCTTGTTTTTGATACTTCGCTGCATCTCGGCACGGCCATTGCGCTGCTCGCCTTCTTTTGGCACGATTTTCTCACCATGGCTAGAAGTCTCCTGGCACCCAAAACCTTTGCTACACCAAGGGAGGCCACAAACTGGCGCCGACTCACACTCGGCATCGTGCTCGGTATGCTCCCAGCCGGTATCATAGGCCTGATTTTTGATAAACAAATTGAAGCCCTCTTCAGTGGCGACATGCTGCGCACAACGATTTACATTGTCATTGCAGCTCTGGTTCTTGTAGGAGCCTTTCTTCTCTACCTCGACAAAACACCTCGTACACTCACAAAAGAAGTCCTGACCATCACATGGAAGGACGCTCTGGTGGTTGGCCTCTTCCAAGTCTTCGCGCTCATTCCCGGAGTGTCCAGATCTGGCTCTACCATAGCGGGCGGTCTGGTTATGGGGCTTTCAAAGGCAGATGCAGCACGATTTGCCTTTCTCCTTGGCACGCCCATGACCATGGCGGCCGGCCTCTATAAACTCAAGGACCTTGGTACCATCGTCTGGAGTCAGCAGCTGATCTTTTTCTTTATCGTCGGCGTTCTGACCTCTACCATTTCTGGCTATCTCGTCATAAAGTTTTTTCTGAATTTTCTCAACAAGCACGGGCTTGCCCCCTTCATGTATTACCGCTTTGCGCTCGCCGCTTTCCTTCTTATAATGACCTTCGTACGTTAATTGCATCTTTATGACTACTCAAGACCCAACAACTCCCGTAAACCCTCTACAAGAACGAGAAGACCGCCTAGCGACTCTTGCGGAAATTCGCGCGCGAGGAGTACACCCCTATCCAGAAAAGTTTCAGCAGACCCATCATTCCATCGACTGCACCAACGTATCGGAGGACCAGCTGTTTGATTTGGAAGATCTAAAAGCAAGAAAACCCGCTACCTACGCTCTTGCTGGTCGTATTATGATGCAGAGAGCCCATGGGAAACTCAGTTTTGCCATTCTCCAAGACGAGCCAGGGCGCATACAGCTTGCTTTTATGCAGGATATGCTGGGTGAAGAAACCTATAGCTTTATAAAAGACTGCGTCCACCTCGGCGACTGGGTGGGCGTTCAGGGAGACCTTTTCCGCACAAAACATGGGGAAATCACTCTCCTCGTCACGAAGTTTACATTTCTTGGCAAGGCACTTCGCCCGATGCCGGATAAATTCCACGGCCTGGAAAACAAGGAAACAAAATATCGCCAACGCTACCTGGACCTCATTGCAAACGAAGAAACACGTGAGCGATTTCGATTTCGCAGCAACTTCCTCCGTTCTCTGCGCGAGTTTTACTGGAAGGAGAACTTCATGGAAGTGGAAACGCCAACCTTTCTGGAAACGGCAACGGGAGCTGCAGCAAATCCATACAGAACGCACAACGATGCCCTCGACATTGATCTTGTGCTGCGTATTTCCCACGAACTCCCCCTCAAAAAACTCATCGTCGGAGGGTACGAAAAAATATTCGAAATTGGTAAGGTATTTCGCAATGAAGGCATAGACCCTTCTCACCTGCCGGAGCACACGCACATTGAACACTACGCAGCTTTTTGGAACTTCGAAGACAACATCGCCTTCACGGAGCGCATGTTTGATCATATCTTCGAAGATTTACAGCTCGACCGCAAGCGACCGATTCGCGATAAAGAAGGGCAGGAGCGTATCATCGACTTCTCGACACCTTGGGCACGGGTAGACTACATCAAGCTCTTTGAAAATGACGGATTCCCGATTCTTTCCTACACAAAACCGGAGGAAGTATTGGAAGACCTCAAAAAACGAAACATAACCATTGAAGGCGCTCATCTCATGGGACTTACAACGCTTCTCGACCACGTGTACAAGAAGCTCTATCGGCCGCATATTATCAATCCGACGGTTGTCTTCAACTATCCAACGGCCATGCAGCCCCTGGCGCGCAAGTCCGACAAGGATGGTCGCACGGTGGATCAGTTCCAGCTCGTCGTCAACGGATGGGAGGTGGTCAAAGCCTATAGCGAGCTCGTCGATCCTATCGACCAGATGGAACGCTTTGTCGATCAAGCCTCCGCCAAGGAAGCGGGCGACAGCGAAGCCATGGAAATGGAGGAAGACTACATCACTGCCATGGAGTATGGTATGCCCCCCATCAGTGGTTGGGGCATGGGCGTCGATCGCATCACCACCCTCCTCACAGGTCAGGAGAACCTGCGCGACCTCGTCTTCTTCCCCATGATGCGCCCGAAGGACTAACCCCATTGAGCGCCCCGAGAGGACAGGTCCTTAGGAACACTCTTGAAAACTCTGTAACCTCATGGTATGATTTCGTGATGGTTTCTTACTAATTTTCCATGAAAAACCTGTTTCCCTCCCACATGAGCTTCCGGCTTGGCACCTTTGGCGTGCTCAGTCTCGCCGTTATTGGCACGGTATTTGCTGCTCCGCCCGCAACTCCATATAACCTTGGGGAAACCCTGAGTCCAACATGTGCTCCGGGAAGTGCCAATTGTACCGTCGTTGCTCCCGCCGCTTCTGGCGCGAACAACGACATCACAAGTCTTGCATCGCTGACAAGCATCACCACAACAGGGACAACAGAACTCACCGTTACCAATAACGGCACCGGAAAATCTTTTGTCGTCAACGACGCCCCCGGTGACACCACACCGTTCGTTATTGATGCCGATGGAAATGTCGGCATTGGAAACCCCTCTCCAACAAATGCCCTCACGGTTCGTAGTGGCAATACACCGATTCGTGGAGAACGTACGACATCGCTTGATCAAAGTGCTCGTTCTGGAGTCGACTCCATGCATATCACGGATCAAGATGCGCTGGATGGCTTTGGTGCAGGAATTGGTTTTTATATTCAGGACAACGGCATGGTTGCCCCCAATGAGATCGCCTATATATCGGGTCGCCGCGCGGGTGCCGATGATTCAGGACGTCTCGATTTCCATACCTACGAAAACGGGGCTGAGTCGGTAAAAATGCGCATTGCGCCCAATGGATACGTCAATGTGCAAGACCGTATGATGGTTGGTCGCCTGACCTCTATTCCTGATGCGGATCTTTCGGTGAAATCTGACAGCCAAAATGCAGTGGTCAATATCTATGGAAAAACTGCTTCAACAGACTATGGAGCAATTCAGGTATCCAGTGAAGGAAGCCTGCTCAATGCTTCTAATCGTCCGCTTGTGCTTCAGGAGAATGCTGGAAATGTCGGTATTGGTGTGATCAACCCGAGATCCGCTCTCCACATTCCCGATGGGAAATATCTCCAAGCCGAAGATAATAATGCGGGAACTCCTCCATTGGCAGACTGCGACAATGACAACGAACGCGGCCGTATTAGCATCGACACGCTGAACAACAGGCTCTATGTCTGTAATGGAGCCGCTCGAGGTTGGGACTATGCAGCCCTCACAGACTAATTTTCTCCTTCAATGAAACGACTTTTTGCCCTCTGCTGTCTTGCGCTCGCCTTCTCCTCCGTGGGCATTGCACAGGCAGCCACAAACATCGATAGTACCAATCAGTATGCCTGGTCAGAAAACATTGGGTGGATTTCCTTTGGCAGTGCCGCCGGCGATGTTCAGGTTCGTTCAGACCGCATCACGGGCTACGCCTGGAGTCAGCAGCTTGGCTGGATTAACATGGCGCCCACCTTATCCGGCGTTATGCGCGCAGCAAATGACACCTTTTCCGGCTATGCATGGGGTGAAAATACGGGATACATCGACTTTTCCGGTGTTTCTATGAATAGTAACGGCTATTTTCATGGAACGGCAACGGGGCCCATTACCGGCACCATCAATTTCAACTGTGCAAACTACGGCACCTGTGGAGTGCAACAGTTTGCTGTGCAGGCAATTCTTCCCAGCACGACCAGCACATCACCCTATTCAGGCGGCGGTGGTGGATTTTCCGAAGAAAACATACCGGAACTGATCGATACTGTACTCACGGAGCCTCTTAAGGGAAACCAGCCAGACAACACGGAGGCGATGGACTCCTCACGACCACCCGTTCTCCGTCCTTCCGCAGGATCAGACCTGGATGCACAATTACAGACATTCTGTGCAGAGCATCCCACAGACGAGAACGGCAATGTACTGAACATTGTCGCCTTTCGCGACATTCTGGAAACCTGTGGAAATGATCCCTTGCGATGTCCTCGTGCCTACATGACGCGTGGGGCCTTCGTGCAGCTGCTCCTGGAAAGTCAGTGTATTGACCTACCAGCCTATAATGGCACCCTGCCCTTTTCCGACCTCACACCTGAACATTATGCCTACGCAGATGTTGCCTATGCCTATAACCGTGGCTGGGTCATGGGGTATGGTGACAACACCTATAAACCTGATCAGCCCATCTCACGTATTGAAGCAGCAACCATTCTCATTCGCTATTTCCTGCTGAGCCTGGACAAAGAGCCTGCCAGTGCCGTCGATGTTACGCCAAGCGCCTGGTACTCCTCCATCGCGCCTACCACAATCTCACAAAAGATTCTTTCAACAACCATCACGAAAGCAGGTCGGTACCTCTTCCCGAACGTTGCTGTAACACGAACGGAGCTGCGCGGTATTATCCACCGAGTGGAAGATATCGCCAAGACACGCCTCATGAAAAACTCGGGCAACGTTCCCCTGCCGACGCTTCCACAGTAAATTCATGCATCGACAAAGACCTAGGCGTGCATGCGCCAGTTTTTGTCGATGCGCACATTCAGTTTCAAGAAGACCTTCTTCTTGAATAAATCTTCAAGTTCCCGTCGTGCATCCATGCCGATGTGCTTGAGCTTGATGCCGCCATTGCCTATGACCATGCCTTTCTGCGAGTCCCGCTCCACAAAAATATCAACAAAGACAGAAACAAATTTTGGATCTGAATCGTCAATTTCCACAGTTTCCACACGCACTGCATGGGGAATTTCCTCATAGGTCTGGAGCATCACCTTTTCCCGAACCGTCTCGGCAACCATGAAATCGAGAGCACTGTCCGTGTACATGTCGTCAGGAAAGTAAAACTCGCCCTCTGGGAGTTTTTCAGTGATTGCCGCAAGTAATTCGTCGATATTCTTCTGCTTCAAGGCAGAAATGTAGATGAGTGACCATGTCGGATTTTTTTCCATTTCCGCATTAATGCGCATGGAGTTCTCGACCACATGCTCGTCTTGCACATCCACTTTATTACACGCCACAATAACAGGCTTACCAAGCTCCTGCAAAGCCGCAAGGATGATTTCCTCCTCCTTCCCGAAACGGCGGGTAAGGTCAATGACATAGAGCACCAGATCCGACTCATCCATAGCAATGTGCGCCTGTTTACTCATAATCTGATTAAACTGCTTCACACTTTCATGAATACCGGGCGTATCCAGAAACACCATCTGCGTATCTTTCTTGGTGTAGATACCCTTAATCACATTGCGCGTTGTTTGCGGAATATGGGAAACAATCGCAATTTTTTTACCACAGATCGTATTCATCAGCGTGGATTTCCCCGCGTTCGGGCGACCAATAATGGAAATGAATCCAGATTTTCTCATAAAAATTCTCGTAAATAATCGATGGGAGTATACCTATTCTTCCCATTTCTCCTACAGAAATATATGACAAATGGCACATTTTTCCCTAGACTAGGGGCACTTTGACTCAAATCCAGCACAAACCACACCATGAAAGCGATCATATACACCACCCAATACTGTCCTTACTGCACACGGGCAAAAAGTAAGCTAGGCGAGCTCGGGCTGGAGTATACGGAGATTGATATCACCCACGACGAGGAAAAACGCGATGAGCTCATAGAAATAACAGGCCGGACAACCGTTCCGCAGATTTTTCTGCATATTGGCGGATGTGACGACCTGTTTTTAGCAGATGCCGCGGGGCAACTGAAGGGTTTACTGGGCTAAGGGAGCCTCAGGCGGGCGCGCCATGCTTTCGTCTTCCGCAGAAGATTCACCTTGGAAGAAGGTCATAAGATCCTGTGCAGACTCGGGGAAGATAAGAGAGAAATCTTTATCGTAATTGTAGAACTGCTCTGCAGCCAATTCTAGTGTCAACTTGGTTCGCTCTTCCGGAAGTTCAATAGTCACCGGATCGAGAATGGTTGCCACCTTGCGGAGGAGCGCATCCGTCTTGTCGTAGGTAAGGAGAAGTGACATGTTTTTTGCAAACATGTTCAGTGCGCTTTCAAAGGTGCGTTCTGTTTGACGTACCAGATAGCGATTCGCACTTGGATTGGTTCCCATGACCATAGCCTCCACTAACGCATGGAGACGATTCGCATTAGGCTTCAAAAGCAGCGTCGACTGCGTTCCCTCATCAGAGGCAATAACATCGATGTACGGTTCAGCAGAAGACTTCATGCCCTTTTCGAGAAAATCAATGGCCGCACTTCCGAGCATCTGGTAGGTCGCGAGCGAGTTTTCAAGAGGCACACCTTCAGACAAAGTAGAAAGATCCAGCGAGAACCAGATGTCTTTCATGGAATCCACCTGAGATTTTGCCTCATTTAAAGCAAGCTTCACATCGATAGGTGCCTCCACATCAACGAGTTCAAAGTTGTTGAGTTTTCCGTACAGCATCGTTGTACCACTCCCCGCAAGAGAAATATCTGCTACGGTTTTGAAAGATACATTGTCTGCTCCTGTGGTTGCCACATCGAGCACCAGCTGTGTATCCTGATTAAAGCCATCAAATTCTGTCTTTGTTCCGTCATACTTATCCGTTGAGGAAGCATCGAGACGGACCGCAAAGGTCATACCCGCACCTTCACCGGAAAACCGCACCATACCACTTCCAGTGCCCGTCATAGGCTGATAGCCATAGGCAAGTTGTGCACGAAGTACACGAATCAATGCATCCTCTGCAGGGGTCAGCGTTCGCGGCGCAGCAGTCTGCTCTTTCTCAGCAAAGTATTCCGTGGGAAAGTTCTTATATTCTGCATCCGTGAAAGTGTCCGATGCACCATGACTCACCGCCATGGCGCGGAAAAGGTAATCAAACATCTCACCGCGCGTCACAGGCTGTGCCAACTGTTCAGCAGTCAAAGGAGCCTCGATAATGCGCTGTCTTTGTGCGTTGCGCACATAAATATCATACCAAATGGATTCATCAGCAACGGGTGCCATACGCTTGTAATCGAGGTGGAACACCTCGCTCACCATTTTCAGTGCCTCCGCACGGTTTACAGACCGCCCCGCATGAAAAGCTCCGTCAGGATATCCACCCACATAGTTATGTTCATTCGCCCAGCACACATAGCGTGCAAACCATTCAGAATTGATATCAGCCAAACAGTTGCGATAGGTGAAAGTGTCGACGGTATTCGTTGCTGAATTCACGAGGATCTTCATGAGCTCCGCGCGGTTAATCTCACTATCGAGTCGAAGATCGCCTGTTGTTGCATCACCCTGAATAATGTTTGCCTGCTTCAAGAAATCCGCAGCAACATCTTTCTGCACTGCTGCCTGAGCGTTCCCTGCAAGAAAACTCAAGGCAAGAAGACAAGCTGCTGAGGTATAGGCTGCAGTTTTTGCAATGTGTGAAACGTGGTTCTTATACATGGTTTGGGGAGATAGAGGGCAAGGTCATTGACGCATTTCGTCTTTGAGAGGTAATCATACCATATTGCACTCCTGAAATCAAGCTATCCAAGTGTGCCATAAGGCAGGGGAAAAAGCAACGAGGCAACAAAAGTTCACACTTCCTCTTGCAGTAATTTCCAAGAATATGTTACACAATAGCTGCCCGTAGATATCGCGCTGAGTGGCTTTCCGTCTATCTCCCATATTGTGGACATAGCGACCCTCCCGGTTCTACGGGTATTTTTGTGTATGAAAAAACCCCGCCCGTGGGCGGGGTTTTTCGTGCCCCTTCTTACTGCACAATACTCATAATCATCTTCACGGCTTCCGCACGCGTTACGGGCTGCGCAGGGCGGAAGACATCGACACCGCGGTCGTTGTATCCCTTTACGACACCGCGCTCAGAACCAGTATACACATACTTACCAAACCAATCGGCAACCTTCACATCGGGGAACCGCACATACGTGTAGGTTGGGTTTTGATTGAGCCAAGCCCCAAAGACACTATCAAGGTTCACGCTCAGCTTCGACGCATTCGTCTTCACACCTGCTTCAAGAATGATCTTGAGTGCCTCAGCACGGTTCACCTGATTATTCGGCTTAAAGGTACCATCGTTGTACCCACCCACAATCGCTGCAGCCTTTGCCGCTCGAATGTACGACGCATACCATTCAGTATCCGATACGTCCGCAAAGCCCACAGATCCTGACGCCTGAGAAACCTTGAAGGCTTCCACAGCAATCTTCGTGAGTTCTGCTCGCGTCACCGGTTCATCAGGAGCAAAACGCCCAAGGGATTTACCGCTGATGATACACTTCTGACGTGCCTGTTCCACCACCGTCTCTGACCAGTGTCCAACGGTATCGTTGAAGCGCTCTGCCGATGAAGGTGTACATGGAGTATTACCTGTTGTCGTTGCATTCTGACTTGTCACGGTTGAACCCGCTGTAGTTGTCGTATTCGTTACAGCAGAGGTCACACCTGTTGTGACTGTTTTGATGGTTGTATCTTTGGTCGCTGTTGGCAGAACAGTTCCCGTGGATACTGCGACAACCTGCGTCGTGCCAGGAGTATTCTGCATCAAATTCTTGTTTTTGTCGTAGGCAAGCGTCGTTGATGTCGTCGCACCATTCTGTTTCACTGCCGTAATCTGTTCCGTAAAACTTCCATCATCTTTATACGTATAAACGCGCGTCTCCGTATCGCCTCCAACAATAGTTGTCACCTGTTTGAGAAGGCGACCCATCCCGTCGTAGGTGAGCTCAATGGTCTTTGTGGTTGCTCCAGATGCATTTTTATAATTCTCTGTGCGGATACGCTGCCCCGCAACAAGATTCTCTGTCACCTGAACCGTATTCCCCTGATAGACCACAGATACTTTCTCTGCGACGGTGTAATCTCCCTCATTTTCCGTTAAAAACAGTGTTGGCTTCGTTGCATCCGTGATGTTATCTCGCTTGTAGAGCTTCACCGCAATGAGCTTGGCCTCAGCAGAAGAAGGAGTCGACTGCTTCGCTGTGAAACGAACTCGGAGCAGTTCTTCAGAAGGCTCGACAAAGTTCGATGCCTTATCAAGACCAAGGTACAAAATACCCAGTTCTCCTCCCTGTGCATTCTTGAGCACCTGCGTAAAACTTGTATCCACAGATGCATTTGTTGCTACCGGTGCAATATCTGTCGACGCATTGGCAACTGACAGCTGCGATGCATCATAGGTCACAATGGCGCGCAGTGAGTCGGCATCAAGATTTGCATCCTTGATAAGTGACGAAAGATATACATTCATTTGATACGTCGAACCCGATTGCACAGGTTCAGCGCGCAAAGTAACACCCTGGTCGGCCTTGAGAACCTTACCCGTTGAAGTCTGTTCTTCTCGAGCGGTATACAATCCTGGATCTTTGGCCGCATAAAGGCCACCAAAGAGCGAAGACTGGAGAAAGGTGCCAAAAGGTGTGCTGGCAAAGAGGACCATAATAGTCAGGGCAAGCCCTGCTGTGAGTCCAACGACGCCGGTGAGTTTTTTTGTTTGTGCGTTCATACGATGGGCGATGAGTAAGGTATGGGAGAAAAATATTAATTACGAAGGAATTCAATACCATTGGTACGGGCAACTTCTGCAAGTTTCGTATCAATCGTAGCGCTCAGTTGCGTGAGAACAGAGTCGGCGACAGGATATTTTCCTGATGCCACACCCTGCACGTACAGTGCGCGATCAAACTGACCAATCTTTCCGTCACCGTTGAGATCCCCGTTTGCATCTGCAAAGTACGGTTCAACAATGAAGTTATCTATAGCCTGCGTTTGATCTTGGGAAAGTCCTACTGTCTTGATCACCATCTGATAGCGTCCGACTGGAAGGCGTGTAAAGCTCTGGTTTGAACCTGCTTCCTTACCGCGGGCAAGGATATCGTAGAACACCACCTGTTTACCGCGTGGCATACGCGCCGTATAGCTCTTTGAGCCGTAACTCAGCGTTACATCAATGTTGTCCGTAGTAATCTTACTCGTATCAATATTGACGGCTCGCTGGAGCATATCGAGGTTGTCACGAGATGTTTTCCCCTTGGTGAGGATACCCGTTGAGCGGGTTACTTCCTTGTTTCCAAGTTCGTCTTCCGTGGTGACTTCAAGCACATATTCATGTCCAGGGCGCATAGGGATGTCGGCGTACTGAATATCAAACTGGTTATTTGCAGCCGTCACGGCCTTTGCATCCGTATATTCTCCCGTGGTCAGGTTTACTAATCGGGTAAGTACCGTCTTTACTGGAGTTCCAGCTGCATCCTCAACACTGAACTTCCACTTTGGCTTATCCGTGTTCGCAATTTCAGATTGAATATTTTTCACCACAGGCGCCTTATCATCATGGATATAGGTTTTCTTGAAGATGGTTTCCTTACCATCCGCATCCTTCATAGTTACGTACACATCGTTTGTCGAGTTTGGATCCAAAGCGACGCTGGTAATATCAAATCGTGTTGCATAGTTTGCCTTTTGTCGTTCACCCGTTGTGAGTTCTTGACCGCCACGAGTTACCTTATAGGTCACCTTATCGCTTGTAGAATCAATACTTTCAATAGGAATGCTGACATATCGATCTTTTGTACGAATCACGGAGGATCCACCGAGGGCGGCTATTGCCCCCTGGGCTGAAATCGTGGTGGCAAAAGGACCGTAGTCGTTACCAATCTTTCTATTCTGCGCATCATAGAACTTCACGAGAATCCCGGTATAAGTTCCTGGTTCAAGGGCAATAGAGCCGTTGAAGGCAATCTTCGCACCCTCTGAACCGTTCTTTGTCACCGTGTAATAGACAGGGCTTGCTGAGAACTTGATGTCCACAGGCAGAATGGAGGACTGTGCCGTTGCAGGAAGACTGACAGATCCAGAAGTAATAGACACCGTTTCCGTAGAGACGGCATCGCGGAGCGTAAACTGGGTCTGTTTCGCCTCAGATTCATTGCCGGCGCGGTCAAACACCTTTTGTGTCACCGTATAGGCAATTGCCGTTCCCGAAGCATCGACCGGCAAGCCTCGAAGAGCGAGTCCATCTGTGAGGTAACTCTGTGGAATCACCCCAGCCTCATTTGCGCGAATAATAATCTTGTTTCCTTCCACCGTGATGTTTGGGAGAACCGCCGCAAAAAGATCGGCAGGAAGCGCTACATTGCCACTTGCGGTTGTAAAGGCAAGCTCAATGCGATCGAGATTTGTATCGGACGAGATAGCTGGTGTAATTTTTACCGTTCCATTTGCCGACTTATCGAAGGCAAGAATGGATGTATTAGCCGCAAACGCTGGAGCAGAAGCATCCTGCTTCACATAGAACTCGAGGGTTTTCGTTTTCCCTGCATTATTCTTAAGAGAAACACTCACTTTCTTCGTTCCGTCACCGGAAGAAAGCGTGAGCTGGACGCTTTGACCAGCAGTAGGACAAGCGGGAGATCCCGTCACATCACCACCAATAGTACAAGAGGCCTGACCTGATTTCCCCGCATCAGCACGATTGAGCTTCAAGGACACCGTGTTATTTTTCACAAAGAAACTTGCACCACTTTGTTGTGCACCTTCAATGGTTGCGTCCAAATCTGGAGTTGCCGTATCCACACGAAGAAGCTGCTTTTGTGCATACTTTTCCACTCCCGACGCATTGCGAGACTTCGCACAAATATACGTTGGGTTCGTGCCTGCCACCATGTCGAAACGAAGATCCTTACAGTAGTTGTTGTCTGCATCACACTCTACCCATGTCTGTGCAGGCGCAATAGTCTTCAAATCGGAACACTGTTGTGCTTCTGAAAGCAGATTTGTCGTCGTAATGGAAGGTTGAAGACAATTTGCATCACCTGCATCACATTTTGCCTCAATACCAAAGACCTTTTCACTCGACCACGATGCAGGAACTCCAGAAAGCGAGATGGTTGGTGTTTGCGTGTCATAGACAATGATCACCCCTCGAGACTCTGTTGACGCAATGTTATTGATTGCGCGAAGCTGCAAGGTCACATTTCCAGACGTTGTTGTCTTTAAGGTGTAAGGGACGGTTTGCAAAAGATTATTGTTTGCACAAGCAATTTGCTCCCATGCCCCATTATTCTCGCGGATTTCACAACGCTGTGTATTTGCTGAAGGCTGGATCAAAATGTCGAGGTTTCGTGTTGTTGTACGACCTGGATAGAGAGAAAGATTTTCACTACCCCCACGAACATCCTGGAGCGCAACCTGCGGAAGGTCGGCACTACTCACTTCTGGAATCTCAAACTCGAAATTGAGTGGCCATCCAATAAGTTGGTTATTGTATTCCACTTCGGTTACCTGTACACCTGAAGGATTGTAGGACGTACGGAGACTGCCTGATGGAAGACTCATGGTTTCAATCAAGATATTTCTTGAGGATGCCTTCAATTTATCAAAAGCGATCTTAATGTACTGATATGAATCACCCGCGTTACCTGTTCCATTACAGTACGGGAAGACATTCACGACACAGCTACCCAAATCTTGACCATTCGTTGTACGGTCAATAACCCAGAATGCTGCCTTTGTTCCACCTCCAGGGGAAAGTGGACCAACACCGTTCGTTGAAGACCGAATATAGACAGCTTCAGCGTTTAAAGCCTGATCAGGAGTTAACGTAATTTTTTTGTAATGTTCCTTTGCTGTTAAGGTTCCAGCACGCAGCTGGAGCGCACTAGGATTACTCGCGACTGTATACAGAGGAGTAAGCGTTGAAGAGTTTTTGGACTTCAAGTATGCACCTGCTTCCACAGTGACGTTACTCAGTTCGCGATCCGTGTAGTCACGGTTTGTTTTCGCTCGTGCATAGGCATTCGAAAGACTTGGATCTTCTGGTTGCGATTCCTGTGCGAGGGTTTTCAACGTCAAAATGTCCGTAATACGCTTGTTGAGCGTTTTTGTCGTCTTTCCATCTGTATCCAAGATAAGATACTGTGCTGCTACGTAGTATTCATAGTCTGTTGAAGGCAAAAGACCCACAACGCGATAAGTTGTTCCTTTCGCTGCATCATAATTAGCGGCGTACTGCCAATCGACAGGGTTCGCTTCCTTCTTTCGAATAAAGACACGATAGTTTGTAAAGGTCGTATCAGAGATGCCCGTCCATGAAATGGTATTTCCTGGTATAGAGACACTTTGTCCATTACTGCCTTCGATTGTTGCTGTCACAGTTTGCGAAGATGCACTTGCCGTTGTCGTCACATTCAGTGCATTAATATCTGCCGCAGAGGGGTATGGCTTCCAAACTGGCGTCGTTACATCTTTCGTTACTTGCTGAGACATCGTCACTCCGTCTGTCGCCACCGCACGGATTTTTGCCGTATAGGTTTTTCCGGCCAACGGTGAAGAAATGGAAAACTTATTCTGCGTCGAGAAGAGTTTCTGACTAAAGGTCTCAAAGTTGGCAACACCTGTAGAACTTGTTGTGGCCATATCACCAGAGATGATCACTTCGTAACCAGCAGCGCCTGTTGCCTGATCCCATGTGATGTTAATACGGGTATTCGCCGCATCGTACACCATTGCGAGATTGTTCACAGAACCGACAGTTGCAGAAGCACCTGCCGAGGTATTCGTTCCACCGGCAGCGGAGGTTGAAAACGCACTACTGGTAATTGTTACGTCTCCAGGTTCTGGGAGACGGAAGCTATCTGAAGTACGAACGTCTCCGGTGGTTGCACTGCCATTGAGCCCTACAAACTTAAACCAGACATTTGATGGACCATTTGTACGAAGAATCTGTGCAATCTGGCTTACTCCCTGAATATTGGAAAGAGGAATTTCTATGCGTCCCTCCGGTGTCGCCGTTGCCGTAAAGTTCTTCGTCATGAGATCATATCCAGATCCGTCTGTCGTCAGCAATTGGAGCTTTAATCCATTCGTGGATGCATTCATCTTCGGAAGTTTGTAGCGAATCACCACAACACCGTTAGTATTTTGTACTTCAATTC
Organism: Candidatus Gracilibacteria bacterium CG17_big_fil_post_rev_8_21_14_2_50_48_13; assembly: GCA_002783265.1. Classification (GTDB taxonomy): domain Bacteria; phylum Patescibacteriota; class Gracilibacteria; order 1-14-2-50-48-13; family 1-14-2-50-48-13; genus 1-14-2-50-48-13. Next base: position 258,225 of record PFFG01000009.1, on the reverse strand, counting down.
CATCTACTTGAACAATGTCTGGTGTGCCGATACTTTGCACATCCCATTTTTCTGCACCCTTTGCCGTCGCAAATTGCGTAATCGTTTTTGTACTGGAAATGGTTTTCTTTTCTCCATTAGGCTGCGCTGGATCGACGGGCACTTCTATCTGCGCCTGGAGAACAAACTGGTACTGTGTATTCCCAGTCAAACCTGCAATACGTACAGGTGACTGCAATGCAGAGCCGCGCTTAACCAATCCCCACGTACAATTTGCACCGGAAGATGTATTCGTACATTCTCCCCGATTGAGTTCATAGCTGTAGGATCCAGCATCCTTTACGGACGTCCAAGAGATCTCATTCTTTGATGCGTCAAATTGAACGTTCCCTGGCTGATTTAAGTTGTTGATGACTGGGGCAGTTGTCGTGCCCGATGTAGAGGTGGTCGAACTCGACGTTGTTGGGGGAATGAACGCTTCACCTCCAGAAGCTGCATATCCACTTGTTCCTACATTGTTGTTCGCCCAAACGGCAGCAAAATACTTTGTATTAGGCGCAATACCCGTTCCGTCGGTGGTCAGGAATTTCACTTCTTTTGATGCAAGGCCAGAATACTTTTTCACTTCCTTTGATCCAGTCACTTCATAGAGTACCACGTCGTAGGAACTTGCATTAGATACAGGTGACCACGATACACGCATACCGTCTTGTTCTGAGGCAATCGTTACCGAAGAAGGAGGAGTTGGTTTAGTGGTTGCAGCTGTAGTATTTGTGGTAGTTGTTGCAGCAGTGCCCGTAGAAAAATTTATCGTCGATCGCTTATCGTATTTTGCGGCATCGAAGTCACTCTTATTAAAGACACGTACCTCGTAGGAAGCATTTGTATCAACATCAATATCTATCGTTCTCGTGTACCAGCTATTTTCTGTTCGGACTTTTGAAGAACCTTTCCAGACTTCAATAATGAATGGTTCAACACCTCCCTCCCACTGAAGACGGTAGGTTTTATCGTTGTTATATTTCCAAATAACAGCGCCATTTTTTGGCGTGAGATCGGTCGACGCCACATACGTTGTACGGAACTGAATATCACCCTTTGCAATGAATTGGCCTGTTGAAGAAACTGCCAATACACTTACTGCGTAGAAAGTGTCCGGAGAAAGTTCGGAGAATCGATACCCATCACTATCACCCGCAGCTTCTGCTTTCTTGAGCATCGCTGTCTCTCCAGACCGGTAGAGCTCAAGAGAATATCGCGCTGCACCTGGCACCTTGGTCCAGGAAATTGTGCCGGCCGCAGACTCTGCACTTGCGTTGAGCGACATAACATAGTTTGCAAAGTTTGCATCCTTATTCACTTTATCCACAATAAATTCACGTTGTTTCCCATCCGTAAAGGTCGTTACCACACTGTAGCGAGCCTCCTGAAGTGGATTAGTAATCGTGTATGAGCCAATAGGCCCCTGGTCGAGAATGGTATCTCCCTGTTTAAAAATCCAGCCATTGATGCCATTTCCATTGTTATTTTTTGCCTCTCGTGATGTGTCATAGGTAAACCCTAGGCGAAGTCCACTGCCTTCTTTAGCAAAGGTCGGTGTAGAAAAGTTGCTCTTTTCAAGGGCATTGTACTCCAGAATTGCTTCAGTACCTGCCACAGCACGCTGTAATGAACCATCAGACATGTTGTATACAGGTGAGATACGTATGCCCAATTTCATATCGTTTATATGGTCGATACTACTAAACACTGGCGTATTGACTGGAAGGATAAATTCATCCTTGCCTGTCGTCATACGTGTCAGCGTATTTGATTTCAGCGTTACTTCGGCAACAGCAGGGTTCCCCACCTGAAAAAGATTGAGTTCATAATACTGGAAAGCAGTGTTCCAACTTGCTTGAGAAGTATCGCGTGTAATACGTACAGCAAGACGTTCTGCTGCCGTTGGCGATTCCTTGTAGCGAACAAATTCAGCCTTTGTCACTCGCGGCGCATTGTTGTTGACGGTCAGTGTCGACTGAGCAGAGGCAACAAACGTAGGAGTTAAAGGACTCACAATGCTCGTGAGAGCAAAGGAAAGGAGGACGCCGACATGCAGGACCTTCTTCCAAATTGTGTGTGTCAATCTGGCCATGTGTGTGTGTTGAAAAGAAATATTTCTACACATTGTATCATAGGGGAGGCAAAATAGACAAATGCTCTCTTTTCAAACAAAAAATGGCGCTTACACTGGAGACATTCAAATTTCTCCAACGATTGTGCAAAAAAGAGACCGCTATATTGTTGTTTTTTCTCTGCTGCTCCAGGGGGCGTTTCTTTGGTATACCTTCTCTCCGTTGCTGGCAGGGCCTGTGGCAGGACAGCCTCAAACGCGCATTCTGTCTGCAAGCGGAGAACTCATGTATGCCGTGGGGAGCGGTCTGCCGGGCGTTCCCCTCACAGCGCAGGAGATGGACGAGTTGCCGGATTACGTCTCCAAAGCCTTTATTGCAGCGGAAGACCAGCATTTTTATGCGCATCATGGTGTGGATTTTGGCGCGCTTATTGCCTCCATGGGTACGCGTGGCGGGAGTACCATCACGAGTCAAATGGTCAAAGTGACGTATTTCCCGAGGGAGCCTAGAACGGTACTCCAAAAAGCACGGGAATTTCTGCTGGCCATGAGCATAGATAGCGTCACCTCGAAGCAGGAGATTCTGAGGACCTACCTAAACTCGGTCTCCTTTGGTCGTGGTCATATCGGTCTACGTGCTGCATCGAGGGGATATTTTGGCAAAGCGCCATCCATGCTCACTTTGGGGGAAGCTGCACTTCTGGCAGGATTATTACCTGCGCCAGAGCGTTATTCGCCCGCCGTTCGTATGGACCTCGCGCGATCACGCCAGAGCCTCGTGCTGGGCAGAATGATGGAAGAAGGTATGATTACCACTGAAGAGGCGAAGGAAGCAGCAGAAGTTCCCTTGGTTCTTGCGCCAGAGGAAACAACCTTTCGCGCACCGCACGCTGCACTCTATGCTCTGGAAGAGGCGAAGAAAATCGTCCCTGATATTGCAGAAGGAGGCTATGACATTTACACAACTATCAATCTCACCTGGCACGACGAGCTGACCGGCGTTCTTGCGCGAAGCCTTGAAACACTGAAGGATAAACATGTGACCAACGGAGCCGCTGTGGTGATCGAGCCCTCAACAGGAGCCATTCGTGCCATGGTGGGCAGTCGAGGATACTTTACGGAGAATGGTGCCTTTAATGTTGCACTTGCAAAGCGGCAACCGGGATCAAGCCTCAAACCCTTTACCTACCTTGCGGCCTTTCTGCAGGGAAAAAGCCCGGGGTCCATTGTCTACGACACGGAATCCACTTTTACAACTGCCTCCGGTGACCCCTATATTCCGCGAAACTATGACCTGAAATTCCATGGCCCTGTGACCATGCGCGCCGCACTGGGAAGCTCTCTCAATATCCCCGCGGTGAAAGTGCTCGACATGGTGGGTTTTGATGCCTTCTATTCCCTTCTCAAGGACTTTGGAATCACCTTTGATAAGGACGCATCCTTTTACGGACTGGGCATTACTCTGGGGGGCGGAGAAGTGACCCTTACTGATCTCACCCATGCCTATAGCATGCTCGCGAATGGTGGACAGAAAACCACGGGGCATATCGTGGACCATATGGAGAAAAATGGAACACGCGTCTACACGACTTCTCACGACCAGGGTCCGGTGAATACAGATCCGCACTTAAGAGCGAGCATTCGCATGGTGACAGATGTTCTGCGTGATAATGCAGCGAGAGAAATTTCCTTTGGTCTCACCAGCCGCCTGCGCATTACTGACGCCGTGGCCGTAAAAACCGGTACAACAAAAGATTACCGCGACAACTGGGCCTTCGGTTATACCCCCGCAATTACCGTGGGCGTTTGGGTAGGCAACAACGATAACACGCCGATGGAGGGCGTGACCGGCATTTCTGGCGCCATACCCGTGTTGCACGATTTTTTACGCTTTCGCACCACGGAAACCGCCGCAAAAACCATGAGAAACGAAACCTGGGAGGGGCTCACAAAAGTTCGGATCTGCACGCCTTCCGGTATGCTCGCCACAGACCTATGCCCAAATACCTACGACGAATGGTTTTTACCGGGAACCGAACCGAAGGAACACGATACATGGCACCGAACCGTTAGCATTGATGCGAACACGGGAAAGCAGGCAGATGAGACATGCCCGCTCAACGTGGTGCACAAAACCTTTATCTTTTTACCGCCGGAACTGTCGCGATGGGGAGAAAGTATTTTACTGGAAAAAGCACCAAAGGAGACCTGTAGTGGACGCAGTACCCTGCCGCTCACGACAAGTTTTCGTATTACCCATCCAAAGAATGGCGACGTTTTTCTCTACAACAAAGATTTGCCTACCAAGAGCCAGCGTATTCCCGTGCATCTGGATGGAAATGGATATATAAAGACACAAATCGAACTTGATGGCGAGACAATTCCACTGGAAGGCGCCCTTCCCCTGTCGACTTTCATTGACCTAACTCCCGGAGAGCATACTCTGAAAAGTAGTGAAGAAACCCTTCAATTTTACGTTCGGACACCGTAGCTCATACTTTCTGATTTTCTATCCTATGATGATCTCCCGCCGACTGACCACAGGCCTGATCCTTGGTCTTTATGCTGTCTCAACAATTTTTGGCCCCATCGCGCCACTCACCAGCGCACAAAACACCTGTTTGTTCAACGATGTGTGTGACACGAGCGACAGCGCCTACAGTGCAATAAAAGCACTGAAGGAACAGGGCATCATCAAAGGAAACCCCGATGGTTCTTTTCGTCCTGAGGCCATCGTGAATCGTGCGGAAATACTCACCATGCTCTTTCGCGCAGCTCCCAATACACCTGCCTATGATAAGGCCTACGGTTTCCCGGATGTTCCTGCCACCGCGTGGTATGCGCCCTACGTTTCCACGGCCAAAAAACTGCAATTTGTTCAGGGGTATCCAGACGGTACTTTTCGCGGCGGTGATGGCGTGAAGTCGGAGGAGGCAGCAAAACTTGCCATCGCCTTCTTGAAAACTCCCTTACCGGAGGTACGAAAGGGGTACAACGGCCAGGGGAATAATGAAAACGCCTTGCAATACGGTATAAAAGAGAATGAGTGGTATACACCATACCTGAAAACGGTCCACGACTTTAAATTGCTCGATTACGTCAGTCTTGCGGAGGGGATGAATCGACGAGACGTGGCAATACTGTTGTATCGTGCGCAAAATGCGACAAAGGCGATGCAGGATCCTGTGCAATATCTTTCCGCATGGAATGAACCTGGCAGCGCTCTCCTACAGCAAGGAAGTGTGTATAATGCCTTTTTGTATTTTTCCAAACCCCTCGATCTTTCGTCGCTCAAAAACAACCTGCGGATCACGGGTGACGGTGGGCGGGTAATTTCTGGTGTGACCGTATATGCTCATGCATGGGGCTTTGATAACGATCGCATTTCCGGCCTTGCAAACTACGCCTTTCGGCCCCATGAGATAAAACTCAGCATGACCGGTATAAATGATCGCGAAAATATCACCATTACTATTAAGGCAGGCACGAAGGATATTTATGGAGGTAACCTCGCTGCGGATGTGAAACTGCTCTACAAAACAGCGACAAACCCCATGAGCATAGCGCTCGGTGGTTCTTCATACCTTCGCTATGGTGACACACTGGAAGCGTCCGTGCTTCTGGAAGGCAGCCAGGACCCTGTCTACGCGCGCACCACAGGGTACCTCTGTCACATTAGTGCCGACGTTGCTGTGAAGGAAGCAAAACGAACCACCGTTTCAACAGAAACAGGGCAAATGCAAATTGAATACCTGCCTCTCAAAGTACAGATGTCGCCTGCAGAAGCCCTCAAGCCCTATTGTGCATCGCCAAAGACAGCAAATCTCACGGGGCTCTCCACAAACAATGTAGCAAAAGATTTCGACATAGAAAAAACCTTCGGTGAAAAGTTAACGCCCGGTGTCTATTTCCTTGGCATACATTCGCAGGGGACCTCTGATATCATGGGAGCTTCCGCCTCTCTGGCACATCGCCTTGTGTATGTAGCGGACACCGCACTGACGCTCAAATCCACCAAAACCAGCCCTATGGAAGGGGCCGTGTGGGCAACCAGCATGAATGGCAATGGGGCTCAGGCAGGTCTCAATATAACCGTGTATGCGGTGGAAAACACGGAAGAGAAAAACGTCTGGCGCAAAGTGAGTAGTGGAACTACGGATGCACAGGGTATTTACCGGTTCCGCATGCAAGGAGAACTGACATGGAGCGAGGAACTCATTGCCGTAGCTGAAGGTGCAAATCACTTTGGCCTTGTCGGAAGCAGCTGGGATAGTGGTCTTGAACCCTACAATTACGGGCTTTCTATGGCCTGGGGAAATGCATGGGGAGAAGTGAAGGGCAATCGCGTTTTTATGCATACAGATAGAAAAATCTATCGCCCCGGTCATGAAGTGGGACTGCGCGGTATTGTACGCACCAAGGAAGCAAATGGTTACTCCGTACCAGCAAAACTGCAACTGACAGCGGCAATCTATGACTCGCAATACAAACTGGTGAGCAGTTTCCCCGTGGAGTCAAGCGATCAAGGAACCTTCTCGGGCAGCATGGTACTCCCTGCCATGGCAGCACTGGGAGAATACAATGTCATTCTCACAGACAGCACACCCTCGCAGGAGTTTACGTACGATCAACCTATACAGACAACCTTTGAAGTGGAAGAGTATGTGCGGCCAGACTTCCGTGTCACCATGGATAATGCAAAAACCGATTATATCACAGGAGAAAACCTCTCCCTGCAAGGCAAAGCGGACTATTACTTCGGTCTACCCGTCGCAAATGGAACCTATTCCTGGGAACTCACCCGCGAGTCGCTGTATTTTAATCCGAGCAGCTCAGGTGAATGGTTTAGCTTCTCCGACAGTGCCTATTGCTACTATTACTGTGATGGAGGAAATGGATTCATGGCCAGCGGCGAAGGGAAGCTTTCCTCCGATGGCACGTTTAGCATAAACAGCCCGCTTGCCCTCGATGACACGGGAACGGGTGGACTCTACACGCTCCGCGTCGAGGCTTCCGATCAAAATAACCGCGTCGTGACTGCGGAAAAAGTTGTGCGCGTTCATAAGGCCGATGCCTACGTGGGTCTTCGCAATACGGCCTACATGGCCAAGGAAGGATCAACCATGAACTTTGATGTAGTGACCATGACACCGTCAGGAGCAGTTTTACCGGGAAAAACCGTGACGGTGGAACTGGTGCAGGAAGACTGGTCCAATTTTGCCAAGCAGGATGTCTCCGGCGATATGATGTCCTACAACGATAAAATTGATCGCGTTATTGCGACAAAGACCCTCACGACAGGCAGTGATGGGCGCGGAGTCGTGCAATTCCCAGCAGGAAGCCCTGGTCAATACTTTGCACGCGCCACAGTGACCGATGCAAAGGGAAACACCAACCGCGCTCGGGAATACGGATATGTGTATCCCAAAGATGACAACGGATATATTTCCTGGGCTTCAGACGATGTCTATAAAGCACAAATGCTCCTCGATAAACCAGAGTATAAGCCGGGAGATGAAGCGCAAATTGTCCTGACTTCTCCATATCCAAAGGCTACTGCCCTGGTATCCGTAGAACGTGGATCGGTTTTGGACACCTACTCATTTGACCTGACATCCAATGCCATGCCGGTAAAAATTCCGGTCAAATCCTCTTATATACCGAGTGTCTACGTGTCAGCAGTCATCATGCCAAAGGAAGGCGCACAAGGGCTTAAGGTAGCCTATGGAACCATGATGGTCGATAAAGCGGAGAAGGAATTGACTATTTCTTTGTCTACAGACAAACAAAAGTACCTGCCGGGTGATGAGGTGAATGTTTCCATTAGCACAACCAATAATCGAGGACTGGGAGTGCCTGCAGAGGTGTCACTTGCTGTGGTGGATGAAAGTATCATTGCTCTTGCTGGTGGAGTCGACCGCGACATTATGCGCGCCTTCTATGCCATGGAATCTCTCGCCGTTTGGACAGCGAGCTCTCTCACACATTATGTGGAACGTGGGCTCGTGCGTTCCGTCGGAGGAAGTGGAAAAGGCGGTCCCTCCGGTATGCCCTTTTTGCGCGGACTTCTCAAGGATACAGCCTACTGGAATCCATCCATCCAGACCGATAGTAATGGAAAAGGAACTATTCGTTTCGTTCTGCCCGATAATCTCACCAGATGGGAGCTTCTCAGCATTGGCGTCACGAAAGATACTCTCGTGGGTAGTGGCAGTTTGTCGATCGACACGAAGCAGGATCTGATTATTCAGCCTATTCTGCCACGCTTCGTTCGTGAAGGAGATCAGGTCACACTGACCTACACGCTCTTTAATCTGACAGACAAAGCAGATACGGTTCGCATGACGCTTTCCTCACCCAATATTGCTCTCACAAAAAATATTGCTGTGGAAAACGTGCCCGCTAAAGGAAGTGCAACGGTCAGTTGGCAGACAACGATTCCAGCAGGAACTGAGAACATTGAACTCCTGGCGGAAGCAAAGGGGACTACCATGCAGGATAAGCTTATCAGCAAGCTCCCTGTGGAGCTCTCTGCGAGTTTTGATGCAACGGGAGTCAGCGGTTACTCCACGACTGGGAGCGTTTCCGTAACCCCTTCCCTTGCGCAGAATGCACAAATTCGCCGGGATATTAGCACCTTGAGCGTGCAGGTGAGTACGGGGCTTCTTGGAAGTATTCTGCCGAGTCTCTCGTATCTGGTGCAGTACCCCTATGGATGTGCAGAACAAACCACCAGTGTCATGGTGGGCAATGTGCTTCTTGCGGGATTTATGCAAAAGACAAAGATAACACTCCCGGGCGTTGATGCAAAAACCATTGAAAACAATGTGGTTGCTTCACTGACACGGCTCTACCAGTATCAATCCGATGGCGGAGGTTTTGCACTTTGGGGCGGCAACGAAAACGTTGATCCGTACCTTTCGAGTTACGTACTGGATGGCATGAAGCTGGCCATGGACAGCGGCTTTACCGTTGATACGAACCGTATGCGCAAATTGCGCACGTACCTTGAGGGACAACTGAGTAGTGGAAAAGTCAGTAATGCAAATACGCGGGCAAGCATGCTTCTGATTTTGCAAGACACGGGAAGTACAGGGCTCGAGAGTTATGCGGAGACGCTATACCAAAAGCGCACAAGTCTTTCTGTGCAGGCTGCAAGTGCACTTCTGCAATTTTATGCCAAGGCGGGGACACAAAGTGCAAAGGATCGCGGTGCAACGATGCTCAAGGAGCTGAAAGCAAATCTTGTCTCTGAAGGAGGAAAAGTTCAGCTCAAAAATGCAGGAGAACAAGATGGCTACTTCTATTTTGATACAACCATTATGCATGCAGCGGCACTGGACGCTCTGGTTGCTATGGACCCTAAAGATTCCCTGATTCCAGGACTGGTTGCGACGCTGCTCTCCAGCCGATCAGAGGGAATGTGGGCCAGCACACATAGTAATGCCTTAACGCTTCGCAGCATCAATCGACTTATCGCCAAAGAGTCTTTAAGCAGTGGCGCACAAACGGTGAAAGCGACCATTGCTGGGAAAGAGTATTCTCTGAATTTCCCCGAGGGATCACTTTCTCCTATGCAGGAGATACGTATTCCTGTGCGTGAGCTGACCGGCAATGCCTTCCCTGTCTCTTTGAGCAATACAGCTGGCGGTACCCTCTACTATGATGCATCTATTTCCTATGCACTCCTGGATAGTGGACAGCAACAAAGCACCACAGACTATCAGGTGATTCGCGAGCTATTTGTGAAAAATGGCGAAAACCTATCCCCGCTTCGCGGAACCTTGCGTGTAGGAGACACGGTGGTCATTCGCCTGAGTCTGCGGACGAATACTGGTGGTGTGGTATCCGGAAAACACGTGGCTATAGAAGATCTCATTCCTGCCGGTCTACAGTTGCTCAACCCCAATATTCGGACGGAAGGAGGACAAGTGAACACTGACGAAGGCTGGGTAAATTTCTATGAGCTACGCGATGATCGCAGTTTCGTCTACTTAGATAGCGCTCGTCCAACGGTGGTGAGCGTAGAGGCGCGGGCAATTGCACCGGGAACCTTCGCCTACCCGGCTGCGAAGGCCTTTGAAATGTACCAGCCGCTCCATTACGCACGCACAACTCCGTCGAGTATAACGATTACTCGATAAGGAACGGTTTCGAGAGAAAACAAAAGAAAAGCCGCATGATGCGGCTTTTCAATAATCTCTAGAGGCGAATTAGCGAATTTGCGCTTTTGCACAGAGGTCTGCAAAGGTGGTGATATTTCCTGCTTCCAGCATCTTTTCAAACACCAGGGCCAGCAGTTCCACATCCGCCATAGCGCGATGACGATCCGTTGGCAGAGAAATATTGTAGCGATAGGACAAGGTATCCAGGTTGTGAAATTTCTCCTTGGGTGCGAGGGCGCGGGAGAGTTTTTTCGTACACAAAACCGTCGGAAGGCGTGCAAAGGGATTTTGCATAAACATTTCCTCCTCAAGAAACCCCACATCAAACTCTGCATTGTGGGCAACAAGCGGGAAATCGCCCACAAAGGCCAAAAACTCCGGAAGCACCTCCTGGATCTTCGGAGCATCTTTCACCATATCCAACGTGATGTTATTCACCTGCTGCGCCTCAAAAGGGATATCGCGCTCCGGATTGACAAACATTTCAAAGCGACCCCCCTCCACTTCTTTGCCGTCATGGACTTTCAGAGCTGCAATTTCAATAATCTTATCTCCCGATCGTACATCGAGACCCGTTGTCTCTGTATCAAAAATGATGAAAGTTTGGTTCATAGTCTGTAGTAACAATACCCGATGTATGTACCACAGTGGGCGCTACTTGGGCAAGGCTAAAGGAAACAGATGCGATGACAGTTTTCTTCTATTGGGAAAAGCGGGATTCCTTTGTTATTTTGTAAATACATCTATAGTTTTTTCAAACTTTGTAACATCCATTCCATGGAACACTTTATACGTGTCGTTCGCTTGGGAGCACTCACGCTCTTGACTCTTGCCCTTACTGCTATGGGCACGACCTTAGCCGCGGAAACCTACGATCCTCCTCAAATGCGTATTTCAGGAGACACGGATTCGTATGAGCTTTCAATTACTCCAGAAAACATCTATTACCGCGATATGGGTGACACCTCAGGGTATTACTCTACCAACCTGCATGTGCTGTTTTCTCAAACAAATACTACACAGGTCATTTCGCCATGGACAAACCCAACAGTGATGAATTGTACGATACCTATCGCACAGATTCCCAGTGCAGCAGATATAACAGGTGGGAAAACCACTTCGTCTGTAAATTCAGACTTATGTGATTTCACTGTTTGGTCTACCTATGACACGACAAACCGACTCCCTACCTTTCATATTCTTTTACGCAAACTCGGACTACGGAACTACTACGTTTCTTCGAGATTGAGCGACACTGCTGGCCGCGTCTCTGAAGCCTCCATGTTTCTCCGATTGGGAGTAGACACCGCTACCCTAGCGCTACCTAGATTATCCCTTACCGAAGGGAAAAAGTTTGTCCTTCAAAACGTCGACGAATCAACCTCTGGTCTTCGTATTGCAACCACCAAAACTGCGAAGGCGCATTCACGGGATAGTTTTTTAAAGAGACTTGTCAGTCAACCAGATGAATTCAATGTGTGTGATGTGAACTTCAAAACGAGTACCGATCCAGTTTTGCCGTGTGATTTTATTCTGCATGGATACAGTTTCGGAACAGACCCTAAAATGGGTTCAATAGAGTTTAGTTTCCGTACCTTAACGCCAGGAAAGAATATAGCAGTGGCACCAATATCATCTTCAGGACAAGTGGGGACCTATTCAAGCCCCTTCATCATTCCTGCCGCACAGGGTTTTGCGACGGATGCATATGTAGCAACCCACTTTAGCTATCTTGGCAACAATACCCTTCGCCTTCAGCACTCACCGGAAATACAAACCTATGAGATGTATATTGATGCACCGGGAACTACAACAATATTGCCGAGAGATATAAATATTGGTCTGGATCGAGGTCTTACGACACCAGTGAAAATCTGTCGAATAGAAAGTTCTGAATTGACCATTGGCGGGAAAATTACATCGTCAAATTGTACGAAGGAAATTACAAAGGTTCCAAATACGACAGATGTCTACACCATCAAAATTACGTACAGCGACTACAACCTAGATAATTACTTGTTTGGCCTGTTTCCTATACCGAAAAATGGTTTTGCAAACGTCTTCGTTGGACCATTTGTTAAGGGTTCTGTTTATAAAGATATTGCCCTCACTTCCGTTCCAACACCAGAGACGGTGACACCCGTGCCGACAGTCGTCCCAACATCCCCTGCAAATTTTACCCTTCCAGAAATTGCTTGGACCAAAGATGAGTCCCAGTTGCTGATAAAGCCTGGAAAGGGATTAGCAGAACAAAAGTTGTTATTCAGTGCCCCCGTAAAAAACTACAGCACGAATTCCTTTGATGGATTAACGGAAAAACAGCGGGGAGATATCACCTGCTATCTTTCAGAAACGCTCACGACGGGAGCCGCCGTAGAACTGATTTCCTATCTGCCAAATGAAGCGCCCCGAGGAACATGCTTAGTCAATATTACCTCCCAAGAAAATGGCCAATATGCGATAGAACTCAGTGAGAAGTTCATGCCATATCGTTACATCACCATTGCATATACACTTCCCAATGGAACAAAGGGGATTCTATCTCCAGTAATGGCAGCACGCAGCAGTGAATTACTCCCCACATTGAATTATGCAGATAGCAGTACGGCACTTTCTCTTCTCGACTTTAGTGATAAATTTCAGGTATCGACGGAGTTCTACAATGCACTGCTCACTCTCAAAGAGCTGCGCATGATGAATGGGTATCCCGATGGAAGTTTTCGCCCAAAGAATCTGATCAATCGTGCTGAATTCACAAAAATTCTCCTGCTGTCTCGTTACACCGATGAAGAAATTCGGCGAGAGACCGCTTCGCAGATGGCATCGCCCTGCTTTAAAGACATCTCCCCATATGAGTGGTATATCCCCTATGTATGTTTTGCTCAAAAACATGGCATTATCGAAGGATATACAGATGGAACTTTCCGTCCTGCAAATAGTATCACCTATAGCGAAGCAGTAAAAATCGCTGTAGTGACCAATGGATTTGAAGGAGCCAACACAGAAGGAATGAATAATTTGTGGTTTACTCCGTACGAAACCACTGGCCGAGCTCTTGGCATTTTTACTCAGCTTAGCTTTCGCCCGTACGACGCAATAACTCGCGAGCAAGCATCAGAAATAATCTACCGTGTTTGGGCGGCAAAGGACTACTTCGATAACTTTCAATAGGTGAAAAAAGCCCTCCAATATGCTTTGGGGGGCTTTTTCATTTCTTTCTTACAGGGCACTACTATACATGTTTGCGAGATACAGTACCCCAGCGCCCAAGACAAATAGTGAAAATGTCCCAATATAGATAGTCGCCGCCAAATTCAAAAAGTATTTTCTGGCCCCCGAAATCATCAGAACGATTGCCGCGACGTAGAGCAGGGACGTTGCAATGACCGAGAAAAACACTACTGACTGAGCAGAGAGTTGAAGAATGTTTTGTACACCTGGCGCAAGCACTTCCGTTCTCGCCGACTCCGTTGCGGGGAATAGCCCCTGAACAAGAGAGGCCATGAGGCTTGCAAAACCAGGCGACAAAAAAAAGAGAATAAAACCCGCAATATATGCAAGGAGGGGGGATTTTAGACTAGTCCATGAAAAGCAGCCTGAAGTTTGATCCGTTGGTTTCTCCAGAAGCTTTGAAAGCCCATAATGAAGCACTGCAAGGATCGTTGCAACAAACAATACAGGGAAAAACGTCATATAGTTGCAAAAAAAGTATATGCAAACTATAGAAGCCCTGCCTGCGAAAAGCAAAAAAATTGTTGCAAACCCAGCATTTCTTGCTATAGTCGGAAGGCCTTTTTGGCCGAATGGGTGTGTAGCTCAGCTGGTTAGAGCGCGACACTGATAATGTCGAGGTCGGAGGTTCAAGTCCTCCCATACCCACCACGAATATGCAGCAATTAACCGAACCGCACTGCGGCTTTTTATTGCGCTTCAACGAAGGCAATTATGGGAGGACTTGAATAGAGCGACCCGCAGCGAAGCGGAGGGGCAAAAGGCACCATAATGTGCCTTTTGAGCGGCGGGGGTCGCCGCAGCTAGGAGCCTGTGAGCAACGCGAACCGAGGCGACGAGCGTGAGGTGACCAAGTCCTCCCATACCCACCATTCTACGCTGAAGCTTCGAATGGCTTCGCCGGAAGCCATGAAGAAGATTTACCCGTAGAATGAGTGTCCTTCGAAGCTTTGCGAAGAAGGACAATGGCAGACGTTGCCATAGATCAAACAGTGAATTAGCGTTATTTGTGCTGCACTTTGAGAAGTAATACCTTGTCATCTTTTAAGAACGTGTAATAATATCCTTACAATTCCTGACGAACTCGCATGAAACGCATCCTCATTGCCTTGGTTTTTTCCGCCCAATTGTTCACAACGTACGCGGCCAATATCAATGAAATTCCTCTCAAACAACAGATACGGGCAGAACTCCGTGGTTCAGAAAGCTTGCAATGGATGATATCAACCACACAGATACAGCTCAACATGGATTTAACCCTTGATCAGGATTATGCTATTGCCCTGAGCGCAACCCCAACCATTCAGACGCTTGATGCAAAGAAAGCACCCACTTTTGAAGTGCACATGCCACTGTCGCTCACCTATTATGCAAAAAACTCATCGGATCACGGTGATCTTTCTGTAGTTCTTGGACTACGAGCAGACAGAGATCAGACGGACGGAATTTTCTATAATTTGAACTATACCGGTTCAGGAAGTATGTATGACCTCTACAAGAACGACTACGCCTTTGGACTTGGACTGCTCGAGGGAAATTGGATCGCCTTAGAACAAGCATTACCCGAGACTATTATTGCACGATCAACCCTTGCGGAGACGCTCAAAATGCGCCTCTATAACTCCATTGGAGAAGAAGCACTGTTTAAAAATCCGTCATTCTTGCAGTCGGAGGGTAATTTTAGTCTGTATAGTACAACACTCAATCCAAATATTTTTTCTGAAGCAAAAAAGCTTTGGCAACAAGGCACACGAAAAAATACCATTACTGGCACACTCGCTGTATTAAGCGATCTCATCGCCCAGCAACCCCTCTTTCTTCTCGTTGACGAAGCAACCGGAAACATTGAAGAAGTCCGTATCGAAATCGTAGAAGACATAAATAGAGCAAGATTTTCCTACTTTCCTGCACAACAGAAATTTACCACAAATATCTCAGCACCAGAGCCAGGAAACTCACTCTCGGTTATGGGAGAATGCACCAATGCAGGTGGATCTTTGACCTTTGATGTCGTTTCATCAGAGAAAATACATCTGCAATTGAACACGACAAATACATGGTCACCCAACAAAACCTCTCTTGGACTTCCAGATGGAACCGCACTGGAAATGATGAGCGTGCAAGATGTGTGCCAAACTGAGATCTCAGGTTCTGACGTCTGTAGACATTGGGGACGTGATTACTTTTACGCAGGGCGCTATCTTGGTATTGTAGAGGAAAATTACGGTGGCAGATATCGCCCTGACGAGTACATAAGCCGAGCAGAAATGGTCACTCTTCTCATCAGAGCCTATGGATATAATACCGCAGGTCGCAGTATTGCGGGTGGCGACATGGATCCGACTGCTTGGTACAACCCCTACATGGCAACAGCCGTTCAAGAGGGGATTCTCCAAGGCTATGGAAACGGAATGTATGAGCCAAACAAACCGGTCACCCGTGCTGAAGCAGTCAAATTGCTGGCCGTGGCTCGTATTCGTCAATTTCCTAGTTTCATCGAGAAAAATTTTGACCGGATGGCTCTCTCACGTCGCTTTGCGGATGTCGATGGTTTTGCTTGGTTTGCCCCATATATCTCCTTTGCGACGGAAAACAATCTCGCCAGTGGTTATAGCGATGGGACCTTTCGGCCTTTTGCGCCAATGACACGCGCAGAAGCAGTCAAAATCATTGTCAATGACATGATGGGCAGCGAAGGCTTTCAAAATAATCTTCCCTACTAAAAAAGGCCCCGAAGGGCCTTTTTTCCCCAACTTACCGAATACTCAGAGAGCGCATGCCCTCAACAATGAAGGTCGCGATATCTTCGCGAGTCGCCATATCGCCTGGGCGGAACGGCATACCATCTGCAACGATGCCCTTTTCTCGTGCAAAGTCGACATATCGGTAGTACCAGTCCGCAATAGACACGTCAGGAATCCGTGACGCGCCTGCCCCCTGGACTTTGAAGCCCGATCGCGAGAAGAGGACCTCAAGCACGATCTTCAATGCTTCCGCGCGAGAAATATTGTTATCAGGTTTGTAGGTACCATCGTGGAGGTAACCACTCACAATGTCCTGCGCTTTCGCCGTTGCTACATAGATTGCATCCTTGTGCAAAATAGAAACATCCGGGAAGGGCTGCGCCTTCATCTTTGGAAGAACAAAGGATCCACACTTGGTTTGCAGCACGAGCCGAAGAATTTCCGAGCGCGTAACGGAAGCGCGAGGATCAAAATCCTTTGCTTCATCTCCAAGAATTACTCCAAAGTCGCGGACCAAAATGCGGAAGTTACTGTCGGCAAAATCCGCAATATTTTGCAGCGTCGCTGGGTCAAAGGTGCTGGATAGGTTGTTAAGACGCTGGAACTCACAGAGGGACACTTGCTGTGCGTCTGGTGCAGAGAACCGAAGAGGAGTTGGCACAGTAATTGCTCCGTTTCCCCCCTTGTTTCCACTCGTTCCTCCAGAGTTTTGCGTCGTATTGCCGCCGGAGTTCGTAGTACTCGACTGCCCATTATTCACAGAAGAAATATACTGCTGGTAGTCCGTTGCTGAAAATCCACCACCACTACCCATGAATGGGGAACTTGGCGCCGCTGGTGCCGCAGAAGCGGGGTCAGCCACCACAACCGTTACACTGCCAAGGGTTTGACCCGCATAATAAGGATCCGACGTCACAATAGTATGCGTAATGACCAAATTACGGGTTCCATCCGTTGTGTTATTATTGGCTGCCGTGACGGTGACCGTCTGCGGTACATTCCAGTTATCCCGTGTAAAGGTCAGTGTCGTCACATCTGTCGTCAGCCCGCCTGGCACCGTGAGGTTCACCACCACATCTGCTCCTGGCTGAGAGTTTAAGACAACAGAGTAGGTATCACCTGCTGCTCCTTCAACGATAGAGGTGGAACCACCACTCTGCACTAAACTTGTTCCCACATTGACCGTCATGGCCATACTAAAGTTGCGGGTCGTGTAGGTTGGTGTTGTCGACGCAAGAGAAGACGGGAAGGCACCAAAGGTTGAAGGAATATAGAATCCCGTATTCGCAGAACCGAGAGTGTATCCTGGCTGGAGCGACATATCATCTGTCTGGAAAGCAAGCCAGTAGGTACCCGCTGCAAGAGAGAGAGCTGTTGGCGTTCCATCAGACACATTCACGTTGTACCACATGTCATTACCCGTCATAGCAATGCTGGTACTTTCCCAAACAAGATTCATCGACGCGTCATACAACGCAAGACGAGCATTCCCTGATGCGTTATGCGCATAGAATCGGAAAGTATCCACCACATTCGTTGTTTCCGTCAGTGTCACCTTCGTTCCCCAAGTAGCCCCCTTGAAACTGGGCAAAATTTTCGCAACGGGTCCAATGTATGCGTAGTAGTACACGTTGTAGAGCGCTCCTCGTGCTATATCGAGGAAAGATGCCTCCGGTTCATTTTCCCAGTAGCGCCCTTGCAAGGATCCAAGAACCGCTAAAGGTGAACGCTGAATTTTTATGGTATAGGACTTTCGGTCCGGCCAGGTCGTTGTATCGTCTGCCACCAGCACATAGAGAAGGTCTCGTGCCGCATCCAGCGTGATACCGGATGGCATACCCATATCTGCTGGCAAGGTAAGCCCTGCCCCCGTGGTAAAGGTTCCAAGGTCCACAGGCACAATTGCCGCAGGAAATGCATAGGTAAGCAAATACATCGTATTGTGTGCCTCATCGAGAACCATGTTAAAGCTCTCATCTGTGAGCGTAATGTCACCAACCTGGGTCATAGTCGCCGTGTTGAACTTGATGAGATGAGGCCCTGAAGGTGCCGTGGTTTTTTGCACCCCAAAGTACATCATGCCATCCGAAGCAAGCACAGGTCGACGCGCCTGGTTGTAGCCACCCGCGAGATCAAAGGTGGAATCCACCATAAAGGTTGCAAGATTGACCTTGATCACCCGCGTATTTGAGGTCGCACCGGTACCCGCCTCATCTTTCTTCGTCAAAAAGTAGCCAAAGGTTCCCGTAGCGTCAATCACGCCGCCGGTCACTTCATTATAGGCATTTAAGTTTATGGAACCCACCTGGGTCATGGTGGCAGGGTCTATTTTCAGGAGAGTATCCGCCGTAGCTCCCGACTTATCCGCACCCCAGTAAATCATGTCGCGCGTCGTATCGTACACGGGCTCAAGTTTTTCATTTGTCCCTCCGTCCGTAATCTTGAAGGATGCCACACGCTGCATGGTGTCCTTGTTAAATTTACTCAAAACCGGGCGATTATACTGTCCAGCCACAAAGTACTCTGCACCATTCGGATTGTTCAGAACACTGTAGGCCTGCACCGACTGGATAGACGGAAAGGACAAGGTACTGACCAAAGCCATGGTCGACAAATTGAATTTCTTGAGATCCACCGTGGTTGCTCCGTCGTTGGCATATTCCTCTGTGAAATATCCAAACTGATTCGTTGCATCAATACTCATACCGCGAAGAGCACCAACCGTCGTAGGAATGTTTCCCTCCGAAGCACCCGTCAGCAAATTAATCTTGGTCACACCGGTAACGGCTTGCCCGATATATCCCTTCGCATTGGCAACATCGACATCAACAGCACGAATACTGGTGGCTGCGGTCGCCAGTGGAATAGTGGCATCGAAGGTGAAGGTTGCAAGATTGAGAGGAAGAAGCCCCGCCGTTGGGTATGCGAGAAAATACACTTTCCCACCGACCGGTTTCTGGAATCCTTCATACACACCATTATTAGGAGCAGGAAGCGTGAGACGCGCTGCCACCACCATCGTGCTTGTATTGATCTTATACACTGTGTTGGATGTTGTTCCTGCGAGATACGCAAACCCGTCGCCTCCAAGAACAAGCGTATAATTTTCATCTTCCATAGCGTCAAGAACTGTCTGACCCACTTTTTCGAGCGTCGACATACGGACCTTTACTACCTTTGAAGGGCTAGTCTTTAAGTAGATATACATCATGTCATTGGCTGTATCGAGTACAACGCGGCGAGGCGAAACATCACCGAGTGGCAGCGCCGCTGTCTGGATATGTTCCATGTCCGTGGTACGGAACTTGATAATACGCGTAGGTGTTGCGCCATCTGCTACGTAGTAGCCAATATGGTTGACTTCATCGATAGCTCCCGCCTCCATCTGCACTTCGCCCAGGTCTTCACTCGTTGGTAACGCAGTAGACCAAGTAAAGGAACCGAGATCGACTTTGTTCAGTCCTCCGAAGGTGTTACCGCCCATAACCAAACTACCGTTGACCGTATCCACAGTCATAGTGCGGTTTGACGCACCACCCCATGGCAAGAAGGAACCTGAAATGCGTGTAAAGCCGCCATCAGGATAGTTCGTTGAACCAATACTGGTGACACCAACGACAGAACCTGCTGTTGGTAAGGCGGTAGGATCGACCACCGTGACAGAAATAGGAGCAATGGCATCTTGGCCGTAATCAAAGGCTGCTGCCGTAATAACATGGGAAATCGTTTCAACGCGGTTCGATTCTGGTGTCGCATTGTCGGGAATAGAAACGGTCACGGTTTGCGGCGTATTCCAGTTTCCTGAGGTAAAGGTCAGGTTGTTTGGACTAAGCTGCACGCCACCTGTTGCGGAAAGGGCAATATCAACATTACCGCTTGGCTGTCCTGTGAGCACAATGGAATAGGTATCATTGGGTCCTCCTTCGGTAATGACGGTAGTTCCGCCTGTTTGTGTCACAAGGAAACCTGTGTCATACACCACGTTGACCGTGTAGTTTTGCGCCGTCAGAGTTCCTGCTGCAATGCTTCCAGGGAAGGTGGCAAAATCCTGCGAAAGGAACAAGCCTGAACCTGCAGCACCCGCTGTATAACTCGCAACAGGTTTGTTGGAGTCCGTTTGAAAAGCAAGCCAGTAATCTCCTGCTGCAAGACTGGCAAGTGATGAAGGAGTTCCACCACTAATAGATGCCCGCACCCACGTACCTGCTGCTGTATTGGCTATGGAGCCACTTTGCCAAACGAGGTTTTTACTGCTGTCATAGAGAGCAAGACGAAGATTACCTGCCGCTTCGTGTGAGTAAAAACGCATTTGGGCAATGTTTGTCGCTGGAGATGCAAGCGTTACTTTTGTCGCCCATACACTGCCTTTATGAGATGCTTTGGTAATGCGAAGGCGGACTCCACTTAATTCAAACAAGGTATACACATTTCCACGGGTAGCATCGTAGGAAATTGCTACGGGATTATGGTCCGCTTCATCATGCACGATGGCACCGAGATTCGCCATAGTCTGCATATTCACCTTCACAATCTGGGCGGGTGCCGTTTTCGTCAACAGATACGCAATTTGTGACGCCGTATCGACGGTCATGGACTTGATATCGTTTTGACCCGCATTGAGGGTGAGCGAGGACACAGACGTCATCGAATCAATATTGAAGGTCAGAAGCTTTGCCGGAGATTGTCGTGTCGCTACCGACATGACCCTCTGCGTCGTATCAAGATACGCCGTACCGACGGTATCTCCAGGTGCAAGGTTGACGGAATTTATGACACTTCCCGTTGTTGTCATCTGCACAAGACTCCAAACAGCAAAGCCGTTATCATAGAGAAGTCCATACAGATAACCCGAAGTTGGATCATAGGACAAATAGGCCGCATCAACATAGTTTGCAGCAAGATTCGAAGACATCACAAAGGTAAGGGACGCTCTATCCATACGAACCACCTTCCATGCAGTGCCTTCCTTTGCCAAGGCATACAAATAGTTATTATTCGGGTCAATGGTCATAAATTTCACATCGCGGGCTGGACCAATATTGGTCGCGCCAACTTCCGTAAAATTGGACAGTGCAATGGTATAAATGTAGTCATTATTCGCTGCATTTGGATCATAAACGCCCACATAGAGACGACCGGAGGAAGCATCAAGATACATTTTTGACTCAAAGGCATTCAATGTGAGTGCAGCAGACAGTTGCAGTGTTGCAACACGAGTTCTTGTTGCTAGGTCGAACTTACCGATGGAAATGGGGGACGTGTTTTGCAACGTATATCCAAAGCCCGCTGCTTCATCTATGGCGTAGTCAAAACTGTACGTATCGATATTCTGCGCAGGCATATTGGACGTTTCCGCAAGCGTGGACGGATTAAAACGCCGAAGATTGAGATACCAGTTTGCTGTAGTTGGATCTTGCGCAGCAAACAACACCTTCGATTCCGTCGTAGAGTAATGGAGGTTGCGATAATCTCCATAGTCTGTTGTTACCGTCGTACCATTACGTGTGAACGTCGTTAAATCAATGCTCGATATATAGTTGTTATTTGATGCGTCTATATACCCTGAGAAATATAAGGTAGTTCCCCCGTCATAGGCATAACCTGTCGGGTATTTTTCATTTAACCCCAAGGTCATAAGACTCGTGAGGGCCAAGGTCGTCGCGTCAATTTTTGCAATATAATGGGGGCCCGCTCCTCGATACACTGATAAATAGTAGAAGCCTGCAATAGGTGTCTGGTTACCGGCATACCAGAAACCCTGCGAGAGTTCTGGGTTTGGGTACGTCACCGCGGATGTTCGCGTCATGGTCGCCGTATCCACAGAAACAATGGAAGGATTGCTCACCAGGCCGACATACAAGGTGCCCGCATTGTACATAAGAGCTGTCGGGTACTCTTCCGTGGCATTGAGGGTTAAGGTCGTTACAAGGGTGAAATTTGCAACGTCAATTTTCGTAATATATGCACCACCTGCATGATCAGATGCGAGATACAAAAAACCTCCCACCGTATCAAGATAAGATTCTTCCACATATCCAAGGTCTCCTGCTAAGGCCAGAGAGCCGACAATAGTCATAGTCGCCGTATCTACTTTGTAGGCGACTTTATCGCTATTATAGGGCAGTACGTAGTAGTAGGCGCCATCAGGGCTAAGACGTGATCCCTGATACCATCCACCTTCTACAGGAAAAGTGAGAAACTGCGTGTCTGTGGGGTCGGTCAGTGAAAACTTGATCAGCGATTCGGAAGATCCACCATAGCTCATGACATAGCCATATCCATTTGCTTCGTCCACTTGAAAATTCATTGGGTTTGGAATTTCCGTTCGCCCATCGATTTTTCCATCATGGCGTATTTGTCCATTGCTGTAGGCCGTCGTGCCAGGTGTTGTATTTCCAAAAACAGGATCGGAAAAGGATGGTCCCGCTGTAGTTACCTGACCCCGATCGTCATTGTAGGTCAGACGTAGCGTTGTTGTGTATATGTCCGTCGTCAAACCAGAAGCAGACCAGGAGCCGCGCCAGAACGTACGGTCACTATTGGCGGTCAGGGGCACATCGACGCCGAGAGCATCAATATGGAGTGTTGCATCAAGAAGATCTGTCTTCTCTGAAGGGAGCATAATCTCGAGAGTCTCACCGTTGTGAATACTATCATCGAGATAGAACGCGGCAGGAGTGGACTTGGCGTAGGCTGGATTGGCCGCAAAAATCTGCATCGCGAGCAAAAGTGCGCAAGCGATGCCTAGCCAGATTTTTTTGTGTGTCATGGGTGCGTATTGGAATAGGTACTCCCCCATATTACCAGAAACACACGCAAAATGCACCTACTTTCTCTGCATATTGAGGGTATTGGGACGATCCTGCAGCTTTTTTGGAGGGAGTTGTCGAGGCAGAGGTTTTCTTGCAGGAACAATCACCCGAGCATGAATTTCACCCGGTTCCGGTACATCACCCAGGATTCCTACACGGCGCCCCTCCTCAAGAGGGATTTGCATACGCGTATCTCGACTCACCAAAACGTTCCACTGCATACCCATGGGGTCTTCGAGAACAATGGAGGGCTCCATCTGCATGATCATTCCGTGCACTCGGCCTCGGCCTGGCATATCCCAGAGTCCATCAGAGACACCCGCACGACTCATGGGGGGAATGCCGGCTTCAATCAGAGGGTCCATCTGCTCGGGTATGCCAACGGCCAAAAAGACGAGGGCGAGTGCACCTGTCACCGCAAGATTCGAAAGAATCCAGAGAAGCAGGGGAACCCGATAGCCTCGCTCGGTATTTTCTATGCTCCACAGGGCAGAACCCACAAAGATAAGGAATACAAAACCCCACAGGGAGAAAAGAGAGAAAAAGATTGCTGAAGGATCTTCCGGGAGAATAGTCAGCATTTGCGCTTCCTGCGCGCCCCAAACACTATACGCAAGGGAGAGTGCACCCAAGAGCACAGAGAGCACCAGGAGTACATACACGGCCCATTTTTTCACCAAAAACAGCCAGGGCGGAAGGGGCGAAAGGCGCATCTCTTCGATTTTATGCAGGATTTTTTGGGGAAAGTTCGTGTTCATGGACAAGAGAAGGATAGTGTCGCCGAAGGGTTTCAGCGAGTTGTTTTTTTCCTCGATGGAGAAGGGTGGCAATGGTGCCTGGCGGCTTGCGAAGGACATCCGCAATGTCATCATACGACATGTCATCCATGAAACGAAGAACAAGGACAGCTCGGAGATCTTCTGGGAGGGTTCCCAGCGCTTCATGGATGGCATCTAGCATGAGTTTGGAAGCGACTTCGGAGGGCACATCTATGTCGCTCGCAATGCTATGCAAAAGCTCTTCATCGCCCTCAAGATGGTAGGCGCCCGTGGGGCGGTTTTTCGTGCGACGAAAGGCACTGACGGTTTGTTGCCGGGCAATGCGATAGAGCCAGGCTTTCACAGAATAGGAAGGATCGAAGCTATAAATATACTTCCAGGCTGTCACAAAGGTGTCTTGTACGATATCTTCAGCAGCAGGCAGATCGAGATTTGCGAGTCT
Organism: Candidatus Gracilibacteria bacterium CG17_big_fil_post_rev_8_21_14_2_50_48_13; assembly: GCA_002783265.1. GTDB lineage: Bacteria > Patescibacteriota > Gracilibacteria > 1-14-2-50-48-13 > 1-14-2-50-48-13 > 1-14-2-50-48-13. The sequence goes on along the minus strand of PFFG01000009.1, from coordinate 233,960 downwards.
CTGGACAAAGCGAAGAAGAGCGGGAGTATACTCATGAACGAGCGACTCAAAACCTTCCTGCGAGCTATAGATGTGTGTTTGGGAGCGCATAGAGGGAAAGGTCCTAGGGTGCTGAGAGGGCACCCTAGAACGCTTGAGAGAACAAAGAAATTATTGAGCTGCCTGCTGGTTCGCCTGGCGCTTTGCAAACATTTCCTGGAGAGCCTTGACCTTCTCGGGATCCGTAGAGGTATGGCGAACGACAACGCCATTGTCTACGTTTTCCACAGAGATATCAACACCTTCCATATCCATCATTTTACCGCCGGGATGACCGTGTCCACGACCCATTCCCCGTTCCATCTGCTTTGGTGGATTCTGGAGCTTGGCGACCGTGTCCGCGTCCGTACTCGTGAGCGTGATACGAATACCGTTATCAAGCTTTTCTTTATTGACCGTGACATCCTTCATATCAGCATGCTCACCGATACGTCCTGCCTCCTTATCGAGATTTTCCTGGAGTTTCGTGACAACGGCTGCGTCCGAAGAGGTTTTCGTAATGACGACCCCCTGGTCGATTTTGGTGACGTTGACATCGAAGGGCGCCTTTTGCATGGCACGTCCACCAAAGGGACGTTCTGCGCGAATCTGGTTCCCGGCAGCAGCACCGTCGCTACTTTGCGCAAAGGCGACACCCGCACCCGTAATACATGTTGCACCAATCAGTGCGAGGGAAAGAATTTTTTTCATAAGAGAAGTTGATGTGTAAAGAGAAGGCTCGAGTGCTTCACCCCTGTATACGCATGCCAGGAAGATTTTCTTTCAGAAAATGTGCATACGTTGACTTTTTTTCTGGAAACCGTTAGTACATGCGGCGAAATAACCATGAATTTATGAAGCAAACACCTACCTCTCCTGGGCACCTGCCCGAGGATATCCACCATATTCCCCTGATGCGGGGAAATGTGCATTTTGACCAGCAAGTCTACCCGTTTTTTCACCCTATAGTTGCTAATCGCAGTGTTCGCGGGCCTTCCGTAACGGATGCTGAAATACAGAGACAGCGCAATAATGAGGCTCTTCCCCTGAAGACGACGGAAACCATTCTCACTGCTCTTGAAGCAGGTTTTCCCATTGTATTTTCAGGCAACGATCGTGCAAAGGCAAGAATCAAAAAGGACTTAAGTTTCATTGCTGCTGCAACGGGCATGCGATATCGACAACACATTGATGGAGCGGTGCGCAACAAAGAGCTCCTTGCCCTTCTTCGACGAGCCTATGCGGGCCTTGCGGAGGACGCCTATGCCACCACAGAGAATCAAAAACTTCTTGCGGCAATTGACGAAGAATACCTGCGTGTCAGCGAGTCGAGCGCAATGGTGACACAAACCGAGTATAAAGATGAAATGGACTATCTGAAGGCACAGGCGAAAAAGGCCCATGTGCTGGGCAAAGGCGTAGAAGAGATCCGCGACATGCGACAAAAAACGCTCTATGTCATTGAAAACTTTTCTGCACTCAGTGAGGATGAACAGCAAATGCTGCTGCATATGGCCGAGCCCGAAGTATCAGGAAGCTTAGAACACCTGTATCTGGAATCACCCACGCCTGCGTTATGTATTTTGCGCGACCCGGAAGAGGCGCTGCCCCATAGCCTTATGGGTAATCGTCCCCTACTCTTCACCGGCTACAAAAAGGAGCACGTCAAAACCTTTGCCAATCTTGAGGATCCCACTTTTGACCCGCAGCACCTTGCGGTGAACAACCCCACCATGCATATCCACAAAAGCATGGCGCAAATCCACGATGCACTCTTTACCCTCGATCAAAACGCAGAATCACCCCTGGAAGTGTCCCTCATCGCCAAAGTACGCCAGATGCTGATTTCCTACACAGCGGCAAATCCTGAAGCGGACCCGGCAGAACTTTTGGGTATCTGGGCCGAGCGACTTGAGTACATTGCCCAGCATGCAATGTCGAAACGCACGACACTGCAGACGAAAATTCTAGAAAACCTCCTGCGCAAAGCACAAAGTCATGTCGGGAAACTGCCAAAAGTAATTGGGCGCATTCGCAAATCTCTGGAACGCAAGAACTTGCTTCTTGAGCACACGGAAGACCACAAGGCCATTGCACAGCATTTTCATCAGCAAATACGCAGTGCATTGCATACCCAGGGGGTCAAAAAACAGCTGGATAAAATAAACCCACTCGCTTCAAGCGTTGAAGAAGTCAAAAAAAATGTGCAAACGCTGATTTTTGATGGGCACATTGATATAGTAGCAGATGCCTTCATGGGTATTGATCTCTCAACTAATGCACAGACAGACGGTCAGGAAAAGGTTGCCGTAAAGCGATCCTTTTCTGCACTGCGGCACCAGTTGGCGCACTTTGATCCAACAGCATTTATTCGAAGTGGCGTAGGAACCGTAGAAAATACGGAGCGCCTTGAAATTCTGCGGCGAAAGCTGCGTGCATCTCTGCGCAACCACCATCAGCGTCTTCGGCCCAATTATCGCATGGCTGAATCTGAGCAGATGCTGGAAGAGCAACGTAAAGAACAGCTGGCCACGCTACCGGACATTGTGGAATATCTTGCCCTGCATTTTTCTGTGCTTCGCGGCAGTTCAGAAATGAATAATGCTGAAGCCAGAGACACACTGCGCAATATTTTTGCCGAACTGCGCGACGACATTGCGCCCCTAGAAACGCTTTGTGATCTCGGCCTGGAGAGTCGCCCCCTGCATCCACGGTCTGGTGAATCCGAAGCACCCGTCTACACAAAAAATAATCTGCATGCCGGTTTTGCCAATCGTGCAGCACCTGAACTCAGAGCCTACGTGCAGGTTCTCCCACAGGCAGCCTCGTCAGAACACAACTGGGATGTCTGGACAAAATGGATCGCTCCAGAATTTGAGAAGGACGATATTTTCCCACTGGATATGACCGCGCTCGAGCGCGAAATTTTCAAAAATAATTTAAGTGCGCACATCGATATTGCAACGCTTTACTTTGCCAGTATGGTGGGAGATACCAGTATCCCAACAGAAGTACAGCGAAGAGCGTATCTGCACACGCATGAGGAAATTCAGCAATTTGTAGAAAGCAGCTGGAACCCTGTTCTCCGTATGGTGAATGAACGACGGGTGCGAAGCGATATGGGACCATTACCAGACTTTTCCATCAGTGCACTCATGATTGCACAGATTACGCATGCCTTTGAAGCGCTCCTGATGCTCTCATACTCCGGCGCGACTCCCCAGCAGAATATCGCTACGCGCGATGCGGTGGATACCTTTAAGCAAAAGCATTACAATAACGACATGATGCTTGGGTATATCCGCGGGTTCCTCAAAAAGTAGGGGCTGACAAACAATCCAAAGGGGGTCACCTCCCTTTGGATACGGTTCTATCAAAAAAACCCATCTGCTCGAGATGAACGGTACTTTTCAAGAATGAATGGTGGATCCAAAGGGAGTCGAACCCTTGACCTCCTCGGTGCAAACGAGGCGCTCTAGCCAACTGAGCTATGGACCCAATTTAACGCACTATAGGCGCTGCTGCTTTGAAGGGAGCCAGGAGAAGATCACGGAATTGATTCACCGTATCAGTCATGAAGACGATCGAGAGAATGATGGCGACAATGGCAACAAGCTTGATGCCAGAGCGCGTTCCGCCAGACGTAAACATTTTTTCTGCCCAGTTCCACCGACCGAAGATTCGATACGCTTGTTCGTTGTACCGAAGCAAGAGAACCGCAACTGCGATGGCAAGGATGCCGAAAAAATAACGCATAATCTATCCTAGATTTCAAAAGCAGAGGGAATATACTACGCAGAGTTGTGCTCCGCAAGGTATTTTCTATTTTTTTCTCCCCGGAAGCCAGTCTTGGCGCCACCTCCAAAGGTACTTCATCATTTCCCACAAGTGCAGCCAGGCAGTCCATTTGAACAGTGCTTTCACAAAGCCGTTTCCCGAAAGGCGCAGAGAACCATGGTAGGCGTATACATGGGGATAGTACATAATTTTCCACCCCTTCTCCTTGAAGGTCCGCGCGAGGTCGGTATCGCCCATAAAAAGAAAGAACGTCTCATTCATACCACCCACCGCATCGAGCATGGACCGGCGAATAAGGGGGCAAGAGGTCTGCATCCAATCCACTTCCTGAATGCGGGTCTGATCAATATCCCACATGAGAAAATGTCGCATCCGCTCTTTGAAGTAGGGATGTTTGTGCAAAAATTTGAGACGTTTGATCAAAAAATCCGTCGGACGATAAAAGGAGCGGTAGGAATCCTGCAGTGAACCGTCTTCATTGAGGAGTTTTGGCCCCACCATTGCGACATCTTTATGGGTATCCATGTAGGCAACCAGTGTGTCCACCATGCCTTCAGACACGGCAATATCTGGATTATGGAGCAAAATGTACTCACCTGACGCATAGGAGGCGCCAATATTCACCGCCTTTTGGAACCCCATATTTTTAGGTAAGGCCACAACGCGCACACGGTCACCAAAGACCTCTTCAAAATGCTTTGCCTCGTTATTTATAGAGCCATTGTCCACAATAATGACTTCGTAGTCCACCTTGGGAGCCATACGAAAAAAATGTGCCAAGGATGCGTGATACTTGGGCGCATTGTTGTAGGTTTTGCTATGGAGCGCAATACAGATGACGGAAACTTTCATAGAGGAGAGTTAAGCCCTTCTATTATGCACGAAGGACGCGGGCAGACAAGCTTAGCGCATAAAGTGTTCAACCCGTTCTGCGGCAATTTTGCGATGGGGTCGATAGGTGGGCTGCTCTATCGTACGTCGTAAGCGCCACGCCTCGAGAACACCGCGGCGGGAAGCAGGTTCAAAGAGCAGCACAAAAGCAAGGCGACCGATAAGTTCCAGACAGGTGCGCAGGTGCACGCCAAAAGAAAAATCCGGATTCCAGTTGCGCAGTAACAGCAGAATTTTATTGCGGTTTGCGTAGAACTTATAAAAATCTGATTTCCCGAAACGACCAAGTAAAACGCGTACGATTTTTCCACCCCGCACGTGTTTTTCTACCAGCGTGCGCACATGGAATCCCCGGGCAGAATGCACCACATATGCCTTCCATCCCTGCCACTGCAGGCGGAAAGAAACATCTACATCCTCGTAATACATAAAATAGGTTTCATCCCAGATATCGCCGTTCGCGAGAGCAATATCTTGCAGTGCTTTCCTGCGAAAGAGCACCGTAGCGCCAGAAAGTCCAAACACGTCTTCAACAGGTGCATAATTTGAGGCAACATACTCTTTGCCTTGATCCCGATCCCACACACTTTGCCAGCGATTGATGGATGTACCGAGAGAATCTACCACTGCCCGCTCCTTTCCGGCACGCAGTGACAGGAGCGCCCCACCAAAACTTCCCCCGTCCGGGTGACGCTCCGCTTCCGCAACCAGTTTTTCCAGAAAGTCCGGCTCGTAGCGCGTATCCATGGTGGCGATCCAAAAATACTCTCCCGTTGCAAGGGGGAAGATTGCATTGTAGGCACAGGTTCCCCGGTTTGCGGGCAAAAACATGGTTGTAACGCCTGGAATCTTGCTGAGCATGGCCTTGGCCGCTTCATCCGTTGAAGCGTTGTCTAAACAAAAAATTTCAACATGCTCATAGGTTTGCGCCTTCAGACTCGCGAAAAACGGCTCTATGTGCGGTTTTAAATCATAGCCGCCCGCTGCACTGAAATGGACCGTACAGATGGTCACTTTGGGTTTTTTCATGCATTGGTTGAAGGAAGAGGCATTGTCAGCGCTGTTCCACCCAGTACATGCATATGGACATGCATGATTTCCTGGCCACCTTGCGCCTCGACGTTGACCACGGTTTTATAACCGAGAAGACCTTTTTCTGCGGCAGCCTTTCGCGCCCCAAGAAAGAGATGCCCTAAAATCGCCCCCTGGTGGTCCGCTGCCTGCGCCACAGACGCAATGTGTATCTTGGGAACCACAAGCAGGTGCACGGGCGCTATAGGGGCAATATCAGGAAAAACAATGACATGGTCATCTTCATAGAGAATATCCACCGGTAGTTCCTTGGAGGCAAATCGACAAAAGAGGCAGGAGTTATCCATAGAAATGCGCTATGAAGAGGTGAGAGTTTCTGGGAGGACTTCTCCCTTGGACCGTATTTCAAAGGAAATTTCACTGAGTTTGACGGTCACGGCTGGGCTACTGTGATCTTTGACCACACGCACTTGTTGATCGAGAATACTCCGGCTAATCACCGTATGCCGTTCACCGGTTGCTATGATCGTCACGTCGCTATGCAGTGCTGGAAAATCTTTTGCCAGTTCCTCGTAGACCTCCAGTTCATAGTTTAAACAACATTTCAACTTACCACATAACCCTGTGAGTTTTTCACGATCGCGAAACAACATATTTTGCGTGCGAACAGCCTGCATCACCACAGGAGGACGTTCTTTCAGAAACGTGGAACAGCACAGCGTTCGGCCGCAGGAACCACATCCCCCCGCGAGATTCGCACGCTCCCTGCTGCTCACTTGCTCAAGGAATATACGACGTTTGAAGGTACTCGTGAGATCCCGCACCAGTTCGCGAAAGTCTACCCGTTCCTCCGCCGTAAAGACAAAGTCGCCAAAGTGGCCGTCGAAGGACAAAAAGACCGCAACAGGCTTCATGGGAAGTTCAAGCTCTTTGGCGCGCCGTACAAAATACTCAAAAGCCGCCCGTTCCTCCTGACGAAGCTGCTCTATGGCACGGATATCTTCCATGGTAGCCGCTCGAAGAAGCTCTGGGCCACCGCGGTCTCCTTCATCGTAATCATGCTTGAAAACCACTTGCCCCACATCCACCCGTCGGTCTTCCGAAAACAGGAGAAGCACAAAATCCCCGGACTTCACCGAGGAAGCCATTTCCGGGGACACAGGAATGTCGTGAAAACTATTTCGCCGTAAATGGTTGATGCGCAGGACCATTAGGCAGATTTTTTGAGGTAGCTAAGACGATCCGTATTGGGTTCAATAATTTTATCCACAAGTCCGTGAGGACCGTATTCTCGTGCCTGAAGTGCTGAAAGAAACGTATCACGCTCTAAATCCGCTTCAATTTTGGCACGCTTTTCCCCCGTATGAATCACGTACATATTGGTGAGAATATCCTTTGTTTGGAGAATATGATTTGCATAAATACCAATATCCGTCGCCTGTCCGCTGATCCCCTGTGTGAGCGGCTGGTGAATCATGACCTCAGCATGAGGGAGAATAAAACGCTTTCCTCGCGCACCGGCCGTGAGCAGGAGAGACCCCATACTTGCCGCCATACCCGTACACACCGTAGAGACATCACAACTGAGATATTGCATGGTGTCGTAAATTGCCAGGCCCGCAGAAACGGAACCGCCGGGAGAATTGATGTACATCACGATATCTTTTTTAGCGTCTTCGCTTTGCAGGAAAAGGAGCTGCGCCACCACAAGGTTTGCAGATTCGTCGGAGATCGCTCCGTTCACAAACACAATACGATCACGCAGCAAACGAGAGTAAATATCGTAGGCACGCTCGCCCATGGGCGTTTTTTCGATGACCGTTGGCACCAGATAATTCTGTATCGTCATAAAATTGTTGTGTAAGGAAAAACGTGCCCAGTATACGCGGGACGTGTTTGCCTGTGAAGCACAAAAGGTTTACGAAACGTTACTTGTCTTCGTCACGACCATCCATGCCGTGCGCAATATGATGACGAGATCCAGCCAGAGCGACCATTGGTCGATGTAGGTTAAATCTAGGCGCATTTCATCTTCAAAATCGAGATTCGATCGCCCGTTAATCTGGGCAAGACTCGTAAGACCAGGTTTTACACAAAGCACACGGTGATAATCTCTCGTCAGTTGATCAATCTCCGCAGGCATATGGGGTCTTGGCCCAACAAGGCTCATGTCGCCACGCAGTACGTTCCAAAGCTGTGGTAACTCATCAATACTGGTTTTTCTCAGAATACGCCCCAGCTTCGTGACGCGTGGGTCATTTTTAATTTTGAGCAGCCCCTTTCGCTCACCCTGATTTTGTTCAATCAGTTTTGCATGCTCTGCCTCTGCGCCCTTGCGCATACTCTGAAACTTATAAAAGCGGAAGAGGCGGCCCTGGTAGCCATACCGGTTTTGGGAAAACAAAATTTCTCGCGGGTCACGTCGCTCTATCCATAACGCAAGGGCCGCAATCCCCCAAATGGGCGACAAGACGACAATGCCAAACACGGCACCAAGAATATCCATGATGCGTTTTAAAACGCGTCCCCACCCATCAAGCGCCGTTGGGCGAAGCTCAATAAAGGGCAGGTCCTGTTCCCATTCCACGTCGATATGGGAGAGCTGTAGTTCCATGACATCTGGAACAAAGCGAAAACGGACATGGCGCTGACGACAGATCGTTAGAATGGCACTCATGAGTTTTGGATCCGTTGGTTGCTTCGTTACCACCACTTCTTCGATGCGACGAAAAGAAAGAATCTGTTCAAAGGTCCGTTTTTCATCATCGATGGTCATATGTTCCAGCGACGTAAAATTCGTGGGCACCACCCCTGCAAGCCGGTAGGTTCGCCCTTGTGTAAAACGTTCCTGAAGCGTCTTGGTGAGATCATTTTCTCCCAGAATGAGCACACGAACTCGCCCTACGCCACGATCGAGGAGTGCACGCTCTGCAAAACGAATAAGCATTCTGCCGAAGAGGGCAAAAATAGTCATCCAGACTGCAGCAAAGAGCAGGACAAGACGCGAAAAAAAGTATTCACGCACCACAAAAAAGTAGGCGATCACCGTCATGAGCCAGATAAACACTGTAAACAACACCCGGAGAGCTTCCGTGCGCAGGGCGATGGTACGTTTTAACTGGTACATCCCAGAGAAAAGGGACAATACAACGTAGACCGCCGAAGCAAGGAGGGCAACGGTAACATAGGTTCCAAAGGGCGGTATAAAGATGACATCAATTTGTACACCAGGTATGAAATCCGAAGTTTGGCGCATCCAGTAGGCGACCAGCATACCAAAAAACGCTGCAGAAAAATCTACAGGGATTTTCATAAGCCGCAAAAACAGATGTGCTCGATGCATAACTAGTGGTTACTCGGTGAAGAATCACTGGGCAGTATACGAGGTTTTACCCGTGCTGCAAGGCGGGCAAAAAAGAAGGATAGGCGCCCAAACTCCTCAATGCGCAGGACGTATGCAAAAAGAGCATACACAGCAGACCCCGCAGGTACCGCAAGGAGGAGCTTAGCGATGCTATCGAAGGGAACGAGGGTACACGCCCAGGCGACAAAACCCATACAGATCGAGGCAAGAGCAATTTTCCCTGTATTTTTCCAGAGTTTCCCCCACGCAAAAGGCGCCTGAGCACGACGATGAAACCAGAGCATCAGCACAGATATTTGCACACCCACACCAAGAATCCAAGATAAAGGAATGATTTGAGCGCCAAACATTTCCACACCAAAATACATAGCGCTGATAGCCACGATTGCATAAGCAAGACTTGCCACCATGGGACCATAGACCCGTTTAAAGGAATAGAGTCCCCGTGAATAGACGTGAATCAAGCCCTCCAGGGGTATGGAGAGGGAAAACAGCATAAGCATATTAGACGTCAGCTCCAAACTGCGGGTATCAAAGGCCCCCCCTGAAAGAAAGACATCCAGCATGGGCAGGGCGACCACAAAGAGGCCCACCGCCGCAGGAAGAGAGAAGAACAATGTTTGCGACACGACACCCATAAAACAGGCAAGAAATCCCTTCATATCTTTCTTGGCTGCAAAACGCGAAAACTCCGTTAAGGCCGCCGTTGCTATGGACGCACCAAACAGTGTGATGGAAAAACTCTGAAAATTCCGTGCATAGTTTTGTGCACTGAAAACCCCCGCCCCAAGATCTGTAGAAATACGACTAAACTGACTCACCACAAGGGTCAGAGTCAACAGGGTAATGGCTCTGGGCACCATGAGCACGAGAATCTGGCGGAATCCAGGGTGAGCAAAATTCCACGAAGGACGATAGCGAAAAGGGACTGTCCGCAGTTCCCAGAGACGCACCCCCATGTGCGCAAGATAGCCCGCCACAACCCCCACCCCAGCTCCCAGCACACCAAAATGCGGCACGAGGAGCAACGTACCCACAATAATTCCGCAATTATAGAGCACACTGGAAAGCCCATAGGACATAAAGTGGCCATAGGACTGCAAAACCGCACCAAAAGTATTCGAGAGGCCAACCAAAATAGGATACAGAAGCAAAAGCCGTGTCATGGCCACCGCCTGCCCCATAAGTTCCGGCGGAAGCGAAATAGTCAAAGGAACAAGACTATCAGCAAAAATCGCAGCACAAATACTCACAAGCACGACAAGAGAAGACATCACCGTCATAAAAATGCTTCCGAGCTCATCCGCCTTGCTCTGCCCGCCCTCAATGTGCTCGATAAACACGGGAATAAATACCCCCGACAATGCCCCTAAGATAACCGCGTTTAAGATAAAATCCGGAATGATAAAGGCTGCATTATAGATATCCGCGAGGGAACTCGTTCCAAACATATACGCAAGAATCTTATCGCGCACCAAACCAATGATATAACTCAAAAATGAGGTCGCCCCAATAATGAGGGACCCCATTCCTGTTCCTGATGAGCGGAAAAAACGTTTCACGAAAATCAATTATGCATTCATTTTCTTGTCTTTCATCTTCACCAGCTGCATTTGCAGTTTGTCGCGCACGGAGTCAATGGACTCCATGTACGTGTGCTTTGTTTCCTCAGCTTCGAGTAGGTATTCTTTACCACTGCGCACCACGATTTTGACATTCACCTGATAGGCATCGTGTTTCTCAAAATGCTCCATGGTGAAAGTCACGAGAACAGACCCCTCCGGCGCATCGATAAACTTTGAAAGATCCTCAATTTTTCCCAAAACATAGGCCTCTACGTCTGGCTTAATCACCTCATTGACGTTTTTGTAGTAGAACGTTGTGTTCATAGAGTATCTGTTACGAGGTAGGTTCAATTTAAGTATACGCTTCTTATTGGCGAAGGTTGAGAGCAAATATTTGCGACCCATCAGCGAGATACATGGTTGTGTCGCCCGGCATAACAAACATGGTCTTATACTGACGATCCAGCGTGTACTCATTGGCGATTTCAAGGCTGTTACCCTTTTTGACATAGCGGAGGACTTTTTTACTCGTAGGGTCGAGAATGTACAAATAATTACTGTTGATATCCGTGTACATTGTTGCCTCAGCGGAAAGACCTACGAGAGGGCGATCGAGGGTAATTTGAACTGGCTTTCCTGCCGTATATTTGAGGAGTTGCCCACCATAAAGCAGTGCATACACATTACCGTCGATGGCAATGGATTGGAGCGCCTTATCCTTCACCCCCTCATCATCAAGAGCAATTTCCGGCTTGCCCCACGTACCATCACCCTTGCGGGCATACTTCCAGAACGACTTACTAATGGGATCGAAGGTGTAAATATTGCTGCCATAAGACAAAAATTGCCCCGCTGGGTACCACGCTCCATTATTTTCCACCGTCTGTGCTTCAAGCGCCTCTCCACTCAGCTTCCAAACCGATGCGGGCGTTGTCGAAACATACAAAGCACCGAATTTCAGCGAGTAGGATCCGCGCGCGCCCGTAATACCTTCTGGGAAGCGAATTTCCTTAATGTTCTCGAGCTTTCCTGATTGAAGGGGGCCATAAAGACCCTTATCAGCGATGGCGAAAATATCATTCCCTCGCCGTGCAATTCCCTGAACCTTCGTTTCTGGAAACTTTCCTGCCAAATCCACCAAAATAGGTAAGGCGGGCACCGTCACAAAACTTTGCATGCGGTTTTCGCGCGCGATAACCTGCTGACTGATTTCATCAGCCTGGATAAAGAAATCATCCACCTCCGAGAGATCCTGGGTGATCGCCTTAATTTCATCGAGTTTCGCCGTAATTTCTGCCTGCTGCGAGCCAAAATCCATGGCGTCAACTTCAGCAAGCACCTGCTGTGCACGCGCAAGCTTGTTGTCGAGCTCCTTACGACCCGCTAAAGCAGATTCAAGTGAGCCGTCGAGGGACGTACCTGAACCCGTAATAATAGGAATTTCACCATTGCCGAGAGAAACGATACCTTCCTGGTCCAGCAGAGGCTGATTACCACCACAAGAGGTGAGAACAACAAGGAGAGGAACGCACAGAAGTCCTTTATTCATGCGCACACGGTAAATGTATAGAGTTCACCTTTATGGTACGTCGGGTACGCAAAAAAGCAATGCAAAGCGTAAAGGCGCAGGCCCCCCATAAGCCGAGTTCTGTCGGGAGGGCGCCAATGCCCCCACGTGACATACATCTTTCTTGCCCTTCCAAAGCATAGGCTTGAAAGGGATCCAGCAGATACCCCCGGATTCCGCCAAAAGGAAGAAACAGCTTGGCGCGGAGCGGGGCCCGTATCCTTGCACCTCGGCGGGTTTACCACCCGTTCCCGTTACCGGGACGGAAGCTGCGTAGCGCCCGAAGGCACACCGCCGCTCTTTTCACCTTTCTCCACCGAAGTGGATAGTATTGTCTCTGTGGCACTTTCCCTATGAAACGGCTCACGCCGCTCACGGTTGCCGTTAGCAACGCCGTGTCTCTTCGTGGTGCTCGGACTTTCCTCTGTATGCGAACATACAGCGTATGTCTGTGGAGCCTGCAAGTCGGCAGTGTACCGAAAAAAAAACAAAGTGCAATTTTCTTCGACGTATACGTTTTCTGTGACACCTACCTTTTATGCATACTGTTTCCCTTCTTCCTTCTTCTTGAGCACCTTATCGGCAAACAAAATACCATCGAGATGGTCAATTTCGTGCTGCACTTCTCGTGCATGCAGACCGCTAAGGGCCAGCTTCTGTGGCCTCCCTTTACGGTCGAGGAAACGGACAACAATGCTCTCAGAACGTTCTACCTCAGCATAGTAGTCAGGAAGCGACAAACACCCTTCCTCCATCACAACGGTTTCCAGGGAGAACTGTTCAATAACCGGATTGATCATCACAAGAATCTTTTCCTCTGGATCCTCTCGTCCAGGTACATCCCGATAAAGCGTGATGAGAATGACGCGTTTATGAACGCCTATTTGCGGTGCGGCAAGACCAATGCCAATGTCTGTAGACAGGAGTGTCTCCTCCATATCAGCGATTAACATGCGGATACTTTTGTCGACAGTCCGTACTTCCTCTGAACGCTGGCGAAGTTCTGTATTCTCTGTGCCGGTCAGTATTTCTTGAATCATGCGATACTTCTGGATAGCTGTTTAATTTCTGCGTCGATAAAGGGATCGAGGTAGCCGTCAAGCACCTGTTCTACCTGACTCAACTCCACCTCTGTGCGATGATCTTTTACCATCTTATAGGGATGAAGTACATAGGAACGAATCTGACGCCCCCATTCTACCTGCGCCACGTCCCCCTGAATGGACCTGCGTTCCTTTTCTTCTTCGTCCTGATGCAGTTGATAGAGTTTAGACATAAGAACCTGCAGGGCGCGTTCACGGTTCTGGTGCTGTGATCGCTCCACCTGACAGGATGCCACAAGACCCGTAGGAATATGGGTCAGTCGCACCGCACTATCCGTTTTATTGACCTTTTGCCCGCCTTTTCCTGATGCACGGTACGTATCCACACGCAAATCCTCTTCCTTAATCAAAATATCGTCTTTTGTTATGTTTTTGATTAAAGGCATTACTTCGACGTGAGCAAAGGAGGTCTGACGCGAATCAGACGACTTGAAAGGGGATAGTCGGACAAGTCGATGAACGCCACGCTCACCCTTCAGCATACCGTAGGCATACGCACCATGCACTTCAAGAGAGGCCTTTTTAATACCATCTCCCGCCCCATCAGAGTATTCATGCACGTCATACAAAAAACCTATGCGATCAAAATACATGGTGTACATGCGAAGCAGCATACCGGCAAAATCTTCCGCATCGTCTCCACCTGCACCGGAAACAATCGTCATAAAGACCGCTTCCTTATCATGTTTTCCACTAAAATAGAGCACGAAAGACGCGGCATCGTACTGTTTTTCTAGTGCCAAAAGTTCCGTATAGAGTTCCGAAAACTCCTTCTCTTCCAGGTCAGCAAACATGGCCTGGTAGGTCGTTATGTTTTCCCGCAGGGCTGCCCAGGTGTCGTGCAGTTGCTTTATGCGCTTGAGTTCTGAGACCATGGCGTTCGCTTCTGTCGGTGTATCCCAGAAGCCATTTTGCCCCATGGCCATTTCTATAGCGGCAATTTCACTTTGCAAATCATCTACCTTAATTTTGGCACAAGCATCTTGAATATTTTTTGCCAGTTCTTCCAGTTTTGCCACAACAATATGTCGTTCCATGCAGTTTATTTACGGTCTGGAGGTATATTATAGTACTCCACCAGAAATTCTCCAATTTCCTTAAACAACGGTGCTGCCGTAGAATCCGCCCATTGGGAGGAGCGCGGACGATCGATTTTGGTAATGATGACAAATTTTGGCTTGTCTGCAGGAAGGACTCCCGCAAAGGATCCAATGGTGTTTCCCGCAATACCTTCTTCATATCCTCCTGAAGATGAGGCTATTTGGGCAGTTCCCGTTTTACCGGCAATAAAATACCCGTCAATGCGCGCATTTTTTGAGCCTCCCACTTCAGCAACGGAAGTCAGCATCGCCATAATCGTGTTTGCCGTGTCTTTGGAAATCACCCGCTTCTCTTCTTGCTTTCCTGGAACCACTTCTCTTCCCGTTTGTTTGTAGACAATTTTTTGAATGATGCGCGGAGAGACGAGGACTCCACCATTGGCGAGGGCACTAAAGGCTTGCGCCATCTGGATTGGGGTCACCGTCAGTCCTTGCCCGAAGGCGGCATTATACTGACGTGCTGTGGACCATTCTTCATAGGGGTACACGGTTCCCTTTGACTCATTGGGAAGCTCTATATCCGTTCGTTCACTAAAACCAAAATCGAGAATATATTTGTGCAAAAGCGCCTTTCCAAGCCTCTGAGCGATAAAACTCATACCAATGTTACAGGAGTAGTTGAGGACATTGACCATATTTTTGGTCCCCAGACATTCTTTACTGACGTTGCGGATGGTAAACTCATCTACCTTCAGTTCTCCCGAATCGTGATAGGTTGTATTGGGCGTAATTTCTCCACTATCCAGACCAGCAGCCATAATCAGTGGTTTGAAAATGGACCCCGGCTCATAGGTCGACTGCACCGACATATTCATGAAGGCGGCAGGACCTACCTTATTTTTGTACATAAATTTCTCGACACCACGTCCAATTTTGCCTCGCTCTTTCTCCGGTACAGACACATATTCCCCTTTTTCATTTTTGATGAACATGGGTATACCGCGTCCTGGATCGGAAGAGGTGGGGACCATTTCATAGGCATCCGCATAAGCATTCGGATCAAAGGTGGGGTACTGGGCCATGGCAACCACTTCACCGGAAAAAGGATCCATGACAATTGCAACGCCGGAATTCGCCCGTGTAGACTGCACTTTTGCCGCAAGAAGTTCCTGGACTTTTTCTTGCACAACACGATCGACGGTCAGGTAGATATCCACACCATCCTGTCGTTCTTTAATCTGATCCGTTTTTAAATTACTGGCGATGAGCCGCCCACGAGGGTCGCTCTCGATCTTCATTTCCCCATCGGCACCGCGGAGAATATTATCAAACTCCTCTTCAATACCGTAGTTTCCATCTTTGTCGAAGTTGAGAAACCCAATGAGCTGCGCCGCAATATCCTCTTCCGGGTAATTGCGCCAGTTTTCCTCTCGCAGAGCAAGACCATAAAAGTTCTTCACCACCTTGCCACTTGGCGCTTTCCGAAGCTTCTGACAAATCTCCGTGTTTGGATCCACAAGCCCTTCAATTTTTTCCGGCTGCTTATACAGCTGCGGACACTTCGTTTCCGTCAGACTCAGGTCATCAATCACTTTGCGGAGCTCGGGTGTGAGCCTGCGCGTCAGGAGAGCATAGCGTGACAGTCGTCGGGTCATTTTTTGACTCAAATCCGTAAAACTGATTCCCAGTTCCTTGGCCAGCGGCTCGTAGTCTTTTGGCAGTCCACCCTCCGCGTCGTGCAGGGCTTCCAGAGGATTTCCATAGACCAGTCCGTCGCCCACGTAAATTCCCGGAAGGGCATACTTTTCCTTATACATCGCAAGCACCGTGGGGTCTTTTTCATAGAGCAGGGGAACAAACACGACTTCCTTTTGGGAAATTTTCGCCTGCGTGGCTGCTTCTATATCCAGAAGAATTTCCTCATCGGTTTTTGGAATGATTTTCGCGCTGCGATTGGTTTTTGCTGCCTCTATGAGCGCGCTTTCAGAAAGATTCTTTTCCTCAGGGACGAGGGCACCCGTTGCGGATACACTTCCCTTTTCCTTCGCAGGGGATGCCAGTTTTTCAAGTGGTTTTCCTGTATAGCCTGTAATATTTTTTTCACAGTCTTCCTGACTAATTTGCGCAGAAACCGCACCCGCTCCACAAAAATGAGAATACAGCACGGGCGCCAGTTTCGACGCGACGTATCCCGTATCAATTAAGGCGTCAAGATCGCGGTCATTATAGGGATTGGGGTCAAAATACATTTGAAACAAGGTAACGTTTTCTGCCGCAATAGCCGCATCGCCCCCCTTGTTTGCACGAAGAAAAATTCGCCCTCTCGTTGCGGGGTCAATGGACGTACTTACCTGCTGACTTGCCGCAAAGGCGCGAAACTCCTGATTTTTATAAATTTGCAAATAGCCGAGCCGCACAATAATTGCACCCGCAAAGAGACACATACCCACCATAACAGCGGTCAGTCGTGAAACCTGCTTGCCTCGTTTTGATCCGTAACCAGTCATATCCGTGCGCGATCAAAAAATGAAGTGCCTGTGACACTTTACCGAAAAAGAATTCCATGTAAATATGGGCAGGCATATTGCCCTTTCCTCTATGAAATTTTTTCCCCTCTTTTCGCTTTTCCTTGTCACAGTAATTCTGACGAGCTGTAGTATCGGCGAGAACGGTCAAAGTTCGTTGATTCCCAAAAACTCTGTTGTGGTCACGACAAGTCCATCTATTGCCATCGCGCCCTGCAGTAGTATTCGCGTCGACAAATTTCTCACCACCAATTCCTTCGCCTCAGAGGGGAAGACCTACACGCTCTTGGGGGTCAATGCCGAACCCATCGCCAACGAAAAAGAAAAGGAGGATTTTTTCGCCTTCCTGAAACAAAAAGGCTTTTGTATCAAAGAAGATCCATCGTATCGTGACCAGAATCTCGTGTACCTGTTTACCTCGGAAAACGGCCTTATAAATGGGGAAGTCCTTCGTCGTGGTCTGGGAACTGCAGTGACAAAAGGCGATTTTATCTATAAAGAATACCTCCAGAATCTCGAGGAGGAAGCACGGGCAAACAAAGCGGGGATTTGGAGCAATCCTGACCGGCTCGCAGCCGCTCCGGCAAAACCAAGCATTGCAGAAGATAGCAGTAGTTACCCCCTTGTATTCCCGGAATCTGCAGCCCAACATGCTGGAGAAACCATTACTCTGCGCCTTCGGGTGGGAAGCATCGGTGAAAGTACTTCCGCACTCTATCTCAATTCGGAGAAGGATTACACAAGCGAAGCAAATGTGCCCGTCGTGATCTCCTTTCCCGCAACAGCGGAAACAAAAGCACTTACTACACGCGCAAAAGGTCTGGAAGGCAAAACCATAGACGCGACAGGAACCGTCCAGGTTCTTGGCGGTCGTGCTCAGGTACTGGTCACGGAGGATGCAAACCTGACCGTCATGGAATAAGTTGACTAAACTTAATTTTGTGATATTCATACAGCAATAAACTTCCCCTGTATGGCACAAGAACTCCCCAAAAAAATTTCGGAGAACAATATTGTTTTGTATCCACTGACAAAAGCAAATCCCGTCCAGGGAATCGTGGTGCCTCTTGTCCATGCCGTTCGCAACGCGCAAGAGAAGGCTATGTCTGCACAAACACCCTCGGCCGCCTGTATTGCACATATTCGAGAGTTTGCGACGCTCAAAAAGGTAACCGTCGCAACCATGCGAAACATTCTGTCAGGATATGGATATAGAGAAGGGCAGGAGCAGATTGATTTCGTGATGCAAGTTATCAACGAGCACAGTATTGAAGTTCCCAACTTTTCCTGTCTGCATCGCTTTTTTCGTGCCCACCTGCATCTCATGCCTGAGGAACATATTCGCACAACCTTTCAGCGTGTACTTGCATCACCCTCAGAGACGCTATCTGAGACAGACCGTTTAAACAACTATGTACAGCAACTGTTCGACCATGAAGGTTCCGACCGACTTATACCGCTTTGGACAGATGTTCTCCACGAAAATCGTGCCCGCATATCCGAGGAGACCTACGCACACCAATTTATAAAAATCTACGAAGGTGGATATCGTGCTGGACAAAAAAGCCAACTCTTGATCCCTGAACTTGCACACATTTCACTGGAAGCAGCAGCAAAAGTCTGGTGCGTCCTGATGAGTAAACCGAACAGAAGGGCAAAAAAACATGGTTTTCTCGCCTTAGGACGAGAATTTTTAGAGCGCAACGGACGCATTACAGCGCCAACTCTATTTCAGGTTTTTCTCTTGCTTCAACGTTATGCTGAGACCGATCGAGACCTGCAACAGGTGACGTCGGCCTATCTTGCCAATGCCACACGCTACCCCTTTAAGGCCTCTACCCCATGGAAGCAAACTTTGCCGACACTGCCTTTACTGACTCAAAGCCTCGTATGGTCAGAAATCCTCAAAGAATGCCGCGATTCCCAGGAAGGACGTATTTTCATTAAGACGACCCTGAAGGAAGAAAATATTTTTCCGCTTCTCGCAAGCTATGTTCAGTATTTTAGTGATCAAACCATGATTCACGCTGCAGTAGGCACGGAGCTGGATCAGAAGTTGATTCGATTTTTACTTGGTCGCATTGTACAAAGCCCCAAAAAAGCCCAAACCATGAGCATGGTGGATCTTCTCTATGGTCTGGCCGTACTGGATACTTCCCGAAGTGACCTGAAGCCTCTGCTCACGAAAATTCTCCGGGATCAACGAGACATTCGCCCCCCGTACCTTGCACGTATTCTCATTGCACTGCGAAAAACCTCTGGTTTTGAGCAGGAGCGAATAGACATTTTCCGCCAAATAGCCTCGCGGGCCTACGACATCGATAGCAAAACCTTACTTCGTGCTGTTTATGGTGCTACCCATGGAGTGCCACGAAGTGATATCAATTTTTTTCTCCGCAGAGTTCCTTGGGACACACTGGCATTAGACAGCCATACGGCGCAAATGTTATACCGCTTTCTGCATTTAGAAGGTTGTGACATTCCCCATGCACTGCACCTAAAGTACACTGAGCATCTGCTGAACCAAACGGGCGAGCAATCACAAATGGAACGGGATGTCACAGAAACGCTCGAGAATCTCCTCGCCGATCATGACATCGCCACCCCTATCTTTCACAATGTCTTTTTTGATGGCATTGAAATGGACCATGTGATCCCCCTTGGCCATGGAAAAGGATACATGAATATTGAGTCTGATGGCGCGTATCATAACGAGAATTCCCTGGAAAAAGACATGGAACGTGACGCCTACCTAAAGGAGCACGGCTACTACGTCCACCGGGTGGACTGGAAGGAATTTGATCACAAGACAGGATACCGGCCCCAACTGGAAGCGATCATCCCCTTTCTGAAAAAACAGATCCAAGCATCTGTGGCAAATATGGAAAAAGAGGCCTCAACAAAAGAACAGTCTGAGATACCACCTTTTGGAAACTTGCGCCCCTGGTAGCTTCAGAAAGCTTAGCCAATTCTCCGTATAGGCGCGACGTTCGCCGCAAGTTTTTTCGTGCCCCAACGAGGGTTTTGAAACTTCACCGTTAAAATATCTCCTTCGCGGCTCAGCACCTTTCCTGGCCCCCAGGAGGCGTGTTCAATGACATCACCTGCATCGTAGAGGGTTGTTTCCTCATCAAGAGATGCATAGGAGACCTCCGCAAAGGCATCATCCAGCATAGATTTAATTGCCGCCTTACGAGCCGCTCCATCGTATTCCAGAAATTCCTCAGGGATCTCATCAAGAAAACGCGACGGTATGGCCCCGTGAGAACTGCCGTAGAGTGTCCTATAGTTACAGAAGGCGAGGTAGAGCCTGTCTTTGGCACGCGTCATTCCAACGTACATGAGACGCCGTTCTTCCTCCAAATTTTTGGGATCCAGTGTCGACCGTGAAGAAGGAAATAATCCTTCTTCTAACCCCACCAGGTAGACAAAAGGAAATTCCAACCCCTTCGATGCGTGAAGCGTCATGAGCGTAATGGCATCATCATCGTCCGCGAGATCGTCGAGATCACTGACCAGGGCTACCTCTTCCAAAAAGGTGGCAAGAGAAATGCCGGGCTCCAGTGCGTCATATTTTGTCGCAACGGATATGAGCTCCTGTACATTTTTGAGGCGCTCTTCCCCTTCCTCCGTACCGTCTTTGAGCATATCTTCGTACCCCGCAAGACGCAGAACATGCTTCATAACACCACTGGCTGGAAAGCTCGCATTTGCTTCGCGAAGCTGTACCATAAGTGAAGCAAAATTTATTAAGGAACGTTTTGCCCCTGAACCAATCGTTAAAGACTCGTCAATGTATTGAATAGCGGGCAAAAGTGCCTCGCCTGTTTGCGTAGCAAGTTTACCCAGTTCTTCCAGAGTTTTTGCACCAATCTTGCGCGCAGGCACATTCACAATACGAAGAAAACTCACGGAGTCCCGAGGATTCAGCGTCAGTCGCAAGTACGCGAGCATATCCTTAATTTCCTTACGCTCATAAAACTTGACGCCACCGACAATTTTGTAGGGCATACCGTGTCGCATACACGCCTCCTCAAGAATACGGGACTGCGCATTTGTGCGATAGAGGAGCACAAAATCCGCCAACCGTGTTCCTGGTTCCTGCAAGTTGTTCATAATGCTTTGCAGGACTTTTTCCGCCTCTTCCCGTTCATTCGCAGCCTCCAAGACCGTCACCTTATGTTCCCCCTCTTTTTCTGACCAGAGTTCTTTGTCGGTACGTTCGCTGTTGTTGCGCACCACCGCGTTTGCAGCCTGGACGATGGTTTGCGTCGAACGGTAGTTCTGCTCGAGTTTAATGACCTTTGCGGCCTTGTACTCCTCCTCAAAACTGAGAATATTGCGAATATTCGCCCCACGCCACGAGTAAATACTCTGCCAATCATCGCCAATCACACAAATATTCTGATGTTCCTTTGCAAGCAGTGTAACCAAGGTATATTGCGCGTGATTCGTGTCCTGATACTCATCGACATGAATATAGCGAAAGGTCTTTTGATACCGCGCTAAGACGTCCGGATGTGCTTCAAAGAGCTCAACGGTTTTCATGATGATATCATCAAAATCCACTGCACCGGACTGAGCAAGTATGCGCTGATACACCGGGTAAATAGATGCAACCATCTCCATAAAGGTACCCGTCGCCTGCCGCGCAAAAGCTTCAGGCTTCATAAGTTCATTTTTTGCCGTACTGATCGCCCCCAGGACCGCGCGGGGATTACACTGTTTTTCGTTGATTCCCCGTTCTTTAAAGAGCCGCTTCATCACGGAAAGCTGATCTGCCCCGTCGTAAATGGTAAAGGTATTCTCATACCCGAGGAGGTGAATGTGTTTGCGCAGAAGCCGCACACAGATGGAGTGAAAAGTTCCCATCATGGGGAGTGACGATCGATACCCTGAAAGAAGCTTCGCGACCCGTTCCTTCATTTCATTTGCCGCCTTATTCGTAAAAGTCACGGCAAGAATCTGCTCGGGCAGCACGCCCTTTTCTTCAATGAGATAGGCAATACGATGCGTCAGGGCCTTCGTTTTTCCTGAACCCGCGCCAGCAATAATAAGCAGAGGGCCGTCCGTGGTAAGAACGGCCTCTCGCTGTTTATCGTTAAGATCGCTGACCAGTGGATGCATGGAAATTCGGGTTACGCAACTTGCGCAGCTGCCGATTTGATCTTTTCTGCACTTGCCTTACCAATACCACCAATCATGGTGAGGTCTTCTACAGACATTTTACGAAGCACATTGACGGATTCCACACCCGCATTTTTGAGCTTCGTCTTGAGGGCTGCGGAAATATCCAGATCATCCACAACCGCATTGGTTTCAATCAGTTCTGCCGCAGCAATCGCTTCCGCCGTTGCCGTTTGTTCCTTCACGGTTTCCGCAGAAATTGCCGTTCCATCTTCTTGAATTTCCCCTTCAAACTCTGAGATATCGTGCAGGTTAATTTCATATCCCGTGAGGTCAGAGGCAAGACGCACATTCTGACCATTTCGCCCAATGGCAAGCGGACGCTGATCTGTATCGACATACACCTCTGCGGTCTTCGATTTGTGATCGAGCTCCATGACACGAATTTTTGCCGGCGCGAGGGCATGCGCAATGTACTTTTCAGGATTTTCATCGTATTGGACCACATCAATCATCTCCCCCATCAGCTCGTCCATAATGGTCGTAATACGGGAGCCTCGCTGTCCTACACATGCTCCAATGGGATCCACCTTTGGGTCACTGCTGCTGACTGCCACTTTGGTACGGACACCTGGCTCGCGTGCCATACCCTTAATTTCAATGACCTTCGTCTTAATTTCCGGAATTTCAAACTCAAAGAGCTTTTCAACAAATTTTGGAGAACGACGCGTAATAACGAGCTGGGGCCCTTTAATCGTCTTTTCAACCTTTTCAAGATAAATACGCATGCGCTGACCTGCATGATAGCGCTCAGACTGCACACGGTATTCCCGTGGAAAGAGCACCGTGTTACGATCCATTTCCAAATATACTTGGCCCTTATCCACACGCCCAACCACCACATTCAGAAGCTCATCTTCACGTTCCTTGAAGGTTTCATAAAGCACATCACGTTCTGCTTCCTGAACACGCTGCAAAATAACTTGTTTCGCAGCCTGCGCAGCAATACGACCAAAGCCCATGGGGGTTACTTCCTGACGAATAACATCACCAACCTTCGCATCTTTTTTAAACTTCTTCGCCTCCGCAACCGTAAGCTCCGTCTCCTCATTTTCCTTCTCCTCCACGACGTTCCAAAGTACGTAGATGGTAAACAACCCCGTCTCTTCATCGAGGGTTATATCCAGCTCTTGGTCTTTTGTGCCGTAATCCTTTCGGTAGGCCGTTTTAATGGCACCGCCAACGGCATCGAGAACCCGATCGCGTGGAATATTTTTTTCTACACACAATTGATTGATGGCAGAGATGAATTGTTTATTCATGAGAATAGCTATAAGAAAATCCGGTATACTCAAATCGTATACAACGGTAACACACCAAGTGTACATGTCCCCGGGAAAAATGCAATGAAAAGGCCATGTTCCTGTTCGTAGAAACGAACAACAGAAATTCTACACTGACCTTGCACCATGAAAAAAGCGGGGCTATACCTAGTAGTGTTTACCCCCCAAAGAATACCCCCATGACGTCCCCAAACGTTCAAGAACTTGAACTCAAACTGCAATCCATCTTGCCCCAAAAGGCACCGAATACAGAGCACAGTGTTATCCCGACTCTTGCCAGCTTAATCGCCGTAAAGCTCACGGAAACCTACCAAGAGGGGTTGCAAAATGCAGCCTGTGTCGATGTCTATCTCCCTACCTCCGAATGGGAACCTGCCATGACGAAAAAACATCGGCCAGAGCGCTCAGCAGATGAGTTTTTACCTACGGCAGAAGAGCTTGCTCCACCGTTGCTCATCGCCCCGGAAGATCGAGAAGTGCTTGTTCCCCTGATTGCATTAACACTCGCAGACTACTTTCATAAAGGCGTGTATCAAAAAACGAACGTGACCGTTCACCCGAAAACCGCAGAGGAATTTGGTTTATAAGCCACTACTGTGGTTTTTGCGCCGCCAAACGCACGCCGTGTGTTGAAGCATAGGCGAAGCCAATACCCAGAAAAATCAGATCACGCAGACGGATCATGGCAATAATAGGAAGCGCAAGGGAGCCTTCCAGCCCGACAATCTGCATGGAAGCTATAGAAAGAAGCTCAAAGGCCCCCACCGCACCTGGAATGGGGGTCAGATAGGCAATCATGGGAAGCATACTGACAACGAGCAGTTGGCGAAAAGTAGGCACAACACCGAGCGACGTCAGCATCACCTCGTATTCGAGGAGAAAGAAACCATAGGTCAAAAGAGACAGAAGACACACCCAGAGCAGATCGCGCGGATGATTGCGAAAAAAACTCCGAATGCGTTCTTCCGTTCGTTCGATTTTTGCTTCGAAGGGCGCAAGTTTTTTGATATTTCCCAAATGCAGCCAACGAAAAACCTGCGTAAAAAACCCCTTGCCCCATATGGTCATCCAGAGATACACCACCGCGATAATACTGAGAACCAGCAGCATGCCAATGGTGAGGTTTTCGCTTGGCAGATCAGCGCCGCTTAAGAGCACCACGGCAATAGTAATCGCCACAAAAATCAGCTGAATTCCCGCTTCAAACAGCTTATCAATAAACACACTGGAAACCGCCTCTTTACGTGGGATCCCGTTTTTCTCGAGAAAATAAATACGCACTGGTTCGCCGCCCAATTGTGCAAAGGGGGTGAGATAACTTACAGAATACCCAACAAAGCGAAACATGCTGATTTTCCAGAGAGAAACCACCTTATCGCGACCCGCATGGACGATACGCTGCCAACGCAGAGAAAAGATGGCAAAGTTCACAAGGGAGACCAGCGTAAAGAGCAGAAACGCCCAGAGAGAAAACCGCGTCAGAACGCTCCAATCGAGGGATGTGAGGCTTTTTTGAAAGACTTCCCATACGGCCCAGCCGAAGAGAACCAAAATGACTAGGATTACCGGTGTCTTTTTCATATAGTGAAAGTGCAATTCATAAGCTCACACATGGCACAAAGTGTACCAAAACCACCCCTGAAAGCAAAAAAAAGTTTCGGACAACATTTTCTGGCGGATATCGACGCTCTGTCCATGATGGCGGAAGCGGCAGAAATTGAACAAGGGAGCCACGTACTGGAAATCGGACCCGGCTACGGAACGCTAACACAGGTCCTCGCAGAGGCGGTGGGGCCAAAAGGACGCGTACTGTGCATCGAAAAAGACCGGGATGTTCTTCCCCATTTGCGTGATGCAACGAAAGATTTCCCCCAGGTAACTATTGTGGAAGGCGATGCACTCACGGCCCAGATTCCTGAGGACTTTTCTCCCTACCGCATCGTTGCCAACATTCCCTACTACATCACGACGCCGCTGATTAAGCGATTTCTATTCGATCAAACGGTACTTCCCCGCTCCCTCACGTTACTTGTGCAAAAGGAATACGCCGAGCGTGCCACAGACGATGCACCAAAGGGATCTTCCCTTGGCATGATGCTTCGCGCCTTCGGAGAACCACAGTACATCGCGAGTGTGCCGAAAGAACTCTTTATGCCGCCACCAAAAGTCGATTCCGCCATTCTCCACCTGGATGTCCAGACACCACATGAGGATTTTCGCCCACTCCTTCGCTTTATTCAGCAGGGCTTCGGCCTACCTCGCAAGAAACTTGCAAAACAACTCCTGCATCTTGGCGTAGACAAAAAGGACGCTTCCCTCTATGGGGACAAGCGTCCTGGTGAACTCTCCTTTGAGGATTGGCAGCATCTATTTACTTCTTTTTCAGCTGCTCGGAAAGATAGATAAGCGCACGTTCCATTTGTTTATCTTTTCCTGCGCGTAGTTCTGCTGCTGTCACGGGCACGATTTCATCGGGCACGATACCGGGAAGTTTTTCCTCCGTCTTCCCCACATTTGTTCCCTTCGGGGTAAACCATTTTGCTATGGTAATTCGCAGAGATGAACCATCCGGCAGATTTTCCAGTTCCTGCACAGACCCCTTGCCGTAGGTTGTCGCCCCAATGAGACGCGCTCGTCCATTATCTTGCAGGGCACCCACCACAATTTCTGCAGCTGAGGCGCTTTGTTCGTTGACCAAGACCACCATGGGCACGTCTCCCAGTTGTGCACGCCCATCCACCGTATAGGTTTTGGGGCCATTGCCACGCTTCTTATCATCAACAGAAACCACCACCCCTTCTTTCTGGAAGGCAGAGGTTACTTCCACCGCCGCATCCAGATACCCTCCGCCATTATTGCGCAGATCGAGAATGAGCCCCTTCGGGGAAGTGAGAATGATTTTATACACCGCACTGCTGAGTTCCGTCAGCGTCGATTCCGAAAATTTGTTGAGCCGGAGATAGGCAATGCCTCCAGGTTTTTCCTCATACTCCACCGAGGGAACTTTAATATCTGCTCGTGTGATATTGAATTCCAGGGGCTCTTCTGCGTCTTTACGCAAAATAGTAAGGGCAACCTTGGTATCCTTCGGACCACGAATTTTTTTCACCGCTTCGTAGACACTGGTACCTGGATTGACGATCTCCTGATCAATTTTATAAATCACATCGCCGCCCAAAAGACCCGCCTTTTCCGCTGGCGTTCCCGGCAGCACATTCACAACCTGTAGTATGCCCCCTTCACCCTCCGTCAGTTCCGCACCAATCCCCTGCAATTCGCCGTTTAAATCCACATGGATAAACTCATTTGACTCCTCAGGTGTCAAAAAATAGGTGTAGGGATCACCAACAGCGCTGGTCATGCCCTTAATGGCACCGTAAATATACTCTTTATCAGCAACATCCGCTGCATTCGGATGGTATTTTAACAACCGACTATAGACATCCCACATGAGTGCAAGGTTTGCCTCTGCCCCCTTTTGACGTTCTTCAATGGTGGCACCCGTACCAGCAAAGCTCTTGAAAGTTGACGGCGTCGTGACCGTTGCCCCTTCTTCTGCAAGGGAGGCATGCGCACGGGAAAGCGCCTCGCTGTATTGGAGCGAAGCAACACCAAAGCCCGCACCAAAGGTGAAAATTCCCACCAGCAGGGCAGGAAGAATATAGGGTATTGGGCGCTCAGACATGGTGTTGTAGTAAATGAAGGACAGAAGCTATTGTATATGGGGTACATTGACTGTGCAAAGCGTTTTTTGTGTGCTACGGTGGGCAGCGTTATCTTTTTGTCTATGAGTACCACCGGAAGGCTTGGAGAACAGTATGTCGCCCGCATCCTCGAGAAACGGGGATGGCAAATTTTGCTCCGCAACTGGCGTGATCGGTATGTAGAAGTCGACTTGGTGGCACGCACGCCAGAAGGCTCCCTGCGTATCATTGAAGTCAAAACCCGGAGAACCTCCAGTTCTTCTCGTGCCGAACTCGAAGAAATTATTTCCAAAAGACAGCATAGGCGATTACGCCTAGCAAGTCTCCGGCTTCCCTTTCCTTGCCGGGGTTCCGATATCCACATTGATGCTGCTCTTGTACGCCTTGCTCCAAGCCACGTGCACATCACCTATCTCGCCGACTGCTATGACTAAACAACTCTCCGTCATCATCACGCGCTTCCCCTACGAAAGTGTTTTGTCGGGGGAAGAGTGGCATACTATTACTTTGGCGGAAAAACTGCGTGAACGCGGTCATCACGTCGCATTTTATGGCAGTTGCCCTGTTCTCCTTGCGGAGCTTGGAAAGCGTGATTTTCCTGTGCACAAGGCTGTCTCTGGCCCGGTTCCTGTACGTGCGCGATCACTGCTCGGATTTTTGTTTGCCTCCCCGTATCTCAAAATAACCTGGGGGCTCGGTCTCTGGCGCCTCAAAAGACGGTATAGACTCTCCACCGTCTACATGCATTCGCTCTCAGAAAAACTGCTGCTCACGGCCTGGGCCCGCATGTTTGGGCTCCGTGTCGTTTGGGTCGAACACCAAAGGTGGGGAAAGTGGATGTTTGGTAACCCTCTTCGTTTTCTCTACCGCATCCTCGCAAACTATGTTGAGATCATTGGCGTCAGCCCCCAGTACAAAGAGGCCTTCGCGAAACTCGGTGTCCCCGAGAAGCGTACACACCTTATCACCAACGGTATTGATCTTTCTGTTTTCCACCCCGACGTAACACCCCTGCCCCTCGGAAATAATGCCTATCATCTTGGCTGCATCGCCAGACTGTCTGTGGACAAAGGCGTCGATGTACTATTACAGGCGTTTTCTGCACTAGACACGACAGTTCTAGACAAGCCTGTCCATTTGCATCTTATCGGCGAAGGCCCGCTGCGTGCAACGCTCGAAGCACAAATCCGCGATTTCCAGCTTGAGGGGCGGGTACACCTGTATGTACCCTACGGCACCATACCGCGCTCCGACACCCCACGGTTTATGAAGGCGCTCGATGTTTTCCTGCTTCCCTCTGCTCTTCCCGACCCCTTTGGCTTGGTGGCCGCTGAAAGCATGGCTGTTGGCACCGCCACCATAGTAACGAATGCGTGCGGAATCCGTTCCTTATTATCAAAAGACCGAGATTCCATCATAGTTCCCGCGGGTAACTCCCAAGAACTCACACGCGCCATAACGAAACTGCTGACCAATACGAAAGAAAGAGAAGCTCTCGCCCTTGCAGGGGCAAAGACTGCGAAGGAACACTTCTCTTTAGACACCATGGTGGACCTTTACCTGCAGGTCTTTACTGCACAGTAACCGTACGCCCCTTTTCTTCGGACATAAGGCGGTAAAAAATATTCCGTTCATCTTCCCAGAATAAAATAGCCACCTGCTCACCTGGTGCGAGCTTGGCAACCTGTTCGGTTTTCTTCGTTTTCGTATCAAACACCCAGAGCGCGGAGGGCTCCTTATCCAGTTCCGCGTTGCGCTCTGCATCCTGCGTGTAGGGGCGATCTGCATAGAGAAGCCGTCCCCGTTCCGGTTCCACATCAAAGGCACCGCGAATATTCAGATTGGCAATATCGACGCGCTCGATAGCCCCTGACGTATGATCAACCCGCAAAAGTGACTGGAGTACAGGGTTTTCCGCCGTACTGAAACTCAGCCAGCTCGTTTTTGGCCCCACCGCAATGGGGTAGAGATTGAACTGGGTATTGCCCCCAGTCAGCGCAAAGGACGCCTTTGTTTTGGCAATCACGACTTTCCCATCACGCATAATGAGGACTTCGTCGTCGGACGTTGCCAGAATAAATCGCGCATCCGTGCTGACGACAAACTGAATTCCCCGCCCTTCTAGAAGTTTTGTCCCAGACCCCTGGGTTTCATGACGCCACAAATAGTCTTTCCAGCCTCCCTTCGAGAGGTCCCCCGCATTGTCCCCTGAGGTATGCACGGCAAACAGCGCACCATTGGCATATTTGAAAATGCCACTACGCCCCAACTGAATTTCCGTGAGAGGAGGAAACTCCGTCCGCGTGCCCGTTGTATTATTGACGACAGAAACATCCACCATGGCGGAATCATCCTTGGACCCCTTCACTTCAATGGCGATATCCTCTTCTTTCATCATCGTTGGCTCCGCCATCATAGATACACCTGTTCCGCTCATATCTTGACTCGTCTCCGGCTGCGCCGAACAACTCACAATGGAAAGTGTTGTGAGGACCAGTAAACATGTATAGCAAGAGAGGCGTCCTTTCATAAGTTGCACGGTAAAGATGTTTCAAAAACCTTATACGCGAAGGCAGCCAGGATGACAAGAAAAGCGACGGGGAGGGTTCTGCATTGGGTTGGGCGGTGGGTTCCGGTCCCCACCCGAAAAAATTTCCAATTTTTTCGGAAGAAGGAGGAGCAACCGAAGCCCGAAGTAGCCTGCGAAGCAGGATACGAAGTGGTGCAGGTTTGCGACGACTGGTGGCCCCACCGAGAATCGAACTCAGAATAGCAGTTTAGGAAACCGCCGTTATATCCAGTTTAACTATGGGGCCGCGGGCGTAGTGTAAAAAAAAGTCGCACAGTATGCAATCGAACTTCACATCCATCGAAAATTCCTTGGGCCCCCTGCAGCTCCATGCTAGAGTCAGAGTACATTCTTACCCCCGTCTATGTGGACCTATAGCTACAATCTCGACCCTGTCCTTTTCGCCGCTGGCCCCTTCACCCTTCGCTGGTACGGGCTCGCTTATCTCTTCGGTTTCCTCTTTTCCTGGTGGTTCTACACACAGGTCCTGACAAAAAAACAGCTGCTTGGCTTCGATGCAAAACACATCGCCGATATTCTGTTCTACGCACTGATCGGCCTTCTGATTGGCGCTCGCAGTGTCTACATGCTTGTCTACAATCTCCCCGTCTTTCTTGAAAAGCCCCTCTCCTTCTTTTTTATCTGGGAAGGCGGCCTGTCTTTTCACGGTGCCCTCATTGGTATAATCCTTGCTCTGACCCTTTTTTTCCGCGCGAAAAAGATCGCCATCTTGCCTGCAGCGGATCGCCTCATTTTGCCCATTCCTCTCGCACTCTTCTTTGGGCGCCTGGCAAATTTTATCAATGGGGAACTCATCGGGCGCACCTTTGAACCTGGCACATTCCCCGTTTGTATTCTGTATCCACCGGAGAGCCTTTGCCGCTATCCGTCACAGATTCTTCAAGGTCTGACGGAGGGCCTGCTCCTCTTTGTCATTCTCCAAATTCTCTTCTGGAGAACCTCACTGCGCAACATTCCAGGAGTCATTTTCGGTATTTTTCTTTCCCTCTATGGCCTCTTCCGGCTCGGTATCGAACACTTTCGCGCCCCCGATCCACAGCTCGGCTTTTTAGCAGGAGGTCTCACTATGGGGCAGATCCTGAGCCTTCTTATGATCATAGTTGGAGCAGTTTTTGTAATGTTTGCATATCGTAACCGTTCCAAACATGTATAAAACCCTCATTCTTGGCGTTTTAGCATCGGTTCTTCTGGTCAGTTGCGGCATACCTGCCGATGAACAGGAGCAGGGCATACTTTTTGGCAGTCCCAAGGCTCCAGTAGAAATGATTGTCTACCTCGACTACCAGTGCCCTGAATGCAAACAGTTTCATGACAACATTTTGCCGGCACTTGAATCCGCAGCGCTGTCTGAGGGGCGACTCAGCTTGCGACTACGCGATTTTCCTGTCATTGCAGGCAGTAACATCAGCCATAATGCAGCGTGGTGTGCCCGTGAAATCGGCACCAAAGAATACCGTGCGTTTATCGGTGCGCTCTACGCAAACATCGATGCCCAACGAATTTTTCAACTCAAAGAAATTGGGAATAGCCTCGGATTCCCTAAAAGTTTTGCCGAATGCGTCGATACGGAAAAATATGCCAACGTTGTCAGTACCTTAAAAAACAAAGGGCGCGCCGACAATGTCGTACGCACCCCCACAATTCTCCTCGGAAAACGTCGATTTAACGGTGCCAGTGAACTCTTTCAGGTACTTGAAGCCGTCAACGAGGAGCTCGCCAAAACTCCCCAAAACTAGCGTATTTGCGAGAGCAGGGAAGCGGCCATATGCACTGCTTCTTCCTGGGTAATCCGCGCATCGCTCGCAAAGGTTGTGCCAAAATCAAGGCCATAGGAAGCAGCCGTTTCTGCCCAGGCCGTATACCAGGCATTACGTGGCAGGTCACGCATGGCGGATCCTGAGAAATCCTTCACCGGGCGCAAATACAGCGCCGTCATAATGGCCTGGAGACTCTGTCCGCGCAGCGCAGGGTTATTGGCTTCAGCCTTTGCGGAAACCAGTCGCCCGTTCATTTCACGAAGCTCAGGCATATAGAGAATGCGCTTATTCGTCACATCAAGGAAAAATCGGTAATCAGGGTCTGCATTCGCAAGATCCGTGAGAATAGGAAGGAAGACGCCCTCCGCTGGTGTCCAGTTCGTAGCCACAGGTTTCCCTGTGTCGCGCCAGGCGCGCAAACGTGATGTCAGAACGGCAATATCGCGGCGAGAGAGCAGCGTTGTGCCAACGCGACTATTCCAAGAGGCAGGTAAGATGCCGCGGGCAACAAGCAGTGCCCGATCTGAGGTATAGGACGGTTTTTCCTCAACCAAAGGCGCCCCCAGCTCGAGAGTCGTCGTCGAATTTGCCACAGCACCACCAGAAGTCACCACCGAACGCGGCGTTGCGTTCAGATTACCATACGCGCCCGTGGAGAAGGTGCGATCATAGCCAGAGGTGTATGTTGAGGAAGCAGGTGTGTAAGTCCCGTAGTTTCCAAGGGAGGTATCCAAAGTTTGCGCGCGATATGTATAACTGGGTGAACTTTGCCCCATGAGTCGATTCACAAAGCTCTCAGAGGCAGTAGAGCCATAGGCATCACCTGAGCCGTCTCCAAAGAGACTTCCAAAGGCCGCACCGTTCGATGCCTGCGGTGCAAGATAGTTGGCGCGAATCCCCGAGGAAGCACTACCCGTACCTCCGGTATAGTTCGCTTGAATGGTCGAAGACGAGGCGACGGGAGGCATGTAGGTAACCTTGATTGCAGCTGGAGAAGCCGGGGACGTATAATTTGCCCGTATTTCGCCCCGAGACGCACTTGGCGGTGTGTAGTTAACACTTATGGCCTGCCCCTGCACGGGCGCGCTGTAGGTGGCCGTAGGAAGGGAATTGGCCTGAGGTGCCGTATAGTTTGCAGAAGGCAGTGCGGAAGCCTTTGGAGCCTCATAGGATGCCACTATGGATGCGGGCTTCGACGCACTCTGCATGTAGGTAGCGGAAGGAGCGATTTGCCTCATTGATGAAGAGGTGTAGGAAACCGAAGGCACTGATGCATGAGTGACATTGTCTGTATATGTCGCCACCGGTCGCGAAACGGATGTTTTCGCCGCTATATAGGAAGCAGTTGTTTTCGGAGTTTGCGTTGCTGGCTGCGTATATCCCGCTACGGGGCTACCGTACGACGTAGGCGCAGTATAATTGGCCGCAACTGGTGCATAGAGGTACGATCCTCCATATCCTCCCCAGGTCGAACCCGTATTCCAATACCCAGAGCTCCACGACGTGCCACCAAAGTAGGAAGCACTTGCCCAAAAAGATGTGGAAATCGCCTGAGCTGGAACAATAGACATGGAAAGAAGCAGACTGAGGGCAAGAAGACGTCGTAGCATGGAGGTGGGGAAATGATACATGTATTTATTACCACAGTTTTTAATATTGTCAATTTATCAAATTCTTCACAACAAAAAACCCCCTCCTCCGAAGAGGAGAGGGTTCTTGTTACTCTTAACTAGAGGACCAGAGGTCGATTAGTTAATTGTGTTGTTACCTACAGTAACAGGGTACTCATTGATAGACGTCAAACTAGTGAACGTCACAGGAGTAGTAGCACTGTTCGTGTAAGAGTAAGTCACAGAGTTGCGCGTATCGCGAACTCCAGACTGTCCAGCGAGCTGAAGAGAGAGAGACACAGATCCCTGTGTTCCTGCAGTCTTCGCAGCACTTGCATCTGCCTTCAGAACAAACGTTGCCGTTTGACCAGGCTGAATGCTGAATGCAGACGTAGGAGTTACAGTGAGGTTCTGAGCCTTAGGATCAGCACCGTCAATATAACCAGCTACACCAGCGTCAGTAGCGAGAGTAGCAGTTCCAAGAACTTCCGTCTCGTTGTTTCCTTGTACCTGGTAGAGCTTGAAGTTACCGAGAGTTCCGTTGTAAGAACCAGCGATAGAGAACACCAAGCTGTTGAGGTTAAGGGTCTCATTTCCAGAAGCCGTAACGTTGAACTTCGCAACTTCTGCCGTAGCAGTAGGAGTAAAGTTTACCGTCTGAGCAGCGATGACAGGACGTACATTCTGAAGAATGTGTGTCTTACCTTCACCAGTTCCAGAGAAGAGCTTCGTCATACGAGCACCTGCGTAAGATGCAGTAGCACCACCAGCTACAGATGTAACATCCAACGTCGTAGCAGTAACCGCAGTTA
Source organism: Candidatus Gracilibacteria bacterium CG17_big_fil_post_rev_8_21_14_2_50_48_13 (assembly GCA_002783265.1). Classification (GTDB taxonomy): domain Bacteria; phylum Patescibacteriota; class Gracilibacteria; order 1-14-2-50-48-13; family 1-14-2-50-48-13; genus 1-14-2-50-48-13. The sequence continues at coordinate 200,114 of PFFG01000009.1, read as the reverse complement.
CCACACCGATTGTAGGACCATCGTAGGCAACAACATCACCAACCATGAAGTTAGCGCTGTTGTATCCAGTCGTGTACGTAGCAACCATAGGAAGAGCTGACTCTGTTCCCGCAAGAGCACCACCAGCAGAGAAGCTGAGAGCACCAGCGTCATTAACAATCAACTGTCCAGCAAGAGCTGTACCAGAGAACTGTGTAGGAAGAGCAAGGAGAACCTTACCATCTTCAACAGTTACGTTTGCTCCGTTCTTAGCATTACCAGAAGTAATACCAGCCGTGTTCTGACGAGCAAGGAGGTTATCCGTGTCGTTGTAGAACAATTGACCAGCCTTGAACTGCGTCGTAGCCGCAGCAGCAACAGTCTGAGAACCAAGCGTTACAGCACCAGCTTCGAAGGCGAGGCCATTAGAAGCGAGCTGAGAAACACGAAGACCAGAAGAAACACCAACTACTTCGAAGTAGTTAAGAGCTCCAACCATGTCATCGTTTGAGTTGAACGAAGAAGAGCTAGAAAGCATTCCCTTCACAGTGAATGTCTTCGTAGCATTCTTAGCAATAACTACATTAAGACCAGAGAAGTCAACCATACCATCAGTGATAGTAAGAGGACCACCAATCTTCGTTGCACCATCGTAGAGCTCTACAGTAGAGATGCTCGCAGAAGATACAGGGAACGCAATCTTAGCACGCTCAAGACGCATGTCTTCGCTGTTTGTTGCCTTAATCTCGAAAGAGAAGAGGTCAGCAGTTTCACCAGCAGAAAGCACACGAGAAGAAGCAGTTGCAGTAGACTGAGCTACTGTTACTGTTCCACTTCCAACTACAGGGTTTGCCTGGAGAGAAGAAGCAACAGAAGGTGCAGAAACAGTGTTCGCACTCTGAAGACCAGTTGCACTGATTCCAGCAGCTGGAATAGTTGCCTGGATAGACGTAGCAGTACTTGAAGAAGCAATGTCTGCATAGATATCAACTGTCTTGCTAGAAGACTTGTCGATAGAGAGAAGGCCGCTTACTCCAAAAGAGTTAGAAGTGAGACCTGGAGTAGATTGAGTAGATCCCAACTGTTCCATAGTTCCACCCTTCATCAAACGGAGGTTTGTAACGCCGTTGTTGTCGTTGAGGTTAACAACGATAGAGCTAATGCTCACACCTTCAGCGTTTGTTGTCGTCAAGTTTACAGATCCGATCTTTTGAGCGGTTGCACCCTTAACGATGTTGGTATCACCAACAGCCTGGTTCTTAGAAACTGTAAGGTTAGCAGCCGTGATTGTCATAGTGTTACCTGTAACAGTCGTCGTAGCAGCCGTACCAGTACGGTTAGAAGAAATCTTCTTAATGTTGAGGTCCTTCAAAGAAGCAAGAAGCGTGTTACCAGCAGTTGCACCATCGGCAATGTCGACAACAAACTTAATAACTCCCGTCGTACCTGCCTTCACTGTGTAGTAGTTGTTGAAACGTGAAATCACGTCAACACCGTTACCAGTTGTAGCGTCGAACATTGCATCGTAGGTAGCTTCAACAGCATTAATACTGTGGATAGTCGTACCAGAGCCATTCACCAACTTGAACGTACCCTTCAACTCATTGTTTCCGTTGAGAGAAGTTGTCTGAACGTTGATAGAACCACCCTGAATTTCAATGTCTTCACCAGCAGCCTCAACCTTGAACTCACCGATAACTACTTCCGTAGCTCCGCGAGAAACCTCTCCAGATGGAGAAGAAGTTGCCTTAGAAACAGTCAAGACACCTTCCTTGATCTGAAGTGTATTGCGGTTAGCAGTATCTCCGATTGGGAATGCAGTGTCAGATGTACCAGCAGTAGGCAAGAGGAACGCCTGAGACGTAGACCCCTTGATCTTCATATCGTAGTCGTTAGAGACAACGAACTGGATAGTACGCGTAGAACCGTTGATAACGTCTACCAAGATGCTGAGGTTACGGCTAGTTCCCTTAGGAATAACGTAAGGCTTAGCAGAAAGGTCGAACATTGCGTAGCGATTCTTCGTGTTCTTTACTTCAGAGAGAACTGTACCATTCTGGTCAACCAGTTTGATGTTCTCGATATCTGTATCAGAAGAGTTACCGTTGTTGAAAGCGATAAGCTCTGTAAGAGTGATATCTTCCTGAGAGTTAGCCTGCGTAATCTTGAACTTAGATACTTCCTTGTTCTTGATTCCGAGGTCAACCTCCTGAACTGCTGCAGTAATAGTTACATCATCAAACGTCACATTACCGATGTTAGAACCAGTAACGAGAGAGTGGATGTTTCCCATGAGTGGCTTATTCTCAAGGAAAGAAACGTTTACCATTCCACCAGTGGATCCACCAGTAGCCTTGATACCCGTTACTTCTACACCAACAGTTCCAGACGTGAATCCAGCAGGCGTACCAAAGTTCAATTGAACCTTAATCTGCTGCGTAGAACCAGCCTTAACGATGATTGGATCACCACCGAAAGAAACCGTTGCCTTAGAAGAAGAGAAGTTCACGATGTTTCCGTGACGCATTCCGCTTCCATCAACGATGAGAACACCGTTAATAGTAGAGTCAGAAACGAATCCACGGCTCATTACTGAGATCTCGTTTACCTTCACATCCTCGTCCTTACCAGCAGTAACGTTGATAGCAGTAACCGTGTTGAAAGCGGTTCCAGTAGCAAGCGTAGAAGCTGCAGGGAAGACGTTGTTGTTTGCATCACGAGCGATAGCCGCTTCGAAAGAAACATTAGACGTAGGAACAGAGCTGTTCGTATTCATGTTAGAATCTGTAGAACCGTTCGTGTTCGCGTTTGACTCGTTAGAGTTCATGTTTCCACCGTTGAGAGGCTCACCAGTGTAGCGATCAACAGGATCCTGTGCGAGCACAGCAATCTTAGCGATCTGTCCACGAGTTACAGCATCACCAGGTCCGAAGTAGCCCGTAAGCTTTCCGTCTGATGTCTTATAACCATCGAGGATAGACCAGTTGTATGCAGATGTAACATAAGCATAGAACCAGTCAGTACTAGCGACATCCATAAATGGAGCACCAGGAGTAAGCATCTCAGGAACACCTGCAGCCAGCAAGAGAACCTTAGAAGCTTCAGCACGATTCACCATGTTTCCAGGACCGAAGTTCCCAGTCAAGTTTCCTTGAGCATCTCGATAACCTTCGAAGATTTTGTTCTTCGCAGCGAGAGCAACATAGCTAGCAAACCACTGGTCTGCAGATACGTCGTTAAACGTAGGAGCCCCTGACATGTCGTCATCAGCGATAACGCCAGTCAACATCGCAACGTTCACAGCGATTTTCGCCATTTCCGCACGATTAAGGGAGTTGTCCGGACGGAAAGTACCGTCTGGATTTCCATCAACGATACCCATATCCACAAGGTTCATGACGTAGTCATAGTACCAAGCGTCCATAGGAACGTCGGAGAATTGAGCCGCAGCAGTAGGAAGTGCAGTAGCGTAACCAGCCAAAAGAGCCAGTGTTGATACTCCAGCAACTACTTTGCGAGTCATTCTGAGAGAAGTCCGCATAAAAAAGCTACTAAAAAATAAAAACAAAACAATCTTCACACCGTTTTGTCGTGCTGTCGCCAAGGCGACATGGACACGACGGGTAATCGTACAAATACAATTACTCATAAGAGTTTTTAATGTCGATCAGATGCGAAACGCATCCGACCCTTGTGTCTACATGTCAATGATCGAGCGATCTATATGAAACGTGTCTGAAAGCAATTGAGCCATGACAGCAAGTATTCTAGGAGACGACTGTCTACCTGTCAACAATCTCATGTCATGTTGAGGGGATTATACCCTCACGCCTCTATAAACGAAGAGAAAATGCATTTGTTTCATCACTTATGATTGACGCAGAAAGGTTTCGTAGCGTAGAATATGAAGATTTCACGCATTATCCCCACAATTATGCTCGCGGAAACCCCACGTACATTACTGACAAAGCCTTTCCTACAGCGGCTTGGCACCAAAAAAGGCCTTCTCTTTCTTGCCATAGGCATCTACCTAGCCGCCATGGTGACTATAGGGGTGTCTACGTTTGTCGATTCTGTTCAGGCCGCTCGCGTGTCTACAGACATCGAAGAAACAAAGGGAAAAATAGACCATATATATAAGAATGTCGATTCCTTTGCCCAGTACGTGGAAAACAAGGCCTTTCTCGACAGTCAGATTATCCCAACCTTCTCTGCCTACCTGGAAGATCTGGGCACACGTATCCCCGAGGGAACACGAACCCAGTCTATTCAGGTACTGCGCACCAACGACGGGTATGAAGACATCTACACACTTTCCCTCACACTGGAGAGCGTTCCTCCCCTCCGTGAACTCGGAAAGGTCATAGACACCCTCGCCTCCAGCCCCTATTTCACTGATATTCACATGGCAAGCGCCTCCGTCAATGAACAGGCGAATGGTGGAAACACCTTCAGCTATCCTATCTCCATGACATTACGACCAAACGGTAATGGAAACTCCAATGAAACCCCAACAAGCCAAAAATAAGAATCTCGGGCCACTGCTCCTTGTGGTCGGCATAATCCTTGCTTGGATTGCCACGCCGATGGTGCTCGACATGCAAACCAATGCCAGCCTGCGCCTTTTGCAGAATCAGCAGCAACTCACCGCACTGAAGACGAGCCTTACAAAAGCAGAAGCGGATATGCAGGCCTTTTCTGAAAAATCTGCCGCAGAGCGCCTAAAGGTCATCGCGAGCATTCCGGAAAAGGGTGCTTTGTCGCAATCTAACGTGCTGCGCGAAATTGAAACCATTTTGACGGGCACCGATATAACACTTCGCTCCATTTCCTTTGATGATGGCACATTTTCAGAAGGTAGTGGACCGAAGGCCGTAGGCGTCACCATGGAACTCACGGCGAAGGATGCGTCGGGGATTGCAACACTCCTCAAAAAATTCGAAGGTGCAAATCGTCTCTATAAAGAGGAGGGACTAAACCTTACCTCTCTTGATACCGGCGTGAATATGCAGCTTCGTCTGGTGGTCTTTAGCCGCGAATAACGATGAACACTCCCACACCCGATATTTTCAGTCAGGACATACGGACATTCCTCCGGCTTCCCATGCGACTTCCCCTCCGGCAAAAGGTGGTCTTTTTTCGCGTCATCGCTTCCCTTCTCCAGTCTGGCATTACTCTGCTGGCAGCCTTGAAGCTGGCACGTACAAAAATTCACAACCAGACGCTCAGCACCATCGTTGATCGAATGCTCGTGGACATAAGTGCCGGCAGTCCCCTCTCGCGCGGCCTACGCCTGTATCCGAGTGTTTTCACAGAAGAAGAGGTAGGTCTTGTAGAAGCAGGAGAACGCTCCGGAAGTCTTGATATCGCCTGTAATCGCATCCTCGAGACCCTGGAAAAAAAGCTGGAACTGCAAAGTAAAGTCATCAGCACGCTGATGTATCCCATTATCATTCTTGTGCTTCTGGCCATTGTTTTTGGCATTGTCGTGGTCTACGTTTTACCAACCATTGCGCAGATTTTTGAAAATCAGGGGGCAAGCCTTCCCTTTGCTCTGGGCTTCATGCTGGGCATCGTGGAATTTGTTCAGAAGTACTGGTATGCAGTTCTCGCCATACTTGCGGGCCTCAGCTATCTTGGCTATCTTCAGCTGAAAGATCGCACGAAACGCATAAAAATTGAACGAATACTGCTCAAAACCCCTATTTACGGCAGCATTATACGGCGATCAACCCTCACGGGTATAGCCATTACCTTCTCCACACTACTGGAAGCAGGTATCCCCATGATGCAGTCGCTCGATATTCTTGCCCGTTCCCAACGACTCCTTCCCTACCGGGAAATGCTTGAGGGTATGAAGGGCAAAATTCTCGAGGGACAAAGCATTTCACAAAGTCTCTCGAAGGATATATCCCTTGTGCCGGAAGACTTTCGCGAACTCCTCGCCATTGGGGAACAAACCGCCAGCATGCAGGAAATGCTGGGAAAAATCGCCAAACAGTACTCCTTTGAGCTGGAAATTGAACTGAAAAACTTCACAACGATATTGGAGCCCCTCACCCTTGTGTTTGTGGCGGTCATGATTGGCTTTTTTGCCTTTAGCGTCCTTGGATCGATTTTTGACCTTCTCACCAGCTTCTCATGAGAAACGGATTTACCCTGGTGGAGCTGGTCATTGTTATTGGTCTTATGGCACTGCTTGCTGCGGCCATCAGCCCGGCCTTTACGGGGAATGAGCATCAGGCTTCCCTCTCGCGCACCGCTGATATCCTCCGCCAATCGTTTTTTGAAACAGTGATGCGAGCGAAAACCGGCGCCATAGCCGGGGAAACAGAACAGAGCACAACCTGGGGGTTTTTGATTGACCCCTCCACGCAGGAAGTACGCACACTCTCTCTGAAAACCCTCAATTTTAGCGACGCATCCAAGACAACAAAATCTGCGGTGCTTGCGGATGCGACCTTAGGAAACAATCTTCTCCTAGGCTCTATCAATCAAACGGCAGCAGACGCAAATGCCCGAATTGAGAACTTACGACTGACAAAAGAAGGAAGTACTTCCCTCCCTGCCCTCCTCCTATTGTTTGAACCCGTGAGTAATCACGTGGAAATCCTGACAGATAGCGGTGCAATGCGGCCAATTCCAGAAGAAATCTACCTGCAATTACATCATACCTCTGGTGCCCCCCTTGGTCGCACACTCTTGATTCAGCCTTCTTTGGCTACTATTTCACCTGCAGAATAACATGGCAAATACACGTCACGAGCCAGGTTTTACACTCCTCGATACCCTTCTCGGCATTGGGCTGTTTTTAGTGGTCAGCACCGCCCTTATCTCTTTTACCCTCACCGTATTACATGCGGGAGAAGGACTTCGCAGTCAGACGCAGGCGCAAAACCTTGCGCGGGGCGATCTGGAAATGCTGGAGAATCTCCGCGCCACCAATGTCATAAATTTTGTGAGCTGGACCACAAAGGAACAGGATCACCCTCGGCGGGAACTTGCTTCTATGGCAAAGCTGGCAGCGCTCGCCACGCAGCGTGAACTCTGCATCACCCTTGAGCCTACAACTGCAGGCGTTGCCCCATGGACCGTATCGCCTATTCCCTGCCCGGATGAAAACGCTATGCCAGAGCGAACGAATGGGTCTCCCTTCTTTTCCTTTCTACGGCTTGAAAAAGCCAAGGATCATGCGGTGCTGAAGTCCTTCTGGGATACTTTTCAAGACACGAAGGACGAGCCGCGTGCAGAGGATGATATTGTTGTGGCCACGGCCATTGTCCGCTGGCAACAAAATGGGCGGGTGCAGGAATTTCGCCTAAGCAAGGTCTTTACTGACTGGTACCAATAATATGAAGCCAATATACAAGCACGCAGCTGGATTTACACTCGTTGAACTGACCATCAGTATGGGAATCTTTGTCGTCATATTTGCCGCTATGACACAGATATTTTTTCTCATGCAGGGAACCATAGCGCGTATAAATGCAGAGCGAGAAATGACCGCATGGGTATCCACTATAACGCAGACAATCGCCACTGATCTGGAACGGTATGCAATTTCCGTCGAAGAAAGTGAGGGAAATGCCCTTGTGTTGAAGCGCCCACAGGACGACAGCACGATTGTCTACAGAACAAAACAACAGAATTTAGGTGACCGAACGGAGATGGAACTCATGCGCGAAGTGAAAGAGGAAGGACAAACTTCCCTTTCCCGCTATACATCACCTCTGTTCATTCTCTCAGACGTACGCATGCATGTATCACCAGGCAAAACAAACCCCCTGCGATGCAGCATTCTCCCAGCCGTAGCCTTACACCTCGAAGTACGCGGAAAACCCGGCGACGCACGCCTCCAAAACATGCTCCTGCCTATAGACACGGTCTTTTCTTCCAACGAAAATCCGCAGAGCTACGCACAAGGTTGTCGTACATCCACCACTCCCCTAGCGCCGTAAACCATGCAACCAAAGAATCTTCATCAAGGATCGGTGATTGCCCTCACGGTGCTTTTTATGAGTTTTCTCCTCATAGGCCTTGTGGGTGCCGCCTACATGCTTTCCTCCCAACTTCGTATCACATCGCTTGGGGGCGATTATCTGCAGGCAACCTACAACGCGGAAAGCGCACTGGAACTCTCCCTGTACCAACTCAAACACCGGCGGGAAGGTTTTGAAGCGACCACTTCCCTATCGGATTCGACACCGGGGAAGTCCCCCAAAAACACCATTGATGCAGAGATACAGTACCGGCTAACACCAGCAACGAAGACTATAGACATTCCGCTTGATGCGGGGTCGAAAAAACTAGCACTCTACTTCGAAGATAGTCGTGGCGAACTACAAAATCTCCGTACTATGCCAGGTCTCTCCATCAGCCTTACGGCAAAGGGTACGGCAAACAAAACCGGCAAATGTGCAGAGGTCAATCTTGTGGGGGTTACCAAAGAGATTCCTCCTGGGCGAACAAACAAAGAATTCGAGAGTATCAGTAGTGAAATTGCGTGCAATGTGCCCACAAAGCTTGCGAATATCATCGACGAAAACCCTCGTACATACACAGTATCCAGCACAACTGCTACATATCCCTTTGGCCAATTCATTCAAGATCACGACAGTATCCTTCTTCTCATGAACGGGTCAAGTAACGACAATCATATAGCGTTAGAGGTACAGGGCGTGAACAGCACCAATACTATCGCAAGCCCCTCCAGGTCAGTCATTGCGACCGGAAGTTACGGTTCTGTCGTTATTCGAAAGTTCATTGAACTATCACAAGATCAACTTCCCGATCTCTTCTCACGCGTTCTTGTTCAATAGACAATTTGGTCGTTACGTGTTTTTGCTGCATGTCTGTAGACAATATTTCAAAAATTTTCTCTATGGACAGTCTTGAGTAGGGACAATTTCTGAGGAAAAATGTCCATGACGACATGTGTCTAAGGAATGGTTTCGTGCATAACCAATGCTTCGTTTTTTATAACGTATTGCAATATTATTTATAACTAAACAATTTTGGTTGCTGAACATAGTTTGTATTCTTAATACACGTCTCCAAAACACCGCCAATTTGCGCCTGAGTTTCAAGGTGTCTACATTCTTTTTCATTTTATAGAATCATATTTTTGAAAACTATAGACAGAGTTTTTCGACTGAAATTTTGAATGTCTATAGCCATCTACGCCTCTTCACTTTTAGTATTTTTGCATGCAAATTTTAGTGTTTTAAATTACTTTTGTACATTACGCAATACACCTGTCTGTTCAAAAAAGGTGAACAAATGGAAATTTTTTTCACACTGGACACTTCGGATTTCAAGGGAATACCCCTACCTGTTCGCCTCAAACACATGTAGACACATCCTGGCGATTGTCTACATGTTCCTTTTCTGCAACAGAAAAAACCTGATTCTTTAGCTTGCGAAAAGCCGCATGAACAGATATAAAGTTGGCATTAAGTAACGAGTTATCGACTAACAGTAACAAACCATGGAGCGCGTGGTCGTCGGTTTATCCGGCGGAATTGATTCAGCCGTAGCCCTGTTTCTCCTGCAAAAAGCGGGCTATTCCTGCGTTGGTGTTCAAATGCGCTATTGGGCAGAGCAACCGGAAGTCTGCGACATAGGGACAAATCGATTCACAAAAGCAATGTTCAACAAATGCTGTTCCGATGAAAGCATGCTCATTTCCAGACGAGTCTGTGCCTTTCTAGGTGTCCCCTTTTATGCTCATGATGTCCAGGAGACCTTCTACGAAAACATCGTGGACCCCTATCTCAAAGACTACAATGAGGGACTGACACCCAATCCCTGTACCCATTGCAATAAAACCATAAAGTTTGGAGCTCTGATGGATTTTGCTGACTCCATAGGAGCTTCCTATGTTGCCACAGGTCACTATGCCAGGCTTGTTGAAAGGGAAGGGATCAAGCACATCGCAGAAGCAAAGGATCCGTCAAAGGACCAGTCCTACTTTTTGTATGCCCTGAGCAACCAGCAGCGTGCCCGCATACTCCTTCCACTAGGGGAAATGCAGAAAACCCAGGTGAAGCAACTCGCAGAAGAGGTGGGACTCAGCATGTTTAAAAAGTCCTACAAGGAGAGTCAGGGGCTCTGTTTCTTTCCCGAACGTACGCCAGATGCCTTTCTCGAGCGACACGCATCACCTGCCATGCGCACATCAGGCCCCATGATTGATCAAAAGGGAAGAGTACTTGGCACCCATAAAGGGCTCGCACATTACACTGTAGGGCAACGGCGCGGCATCGACCTGGGAGGTCTTCCTGAGCCCTATTTTGTCATTGAACGCAAGATCGAGGAAAATACTGTTGTTATTGGGCCAAAACAATACTTATATACTACTGAAGCAACGCTGGACAAGGTCACACTGACGAGCAAAGAAACGACCCCCAAAAAGGTCCAGGTTCGCATCCGGTATCGCATGGAAAAAGCGCCTGCACTCCTTGATCCGCAGGAAGATGGGCATGCAACCCTGCGTTTCCTCTCACCCGTCTTTGCCATTACACCTGGTCAAATTGCCGTTCTCTATGATGAGAACACCGTTATAGGCGGCGCACGCATTCGCTCAACGCACATCACCCCGTAAGCTTTCTATGTTTCAATACTTTCTCACGGATAAATCAGGCTTCCTACGCATAGGATACCTCGGCGCTGAGTCAAAAGAAGCAGCAGAAAGCCATCTTTTGAAGGCGGGTATTCAATCAATCCATAGGATGGTCGAAGTTCCAAAGGACAAAGAACCCACGGGAGCCCGTTTCATGTACCCCTTTGAAGGGAAAAAAGCAGGGGAAACGGCGCGGGGAACGGTGGAAGGCGAAACCATTATTTCCGCACTTGAGCAGTTGGTACAATACTTTGATGGCCAGCTTACCTTTATTGCAGAGCGGCCACCAAAACACGATGAGGACAAACGCCTATTTGCCGTGCAGACCATGGCTCTTCTGTCCACCATTGCACCAAAACCACCAAAAATTGCAGAACCGGAGCCAAAACCACGAGATGGCGTTGCTACAGTTCTTGACCGACAATTTGTCCAACTTCTCGATCAAATTGTAGGACAGACCAAGGAGCTGCTCAAGGAACGGCAGTTTGCAGAGGATATTCGGGAAATGCACAGCACTATTTTTACGCTGGAAAAACAACAGGACATTACACTGAAGGAAAAATATGATGCACTCAGTTATATTTTGCGGGAGTTGTCCTATGTGGAAGACGGTCTCGACCCGTCCCCTCTCAAAAAGGACCTGCGCAATCAAATTGATGCCGTGGTAGCGACGCTAAAAAAAGTGGAAAAATCCATGGTCCGCACAGCGTTTCATATGGATAACCTGCGCATCCATCAGGAAGGAGGCGACGACTCGGAAGAAATGGTACAGGTTGTTTCCAAGCAGGAAGCATCCCTCTCTCGGTATGCCTCAAGACGACGACTGGTGCAGGAAATTCTGCAGGGAATCCGCGCCCTCAGTACGACCTCGAGTATGACCCTGGCTGGAGCTGAGGCAGGTGCCGTGCAAGGATCAGGACAGAGAAGTGGTGGCATGCACTCCATGGAAGCGGAAGATATTCACTCCACCCACGCCCATGAGAGTGAACCCCTTGGCCATCTCATGCAGCGGGAATTTCCCATGATTCTTGAGTGGTTTGTGGGGTTTAGCCTTTCTGTTATTATTGCAGGGCAAATTGTGGATACCATGTCCGTAACGCCAACTATCGCTGGCATTTCTCTTGCAGATTTTCTGCGTCCTTTCGCCTGGCAGCCCATCTTCATTAAAACGACACTTCTCGCACTCATCCTCCTTACTGCACTGCGTCTCAATGTGACCTTCGCCGATCGAGGAATTCTCCGCTGGATGGCGAATATGATTTTGTTGGTCCTTGCGGCAATTTTCAGCCTGGGACTTTAGCCCGTGGTCGCTTGCATAGCCTCTTTTGCGCTTGCATGCTTCGAGGAAGGCCGTATACTTGACGCCGTAGTGTTTTCTTTACGGTATCCATGGCTCATTATTCCGCATCAGATATTCAGGTCCTCGAAGGGTTAGAAGCCGTTCGTAAGCGACCTGGAATGTACATCGGTTCCACCGGTGTTACAGGTTTACATCACCTCATCAAAGAAATTGTCGACAACTCTGTCGATGAAGCGATGGCGGGGTATTGTTCAAAAATTGAAATTATCATTCACCACAATGGTGGGCTCACGGTTCACGATAACGGACGTGGTATTCCTGTTGATAAGCACGAGAAAACAGGGAAGTCTGCCCTTGAGACGGTGCTCACGATTTTGCATGCGGGTGGTAAATTTGGTGGCGAAGGGTACAAAATGTCCGCCGGTCTTCATGGTGTTGGTGTCTCCGTCGTCAATGCCCTTTCCACAGAGCTCACGGCAGAGGTCCATCGCGATGGAAATATTTATAGGCAGTCCTATAAGCGCGGTGCTCCCCAGGGAGATATGGAAATTGTTGGCACAACCGACCATACGGGAACAACCATTTCCTTTATTCCCGACAAAACTATTTTTGAAACCACGGAATTCCAGCTCAAAACCGTGATGAATTTCATCAGAAAATACGCGTATCTGACAAAACAGTTGGAATTTACCTTGTTTGATGAGCGTTCAGGAAAACATTTCAAATATTACTTCGAAGGGGGACTTCGTTCCTATGTGCAGCACCTCAACAAGGGGCGCGGCCGCGAAAGTGATGTGTTTTATATGCAGGAAACCAAAGACGACGTAATTGTAGAAATTGCGCTTCAATACACCGATGAATATCAGGAAAGTCTCATGACCTTTGCGAACAACGTCGAGACCATCGATGGTGGTACGCATCTCACCGGCTTTAAAACGGCCCTTACGCGTGTTCTCAATGTCTATGCACGTGATAAGCAGCTACTCAAGGAAAAGGAAGAAAACTTTACCTCGGACGACTTGAAAGAAGGACTTACCGCCATTGTTTCTGTAAAACTGCCCAATCCACAGTACGAAGGGCAGACGAAGAACAAGCTGGGTAATCCGGAAATTCGTTCTATCGTGGAGAGTACTTTTGCACGCGCCTTTGCAGATTTTCTTGAGGAGAATCCCAACAGCGGAAAGGGCATTGTGAAAAAGTGTTCTCTTGCGGCACGTGCTCGGTTCGAAGCGCGCAAGGCACGAGAAGTTGTTCGAAAGGGTGCCCTCGAAAGCACCAAACTCCCCGGAAAACTCGCAGACTGTTCTTCAAAGGATCCGGCAAAATGTGAACTCTTCATTGTCGAGGGACAATCCGCCGGTGGTAGTGCGAAAGAAGGACGAGATCGCGAGACCCAGGCGATTTTGCCTCTGCGTGGTAAGGTGCTCAACACAGAGCAGGCACGCATCGACAAGATGTTTCAGAATGCCGAAATTAAGTCACTTATTCTTGCCTTTGGAACAGGCTTCGGCGAAACCTTTGATCTCTCAAAACTTCGCTACGACAAAATTGTTATTATGACCGATGCGGACGTGGACGGAAAACATATCCGGACACTGCTCCTCACCTTCTTCTACCGTTATTTCAAGGAGCTGGTGGAGACAGGGCATATTTATATCGCCCAGCCGCCTCTTTACCGTGTTGTAAAGGGAGCGAATGCGTGGTATGCCATGGATGACCTCGAGCGTGATACGCTCATGGCTCAGCACAACATTACCGATGAAAAATCCGTTTCCCGCTTTAAGGGTCTTGGAGAAATGAATGCAGAAGAGCTTTGGGAGACGACAATGAACAAGGAGAATCGAAAACTTCTCCAGGTCACCGTTGCTGATCTCGAAGAGGCAGACCGTGTGTTCTCCATGCTCATGGGCTCCGATGTACTTCCACGCAAGAAGTTCATTCAGAGCAACGCACAGAACGCCAACGATCTCGATATTTAATTTTTTTCTTACGATACGGAGTATGCGCTTTCCAATTATTCCCAACAGACGTATTTGGTACACGATTTCCCTCGTGCTCACCCTTGCTTCTCTCGCCAGTGTCTTTGCGCTTGGTCTCAATCTGAGCCTGCAATTTACGGGAGGAACAGAAAATAGTTACGATTTTGCATCGCGTCCTGATGTGTCGGCGGTTCGCGACCTCGTCATTGCTGAAGCAAAGAAATTCAACGACGCTCAAGGTTCCGATGAAACCAAAATTGACATTGGTACACCTGTCGTCCTTCCTTCAGGAGAAAAGGGCATTACTCTTCGCTATCGCATTGCAGACAGCAAGAAAAATGAGGCTTATGCGGATTTTAATGTGAAGCTGCGTGGGGCAATGGAGACAACATATCAGGCTATGGAGATGTCTACCTCATCCATTAGTCCTTCCGTGGGAAACACTATGAAAACGCAGGCGATCTGGGCAACGATTATTGCCTCTATTGCCATTATTATCTACGTTGCATGGGGATTCCGCGACCTGCCAAAGGGTCTGAACCCACTGGTATTTGGTATGAACGCCATTATTGCATTGATGCACGATTTGCTGATTATGCTTGGTGTGTTTGTTGTTCTTGGGTATTTCTTCCATGTGGAAATTGGACCTTTCTTCATTACAGCAATGCTCACGGTCCTTGGATATTCCGTCAACGACACCATCGTGGTATATGACCGTATTCGTGAGAATCTGCAGTTAGATAAGCGCGCTCATCTCGACAAAATTGCCGAGGAAAGTGTCTGGCAGACCATGGCGCGAAGTATCAATACGTCCATGACGGTAATCATTACGCTTGCATGTTTGCTCTTCCTTGGTGCGGAAAGTATTCAAATGTTTGTTCTCGCTCTTCTCGTTGGTGTGATCGTTGGAACCTACTCTTCCATATTCATTGCAGCACCACTTTTGGTGACCTTTAAAGCACAGTTGATTAAGAAAAAATAGTGTGATAAAACGTATGCGTCCCCTGATCGATGCTGGTTAGGGGGCGCTTAAATGCCCAGGTGGTGAAATTGGTAGACACGCCGGTCTTAGGAACCGGTGCCTATGGCGTGGAGGTTCGAGTCCTCTCTTGGGCACCATATAGAATCGAAGTATCGCAGCGTCTAGTGCAGACGTTCTTTGTCGTAAGCAAACGTACAAGAGAGGGCGCGAATACATCGAAGGCAAGGTTCGCGGAAGCGAACAGAGAGTGTTATTCGAGGTCGACAACGCAAATCAAAAGACATCAAACCGGGGTCGCCGGAGGTGAGCTAAGCAAGGAGCGCTCAGCGACGAAGCGAAGCCACCGTGAGGTGACCGACGTCCTCTCTTGGGCACCATATAGAATCGAAGTATTGCAGCGTCTAGAGCAGACGTTCTTTGTCGTTGCGTAATCGGCGCCTTGTACAATTCCTTCCAACTCTGGTATACTCTCCTATACCCTAATTATGGCCTATGATAGTTCTCCGGCCCGATCAAAAATACCGTCTTTATGAACTCCTTTTTGTCTTGGATGTTCTTTGTATTGGTCTTATCTGTGGTCTACTCTTGCACGTAGCCTTTAGCGCTGGATAAGGAGAAAGATATCTGTTTACAAATAATTATTTTATTGCAAAAAACAATACGCGAATGATAGAATCATGTGATACATTCTTATTTTCTACGTATGTCAACTTTGCACACCTTTCTGAATCCAGAAAACAGCCCTCTGTACAAGGCACTGAAATCTCTTTTGCCCAAGAACCTTGATGTTTCTGATGAGGATATTCACCTCGCAGAGAGGCTGGAATCAAGCCCAGAAGCTCGAACCATTCTTCAAAATACCGTTGGAACCAATAAATCCGCTGAGGAAATACTCCAAGGTTTAGGTGACGTCGTTCATATCCTTCCGGATATTCTTGAAAAACTTGGCGCAAAGGATCTGCTGACTAAACGTTCTAGTAAGGCGTTAGTGAGTTTATCGCTGCTCCTTGGACTAACGGCATGTGGCACACAAGGACAAAGTCCAACTGCGGCAGGTGCATTGAATAGCTATGCGCCTGCAACAGCGCCGGCCATCGTCCCTGACCGTCTCTCGGAACTCGAAGCTGAGGTGGAGGCACTGAAAACTGCGCAGCGTGAATCCTCTACGGCACTCAAGAAAGAAATTGATACAGTGCACAACTCCATTCAAAGTACAACAGGACAACTCTCCAGCATTTCTTCGAATCTAACCAAGGTGGCCTCCCTCGCCCAGAGTGCAACTGCAGAAGTGCGTGCGGTAAAATCGCAGATTTCCAATACCAATGCGGCATTAAACCAAACGATGGAAGAAATCAGCAAACAAAATGCAATGCTTGCTGACGTACAATCAGGCCTTGGTAGCGTGACGGAGTCAAATGCCATGCTCTCCAGTGCGCTTGAAGAGACGCAATCTGCTGTTCGTAACACCCAAATTGCAACGGGGAACCTTTCTGAAGCCCTTTATGCAAGCCGGGTAGAAAATGCAAATGTCGCCCAGGAACTCCAAGGTTTACAAAACTCCGTGCAAAAGACCAGTGCTGTTGTCAATGGTGTACAACAGACCGTTGTCAATGAAGCTGATCGCTACCTTGCATCGCCCGATCGTACATACCTCGGTTATATGACTGTATATGCTGATAGTGGACTACATGATTTGACCATACGTTTTCAACACGAAAACATTGGATCACCCTATCTGTATGTCTCCAAAGATGGAAGCGCATGGCGTGTCGATGGCCAAAAACAAGCGGATGGAAGCTATATATTCACCTTCCCCTTTGAAGGGTATAGCGTAGGAAATAATCAATTTGCCTACGGAATCAGTGTGAACACGGGAAATATAGATCTATTTTCAGAACTGCCGGAAGAACAACGGGTGATGGATATACCGTATCAACTTATCTCTACTGGTTTTCAAAATGGAGACCAGATCTCCTACTACATTGATGGCGTCGGAAAAATTAAGCGATAAGTCGCTGCTTGACAAAAGATGCTCCTCACCGCAATGTAGGGGCATCTTTTTTTTGCATATGCCGACACGAGTTGATCCAAAAATCTGTATTGGCTGCGGCGTCTGCGTCGCGATTTGCCCGAATTCCTATAGTCTCGTACCGGGTGAAGACGGCCTCATCGTATCGAAGGAAAGTGAGACACAGCCTGATACAGAAACCCTGCTCAAGGAAACTATAGAGGACTGTCCCGTTGGCGCTATTTCCCAAATATCTGAACAGACCCATGGCACTGCTTAAAATTCACTGCGGAGCATGTGAGCACGATTTTTTTCGCCTCGTGGTCGCCTGTAACCGGGAAGGAGTTGATATGACTTGTCCTGCCTGCCAAAGTTCGGAGGGCAGTGTCCAGGTTGTTCGCACAAAAAACGGACAGACACCGTTTGCGCCTTGCACGCATACATCAGAAGGAAAAACTCCCTCTACCGAGAAAAAGGATTCATCCGATCCAGAAAGCCACGAGCACGCTCCCAAAGAGTAGGTTTTGGATCGGGCGTGCGCCTACGAGGCCGAGCAACTGGCCTTTGCTGTCCCGATATGTTGTTCTCCTGCCTATCTCGCGCTTTGAGCAGGCGCAGGTGTTCTTCCTGTTCCTTTGGATCCGTATAGTGCAAAACACCGTCGATCATCATAAATCGCGTTGGGCGCTCAGGATCTTCACCACGTACCTGGAGGGCGGACCGTGTAAAACGTTTTGATGCAGTTTCCTCGTCATCGTGCAGCGGCTCGATGCGTTTCGGCTTCGGTGTTAATACCCGTAGAACGTGCACAAAGAAAGAATGGAGTTTCTTTTGCGTAGGAAGCGCTTCCCGTACAGAGCGGAGCATTCGACACAGAGGTGCCCACAAATGCGTGAGAGCCGCTTTTTTTATCGATTTTGACACCTTTCCTGCGCGCTCGAGGCGTTCAAGAAAAATGGATTGTTCATGACGCCAGAATTCCTTCGAGAGAACCTTTGCGCGAAAGATAGATTCTGCCAGCCTGGCTCCATAGCGAAACCAATTGCGGGATGATATAGAGGTGAGTTTTGCTGCCGTACCTTCAACAGTGCTCTCTTCACCTGCTTGAATGGTGGAAAAGACGTCCTCAATTTCCGAAAACCACGCAGGGTTACTGAGGACCGTTGTTTTCTTTTCATGAACAAGGGGCACATGTTTTTCCTCCTCATGAGGTGTTTCTGCGGCAGGCTGCAGTGGTGTTTCTTCTACGAGATGCATCTGAATGATGGGTTTACCTGCATCTTCTTCCTGTGCTTTTGTGGTTATCTGCGGTTTCGTCGCGGGTGTTTCTGGCGTCTTCCTTGTTGCATCCTCACCAAACATACGTCTCGACGTCTCTCTTGAAAGCTGCAGTAACGATCCAATCCGGTCTTTCATCGACTGATACAGAGGCCCTGTGGACACCAGCGTTTCTTTTCTCTCGGCCCGCACATCTGCACGATGAAAGAGATCATTCCAATGTCGTACAAGTGGTGTAACAATCGACGCTCCCACAACCGTATTATTTGCCCTGCTGCGAAAATGTTTTCCTTCTTCTGCGCCCGCATGCGCTGCTGCCACATCTGCTGCATCCCAACGATGTTCGAGTCTATCGAGGGTGTCACGAGGAACTGAGGCAAAAAACCCTTTCTCCTGCTCTGTACCTAAAAACCACCCTGTAACTTGGCGATAAAGCGCGCGATCGCGCGGCAGGGAAAGGACAAGAGGTTGTTCATATTCCGCCGCTGCACCAGGCATATTTTCCATATACACCGATCGAACCTTTGCAACGAATTCAAGCTCAATATGATCAGGAAAAAGCCGAGCATGAAGCGTCGCATGCCCTGCAGGTTGTTCAAACATGCGCTTGAGACTCTCGCGCAATTCTTCAACACTCTCAACCTTCTGGGAGATTTCAGAAAAGGGGCTACGAACCCTTGCACGCAAAGTACCAGCAGATGTCCAGTTGTCTATGGTCATCGACACGGCATAGCGCGATTGTTCTGCTGCCTCTGACAGGTTTTGTTGCTCCGGTGCGCTAATCATAGAGGGTGGCGGAAAGTATTTACTGGATTATGACACAACCTCTTCGATTGTCAAAAAAGTCAGTTGTCCACACGCGACAACAGGACAGAGTAGACAAAAAACTGTCCTATTCTAAGCTAGGTGGCACCCCATAAAACGTTCATGATGCATCACCTCTTTCATAACCTCTGGCAACACACGCGCGCACTTTGTTTCGATTCTTGTGAATATGTCATTGTGCAATATATAGACAGCAACAACGATGGTATCGCCACCTGTATTCTTGCAAAAGGTAGCGAGGATACCTGCCACATCCACCCGCGCGACATATTTCGCCTTGCCGTGCGCCTTGGCGCACATGCTCTGGTGCTGGCCCACACGCATCCTTCCGGAAATGCTTCCCCTTCGGATGCAGACAGAGTAGCAACAAAAACCTTGGAACAGGCAGCGAGGTCTCTTCGTATTCCACTTTTGGGTCATATAATTTTGACACGCGACAGGTGGAAGATCGTGGAAAGCGGTTGAAAACAGTGCCTTTCTATGATACAATACTCTGATTTTTCACCCACACCCCGTGCATTCACCTGCATCGTTCAAAAACCTGCTGTTTAAAATTCTCAACATTGCTCCACACGAAGTTGGTCGAATTCTCGAGGCCTGGAGTATCCGGCTGTGTTTTCAGACGGGCTTTGTCATTGGCTGGACGATGCTCACAGCCATTATTGTCAAAGAATTTGGCATTACCATGCTCCCATGGATGTATATGGTCAATGCTCTGCTTATTGTTGCAGGCAGCTTCATATACTCGCAAATTATCTATGCCTTTGAGAATCGAAAGCTGATCATTGTTTCCATCATTACAGCGTTGGTTCTCCTGGTATTGGATGCCACGGTGTTTGCTGAAAACATGACCATATTTTTGGCGGTGACTTTGGTCATTTTGTCCGTCTTTGTGAGTCAGCTGCATATCATGCTTCTCGCTTTCATTGAAGAACTCTTCACACCGAATGAAAACGAACGAGCAAACCCCATCATCGAGACCTCCGAGCCCCTTGGGGGTATTATTGGTGGATCGATTCTTGCTCTGCTGGCAGGGCACATTCATGTCACAGACTTTACGTATTTTTGGGCATTTTTTATGCTTATTATTATTCCGATTTTACTGTTTTTCTATCGCAAACGACATCGATTCATGACCTTGATTCCTTCCGCAGATGCGAAGGAAACAGGAAGTAGCCGTGGAAATCGTGTTTCCCATGGAATCAAACACTTGCGCGCCATTCCCTTTGTGCGATTTTTGGCGATTGTCATCTTTTGCCAATGGATGTTCGTCAACATTCTGAATTATCAGTATACAAAGGCCGTGGATGAGAGCCTTGGGCATGGTCCTGTGGCAGAATCGAATCACGCAATAGATACGAGCCATACCAGCATCGATACCCATGCCGAAGATGATCACGTTGAAAAAACGACGGCCGTGAAGGAGCAAAAAGCAGACGGACACGGGGAGAGTAATGCCCATGAAGATCTCCTCACGCACGGACTTGGAACACTGCATATTGTCTTTTCCAGTCTCATGTTTCTGATGCAGATACTCCTTTCCAGTCGGCTCGTTGCACGGTTGGGGATTGTGCGAGCCATGCGCATTATGCCTGGTATTTCTCTCGCGGGAGTCCTGACCATGCTACTGAATTTTCAATTTTTTACAGTTATTGCAGCAAAAGGGTTGTATGAAATGTTTCTGGTCGTGCATACCAACGCGTACCACAATTCCTATTACGCAATCAGTGAGCGGATTCGTGAGCAGATTAGGGAATTTCTTGAAGGCGTCATGCGCCCTTTGGGTATTTTCTTCGGCACCGGTGTCTTGCTCCTCATACAGTGGCTTATTCCAGGCGAATATCTGAACACGAGCCTTTCTCTGCTCATGGGCGCAGTACTTGTGACAATGCTCGTGCTCCTTTCATGGATGCAGGGCAAATATACGCTTCTTGCGAAAAAGAATCTGGACCTTATTGGCGATCATCCGGAAAAACATTTGGCGATCGAAATTTTAAGCCAGCGCGGACATCAGGATGCGAGTGAGATTCTGACAAAAAATCTTATCTACAAAAACGAGTCACCACGCACGAAGATCAAAATTTTGAAGTCTCTTGCCTTACTCCGCGACACAACAGCACTGCCTGAGATTATCGCAGCCTTGGATGATCCAGACGAAGCGGTGCAGCAACAAGCCTGCCAGACCCTTGCGGCCTACAAAAAGCTGGGGAAGCACTTTTTCAGTCAAACCTTTGCAAAATATCGCGTTGTAGGAGCGCTTACAGACCTGTTTCTCAGAACACAGTCGAAACAATTACGCAGTGAAATTGTGCAGGTATTTGCAAACATTCATCACGACGACGTCGTGCCATTTTTACTCAGTCGTCTGGAAGATGGGGACGACAGTATCAAAGCAGATATCATCAATATCATCGGCATGTTTCACGATATTAATGCGGGGTACTACATTGAAAAGTATCTCGACCATGCGGATTCCATGATTCGCGCACAAACCATTATTGCACTCTGGCAGTTCAAAAAGTACCGGTTGAAACTCATGATTCACCTCACCGCACTTCTGGATGATGAAGAAGACACGGAGCAGCTGCTAGCAGGAATTTTTGTGTTGGGTGAAACGAAATCAATTCAAGAAATTCCGCGTTTACTGCATTACTTGAAGTCGGACAACTCTGACATTCGCACTGCGGCTGCTGTGGCCCTTGCAAAGCTCGGGAAGACCGAAGCCGTAGAACAGCTCCTTGAGGCGATGCTCGAAGGGCAGGAGTCCCATGGTGCAGCCGTAAAGCAAAAGGTGCGACATGTGGAAAGCTATTACGTCAAAATGCTCAATGCCCACTTGGAGCGCCATATTCTTGCAAAAATGGAAGAAGAGTTTGGCAACAAAAAAGAGTTGATTCTGGATGATCTTCCCATGGATAAACTACGAAATCTCAAGTACTACTACGAGCTTCTCGAGCACGATCATGCTATTTTAAAAATCGAGCATATGATCAAGCGGAAGGAACTTGCGGCGGAAAAAAAAGACGCCTAAGATAGGCCCAGCATATTTTTCCCCGATACTGTGATTACATCGCTTCGTGCCTTCGCCTGGAAGGATCTCTTTGCCTATAAAACACGCTTTTGTATAGGATCCCTCTCCCTTGCCCTCGGCATAGCCTTTGCACTGCTTCTTTTGGTGCTCACCAACAGTCTTGGTACCTTTGCTGCACAGAAAGCAACAGATAGCATGGGCGTCGATGAAGTATTGATTACTCCATCCTACGCTCCTGGTCTTTTTGGCGTGACCAAAAGTATTAAAAGACCCCTCGATGCAAAGGCAGTAGAAGAGATGAAGAAGCTTCCAGGCGTGGTGGATGTTCGATTGGAAAATGTTGTAGAGCACCCTACATCGCTCATGATAGATTTGTTTAATACGAAATTTGAAACAGACTCGGCTATGTATGGCATTGCCGATAGCGAGTTTGACAAACGCGCCAAGCGGACAGTCAAAAACCCTGACCATATTCCTGTCCTCATTTCCAAAGAAATGATTGATATCTATAACGTCGGTATTGCGCAAGCGGTCCACAAGCCGCTGGTGAATGAGGATTTTCTCGTGGGATATGTATTCGACCTCCATCTTGGTTATTCATCGTTTTTTCGTGATCAAACGAATCAAAAGGCCGAAGTCCAAAAGGCGGAAGTGGTCGGGGTCGTTTCCGGAATTCCCATTGTTGGTGTTACCACGCGATTTAGTACAGTCGAGGCGATCAACAAACGCCTCAAAGAAGAAAATTCTTCTCCCAGCTACATTCGTGCGTACCTAAAAACATCACCGGGAACGGTTTATGAAACCCTAAAGGCAAGCGTGACCGGCATGGGCTTCGAGGCCAGTTCCTTCGACGAACGCCTTGGACCTATTCGCTCACAATTATCCTATGTCTATATGATTCTCTCGGGCGTCATTGGCATGGTCTTTCTCATTATTGCCCTCACGGTGTTCTACCTGTTTTATTCACAGTACATCGAAAAACGCTACACCTTGGCGGTCATGAAAACCCTTGGCGCAACAGCCGGTGATATTGCACGGTTTTTTCTATACCAGGCACTGACACTCTATGGTTCTGCCTTGATCCTTGGTGCTATTCTGGCCGCGGCGGCAGTGTACTTACTTCGCCTGGCCCTCACAGCCGCACTTGGTGATAGTTTCACGGGGGTGACGGACAGTATCCGCATCCTTCCCGCTGATATAGCGATTATCGGAGCTATTGCACTGGTCCTTACCCTCTGCTGTGTTGCTCTACCAACAATGCTTGCACAGCAACTCTCTCCTCGCTCTGTCCTTGCGGATCGCTAAAAGTTACTTCACCGCAAGAGGCGCATTGGAAATGGCGTAAATATAGACATCGCCCGCGCGGAAGACGGGTGAAAAGATTTCCGGACGCTCGCGCACCCAAAGGTGTTCGAGACCCGGTGTTCCCCGATCATCCTTAAGCACAAGGAAGTTTTTTTGGAGCAATCGCAGGTTGCGGATCCATATATCCGGATTCGGGTTCGCACGAATAGAGTCTGGATTATCTTTGAAATCCTTATACCGACAGGAAAGACAATCGTTGATATTCACATAGTCGACTTTTCGTTCAAGATTCCTGCCAAAATAGGAATAATGCATATTAAAGCCCGTGTAGGCAATGTTGGCCGTTGGTGCAAAGGTATTAAACCATTCAGACCCCTGGAGAAGATCCAGCCATTCATGCTCTTTCGCATACCATGCATGATACAGCACCTGCCGAAGACTTTCCCGAATAACGCGCGTATCGTGGAAAAACACAAAGGACATGCTCGATGCACACAGCAGGAGTACGAGGCTCACGGGAAGGAGAGATTTCTGCCCAAAACTGTACCGAAAAAAATAGAAGGCGAGCAAAATCGCATACAGCGTCAGACCAAAAATGAGTGCATAAAAGCCGTACTCCGAGAGTTGGGCAAAGTCGAGCATAACCCGTTCGTTCACCAAAATACTGAGTGGGGGAAACAGAATGAGGGTGACAAAGTTGTAATACACCGCGACAAAACCTCCCAGATAAAAGGCAGGCTGCAGGAGTTTCCATCTGGACACCGCCATACCCATGGCGAGCATGGCAATGAGGATCACCATGAAGGCATACCGAATATTTGGAATCAGATCCTTAAAAGAGTAGGGAGAATACCAGTACCCGACCGTGTAAAACACGAGCAGAAGCAAGATGATGAAGGAGACGGCGAGCAACTCAAGACGCTGCCTGTCGATGCCTTTATGGCGCGTTACGCCTGTATGAATCAGTGAATAGAGAAATACCAGCGCGTAGACCAGAACACAAATACCCACCACAATACCTGGCGCTCCTACCATCACAAAGGCACGGTCGAAAAAGTAGGCAAAGGGTCGAAGCACGGGCACATTACTCACCAAGGACGTTTCAATAAGATTGGACGTCACAGTGCCGTATCCACCAAAAAGTTTGAGACCAAAAAATGATACTTCTGTAGGAAAAACCGGATTACCTGTATCGATCAGGTTGCGGAGGTAGAAAAATCCTCCTGTTGCCGTCATACTGGCGAATAGGACGCCGATATGCCGAAGGGGACGAGCCCACAACTGCTTACGGAAACGGGCAAAAATCCATGCTATACCAATGGCAATAAGGGGCAGGGAGTACACAAGACCTAGATATTTGGTTCCCATAAACAAGCCAAGCGCGAGCCCCGCAAGTGCAAGATCACTGAGCTTATGCGTTGCAATATATTCCCGAAGAAAAATGAGACCGAGCAAAAACGTATAGCAGAAAAACAAGTCTACAAGGGGTGTCCCAAGCTGCCTAAGTGTGACCGGCAACATCAGGAACAGGAGCACGACCATGAGAGCGGGTTTGTGCGAAACCTTGAGCTTTCGTGCGAGATAATAGAGCGCAAAAGGAAGCAGGAGAAAAATGGGCAGATTCAAGAGATTCACCATCAAATCATTGCCAAAAGGCAACATATTCCAGAGAACGAGCAGTTCATAGTTACTGGGATAGTATCCAAGCGGACCCGCATAGGCACTGTAATAGACCTGCCAAAGGTTCCCCGACTGCATCCATTCCACCACAAAGGGGAGGTGATACGCCAGATTATCGTACTCCACCGGCACCTGTAGTGCTGCATTAAAAAAACGTGTAAAGGCGATGATCAGAACAGGGGCAAACATAGCAGCAAGCAGCAGCCAGTCTGGCTTCACAAAAAGTTCCTGGGTGTAAATTTTCTGCCAGTTCCGGAGCACGTAGAGCCCGTAGCGGAAAAAAACGTAAAGAAATAGCCCCAGTTGCACGATGACCACACTGGGGAAGGTGAGAACACCCCCCATGCCCAGAAGCGTCTGTGAGCCTATTACAATACTAAAATAAAGGAGACTGGTGGTCAGGAGCACCTTCAGCCACGACCGAATATGGTATCCCGCAAGATGGATACTGAGGATAAAAGACGTCAGCACAGTCAGCGTATGTATCAGGAGGAACCCGGCAAAGGAGAGAAAGAAAGCGGTCATGGGTAAGCTTAGGAGAGTAAGCGATCACGGGCATGGGCAACGATGTCCGCATGACCACGACTCAGAAAAGAAAGATCTTCGTGCAAGGGAGCAAAGCGCCAAACCAGCGTCTGGGCTGCTTCGTCTCCATCAACAACGGTCCACTCGAGATCCGGGTGGGCTGCATCCGTATCTTCTGCGAGATAATATACCTGGACGTCCGTATTTCTGGAATCTTTGTAATAATTTACTGCGAGGGGACCATGGAGGTGCACGGGCCGGTTATATTCTTCCTCAAGTTCACGAAGAATTGCCGCATCAATATGCTCACCTGCATCAACACCACCCCTCACCACCTGAAAACCACGAAGAGGCCGCGAGAGTGATTCAAAATAGGCAAAATACCAGACGTCGTTCATTTTTTTCACCACCACCGCACCGACCTTCATACGAAAGATCTTATCGAGGGGGTACACCACATTAAAGCGATCCTTAGGCATAGCTGTCGTAGATAGGAAAGGAGGCGAGGTGTTCTTCTATTTCTTGCCGAATCGCAAGGAGTGCGTCCGCCCTGTCTCGGGCAGAAAGTGCACGATCCATCCAGGTTGCGATATGCTGCATATCTGCTTCCTGCATACCACGGGAGGTCATCGCAGGTGTACCGAGTCGCACACCACTGGTAACAAAGGGGCTTGCCGTATCGTAAGGAATCATGTTTTTGTTGGTCACCATCCCCGTCTTCGCTAAAGTAGATGCAGCCTCACTTCCCGTCATGCCTTTCGCCGCCACATTAACTACCATGAGATGATTGTCCGTGCCGCCTGTAGTCAGGGTATAGCCTTTCTCTGTGAGAGCCTCTGCGAGTACCTTGGCATTGGCGACAACCTGCTCGGCGTACTGACGGAATTCCGGCTGCATCGCTTCATGAAAAGCAACGGCCTTGGCAACAATCATATTCTGGTGCGGACCTGCTTGAATACGGGGAAATACGGCAGAATCCAGAGCCTTTGCAAACTCCTGACGACTTAAAATAAGGGCACCTCGAGGGCCACGGAGGGTTTTGTGCGTCGTTGTGGTCACCACATCTGCAAAAGGAAGTGGGTTGGGATGCACGCCTGCCACTATGAGACCACTGATATGGGACACATCCGCAAACAAATAGGCGCCTACTTCATCCGCAATGGCGCGAAAGGCAGAAAAGTCGATGAGACGTGGGTAGGCAGAAGCACCACACACAATCATGCGTGGTTTCTCGCGGAGAGCCACTTCCCGCACCGTATGCATATCTATGCGATGCGTGACGGGATCCACCGGATAATGCACAAACCGGTATTTCTTCCCCGAAAAATTCACCATGGCACCATGCGTCAGATGTCCTCCCTGCGCAAGATCCATGGAAAGCACCGTCTCCCCTTCTTGCAAAAACGCCTCATACACACACATATTTGCAGGGCCTCCGGAAAGGGGCTGCACATTTGCGTACTCCGCGCCAAAGAGCAGCTTTGCACGGTCAATGGCCAGCTGCTCCATCTGGTCAATATACTCATTTCCTTCGTAATAGCGGCGGCCCGGGTACCCTTCCGCATACTTATTGGAGGCAATGGACCCCGTTGCAGCCAGCACCGCTTTACTGGCAAAATTCTCTGAAGGAATCAACTGAAGCGTCGTGCCAAGACGATGCAGCTCCTTTTCCAGCAGCGCATGAATGGTGGGGTCTTGCTCTGCAATAGAGCGCGTAAAATGATGCATAGACAAGGGGGCAGGGAACTAGTACATGAAATATACCGCTTTCCCGTCAGGTGTCACGAAAAATGCATACCTTGACATCTCACTGAGAGGTGTACTGTAATAAACACAGTTTACTTTCCGAGCCCCTTATGTATCAAAGGAGTAGCACCATAGAAAATCCGCCAGCAACTGGCACCCTTGAAGAAACAAACACAACAACCACCAATATTCTCCTCGCCGTTGCCCTCACCGCTGCGTATTTTTCCGTCTGGGTCCATAATGCCATCGAAGGACCAAAACGAATAAAGCGCAGAGAAGAGCGTAAACAGGCAGCACAGGAGTATTTTGCACGGCTCCACCAGGAGAAAGAGGCAAAGGGAGAGTAGAGGGGAAAGCAACAATCAAAAAAAGACCCTTCGCAGCTCGTAAGAGCGCTGAAAGGTCCATTTTTGTATTGATAACAGTGTGTAGTAGAAAAAATTACTTCATGATAAACATGACGATCTCGTCTTCATATAGATGACTTTGAAAGGAGGTGATCCATCCGCAGGTTCTCCTACGGATACCTTGTTACGACTTAGTCCCAGTCACTAGTTTCACCTTAGCCCCCAATATTAATCTGGAGTTGTCGGGTGCCCCTAGCTTCCATGACTTGACGGGCGGTGAGTACAAGACCCAGGAACATATTCACCGTGACATAGCTGATTCACGATTACTAGCGATTCCAACTTCATGGGGTCGAGTTGCAGCCCCCAATCCGAACTGAGAGATGCTTTGGTGGGATTAGCTCCGCATTGCTGCTTGGCTGCCCATTGTACATCCCATTGTAGCACGTTAGTAGCCCCAGGCATAAGGGCCATGCTGATTTGACATCATCCTCGCCTTCCTCCCTGTTAACCAGGGCAGTCTCCTGTGACATATATAACACAGGACAAGGGTTTCGCTCGTTCACGGACTTAACCGAACACCTCAAGGCACGAGCTGACGACAACCATGCAGCACCTGTCACCGAGTTCCTTGCGGCACTCCTCCATCTCTGGGGGATTCTCGGGATGTCAAACCTGGGTAAGGTTTCTCGTTTATTGTCGAATTAAACAACATGCTCCACCGCTTGTGTGGGTCCCCGTCTATTCCTTTGAGTTTTAGTCTTGCGACCGTAGTCCTCAGGCGGAGTACTTAACGCGTTAGCTACGGCACAGGAGGGATCGACCTCCTACACCTAGTACTCATAGTTTACGGCGTGGACTACCAGGGTATCTAATCCTGTTTGCTCCCCACGCTTTCGTCTCTCAGCGTCAGAAATGGCCAGTGAACTGCCTTCGCTTTTAGCGTTCCTCCTGATATCAACGGATTTTACCCCTACACCAGGAATTCCATTCACCCCTCCATTTCTCTAGCAAAGCAGTTTAAGAGACACATTCCGGGTTGGGCCCGGAGATTTTACCCCTTACTTACCTCGCCGCCTACAGACGCTTTACGCCCAGTAATTCCGGATAACGCTTGCAACCTACGTATTACCGCGGCTGCTGGCACGTAGTTAGCCGTTGCTTATTCCTGAAGTAGCTTCAGACCTTATTCCTTCAGAAAAGAGGTTTACGAGCCTAGACCCTTCATCCCTCACGCTGTGTCGCTCCGTCAGACGTTAGTCCATTGCGGAAAATTCCTCACTGCTGCCTCCCGTAGGAGTATGGGCCGTGTCTCAGTCCCATTGTGACTGGTCATCCTCTCAGACCAGCTACCCGTCATAGCCTTGGTGGGCTTTTACCCCGCCAACAAGCTGATAGGACGCAGATTCCTCCTCTACCGCCGAAGCTTTACCATACTGCATCACAGCTATATGGGCCATCCGGTATTAGACCACATTTCTATGGCTTATCCCTGAGTAGAGGGCAGATTATCAACGTGTTACTCACCCGTTTGCCGCTTTCACATCTCTATAGCAAGCTATCTAGATGATCTCGCACGACTTGCATGTGTTAGGCGCACAGCTAGCGTTAATCCTGAGCCAGGATCAAACTCTTCGTTAAAAGTGGACTCTAACTGCATAAATACAGAAAGAGACGCACCCAATATTTGGTTGTAATTTTTTCTACTACACACTAGTTATCAATGGTCGTTGCCTCCTCGGTAGAAAAGTTGCCTTGTAGTAGTAGGGAACCTTCTCCGTCGCTGGATGCAGGGTGTATCTTAGGGATTCCCGAGCGAGTGTCAACGGAAAATTACAAAAAAAGGGTAAAATCTTCTCGCTATCGGTTCGGCGATATTGACACCAGCCCTCCCCATCGTTAGATTGTGGCCACTATATTGTGATTCTACTGACTATGGATACCATGGAAAGAAGCCTCGTGCTTTTGAAGCCCGATGCACTCGAGCGAGGAATTATGGGGGAAATCATCACGCGCTTTGAGCGTGTTGGCGCGAAAATCGTCGGACTGAAAATGCTGGTTTCTGAAAAGGACACGGCAAAGTTGCACTACACTGACGACCTGGCGCAGCGACGTGGCGAACATGTTCGTCAGATGATGGTCGACATGCTCATGTCTGGACCTATTGTCGCCATCTGTCTTGAGGGAATTGAGATAGTGGAAGTGGTCCGCAAAATGATTGGAGGAACAGAACCAAAAACGGCTGCTCCTGGAACAATCCGCGGAGACTACGCACACGTTTCCTTTAAGCATGCAGATAGCAATAACATTGGTATCTTCAATCTTATCCACGCCTCTGGCTCTGTAGAGGAAGGAATCACAGAAACGGCGGTCTGGTTCAAGCCGGAAGAGTTGGTTTCCCACACGCCAGGGTATACAAACTTCACCCTCGCAGGAACAAAATAGTCACAAGCGAAAAAGAAAAGAGCCGCAGTTGCGGCTCTTTTTTATGATCGTCGATCCCCTACGCGCAGCACAGTATAGGTCGCAGGTTTCCTTTGCACCTCGCCTGAATCCAACACACGCTCAACATTTCCCGTAAAGCGTACTGCAGGGAGAAGAAAGCTTTCCCCCTTGTCTGTCTTCTCCGTTCGCACATACACGGGTACAGCATCGACAAAACGCAGGTCACACCGCAGAACCTCTTCCTTTGCGTCACGCCAATCCATGGCCTCTACCTTCAATGGACAAGCATAGATTCCCCCCTCCATTTTGGCAGTGCTCAACACGTCCTCCCATGAACGCGCCCTATACTGCCCCCGCAAAGAAAGTTGACGCAACGGCAGCTGTGCAAATCCTTCCGTCACCCGCATTTCCGAGACAGGATCATCCGAGAGAGAATACACAGGTACACCGTCGACAATTTTGGGAAAACTGACCCATTCTTCATCATAGGACTTGGGTTTCTCGAGCCGTTTCGTATCAACGCCAATTTCCTTTAAAAAACGGTAAATTCCCACTTGGCGATCCTTCGTTTGTGCACGCATCGCTGGAATCGATATATCGAGAGTATCTGCGCGAGGGTTCATGTGGAGAGAAACCGCACGTCCCTCCACATTATGCAATTCAAGATCAAGCTGGTCAAAAACAAACCCAGATTGCATCCACGGTACAAGATCTTTTAACGTAGAAGGAACAACAAAAGGCATGGAAAGAAGCTGCCTTGGCGTCATTTCCTTATACACATTTGCCTCTTGTTCCAGATAGTGCAGGGCCTGCCCCTCAAAAGACACGGAGCGGTTCTCAGCTGGAGTTGCAGGAAACACGCCAGTCTGGACAACAATATCGCCAAAAGGTCGCATCCACAGATCACTCGATGGTCCTTCAAAGTTTAACCAGTACGCATAGAGCCAAAGTGCCGCCTCCTTCCTCGTCATAAGGGCATGGGGTGCCAATTGTGTATCGAGTCGAACAACATTCCGCAAAAACGTTCCCTTCGCCCAGGACGATGCAGAAAAATACCAATCCGTTGGGTGCACATCCACAAATTTCCCCGTCCGTAGGTCTGTGTCCGAGGTAGTCGAAACTGTATTTTTCAAACGATAGAGCATCACAAGAAATTCGGCCCTACTGACAGGACGGTCAGGCATAAATATCGCATCTTCTTTGGGCACAACAACGCCCAATTGTGTCGCAATCATAACGGATTTTGCATACCACGCACTAGCACTCACGTCCTTCCAGGGACCCGTTAGGCGAAGATCCCGGAGATATTCCGTGCGCTGGGCGCGAAGGATCATGGTGAGAGCTTCAGAACGATTGACGAGTTCCTCTGGGCGAAAGTATTCCCGTGAACCAATGATATGCTGATCCGCCAGCGTCTCGAGAACGGTATCAAAACTTCCGGAGACCGCGAAAAGATCTGATGCCTGAGCGAAAGAGATCGTCAAATTGAACACCCCAAATAAGACCAAAAGAAAATATTTCATGATTCTGTCATTAACTATGGGCCGACTATACCTCAGAGTTTGACAAAATCAACTTTTAATAGCCTTATTCTTCTTTTGCTTTGGGCACTGCTTTTTTATCAGCATTTTTTCCCTTGGCTGTATCTGTTGAATAGAATCCTGATCCTTTAAAATGGACCGCTGGAGCAGAAAGACGCTTTTGCACCTTGAGCGATGCACAGGAAGGGCAGGCAATTTCCAATGGTTCCTTTGCTGCCGGTAGCGCTAAATGTTCAAACTGGTGATTACATTCGTGGCAGGAATAGTCAAAAATAGGCATAGCATGTCAGGAAAAGAATCTACGTACAGTATACCACACTTACCCCCCGTTGTGGTTGTTCATGAAATCATGCACAAACAGGGAAATGATGGTCGACACGGGGACCGCAAGAATGAGACCGAGGAATCCAAAGAACTGGGCTCCA
Organism: Candidatus Gracilibacteria bacterium CG17_big_fil_post_rev_8_21_14_2_50_48_13; assembly: GCA_002783265.1. Taxonomy (GTDB): domain Bacteria; phylum Patescibacteriota; class Gracilibacteria; order 1-14-2-50-48-13; family 1-14-2-50-48-13; genus 1-14-2-50-48-13. The sequence goes on along the minus strand of PFFG01000009.1, from coordinate 168,097 downwards.
ATCAGCATACAGACGATAATCACGAGAGAACTAAGGCCCACGGCATGACGCATAATGACCGGAACCAAGATATTATTTTCAAGCTGTTGTATGGCAATAAACATAATGAGCACTGCGAGCACCTGAATGATTCCGTAATTTGCCGCCACCAACACAGCAAAAACTGCCGCAATAATAGGTCCCACCACAGGAATAACTTCCGTCACACCCGCCAAGACAGACAGTATGCCCATTTCCTCAAAATGCATACCAAACAAGGAAAGGATCAGGAAACCTAAAAAGGTCGCAAGTCCAACGGCAAGACCAAGAAGTAACTGTCCGCGGATCCATGAGCCAATTTTCACCTGAATTTCTGAGAGTTTTCCGTCGAAATAGTGTCGATGTTTCACGGGCAGAAGGCGCAAAACAAAGGATTTAATCCCCTGTTTGTCTGCTACTGCAAAGAACGTGAGTAACAACACGACAATGACATTGCCAAGCCCGTTAGCAACGACATTGAGAAAGCCAAAAAAGTTTGTTGCCGCGGTTTCCAGACTGCCGCCAATAACGGTTTGATTTTCAATAAGCCACGCACGGAATTGCTCAAAAAGGAGGTCCAGATTGAAATTTGTGCGCAGTTGATTGATCGTTGCCACCGCCTGCGATTCCACAGAATCGGGTAGGAAGGGTATCGGCAACGTCGTAATGCCCTCGCGAGCCACCACCAGAAGGTAGGAAGAAATGGATTGCACCAGTTTATCCCCCTGCGTACGCAGCATAGGCACGAGGAGAATAATAAATACCGCAATCGCAAGGAGAATCAGAATATAACTGATAAGCACTCCTGCACCGCGGGGGATGCGATACTTTTCCAGAAAATCCACAAAAGGATTCAAAATCGCCGCCAAAAAGAAGGAGATGAGCACCAGGGCAATAATGTTCGTGAGCAAAAAAAGCATGTACAGCCCAATGGCCACCAATGCAACAGCAATGGAGGCCTTGACGACACTCGAAACACTAATATCCACCTTAGCGCGAATTTCCTTCTCAGAAGATGCCTTTGTATCTTCGAGTAAAGGCATTTCATGGGCGAGTTTTTTCTCACGCTCACGTCGCATTTCCTCAACGTACGCTCCAAATTCCTGGAGCTGTTCCTTCCGCTCTGCCAGCCAGCTGGAAACACGTCGGGCAACCGGGATTTTTTTCTTGCGAGAAGTCATGAGGATCGTTGCGAATGAATGAGATTACTCTTCCTTAGGCACTACAGAGAAACTAGCGAGCACATCTTCCTTACTCTTAAAGCGCATAATATACACGCCTTGCGTCACCCGACCACGCAGCGGTACATCGGCTAGGTCAATACGCAGCATCTGCCCATTGCGAGAGATCATGAGAATATCTCCTACCTCTCCTGGTGCAATAACGCGAGATCCAATGACCTTACCTGTTTTCGCCGTCACCATGACTGCCTTAATTCCACTTCCACCTCGGGTTTGCAAACGATATTGGTCAAGATTACTCATTTTTCCAAGTCCACGCTCGGTCAAAACGAAGATACGTGATTTCATATCGGCAACAACGTTCATGCTGATCACAGAATCCTCGCCTTTGAGCTTGATTCCTCGGACACCTGAGGACGCACGCCCCATGGGACGCACGTTATCTTCAGAGAAACGAACGCTCTGACCATTTTCTGTAATAATCATGACATCATTTCCACCAGAAGTTGCGCGCACCCACAACAGCTCATCATCCTCACGAATTTTTATGGCAATAATTCCCTTCGAGAGAATATTTTGGAATAGAGCAAGCTCCGTTTTCTTTACAACGCCCTTCTTCGTCGACATAAAGAGGTACTTCGCATCAACATTTTCCGTAATATCGAGCATGGCAACGACTTTTTCACGAGGCCGAAGATTGAGCAGGTTCACAACAGCCTGACCCTTCGCCTGACGGGAGGCCTGTTCGATTTCATAAACATGCAATTTGAAGACACGCCCCTCGGAGGTAAAGAAGAGAAGCTGATTATGGTTCCGCGTCGCCAGCATTTGCTGAATTTCGTCTTCTTCCTTGGTCGTTAAACCAATAATGCCCTTACCACCGCGCTTCTGGGATTTAAACGTCGCACTTGGCATACGCTTAATGTAATTTTCCTTAGTGATCGTAATGAGCATTTCATCGTTGGGGATTGTATCCGTAATCTGGAACTTCCCAAGTGGGTAGGGCACCACCTCCGTACGACGTGGCTCACCATATTTTTCGAGCATCTCGCCCGCTTCATCATGAATAATATCCAGAATCAACTGAGGATTCGCGAGAATTTCCTCGTATTTCGCAATAAGACGCTCCAGCTCCGCAATTTCATTTTCAATCTTTTCGCGTTCCAGAGCAGCCAAACGACGTAGCTGCATGCTCAAAATAGCTTCAGCCTGGCGTTCAGAGAGGGAAAATTTCGCAATCAAACTCACCTTTGCATCCTCTTGGGTTGCTGCTGCACGAATGGTCTTAATCACCTCATCAATGTTATCGAGGGCAATCTTCAAACCATGCAAGATATGAATACGATCCTGCGCTTTCTTCAAATCAAACTCCGTACGTTTGCGAATAACAATCTTTCGGTGCTCAATATAGTACTCAATAATAGACTTAATGTTGAGCACATGAGGCTGAAGACCGTCCACCAGAGCAATCATATTCACAGGAAAGGTCGTTTGCATCTGGGAATATTTGAACAGTTGGTTCAAAATCTTCTTCGCATGCGCATCTTTTTTCAGATCAATCACCACGCGCACACCCTTTTTATTCGATTCGTCGCGAATGTCAGTAATACCCACAATTTTTTTATCACGCACAAGATCCGCGATCTTTTCCACCATGGTGGCCTTATTCACCTGATACGGCACTTCGGAAATCACAATGCGTGTTCGCCCTGACTTGGTTTCCTCCATATCCGTCCGCGCACGCATGATGATGCTTCCACGGCCCGTGGCGTAGGTTCGCTTAATATGATCTCGATCATAAATAATACCTCCCGTTGGGAAATCAGGACCTTGGATAATATCCATAATGGCATCCATATCCGACTCGGGATGTTTCACCAGAAGCTGAATAGCGGTAAGAACTTCTGAAATATTGTTCGGTGGCAAATTCGTTGCCATACCAACGGCAATTCCCAGATTTCCGTTCACCAGCAAATTCGGGAATTTTCCAGGGAGTACAGAAGGCTCTTCTTCAGAACCGTCGTAGTTCGGACGGAAGGGCACTGTCTCTTTTTCCAAATCTTCCAACAGTTCTTCCGCAAGCTTCGTCATACGTGCTTCCGTATAACGAGAGGCCGCTGCCGGGTCTCCATCCATGGAACCGTAGTTACCTTGACCGTCTACCAAGGTCTGACGAAGTGCAAAGGGCTGGGCCAAACGCACCATTGCCGCATAAATCGAGCTATCGCCGTGAGGATGGTATTTACCCATCACCTCACCGATAATACGCGCAGATTTCTTATATTTTGATCCTGCCGTGATACCCATGTTTTTCATGGTGTACAAAATACGGCGTTGCACGGGCTTGAGTCCATCACGCACGTCTGGTAGTGCACGCGCAACAATAACACTCATGGCGTAGTCGAGGTACGACTCTTCCATTTCCGTAATAATATCTTTTCCAGAAATTCCCGATTGAATCGACGGCGAATTTTCTATAGGGAGGCCGCCATCCAGCTCCATTTCATCATGTTCGTTTGTTGCCATAATCGTTGTGGGGTCAAAATTGCACGGGCGTAGTATACAAAATGCACTCTATATGCGCAAATATTTGCAAAAAAACTTCTCTCCGTATAATGGGTATACTTCTTACGGCGCTCTAGATTATGACGAATGAGGTGATGGATAATGCGTCACAAGGTGACGAAGAGTTAGAAAGCGCTGATGTTCAGGATACAATTATCTTGCTTGTCGAAGACGCAAAAAATGGTGACGAGTATGCTTTTGAGCAGCTCTATTCGCTATTAGTAAAGGACCTCTACCGTTATACCGCCAGTCGCATTCCCGAACATCACGCAAGCGACCTTGTTTCTGACATTTTTCTTCGCGTCTGGACCAAACTCCCAAGTTTTACCGGACATGCGGAAAATCAGTTTAAAGCCTGGGTTTTTACCATTGCCCATCACCTAGTCATCGACTTTTACCGAAGTAACAAGGAAGTCCAGCCGCTCGACGACAGTTTTGATATCATCGATGAAGAAAGCTGGAGTGACCCAACCCACACGCTTTCCGTAGACCAGGATTTTGAACGCACTCGCGAAGCACTGCAAAAACTTCCTGAAAAACAACGGGAAGCATTGATTCTTCGCTACATCAATGATATCTCTCTTCCCGACATTGCAGAGATTTTGAAAGAGCGGGAAGGGAATGTACGCATTCTCATACACCGTGGACTCAAACGCCTGCGTGAATTACTTGAAACTTAACGTACGCTATGTACAACGTTCACCATAGTACAAAACACCCCACGGTTATTCTCCGCCAGCTGATCTCCGCACCTTTTATCTATGCGGTTATCATACCCACTCTATTTCTGGATATTGTCCTAGAAATCTATCATCGTATCTGCTTTCCCCTGTATGGCATCCCCTACGTCAAACGAAGCGAGTACATTCGTTTTGACCGGTGGAAGCTTCCCTACCTCAATATCATTGAGAAGGTAAACTGCATCTATTGTGAGTACGTTAATGGTTTTTATGCCTATGCCGTAGCTGTTGCCGGGTCAACAGAACTCTATTGGTGTAGCTTAAAGCACCAAAGCGGCGGAGGTTTTCATGAACCCGACCATCAAAAAAACTTCCTCCCCTATGGCGACGAAGAGGCTTTTAATCGATACATTGCCAAATCTCGTCGTAAGATCCGAAAAACCCCTCAGAAGACCACTGCCTAATCTTTTTTCTTTTTCCCCATGCGTTCCCCTCATTCCTCTGCATTACATATTGCGACTGAAGGTTTGAGCGCCTGTGGAAAAAGTACGATTCAAGCCTTCATCGCTGAAGGTCTCAACGAACTCAAAAAACCCTTTTTGCAAATAAGCAACGGGAGTCTCTTTCGCGCCCTGAGTTATGGGGAGCAGCAGGGAATGTACCAGCTCACAAAAGATGGGCCAACAAACACGCTAGAAAAAGAACTGGGAGATCTTCCCGCCAACACCATTCGTATTGCAAGCGATGGGGCTGTGCTCCTGGCGGGGAACCGTGTACAGCAAGAACTCTATACACCGGAGGTTGCAGAAGGGGTTTTTCACCTCGCAAAGTTTCCTGCAGTACAGGAATACGTTGTCACCATACTTCGGGATAGTATTGTGCATCTTTTAGAGGAGGGCATAACCGTCATAAACGACGGGCGAAGTCAGAAATATTCCTATCTACCACACACACCGGATGTGCTCATTTTTGTGGATCGTGATTTTGGTTCCCGTGTCCTTGGTAGAACGCGCCAGGAGTACCGAAAAAAAATGAGCAACCTTCTCCTTCCACCAAACTATCTTGCTGACTGTGAAGATTTTTGGTCTCTCTACAACACGCAGCAACAACATATTGCCGAGCGTGATTTGACGGACACTACCCGTGAAAAAAATCCACAGTTTTCCAAAGAGAAAGCAATTCTCGAAGGGTATAACATCATTGATAACAATCTCCCACTGAACGAAGTACGGGAAAATGTCCTAGGTCTTATCCGTCAATGTGTCGGCATCAACACTACACATCCACTTCCATCAATGGCTCGGCGATAGTCACCGTTGGAGAACCGGGTAGTTTGCGCATTTCCTCCGCAAGGGGTTTTGACTGTTCTGCTTCTCCATGGACGAGAAAAATCTGCTTTAAACCGTGAATAGACCCTGCATAGGCAAGTAATTCATCTTTATCCGCATGGGCAGAAAAAGAATTCATTTTCATGATTTTCGCCTGCACCTGACGCATTTTTCCATGGATCATCACCTCCTTATCGCCTTCAATCAGCCGTCGCCCCACGGTTCCCTCCGCCATATATCCAATGGTCATCACCACATTACGGTGATTGGGGAGAATTTTCTTTAAATGGTGGAGCACGCGTCCATTTTCACACATGCCGGAGGAGGAAATAATAATGCACGGCTCCTTTCGATCGTTGAGGGCGATGGAATCCTCGACCTCGCGAATATATGTAATATTGGAAAAGTGAAAGGGATTTTTTTCCTGCAGCAAGAACGCTTCGAAGGTTTCTTTGTCGTAACATTCCGGGTGACGAATAAATATTTCCGTCGCATTACTCGAGAGAGGTGAGTCCACAAAAATAGGCACCGCAGGAATTTTTCCTTCATTCCAAAGTTTGTGGAGCAAATAAATAATTTCCTGGGTCCGACCAATAGAAAAAGCGGGAATGAGTACCTTTCCACCTGCTGCAACGGCCTCTGTCACAACTTTTGCGACGTCGGCTTCCATATTTTCCACCGTATCATGCACACGATTTCCGTATGTACTTTCCGTGATCAAAATGTCTGCTTTGTCCACTTGCACCGGGTCCTTTAAAATAGGCAGTCCCTTACGGCCGAGATCACCGGTGAATACCAGTGTCTTTTGTTCTTTTTCATCCTCTAGAACAATCAAGGAAGACCCAAGAATATGCCCCGCATCAAGAAACGTCACGTAGACATCGTCGACAATGTGATGTCGTTCACCATAGGCAAGTCCCTGAAAAAGCGCCAAGGCGCTGTCCACATCGTCCGTATCATACAAAGGCTCAATACGCGGCTCTGTCGACCCAATTCGATCGAGCTTTTTATTCATAAATTCCGCATCACTTTCCTGAATCTTCGCACTATCTACAAGCAATATCCCCACGAGATCTTTCGTTGCATGCGTCGCAAAAATTTTTCCTGCAAAGCCGCGTTTTACGAAATAGGGAATAAGCCCTGAATGATCAATGTGTGCATGAGAAAGAAGCAGGTAATCTACCTCTTTAGGCTCGTAGGGGAAGGTTGTATTCTTTTCTTTAATATTCTCCATGCGCCCCTGAAACATGCCACAATCGAGCAAAAAACTGTGATCGCGGATGCGAACCAAGTGTTTTGAACCGGTAACCGTCTGTGCGGCCCCATAAAATTGTAGATGCATGGTGACGTGAGAAGAAAATATTCATCTCAGTATATCACATCCCCGGCGTTTTCGGGATAACTTCACCAATACCCTGTTCTGCATTTCTGTGTTGACGTGAGTAGCCAAGAATGAGGTCGGCTATCTCACTGGGGTTTTCCACAAAATCCACCACAATATCGGGCGATGATCCAGCAGTTTGCACATCGACATCTCCGATGTTAAACATGGCATCAATAGGTCCCGACTGCACAAAGTTTACATTTTGAATGTTGTGTAATTCCGCGATGGACGTTTTACGATTCAAAAACCCCTTTTGGGTAATATCAATGATACGTTTGTTCGTGAGCAAACAAATGTCACAGATATCATTCATCCACAAAATGAAGGAATAGGTCAGGACAAAAATGCCATAAAAGGGAGCAAAGACCCAAAGCAGAGGCACGGAGCTTGCTGGCAGGAGGAACGAAAACATAAACAACCCCACAAAAGGGAGCACAAAAAAGAAAAAGACAATAAGCCACTCCCGCACTTCCGACAAAATGTGTTTGAAGAAGATGTAATGTACTTCTTCGTCTTCGAGACGACCTTCAAACCGGAAATTGTGATGAATGCGTTGGAGCATGGAGAAGGGAGGGTTGATTTGTGCAGATATTATACTAAAGTAGCGAGAATTTGACCAGCCTGGTGTTCCCAGGAAAGCACACGCTTCTCCTCTGCTGAGAGCGGCGTCCCCTGGATGTTCCCCTGCAACACTGCAATGAGCAAATCAGCTGACGCCTTTTTCTGCGAAAAATCTGTGAGAAGCGCATGGTTGCCCCACAGTTCTCTATGCACAGCTATGTCTGAGGCAACCACGGTCACGCCTTCCATAAGTGCCTCCCCAATAACAATGTTAAATCCCTCCGCTCTGGTGGGGCTCACCACAAGGGCAGCATCGGCAAAAAGCCTGCGCAGGCGGGCACGAGTCACAAAACCGGTAATATGCACCCCCGGCTCCTTTGCCCACTGCTTTGGATCACCATATAGGGGTGACGCATGAAGGGCATTGCCGCATAAGACCAACTGAACAGTCGGTATAGCCTCTCGCACCAGTGGAAAAAGTTCTATGAGGGTACGCACATTTTTTCGTTCATCATACCCGCCCTGATACAGAATATAGGGTTTCTCAAGCTGTAGTTCCTTATGAAGTGAGGTCCATGCTTCTGGTTCCACCTTCTGCAAATGATCAATACCATTTCCTGCGATACATATGGGTTTTCTGATATCAAGCGCAGTTTTTATCGCATCAGCACTGGTTTTTGAGACCGTGTGCAGACGAATCCGCTGGTGCCGGATCGTTCGACGAAGTAGCACATTATATAATTTTCTTGTCCACCCACGAAGGTAGGCTTTCTCTGTAAACTGAAACGCATCGTGGAGCACCATGTGCATATCGAGCGCCTTTGTATGCCAAAGCATTGGGTGAACCGTTGGAGAAAAATAGACCGACCCCCTGTGCATGGCCAGCTGCCATGGAATCCACAGCATTTCCCAATAGAGAAGCCGCAGGCGAAGGGGGAGAAAGGAAGGAAGCCTGCACCCGAGCATATTGGTAACACCAAGCTCTGCACATGTTGCCTGAAGCTGCTCTTGCTCCTTCTTTGTACTCCACCAAAGGAGCACCGTCACATCGCGCCTAAAAAGCATAAAATGACGCAACATTTCCATGGTAAAAACTCCCTGTCCGCTTTGTGGATGGTGCAAAAAATGTCCCTGAAAGAGAAGAGGTTTAGCCACGTGGGAGAGGTCGCGCAAGTAAGGGTAAGTCTTTGGGATACTGCCATTTGGGATGCACAATAGCAAATACTTCGCCATCCTCTGAAACCAAGGCATCGAGAGAGAGCGATTCCTTGGCCGTTATTTTCTGTGCTGCGCGCCATTTTTTGAGTGACGTATGCCAAATATGCCATCCCGTTGGTGTTTTTTTATACCGTCGAAGACGCATGGAGGAAGAAAGTTTTTTTACTTGAAGAGAAGGGGGCGCGTCATGGGGAAGTGCAATAGTATCCGGCAGTGGAGCCCCTTTTGCGTCCTGCGGACAAAGGTAAAAACGGTCATACTGCCGCTCTATCCATACCTCCGAAGCAAGAAGAGCACGCCCGCCCGTTTTCATGGTTTCGAGCTGTGTGCAAAGCGCCGCTACCCTTGCCTGAGTGTAGGATTCCTCTGCATCACGAAGTAAACACACCACCGCATGTTGCTGGAGATTTTTCGACAAAGAAAGCCAGGAAGATCGTGCCCACGATAGATTATTTTTCCAGTCACCCAGAGCAGCCTCTGTCGCATGATCATTGTTCTCAATTTGTTGTCGAGATTGTGATGCGAGATGTTGACTCCACGCATAGATATCAGAAATTTCCTCCGTAAAGCTTGGAATCAGATCCTGTCGTAATCGATTCCGGGCATAGGCACGATTTGCATTTGTTGTATCCTCATGCCAAGGCAGATGATACTCCATCGCATAGGCAAGAATGTCTTCTTTGGTAGCCTTAAGAAGTGGCCTTAGAAGATGACGCTGCCTATCCATCTCCTGCATTCCAACCAGACCAAAGAGACCTGATCCCCGCTCCAGATGCAGGAGCTGCGATTCAAGGAGGTCATCGGCATGATGGGCTGTGAGAACCCACTCAGCGCCGATCTGAGCGCGCATTTGTTCCAAAAGAGTATATCGGGCTACACGAGCCGCGATTTCCGTTTGCTTTGTTCCGGGAGGAACGAAACATGTATGGAAATTAAATCCATATCCTTCAATTAGCTGCTTCACCACTGCTCTATCGTTCTGTGTATCTGCGCGCCAGCCATGGTCAATGTACACTGCATGCACCTGAAGAAACTGGTGCTTACCCAAAAGATCCAGCAACACCTGTGAATCAACACCGCCTGAAGCGGCAACAACGAGTGGCGCTTCCTTCGGTAAAGATGCGAGTACTCCATGAGAAAAAACTCGACTCCAGGGCATTTGCAAAAGAGAGGTTGATATGATATGATGCCTTGATACCGTACTTTTCTAAAAAAAACAATGGACGACACGAACCAGCAAAATCTTCAGGGGGCAAATCCAGCCCAGGGAGGTAGTGGCGACGCATCACTTCCATGGATGAGCTTTTCACCGGACCCAACGGTTGGCGATGGGGCAGCTGCAGCAGGCGGCGCGACGACAGGTGATGATTCTACGTCAACGTCACTTCCTGGCGGTTTTGACCCGTTTGGTAATCCCTTTGGAGGACAGGCCACCGACGATTCCGTGACGGCAGCCTTTGCTCCTTCCACAACGGATGGATCTTCCCTCACACCTTCAGAAGCGACACCTTTTACTCCATCGGAGCCAAGCGCCTTTACGCCTGCACCGGCAACGGAGGTTCAGCCGACGGAAATTGCTTCTGAGGCAACAGTGCCTGCAGAAGAAACTATTCCTGCATGGGATATGGCAGATGCGGAGACGCCAACGTCCACAGGAACTGTGGATATGAGTGGGCAAACAGATTCCCTCTCTATGCTCAGTAACCTCAAAGCACAGTTTGATAAAGAAGAAGAGGAATTTAACGAACAAATCAAGCAACATAACGACAATATTCAGTACGAGAAAGATGCCATTGCATCTCTTCGGTCTGAACGTTCCAACAAACTTGCGAAAATGCGCAAGGTCGTGGAAGGCCTTCAGGATATTCTCGGAGGAGAAAAGCGCGAACAGGCACCAGAACGCCGCGATCGCCCTCGCCATGAAGACAACCGTCGATCTGAAAAAGGCCCCTCCAAGCCAAGACAACACGATGCACGTAATAGCAGCGCGAATGATCTTCTCGCAGCGTAAACACGAAAAGATTCAGAATAAAGAAAAAGTCCGCCGAAGCGGACTTTTTTTGAGTGTACGAGGTTTCCCTATGTACCACCCATGACGTTAGAACTGAGCAATTACTTTGCTACAGACTCCTTAAGCTTCTTACCAGCCTTGAAGGTAGGAACCTTGCGTGCAGGAATAGAAAGCTTTTCCTTAGGGTTTCGAGGGTTAACACCCATGCGAGCTGCACGTGCATTGACCTTGAATGTTCCGAAACCAGTAAGCGTAATGCTGTCTCCCTTCTTGAGAGACTTTGTTACAGCGTCCATGAACGCCTCAAGTGCAGCAGCTGCCTGCTTCTTAGTGATACCAGCCTGCTCTGCGAGATGAGAGATGAGATCCTGCTTAGTCATAGGTAGTGGATAAGGGGATAAAACCTATGTGAATGATTGGATTATAGGAACCGTAAAAATCATGTGCAAGAGATTCATACCAAAAAAAGCCACTTTAACGGGCTTTTTTACGCATTTTTCCAAATATTTTAACTTCATCCCAGAGTTCGGCGAACATGTCAATTATCCGCACGAGATCATAGCGCGCCCTCACTTCTTTTCGCGCATTCACTTTCAAGGTCTCTGCGAGGTGGTGGTCTTCAAGCAAAAGGGAAATTTTTTGTGCGAGGTCCTTTGGATCCTTTGGTTCCACAAGAAGACCCGTTTTGCCGTATTCAACAAAAGACGCAGGGGCACCAAGTTTGGTGGCCACAACTGGAACACCATAGGCCCATGCTTCAATAATTGTACGGCCAAAGGGTTCGGGTTCCGTTGAAGCATGCACAAGGACATCGAGAGAAGGGAATATCTGTGCAATATCCTGCTGACCTAAAAAGGTGACATTCGACAGATGGCGCTCCCGCACCGTCTCACGCAGTTGTGCATAATAGCGCGATCGTGCCTCACTTGTATTCGTCACCCCTCCTATTACGAGGTACTCAACCCCAGAATGTTGTGGATACTCACTGTTCAAAATATGAGCTGCATCAAGAAAGACGTCCTGTCCTTTCCAGGTATCAATGCGCCCAATCATGCCCACATAACGATGATGAGGAAGAAAAGAAAATGGCTTTCCATCAATATCCACAAGTGGGCGGAGGGAAGGTGTTACCCCGGCCCCAACACTATCTAGATCAATGCCATTCGGAATAATGATGGTTTTGATAGCCGCCTCAACCCCACCATGTTCAAGAATAAAATCACGCACATATTCAGAAACACAGACAATTTTTGTGGGGTATTGCACCAGTTTTTTCAGGACATCAAGAGGAAAGGTGGTGTCATGCACAACCCATACAAGGGGAATGCCCGCGTAATGCGCCGCAAGAGCCCCCACCGCATGTGCCCTGTTCGTGTTCGTTTGTAGGACATCTATATGCTTTTTTCTCAGCTGTTTTGCGACAGCAAAGGCGGTTTTCAGCGTCTGGACATAGGATCCAAAGCGTCGATGATCCAGGGTGGGAATATTAATCTGCTCACGGTGAATATAAGGAATAGCCCCCGCCCGCGACATATAGTCGGGATGGGCATACTTATGATGAAGGAGTGTCATGTTCCACTGCGATTTGGAAACAGACCGAAGAATATCCAGCGAAAAGCCCTCGGCTCCGCCCATTATTTCTCCCTGGTCAAGAATACAAACGTTCATAGATGGAACACATTGAAGACTGCGGGCGCAACGATACCTGCTTTTATCACGGAGTTCAATAGACATTTCACCTGATAAAGAGTAGTATGGTAAAGAGTATTTTCTTTCACTCATACATGGAGGCGGCGGCGATTTTGCTTCTCATTTTGATAGCGCTGCTGGGGTGGACCCTAGTTTCCCTTTATATTGCGTTTCTTGTGCGTGTCGCCCGCAAGAAAGTGGACATGGCTCGCGGTTGGCAACTGCTTGAAATCAAAATTTCCAAATTTGGGAAACACCAGTATTTTGATGTGGAAGATATTTTTCAAAGTCTTGCGACACTAGGAAAAAAACAAACGTTCCGCTCATATCTTGCAGGGGAAACAAATCCCTCTGTGAGTTTTGAAATAGTCGCAACAAAAGGAAGCATTCGTTTCCTTATTCGTGCCGAAAAAGGGACCATGAGTAACAGTATCATTAACTTTTTCAAAGGACGGTTTGTGCAGGTAGATATCGATGTTGTTGCCGATTATGTCCTGCGAGATGATCTTTCTCTTGTTTCCACCCACTATCTTGGACTGAGTCGTCCGGATATTTTTCCCGTCAAAAAACAGGGGCAGAAAAGTGATGTGTCCATTAGTGCAGACCCTCTTGCATCCTTTGTTTCGACGGTTTCTACCTTGATCGATGGCGAAGAAGTTTGGATGCAAACACTGTGTTCACCCACCTCAAAGACGTGGGAAACCTATGCCAAAAGACGTGCCATGCTGGAAAGTACCCATGCCTTGTCGTGGATGGGCCCCTTCGAAAAGCTGGGTATCGACCTGATTACACGCGATCACCACCCGCTGCTTGCGCCAATGCAGTGGATCCTTCTTGCGACGTGTCTTGGAAAAAGCTCTGACTCCGCCGATGCAAAAGAAGGGGAAGAATTTTCCCAGGCGTCCCTTATGCGCGAGAAAACAAGTCGCCCAGTACTGGGATCAACCGTGCGCCTGCAGTACTTTACCAAAAAGGGAACCACACCGCGCCCTGCACTTATGGATGAAATTCGCCAGGCCTTTACGATTATGGGACTTCCTGAAACCAATATGTTTACGGTGACCCCCTCCAAGGAAGGCCTAGGGATAGAACGGTACCGTGGCATGAAGCGTATTGCTGTTCCCAAGCAACGCATGTATCTCAACAGTTCAGAGCTTGCGCTCCTTTGGCATCCACCAACAGCAACGCTGTATTCTCCCTATATTCACTACATTGAAAGTGCCCTTGAAGTATTTCAGGACGCACCAAAAATTGTGCCCAAAGACGAACAGAAGGTCACAAAGAAAGAAGAATTGCTCATGCGCGATCAAGATTTGCCTTTGGAGTCCAAAATGATGGTACTTCCGACGGGCTCCGTCATTGGCTATATTGATAATTTCGGGAAAAAACAACCCCTGGTGATCGATGACATTGATAGAAGACGACATGTCTATATTATTGGACAAACGGGCACAGGTAAATCCACGCTTCAGGAGCAGATGATTCTCAGTAATATTTATCAGGGACACGGAGTTGCCGTAGTGGATCCCCATGGAGAAATGGTAGAGCGTCTTTTGAAGTTTATCCCCTCCTTTCGTAAAAATGACGTCGCCTATTTCGACCCCTCAGACACGGAAAATCCTCCTGCCTTCAATATTTTGAATGTGGATAAAAAGGGTCGGGAACTCATTGCCAATGAACTCATTGGTATCTTTTACAAGATGTTTGCAAATTCCTGGGGACCACGTATGGAACAGATCTTGTTTAATACCATTATGGGTCTTGTGGAAGCACCTAATGCAACCCTGACGGATATTCCAGCGTTTATTACCACCAAAACCTATCGCGAGGCGTGCCTTGCACACTGTAGTGATGAGCACGTTATTTCCTTCTGGCACGATCAGTTTGATGTGCTCGATCCGAAACTGCAGAAAGAATCCGTTGTGGCCGTCCTCAATAAAGTGGAGAAGTTTTTGAATAACAAAATCGTGCGTGGAGTGTTTGCAGCAAAACGTAATCGCTTCAATTTTGATTTCATCATGAACAAGCAAAAGATTTTGCTGGTTAATCTCTCAAAAGGCCGCCTTTCCCCGCAAAATTCGGAACTCATTGGTAGCATGCTTGTCAGCCGCATTCTGGTCGATGCCATGAAGCGTATTGATATTCCTGAGGCAGAACGGAAAGACTTTTACCTGTATATCGACGAGTTTCAAAACTTTGTTTCTTCCGTCAGCACCTTTGAAAGCATTTTGTCGGAGGCGCGAAAGTATCGGCTGAATTTGACCATTGCCCACCAGTACTTGGCACAAATGCCTCCTGAGCTGCGCGCGGCTATCTTTGGCAACGTAGGAACCGTGATGTCACTGCGCGTCGGGCTTGAGGACGCTCCTTCCATGGCAAAACTCTTTGGAGAAAATGACATAACGGAAGAAATGCTCACAACACTGCCGCCCTTTACGCTCTACACGCGTTCCGTGAAAAATAATAAGATCACCAGTGCTCTGAAAATTCGCACGCTTCCTTCCATTGCAGACCGCTTTCCAACCTTGGAAACGGAGGAATACGAGAAACTGCTGGAATTTACCAAGAAGCAATACACCTGGAACGACGAAGACCGCAAAGCCTACGAATTCCGCTCTCAGCAAGTGCGTACAGCCCGAGAAAAGGAACGTGCCCAAGAAGAATGGAAGAAAAAGAAAAAACTGGAGATAAAGCAAAAGAACATTGAAGCAAACGCGCCCAAGCCAAAGGATGCACAGGAAAAGACGTCTGAGAAATAATTTGACTTTGTACAAGTATTTCCTACACTCGGCAACATACACTCTTTGTTGCCATGGCTTCTCACGAACAATCAAATTCTTTTGAACAAACGCCCATCTCTGTTCCAGACAGTGTTTCTTTGCAAACCCTCGCGCATATTCTCGCGGAAAAAAATCAGTATGAGCAGCGGATTTTAGGGAACATCCGTGACAACGTAAAGGAAGGGTATCACATTGAATGCAGACGAGAGTCCTTTAGCAATTTTTTGGAATTCAATTATCTGCACACATCACAGTTAGTGGGCAAGATCAAGGTTCAGGAACGTACATTCTGCATTGATCCCGCAAAAAAAATCCATGATGTGAAGTACCATACCATTTACAGTTTCTTCGAAGCAGGTATGGATGTTTCCGAGTGTACGCGGATTTTTGAGGAAGCAGGCTACTTTCTGAGAAAAGAAACAGGAAAAATACTGTGGAGTGATGAATACCGACTCACAGAAAAGGAAGAGCTCATCTGGGAGACGCTTGTTGCAAAAAAGATCGCTGTAAAAACAGACTATACAACAACGAACCTGCGTCCGATTTACTACTTTGTGGGGTAATGGTGGGTCGAGCGGGGTTCGAACCCGCGACCATCAGCTTAAAAGGCTGTTGCTCTACCGACTGAGCTATCGACCCAAAACGATACGTACCTTACGAAAAAAGTTTGCTCTGGTCAATACATTTGACAAACTCGCGCGCTGCCGCTGTACTGAGGGTAATTATTACCCCTATAGTATGACGGTTCTTCTTCTAGGAAAACATGGACAATTAGCCACGATGTTCCGCGAGCATTTTGATGCGGAAGGCATTTCCTATGTTGCTCTCGACCGGACAGCATGCGATGTGGGGAATCTAAATCAAGTTATTGAGCACGTAGGGGCTATTTCCCCACAGGTCATTATCAATGCAACGGGATACACAAAAGTCGACCTCATGGAAAGTGAGGGCAAAGAAGAAGGTTGGAGAGTGAATGCCGAAGCTGTCCAATACATCGCGGAAGCCGCTGCAAAGCTCGATATTCCCTTGGTTCATTTCAGCACGGATTACGTCTTTGATGGAAAGAAGAAGCGCCCATACCTTGAAACGGACACAACCAATCCGCTGAGTGAGTACGGAAAAAGCAAAAAGGCCGGGGAAGACCTTGCTCTCTCCTACGCAAAATCCATTGTGATACGAGTCAGTTGGTTGTACGGACCGGGGGAACAGAATTTTATTCGCAAATTTATCGCCTTTAATACGGGAAAAACCGAAAACAATATTACCGGTGATGAGGTCTCCATTCCTACCCACGTCTCAAGCCTGATTTTGGCAACCTTTGCGCTACTGGAAGCAAAGGCCTATGGACTCTTTCATGTGTGTGATAAAGGCCCAGCAACTGGGGTAAGCCGCGCCGAATTTGGACGAACCATTGCAAAGCTCCGTTCCATGGACATAGAACTTAAGGAGGTACCCATGGCATCATGGAATCTACCTGCAAAAAGACCTGCCTACAGCGTGCTCTCGACATCGAAAATTCAGGAGATTCTTGGCAGAGAGTTTCCGGTTTGGGAGCAAAATGTCGGAGAATATATCAAAACCCTCGATTAAAACCCATAATCGATGGCTCCAAAATCTGGCCACGTTTTATCGCGCTCGTTGACAATTGCCTCCTTCAAGGGCCAGTCGATACCCACCAACGGGTCATCATACCGCATTCCCAGATCTAAATCAGGGAAATAGTAATCAGACTGTTTATAGTGTACGAGCGACTTATCAGAAAGCACCTGGTAGCCATGGAGAAAGCCTGCGGGGACATATAACATCTCCATACCCTCCGCTGTGAGATGGGCACCAACCCACTGACCATAGGTCGGAGAGTTTTTTCGTGCGTCGACAGCAACATCAAAAATTTCACCTTCCAAACAACGAACAAGTTTTACCTGTGTATGGGGGGATTTTGTTGCATGCATTCCACGCAAAATACCTTTAGTTGATCGTACCGTATTATCTTGAACAAACTCTACCCCCAGCCCAAGTTCTTCAAATTCTTTTTTGGTATAATTTTCCATAAAAAAACCACGATCATCTGGCCATATTCGTGGAGTAAGCATCACGACGTCCGGAATAGCGAGCGGCGTTGCGGTATAGTGAAAGGTCTTTTTTTCCATGGGGACGGGTAAACAAATCGTGTATAGTATAGGGGTAGAATGTTACATGACAATTTTTTCCCTCATGACCCTCAAAGATATTCCCGCCCGCATTGTTGGCCTGCATAAACTGACGAAAGATAGTGTGGAAATTTCTATGGCCTTTGAAGAAAAGCAGGAGTTTTCCTATGCTCCAGGACAATTTATTATGCTGGAGCTCGAAAATCCTCGTTTTGAGAGCGGCTGGAAGCCCATAAGCCCCTCCGATGTTTGGCAATATATCCAGGAACATGGTGGTGCTGAACGGGGAGAACTAACAACAACATTCTCCATTCTGGCGGAAAAAACTCTTGATGGATATCTCAAAAAACTGATGAGCCTTGGAGCCATTGCGGAAGAGGGAAACACGCTCCTGTGCACTACAGATGTTGACCCTGCTCTTGGAGCACCACCTCTTAAACGTGCCTATTCGTTGGGATCCACTCCAACGCGACCTGAAACCCTTAATACCATGGTCAAAGAAATGCCAGGAGGGTATATGTCGCGATATCTTGTCCATGACCTTCGCGTTGGTGATGCAGTGCGCATTTCGGGGCCTCTCGGGCACTTTATGTTACCGCCGGATGACGTGGCGGGAGATATTTTGCTGATTGGTGCAGGAAGCGGCATCACTCCCCTCATGGGCATGCTCCGTTTTGCAAAAGACACAGGTATGAAGCGTCATGTTCACCTCATTTACTCCAACAAAACACCAGAAGATATTATTTATAAAGAGGAGTTAGATAGCCTTGAAAACGAGGAGAACATAACGATTACACACACCATTACAAGGCCCGACCCAGCACAGCCGTGGGCAGGGAGAACCGGTCGCGTCGACAAAAGTTTCCTTGTGGAACTCGCACTTGAGGCGCCCACTCACCATGTCTATATTTGTGGCAGCATGGTCTTTGCGAAATCCATGAAAGAACTCCTTCTTGAACTGGGAGCAAAACCCGAGCATATCAAGTTAGAAGCCTACGGTTAACCCCGCTTTTGCACGAAGGAAAAGAAGATCAACGAAAAGGCTGGCAAAAAGAACCATACATGGAAATAGTTCACGACCCATGCGGCGATAGTTGACTGTGCCGTAACACTGTTAATCATGGTTTGATTCACGATTTGCCCGATAACCGTGAGTGTGTTTCCTGAAAGAAAAAAGAGGATACAGGAAACCATCAGGAGGGCACATAAAAGTGCCGTATAGGATGTAGACAGGAAGTAGGGAACGCCAGAAAGCTCGTCATCGAGAAGGACATCAAAGGCATTATGCCGAGCTAGCATCACGATAAACATGATGAAGAGGAGAATAGTCGTGACAACAGCCGCACTTCCCGGGTCGAAACCAAATGCGAGAGAGGGTACGCGAAATCCCAGTGTTTCCTTAATAAAATACCCGAGTCCATCTGCTGCAAGAAACGCAATATAGACAGACATAATAATCTTAATGGTCTGCCGTCGACCAATAATAAAACTATATGCTGTGATAATCGCAGCAAAAACGATGATAAAGAGGTTCCAGGAAAGCTGAATATTCATGCCCAAAATTTAGAAGGTCCCCTGCATCATATAGGGTAACCCTAAATTGACAAGGATTAGGAGAAGAGCCCCTTTTTCTTTGATGGTGTGAGAGTAATTTTTGCTTCCGAAGCAAGTTCCATAAAGAGTTCCTGCTCTTTTCGGGAGAGCTTTTTGGGTATCAGCACACGTACCGTTACAATATGATCCCCCACTTCGCTTGACCCTATTTTTGGCACACCTGAGCGGGCAAGTCGAATTTTCTTGCCGCTCTCTATACCCGCTGGAATAACGAGTTTTTTTACCCCATGGACCGTTTCAATTTCCACTTCATCTCCTAAAACGGCCTGGGGAATCTGAATATCCAGGGATGTATGAATATCATAGCCATGACGCTCAAACTTCCTGCTCGCTCGCACATTCATACGAACATAGAGATCACCATGAGGACCACCGCGAAGACCTGCATGCCCCTTACCCTGTAGTTTCAGCGTTGTTCCTGTATCAATACCTGCTGGGATTTTTACCTTGAGCTTCGTCGATTTTTTTACACGACCATGTCCTGCACAGTCAGGGCAATACTTTTCAGGAATTTTCCCTTTCCCATGACACTCATGACAAACCGATGCAGTCGTCACATTGCCGAAAATACTTCGCTGATTTCGGCGTACCTGACCTGTTCCCGAACAAGTACTACAGGTGACAATTTTGGCCCCTGGAGCAGCTCCATCGCCCTTACAGGTTGCACATTGATCGAGAAGTACGATCTCCACCTGTTCTTCACCGCCGAACACTGCCGTCATAAAATCAACGGTGAGAACGGCTTCTTCGTCTTCCCCCCGAACAGGACCCGTCTGTGGCTGACTTTGCTGTGAAAATCCACCGCCAAAAAAACTTTCAAAAATATCGCCTAAGTCGGAAAAGCCACCCATGTTGGAAAATCCTTCAAAACCTCCTCCACCAAATCCACCGCCTGGTCCTGCGGAACCAAACTGATCGTATTGTTGGCGTTTTTGTGCATCGCCCAAAACTTGGTAGGCTTCGTTGATCTCCTTAAATTTTTCTGCATCTCCCCCTTGATCTGGGTGATGTTGCATCGCCAATTTACGATAGGCCTTCTTAATATCGTCTACACTTGCATCTTTGGATATACCTAATATTTGGTAATAGTCTTTTGCCATGGGGAATTTGAGAAATTAGCACTCGTATATGTTGTGTGATAATTGTACAAAAAGTGCGTGCATTGTAAAGGGTGAGCGCGGGGCTCTGTGACAGAATTGAGTACTATTGCACCATAGACTGTATACATTGACAAAGTACCTTCACTGGCTAAGATGGTGCCTTGATAATTCCAGGCCAACTCATGTCTCAACATTCTCCACATACGTCGGATACAAGCGCGCTTTCCCATATTGCGTTTATTATGGATGGCAACAGAAGATGGGCGAAGGGCAGGGATCTCCACGCCTCAGACGGTCATAAGGCTGGAGGAAAGGCAGCAGAACGGGTAGTTGAGTGGGTGGTTAAACATAAGATTCCCCATACGACTCTTTGGGCTCTTTCCACGGAAAACTGGAAGAAACGCCCAGCGGCGGAACTAAAAACCATCTTTGCCATTTTGTCCGGTTTACCTTCCCACCTCAAAAAATTTCAGGAGCACGGAGTGAGTGTCGATATTATTGGCAATCGAGATGTTATGCCATCACAGATGCGGGCAACGGTGGAAACCGTTGAGCGAGCACTGCGAATCGAAAACGCGAAGTATCATGTGCATATTGCTCTCAATTACGGTGGGCGAGATGAGCTTCTTTGTGCAATGCAGGCATTACATGCGGATGGTATCCATGCTCCAACGCCTCTGGACGTCTCTTCCCGATTGTTTACCAAGGGGATTCCGGATGTGGATTACATTATTCGCACCGGTGGAGAAAAACGCCTCTCCGGCTTTATGCTCTGGCAAAGTGAGTACGCGGAGCTGGAATTTATTGATGCCTACTGGCCAGAAATGTCGGAGGAGATATTAGACAAACTCCTTGCGAATTATGAACAAAGAAAGAGAAACTTTGGTGCATAACTGTTTTTCCATTCTGCACATAATCCTGTGAGATTGTGTGTATTTTTTTGACGGTTGTAGACAGAAAAAAAACTTGCAGAGTCTGTGAAGCCTGATGATTAGATACGCAATCAGAGTTTTCCTGAAAAAAGCGCGTTTCTGTTCTGTTGTACACAACAAACAACAGTTATTCACACCCCTGTGCACAGGTTCTACACACACGGTCAACGTAAAGGCACTTTGATTACTACAGAAGCGCCCTTTATATGATTCACATTTGTATTCAGAGAAGACATCTTGCACAAGAAGAATCTCTTTCAGATCAGTTTTCATGGGCGTTTCTCAAGTTTCGTGTGTATTCTCTATGGGGTATCTTTGTTCACCGCATAAACACTTCGATTCTGTTGTTTGATTCCTTCAACAGAAAGTAGTAAAGAACATTTGAATTTAAAAAAATCAAGGTACTATGACTATGACGGGTTTTAAGGAGGGTAAAAAAATAAAAAAAAGCAGCCAATAAAAGTAAAAGTTATTCACACTGTTTTCTGTATTCCTATGCACATACGAGGTCTCCAAGAAGTGCTCAGTAAAGCACTCGGTACGGTTGCAAAAGCAATTGCCACTCACAACACACTTCCCATTCTGGAAAATATATCGATGAAGGCAGCAGGAAGCGTCCTGACTCTCGTGGCGACGGATCTGGAAATTTCCGTCCATACCACCGTGGAGGTAGAGGTCATTGAAGAGGGGGCCGTAACGGTTCCTGCCAAACTCCTGGTGCAATATCTTTCTCTCATTCCACAGGGAACAACTGTGGATATGCAGCTGTTGGAAAACTTAACACTCCTTGTGAAAACACCGTTCTCAGAAACAAAGATGCGCTGTCTTCCTGCTGAAGACTACCCTCTTATTCCCTCTTTCGAGGCAGAGACAACGGTTACTTTTGATAATCAGGAGCTTTTGGAGGCCTTGAGTAAAGTTGTGTTCTCCACAAGTACGAATATGACGCGCCCTATTTTAGCAGGAGTGCTCATGCGTAAACGCGGAGATAAAACCTCTTTTGCCTCCACGGATTCTGTACGGCTTTCTGAACATATTGTCTTCGATGGTCAGGAGCTTCCAGATTTTTCAGCCATCGTGCCCGCAAAGACTATCTATGAAGTCCTTCGCATATTCCCTCGAGATCATCAGGAACAGATGACGGTTTCCTTTACAAAGAATCAGGTGCGTTTTGCCTTAAAGGACGTTCATATTATTTCACGTCTCATCGAAGGGGAGTTTCCGGACTATGCACAAATCATTCCAAAGGAGACAAAGACACGGGTAGTGTTGAGTGTAGAAGAACTGACCCTTGCACTTCGGCGAGTGAATTTGTTCGCAAAGGAGAATAACAATAATGTGAAATTTGCTCTCGAGCCGGATGAAGGACGAGTCAGATTGTTTACTGACACACTGGAAATTGGAGAAGATTCTGCTGTTTTAGCAACAGAAGAAGCTTCTGGAGAGGCTGTTACTGTAGCCTTGAATGCACAGTTTGTTCTTGATGTTCTTGGAAATATCCGTACAACACATGTAGCTTTGCTCGCGTCTGCGGCCTTTAGCCCCTTTTTGGTTCGCTGTGTAACCAAAGGTCGTGAGCACGATGATTACATGCACCTGATCATGCCTCTTCGCGTGTCCAGTTAACGTTTTTTGATAGTCTATGGCGCATAGCCCAGCCCCCATTTCCAAAAAAAAATCTCCGATACTCGCCCCACTGCTCAATTTTTTACGTCATGAGCCTCTTTGGGCTGCACTTAAATCCAAAGGGTATGCAGAAGTTGCTGGAGCAGGGAATGTTTTTTCTAAAAGTTTTGTTGTAACGCAGCTCATAGCAAAGGCACCTAAAAAACCACTCCTCTGGATTTGCCCATCTAAACAGGACATGGTCGAGGCTGAACAAAGTATCGCACTGTGGAGCACTCTTCCCGTTGCTACGTTTTTTCTTGCCGACAGTATGGCAGAAACCCAGCAAAGAATGGTGCATTTTCTGCAACGGATCTCTGGCGGAGAACCGGGCATTATTTTGGTTTCTCCCGAATTTTTGTGGCTTCGCGTGCCAAGACCTGGAGACCTAGAAAAGGATATTTTGTTTATTAAGCAGGGGCATGATATTTCCCTGTATCAACTTTTTGACCAGCTCATACAGCGCGGATTTTCTGCAAGTGAAGATCGAACTCTCGCCCCTGGACAATATCGCAGTAATGGAGACACGGTCACGGTCTTTCCTGTCGGTATGGATCAACCGGTAAGAATCAACTTTCTCGGAGATACGGTGGAAGATATGTTTATTGTCGATCAGGAATCGGGAAAAATGCTGAAAGACATGAAAGAGCTTCGTTTGTTTCCTCTGGTGTTTAGTAACGGGCATACCATTTTAGCATCGCATATTCCCCAGCAGGTAACGGTGGTGAATGACGAAGTGGAATTTACCCTGTTTTCCGGTGAGGAAGGTGGCATTTCTATAGAGAAGGAGATGCACACCCTGATGAAAACCAACACCTATGTGCATTTCACTGCATTTCCCGAGTCGGATGATTTTCTCCATCTTCGGTTTTTGTCGGTACTGAAATATTACAATATTGCGGACTTCACCAACGATGTAAAAGAACGATTTCTGGCTGGATGGCGTGTCGTTCTTTTTTCAAAACAGGCAGAAGCCGTAAAGAATGCTCTTGAAACCTATGATGTCGCCCTTGTGTCTACTTTGGAAGAAATGGAGAATATCGAAGGTGATCTTGGGGCCGTTTGTGTCCTTTCTGCGCCTGAGAGCGAGGTGCTCCTACCTCGATCTTTTCAGCATGCAGAACAAAAACTGTTGGTTTTGACCGATAGAGAGATATTTTTAGGGAAACAGAAAAAACGGGTAACCAAGGAAGCAAACTCCATGTTGGCTTTTTTGGCTTCGCTGAAAAAAGGCGATTTTGTGGTACATGCGGATCATGGAGTGGGTGTCTTTGCCGGTATAGAGCAGAAAAGTATCGATGGCATTACCAAAGAATATCTAGAAATTCGTTATGCCGATAATGATAAATTGTTTATTCCGACGGACCAGTCGGATAAGGTCACAAAGTTCATTTCCAACGAAGAAAAACCACCAAAATTGACGCGACTCGATTCTGCGGAATGGTCTACCTTGAACAAAAAGGTCAAAACAGAGGCAAACAAGATAGCGAAGGAACTCTTAGATTTATATGCAAAACGTGCGCTTGCGACGGGTTTCAAATACGGCATTGATACGGAGATTCAGGAAAAGTTTGAGGCAACCTTCCCTTATGAAGAAACGCCAGGTCAGCTGAAGGCAATTCACGATGTGAAGGCGGATATGGAACGGGAGCAACCCATGGATCGTCTGGTTTGTGGTGATGTAGGCTTTGGAAAAACGGAAGTTGCTATGCGAGCGGCGTTTAAGGCAGTGCAGAATAAAAAACAAGTGGCGGTGATTTCTCCCATAACGATTTTGGCTGATCAGCACTTTAAGAGTTTTGAGAAACGCATGAAGCCCTTTGGTGTCCGTGTGGAAATGATGAGTCGATTTAAATCACCAAAGGAACAGAAGGAAATTCTCCTGCGCCTCGCCCATGGAGAGGTGGATATTGTGGTGGGAACACATCGTCTTTTGCAGACGGATGTGCAGTTTAAAGATCTTGGTATTGTCATTATCGATGAAGAACAGCGGTTTGGGGTGAAACAGAAGGAAAAACTGAAGGAACTTCGTGCGAATGTAGACGTTCTGACCTTGTCTGCAACGCCTATACCCCGCACGCTCCACATGAGTCTTAGCAATATTCGTGATATTACGACGATAACCACACCGCCACCCGGGCGACTTCCCATTATAACGGAAGTGCGAAAATACTCAGATGGTTTAGTTCGTGAAGCAATTCTGCGTGAAATTGAGCGCGGGGGGCAGGTGTATTTTTTGCATAACAAAGTACGTACCATCGAAGGTGTGGCGCATAAACTCCGCAATCTTATTCCGGAAGCAAAGTTTGTTGTCTCTCACGGACAACTGGATCCAAAGGAGCTGGAGAAACGCATTCTCGCCTTTAAAAACAAGGAATTTAATGTGTTAGTGAGTTCGACCATTATTGAAAATGGTATAGATCTTCCCAATGCGAATACGCTCATTGTGAATA
This sequence comes from Candidatus Gracilibacteria bacterium CG17_big_fil_post_rev_8_21_14_2_50_48_13, assembly GCA_002783265.1. Classification (GTDB taxonomy): domain Bacteria; phylum Patescibacteriota; class Gracilibacteria; order 1-14-2-50-48-13; family 1-14-2-50-48-13; genus 1-14-2-50-48-13. Next base: position 142,768 of record PFFG01000009.1, on the reverse strand, counting down.
GTGCGGACAGTTTTGGGTTGTCACAGCTCTATCAGCTACGTGGTCGCGTCGGACGAAGCAGAATTCAGGCCTACACCTATCTGCTCTACAGCAGCCGTACACTCCCCATTGATGCGAAAAAACGACTCCGCGCAATTGTGGAAGCTTCCGAGCTGGGTAGTGGTTTCCAGATTGCTATGAAGGATCTCGAAATTCGTGGAGCAGGTGATATTTTGGGATCTTCACAGCATGGTGTCATGAATGCTGTGGGAGTGAGTCATTTCATACGTTTGCTCAATCAAACGGTGGAGGAAATGAAAACCTTTGGACCGGAGGGGAAGAATTCGGATCAGCCACAGGAACAGGATGTTTCCGTAGAACTGCCGCTTACGGCATATATTCCAGACTGGTACGTTGCGGAGTATGAGGATAAAATTGGATACTATCAGCGTTTTGCAGGTATGCATTCAATGGCGGATATTGAAGAGGAGGTGGAGAATATGTTGAACGAATATGGTCCGCTTCCACCAGAGGTGCTGAATTTAGTGAAAGTTATGAAGCTCAAAGTTATGGCAAGGCGCGCGCATATTGATGCTATTCGTGTCTTTAATCAGCCTTTTGGGCTGAAGGAAGCCAATCTTCGTATGGGGAAAAGTATGAAGCCCGAGCATATTTTTAGTCTTCTGGAAAACAACCAACGGTGGTTTATTGCCGGGGATAAGCTGAAGATCAAACTTGAAGATCTTGGCGTCGACTGGTATGCTGGATTGATGCAAGGTATTGAAGCCCTGTGTCATGTGCCGAAAAAACTTCAATCGAAAAAGAAATAGTTGCCCTTCCCATGTCCCATCCACTTCTTATTCTCGCGGCAATCCTCAGCATAGCACTTCTTGTGCTGCTCGTACGCTTTTTTTTGACCGTCGGGAAAAAACGTCAGCTTATGGACCATGCAAAACATATTTATGTCGCCTCCCTTGCCTTTCTCGGGAAAAGTGAGGAAGAGGATGTTGCAATTCTTGTGGCAAGAAATGGATTTTTTTCCGGTGTTGTGCAGGAAAAAAAGGTCCATCATCATTTTTTGAAGAGTCTTCGGCTGCATATGGACATGCTCTCCGACGACCTTATGGCAAGTTTTCAGTTTTTTGAACAACTGAAATAAATGCAGCAATATTTCCCCCTTCTGCTTGTTGTTCTTACGAATTTGCTGCCCGCAGCCATCTGGGCATGGTTTTATACGAGCAGGGATCCATCAAAAGAACCAAGAGTTTTGCTTCTTTTTGCCTTTGTCGTTGGAGGACTCATGACCCTACCGGTCATGTTGATTAATTCGCTTGCAGGCACCTTTGGCGCTGGAATTTTTCCGTGGAAGCTGGCCGCCATGGTGATACCTGTTCTTGGAGCTGCGTTAGTAGAGGAGTTAGTGAAACATACGGGTGTCTTGTTTGTTATGCGTCAGGATCGACTCGCACACGATGAGGTGCTTGATGGCATCATCTATGCGGTCATAGTCGCTCTCGGTTTTGCTTTTGTGGAGAATATTGTCTATATTTGGCTTTCTTTGTGGAATGCGGGTACCCTAACCTTCGATGTTGTGTCCGTGTTTATTCTACGGAGCCTCTTGTCTATGTTTGCCCATACCGTGTTTTCTGGATTTTTCGGATACTACTATGCGCTTGGGTATATCGAGCCACAACTCAGGCGAGAAGCCCATGATAGACAGGCGCTGACTTTACGGAGTGCCATGAAGGGAACAAGAATTTCTGCTTTGTCTTTTGCCGCAACAGCCAAAGTTCTTCGTGGGGGACATGACCATTTTGTCGAGATGAAAAAAAGCACATCTTTTCAATTGGTGCTCGAAGGTATGTGGCTTGCCGCGATACTTCACATGCTCTATAACCTCTTTCTCACCTGGCCTCCCTTTGGACTGAGTCCTTTTGTGGTTGTCACTCCTTACCTCGGTGTTTTAGGGGGTCTTCTTGTCTGGGTTATTATTAGAGTACGAAAACCGAGGGTATAGCAAGTCGCCATTGTCTTGCTTTTCATAAAAATGTCGCTATGGTTTGAACGCTATAGCTCTTTTTGTGTGTGTCCATATGATCAAAGAACAACAGCTTGTCTATACCGTTGAACGTAAAGATGCCGCCGCTTTTCTCGGCGTTTCTCTTCGCACGATAGACCGCTATATTCGCTCCAATAAGCTTTCTCATCGTAAGAGTGGCTACAATGTCTACTTGAACCAGGAGGAGCTCACCAGAATGAATTCTGGCCGTGTTGAGACGGTTTCTTCTGTCGACATTGTCCATATGGACAATGATGTGACTGCGGAAAGTCAGCAACCGATGCCTGATTTTCGGGAATCTGCTGAGGGGCAAGAATCTTTTGAGACGTTGGTCTACAAAGGGTTATATGAAAGCACAAAAAAAGAGCTCCTCAAGAAGCAGCATGAAATTGATGGTCTCAACTATCGACTTGGTCAGGTTGAGGTAGAACTTAAAAACACCATCCCACTTCTTGCGTATAATGAGAAAAATGAGCAGCAAGAAAAGCATATCCTAGATTTGAAGGATAAGCTGGTTGATACTCGCGAAACAGTGTTTGCTGAACGAATGCTTCGAGACAAGGCTATTCGGGAAAAACGTTTTTTTCTTGGACTGACATTGTTCTTTACAAGCGTTTCGGTGATATTGTACGCGCTGCTCACCGCCAACCTTTAATATAACGCCCCGTGCCAAAAACACTTGTGATTGTAGAGTCCCCGACGAAGGCAAAGACCATCGGGAAATTTTTGGGTTCTTCCTATATTGTGAAAGCCTCTATGGGGCATATTCGTGATTTGCCAGAGAAAAATCTTGGTGTGGATGTGGAAAACAATTATGAACCAGAGTATGTCGTCAGTCGTGATAAAAACAAGACGGTGAAGGATCTGAAGGATGATCTCAAGAAAGTTGATAACATCTTACTGGCAACAGATGAGGACCGCGAGGGAGAAGCCATTGCGTGGCATTTAGTGCACGCCTTGAAAATTAAAGATAAGCCCTTTCGTCGTATCGTCTTTCACGAGATTACGAAGGATGCCATCATGCATGCGGTGAAAAACCCACGTGACATAAATACAAGTCTTGTCGATGCCCAGCAGGCACGACGAATTCTCGATCGATTGGTGGGATATAAGCTGTCCCCTTTTCTTTGGAAAAAAGTGCGAAAGGGGCTCTCTGCAGGTCGTGTACAAAGTGTCGCTGTGCGACTCATTGTGGACAAAGAACGGGAAATTCAGGCCTTTGTGCAGGAAGAATATTGGCACATGCAGGCTGTCCTAATCACGCCGCGTAAGGAAATTTTTACAGCGCAGTTAGAAAAGGTAGGGAAAGAAAAAATGCCCGTGAAAACGGAGGAAGAAATTTTGAAACTGCGCGAACTGGTGGAGAAGGCGAAAAAATTCGTGGTTATTGATGTAACCAAAAAAGATAAGAAACGTACACCTCCAGCCCCCTTCACAACCTCTACTCTGCAGCAGGAAGCATCCCGCAAATTTGGATACGGGGTGAAAAATACTATGCGTATTGCACAGCAACTGTATGAAGGTTTAGATATCGGTTCCGGTAGTCAGGGACTCATTACCTATATGCGTACAGACAGTGTGTTTTTATCCAATACGGCCCTCGATCAAGCGAAGGACGTCATTGATTCTGTCTTTGGTAAGGAATTTTCCCTTGCGAAGCCGCGAACTTACAAGACGAAATCAAAGGGGGCGCAAGAGGCCCACGAAGCCATTCGTCCTGCAAATTTGTCCATACTTCCATCGTCGATTAAGCAGTTTCTTTCAAAGGAACAGTTTAATCTCTATAGCCTTATCTGGAATCGAACTGTTGCGACGCAGATGCAAGATGCACAATTGCAGCAAACAAGTGTTCGTATGAATCCAGAGGGGTCTCCTGACTTTGTTTTTGCAGCGCACGGAACGGTTGTGACCTTTCCAGGGTTTATGAAACTCTATATAGAAGGTCAGGATACAGAAGAGGAGGAGGAAGGATTGCTTCCTAAACTTGAGGTTGGAGAAATTTGTGATCGCAAAGATCTCACCCAATCTCAGCATTTTACGAAACCACCTGCGCGCTATACGGAGGCGAGTTTAGTGAAGAAACTGGAAAGTGAGGGTATTGGGCGACCAAGTACCTATGCGCCGACGATTTCGACCATTATTGATAAGGGGTACATCGAAAAAGATAAAAAACATTTATTGCCCACGGATATTGCGTTTGTGGTGACGGATTTGCTTGTGGCACACTTCGCAAAAGAGGTAGACTACGGATTTACCGCTGCCATTGAAGAGCAGTTTGATGATATCGCGGAAGGAAAAGAAAAATGGCAACGCGTTATCGATGCATTTTACAAAGAGTTTGCCGCAAACCTCACGAAGAAGCTCACGGAAGTGGAAAAAATTCAGGAAAAAACGGGTATTATGTGTACAGAGTGTGGAAGCGAGATGGTCATTAAATTTGGTCGATTTGGGAAATTTATGGCCTGCTCGAGTTATCCGGAATGTAAGCATATCCAGCCCTTAGAGGAAGAAAGTCAGCGGCAGAAGATGCTTGAGGAAAAGTACAAAGATAAGAAGTGCGAGACATGCGGCTCTGACCTGACGATCAAACGTGGGCGTTTTGGCGAGTTTCTTGCCTGCAGCAAATATCCAGAGTGTAAATATACGGCCCCCATTGCAGAAGGGACCGGCGTTACCTGTAACGAATGTGGGAAGGGAGAGTTTATTGAACGGAAATCCAAACGAGGTCGCATATTTTATTCTTGTAATCGATACCCTGATTGTAAGAATGCACTTTGGAACAAGCCAGTGGTAGAAAAATGTCCCGAAGATGGCGGCCTTATGACCTGGGTGAAAAAAGGAATTGTGGGTTGTACAACCTGTTCTCATAAGGAAGAACGTGGTGAAGAGGAGTAAATCCTGCCGTCGTTGACAAAAAAAATTGCTCGTGTACATTCCACGAGCATCACACGCCGCCGTAGCTCAGCTGGTAGAGCACGTCCATGGTAAGGACGGGGTCACGGGTTCGATTCCCGTCGGTGGCTCCAGAAGAAAATAGTGGTGACTAATAGGATTATTGGTCTTTATTTGACAAGGCCAAGGCTCTTGCTATGGTTCAATTATGAAAACACCTATTGTTCAGGTAACATCATTGTCGAAGAACTTTTCCTATCCTGTTCCCAAGCAGGGGAAAGGCTGGCTATCGAATCTTTTTTTTCCTGAAAGACGAACGGTGCAGGCCGTAGAGTCCATCTCTTTCGCTATTCATGCAGGGGAGAGAGTTGCTTTTATTGGCCCTAATGGAGCGGGAAAATCAACGACCATCAAAATGATGACGGGTATTTTATTTCCATCTGAGGGGGAGGTGCGCGTTTTAGATATGAATCCTGCCACAGACAGAAAGAAGCTCGCTTACCATATTGGAACCGTATTTGGACAACGTTCTCAGTTGTTACCCAATCTTCCTCTGACGGATTCCTTTGAATTTTTTGGTGTTATGTACGATCTCTCTTCGGAAGATATTCGCAGACGCACGAAGGAACTTGTGCAGACCTTTGAATTAGGGGATTTTGCCCAGCAACCCGTACGAAAACTCTCTCTTGGTCAGCGTATGCGGGCTGAAGTTGCGGCTTCACTTATCCATGAGCCGCAAATTATTTTCCTCGACGAACCAACCATTGGTCTTGATGTTGTGGCGAAAAAGTCCTTGCGGGATCTCTTACTCCGTATAAATCAGGAAAAAAAGACGACCATTTTCCTCACGTCTCATGATGTGGGAGATATTGAAACGCTCTGTGATCGCACCATGGTAATCAACCACGGAAAGCTTATAGCGGACATGCCGACATCGGAACTCTCGAAGCAATTTATCTCGGAAAAGTTTATTTCCCTTGTGCCGAAGGAACATGCAGAAACCTTTCCACCATTGCCAGAGGGGCTCACCTATGAAGAAACACAGCCGACACAAATTATTGTTCGCGTTGATCTTGCGCGGTGGGATGTACCTTCTGCGTTGACGTCGCTTCTTGGGTATTTTGAAGCGGAGGATATTGATATTTACAATGCGGATATGGAGTCCGTCATTCGCCATGTCTATGAACGCACTTAAATTTCCTCTAACGGTCTTGAAGCTTTTGGTGAAAGAAAGCACACGGTATCCTGAGCGTTTGACTTTGGAGGGGCTCATTATTTCTGCGCGATATGGACTGCTTATGCTTCTATACGCCAATGTGTTTGCACTCTCAGGTGGAACTATTGGGGGGCTGACGTTTCCTGATGCTGCCTGGAGCATGTTTTTTTACTTTTCTCTCATGACACTGGGGCTGCGTAATATTGCGAGTGGGATTATGGATGATGTGCTCTCAGGGCAGGTGGAGACCTTGCTCACGAAGCCCGTACACTATTTGCAATATCGTATTTGGTGGCAAATTGGGTCCTCCTTGTATCAGTTTTTCGTGATAACAATTTTCGGAGCACTTCTGCTATTTTTTCTTGTGGGTGCGCCCACTGTCCTATGGACGCCCTATTTTCTCCCAACGCTTTTTCTCGCGTATGTCGGTGGCATGCTTTTGACCATTCCTCTGTATATAATGGTCGGTTTGACGAGTTTTTGGATTGAAGATGCAAAACCGGTCTTTTGGATCATCGACAAGTCTATCATGATGCTCGGTGGCTCCTATATACCTGTTGCTCTGTTCCCGCCTGTCCTGTATGCGATTGCGAAATATAGTCCCTTTGGAGCGTCGCAACTACTGACCCATACGGTGTATGGAACCTGGGAGACAGAATGGCCACTCCTACTGGGCATGCAAGGTGCATGGATTGTCCTTTTATTTGTGCTCTGTATGACGCAATTTCATTGTGCAAAATCCAGAGTTTTTGTGAATGGAGGCTAATGTATAAAGAACTGCGCTTTGCGCTCTATGCAATTCGAAAATTTCTTCAAAGCAGTGCAGAGCTTCGAACGAGCTTTTTGATGAATATTTTTGGTATGTTCATCAATAACACAGCCTTTATCGTGATGTGGATGGCCTTTTCCCATGCGGTAGGTACCATAGGGGGCTGGACGGCCATAGATATCATTGCTCTGGAATCCTATGCGGCGCTGAGCCTTGGAACAGTATTTTTCTTCTTTGGTGGCATTCAAAAGTTGCCTCAATATGTGCTTTCGGGGAGTTTTGATCGTTTTTTGCTTTCACCCAAAAATCCACTGCTTCGTATGATGACTTCGCATATGATGGTTTCAGCCTTTGGTGATATCATTTTTGGTATTGCAGGGCTCGTTCTTTATGCGGTTTTGGGTGGGCTGAATCTGACGTCTATCGTCATGCTTGTTCTTGGCGGGATATTGGGAGTTTTTGCCTTTCTTGCGACGAGTATAGGAATTTTTTCTGTGAGTTTTTTTATCATGGATACGAACATCGTTTCGCGGGGTTTGTTTGAGCTCTATTTTACACCATCCATGTATCATGGAGGCGCTTTTTCCAGCGGTCTTCGCGCATTTTTTACCTACGTTATTCCTTCCCTGCTTGTGGCTATTTTGCCTGTTGAGGCAACGCGAAACCAGTCCTGGGAGACACTCGGGTTCATTGCCCTTCTTGGATGTCTTTGGTTTGCCTTGAGTGTCTACATTTTTCACCTTGGTATCCGCAAGTATGAAAGTGCAAATTTTATGACCTTTGGTACCTAGTCGAGCGCCTTCCTGCTTGCTCAAATAGGCGCTCGGCCTTATGATTCATTCCGTACATTTGTTCGTTTACCCACGACCATCCATGAAAGCCCCCAAAGAGGCGCTGGATAAGGCTATTCCCAAAGCATATACCCCAGCGGACGTTGAAAAACGCATCTACGATATGTGGATGAAAGAGAATTGTTTTTCACCACGAAAGACGAGTACCGGCAAGACATTTTCCATAGTAATGCCGCCTCCGAACGTGACGGGGAACTTGCACCTTGGTCATGCCATGGTGATGAGTGTTCAGGATTCACTTATTCGTCATCACCGCATGCTGGGTGATGAGACAGTCTGGGTACCCGGAACAGACCATGCAGGTATTGCAACCCAGCTTGTTGTGGAAAACCATCTTCGTCAGCAGGGGAAATCACGAAAAGATTTCACCCGTGAGGGCTTTTTAGTGAAAACGTGGGAATGGGTAGAAACCTATAAAAAAAATATTACAGATCAGCTGAAGTCTCTTGGAGCCAGTGCGGATTGGTCGCGTGAGCGCTTTACCTTCGATCCGGAGTTTAATGCCGTGGTAAATAAGGTGTTTGTGGATCTCTACAATAAAGGTCTTATCTACAAAGATGACTATATTGTGAACTGGTGTAGTGAAACGCAGACGGTTCTCTCTGATCTCGAAGTCGTCGCAACACCTGAAGAGTCAAAACTCTACTATATTCGCTATTTTGTGAAGGCAGCAGATAAGTCGGTGATTGTTGCAACGACGCGCCCGGAAACGCTTCTTGGAGACGTTGCGGTGGCCGTACATCCGAGCGATAAGCGATATAAGGAGTTCATCGATAAAACCTTGATTCTCCCCATCATGAATCGAGAGATTCGTGTTATTGCGGACGAACGTGTAGATATGGAGTTTGGAACGGGAGCGGTAAAAATTACCCCTGGTCATGATCCTCTCGACTATGAAATTGGCCGTGATCACAATCTGCAGGTAATTTCCGTCATTGGGAAGGATGGAAAAATGAATAAGAATGCAGGAAAATATGCAGGTCTTGAGGTGGAACAGGCAAGAAAAAACATCATCGAGTATCTCGATAATATTGGAAATCTTGAAGATATTGAGGATACGGTCAGTAACGTCAAACGATGTGATCGCACGAAGGCCATCGTGGAACCCCTGGTTTCCAAGCAGTGGTTTGTGAAAGCTACCGCTCTGGCACCTGAGGTGATGAAAGCCGTGGAGGCTGGGAAAACCGACTTCATTCCCGATCGATTCCGCAAGGAGTTTTCCAACTGGATGGAAGGCATGCGTGACTGGTGTATTTCCCGTCAGCTTTGGTGGGGACATAGAATACCTGCATACTACAAAGGAAATGAAATGATTGTTTCCGAAAATCATCCAACGGAAGAAGGGTGGCTTCAGGATGAGGATGTTCTAGATACCTGGTTTTCTTCGGCGCTTTGGCCTTTTGTGGTCTTTGGATGGCCGGACAAGACGGAGGACATGAAGAAGTTTTTCCCCACAACGGTGCTGGAAACGGGGCGTGATATTCTGTTCTTCTGGGTTTCCCGCATGATGATGATGAGCATGGCTCTCACGGGCGAAGTCCCTTTTTATCATGTCTATCTCGATGGTTTGGTGCGCGATGAAAAAAATCAGAAAATGAGTAAGAGTAAGGGGAATGGTATGGATCCAGCCGAGTTGCAGAATGCTTATGGAACGGACGCAACGAGACTCATGTTGCTTCTCGGGACAACGCCCGGCAATGACCTGGTAGTCTCGCGACAGAAGGCGGAGAGCTATCGAAATTTCGTGAATAAACTATGGAACGCCTCACGATTTATTCGCATGCAAGGAGAGGAAACGATGCCCTATCGTGAGCTGGAAGCGTACCTGGAAAAAAATTACGCAAAACTCAATATCGCGCAAAAGTGGATTCTTTCTCGCTTTGCACATGTGAGCCAGGCTGTGACGGAAGGGTACGCCACCTACCGAATGGGTGAATCGGGAACCGTTCTCTATGAGGCGACGTGGAATGAGTTTTGTGACTGGTACATCGAAATTTCGAAGATTGAGGTCAATGAACATACGCAGGCAGTCTTGCAGTATGGCATGATGACGTTACTCAAATTGTGGCATCCTATGGCGCCCTTTGTTACAGAGGAAATCTGGGCAACCTACGATCAGGAGGAATTGATTATCAACAGTAGCTGGCCAACAATTCCTGCGAAGTTTATCAATGACGAAATAGAGGAAGATTTCCGCATTCTCATTGAAGTTGTACGTGGTATTCGCAATGTGCGTCATGAGCGCTCGGTTGCACCAGGAAAACTGATTCCTGTGCACTTTGTTGCAGATGTGAAGAAGGACCTCCTTGTACAATTTGAAGAAGTGTTAAAGAAACTTGCGAAGCTCAGTACAATGGAAATTCATAAGGGGCGACCGATTATTGGAAGAAAAGTTGCACTCATTGTGTATCCCTTTGAAATTTATCTGCCACTCGACGACATGATTGATGTCGAGGCGGAGAAGGCACGGCTCACGAAATGGATCGCGGAGAAAGAAAAAGAACGAAGAATTATTCAGTCGAAACTGGATAATAAAGGCTTTATTGCCAATGCTCCGGATGATGTGAAGGCAGCCCAGGAAAAGAAGAAACAGGAGGTTGAAGCCGTGCTGACTACCATGAAGCAGCAACTGGCGGATATCGAATAATTTTTTAACGTATTTTGTCCCATGGACGACAAATTGTTTCGTAAGCGACACTCGCTTGCACACATAATGGCACAGGCAATTATGCAGATGTTTCCTGATGCAAAGCTCGGTACAGGCCCTGCCATTGATACGGGTTTTTACTATGATGTGGAGTTGCCGCGCACCTTGATTCCGGAAGATTTGAAACTGTTGGAAAGTACCATGCGGGAAATTATTAAGGCAAAACAGGATTTTGAGTATTACGAGGAACCGGCGGCAAAAGCGGTGGAATTTTTGCGAGCGGCCAAGCAGCCGTACAAAGTGGAAATTGTGGAGGATCTCATGAAAAACGAGGGTGTAGAAACGGTGAGTTTTTACAAAAATGGAGAGCATTTTGTGGATTTGTGTGAAGGGCCTCATGTGGAAAACACAGGGAATATTGATCCTCGCACCTTCTGTCTGGACAAAATTGCCGGTGCGTACTGGCGTGCAGACGAGTCGCGTCCAATGCTTCAGCGTATTTACGGTCTTGCCTTTAACTCAAAGGAAGAACTCAATGCCTTTAAAGCCGCCCGCGAAGAAGCCAAAAAACGTGATCACCGAAAGCTTGGAAAGGAGATGGGGCTCTTTGCCTTCTCTGAACTGGTGGGGTCTGGTCTTCCTTTGTGGACGCCGCGCGGTACCTTGATCCGTGAACTTCTCAATGACTATGTTTGGGAAATGCGGAAGGAATACGGTTTCCAAAAAGTGACCATTCCGCACATAACGAAGAAAGATTTGTATGAAACCAGTGGCCACTGGGCTCTATATGCGGAGGATTTGTTTAAAATTACCACGCGTGAAGAGCACTTGTTTGCCATGAAGCCCATGAACTGTCCGCATCATACGCAGATTTTTGATGCAGAACCGCATTCGTATCGTGATATGCCTCAGCGTTTTTGTGAAACAACCATGGTGTATCGCGATGAACAAAGTGGTGAGCTCAATGGTCTTTCCCGTGTGCTTTGTATCACCCAGGATGATGCCCATGTCTTCTGTCGTAAAAACCAGGTCGTCGAAGAATCACTCAAAATCTGGGACATTATCGACCGGTTTTACAAGACCTTTGGTTTTGAACTCACGGTTCGCTTCTCACGTCATGATCCTGATAACTTTGCGAAGTATAAGGGATCGAAGGAAATGTGGGCCATGTCTGAGGCGATGGTCAAAGATATTATTGTCGGCAAAGTGGGGGAAAATTATATAGATGGTCCTGGGGAGAGTGCATTTTATGGCCCAAAGATCGACTTTATGTCGAAGGACGCCCTAGGTCGCGAGTGGCAGGTTGCTACGATTCAGCTCGATTTCAGTATGCCGGAGAGCTTTAATCTGAGTTGTATCAATGAACAGGGAGAAAAAGAGCGCGTGGTCATGATTCACTGTGCCATTATGGGATCTATCGAGCGTTTTGCGAGTATCCTGATTGAGCATCTTGCAGGGGCTTTTCCAACGTGGCTTGCACCCGTGCAGGTTGCACTGCTTCCCGTCGCCGGAGTGCACGAAGAAGGTGCACAAAAAATAGCCGCAGAATTGTCTATGCATGGCGTTCGTGTCGAAATTATGCATAGTGACAGTGATACGCTAGGAAAGCGTATACGGGGTTCTGAGCTACGAAAAATACCCTATATGCTGGTTATAGGAGACAAGGAGTTGGAAGGTGATGCCTTGGCCGTTCGTTCTTATAGAACGAAAGAGCAGAAAAACATGCCCACGAAGGCTTGGATTGCCGAACTTCTTACAGAAATCTCTGAACGACGATTGTAAAAAGAAAAAAGCCCTCAACTCTGAGGGCTTTTTTTATTTCTCTGTTTGAGGCTCTGGCAGATCGTTGGCAACCAAATGTATTTCAAAGAGAGGGCGAAGAATTTGCGGAAACTTCTTCTGAAGATCTGGGTCTAAAAATTCTGTAATGGTTTCAATGTGCGGCCGCATATAGGAAAACAATTTCGCAAAGCTCACTTCTTCTTCCTGTGCCTCGTGTAGATGCTCGCCTTCGTAGATGATAAAGGGCAAAGGTTCACGCGTAAGGAGTTCCCGACAAACGGTGATGAGCGGTGAGAAGGACGGAACCTTCTGAAATAAGAGCGTCTTCTCCTCCGTCGAAAGTGCTGACCAGGCGATTTTAAATTCTTCTACCATAGCTATTCCATGATGAAATCGCTCTCGGGTAAAAAAGTGATGGAGGTTTTTCAGTAAAACGGGTGTCCCCCGCAAATGACTTTGAATACCCTGACGAATAAATGCATGACGCATAATCTCACTTTGAGAGTCTAAACGTCGGAGTTCTTCAAGTTCTATTTGCTGTTCAGTTGTTCTCTCTTCATGGCGAACCTCTTGTTCCAGTGTTTGGTAATATTGGAGGTGAAGGTGATGCATAATCTGTTCGATATCATCAAATCGACGGAGGGACAGTTCTAGGAGAGATGCATTAATTCCAGCCATGCTATAGAATGCTTGGTGCTGATCCTGTACTTCCTGAAAAGGAATATTATTGCGCAGGTCGAGGTAATCTCGTTCGCGCTGTTGATCATCTATTACTTTGTGGATGGATTTATGCACAACATTGTTGAGTCGCACAAGCATCTCAGGAATGGATGTTCCGCCAAAGGAGCGCCGATCAATATGGTGGACTTCATTCCGGAGTTTCCCCTCTTTGGGAAGTTCTCCCCATGTATACCCAGAAAAATTCTCTGCCTTTTTTTTCGATAAGCCAAAACTTGTGTCTTCAAACCCCTTACTCGTGGCAAGAAGAGCGTGTTTGATCCGAATATGCATTTTCCCTAATTGATCATAGGTTGTTCGCAGATAGTGCCATAAGGCAGGATGATCAACTGTTATTAGTGCATCCAGGTTCTCTTCGATGGACAAGCTGTATGTCTGCAAATCCTTCCACAAGTTCTCTGATCCTTCTTTGTGAATACTGCTCGACATCAGTTCGAATAGTGCGTTGAACGTTTCCTCAAACTTATGCAGGTCTGCATTTAATCTTGCCAGCAACCGTGGTTCCCGCACTTGAAAGACTGCTTTGATTTTAGGAGAAATTTCCAGAATGGTTTTTTGCACAACAATAGGTGCAGGAGTGTGCGGTGATTGGCGACGTTCACGAAAGTTCCTCCCCTGTTTATTCTGATGGAATGAAGGGAGTGCAGAAGTGTGTTTCGACGGTCTCTTTTGGCTATATTTCGGTACTCCGACAAACATGCGTTTCATGGAAGGGGCGTAAGGAATTTTTTACACAAAAAAAGCCCTCAGAGGGACTGAGGGCTTTGAGGAATGTGGAGATCTGTATGAATTTCTGGAGTTGGCATGATGGAGGGGGAGAGATCAATTATTTTGTATAGAATGTTGGATTGTAAGTCAACGTCTATGGTCCATTTACACGTGCGCTAAATCTTCTCCGGTTTGTACTTTTCTGCAGAATATGGTATCATACACGGAATATAATTTGCATATAGCTACCTCATGGAGATTGAAAAGCAACGATCTACGGCAGAGCGTTCACCTCAAGTGATTCAAAATGGGCACGAGAATCTTCGTGATGATTTAGAAGATCTATTGCGTGCAAAGAACCTCGATGATCTCAAAGGTGAGACACTAGAGAGAATTATGGGGGCTATATACACAAAAATAGATGAATTTTCTTTAACGAAAAAACCTGAGAAACACACGGAAGATGAGAAAAAAACCTTATCGAGTATTTTTACTGCAACAGGAGGAATTATGTATGAAGCGGTGAAGAAAAATATTGTTCTTCCCGAGACAGAGCAAGTGCGGTTATCTGACCCAAGTACTTTTCTCGAACACCTTACAGCAGACAATGCGGAACCTGGTGCGCAAAAAGTTCTTGGATTCCTGAAAAAAGTGCAGGCCGTTCAAACAACCAATCCAGAGCTGTATGCGCTGGTTTTTCAAGACTGGCCTAAAGCAATAATGTATGTTGAAGAGCGAGCAAAAAAGACGGTTTCAGAGGAGAAAAAATCTCAGAATTCCCCACAGGTGGCAAAGGATACACCTGCTGAAAATCAGTCGGGAACAAAGACAACACCAAAGGAATGGTGGGAATATCTCAAAGATCCTAAAGTATTGGGCTTAGGTATTGGTGGAGTAGGAGCTGCCATGCTCATGTTTAACATTTTTTCGAAAAAAGAAGGATGGACAGGAAAACTCCTTCCTGCGGTCATGGGGATCCTCGGGGTTGGTCTTCTTACGGGAGGAAAGTTTAACATTCTTGATTTCTTTAAAAATATTTCACTTTTTGGTAAGAATGACACGCCTACAAGTCAATCTGACAGCGCATCGAATACACAGGAGGCCGCCTCAGAGTCTGATGAAAAAAGGAAGGGGTGGAAGTCCTTAAAGGAAATTTATAAGGATGGATATGCCTCCATGGAAGGCGTTGTGGAGCAGGCCTCGAGGACGTTTGAACGCAACAAGGGAGCTGGTATTCTTGGTGGAATTGCCTTTGCCAAGATTCCGTTGGTACAAAGTATATTTTTCTCAGGCAGTGCCATGGGGCTCACTTCAGTCCTATCACTTGCTAAACTCCCCTTAGGTTTGGCGGCTCATCATCCGATTGGTTCTCTGTTTGCGGTGAGTAGTTTTTTGATGATGAAAGATAATGTTCAAAATATTGGGGATATCAAAGTACCTGCAAATCCAGAAGCACTGACGACGTATCTCACAGACAATTACGATGATCTGAAGAAATTTTGTCAGGAACGCGGTTTGGTTATTCCTCAAAAAGAGAGAATTGGGGAATCCGTTGATATTTTAAGTGGAAAAGTCCCATTAGAGAGTTTACTGCCAAAAGGAAAAGAATTTGCGGTACATGTGCTTGAAAAGGCGCAGGAATATATGGGAGGAACACCGGAAAAAATGGTCATGAACTCCAATCGTGACGCATTGAAAATCTTTCAGAATGCTCTACGGGAGGAAAAGAAGAAAGATATGGAACATGCCCGCTATTATGACTCACTTATAGAAAAGATCGGAGGATTCCTGGAAATCTTACAGACCGAAAAATCCTTAAAAAAAGAACAGTTTGATGCCTTGGCACAATCACCTGAGTTTCTCGCGCTAGGTCTTGAATTAACCTATGAAGACGGCTATGTCCGCGTAACGAAGTTTTCCAGCCAGAATGGATTAAAAGTAGTAACTGACTTTATCCAAGTACTCGCTGTAGACCCAACTCTTTCGAAGAGTGAACAGTCCAAAAATGCTGTGCGCCTAGCGACGCAGAATGAATGGATGCAAGTACTGAATGTGCCTCTCAAACAACTGGAAGCTGCAGGTAATTTTACCCTCGAAAGAGTGTTGCAGCTCACGGGTAGTCCTTCCATTGTAAATCTCTTAGATACAGGATGGCAAATTGGGTTTGCGGGCCTGAAGGTTTTTCTTATGGGGGCTGCAGAGCGGTATTGTCTTGGTTCCATTGATATATTGCGTGGTTCGCTGGGAGCTGCACTTGATGGAGATCGTATGGGTTTTCAACAGGTACTGATGCAGTATGGAAGCTCTATTTTACCCGTCACTGTTTTTGCCACTCTGTCCAGTTTGGGGCGTGGTCTGCACAATCCTCTCAAACAAGGGATGATGAAGACAGTCTTTAAGAGCGCACTATATCCGGCAAAACAGGCGGTACAAATTCTGGGTTTCCCTCTCATTCAAGGATATAAAATGGGGTCTGCTGCGATGAATAAAAGTACCTATAAGGGCATTGTTCAGGATCCTTTTCACGCAGCTGCGATGCAACTGACAGCGAGGTTAGATTCTGTGCAAAAACTACGATATGCCTACTCGCCAGACCTCAGCACGCGATATAAGAATATGGCAGAATTGAAGACGGCTCGAGCAATACTCATAGAGTCTGGGCGAACAATTCTTCCCTTTGAAGTTAAAGGAATTGTGAAGGGACAGGCAGGACATCTTGCAGATGCTAAGGCAGCATTAAAGGATAATATTTTTGGAAATGAGATTATTCGTCAATTTGGTGACATTGAGCAAGGGAACAGGCAAAAAATCAGTGAGATGATTGATCTTTCCATGAAAGCAAATGCCGAAATTATTGAACTCGAGAAGAAAAAAATGAAACTCTCGCCAAAGAGTGCGGAGGCGAAAAGACTCAGTGATCTGATAATAAATGTAGAAATAAATGCTTTGGAGGAAATTAAATTACAGGGGAATCGTTATCGCCCTAACGATAAACAGAGAGCTCAGGACACAAAAAAACTTGCTGTGGAGAAAGGTCGCACGTCTGTAGAGAATATCTCATTGCAGCTGGAGACCCTAGGACAAAAGGCCCCAAAGGGCTATAGCGAGGCCATGCGTGAGTTAGAGCATGTGCGGTCAAGGCTCAATGCTTCGAATATTGATGAGCAAGTAAAACTTTTTGATCTCTATGAGCGTTCGGCAAATGCATATTTAGAGCAAGCAGTTGCGAAAATGGGTGTGTCGAAACTAGATGATGAAGCCACGAAGCGTGTGACAGAGGCTATTGCAGCGAGGTCAGGGAAGCTTGCAGATTTAAAAATGCAGTTTTCAGAAGAGCTGGTTGCTGCCTATAAGAAACTGCCGAAACTGAAGCAAACGAAAGCACGTGCCGAATCCATTAATAAACTTATCACAGATAATGAGGGACGACTTGCGACCAAGGTGCTGTCCGTGAAGGGGCGTGTTTTAATGTTTGGCGCGCAATTCGCAACGGTTATGGCTGCGCAGGTTGCTGTTGAGACACTTATGGATAAGGATCATGATTTAGTGACTGCGCTTGGTGGATTGGCTTCTATGGACACGTTGCAGATGCTTGTTGATCTCATTCCAGGTGTAGGTACCTTGTCGAATGCTATGTCGGTCATAACTGGCGTCAAATCACTGTCTACTTTTGGTGTGGAGTTCCAGGATAACAAAGTGAATAGATTAGAGAGTGCTGGTTGGGGCCTTGTTTCCCTTGGAAGCGATGTGCTGATGTTTGTTCCTGTGGCGGGTGTCGCGGTAAAAGGCGGTGTTATTGCGGGGAGACTCGCAGCACTTGCTCCAAAATTTCCTGCAGCTGCGAAGCTTTTGGCTGTTTGGCCTAAGGTTGAGGCTTTTGCTGCAAAAGTGGGCTGGGATAAAGCGCTTCCAGCGGTGATATCTCTTCTTCAAAAAAATATAAAAGGGATAAATATTGCAACAACTGCTGCGACCGTTGGAATGACCACGTATACTGCAGGTAAAATTGCCGTTGCCTACGGACAACAGCGGGAACTCGAACTGGCAAAACCTGCAGCATAAACGTTGTTTGTCTTCAACAACAGAAGAGGTAGAAACGTGTTGGCGGTTACAGGGAGAATTGTATAGTAGAGGGCTATCTCCCTTCAATTTTTATGGCTCTCACTATCCACTCTGCTGTCCTTCGCGGTATTGATGTTGTTCCGGTTTCTATTGAAATTGATATTATGCGTGGCCTACCGGGTTTTTACCTTGTGGGACTACCAGGCAGTTCGGTCAAAGAAGCACGTGAGCGAGTGCGGAGTAGTATTGTTTCCATGGGGAAAACTTACCCTATGCAGCGGCTTGTGATCAATCTTGCACCCGCATCTGTTCCCAAGCAAACGACGGCCTTTGATCTTCCTATTGCCGTGGGTATTTTGGCAGCGACAAAGCAAATTGCCTCCCATGCGATAGGCTCTACCCTTTTTGTGGGTGAACTCTCCTTATCGGGTGAAGTTCGCGCAGTTCCAGGGCTTTATACCATGGCCGAGTATGCATATCGAGCAGGCTTTCGCTCCATATGTTTTTCGCATACGCAGTACGCTGAGGCATCTTTGGTGTCCGGTATAGACCTTGTTCCCGCAGCAACCATGGTGGATGTACAGAATTTTGTTCAGCATGGCAGGAAGGTTTTGCCGCAAAGGGTTCCCGTTGATTCGAGTGTCTCTCAGGTACTCGAGACCTTTGACGATGTATTTGGTCAGGAGGAAGCGAAGCATGCTCTCACGATTGCAGCGGCAGGTGGGCATAATATTCTCATGGAGGGGGCGCCTGGTTGTGGAAAAACCATGCTGGCAAAAGCACTTCCGGGTTTATTGCCACCTCTTTCCGATGCTGAGCATGCCCAGGTCGTTGCTATATATTCTGCTGCAGGAGAAAAGCGCTCTCTTGCCAGTAAAATTCGTCCTTTTCGACAGGTTCATCATCGCATTTCTGCCGCGGCGCTCATTGGAGGCGGGCAAAACCCCAGACCCGGGGAAATTTCCCTGGCACATCATGGTGTGCTCATGCTTGATGAGTTTCCAGAATTTCGTAGGGAGAGTATTGAATCTCTTCGCGAACCTCTGGAAGAAAAGGCGATTACGCTTCAGCGTCATGAGTACACGGTGCATTTTCCCGCAGGGTGTATGGTTGTGGCAGCGATGAATCCGTGTCCATGTGGTTTTTCATCCATGAACAATGGTTCCTGTACCTGTACGGTCTATAGGAAAAGGCAGTATCAGGAAAAAATTTCCGGTCCAATTGTTGATCGTTTTGATATGCGTGTTTTTTTGGAAGACCAAGTGAGTAGTATGGAGAGACCACGAGATTATTGGCGAAAAAAAGAACTGGTTGCGGGAGCACGCGATCGTCAAAAAGTTCGAGGAAAAAAATATGGTATCGAGACAAACAGCGATATACCTGCTCGGCTCCTATCTTCTATTTGTTCCATAAGTCACCTTCCAAAGTCTGTTTCAGAGTCTTTATTCAGTCACTATGGCCTTTCTATGCGAGGTAGAGCACGAGTTCTCCGTGTTGCACGGACTCTTGCTGACATGGACGACCGCGAACACCTTCGTGAAGAAGATGTGCTCCAGGCAGTGCATTTTCGCCTGTCTACCCGATAAGTTCTAATGCTTTTATACGATCTTCCGTGGAGGGATGGGTAGAAAAGAGGTTGCTCATAAAACTATGTCCACGCTCTAGAGGATTCTCAATACAAAGTTGTGCGACATTTCTGTTCTCGATGGCTTCGATGCGTGCATCGCCTGAGATTTTTCGCAGTGCGGAAATGAGATGTTTGGAGGTTTTTGTTAGCTCCACTGCTCCAGCGTCTGCAAGGTATTCTCGTTTTCTCGAGATCGCCAACTGCACAATGAGGGTGATAAAAAATCCAATGATGTAGACGAGAATTTTGATGAGAAAAAGAATAAGGGCTGCATTCCCACTATCCTTCCCATTGCCATTTGTATCTATTCGCGTGCGCAGAAATATTTCGGCCAAGGTTTGAATAATGCCCACAAAAATAATAGCAATAATCATAAATCTGCTATCCCGATTGAGGATGTGGGTCAGTTCATGGGCCGCGACAGCTTCAATTTCTTCCTTCGTGAGTGATTCCAGAAGTCCCCTGGAAAAGGCTATGAGTGCTCTATTGGGTGATAGTCCGGATGCAAAGGCATTCATGGAACTATCTTCAATAATATAGAGCGATGGTGTGGGTACCCCTCGAGAAATACAGAGATTTTCCACAATGTTGTAGATTTCAGGAGATTCTTTTCGACTGAGAGGTTTTGCGCCCGTCATGCCAAGAATCATGGAGGTATGGAACATCCAGGCGACCATAAACCACAAGAGGACGGCGCCTATAATGGAAAAACCGAGTTCTTGCATGAGAGAAACGCTTCCCGTGAGTGCGCCAGAAACACTACTGGTTTCTGTGATACTGATGCCAAAGAGGATGGCGAAGATGAGCCCTCCCAGAATGAGAGGAAACAGAATCATGAGCGCAAGGGAGCGAAAATTGTTCTGCCAAATGAAGGTTTGTAAGCCAACCACTTTCATGTGCTAAAGTTTTATGGAAACAGGTTGCTCAGCTTGAGAACGGTCGTCGCCGAGGTCAAAAAACTCTTCATGGTGAAACCCGAAAATACCCGCAAAGAGCAAATTGGGAAAACTCTGAATACTCGTGTTGTATTCTTTTGTTGTATTGTTGAAAAAGCGTCTTGCCGCAGCAATTTTGTTTTCAATGTCCGACAGCTCTTGCTGCAGTGAGAGAAAATTTTGATTGGCTTTCAAGTCTGGATAATTTTCTGCAAGGGCAAAAATGCCAGAGAGCGCGCCCGATAGGGCAATTTCTGCAGTTGCACGTTCTGCGAGTGTTCCCGCCCGCATTGCAGCACTTCTGAGCTCAGCAATTTTTTCAAAGGTGCCTTTTTCGTGGGTTGCATACCCTTTGACCACTTCCACAAGATTGGGAATGAGATCGTAGCGTAGCTTCATCTGGACATCCACATCAGAAAAGGATTGAGAACGGTTGTTCCGTAATTGCACAAACTGATTGTAGGCAAATGCGATCCAGACAAGTAGTAGGACGAGAAGGCCAAGAATCCAATACATAGGAAGGAAGGTGATGTGGTATGAAAGAGGAAACAAAGGGCTTATAGGGGGAAGAGAAGGTGAAAGATAGGGTCCCCTGCGAGGAGAGCAATAATCCAGCCAAATACCAGAAAGGGAGCAAAGGGGAGAGGATTAGGTCTCCTCTGCGCACGATGTGCTTTGTATAGAATACCAATCCCCAGAATTGCCCCGCTGAGAAAAGCTCCATAAAAGGCCACTATCGATCCAGTGACCCCCAGGGAACTCCCTAGAAGCAGCGCAAGCCAGACATCGCCACTTCCCATAACCTCCTGTTTTGCAACCCATCGACCGACGAAGCGAACCATCGCAAGGGATCCAGCAAACATCAGACTCGCAAGCAGTGCATCAAGAAATGTATGGGGGAGTCCAAAGACGGCAATGCCAAGATTGAGCAGTGTACAAGCGAGAAGAGGATGGACGGGAAAGGCGCGGAGTTTGATGTCCACAAAGGCTGTATAGAGAAGAAGACTTCCCGTCAGTAAAATGCTGGTTATGGAAATCCAATGGAGACCAACGTTTGTTCCCCATCGCTGGAAAAGAACAAAACTAAGCAAAAGAAAGAGCAGCATGGTTGTGAGCTCAATCCAGGAGTACATGGAACTATAGGGAGTATGGCAATGTCGACATTTGCCCCGCGAAATTGTATACGATACCAGGGGGATCATATCCAGTGGTCCAAGGACGCTGTTGCAGGTAAAACAGTGTGAGCGGCCCCACAGGTTTTGTGGGCGTGCAGCAACGGTTCGTGCAACCCGTGCAGCGAGAAAACTCCCGATTGCCAGGCCGAGGATTCCAGAGGCAAGAACATAGCTAACAAAAAATGCATCCACAGTTTACTGGGATAACCGATTAAAGCTTTCAGCAGCCAGGCGAGCGATTTGACTATCCTTGCCAAGTGTATAGGCGGTTTGGTATGAGGCCTTTGCTTCCTCAAGTCGTCCCATAGCTTCAAGCACTCGTCCGAGGTTGTACCACGGTGCATCATAGGCTGCATTCTTTGCAACGCTTGCGCGGAGATAGGTTTCTGCTTCGCTATATCGACCTTGTGCTAACGCAACCCAACCAAGCAGGTTGTCACTTACGGCACTGTCCGCAAATTTTTCTTTGCATTTTAAGGCGAGAGACCATGCTGTTTCCGTGTCCTTCACCATATCGAGGGCGAGCCAGATGGGGGTGACATACATTTCAGGAGTCGAGAATGCATTTTGTTCGGCAAGCGCAAGATATTGTTTCAGTGCAAGGGCAAACTGCTGGGTATCTGTCAGTAACAGTGCTATACGCCCGCGAAGTGCCGCTGTGTTGGGATACTGATTATCCAGTGCCAGGGTATAGAAGGTGATGGCTTTTTCTTTTTGATTGGTGCGATCATAGGCAATTCCAAGAAGGTACTGAATATGCGCCTGAGTTGTGTCGAGTTGGTAGGCAGTATCGAGGGCGACACCAGCGAGAGAATATTTTTCGAGAACAAGATAATTGTATCCAAGGACTACCCAGGCATCTCGGTATTCTCTGTTTTGTTCGACAATACGTTTTGCCATGATGCTGCTCAGTTCATAATACCCAGCATCTGCAATGGATTTAGCAAACAAGAGGTCGATGTATGATCGGTTTCCGTCTCGAAAGGTAGAAAAGAGATCGCGCTGCGCAAGAATGTCTCCTGCAATTCGCGCGTCTGTTGATGTCCCCTCTTTTGCTTGCATGCAGGATTCTTTTTGCTGCTCTGAGTCGTTTTTGTAGGTAGAAATAATACACGTGAGAAAGGCTGTTTCCTCACGTCCGGGAATATCTTTGATCAGAGTTGCAGCTTCATCCAGCAGTTCCGGTTTCTCGAGTTCGCCGGCCTGGTGGATGCGTACTTCTGCTAGAGCAATTTTTGCCTCTATCTGGGAGGGGTTTTTGCCTAAAAGTATGACGAGTTCTTCTGCAGCTTTTGCATAATCTCGTAGCAGCGTGCGTGCTTTCGCCGTTGCAATGCGTACGGACTCCGACTGATCACCTTTCTCCTGTGCACGGAGAAGAAGGTCGAGGGCACCACGCCCATTTTTTCTGCCCAACTCCTGCATACCTTTTTGCACAAGGTCTGCCGTACTGTCGTCTGTATTTGCCCCTGGGGCATCCATTTGTAGCGGTGTTGTTACTCTGCCAGGTACAACATCAGGGGTTTTTGCAGGAGCAATAGCATCAATATGCTTTGCATCAATGAGAGAGCTTTGTAGGACGGAAGAGGTTTTTCCACTGTTGGGTGTGACGAGAATACCTATGGCAACGGCAATACACAGCCCTGAAGCAATGTAGAGGATAGTTTCTGTATCGAAGGAAAAACGATGTCTGTTCATAGAGTATTTAGGCCGTTGCGCCAAAGATAAAATCGAGCGCAGAGAGTTTTGTATTCATCGACTGCTGCATATCTTTCTTGAATTGCAGAAGACGTGTGGCGAGGCGACTTATGTGTGTAGGGTATACCTCTATAGTAGTGGAAATTAGTGCTTTCTCAAGGGTTCCTTCCATGATGAGACAAAAGAGTTCCATGGGCTTCCATAGGTACTCGTCGGTGTGTGTGCTTTTTTTTCGCGCAGTCTCAAGCTCCTTGAGTTCTAAAATGCCTTTATAGGCGCGTAGTAGTCCTTCTGGTTTACCGAGAACGAGATCTGTGGCAATTTGTGAACAGTGGTGCAAAATATCTGTAAGGGGCGTTTTTTTGTTCCCTTGTTCTTCTAAAAGTATTTCCAGGAGACCCGGCCTATGGAGACTGACGTGTGCAAAACCCTCTTGTTCTTCTGGGCGAAGGTTTCTGAGCATTTCCCGTGCGACAGCCTTTTGAAGATGCTCTTCGAGTGTCACAGAAAGGACCCGTGACACAACCGTGGGCAAGAGAGACTCGGGGTTAGCAGTGGTCAGCAGAAAGAGAGTCGCACTCTCCGGTTCCTCCAGGGTTTTGAGAAATATGTTGAGCCCTTGGGTGTTCATACGATCTATGTCTTCCCATACGACGATTCGCCTCCCTTCAGCGCTTCCAATACCAAAGCGGTCGAGGGTTTGTCTCGCAGTCTCAACAGAAATGGGACGCCCGTTTGAGGGGAGGAGCGTAAAGTCTTGATGGCGATGCAGTGTGGTTTCCGGAATACCAAAAATCTCCGCTGCAGCGAATTCAGCCAGTACTCGCCCAAAACCATAGGCAGGCTCTTCAA
Source organism: Candidatus Gracilibacteria bacterium CG17_big_fil_post_rev_8_21_14_2_50_48_13 (assembly GCA_002783265.1). Taxonomy (GTDB): domain Bacteria; phylum Patescibacteriota; class Gracilibacteria; order 1-14-2-50-48-13; family 1-14-2-50-48-13; genus 1-14-2-50-48-13. The sequence goes on along the minus strand of PFFG01000009.1, from coordinate 118,778 downwards.
GGAGAATTGCATGATGTACTGTAGCCAAGCGGCACAGCGTACGGTATACTTCGTTTACCGGGTGGCCACTTTCCGAGAGGAGGGTGCGAAGGGCCGCACGAATACGGGGTGAGTTCTCGAGCATACAAGTCCATTCATGATGTCATGACCAAACATACGGAAAGAATCCATATTTACAATAAGAAAGCCCTTTTTGATTTCGAAACGGTAGAGACCTTTGAGGCGGGCATTGTGCTTCAGGGCTATGAAGTGAAATCCGTTCGCCTAGGTAACGTGAATTTGAAGGGAAATTTTGTGCATATCTGGCATGATGCGCCCTGGGTTGAAGGCATGCATATTGGTCATTATCCGTACGCCTCCACGGTGGAAATGGATGCCAAGCGGAAAAGAAAACTTCTGTTAAAAACAAAGGAAATCAAGAAACTTGCCCAGTATATACATGAACAGGGTGTTACGGCAGTGGTGCTTGAAATGTACTTTAAAGGACCGCACGCAAAGGTAAAGCTCGGTATCATGCGGGGAAAGAAACAACATGACAAACGAGAATCCATCAAGCGTCGTGATGAGGAGCGCAAACTCCAATCCGTGCTGAAGGCCTTCCGTTCTTAAAGGAGAAGAAGCGTTACGCCGCCAGAAAGTAGAATGAGGCTAAAGCTTACAATAATCACTCGGCCGAATCGTTTCCCGCCAAATATTTTTGCAATGCCTACTTTTACTGCGGTGTTGACCATCATGGCAATGATGATTCCCGTTGAGGCAACTTCAGGGGAAATCTGATTGTTTAGTGCCTGTGAGGAGAGCGTTACGGTAATGGCATCAACATCGGCTAGACCTGAAATAAAACTGATGAGATACACACCTTGGGCACCCATATAGTGTGAAGCAACTTCGGAGAGAACAGAAATCAGGAGAAAAAAGAGTGCAAATTTCAACGCAGGGCCAATTTGAAACGGGCTGCTGAGCTCTACCTCCTCAGCGGGTTCGTTCATATCACGTCCTTTTTGCTTACTGCGCATAACCAGAAAACCAACAATAAGGGCGCTGGTGACGCTCATGGCAACAACCGGTGGTAGTAAACTCCACGTGAGCTCCTGATTAAAGCTCATGACCCAAAAGACAACGCGAAAAAACATCATACAGGAGGCAATAATGGTTGCCATGACAAAAGGGCTGACATGTTTTTTCTCAAGGGTACTTTGCTGTGCCATGGAGGAGGTCACCGCCGTTGATGATGCGAGTCCTCCAAGGATTCCTGCAAAAAGAATGCCCTTTTTCGCGCCAAAAATTTTACTGAAAATATATCCGAGGTAGCTGATTCCAGAAATAAGCACCACAACCTGCCAGATTTTTTGCGGCACAATCATGCCCCAGGGGTCAATTGCCGTTTGAGGCAGAAGTGGGAGTATAACAAACAGAATTGCTGCAAATTTCAGCGTGTCCATAAGCTCCTTGTGGTCGATGTGATCGAGAAGCGCGTGGGTATACCGCTTGGAGAGAAGAATAACCGTCGTGGCAATAGTCACAATAACTGCTAATTGCCCATGCTCCGCAAGACAGAGGCTGCCGATGAGAAAGGTCGTCATACCCGTGAGAGTCGTCGTGAGGCCTATATTATTGGTCACAAATGCTTTGTGGACATAATGCACAAGCAGCAGCAAGAAGACGGCAATGCCAATGGCGAGCAGCATGTACTGATTCTCGTAGATTTGTGATAGGTAAACACCAAGACCGCCGAGGAGTCCAAGAATCATATGGGTACGGATACCGCCAAATTGTTTTTCTTTTTGATCCTTCGGTTTATCTTTGAAACCATTGAGTTCGCGTTCAGCACCAATAAGGGCTGAGAGAGCAAGAGCAGACAAAAACTGTAAAACGGTGGTCAGTAGCATGGAGGCAAAAAGAAAATCTTTCGACAAAGTATACCATAACCTCTGTTTCGCTGGTAGATAACAAATGCCGAGGTTGCAATTTATTTCGAGAAGGGTATAGTATTTTTTGTGTAATACTTTCGTTTCTACAGTCGAACTTCTATGGATACTAAATTTCCCCACGTCTCAGGGATGAGGGACATACTGAGCAGCGATCACGAGTACTTTACTTTTATTAAAAAAGTTGTGAGGTACCACGCAAGAAGATCAGGTTTTCGGCGTATTTCTTTGCCGGCCTTGTCTGATTTTGAGCTTCTTAAAACTGCTTTGGGTGAAGCCTCCGATTTAGTTTCCCATGCGTTGTACAAAATGGTGAATGAGGAGGGCGTGTTTGCTCTCAGGCCCGAATATGCAGCATCTATGGCCCGAGCCTACGTTGAGCATAATCTTCATGAAAAGCCTCAGCCTGTCGAGTTTTACTATATCGATCAAAACTGGCAGCGAGCACTTCCAGAAAGGGAGGCAGAGGGAGTATTGTCGGAAAAACATACCTTTGGATTTGAAATTCTCGGTGAAGAAGACCCCGCACTGGATGCACAGCTTATCGAGATGTCTGCAAAGATTTTCTCTGATTTGGGGCTGAACGTAAAACTCCGCCTGAATAATATTGGAACGCGCAATGCGCAGGATAAATACCGTGAAGATCTGCGTAACTTTTTTGCTGGGAAAGAACGCAATCTTGGAGAAGATGATGTCTCAAAGCTTGCAGTGAATCCGCTGCATGTACTCACGTCCAAAAACGAAGACACGCAGATTTTGGTGCAGATTGCTCCGTCTATTGCATCAAGTCTTGATAAGGAATCAAAGGAGCATTTTGCAAAAGTTCAGGAATATTTGGACGTCCTCGGCATTGAGGCGGTAATCGATGACAAACTGTTTGGTGGTCTTGATTACTATCGCCGGTTGTATTTTGAATTTTATATAGAGCATGAGGGTCAGGAAACTATCCTTGGATGCGGCGGTCGCTATGACGATCTCGTAGAGGAATTTGGCGGTGTGAAAACACCTGCTCTCACCTTTAGTGCCGACATGGATGCCGTTGCAACAGCAATGCGCCGTGTACAGCTTGCGGTACCCTCAAAAGACAAGGTCAGTATTTTTGTGGTGCAGCTTGGAGATAGCGCGAAAAAAATGGCACTTCGTCTTGTATCCGATCTTCGAGCACGAGGCATTCGTACAATGGGAGCTCTTGGAAAGGCGAGTATACGTTCACAGCTCGAGAGTGCGAGTAAGTTTGAAGTAGAGTACGCGCTGGTGCTTGGACAAATGGAAGTCGTGGAAAAGAAAATCATTATGCGCGACATGAAGAAGGGAACACAGGAAACGCTGCCCTTTGAAGGTGTTGTGGATCGTATGGTGGAGTTACTCGATCCATCCCTTCTTGACACGAAAGATTTTCGGGCAATGATTGAGGACGCATCAGATTCAGACGAAGGGTAACATTTGTCTTTTTATACCAGAATATGGACACCGCTCTTGTGGTGAAGTTGTTGGTCGGTACTCAGGTTCTCGCGATGGGTGGTCTTGTGACCTCCCTCGCGTTTATGCAAAAAGAGAAGGGGAAAATACGGTCTTTGCAAAAAAATGCCATGGATATTATTGGCTATGTGCATGGCCGTGTTCAGGATGTTCTGCGTATGACGGAAACGGCGGAGGTGGAGGAGGAAAAGATTTCTACCCGTGAAGAAGTGATAGTCACGCCTGATGACCACGTAAAAGTGCAGCAGTTGCTGCGCAAGGCCGAAAAAGCCTTAGACGAAGAAGATTTTGAGGAAGTGGAGCGTATCTGTATTGAAGCTCTTGCCTTGAACCCTGATGACGAAGATGTCAATACGACTCTTGCGTATGTCTATAGAAAGCAAGACAAGCTCAGTAAAGCAGAAAGTATATATGTCCACCTCATTGAAGAGGGTAATCAAGATCCGGCAATATTTAGCGGTCTTGGACGGGTACTGGAAGACCAAAATCGTACAGAAATGGCTCTTCGTGCCTATAGTGAAGCGTTAAAGCGGGATCCTCACAATGCGGCACGTCATGCAACTTTGGCACAAATGTATGGAAAGACCGGTGCAACCCGAGAAGCAATTGAGGCCTATGAACAGGCACTTCGATATGATTCAAAAAATACGGAGTATATGTTTGCTCTGGTGGAAGCATATATGCAGGTAGATGCTCTCATGATGGCGACAAAGTATTTAGATGCAATTCTGTACAACGAACCCTACAACGAAAAAGCAAAGGCAATGTTGCTTGGGATCAAAGAGCAGGGCAAGATATAGATAATTTCTTGTCTCTCCTTGTATGGCCTATATTTGTACCGCGTGTGGATATGAGACGCCCAAGTGGGCGGGGCAATGCGTGTCTTGTCGTGAATGGAGCACCCTATCTGAGCAACGAGCCGCGAGTAGTAAGGTCATGATGCCAGGTGGAAAAAAGGCAGTAGGCGGCACGGTGCGGGATATGCATACTCTTGAGGGTGTGCAGGCATCGCGTGATCACACCATGGAAAAAATTCGCACGAGTATTGCAGAACTCGATCGTGTCTTTGGTGATGGCATTACAGAACACAGCGTTACCCTTTTGGCTGGTGAACCTGGCATTGGGAAATCGACGCTCACACTCATGTTATGTAAAGCCCTCACAACTCTTGGGAAACAGGTTTTGTATGTCACAGGTGAAGAATCCTTAGCGCAGATTGGTGGGCGGGCGTCTCGTTTGGGCATTGAAGGAAATATTCTCTTAATGCACGAATCTGTGATTGAGGATGTGGTGGCAACAATTCGCGAACATAAACCAGATATTGTCTTCATTGATTCGATTCAGGTCATGTTTAGTTCGGTTCTGGGTAATACACCCGGGAGTATTCAGCAAATTCGCCTTGTGACAGAACTTTTGGTGGATGTAGCAAAAAACGAGGGCGTGACGGTGTTTATTATTGGTCATGTTACAAAAGATGGTGGTATTGCCGGTCCAAAGGCGTTGGAACATCTTGTCGATACCGTCGCGGTGCTCGAGGGAGAGCGAGGAGGAGAACTACGTCTCTTGCGTACGGAAAAAAACCGATTCGGACCAACGGACGAAGTTGGCGTGTTTGCCATGTCAGGAGAGGGACTTATTCCCGTTGAAAACCCCTCCGCTATCTTTCTCACAGGGAGACGTTCTGGCGCGCCCGGTTCTGTGCTGACAGCCACCATGGAAGGTTCCCGGTCTTTTCTACTCGAAGTACAGTCCCTGGCCGCGGCGACAAAATTTGGATACCCCAAGCGTACGGCAGTGGGGTGTGATCCGCGGCGACTCGAGATGTTGCTTGCGGTGCTCAGTCGTTTTATGAAAACCACCATGGATAGTCATGATGTTTACGTCAATGTGGTGGGGGGATTGAAAATACGTGAAACTGCTCTCGACCTAGCCCTCATCGCCAGCATAGTCTCGAGTCGACTCGGCAAACCCATCCCAGAAGGGACGGTGCTTGTAGGGGAAGTGGGTTTAACGGGCGAAGTACGGAGTGTGGCACATATGGAGAAACGATTGAAGGAAGCACAGCGCATGGGTATGAAGCGTATGATTATCACTGCCAGCAGTACGAAGTCTCTGAAAAATGTGCCTGGAGTCAAAATTATTCCCGTTGGATTTGTCGGCGATTTGTCCAAAGTGCTTTTTGAAACGCTGGAAAATCATTGATACTCTTGAGTTTCCAAACGACAGTTCGTACAATACCTGCGTACATTTCCTTTTCTCATGCGCACTCTCTCTCTTTTCTGTACAATTTTGCTCCTTCTGACTTCTTGCTCCTCTGTTTCCCCAGAAGAACAATTTGAGGCATATCTAGCAAAGGTGATTTGTACTGCAGAAGGTGCCTACAAGGCGATTGATGCTGCACGGATTGATCCTTCAAGCGGTACGGTCATGCATCTCCTTACGGAAACTGATCGTGTTTCCAAAGAACTTGCGGACCTAAAAATTACCTCTTTTGGTTCAAAGGAACAGGAAGGCGTGGCGAAAAAAGCTGTGCCGGACGCCGCGCGTATGGTGCAAAACGCCGTTGCTCTTGCAAAGACAATGTGCGATCCTAGCCAGGCAACAATCGATCAAGTAACCCGTGATTATCAATAATTGTATGGTCTCTCAAATTCTTTCCCTTGCTGCAAAAGCAAAGGCTGACATTGAATCAGCAACAACATCTGAAGCAATAGACGATATTATCAAAGGCTTTTTGGGGAAAAACGGCGGTCTTGGAGAGATTCTCAAAGGAATTAAGGATTTACCGGATGATCAAAAGAAACTCGTCGGACCAGAAGCAAACAAGCAGAAAGATGCACTGCTCTCTTTTGCTGAACAGAAGAAGTCAGCACTTGCGGAGGCCGCACTGACAGCTGCCTTAGAAACCTCCACCTTTGACCCAACAATGCCCGGGAAAAAAAACCTCAACCTGGAACAATTAGGAGGACTTTCTCCTTTCACACGCATGGCTGATAAGGCTGTTCGTGTCTTTGAAAAACTGGGATTTGCGGTTTGGGATGGAGGAGATATCGTGAATGATTTTGAAAATTTTGGCGCCTTGAATTTTCCTGATGACCATCCGGCGCGGGAAATGCACGATACCTTTTACGTCGAACAGGGGTATCTACTACGGACGCATACCTCAACCCTGCAGTATCATATTTTAAAAACAAAGGATTTTCCAATTCGTGCCATAGTACCTGGGAAATGTTTTCGAAATGAAGCAACGGACGCACGCCATGAGGCGATTTTTACGCAGCTTGAGGGAATCGTTGTGGATACGAACATTACGGTGACCCATCTGATTGCAACTCTCGAGTTGTTTTTGAAGGAGATTTTTGAAGAAGACGTCAAAACGCGCATTCGACCAGGCTACTTCCCTTTTGTTGAACCGGGTTTAGAACTGGAAATTCATTGTCTTGTTTGTCATGGTTCGGGTTGCCGTCTATGTAAGGGGCTGGGATGGATTGAAGTGATGCCTTGTGGAATGATTCATCCAAATGTGCTGAAAAATGCCGGTGTGGATCCAGAAAAGTATAGCGGCTTTGCCTTTGGTTTTGGCCTATCGAGATTGACGCAACTCAAGTATGCAATTGCGGATTGTCGCTTGATGTATGCAGACGATCCAAAGTTTCTCGGGCAATTTCAGTAGTTGTCCCAACGGGTGAAATCTGCTATACTGCACTGATGTATAGTTTTTCTTCCGCTTATGACGACAGGAACAGCACAAAAAACGGATGTGGCCACGGATATGACGCCCGCCCAGGTGGCCGAGCTTCGTTCGATGCTCGACAGGGAAATGGTCGAAAAATATCCCGATATTATTCAGATGCTTTTTCAAACGCCATCCCTTATTTTTGATGAAAAAAAGTACTGGATTCAACTGATGCCTTTGATGGCTCCTGATCATATTGAACGTCTCCGTGGGATACTTCTTGCTGAACGACAAAAACTTGCGGAAATTAACGCACGCTATACGGAAGGTGTACAGTCGCTTGAAGCATTAAATCGACCATCGCAGGAGGAGATTGCACGAAAACGTCAGGCAATTGCAGCAGAGGAGGCTGCCGCCGCGCATCGTGAAAATGAAGAAGAAGCATCCCTTATGAGTTCACTGAAGGACGTGTAAATTGTGCCATCTCTTCGAGCAGAGCTGGTGAGAGCTGGACGGAATAGGGTGTTTCGATCACCCGCCCAAGAACATTGAGAGTAATGCGGGTAATACCCTTTGGGGCACTCTCCAAGGACTTTTTGAGCTGCCCAAGTAACAGGGCATCTGTATGTTCCACACAGAGCGTATAGGCCTTTTCTTCTTGTGTACTGGGTTCCTCTAGAGTTGGCTCCATGTCTTTTTGTACCGTTGCGACTGTGGGAACCTCCAGGTCGCTTTCAGGCTCTTCCATAAGGAGAATGCTTTTCTTGAAGAGGCGTACTTCATCAGGATCGAAAAGATTCGCGGCTTTGGCACTTTCTATCATCTTATCGATGTGGAGTTCTTTCAGTTCTTCCACGATACATTGAATTTCACCGCCACGCATTTCTACCTTCCCGCGGATTTTGAGAAGGACATCTTCACGCAGCATGGATCCAACCTTCTCGTAGGTTTTTGGAAAGACCACAAGCGTCATATCGCCACATATATCTTCAACTACTGCAGTGGCCATGAGCGCACCGTTTTTCGTCATTATTCGGCGCAATTTTGTGACCACGGCGACAAAAATGCGGGGCTTGCCCAGGTCCCGATCCGTCAAATCGGCAATGAGCGTCGCTCCTTTCTTAATAAACGCCGTAATACCCTGCAGTGGGTGTCCTGACACGTAAAACTCGAGAACATCTTTCTCCATTTTGAGTAAGACCGGTCTTGGAATGATGGGCGATTCTCTCAGGACAATGGCGCGTGCGGATTGATCATCTGGCGCCATCATGGCAAAAATATCCGTTTGACCACTTGCCTTTTGAGCTCCGTGGGCTTTGGTGTAAGCAATGAGATTATCGATGTTTCCATACAGTTGATCTCTTGGAATACCAAAGGAATCAAACCCACCAGAAAGGACTAAGGCCTCTAGTGTCTTCTTATTGATGACATGACTTGGCACATTCGTGAGAAAGTCTTCTAGACTAGTAAAATTTCCATGCTCTTCGCGGCCTCGCACGATGGCTTTGGCGACCTCAATACCCAGTCCCTTGACGGCATTGAGACCGAAACGAATTTCTCCATCGCGCACCGCCGTAAAGTGCACAAGCGATTCGTTGACGTCTGGTGCGAACACTTTAATACCCATACTGATGGTATCCGCGAGCTGAACGGACAGTTTGTCTGGACTGTCTTCTACCGTCGAGAGCAGCGCTGTCATAAATTCCGTGGGGAAGTGTGCCTTCAGATACGCAGTTCTGTAGGCAATGATGGCATAACAGGCGGCGTGGGATTTATTGAAACCGTAATCCGCAAAGGGTTCAATTCCGCGCTCAAAGAGAAACTGCGCGTCCTTACGATCATTCCCCATGGCGACGGCTCCCTCAATAAACTTTTCTTTCTGTGCGAGGAGCTCAGACATAATTTTTTTACCAATCGCGCGACGCAAAAGGTCAGCAGCCCCGAGACTAAACCCTGAGAATCGCTGCGCCATTTGCAAAATCTGCTCCTGATAGATGGGGATCATGTTTGACGGTTCCAGAATCTCTTTGACAGCAGGATATTTCTCAAGAATGTTTGTGAGGGATTCAAAATTCTGCTGCGCCTCTTCACTCGGAAATTGAATTTTAAGATTATGTTTTTTTGCCACATAGACGGGAATCCACGCGAGTGGGCCAGGGCGGTACATGGATGCCATGGCAATAATGTCCTCAATGGTGTCTGGCTTCAGTTCTTTCAGCCATTTTCGCATACCCTCCGATTCAAACTGAAAGACACCTTTGGTTTCACCTCGTGAAAAGAGCGCGTAGGTTTCCTTATCGTCGAGGGGCAGAGCAGACATATCGATTTGCACGCCCTTTAGTCGTTCTATAATTTTTAGAGCAATCTGCATCACGGTCAGATTGCGTAATCCCAGGAAGTCCATTTTCAGAAGACCAAGCATCTCTAAAGGTTTTGCGTTGTACTGGGTTACGTACATGTTTTTATCCTTTGGTGGATACTGCAGAGCAGTGTATTCCGTCAGTGGACGCTCGGAAATTATGGTGGCACAGGCGTGTACACCCATTTGCCGAACGACGCCTTCGATGCGTAGAGCAAGGTCGAATACGCGCTGAAACTTCTCCTCCTTCATCAACTCTTTGATATCTGGATTCCCTGCAATAATGGCGGAAAGCTTTGTTCCCAGTTTTTCCGTAATTTTCTTAGCGGCCATGTCCATTTCTTGGTAGGGAATGCCAAGGGATCTCCCTACATCTTTGACGGCCTGTTTGGCTTTCATCGTTCCATAGGTTGCGACCTGCGCAACATTGAGAGCACCATATTTATTTTTCACATACTCCAATACTTCTCCTCGGCGATCATCTTGAAAGTCGATATCGATATCGGGCATGGACACGCGAGCGGGGTTCAAAAATCGCTCGAAGAGCAGGCCATACAGGAGTGGGTCTAGGTCCGTGATCCGCAGCACATAGGCAACAATAGCACCCGCGGCGGATCCACGGCCTGGCCCTACGGCGATTCCCTGCGCAAGCGCCCACTGACAGAAATCTCCAACGATGAGGAAATAGGTACAAAACCCCATTTCGTTGATCACATACATTTCATACTCCAGCCGATCGACGGGTTCCCGTTCTTTTGCGGACAGGGTGTCGAGAAGTGCGCGTTTTTCGTCAGTAAAGGCTGCTTCAGCTAATTCTTTGAGCTCCTCCGGTGAAGTTTCACCAAGCGATTTCTTAAGCCCCACATCGCTTTTTTTCGCCATGAGCACAGGAATCTGCTCCTCGGTAAAAGGAAGCTTATAACGCTCCAAAAGACCCTGCCAGCACAGTTTTCTGAAGTACATTTCCTCCGTCATAGCACCCTCCTCTTTGGGAATTTGAAAACTTGGAATCAGGTTTTTCCCAAAATCAAAATCGTAATGACAGCGTTCTGCGATGGAGACGGTGTTCGCGAAGGCCGCATCAAGTTCGGGAGCAAAATGGCTGCGGAGTTCCTTTTCGTCTCTGAGCGAGTAATCCCCAGCGCGCATGCTGTAGCGAGACGGATCGCCATAGTCTTTACCCGTCTGCATACACAGAATAATTTCGTGGGCTTCCTTATCTTCCGGGCGTGCATAATGCGTGTTGTTCGCCACAATAAGGGGGATGTTCTCGCGGGTCCCGATTTCAATGAGTGCGTCGTTGACCCGCATTTGGCCATCGACATCAGGGTGATGTTCCAGCTCGAGGAAAACATTCTCCCGGCCAAAAATTTCCTGGTACTCTTGTATGATTTTGAGGACATCTTCGTGGGATCGCCCTTGCAAAATCGCCTGAGGAATTTCACCACCTATATTGCTGGTCAAACACATGAGACCGTTTGCGTACTCACGGAGGAGTTCTTTATCAATACGGGGTTTGTAATAAAAACCCTCTGTAAAGGATTTTGTTGTGAGCTCGAGGAGGTTTTTGTATCCCTCGTGATTGTAGGCAAGGAGAACAATGTTGTATCGTTTTGTTCCAGTGGCCTGGGTCATGTCAAAGCGGTTTGTTCCCGCAAGATACATCTCATTTCCCAGGATGGGCGTGATTTCCTGCTCTTTACATGCTTTGTAGAATTCAATTGCACCGTACATGCCACCATGGTCCGTCAAGGCACAACCGGGCTGTCCTAGTTCGCGGGCACGCGTCGCAAGCTGGGCAGGGCTGGATAAACCCTCCAACATGGAGTAGTGGCTATGGTTGTGCAAATGGACGTACATTGGGGTGTGCGTTCGTAATAGTAGAGCAAAATATGGGCCATTCTACTCTACGCAACCGGGGCATTCTCTCCAAGGTAAAATCAGTAAAGTTCACTTGCCTTGCATCTGATATGGTGACGCAAGTAAGCTGACATCGACCCCTTAACCGCTTCCCCATGTATACCTTTGACCTGCTACTCCAAAACTGGAATCCTTCTCCGGAAGAATCCTCCTTTCGTGATCAAATACTCACCTTCTTACGCAACTCTCCTGCCCCCTTTGACCGTGAAACCCTAGAGGGGCACATAACCGGTTCTGCCTTCATTCTTCATCCAGATCGAAGGCACATTCTCATGACCTATCATCGAAAACTCGAAGAATGGCTCACCTTAGGAGGTCATGCGGATGGAGACAGTGACGTCCTTCGGGTTGCCCACCGTGAAGCCTTTGAGGAATCTGGGTTGGCAAGTGAAGATATTGTCCTGGAAATTCCTGAAATATTCAGTATTGATATCCATACAATCCCAGAATATCAGGGGGTACCGGAGCACCTTCACTACGACGTTTCCTTTGTTTTTCGCGCAAAACAAACGAATATACAGATCTCAGAGGAATCACTGGATTTAGCGTGGGTACCCCTATCTCAGGTGGCAGAGAAAACGAAAACACCGCGTATCTTGCGTGGTGTGGAGAGGCTCCAGTTGCATTTGCAGCGTGTTGCCGTAGAGTAAGCGTACTATTTTTTCCTTGGGCCATGTCTCTCTTAGGTAAACGGTGGAAAATCTTGCAGGACGATGCAGGGAAGCCCGTGCTCAAAAAACTCCTTGAAGCACGGGGATTTTCGGAATTACCTTCCAATAGTGCACCTCTTGAGCAGCTGCATGATCCGTATTTAATGCATGATTTAGAGCGCGCATGTGAGCGTCTTGAGCTGGCGAAGGAACGAGGAGAGAAGGTGGTGGTATTTGGAGATTACGATGTGGATGGGGTGACGGCCACGGCTGTACTGGTGAGAACGCTGCATAAACTTGGCATAACTGTTTCCTACCGTATTCCGCATCGTGTTCGCGATGGTTATAGTCTGAAAAACTACTTTCTCGATGAATTGGCCGCCTTGGGGGTGACGCTGGTTATTACTGTCGATAACGGTATCGCGGCAGCCCGTGAAATTGCCCATGCTATAGATCTGGGTATGGATATTATTGTGACGGATCATCATACACCGCCGCCGAAGGATGAGCTTCCGACGGCACACAGTATTTTGAATCCCAAAATGGAGGGATGCACCTACCCCTGTAAAGAACTGTCTGGTTCCGCAGTAGCTATGAAGCTCTGCCTTGCCTTAGTCCAAAGAAATATGCCGGAAGGCGAAGCCCGTGATGCATTTTGTGATCGTTTATATCAGGTTGCGGGAATTGGTATAGTTGCGGATTGTATGCAGCTGGTGGGTGAAAATCGTTCTATTGTTCAGCTGTGCCTCAATTCTATTCGCAGGAATCCTCTCAAAGGCGTAGAAGCGCTGCTGACGAAGGCGGGCATCGACCATACCACGGTCCGTGCTGCAGATATTTCTTTTGCCATGGCGCCACGTCTCAATGCTGCAGGTCGTCTGGATAGTGCCTATGACGCACTGCATTTGTTTTTGAATCAAAGTGACGCAGTGACGACTATTGCACACCGGCTTGATGTGCTGAATGTGGAAAGGCGGACAATGACGCAGGATGCTTTTCATGAGGCACAGCTTGCCATGATGGGGGCGGACGAGAAAATAGCCATTGTTTTGGGAGAACACTGGCCACCTGGGGTCATTGGGTTGGTTGCAAGTCGCCTCGTGGATGCCTTAAGTATCCCTGCGATTGTTTTTGCTAAAAAGGGCGACGAATATGTTGCCTCTTGTCGGAGTATTGCAGGTTTTGATATGGTTGCCGAACTAAGGATCTTTGCCGATATGTTTGAACACTTTGGGGGGCATGCAATGGCTGCAGGTTTGAGCATTCGAGCAGACCGCTTCCCGTTGTTTAAGGAGGCAATGCAAGTACATGCCCGGCACGTTCTCCAGGATAGAGATTTGACGCCCGTACTTCTGGTGGATACGGATATTTTGCCGCATGAGTTAACCCTCGAAACAATCGAGAGTATGTCTGCGCTCGAACCCTTTGGTCTCGGCAATCCCGAGCCACTTTTTCTCCTGCGTCAGGTGCGCCCCATGTATGTCCGTGCGGTGGGTGCAGACAAATCGCATCTGTCTTTTTCTGCAGAAGGTATAAAGGGCATTGCCTTTCGTATGGGGCAACATGCACCCACCATTGAAGGGAAACTCGTGGATATTGTCCTGAGTTTAGATGTCAATACATGGCAGGGAAAGAGCTCAGCGCAAATGATTGTACGAGATATGCTCGTGCATAATTAGGGTTTTGGCAGAGATGTTACCTCCGTTGGAGCGCGCATGAGTTTTTCGACCCGCTCCTTCGATTTACTGAGTGACTTTTGTGTATCTTCTAAACTGGATGTGGCGTTTTTCAAATGTTTCGTGCTGCGCTCTAACCCCTCCGTCGTTTGTGCTAACAGTCCATGAACACTTTCCATCTGCCCAAGAATATGCTGGGCATGTTCTTCAATACGCATACCCTTAAACCCCATGAGCAAAATTTGTATGTAGGAAAACAGCGTAGAGGGAGAAACAGGCAGTACTTTCTTGTTTGCCGCGTAGGTAAAAAAATCGTCGCGATCCTCGTGGGTAAGCAGTTCGTAGTACACGTGTTCGGACGGGATATACATTAAGGCAAAATCCAGGGTCTTTTCGTTCGGGACCATGTATTTGTCAGCAATGGCGAGGACATGTTTTTTGACATCGCGAAGAAATTCTTTCCGAAGTGCTGTTTCTTCGGGTTTTTCGCGGTACCGACGAAAACTTTCTAAGGGAAACTTGGCATCGATACAGAGTTTATAGTCATCTTCCAAAAATAAACAGGCATCGACAGTGGCTCCATTGCGAAAACTATGCTGCAGAGAAAACCGTTCTTCGGGAAAGTAGGTTCGCAGTAAATCGCCTAAAAGCAGTTCACCAATATTACCGCGCAGTTTGGGAATAGTGAGCAGATTACTCAGGGATGTCATCTCTTTTTTGAGATTAGTAATCTCCTGCTGAGAAACTTGAATATCTGCAATATGGCGAGAAAGTTGCATGAGATTTTGCGCCGTTGTACCCAGCCTTGCATCAAGACTCTGGGTTTGGTTCACGACACCATCGCGCACCCCTCGCATGTCATTTTGCAGACTCTGCATGGCCTGTCCTTGACGGAGAATCATGAGAGCAAGCGCGCCAATAAGAACGAGAAGGAGAATTTCCATATGTAGTATGTGGGAAAGGAACGATATGCAGTATACCGTGCCTTCTGTTTTTTCAGGCAACAAAAAATCGCCCAAAGGCGATGACTGAAATGGTGGGTTGGGAGGGGGTCGAACCCTCGACCAGCGGATTAAGAGTCCGATGCTCTACCGACTGAGCTACCAACCCGAGAATTTCAGCTTCCCGAATATACCGATTGAGTGCAAAATTGCAAGGCTTTTTCACTATCCCTCCATGTCACTCGTTCTTCTCTTCGGTTCATTTGATATTCTCCACGATGGACATCGTGATCTTTTTCGTCAGGCAAAAGAGCTTGGAAAGTCACTGCATATCATATTGGCACGAGATGAAACCATACAGGTTGTAAAAAAGCGGGCGCCCTATTATGGGGCAGAGGTGCGAAAACACCATCTCGAAATGGAGCCGCTTGTCGATATGGTGCATATGGGATCCCTCGGTGATAAATATGCATTAGCACAACGTTTGGAACCGGATGTCATTTTGCTCGGCTATGACCAGGAGGCCTTCATTCCAGGATTGTTTGAGGAAATAACCACATGGTCGAAAGTACCTCGCATAGAACGTGCTCTTCCCTATAAGGAGGGTTTCTGCAAAAGCTCTCTTTTGCGCGCGGCTATGGAAACGGAAGAGTAGCTTTCCTTGGTTGATTCTTCGGCCCGTACATGGTATACTTTCCAGAAGTTATAACTACAATGTATGGAGAAGGAGATGCTAACGCTCGCGGAGGCTATTCACATTGCGGAAGGGTATGATGTCATGAATACGCGTATTCTTGATGCAGAGAAAACCTTGCTCGAAGGTCTACCGAACATCGCTGAGGTGGATACGGAAAAAAAAGCAGAATTTTACTACTATCTTCTGACGCTCACACTACGCCGGCATATTACCTTTGAAAACCCTCTTGCGAGGAGCTATTTTGATCGGATGACGGAGCATCTGAAATCGACGGAAGAACGCTATATCGCAGAATACAAAGTTGAAAAGGATCAACATAGACGGAAAATTCTCTTCACCCAGATGAAGGCCTTCTACAAAATTGTGGAACGGTACTACGTGACGCTTGAAACGGGGTATGCCCAGAAGGGCTTTCTCGACGCTCAGGAGCGTGCGTATGAACAGAAGCTTTTGTTTCGCATGGGAAGCCTTTTGCTGAGGAAGCGATACGGGAAGTGGGCGTTTATTGCGTTTTTTCGGGCGACCACAAATTTTGGTATGTCCATTGGGCGACTCCCCATCTTCTTGCTCATCATGATCGTCGTGTTTGGCATTTTCTACGCCTTATCTGACCTCATGGCGCCAGCCCATGTCATGGTGCCCGACACTGGTCACTGGTTTGATTATGTCTATTTTTCAACGATTACGCTCACGTCGCTTGGTTATGGTGATATTGTTCCCATTACACTGTTGCAAAAACTCATTGTCAGTGTGGAAATCTTAGTTGGGTATGTGATATTAGGCTTGTTCATCCACTTTGTCTCCAAGCGGCTCTAGGAGTTTACGCGATTCTATATCGAGGAGTGCCGTGAGGGGCATGAGCAACATGAGAAAGAAGGGGAGGAGCAGACTGTTCACAAAAAAGGAGTGGAGGAGAAGGCTCATGAGAAGTGCGAACATACCAAGACCAAAGAAGGATGTGCTCGCACGGGTATTATTGCTAAAGAACAGTCTTAGGCTCGCATAGCACCAGGATGCATAGAGATAGCAATAGAGGAGAAGACCAAGAATGCCGGTGGTCAGCAGAATATTTAGGAGACTTGAATCGGAGCCACTTGCGGAGTGAGATTTCGGATCGAGAATGAGTCCTCGATCTTGTTTGCGAAACTCAATGGTATTGTATCCAATGCCCAAGACCAGGTTGCCTTCGAGTAGACTTAGGGATTGATCCCAGGATTCCACGCGTTTTTGAGACGTAACGTCGAGGTCGTAGTCGAGGGAACCAGTTACGGTGGCAAGACCGCCCTCCACAAGGCCCATAAATCGTTCCTGAAGACGATCGCTGACCATAAGGCCAAGACTAAAGATGAGCAGCGCTACGATGAACAGGCTGCGAAAACGGAGGAGTCCTAAAACTGCAACGACAACACCAAATGCCACCATACCGCTTCTCGAGTAGGTCAGCAGGAAACAAACTGCTAAAAACAAAACGACTGCTGGAATAAAGAAACCACGCTCCTTGAGAGGTTTTGCATACCAATGACAAACAAAGAGGCCTATGACGACGGAAAAGAAGCCCGCAATGTAATTTGGGTCATACCAGGTACCCAAAAGTCTCCCTATGTGTGGATCCCAGCCTAAAGGCGCCATAAAACGAAAGTCTGGAACGAACAAAAATTGTAGTATTCCTGTGATTCCCAGAAGGAGTGCGGTCCAGAGAAGGAGATGAAGGTGCTTGGGAGTAGCTTTCTCCCCTTCTTGTTCAAAAATATGAACACAAACAAAAAAGAGCAAAAAATAACTAAGGAGACGCACCAGGTAAAACCCTGCCTGGACAATTTGCCCGAGAGGGAGAAAGGGTACCTGCACCAGAAGCGAGAAGCAGGCTATACCAAGAAACAGGAAGATGGGTAAACCAAAACGTGTTTTGGGAAGGCATTTATAGAATAGGAGTTGTTTGCCAAACCAAAGAAAGACAATCCAAGGGATCAGTAAATCGCTGATAAGGATACCAATGTCGGAGATAGGGAGCGGCAGGCGTGCAAGCTGACCGAGAACCAGACAGATGCTCAGTAGGAGGAGTAGATATTTTTCCCGACCGAAGGTCCACCATGTACCGAGACCAAACAGGAGAGCGGCAAGTCCGTACTGTGCAGCGAGAAACATAACAAGCAGTTAAATGACTTCTTTAATATTCTGAGCAAGTTTCTCTCCCACCACAGAGGAGAGTTCCTCAAAACTTGCATTTTCTATGCTCCTCAGATCACCAAACGTCGAGAGGAGCAGTTTTTTATTTTTTGGACCAATGCCGGGCACTTCGTCTAACAGTGACTTTGTCAGCTTTTTACTGCGTACATTTCTGTTATAGGAAATGGCAAAGCGGTGTGCCTCATCACGAATATTTTGTATGAGATACAGTGCATTGGAATCATTGGGCAGTATAATGGGTGTTTTATTCTCGGGAAGGAATATTTCCTCCTCCCGTTTCGCAAGACTAATGAGAGGGAGCGACAACTGTACTTGCTGCATAATACTATAGACAGAGGAGAGTTGTCCTTTTCCTCCATCGATGATGATGAGATCCGGAATTTCACCAAAGGAATCTTCGCTCCCCTTTGCTTGCTCCTTGGCAAGTCTTGTCAGGCGACGCAGCAAAATTTCGGAAAGACTTTGAAAATCGTTGATTTCACCTTCTCCGAGTGACTTAATGGTAAAGCGGCGGTAGTCTTTTTTGGACGGTTTTCCGTCTTTAAAAACGACCATGGACGCAACGGTAGAGGTGCCGCCAAGATGAGAAATATCGTAACATTCGATACGGTCTAATTTCCCCGTGATATTCAGTGCCGCGGCAAGTTCTTTCGCCGCTCCGGTACTGCGCTGCTCCTCTGTCATCCAACGCGTCTTTTGCTGCTCAGCATAGGAAAGGGCGTTTTTGACGGAGAGTTCCACGAGCTCTTTCTTGGCTCCCCGTTCTGGAACAGAGATGTCTACAGCGTGTCCACATTGTTCCTTTAGCCATGTACAGAGGAGTGCTTGCTCGGGAATCTTTTCCTGCAGGAGAATAACGCGAGGCACCTGGGGCGTTCTTTGATAGTAATCAATAAGAAAACTGCGGAGAATGGAATCGTCTTGTTCGCTACTTGCGCTTTCGTCGAGAACAAAATGCTCTTGGCCAATAATCGCTCCCTCACGAACTTGAAAGATATGGACAAAGTACTTGCCAAATCTATGGACATAGCCCAAAACGTCGTGCTCCTGCGTGATGTCTGCTAGGTTTACATTTTGTCTCTCCATGAGGCTTAATACTCCCCGAAGGAGGTCCCTTGTCTTTGCTGCCTTTTCAAACAGATGCTGGGATGCCTGCTCACGCATCTGTGCTTCAAGCATTTTTGCGATGTCTTTATATTCGCCTTTGAGAAAGCGAATGATATTGCCAATCATGTCATGGTAGTCCGGATTGCATACCTGCACACACGGACCCATACACCGCTTTATGTGCAGATATATACAGGGATATTGAATGGTTCTCTTCGTCACTTCAACGGTTTCTCCTTTGTCTATAATGTCGAGATTACAACTACGATAAGGAAACAGTTTTCGCAGCAGTTTGAGTGTCGAAAAGACACTCTTACTACTGGTTTTTGGTCCAAAATACAAGGCGCCGTCGTCCATGACTTTTCGTGTAGTCATAACCCGTGGATAATCCTCTTGGACAGTAATTTTGATATAGAGATGATTTTTGTCGTCTCGCATCAGGATGTTGTACTTTGGCCTCAGTTGTTTAATGAGGCTCGTTTCTACAATCAGTGCTTCGAGCTCGGTTTTGAGCTCGATATACAGAATATCGCGGATTTCCTTCACCATGCGTCGGGTTTTCTGACTGTGCGTTTTACTCAGGCGGAAGTAACTCGTGACGCGCTTAGACAAGTTTTTTGCTTTTCCCACATAGATGATATCTCCCTCTTCATTTTTCATCTGGTAGACGCCAGGGGTAGAGGGGAGACGACTTATAATATTCTCCAGGTGTTCTTGATGCGGGGAGGGAAGAGGCATTTTTTTCTCAGGCATAGATGGAAGCGGAAATCGCTGAGTATGAGTACATTCTTTGTATCATGACACAAAAAAAAAGCCACCCCGTAGGGCGGCTTTTCCTTCTCTTCTTGAAAGAGGAACACCTTACTTCATATCTGTTGAAGGCATTGTCGTGCCGGTAGAAGCACCCATACCTCCCATGAGAGAGGTGAAGTCTACTGCATCAGCAGGTACTTCAATTTTTGTCTCTCCAGCCTTATAACCTGAAGTTCCCTTGAGCATAAACTTCGTCGTCATAAATGGCGCGTCAAAGCTGAAGTCGAAGGTTCCGTTCAAATCTTTAGAATCAGACTTGAAGCTAATCGTCATATTTTGCTTCGCATCCGCAGGGTTTGTAACGACTACATCGATGACAAGCGTATTGTTCAGATCCTTATCGAGTGTCAAGGTGGACGTAATGTCTGCCTTTGCTTCTGGGCTGTCGATCATACCAGTGGAGACAAACTTGCGGTAGTGCATGTCACCATCAATGTACAACTTGTGTGTAACATTTTCAGCAGAAAGCGCATCAAGAACCTGTTCAAATTGTGCCTTTGACTCAGGAGTCATTGTTGACGCACCAGAAAGCTCTTTTTCGCTTGCTTCCATGAGAGCGAGAATTCCCTCTTTGTTTGGAACAACCTTGAAAACATACATGCCATCTTCATCGGCGAGTTTTTCCTTCATGGTGAAAATCTCATGATCCTTGAGGAGAGCGAACATTTTTTTGGTCGACTCTACATCGTTTTCTGCAAAGATTGCATCGATTGCAGCCATATCTTCTGCAGAAGCTCCAGCAGAAAGTGCTACAGGGTCAAGAGACATCCACTTTCCTGTGAACAGTGCTGCCATACCAATATAGCTATCAATGGCGCTTTGCAATTCCGCCTGATCTGCCTTCGCAGAAAGCTTCATGAGGTTTGCATACACCATCTTGCCAACTGTACGAGCTTCAAGAGCGACTTCACCCGTAATTTTACCTGTTGTTGGCGTTGTAACTTCAGCATTCAAGTTGAGCATCCCTCCTCGTTCGTTTGCCTTGTTGCTGGAAAGCTCCGCAATTCCTGTTGCCTTTGCATTCACTTCTGGGTTTTCCAGCGTTCCGTCAAAGGAAAGCTTTGCAGTGCCCGCAGCTGTTTTATCGAGCACATTGCTGAGAGAAGTGGCCAAGTTTGTTCGCGCGTCCTTGAGGACTTGAGCGGGATCGGCATTCTGGTTGAGCGCCGGCTGACCACAGCTGGTGAGGAGCATAACGCTGAGTGCGGAAACCGCCAAAGCCTTATGAGAGTTGGAGAAAATCATACTCGTCAAAAAAAATGAAATAGTGACGCATTTAAACGTGCAATGGTTGTACTATTAAAGCCAATAGAAGTCAAAGAAGGAACACTTGAGACCTTCTTGAAATATTGTGCAAGATCTAATTATGGAGATTGCGGGTATTTCCAGCAACAACCAGGGCTATGATGGCTTCTTCACTGTCATCTTCTGCAACTTTGTTTTTGTGCCCCTGGCCGCACGTCATACAGTTGTACTGAATCACATATCCTTTTTTCGGATGAGACGTTATATATACTGGACGATACAACCCATGACAGGTGGCCTCCCGATCACCCGGTAGGTTGTCTATATGTAAAGAAAAGAGACACATATGACAGTGGTCTCTACAGGTTTTCATCGCTGGTGGTACATCGACCTGACAATGCTGACAGCGAAATCCCTCATTTTTATACCGCAGTTTCATTATCGAAGCAGAGCAACTGCTGTGTCACCTTTCACATATACGACGTCTCCCGCAGGGCGCATATTTCGCTGCATAGGGGAGGCGCTAATTGCTTTTAAAGAGCGTGATTTGCTTATTTTCAGGGACCAATAGTTGGCGATTTGCAGTAACTGCTTTTCCTCTTCCTGAAGCTCTTTTAAAATATATCCTCTCGCTGCACTGCGATTCGAGCTAATCAAATAGCTAACGCTCACTAAACAAATCATGGAAATAATGACGATAACAAGCGTATTTGCGCCAATCGTCACTTGCTGAGCAAGAGTTTTTTTCTTAATTCCATTTCGGTTGCTTGAACCTTTTGTCAGGAGAAGGGTCGCCATGAAGCGGGAAATGTAGAAGTTAAATTTTTTGGAGAAGGCGTAGTTTAGCACTACGTGACCTTGGGTTGAGCTCTCTCTCTTTTTCACTGGGAAGTAGCGGCTTTTTCGTCAGAATTTTTGCCTTTGCCATGCCCCCACAAACGCACATAGGTAATTCCTTGGGGCAAACACAGTCGACGGCCAGCTCTTTGAAGGCATGTTTGACAATGCGATCTTCCAGGGAGTGGTATGTAATGACGGCAACGCGACCTCCTGAGCCGAGGATGTGCGGAAGGTCCTGGAGCACGCGCTCTATTTGTCCCAGTTCGTCGTTGACGACGATACGGAGTGCTTGAAACACGCGGGTTGCAGGGTGAATACCCTGCTGTTTGTGTGCAGGAGTCGCCTGCTTTATAACATCGGCAAGGTCGGTTGTTGTTGTGAAGGGCGATTTCTTTCGTCGTTCCACAATGACCTGGGCGAGTTTCCGTGCATATCGCTCTTCGCCGTATCTCCAGAACATTGTTGCAAGTTCTTCCTCGGAAGAATTGTGCACAATGTCTGCTGCAGATCGTTTTGCTGTCGTATCAAATCGCATATCGAGGGGGCCATCTTTTAAGAAGGAAAACCCTCGCTCCGCCATATCGACGTGCGCCGAGCAGAGGCCGAGATCTAGCAGAATGCTGGAGACGGATCCTGCAACGTTTTGTTCCTGACAGAAGGCCAACATATGTTCAAAATGACCATGGTGCCAACGAATTCGATCTGCAAAGGGTGTGTTTGCAAGACGTTTTTGTGCAAGAGAGAGATGTAAAGGATCCATGTCTATAGCGAGAGCGGTGCGTATTTCAGGATACGTGCTCAAGACAGCTTCCAGGTGACCGCCCAATCCTGTTGTGCCGTCGATATGTACCTGATGAGGTACGCCAGAAAAGGCATCAAGGACCTCTTGTTTGAGGACGGGGATGTGGGTTGGACTAACTGGAGGAGTGTCTGCTAGAGGCATAAGTACATGTTGAATCTATATTTTGTGCACAGATTGTCAATAAAATGACGAGACTTTTCCCATGAATGTGCACAAATGTTTTATAAACATCTTTCTGTGGATACGATTTGTGCACAAACTGTCTATAGTATTATACAACATTGAATAGATTTTGAGTAACATTCTATATTATATATATAAAAAAATTTTCCTTCCCCATGGTTTCGTGGAGGGTCTCAAGAGAAGCGAGCTAATTGATTCATTAGGGAGTTAAAAAAAGCCTTGTCAAAGCAATTCTTCTTTGTTAATGTTTCGCTCGCTATTTTGTAGCGACCTTTAAGCTCACGCTTATCCCTTCTATCTTTACTCATTTCAACTTCCGTTATGGCTGAAGGAAAATTTCTCCGCAACAAGCCGCACATGAATGTCGGTACCATTGGTCACGTTGACCACGGTAAGACTACATTGACGGCAGCTCTCACGATGGTTTGTGCTGCAAACCAGGCGCAGGGCTACAACGCTAAAGTCGAAGCGTATGATCAAATCGACAACGCTCCAGAAGAGCGCGAGCGCGGTATCACCATCGCGTCTCACCACTCAGAGTACGAGACACCTTCTCGTCACTATGCGCACGTAGACTGTCCAGGTCACGCCGACTATGTTAAGAACATGATTACTGGTGCCGCTCAGATGGACGGTGCTATCCTCGTATGTTCTGCAGCAGACGGACCTATGCCTCAGACTCGTGAGCACATTCTTCTTGCTAAGCAGGTAAACGTTCCGAAGATTGTTGTCTTCATGAACAAGTGTGACATGGTAGATGATCCAGAACTTCTTGATCTCGTTGAGATGGAGATTCGTGATCTTCTTTCTTCCTACGACTTCCCAGGTGATGATACTCCAATCATCCGTGGATCTGCGCTTAAGGCAACTGAGAACCCAAGTGGTCCAGATGCACAGCCTATTCTTGATCTTCTTAAGGCAGTGGATGAGTACATCCCTATGCCTGAGCGTGATCTCGACAAGCCTTTCCTTATGCCAGTTGAGGACGTCTTCTCCATCAAGGGTCGTGGTACTGTTGCTACGGGTCGTGTTGAGCAAGGAACAATCAACGTTGGTGACGAAGTGGAAATGGTTGGAATCCGCGATACTCGTACCGTTGTGGTTACGGGTGTGGAAATGTTTAAGAAAGAGCTCGATCGTGGAGAGGCTGGAGACAATGTTGGTCTTCTTCTCCGTGGTGTTGAGCGTGAGGATATCGAGCGTGGTATGGTACTTGCTGCAAAGAAGTCCATTACTCCTCATACAAAGTTTGAGGCAGAAGTATACGTTTTGACGAAAGAGGAAGGTGGTCGCCACACTCCATTCTTCAAGGGGTACAAGCCTCAGTTCTTTATTCGTACAACAGACGTAACTGGTGAGATCAGCCCTCAAGAAGGTGTTGAAATGGTTATGCCTGGAGACAACACGAAGATGATCGTTACACTCATGGTTCCTGTAGCCGTTAACGAAGGAACACGTTTCGCTATCCGCGAAGGTGGTCGTACCGTTGGTGCAGGAGTTGTAGGTAAGATCCTTGAGTAATTCCTATACATTAACTCGACAGACTGTGGCAGCAAAGGGACAAAAAATTCGTATTAAGGTGAAATCTTTTGATAAGAACATCATTCAGGAAGCAGTAACCCTTATTGTGGATACTGCTGCCCGAACTGGTGCCATTGTCATTGGTCCTATTCCTCTTCCTACTAAGCGAAAGATGGTAACGGTCAACCGTTCCACCTTCGTGAACAAGGATGCTCGTGATCAGTTTGAGATGCGAACCCATATTCGTCTTCTCGACATCACTGAGGTCAACCCAAAGACAGTGGACGCTCTTACGAACTTGTCCCTCCAGTCTGGTGTTGATGTTACTATTAAAATGTTAGCTGCGTAATTTAACCTCATTCCAAATGTCCGGACTTATTGCAAGAAAACTAGGAATGACAAGAGTTGTTACTGAAACCGGTGATTTCGTACCTGCAACTGTGCTTGAAGTTGCAGACATGACGGTTGCGCAGGTCAAGATGCCTCCTCACGACAATGTACGAGCAATCGTACTCTCTGGTTCTTTCGCTTCCCGCAAGAAACCGATTCTAAAGCAGTTTCGTGTTTCTGAGGATGATGCGTTTGAGAAGGGCCAGACGATTAGTCTTGATGGGGTCTCCTCTGACTCGGTTGTAGAACTTACGTCTATTTCAAAAGGTAAAGGATTTCAGGGTGTGATGTTCCGCCACAATTTTGGCGGAGGTCGCGCGACGCATGGTGGTAAGTACCGCCGTGCTCCAGGTTCTATTGGAACCCGTAAGCCTACAAAAGTGTACAAAGGTCGCAAGATGCCAGGTCACATGGGAGTTGACCAGATAACGTTGAAAAAGGTTCCAGTGCTTGACGTTGTTCAAGCAAAGCGACTCCTTGTTGTGAAGGGACCAGTTCCCGGAGCAATCGACTCTATCGTTTATATTACTCTTTCGTAAAGACTATCATGAATTTGCCAATTTTTGGTGTAGCCGACAAAAAGAGTACAGCGGTTCTCCCTGAGATCTTTGGTGTCGAAGCAATGCCTCGTACTGTAGCCAAGTCCATTCGTGTTGTGGAAAACAACCGACGTGCGGCAGTTGCTCGCACGAAGACGAAAGCTGAAGTGCGTGGTGGTGGACGCAAGCCATTCCGTCAGAAGGGGACTGGTAATGGACGTCAAGGTTCCACAAGAAACCCTCATTATAAGGGTGGTGGTGTCGCATTCGGACGAACTGGTATTGAAAACTGGTCGCTCTCTATGCCTATTAAGGAGCGTCGACTTGCTCTGTTCTCAGCTCTCTCTATGTTAGCTGTCGCAAAAAAGCTCGGTGTTGTTGTGTTTCCTGAAGCAACAAAGCTTAAGGAACTCAAGGAGACAATTGCCTCTTTGCCAGCTGTATCTGATGTGATCATCTTCGATACGGACGCACACGTTCTTGGAAAATTGATCGGAAACTTGCCCGGTGTTTCGGTCGTTGATGTACGCAACATTCAAACGCATCTTCTTATGAAGGCACGTTTTGTGTACTTTACGCAGAAGGCTCTAGAAGCTTTCACTGCACAGTATACTGTATCTTCAAAACTGAACTAAAGCATGAAAACGATCAACCTCAGACCATATCTGACCGAGAAATCGACTCAGCAAGAAGCAAAGGGTTTCTATACGTTCCGTGTTCCCTTCGACACAACGAAAATCGATGTGAAGAATGCCATTGAACAACAGTTTGGAAAAGAGTTCGCTGTGGATACGGTTCGTATGGCCCGTGTAAACAGCAAAGTTCGCATCGTTGGACGCGGACGAACCCTCACTAAGCGCCCTCGCTTCAAAAAAGCTATCGTTTCCTTAAAAGATAAGGAGAAGATCCTCGATCTTTCTTCCAAAGCATAAGCATCCTACTTCTACAGTTTTGTTCTCAACCTTTCTATGGCTCTTAAGAAATACCGCCCAACCTCAGCAGGAAGAAGAGATATGTCTGTCGTGGACTACTCTCAACTCACGAGAAAG
The DNA here is from genome assembly GCA_002783265.1 of Candidatus Gracilibacteria bacterium CG17_big_fil_post_rev_8_21_14_2_50_48_13. GTDB lineage: Bacteria > Patescibacteriota > Gracilibacteria > 1-14-2-50-48-13 > 1-14-2-50-48-13 > 1-14-2-50-48-13. The sequence continues at coordinate 92,776 of PFFG01000009.1, read as the reverse complement.
CGCCCGGAGCGTCGTTTGACCTCCTTTATCAAAAATGCAGCTGGTCGATCCAGTGCTGGTAAGATTGCTGTTCGCCACCGTGGAGGTGGTGCGAAGCGTCTCTTCCGTTTTGTTGACTTCAACCAGGCAGACAAGCTTGGAATTCCAGCAACAATTAAGGCACTTGAGTACGATCCAAACCGCACAGCCTTTATCGCACTCGCTGTCTATGCAGACGGTGAGAAACGATATATCCTTGCTGAGCAAGATATGAAGGTTGGGGACGTTGTCGTTTGTGATGTGAAAGCCAAAGTGAAAAAGGGTAATCGCATGCACATTCAAAATATTCCTGAAGGATATACGATCTTCAATGTCGAGATGTCATCAGGAAAGGGAGGTCAGATAGCACGTGGTGCTGGAATGAGCTCTCGTGTTGTTTCCCTCGAAGGAAAGTATGCACAAATCATGATGCCATCTGGTGAGATTCGTTTTATCGCCAAGAACTGCTTTGCAACCATCGGTCAGTCAGGAAACAGCGATCACGTGAACGTGAACGTTGGTAAGGCTGGACGTTCCCGCTGGATGCGTAAGCGTCCACAGGTACGTGGTAAGGTGATGAACCCAGTTGATCACCCGCATGGAGGTGGTGAAGGTTCAAACTCCATTGGTTTGAAATACCCGAAGACTCCTTGGGGTAAGCCAGCTCTTGGTGTTAAAACAAGACGACGTAAGATTACGAACGGTATGATCGTTCGTTCTCGAAAGAAGAAATAATTGTATTTAGCTATTAATATCCACTCGCCGTGTCACGAAGTTTAAAGAAAGGATTCTACATAGATCCTCGCGTCATGAAGAAGGTCAACGATGCAAAAGCTACGGATTCGAAAAAAATCATTCGTACTTGGTCTCGTGCCTGTGTTATCTCTCCTGACTTTGTAGGACTTACCTTTGGTGTCCACAATGGTAAGGACTTCATTCCAGTTTTCTGTACAGAAAATATGGTAGGTCATCGCCTGGGAGAGTTTGCCATCACGCGCAAATTCCGTGGTCACGGAGGTCAGTTGGCTCGATCAACAGGTAATGCAAAATAACTATTATAAGTTCTTATCACTATGAAAGCAGTACGTAAATACATCAGAATTTCACCGAAGAAAGTGAATGTCGTCGCAGGACTCGTTCGTCGCCGCTCCGTGGTTGAAGCACTCAACATGCTTCGTCTCATGAACAAGAAGGCAGGAAACGAGCTCTATAAGGCAATTAAGTCTGCTTCTGCAAATGCAGTTGCGAACTTTGCTCAAGATGAGAACGCTCTTAAGGTTCAGAAACTTCTTGTTGTACCAGGTCCAACCCTCAAGCGTATTCGTCCCGTTTCCAAAGGACGAGCACACCGTGAACTCAAGCGCACCTCCCACATTTTTGTGGAAGTCGGCGTTTAAATCTATTTATTCTCTCTTAAGCGAGCACAATGGGACAGAAAGTAAATCCAATCATCTTCCGTATAGGAATCAACCGCACCTGGAACTCCAGCTGGTATGCTGGTAAGAAACAGTTCGGTTCTTACTTGTACAAGGATGTAAAAATTAAGGACATTCTCCGAAAAGTTTTGAAAAATGCAGGTGTAGCTGGTGTACACATTGAGCGTTCCCTTGGGAATGTGACAGTGAACATCATGTCTTCAAAGCCAGGTGTCATCATCGGAAAGAAGGGAGATAACATCGATAAGATTAAGTCTCTTCTTGAGTCTACCTTTGGTGAGACCTTCATGATTAACATTAAAGAAGTTGCTCAGCCAGATCTCAGCGCAGTGCTCGCCGGTGAGAATGTAGCTGGTCAAATTGAACGACGAATCCCTTATCGTCGTGCAGTGAAGTCTGTTATCGAAAAAGTGATGCAGGCTGGAGCGCAGGGAGTGAAGGTAAAAATTGGAGGACGTCTCAATGGAGCGGAAATCGCTCGTCGTGAGTTCTTCAAGAATGGAAATATTCCTCTCCACACACTTCGTGCTGATGTTGATTACGCAAAGGTTGAAGCAAATACAACCTACGGAATCATCGGAATTCAAGTTTGGGTCTACAAAGGTTTAAAATTTGGCTCCTAGACAAACGGACATTCTATTGACTTCCAGATTGTTCGCACTACTATTTCTCAAGTAATTTTTGCACTACCATGCTCGTTCCGAAGAAAACCAAGTACAGAAAAACCCAACGCGGTCGCCTCAAGGGTGTCGCGGTAAAAGGTTCCACCATTGCATATGGTGAAATTGCACTCAAGGCAACGACCAGTGCATTCATTACTTCTCGCCAAATCGAGGCTGCACGTCGTGCAATGACGCGTTACTTCAAGCGAGGAGGAAAGATCTGGATTCGTATCTTCCCAAGCAAGCCTTGGACGAAGACAGCGGCGGAAACACCGATGGGATCCGGAAAGGGTAGTGTGGAATACTACATGGCTCCTGTGAAGCCTGGCCGAATTCTCTTCGAAATCGGTGGTGTAGACGAAGAAACTGCACGTGAGGCGCTTCGCCTTGCTGCACACAAGCTTCCCGTGAATACGAAGATCGTTACCGAGTAATTTTTATACTATCCGCATTATGACTCAGGCAATTAACAATCGATCGCGCGTTATCAAAGGAGTGGTTCACTCCAATAAGATGGACAAGACCATTGTGGTCCGCGTTGATTCCTACAAAACTCACCCTATCTACAAAAAGCGTTATCGCACGTCGAAGAAGTTCTACGCGCATGATGAGGGCAACAAGGCTCAGATTGGTGACCAGGTCATCATCGCAGAAATGCGGCCTATGAGTAAGCTCAAAAGATGGGCTCTCAAAGAAATTCTTGCATAAATCCGTTCTCTTTCTTTTTTTCTCAAGCGTCTTATGATACAGGCAATGTCCCGACTCCAGGTAGCAGATAACAGTGGCGCCAAGGAAGTCATGTGTATAAAGGTTCTCGGTGGTTCCAAGCGTAGATATGCTGAAGTAGGCGACGTTATCGTTGTTTCTATCAAGAGCGCATCTCCAAAGGGAGCAGTGAAGCGAAAATCCGTTCAGCGCGCTGTTGTGGTTCGAACCATCAACCGTGTACGTCGTAAAGATGGCACCTACCTACGTTTCGACGAAAATGCAGTTGTTATCGTGAACGCGGATGGAAATCCAAAGGGAACTCGTATCTTCGGTCCTGTCCCTCGTGAATTACGAGGTCGCGGTTACCAGAAGATCATCTCTCTCGCACCTGAAGTTTTGTAGTCCTATATCTCTCCATACGAGCATCATGAAATTTAAATTGAACGATCTAGTACAGGTCATGCGCGGAAAAGAATCCGGCAAGCAGGGTAAGATCGTTGCCATCAACAAAGCACACACCCACGTGAAGATCGAAGGTATCAATATCGCCGTTCGACACGTGAAGCCATCTCGCGGTCAACCTGGCGAGATCACGAAGAAAGAGATGCTTCTCGACGCATCCAATGTCATGTTGGTTTGCCCTGAAACGAAGAAGCCTACTCGTATCGGCTATACCGTCGACAAAAACGGTCGAAAGGTACGTATCAGCAAAAAGTCAGGTAAAAACCTTGATAAGTAATTCACTTCCAGTTCACTTCTCCCCCTATGGCTCACCAGTATATCACAGAGTATCGCGACGCAATTGCGGACAATCTCATGAAATCAGGCGCGTACAAGAACAAGCATGCGGTTCCTAAGCTCGATAAGATTATCGTTTCCGTTGGTATCGGTTCCTACATGCAGAAGAGTAAAGACTACTCTGCAATTGAAAAGAACCTTGCGCAGCTCACTGGCCAGAAGCCAGTTATGCGTAAATCTAAGAAGGCGATCTCTAACTTCAAGCTTCGAGAGGGTATGCCTGTAGGTCTCCAGGTAACACTGCGTGGTCCTCGCATGTATGCATTCCTTTCAAAGCTCATCAACGTGGTCCTTCCTCGTGTTCGCGACTTCCGCGGCGTATCTCTTCGTTCCTTTGATGGACATGGAAACTACTCTCTCGGTCTTCCAGAGCAGACCGTGTTCCCAGAAGTACGACAGGATGATGGTATGTTACTGCACGGTGTGCAGGTGACATTCTCCACCAGCGCAACAAACAACGATGACGGTTTGGCTCTGCTCAAAGCAATGGCATTCCCCTTCCAGAAATAATCCTTATATTTTTCCCTCTTCAAATCGTGGCACGAAAAGCAATTGTCATCAAGGCACAACGTCGACTCGCTCAGCAGGAGCAAGCGCGTGCACTTGGTAAGAAAATGAAACATCCAACTCGTGTGTATAACCGCTGCCGTCTTTGTGGGCGCATTGGTGGATACATGCGTTTCTTTCAGATGTGTCGTATTTGCGTTCGTGAGCGCGTTGCCAATGGCGATGTGGTCGGTTTTAAGAAGGCAAGCTGGTAGTATATTTTTGTTTCCACATATTTAACGTAAACACGATGATGGTGAATGACCCGATTGCAGATCTTCTCACACGTGTGCGTAACGGTTATATGGCCGGTCTCGCACAGGTACGAGTTCCGCACTCTCAGATGAAGTTCTCAGTCTCTAAAATTATGGAGAAGGCAGGTTTTGCGGCAGCAATTACTGTTGAGACAAACGAAGATGGTTTCAAGGATATTGTCATTACCCTTGCAGATCAGCCAAAGAACGTACCACTTCCAGTTCTTAAGCGTATGAGCCGTCCTGGACGACGATATTACGTGAAGGCACAAGATATTCGCCCTGTGCATAACGGCCATGGTGTAGGAATCATTTCTACCTCTAAGGGTCTTATGTCTTCATACGAGGCAAAGCACGCAGGTCTTGGAGGAGAGTATCTCTGCCAAATCTACTAGTCAGCACATATTCTTAAAACGATACATACCATGTCACGCGTAGGAAAACAACCAATTCATTTGCCAGAAGGAGTCACCGCACTCATTGGTAGCAATACTGTTACAGTGAAGGGAAAGAAAGGAGAACTCTCCTTCACCTATCTCCCTGAGTTTGTAACGGTTTCATTAGAGGGATCCGTGATGCACGTTCTTCCTCGCGAAGGTGCACTTGGTGCAGCAATGTATCAAGGTCTCACGCGTAATTCCATCGCGAATCTCGTCGTGGGTGTATCAGAAGGGTATGTTCGCGAGCTCGTACTCCTCGGTGTAGGATACAAGGCACAGGTAAAGGGAACGAAGCTGGCTCTCAGCCTTGGTTTCTCTCACCCTGTTGAAGTTGATGCTCCCCAGGGAATTAAGTTCACCATTAATCCAGCGGATGCTCAAGGTATCTTCATTGAAGGAATCGACAAACAGCTTGTTGGTCAGGTTGCGGCTAATATTCGCAAGCTTCGTCCACCAGAGCCGTATAAGGGTAAGGGTCTACGCTACCGTGATGAACACGTTGTGCGTAAGGCAGGTAAATCTGCAGGTAAGTAAGCATTTCAGCATTTCCTATATTTCATCGACATGAACGCATCAGCGACACGCCTCAAACAGAGAAAAAACCGAATCCGCGCAAAGGTTAGCGGAACAAGTGAGCGACCACGTCTCTCCGTGAACATCGGAGGGACGACAATCTTCCTGCAGCTTATTGATGACACGGCTGGAAAAACCCTCGCGTCATTGCACAGCAAAAAAGCAGGCATCTCTTCTGTGAATATGGAGAGCGCAGCGAAGATGGCAACTACCTTTGCTGATCAGATTAAGAAAGCAGGAGTATCGACTCTGGTTTTCGATCGCCGAGGTCGCAAGTATCATGGTAAAGTGAAGGCAATCGCTGAAGCTCTCCGTGCAGCTGACATCACACTCTAATATTTCTCCCACCTCATAACTTCAACTCTCGTGGCTAAAGGACATAAATCGAACAACGTTCGCAAGAAGGACACCGAATTTTTTGAAGAAGTACTCGCGATCGACCGCGTAACGCGTGTTGTATCTGGAGGTCGTCGTCTTCGTTTTCGAGCAACAGTTATCGTTGGTAACCGCAACGGTAAAATCGGCATTGGTGTCGGGAAAGCCAATGAAGTTATGGTTGCTGTGACGAAAGCAGTCACGCAAGCAAAGAAGAATATGCAGACCATCGCCATTGTGAAGGATACGATTCCTTTCCCTATTGAGTTCAAGTACAAGAGTGCAGTAGTTCGTATGATGCCTGCAGCGGAAGGTACAGGACTGATCGCTGGAGGAGCGATCCGTAAGGTCGTTGAGCTTGCGGGGTTTAAGAACATTATGAGTAAGTCTCTCGGTTCAAGTAATAAAATCTCCTCTTCCCGTGCAGCACTCTTTGCTCTTGAAGCACTTACTGCCAAGTATATGCACGTTGAGAAGGTAGAATCCGTTGAGCGTCCTAAGCTCGAGCAAGAGGCTCCAAAGGCTGAAGAGCGACGCCCAGCTCGCCGCCCTGCTCCTCGAAAGGCAGCAGCGAAAAAAACTGAAGAAGCACCAAAAGCATAAATAATTCGTACACATTTCTTTCATTATTGCATCATGAGTCTCCAAGATATCCAGAACGGAAATAAGATCGTGAAAAAGGCGAAACGCCTTGGACGAGGTTATGGATCCGGCAAAGGTGGAAAAGCTGGTCGTGGAAATAAGGGACAACAGGCACGAACCGGTTGGACAATTAAAGCGCAGCTCGAGGGTGGTCAAACATCATTTTTGATGAAGATTCCTAAGCTCAAGGGCTTTAAGGCTATCAACAAAGTTGTTCGCACGCCAATTAACCTGGGCGATTTGAATGAGCGTTTTGAGGACGGTGCGACGGTTGGTATGAAAGAACTCATTCTTTCAGGACTTGTTTCCAATGCGAAGTCTGAAGTAAAACTTCTTGCTCGAGGTACGCTCGATAAGAAGCTCACGCTTTCTGTTCACGCGGCTTCCAAAGCGGCTGTTGCTGCTGTTGAGGCGAAGGGTGGTTCTGTCACGCTTCTCTAAGAAAAGCTCTCTCCCATATTCTTAATTTTAGGGCACGATGAATTACCTTGTCTCTTTGTTCAAATCACGCGACCTGCGGAATAAAATTCTGTTTACGCTTTTTATTCTCCTCGTTTACAAGGTACTTACACACGTGCCAGTCCCAGGATCGAACTACGCGGCGCTCAGCCAGTTGTTTAATCAGCAGGCGGCAGCGGGTGGTCTTGCGGATACCTTTAGTGCTTTCAGCGCGCTGATGGGTGGAGGAAACTCCGAAGGTCTCTCCTTCATTTTGATGGGACTTTCTCCCTACATTAATGCGTCGATCATTCTTCAGCTTCTCGCGGTCATTATCCCAAAGCTTGAAGCTATTTCTAAGGATGGTCAGCGTGGTCAGGAAATCATCAACAAATATACTCGCTGGCTGACGGTGCCTCTCGCACTGCTCCAGTCCTATGGGATGATCCTGCTCCTCAATACAAGTTTTGGTGGAGGAGAGCTCGTCGCTCCCGCTATGATTCCTATCGCCATGATTTCTGTGACAGCAGGTTCTCTCTTGCTGCTCTGGCTTGGAGAAATGATTACGGAGAAGGGAATTGGAAATGGTGTTTCCATTCTCATCTTTGCTTCTATCGTGACGGCGATCCCACAATATTTCATCAACAATCTCTCGATCTCTCTGGAAGATAATGCGGCTTTTGCTTCTATCGTCTTCCTCCTTGTGATTACGGTCGCACTGTTGCTTTTTGTAACGTGGTTTACGGAGGCTCAGAGAAACATTCCTATTACCTATGCTGAGCATGGAAAACGGGGAATGGAAAAGTCAAATCTGCCTATTCGTTTGAACCAGGCGGGAATGGTACCAATTATCTTTGGTGTCAGTATGGTGACGTTTCCAAGTATAGCGGCGAACCTAATTGCTGCCTTCTCGACGAACTCAACTCTGCGTTCAATTTCCGACTGGATTCTTGCTAACTTCAATCCTTCAGCTCCCAACATGTGGTACCAGGTGATTTTTTTCCTGCTCACCATGTTCTTCTCCTATTTCTATGTGAGTATCGTTTTCCATCCTGATCAGGTGGCGGAAAACATTCAGAAACGAGGAGGATTCATTCCGGGCGTTCGTCCAGGAAAGGAAACTGCACAGTTTATTGGTGCCGTTTCTGCTCGACTGACCCTGTGGGGAGGTCTATTCATTGCTCTCGTTGCGATTTTCCCCTACGTCTTCCAGGCCTTTACTTCATCCAGTAGCTTTGGAAGTGTGCAACTCCTCATTTCCGGTGCAGGTTTGATCATCATTGTTGGTGTGGTTCTGGAAGTCCTTCGTAAGATTCAAGTAGAATTGGTGACGAAGGATTACGATAAATTTTACTAGACTTTACAGTACCATTCGGTGGATATCATCTTGCTTGGAATTCAGGGGGCGGGAAAAGGTACCCAGGCGGAGAAACTGCTCAGTACAGGAAACTATACCAACATCAGCATTGGAGAAATGCTGAGAGAAAAAGCGAAGTCCGACGAGGACATCGCTTTTTTCCTTCGTGGCGGCAAACTCGTTCCAGATGAGGTGGTTTTTTCCCTGATTAAAGAAAAGATTGAGAAGGAGGGTAAAGAGAAATCCTTCATATTTGATGGGATGCCTCGAACAGTTTCCCAGTACCTTCGTCTAACCCAGTTGCTTGCAACTCTCGAACGCGAGTATGTTCCGGTCTTCTTTGAGATAACGCTGGAAACAGCACTTGAGCGCCTGAAGGGGCGACGCGTGTGTATTACCTGCCATAAGGCTTCCTATGATGCTGAGGCGAAGTTTTGTGGCTACTGCCGGAATGAATTGAAGGTTCGTGAAGATGATCGAAATATTGATAGCGTTCTGCAAAGATTTGCAGTGTTTTATCGTGATACTTTTCCTGTTGTCCTTGAGGTAATTCGTCAGGGGAACATCATATTCTTGAATGCGGACCGTGATCGTGATGCGATATTCTTCGAATTAAAAAGTCGACTTGATACACATACGTTTTCACGTTTTAATGTTTTTTAAAAAACTGTTGCCAAGGCAGGACCTTTCATGTAGATTTTTCGCACATTAAAATCTGACCGCCCCATGTCTAAAAAAGAAGATATAGTCGTTGTGGAAGGTGAGGTTCTGGAAGTCCTACCAGGAATGAAATGCAAGGTGCGAATCCTTGGCATTACTGAAGGACCAGAACGCATCATCCTCGCCTACCTTTCCGGAAAAATGAAGAAACACTTCATTAAAATTATTCCTGGAGACAAGGTACGCGTAGAAATCAGCGTGTACGATCTTCAGAAGGGCCGCATCACTTTTAGAGAAACCAACTTAGCTAATACTTACATTAAATAACGTTCCCCACACGATGAAAGTACGACCATCCGTAAAGCCAATGTGTAATAAATGCCGCGTGATCCGACGAAAGGGTCGTGTTATGGTCATTTGCGATACGGCAAAGCACAAACAGCGACAAGGATAAGCTTTTACCTTTCAAGTTACTTTACTAATTTCCGTTGAACATGGCTCGAGTAGCAGGCGTTACGCTCCCCAAGAATAAGAGAATTGAAGTTGCATTGACCTACGTGTTTGGTATTGGTCGTCCAACGAGCAATAAAATTTTGGAAAAATTGCAATTGAACCGCGACAAGCGTGTCCATGAAATGACAGAGGACGAGTTCGACCTCATTCGTAACGAACTTCGTACGATGGTGGTGGAGGGAGATCGTCGCCGTGAAGTAGCAATGAATATTAAACGCCTACAAGATATTAGCTGCTACCGTGGTTATCGTCACTCTCGTGGACTTCCCGTTCGCGGTCAGCGAACGAAGACCAACTCACGTACTCGTAAGGGTAAACGTCGAACGGTTGCAAACAAGAAGAAGGAAGGATAGTCCTTACCTTTCTCCCTCGCGGGAATTACCTTACTCACTACTTATTTCTGACTCATGGCAACGGCCTCAAAGACTACAGCATCAAAGAAAACCAAGAAATCACGACGAAGCATTCCACACGCAGTGGTGCATGTGCTTTGTACACTCAATAATACCATCATTACGGTTGCTGACCTGGAAGGGAACTCTGTTATGCAGGGTTCTGCTGGCGCCTCTGGTTTCAAAGGAACACGTAAGTCTACTCCTTATGCAGCGCAGCTTGCTACAGAAAGCGCTATGAAGAGTGTTCCACTCTATGGTATTGAGAAGGTAACTGTGTTTGTGAAAGGTTACGGAGTAGGGCGCGATCAAACGCTTCGCTCCATTGCTTCTTCTGGAGTAGAAATCCTCACGATCACGGATATCACCCCTGTTGCCCATGGTGGATGCCGTAAGCGTAAGGTACGACGACCATAATTTTCTCTTAATTCTCAATTTCTCTCAATAGACGTATGCGATACACTGGACCAAAATGCCGATTGTGCCGACGAGAAGGCGTGAAGCTCTTCCTCAAAGGTGACCGATGTGAAACCCCAAAATGTGCGGTTGTGCGCCGAGCAACTCCTCCTGGAATGCACGGAGCATCTCGTAGTAAGCCAACAGAATATGCAAAGCAGCTGCGCGAAAAGCAGAAGGCAAAGCGTATCTTTGGTCTCAATGAGACACAGTTTGCAAACCTCTATGCAGAGGCTGCAGCATCAAATTCTCCAACGGCAGATTACATGATGTCTGTTCTTGAACTTCGTGCAGACAACGTGTTGTACCGCTCTCGTCTTGTCGATTCTCGCCAGCAGGCTCGCCAGATGATCAACCACGGTCTCTTTATGGTGAATGGAAAGAAGATTAAAACTCCTTCAATTCGTCTCCGAGTTGGTGATGTGCTTTCTCTTGATCCAGATTGCAAGAGCAACAACTTTTTCGTTTCTCGTGAAATTACGCAGCCTGCCACAGCAAAATGGCTTCAAGTAAGCCCGAAGTCCTTCAGTGTTACTGTTGCCCAGTCTCCTGAGAAGGATGATTTTGAGCAGGTTATTGAAAGCCGTATGCTCGTTGAGTACTACTCACGTTCGTAAGGTTTCCCGTTTGGTTTTTCTCCTACTTCGTTTTTCCATACGACATGCATCAAATACACGTTGAGATCGGCGCTCCAAAGGTCATCGTGAATCAGCAGGGAAACGAGTTTCACGTGATTTACACAGTGAAGCCTTTGCCATCGGGATACGGTCCTACTGTAGGAAACGCGCTTCGACGCGCGCTTCTCTCCTCTCTTCCAGGAGTCGCAGTAACGGGTGTAAAGATTAAGGGTGCTGCTCATGAATATACGGCTCTTGCAGGCGTGAAGGATACGGTTCTCGATATTCTTCTCAACTTGAAGCAGCTTCGTATGCGTAAGCACACAGCGGAGCCTATGTTCCTGACACTGAAGGTGAAGAAGGAAGGCGTTGTTACTGCAGCGGACATCAAGGCTGACAGCGATGTGGAGATTCTCAACAAGGATCTGTACATCACGACGCTTGATGCTTCCAATGTGGAGCTGGAGATGCAAATCCGTGTGGAAAAGGGTGTTGGATACAAGTCTATTGCTGAACTCAAGAAGGAAAATACAGATCCTGAATTGATTTTGGTTGACGCATCTTTCTCTCCTATTCTCAAGGTTGCCTATACGGTTTCTGCAGATCGTGTTGGTCAGCGTACGGACCTCGACTCTGTGGATATTGAGATTTTGACAGACGGGTCTATTACAGCGGACGATGCACTTCGTTTTGCTGCAAACCTCCTCAACTCTTACTTCACACTGTTTAATGTGGATGGAGTCATGGTTGAGTCAGACTTCGTTGCCAACATCGACGAAATTCTTGTGAAGGAACGTGAGGAAAAGGAGAAGGAGCTGGAGAAATCTCGCGAAACCTACACTCCTATTGAAATTTTGAACCTGTCTCCTCGGTCACTCAATGCCCTCATCAACGGTGGTATTGGTTCTATCGAACAGCTGACCAAGTGTACGGAGAGCAAGCTTGCCAACCTTCGCGGGTTTGGTAAGAAGGCTATGAATGAAGTTCGTGAAGCCTTGAAGCAGAAGGGAATGACTCTCTTCGGCGACGAGTAACATATATTTATTTGATTCTTTCGTGTTTCGACCATGCGTCATCGATCTACCACTAAAAAATTTGGACGAGATAAGGCACATATGAGTGCCTTGGAGCGTAATCTCCTTACATCTCTTGTACTTCATGAGAAAATGAAAACCACGCAGTCTAAGGCTCGCCTGGTGACAAAATCTTTTGATAAGCTTGTGACTCGACTCAAAGGCCGATCCGCAATGGTGCAAATCCGTCTTCTCAAGGAAGTATTCTATTCGGATATTCCTGGAAAGAAGATGCTTGAGGTGATTTTGAAGCGTCTGGATGATCGCACTTCTGGCTACACGAGAACAACTCGTCTGATGCCACGAAAGGGCGACAATGCGTCTATGACGCTCATCGAGATACTCTAATTTATATAACGACGACGCGCAGCACATGAAAACGATGCACTCAAAGCCTTTAGCCACAACAGAACGTACTTGGTACGTGGTTGACGCACAGGGACAAACTCTCGGACGCCTGGCAACAAAGATTGCTTCTGTATTGCAGGGAAAGCACAAACCTAACTTCAGCAATCACGTTGATGTGGGTGACTATGTTATTGTCCTCAATGCAGATAAAATTGCGGTAACGGGAAAGAAACTCGAAGATAAAATTTACTACACCCACTCAGGGTATATTGGTGGAATTTCTGAAATGAACTTGGCGACGAAGTTGGAGAAGCAGCCAACGCATGCACTGCAACTCGCTGTCGACGGTATGATCCCTCGCAACAAGCTTCGCAAGGAACGTATGCTTCGTCTCAAACTCTTTGTCGGTACAGAGCACACGCACGCAGGACAGAACCCACAGCCTTTATTCGCATAATAACGCACGACGAATCTTATGGATTTCACAGGACGCAAGTACATTTACTCATACAGCCGACGTAAAACAACAACGGCGCAGGTTCGCCTCTACGAAGGTGGCAACGGAACCATTATCATCAATGGTCGCGCGATGAAGGACTACGTAACGGATCCCTATCTCATTGATGTGGTCACGTTTCCTCTCAAGCTCATTGAGAAGCTCAAGACCTTTGATATCTCTATCCTCGTGAAGGGTGGTGGAAAGTCTGGTCAGGCAGATGCATGCCGCACAGGTATTGCGCGCGCTCTCCTCAAACTCAACGAAGAATTTAAGCCAATCCTTCGTCAGGAAGGTCTGCTCTCCATCGACTCACGTATTGTTGAGCGTAAGAAGCCAGGTAAGCGTAAGGCACGCCGATCTCCACAGTGGGCAAAGCGTTAAGGATACAAAAAAGAGTCTGCTCCGGCAGGCTCTTTTTTTTGAATGAAACTCCGGACGACCTTTTACTTTTGTTCTTTCTCCTTCTTCTCCCTCAAAGCAAGTTCCCGCGTCAGACGTGTGACCACATGTTCTAGATTTTCTACACTGATAAAGAGAGAAAAACTAAGGTAGGCAAGAAAGGCAATGGAGGTGAAAAGAATAGCATTCACGTTGCTTTTAATGCCCAAAAATCCGGCAATAACAGAGGTTGCCGAGGGGAAAAGAGCTGCGAGACCAATGGCTCCCCAAATGAGTATGAGGGTGAGAAGTTCACGCAGTGTGCGCTCATGCCGCAGGAAATGACTAAAGGCTTTTGCGATCATAAGGAGACAAAAGCCGGGAATCAGAATCTGATAGAGTGGGAGTTCCATAAAATCTAGCGCATTATACTGCGTAAAATAAGTTTTGTGACCGTGTTCAGGCCTGTGGCAAAGCTCTGGCCCTTGCGCATGCTCGCTTGCGTGTAATAGACACGGATTGGTACCTCTGCAATGCGCAGTTTCGCATATCCCGCCTGACGAATAATATCACTGCAGAACTCATAGCCGTTGGCCTCAATTTCTATTGTATGCACAGCCTTCATGGAGTACGCACGCATGCCTGATTGCGTATCGAGGAGGAACTTGCCCGAGAGTAGCCATGTAATGACACTGCCCATAAAATTGTAGACACGCCTACGAAAGGGAACGTGATTTTGATGGCGAAACCGGTTGCCGACAACCATATCTGCGCGCTCATCAAGAATTGGCTGCGCAAGGGCAGAAATATCTCCCGCATCACATTGCTCATCACCATCCATAGTAACAACCGCGTCCCATTTACCCGTTTTGGCATAATCGAAACCGGTTTGTATCGCAGCACCTTGCCCACGATTGATCATATGGTGCAAAGCGGGAATTTCGTGCTCCTCTAGGAGCGCCCGGGTTCCATCTGTTGATCCGTCGTTAATAAAAAGCATATCTCGAAATCCTGCCTCCTTAAGCGCTTTGGCCACAGCAAGAATATGCGCTGCTTCATTGTAAACAGGAACCAGTACAAGAATAGAAGGATGTGTTGTCATATTTCTCCAACAAGAGGGGGCGAGCTTCGCTTTACGTATGCGTGGCTGCATTCTATACTGGCTCCCGCACTCTGTCTATTTATGTTGTTATGAAACGACCTCTTCTTTTTTCCCTCGGACTTTGGATCCCCACGTTACTCTGTATTGGCCTTTTCTGGGTGCGCCATTTGAGTGTGCAGATTTTACCGACGGCTTTGCCAGTCTGGGACCGATTTTTGGCCATTTCTCCTGGTGCAGCGGCCATAATGGTTATGACTTTGGTATTTGCTGCGATTTGGATGACGGTCCTCATCTTTCGAGGCGATGATCTTCCATTGAAGATTCGTCCCCTAACCGTTGGTTTCTTTTGGGTCGTGCTTGTTCTGCTTATGGGGCTCGTAGCCTTTGGTGATGTGTGGGACTTTGGTCATTTACCCATGACTGCAGAGCAAAAAATTGACGTGATGATGCGTGAATTTTCCCTGACAGATCCTGTGTTGGTTTCAGGGTTTTCCATGTTTGGCCATTTGCTTGGTAAAGTCGTCTTTGGACTTGGTGCGCTCCTTCTTGTCGTGCTCGCTATGATTGGGTTTGGTTCCTATCCTGCGAAACTATTTATGGGGGAGAGTGATCTCGCAAGTACAAAATTGTTTGTGCAGCTTGCTCTGGGGGCAGCTGTGTTGATTTTGGTTCTTCTTCTTGCTGCTCTTTTTGGTCAGTTTATCCCAGGTCTGTTGTGGCCGATTCTACTCATAGGTTGTGCTATCGGTCTGTTTCGCGAAGGAAAGGCTATTTTTCACCTCCTGACAACACCTCTAACGCTTACTTGGGCTCGCCGCGACGTATACCTTGGCCCCATCTTTGCGACGGTGTTTATGGTGGTTACGGCGGCTTCTTTTCTCCATGTACTTCGCCCTATTCCCATTGGGTGGGATGATATTGGCGTTTACATGAATGTTCCGTCGCTTTTAGCACAGCACGGTTCCCTTATTGGTGGGTTTGGCTCTTATAACTGGGGGCTGGTGATGTCCCTTGGTTTTGTCCTCTGGAATACACCCTATGTTGCGATGTTGCTCTCCTTTCTGGGCGGGATCTGCGCTTTTTGGATGCTTTACATACTTGTGCGGGAAGTTCTGCCAAAGCATGAAGGAGGTATTCCACTGCTGCTGACAACGACTTTTGCCGTCTCACCCTTTGTCATTTTCCAACTTTCAGAAGATATGAAAGTGGATTTAGGGCTCCTGTTTCTTGTTGGAGGTGCACTGCTTCTCTGTATACAGCTGTGGAAGCATGAAAATCTTCGCACACCAGCACGGTTTCTCACGATAGGGCTTATGCTTGGCGTTGCCTTTGGTGTAAAAATGACCGCAATTTTGGCGCTGGTGATGCTTGTTGTCTTTTTGCTGTTACGTTTTGCAGGAGGCTGGGGGGCAAGTGCGGGTATTTTGGGCGGAGTATTTGTTCTGCTCTTGGGGAATGTTTTTGCCATGGGTGGTCTGGAGGTTCCAGTTATAGTGCGAACGATCCTTCTGATAGTGACCGCTCTGGGATCCGTCGCTTCTGTGTTTTTTGCGAGAAAAAGTGTCGAGCATTTTTCACGTCTTCTGGGATGGTTTCTGACCATGGCTTTTGGCTTTCTCCTCGCCTTTAGTCCATGGATGGTCTTCAATCTCAGGTCCTGGTGTACGCCACAATGTGCTCCGCTTTCTGTGCAGATGTTGCTCTTTAGTCAGATGCAAAGTCCCCGACTTCCGGTAGATTCGGCTGTTTCTACCGCAACGGGTGCATCTCTCGCAGAATCAACGGCTCTCAAATCGACGCTCGAAGAGCAGGGAGGTACGGTAACGGAGGAGCTTGGTCGGTATGCAGGGTTTGACACGGGTCTCATGCATTATATGTCTTTGCCACTGGATGCGACCTTCAGTGTGAATGTCGGTGGTGATTATGTTGCCATGGGGTGGGTGTTCCTGGCCTTGTGTTTTGCCTTGCTGGCCTACGTGGTTGCACGTGCAAAATTCATCACGGATGCGTGGGTTGTCACTATATATGGAGCGATCTTCTTGTGGTTTCTGACCTCTATCTTGGTGAATGTACAGACACCCGCGCCTATAACGCATACGCTGACTCTTCTCTCTGGTATAGGCATACTCTATGCCATAGCACGCGGGCATCTTCTGGAAGAGCAAAAGGACCTTCGTCATGCTCCCATGATTCTGCACCTGACGTTGGTGACAATGCTCTATGGATTCCTCTGGATGTACGCAGCCAGTGGCGTTCTCTGGTATGGTATTGTTGGATTTATCGGTGTACTGATGGGCGGAGGGTACGTGCTTTCACGGCTGCGTGAAGAAGAGCGCCCACGACAATATCAGTTTTTTATCGTAGCGATTGTGCTGCTTTGGATCCTGCCTATGCTTTCCTACAAACTCACGACGTCAGAGACGACCATAAAGACCTTCGAACGGTCCGGAGCTTCCGTGGTATCCATGTTGAAACCTGCTCAGGCCTTTGATTCCCGTCACTTCTTACTCTTTAAAGCAGGTGTACTCAGCCAGGATGCAGGTCTGAAATTTTTCAATGCAGAGTACTATGCGGCTTCTAAGCTCCTGAATACAGAGACAGAAAGCAAAATTGTTCGTATTGGAACGCTTCTACCGTACTTTATCGCCTCAAACGATACACGTGTGGCCTCAGATAACCAGCTGGATCAGTTTCTTGCGACCTATCTTCCGCGAGGCGACGCTGCATACTATGCGGGAATGCTGTATGATGCGGGATTTCGCTATATTGTCTTTGACTTAGGGACGGATTCTATCGATAAAACAACGAAAAAAACCCTCACGAAAAAAGTCGATATATTTCAGAATATGGTCAATGGGGAAGCGCCAGAAGCTACGGCGCCCATGGATGAACGAGGTGAACGAGTATTTCGAGAAGGTGGAAACCCACGACTCGAGGAGGTGATGCGTGCCTCTGGATTTATTATTTGGAAGATTTTGCCCTAATTGGATACTATGATGAATCGAGAAATACATGAGGATGTCCTCCAGAAGTTTGAAGAAAATCCAACCCTGCTCCATGCTTTTCTTTGCCCTTCCTATGTGGAAAAGAAAATTGGGAAGTTTGCTCGTCCCACAAGAGAGCAAATTCAACATCTTTTATCAGGACAGGAGAAACCTTTTTGTGTCGATCGCACTGCAGGGTGGCTGCTGCGCAATTATCCTGGGGCAGTAGAGGGAAGGCTTGTCGACCCCATTACGCTTTGGGAGGCACTTTGTCGGTTTGGAATTGAAATCGTGCTGCGTGCAGCTGCGGAAGATATGGCCGTTTTGTAGGGGAATATACCTATAGGGGGATTCGCCCACCTCACGGTGGATTCGCTGGCTCACTGAGCGTTCGCCGCTCATCTCACCTGCGGCGGAGCCCCGAAGGCTTGGGGAAAGCACATTATGGTGCTTTCCCCTGCGCTGGTTTCGAATCCCCGTAGGTACGGAGCATTGATGAAAGAGCGCGGGCTGTTGATGCTGCGTGCTTTGATGAATCTTTGGTGACCCTACGGGGATTCGAACCCCGATTGCCGCCGTGAGAGGGCGAAGTCCTAACCATTAGACGATAGGGCCATTTTGCTTCACCACTCTACAAATTTTTGGTGCCGTGGCAAGGGTTTTTACTCTGCAAGCAAGGGGAGCTGCTGGCTTTGCCTATCGGGAGTATCCGTCATGCTCGGTGATACCTCCTCAGTACTTTCCTCGACCGGCAGTGTTCCTGTGTACTTCATGAACATCAGAGTCCATGCCGCCGTCAAAAACACAGAAAAAATTGCGTTAATGTACGAAAGCATCGTGAGAGATGCTATTCCGATAAGAATCGCCACAGGCCACGCGAGAGAAACCAGGAGCGACGAGGTAAACCAGCTAAACACATACATAACCAGGAGTGGCACGCCGATGGCAATGGCCGTATTGAGCAAAACGCGCAGTGCAATCAAAATCAGGATCATCAGCATGCTGAGTACTTCCTCAATATTGAGAAACACAGTCTGCATACTGGTCATGAAGCTCGGAAAAATATGTTCTTCCTTCAAAACAATAAAATAATCCGTAAACAGCAGCATCACATTCATCAGAATGCTCACAAGAAACCAGCATCCAAGAGGGAAGAGAACCAAAACAAGCAGCTCCGGTGCAAAGGTGCGCACCGCCCAGTAAATCATAAACACCAGGGAAAGGCGAAAAGGGTAGGTTATCGCATCCGCCTCAAAAAGTCGCAGAAAGTGTTGGGAGCTATACAAAAGCCCCATGCGAATGCGAATAGGCTCCCCTAAAATGGCTTGTTCCGTCAGCTTTATCATACCTCCGTGCAAAAATATGGGGAGCAGCATGTAGCAGGCAGCAAACAGTGCGATGAAAACGATCATCAGCAGCATTAGTAGGGGTTGCCCAGCAAGCGAACTAAAAAACGTAGAACCAAAGGTGCCCGCAACATTGAGAATATTTTCTCCCATAAAGAGCTCGACCCAATACTGATATCCGCGGAGCGAATAGACGAGGGAGCTCACCACCGTTGTCAAAAATGCAGGAACAAAGCCAAACCACAGAAGTTTCTTGTACTTCTGCAGCCGGGCTATACTCCATGCCTTGCGAAAAATCTCTTGATGCGTCATGGTTCGAAAAATTGCGCGCCTATCCTACAACTGTTTTTCGCGAGATGCAAGTTCGAAGAGGGTACGGAAAAAAGACATAAAAACACAGTTTTCCTTGCAAAGGAAGCCATTGCCTCCTACAATAACGCCGTATTGGGCTTGTCCCTCCGTTTTACTCACTTTTTCCGTCAGAAAATGAAGCGGTCAGAAAAGAAAGATCTCATGAAGAACTACCAGAAACACGCGAAAGATACGGGTTCGTCCCTTGTTCAAATCGCAATCCTCTCCGAGCGCATTGCGCACCTTACGGAGCATCTCAAAACCCACAAGAAAGACGATCACAGCCGTCGTGGACTCTTTAAGATGGTAGGAAAGCGTCGCAAACTCCTCAACTATATTAAGCCAAAGGATCCAGAAGGATATAAGTCTGTTGTAGAATCGCTTCAACTTCGCGTAGGGTAATCTACTCCCTCATAGCCTCCCCTTCGGCGCATTGCACAGAACGGGGAGGCTTTTTTCAAGCCTATGGACCGACAACATATTCGAAATTTCTGTATCATTGCCCACATCGATCACGGGAAATCCACCCTTGCAGATCGCTTTTTGGAAGTGACGAATACCCTGGAAAAACGGGAAATGAAGCGTGGCCAAATGCTGGATACGATGGATATCGAGCAAGAGCGCGGTATTACTATCAAACTTCAGCCCGTGCGTATGAGCTGGAAAGGTCATCAGCTCAATTTGATTGATACACCTGGCCATGTGGACTTCTCCTATGAGGTCTCGCGCTCGCTTGCTGCGGTGGACGGCGCTCTCTTGGTGGTGGATGCGTCACAGGGGATCGAGGCTCAGACACTCACGACGCTCTATATGGCCCTTGAGCATGATCTGACGATTATTCCAGTACTCAATAAAATCGACCTGCCTGCGGCGGATCCGGAACGTGTTGCGAAGGAAATTGAGAATATTATCGGGATTCCTGCGGATCAGATTATTCATGTCTCTGCAAAAAACGGTACCAATGTCGATGCCGTGTTGGATGCGGTTATTGAGCGTCTTCCTTGTCCTTCAGAAGGGAAGGAACCTGACCAGATGAAGGCGCTGATTTTTGATTCCGTCTTCGATCAGTACCGGGGTGTGGTGTCCTATGTTCGTGTGATGGAAGGTTCCATTAAGCGTGGAGACAAGGTACACCTGCTCAATAGTGGCAGTTCCTTTGATGTGCTGGAAGTTGGGTGTTTTTCTCCAAAATATCTTCCCACACCGACTCTGTCTGAAGGGGAAACGGGGTACATTGTGACGGGGCTGAAAACAACATCAGATGCGCGTGTGGGCGATACGGTGTGGCGTCACAACAAAGGCACACCTCCAGAGGAAGTACATCCAGAGTCGCTTCCGGGTTACGCAAAGGCAAAACCCTTTGTCTTTGCAACGATTTTCCCTCTCGACGCTGCGGATTACCCGCTCCTCCGGGACGCTCTGGAAAAATACATTCTCAGCGACAGCGCCTTAGAATATGAAGTGGCTCATTCCCACGCCCTCGGCCACGGGTATCGCTGCGGCTTCCTCGGACTCCTGCACATGGAAATTGTGCAGGAACGTCTTGAGCGTGAATACAATCTTGATCTGATTGTTACATCGCCCAGTGTGCCCTACAAGCTTGAGCTCATGACGCGTAAGGGCGCTGACCCGCATTTGTTTGATGAAGAAGGGTTTTACTGGGTGACTAACCCTGCGCAGATGCCCGATCGCGGTATTATTGCCGAAATCTACGAACCCTATGTTACGGTTGAAATCGTGACACCAAACAGTTATGTGGGGAGTGTTATGGAGCTTGCACAGCGCAATCGCGGCCTGCAAACCGGTATGGAGTATATCACACCGGAACGGGTCCTTCTTCGCTATCACATGCCCCTCATGGAAATTGTGGTCGATTTCTACGATCATCTGAAAAGCACAACCTCAGGGTATGCCTCTATGAATTACGATTTTCTGGATTACCGGCCCGGTGATCTGGTGAAGCTGGATGTTATGGTTGCGGGTGAAGTGGTAGATTCCCTCGCGCTCATTGTGCATCGCCAAAATGCGGAGTCGCAGGGCCGCGTTGTGTGCGCAAAACTCAAAGAACTTATCCCAAAGCAACTTTTTACGATTGCCATTCAAGCAGCAATCGGCGCAAAAGTCATAGCCCGCGAAACCATCAGTGCCATGCGTAAAGATGTGACGGCTAAACTCTATGGTGGAGATATTTCCCGAAAAATGAAGCTGCTGAAAAAGCAGAAGGAAGGGAAAAAGCGTATGAAACAGATGGGAAAGGTGAGCATCCCACAAGAGGCCTTCCTCAGTATATTGAAGAAGGAATAATCTCTACGGAATCAGGCGAAACGGTGCATTTGAAAGCGTAAATTTCGACGCCGCTCTGCTTTGCTTCTTCGAGTAAAGAGGCATAGACAGGATCGATATCACTCGCCGCTTCAAAACCGCGTACGTCATCTCGTTGCGTCATGTAGAGCATAATTGCCCGGTGACCCTCACCTGCGAGTCTTTGCAGCGCACGCAGGTGTTTTTGGCCACGCTCCGTGGGGGAATCGGGAAAACGCGCAATACCATGTTCCGCAAGAGACACGTGCTTTACTTCAATATAGGTGGTTTTCCCCGGTTCTTCAGCGACAAAATCAATGCGCCCTTCGAGAATAGGTACTTCTGTTCGTAAAACCGCCTTCTCGAGGCCGGGTACGAGTCCACGTTCCAACGCCTCCCTCGCGATGGTATTGGTCAGATGCGTGTTGACGCCAACCCAAACACCATCCACTTCAAGCGCTTCCAGGGTATAGGCAAGTTTTCGCTTGGGATTCGTTGCACGGCTCAGCAAGCAGCGCTGCGGAGGGTAGAGTACGCCCTTCATGCTCCCCGTATTCACACAATGTGCCAAGGTCGGTTCGCCCTCCAGAAGACAATGCGCAAAAAATCGTTTCGACCGCCCAGTCAGAATTCCCTCTAACCTTGGTGTCGCAAAACGCATAGTTCCTGAAAAAGATTCGAAAAAATCGCTCCTATCGTGTACAATGTAACGATATCTTTACTCAACGCAATGGCGGTCAAACAATCGACGTATCTCCTTGGGGCACTTATTGCCTTCTTGCTGCTTGCCTCCGGCCTATCTGCCTATATGTATTTTACGGGCATTAATCCGTTTATTTCCGCGCAGCAAGTTTCGAAAAGTTCTCTCCATATCGCCTTTGATAGCGTGCCTGCGGCGGTGAACCCCTACAGTTCACAAGCAGGGCAGCGCGCCATCGCTGTGAATGTATTTGAGGGGCTCACCTTCACCGACACATTGATGCGCCCAGAGCGCCAACTTGCTTTGTCCTATGGAAATATTTCTCCAACGGAGTGGGAAATGAAACTCAAACCTGATGTGCGTTTTCACGATGGCTCCATACTGACGGCGGAAGATGTGGTGCAATCCTTTGAGCGCTCGAAAAAGGAGGGGGATCCTGAACTTGTGCTCACCCTCGAAAATATTTCGAAGGTTTCCTCACCGGAGCCCATGGTTCTCCGCATACAAACGGACATTGCGGACCCACTGCTCCCCCTCAAAGTAGCGGCAGTCCCCATTACGAAAGTCAATCCCAATCCTGAGGCCCCAAGCCCCTATATTGGAACGGGTCCCTACATGCTGACCGCACGCACAAAAGACCGCCTTACCTTTACACGTTTCGAAGGATACCACGGTGTGAAGCCGCAGTATAAAGAAGTAGAGGTACTGGGTGTAGCAGATAAGTTTGATCGCATCGACCTTTTGACTAAAGGGCAGATAGACTTGCTCGCCAATGTACCCACGGCGACAGAACAAATGGCATCACTCTCCGATGCGGGGTTTTTGGAAGTCCGTCCTGTTCCAAGCTTAGAAACCATGTTTCTTATCATGAATGTAGGCACGAAAGGCATACCTGATCGCCCTATGCGTGAAGCTATTTCCAAGGCTATTAATAATAGAGAAATTGCCTCCTTTGCGGAGGGTTATGCAACGCCAACGAATCAGTTTATTTCCTCTGGTGTAACGGGCTTTGACGCGGATCTTCCAGAGAAAATCTACAACCCAGAAGAATCCATCAAATACGTGGATAAGCGAAAAATGAGTATAACCGTCAGCGTTCTTCGCCCAATGAAGATTCTTGCGGAGTATATTAAAGTCCATCTCAAGGGTGTGGGTATTGACGTGGAAATTGATGAAGTATCTTCGGAAGAAGAGTTTCTGAGCCGTATCAAAAACAACTCCATGCAGGCCTACATTCTTGGCTGGAAGTTTGATATGGGCGACTCTATGACCTTTTTTAAGTCCGTCATTCACTCTAAAAAAGGGCAATATGGTGAATACAATGCAGCCAGTTATTCCAATGCGACCGTCGATGCACTCATCGAACAGGCAGAACGTGAACTCGACGAAACAAAGCGTGTGAGTCTTCTGAAACAGGTGCAGAAAAATGTCCTGGAGGGCGCCTTAGGTGTTCCTCTCTTTGAAAGTAAACGTCTCTATGCCTTCAAAAAAGGGCTGCAGTTTGAACCCCGCCTGGATGGCGTAATCTATTTTCCTGCCTTAACGACCAAGTAACATGTCTCTTCGCACCAAATTTACCCTGCTGGTCAGTTTCCTGATTATTGCCGTTATTGGTACCAATACACTGCTTGTGCTTATGCAGAGTAGCACAGAGCTTCGTGGGGACATCCTCAGGGGGTCCCTTCGGTTTGCGCAGTTGATCTCCACGGATATTTTGGATACCTACCAGGAAACGGAAAAAACAAAATCCTTTGTAAAACTTCCTGGCCAGCTCCGATCTTTTCTAGATCTCAATGCAGACATAACCAATGTGCAAGTCGTGGGCTATGAGGGAGACGTTCGCTATAATTTGGAAGAAGACAAGAGTGAAAATACGCCGAAGGAGGGTAGAAAGATTGCCGATGCTCCTCAATTGGCGCGCATTCAGGCGAATGATCCTTCTGTGGAAAACATGCACGGTGAAATTGCTTTTGTGAAACAAACGGAGGGGGGTCGATTAAATTTCGTGGATCAGGCAGGGAAGACCCTCGAAAACTTTGGTGAGGACGCGGAAATGAAAACCGTTGTCTACCCCATGAAAGTTGACGGTGCCTCCTACGCTCTCATTTATGCCATCTCCTACGCAACTCTAGCGCAGCGCACGATGGACGTCACCATGAATGCACTCATGGTGTCGATTGTCTACATTGTCCTGGGTATTTTAGTCACCTTTATCTTTACGACGGGTATTGTCCGACCGCTGAAAAAGCTCACTGCAAGTGCCGTGAATATTTCCCGAGGTCGCTTTGGCCAAGTGGTCAATATCTCGACACGTGATGAGGTGGGGCAGCTTTCAAAGTCTTTTAACAAAATGTCACTGGAGCTTAAAGCAGCCACAGATCAGCTGGTACAAAAGGAGCGACTTGCAAAGGAAATCGAGCTTGCGAGTAAGATCCAAGATGAATTTCTGCCGAAGAAAATGCCGACCTTGGGGAACCTGGACATTCAGGCTGGCGTTATTGCCGCAGATGCAGTCGGAGGTGACTGTTACGACTTTATTCCCCTGGATGATGAACGACTTTTGTTTTACATCGGAGACGTGACGGGGCATGGAGTATCAGCAGGTCTCGTGACAGCCATCGCAAACTCACTCATATACTCTATGGCGACAGAGGAACGGGATATTAATATTGAAGAACTCACCTTAACGCTCAATCGTGTTATGCGTGCAAAAACCCGTCCTGACATGTTTATTACGCTGTTTATCGGAATTCTGGATACAAAGAAGAAGACACTAACCTATGCACCATGTGGACACGAACCGACCTTTGTCTACAATACGCGCACCAAACAAAGTCGTATGCTCAAAAAAGAAGGTATCGCGCTTGGTATGGTGGATAAGGTGCAGAAAATATTGAAGGAAGAAACCATCACGCTCGATGACAACGACGTGTTAGTGCTCTACACCGACGGTATTCCAGAAGCATGGAACAGTGAGAGAAAAATGTATACCATTGATCGACTGGTGGAAAGTATCGAAAAACATGCGGGGAAAATGAAATCCAAGGAAATTTACGATGGTATCCTTGAAGACGTCTATCGATTTATGGAAGGTGTACCTCAGGCAGACGATGTGAGTTTGATGGTCATTAAAAAACGCGAGGACCAGTAGGTGCCTCGCGCCTTTCTGCCTGCTGCGTACTTAAGCAAGTCGCACTGTTGCTCCGATGGTCGCGGCTTTTTCGATGAGGGCGTCCATGACCGGAGAAATTTCATTATCCGTGAGGGTTCGCTCTGGATGAGCAAGTTCCAGCATAAGGGTAACGCTTTTTTGATTGGGAAGATTTTCTCCTTCAAAGATGTCGCGCATGGACACCTGGGTAATCAAGGGGTCAAACTCACGGCACAGCGTTATGACTGCATCTACATGGGCGGTTTTTTCAATCACAAAAGAAATATCACGCGTTACAACAGGGAAATCGGAGATGGGCTCGAGCACCTGCTCCTTCTCGGCTTCCATGAGGCCGGAGACAGACCATTCCGCTGCGGCGGCAGTACGTCCCGCAAGATCGAGCTTAGCAAGAATCGCGGGATGGAGACCGCCCACAAGTCCAATGGTTTTCTTCTTTAAACGAATCGCAAGCGCTTCCTTTGGATGTGCCCAGGGATACCGCGCACAATCGTCGGTGGAAGGTATTTCCAGCGTGAGCCCTTCGAGTGTCCCTGCATGGATAACATCCTCCACAATGGCTTTTGCATGATAAAACGCGTGCTGCTCCCACTGTTCTTTATACGTTCCCGCTGCTTCTTTGCTCCCCAGCAGAAAAAGTCCTGCATAGAGATCTTCGAAATCATGCATTGCCGCATCGTCATAAACACGGCCATTTTCTTTCCAGTAGATTTTTTCGATTTCAAACACGCCTAACGTCGCATACTCGCGGCCAAATTTTGCTACACCACGTCCAAGGAGAGGAATAGTTGATGTACGCATGATCCCTGCCTCTGCCGAAAGGGGATTGAGAACACGGATGGGATCGCTGTGGATACCTTCCTTCAAAAGAAAATCCGCATGGGCCTGCTCTGCATAGAAGGCATAGTTGTTCACTTCCATAAGATGGTGACGACCGGAAAGCGCCTCTTTCAAATCACGTGCAAAGCGACGCAGTTTGAGCTCCGGTGCAGAGCGCAGAGGCATATTTGGAACAGTGCTCACCAGTTTGTTATAGCCATAGATGCGGCAGAGTTCCTCTACAAGATCTTCAGGAATGGAGCAATCGCCCGTTGCTCTCCAGAAGGGCACCGTTACGTGCAGGGTTTCCCCCTCTTCTGTACAAACAAAGCCAAGGCGATCCAGAAGATCCGCCGCTATAGCTTTTGTCAGGTTTGCATCACCAACGCGACGTAGTAAAAACTCCCAGGAGGTGTGGATGATAACTTCGCGCTGGTCCTGACTTTGTACATCCATAAGACGGGAAGCCAAAGTTGCTTCCGGATGAATCTCCATAAGCAGCTCCAGCGCCTTGTACATACCTAACAGAGCGTGCTCTGGCGCTAGATTTTTCTCGAAACGAATAGACGCGTCCGTTCGCAGGTTCACGAGACCTTCGCCTTTGCGAATAACACTTTTATTGAAGGTTGCGGATTCCAGAAGAATGCTCGTGGTTTTGTCGGAAATTGCGCTATGGGCAAGCCCCATAATACCCGCAAGAGCAAGGGGCTTTTCCTTGTTCTTAATCAGCAATACCTGCTTAGGCACATGACGTTCAATGTCGTCGAGCGTTGTCATAGGCATCTCCTCGTGCTCCATGTAGCCTACAGAAATGCTATTTCCGTCAATGCGGTCGTAATCGAAGGCGTGCATGGGTTGCCCGAGATCCATCATCACGTAATTTGTGACATCCACAATGCTGTTATGACTCTTGATGCCAGCACGGGCGAGGCTCTGCACAAGCCACGCAGGGGACGCTTTGGGTGCAATGTTTTCCAGCACAATCGCAACATAACGGCTACATGCGTCGGGGTTCTCGATGGTGATATCCAGCGCAGGTAGGTGATCCGTTTCCAGGCGCGCTTCTTTTTGCAGGTAGGGTGCAAGATCCTGTTTGGTCAGTACGGCAATTTCCCGCGCAATACCATAGTGCCCAAAGAGATCCGGGCGGTTCGTAATAGACTTGTTTTCAATTTCCAGCACCAGATCGCTCCCTCCAAGAAACTCTTCAAGGGGCATACCTGTTTTGGTGTCCTGGGGAAGTTCCCAAATGCCGGGTTGTCTTCCGTCCGTGAGCCCAAGCTCATCTTTGCTGCAAATCATGCCACTCGACATGACACCACGCAGCTCCGCCTCCGTAATGGTAAAACCTGCCGGCATGACCGCTCCTGGAAGGGCGACCGGTACCTTTTGACCTTCTGCAATATTTGCGGCTCCACAGACAATGGTCCGGATTCCATTTCCTGTATCAACCTCAGCAACCCGCAGTTTATCAGCATTGGGGTGCGCGGAAAGCTTGACGACATGCCCGACAACCATGTGTGGGAAAGAACCGACGGTCTTTGCCTCCTCCACTTCTGCCGTGTGCAGCGAGAGGGTTGTAAAGAGGTCGAAGTCCGCAGGAATAGTGACGTATCGGGAGAGCCAGTTTTTAGAAAGGTACATGGAGGAAAATTAGAGCGAAATCGGGTGTATAGTAGCTGGAATTGTGGTTTTTCCAAAGGAATTTTCCCTGTTTTCGCATGATTCGTGTATAATGAAATGATAGTTTTACTTTGTTTGATGACAAAAATGGCAGAAAAAAACAACAACATTCCTAAACCAGCTCCAGCTCCGATGCCCAAAAAAGCACCGGAAGCGAAACAGGCGGTAAAGGCAGAAACGCAAACAAAGCTTAAGGAGTTGAAAAATGCTGCTCCTGCTGCTGTAAAAAAGCAAGCAGACCTCAATGCAGTGAAGACCTATGTCCAGAAAGAAACCAAGAACCTATCCAAGCAGGTGCAAGACGTAAAGAAATATCAAAAGTCTACCCAGTCGAGTGTAAACTTCTGGACTCAAAAGGAACGAGAGGCAAAGAGTCCAGAAGACAAGGCGGCAGCAATGCGTAATCTGGAGAAAGCGAGAATGAACAAAGCAGAATACGATCGACTAGCGAGGAATTTAAATAAGCGGGATGAAGCAACGCGTGTTCGCCTTGGAAACGTCAAAGATGCTCTTTCAAAGGGGCGTACAGATGTAGCACTGGATCGTGCAAAAGCGGCAGCGGACTTTGCGACGGTAGATGCAAACGCCGTTCAAGAAGCAAGGGCTCGTGCGATAACGAAAGCGCGACTGCATAACGAGGGGAAGCTCACCGAATCGGAAGTGCAGCAGCTGGCGAGCAAAGAACTGGCAAGTTTATCTGGTGAGCGCAAGACGGAGTTAGGGATTACTGGAGGTACAAAACTTGCTGCGCTATCACCAAAACTGGATGCTGCGTCTCATGAGTTTCGCCAGGGAACGACTCCAACATTTATAGTGAATAATCAGGAGTTTAAGGTGAAACCGAGTGGTGATATTACGCGCGCAGATGGGTCAATTTTGCAACCAGGCACAGAAGAGTACCGAAATGTCGTCTCGAACTATGAAGTGCAGGCAGAAGCTGCGGAAGCTCGTAGTAAGGAGCTCCTTCGTTCATGGTCTGCACGTCAGAAGGATCTCCGTATTCAACCAAAGGAGGCCAAAGAGTTGACACGTTTAATTAAGGATATGGCCTCACCCTTTTTAACACCTAAAGAAATCAATGATAAGCTCTATGCATTCAAACAAAAAGGTGCGAAGGCCGTCATCAATGCAGCCAAAGTTAGGGCGCCTGAATTACGTGCAGATGCACAAAAAGACTTTGAGGAGTCCTGGTATGTTATGGACAAGCTTCTAAAGGATATCCGTAGTGTTGCGCTTGCCTATGGGATTTCCCTTGGGGTTGGAGCTATCGGTGCAGGCATGGCGCCTGCAGCCGCTCCTGCTGCAGAGGCGCTGGCCTTAGAGGGAAGGGCTGCAGTTCCTTTGCTCAATGCAGCTTCAAAACCAGCAGCAGTTGCGATTGAGGAAGTCAGTATGGGTGCTGCCCCAAAGCTCCTTACGAAAATTGCAGGTAAGTCGGCCGAGGGTGCATCAAAAGTAACAGCCAAAACGGCTGAAGTAGGGGCGAGAGGAGTTGACCTTACCAGTAAAAAGATTTTTCAAAACGAGTTAGCTGCCCGCATGGCGAAAATGCAAGAACTCCTGGTAAAGGGTAATAATGCTAAAGCAGATGTTATTAAACGGAACATTGAAGCAATGATTAAACAAGAAGGTGCACTAGAGAAGGCAGGTCCTCTTTTGAAACAGCTCAAGGACTTGAAAATCGCTGCATAACTTCTTTGCTAGGAAACAAAACCTCGTGTATATCCAAAGCACGAGGTTTTTTCTTTCTCTATGTACCTTCTCGGCATTGATCCAGGTTTAGCGACGACCGGTTTTGCTATTGTGCGAACAGAGGCATCGCGCAAACCCCACATAGAGCAGTATGGCATTATCAAAACGCCTGCAGGGCTTAGCCTTGGTGAGCGTCTAGTTATGATTCGCGCCGATTTGGTAGAGCTCCTGGAAAAATACACTCCAGAGCACGTTGGTATAGAAGAAGTGTTTTTCGGCAAAAACGTCACAACGGCCATGCACGTTTCTCATGCGCGGGGTGTGATCGTGGAAGAGTGCGCACGGCGGGGGATGCCTATTGCAGAGTTTAATCCGATGCAGGTAAAACTCCGCATTACTGGTGATGGCCGCGCAGATAAAAAACAGGTGCAGAGTATCCTTGGCATTGAATTTGGGCTACAGTTTGCCTCGAAGCATGATGATGCGGCGGATGCCATTGCCATCGCTTTGTGTTTAATGCATTCTTTACGAACTTCGAACTTATAGACCATGCCCCTCTCTTTTACCATCCACCACAGCGATCCCGACTCCTCCGCGCGCACCGGTACCGTAACGACTGCCCACGGCACCTTTGATACGCCGGTCTTTATGCCCGTTGGCACGAAGGGTGCCCTCAAGGGCATCGATCGGGAAGCGGCCCTCGCCATGGGGTCGGAAATTATTCTCGGGAACACCTATCATCTGTACCTGCGCCCCGGCACGGAGATGTTCGAGCACACGCACGGGATCCATCGTTTTGAAGGCTGGAATAAACCCATTCTCACGGATAGTGGTGGCTTTCAGGTGTTCTCCCTCGGGAAGGGCATGCGTGGCGACGGTGCCCCTCTGGTGAAAATGACGGAGGATGGTGTGGAGTTTCGATCGTATATGGATGGTTCCAAGCACTTTTTTTCGCCGGAGGGTGTCATGGATATTGAAGGGAGTATTGGCGGCGATATTATGATGGCCTTCGACGAATGCGCCCCTGCGGATGCAGATCCGGCGTATATTCGCGAGGCTCTGGAACGGACGCATCGCTGGGTCGATCGTTGTGTGGCGCATTTTCCCAAAATGCAGGAACAGCGTCGTGAGCGATGGGGTGATTTTTACTATGAACAATCGCTTTTTCCCATTGTGCAGGGAGGTGTGGACGCCGCTATGCGCAGGGAGTCGGCGGCTTACATTGCGGCGCTGGACATGCCGGGCAATGCCATCGGTGGTCTGAGTGTCGGTGAGTCCAAAGAAGACATGTATGCCATGATGGAGGTGGTGGATGCGGTGCTTCCCAAGAACAAGCCGCGATATCTCATGGGCGTTGGAACGCCCGAAGATTTGCTGGAAGGGGTGGCACGCGGTGTGGACATGTTTGACTGTGTTCTTCCAACGCGCATTGGCCGTCACGGCACGTTTTTTACCCATGACGGCAAGCGCACCATTACGAATGAACAGTTCCGTTTCGACGAGCGACCACTGGATACTGAGGCGGAAGGGCGGGCAAGTACCACCTATTCCCGGGCTTATCTCCGCCATCTTTTTATGGAAAAGGAAATGGTTGCCCTCTCAATTTTGAGTGAGCACAATGTTCGTTTTCTGCTGGATTTAATGAAAAAAGCCCGCCTGCATATTGCAGAGGGGACCTTTGTTTCCTGGAAAGAGGCATTCTTGCGGCGGTATCTTGGGCGCTAGGCGTCTTGTGACTCGATGAGATTCTTTAAGGATTCGAGCTCGCTTCGCGTATCTTCACGCACGTGTTCTTCTGGCGTTTTTTCACGAAAAAGTGTGTCAACATAGGCATAGAGATCTCCCTGAATGTTTGCGAACTTTCGTTCAAGCTGATCACCTTGGTTCATGGCTCCCAAAACGCCTGCGTCCAGATTCTTTTCCGGTGATGACTTTGTGCTGTCCGAAAGGTTCTCAGGAGAATTGTTGATAGGCATGGTTAGAGTGAGGTTAATTGATCTTCGATGGCATCGAGGGTGCTGATTTCACCGCTGGTTTGCATGAAGTTTTTTGCGTCGCCTTGCTCATGGCCCGATAAAGATTGCTCCAGGCGCACCAGGTGCTTGCGATACTCCATGAGCGAGACGTGTTTTGCATCCGTGAGGCGTTTTTGTTCCTCCGGCGGCAGCGTCAGAAGGTGAAATTTAAAGGCTTGATAGTTCCAGCCAACGAGATCCAAATCGATGCGCGCCATCACCGCGTCGTAGAGACGGTGTTCGCTGATGTAGTCGGCGGGTGCGGAAGGCGAGGGAACGTAGGTCATAGAAAGAAAAAGTGACTTCTTTCTATCTTACCCTGTGATAGACCATTTGCGCAAACCATTTCCTTATTGAGTTTTCGTGTGTCTTTGCTACAATACGCGCGCTATTGCCCCAATTTTCCCCATGAGATACCCAGTTATTGCCATTGTTGGCCGCCCAAATGTGGGCAAATCTTCGCTCTTTAATCGTTATGCTGGCGCGAGCCGTGCCATTATTTCTGATGTCGCAGGAACGACACGGGGAAGTGTGGATGGTCTTGTGCGCAAAAAAGGCATGCCAGTGTTTCTTATGGTGGATACAGCAGGAATTATGGCGATCGATGATGACTCGACGCCGGAAAAGGTGCTTGAACAGCGGGTTCAAGAGCAAGTCCGATATGCCATTGAACACGCGGATGTCCTTCTCTATCTCGTTGATGGTCAGCATCCGGATTCTGCATCTGTAGATATGGAGGCGGCGCAGCTGGTGCGTCGTAGTAAGCGGCCCTACCTCTTTGTGGCAAATAAATGTGATAATGAGGCGATGGTGCGGGATTCTGTAGAACTGACCCGTTTAGGCCTCGGGATGCCGTTGCCCATTTCGGTTTCGCACAAGCGGGGTCTGGATGATCTGGATGATGCGCTAAAGGAAATTTTCTCGCAGCACGATCTTGTCTCAGACGAAGAGGAGGAGCGTGAGGAGTTGTTTGCCCGGATTGCCTTGGTGGGAACACCCAATGTGGGGAAGTCGGCCTTGTTTAATGCGCTGGTGGGCGAAGAAAAGGTTATTGTCTCCGATGTTCCTGGGACAACGCGCGATAGTCACGACACTTTTCTGACGCGGGAAGAAAAAATCTATAAACTTGTGGATACGGCGGGTATCAAGCGCCGTGGACGCATTGACCAGGGTATTGAGACCTTTAGTTTACTGCGTACACAGCGAGCTATTGCGCGGGCGGATGTCTGTCTTCTCGTCATAGACGCGGCGCGGGGCATCACGAAGCAGGACATGCATGTTGTGGAGTACGTGCTTGAAGAGAAAAAGGGGCTGATTATTGTGGTGAATAAATGGGATTTGATCAAAACCTACGATGATCTTCCGGAGGATTTGCGGGCTGCACGTATTCGGGTACCTGATCTCATGGAACAATATATTGCCTTTTTGCGCTTTAAATTCCCGTTTTTGCCTTGGGCATCGGTGGTCTTCACTTCGGCGAAAATGGGGCGGAATGTGCAGCAGGTTTTCCCGCAGGTGGAAAAAGTGATGGCATCGCGTGAAATGCGTCTTGCGACGGGGCCGCTCAATACGTTTCTCAGTTTTGTGATCGAAAAGCACAAGCCCACGGGTACAAAGGCCTATATTCCTCGGATTCAGTATGCAACCCAGGTGGGTGTGCATCCACCGCATTTTGTGTTTTTTGTGAACGATAAGGAATTCTTTCACTTTTCCTACGCACGTTATCTCGAAAACTCCATTCGGGAAAAGTATGGTTTTGAGGGAACTCCCATCATTATTGAGTTAAAAAATAAGAAAAAGAAAACCTATGTCGACAAAGACTAGTGTGATGCGTCAGATTCTCCGGTGGTGGCTCTTTGCGATTCCTCTGCTGTTACCAACGGCCCTGGTGCGCTTTTCTGTTGGAAGTATTCCGTTTTCGTTATTAGAACTCCTCGTCGATGGGCTTTTTGTCGTCTGGGCGCTCTGGATGCTCCTCTCCTCTGGCGCGGGCGGGTTGCTTCGCGCCCTCACCGCTCCCCTCTCGCGAATGGGAAGTCTCCCGCAGCTTCTGCTCCTGTTCTTTCTTGCGGCGGTGGCCACGTGGTTTGTGGTTCCCAGTGAAGTTATTTTCAACACGGGCATAAAAGAACATCTCTTCGAAACCTACGAAACGCGCCGCATTTGGCTCGGAATCCTCAAGGGGTGGCTCGTGCCGATGGTATTGTATGGCCATTTACTCACCACCTTTCTGCAAAGCAAAGAAGATCGCGACGAAGCCCTCGCTTGGTCCGTGATTGGCGCCTGCATCCTTGCCATCGTCTCGCTCTTTTCGCGGTATGTTTTGGGTATTCCTGATACTCTCGACGGACGCCTCGGCGGGCTCTATGTGTCTGCGAACTACCTCGTGTTTCTGGTGGCGCCCGCCTTTGTATGGTCCATGCAACGATGTATGGAAACCCTTGCGCACCAATCGCATAGCGCCTTCTGGCATCGCATCCTTGCCTTTGTTGCACTGCCGCTTTTAGGGATCACCATTGTTCTGGCCAGGTCCTATGCAAGCTGGATTGTGCTCGCTCTTCTTGGTGTGTTTCTCGTGTTTCGGTGGCTTCGGGGAAAACCGTTGATTGTTGCTGTGGTGCTTATGCTTGCCGCCACCGTGACGATCTCGTTCACGGAAGTGGGCTCCGAAAAACTTCGTGGTTTTTTCACCGTTGATAGTCAGTCGTCGACCTCAACCCGCCTTGAGGTGTATACAATTTCCGTGGCACTCCTGCAAAAACACTGGCTCCTCGGCATTGGTCCTGGCCAGTACGAATCGCAGTATATTACCAATGCACACGATATTCTCGGCAAAACGCCCTACGAATGGGTCATGTTGCATCCGCACAATCTCTATCTATCCATATGGCTGAGCCTTGGCCTTGTGGGGCTCATCGCCTTTCTTGGCATGCTTGTCATGGCGGCTGTCTGCGCATGGAAAGAGCGATCACTCATCGCGCTCCTTCCGCTTAGCTATCTCCTTATGCATGGCTTGGTCGATACGCCCTTCTGGAAGCTCGACAGTATGCTTCTCTTTGTCTTTCTTGTGGCCTCTGCTTATGCAGGAACCTCACGTCCTAGTTCGTGAATTTTGTCGAAGACCAGATCACGAAGCATCGCGTTGTAGGGTAGGGACATCGGAATCGCCTGATGGATTTTTTTGATGTTTTGCTGAATATCCTCATACATTTCGTCGGAAAGTTGCGATCCTGCTGCTTGCTTCCATTGTGCAAGAAGGGTGCCCTGACCCTCAGTTGCATTCTGGCTTTTATCCGCATCAATAAAGGCGGCTTCCTGGTAGCCATGGAGGGCAAAAATGGCAAAGGGTACGGAATATTTTTTCTCAAAATCCGCAATAGGGCTTACATCTAGACCATCTTTGGTCTCGCTCATATTCAGAAGACGCACAAATTCGTAGAGTTCACTCACAATTGTATCCGCCTGTTTTCGCTTCTGTTCATATTCCTCCGCGCGGTTTTGCAGTTGCTTCCGCGTTTGTTCAAGTGTTTCGCGTTTTTTTCCTTTTGTAAAACGAGCAAGAAAACCATCCTTCGTTTTGATGTACGCAGCATATTCTGCATTGTACGCTGCGTAATCTCTCTCGAGTTGGGACAGTTCTTCCCTAAGCGGGTCTACCATATTTTTTATGGTGCTCTCCATAGTCGTATATTTTTCGATGACCGCATCCGTAGCTCTTTGAAGTGCTTGTTTAGGTCCCTTTTCCCACAATCGTGCCGCCAGCTTTTTCTTTTCAGCGTATGCTGTATCCAGCACATGATTTCTCATAGTGTTGGCCGCAAGTTCCGGCCGTCCTTCTGCTTCGTAGAGGGCTTCTTCGCTCTCAAGAACATGTGTGCTTATGTCCACAGGTTTTTTCATCTCTTCGTAGGAAGTATACATGTTTTTCTTCATGGAATTCATCTCTGTGGTCATGGCATCCATTTCCTTTTCCGTGCCGTGCACAAGCTTTCTCACGGTAAACTCTTTGAGGAGAATCTGCAGATAGTTTTTTGCCGCCTCCGACGTGGTTTCTGCATCGATTTGCGCTTGAATCCGTTCTTCACCGTCGGTGCGTTCGATTGTTCTGAGGTGCGCCTGGTCGTTTTGATTCATGCTTTGCTCAATATCAAAAACATAGTCAAGCGCCTCTTCTCGGGGTAGGTTCGCACGCAATTTTGCTCGTTCTTCACGAAGGTTTTCCGCAAGCTTGAGCATCTGCTCATTGGTCTTTTCCATCTCTGCAATCTGATCATGATAGGTGTCATGTTTTTCTCTCGCGACGTTTTGGACAGCGGTAAATCCATCCTCGTGAAACTTCTCGTCACCGTATCGTTCTGCATTTTGTCGTTGCAGTTCAAGAGTCCCCACAATATTTGCATGAAGACGTTCTTTAACGTCTTCGGGAAGGGAATCCATTGGCGCTTTTGCAACTTGCTCCTGCTCATAGGCCTCAAGCAGCTCCTTACTTTGGGATAGATTGGATGACATGGAGAGAGAAAAACAATGTAGATTAGATTATACCATGTCTCGTGGAAGGTGGGTAGGGCGCACGCACTCTTTTTATCCGGAAAGGATCTATTGCCAAAACCCGCTCTTCACCGTAGGATCCAAGGGATTTTTTCAGTTTTCTTTCTTTATGTATCAGATTTCCGATCTCAAAAAAGGTGTGTGTATTGAAATTGATGGTGAGCCCTTTCAGGTGGTGGATTATCATCATGTAAAAGTAGCGCGACAGGCAGGTATGATGGTGACCAAAATCAAGAATCTCAACACGGGTTCCATCAGTGAAAAGACCTTCAAGTCCGGTGATAAGGTGAAGCCAGCCGATGTGGGCTATCAAAAGTGTCAGTATCTGTATCCGGAAGGGGACGGCTACGTTTTTATGCGGAACGATGACTACGAGCAATTCACCATTGGTTCTGATTTGCTCGAGGACGCTAAACCCTACATGACCGAGGGAATGGATGTAGATATTCAATTTTTTGGTGAAATTCCTTTAGGAGTGAATCTTGCTCCGAATATGGTCTTTGAGGTGATCGAAACGGTCCCAGGTGTGAAGGGAGATAACGCAACTGGTGGATCAAAGCCAG
The DNA here is from genome assembly GCA_002783265.1 of Candidatus Gracilibacteria bacterium CG17_big_fil_post_rev_8_21_14_2_50_48_13. Classification (GTDB taxonomy): domain Bacteria; phylum Patescibacteriota; class Gracilibacteria; order 1-14-2-50-48-13; family 1-14-2-50-48-13; genus 1-14-2-50-48-13. Next base: position 56,320 of record PFFG01000009.1, on the reverse strand, counting down.
CAACCATTACGACGGGAGCAGTTGTACAGGTGCCGCTCTTTATTAAGGAGGGTGATAAAATTAAGGTCGATACGCGAACGGGTGCGTATATGGAACGTGCAAACTAGTACACAGGTTCACGGTTTGAAGAGGGGGATGCATCATGCATCTCCTTTTTTCTTGTGGAAAACCCTCCAGGGAGCCTATAGGACCAAGGATGCATTTGTGTTGTTTTCCATACAACATTTTAAACAATATGTCTATTGCCTCCGAAGGATTTTTGGGTATAGTGGCGTGTGTTCAACTCATTTTACAAGGCGCTGTCTGCCGCTGTACGGTGCTGTGGAATTTCCTTCTCGGAAATAGGAAAGCATGCTTTCCCCCGGTATTAGTCCAGTTATATTACAAGGAGAACAACCATCGGTAATCGACCTAATCGGTTAGCTAGACAACAAAGACACGAAAAAATTTTTCAGGCAGATAAAACTGCACACGAGCGATTAACGCAGTCGACCCAATCGACAGCGAAACCATCGAACACTCTTGCGCGACGCGTATGGGGTGCTGTACGTGCAGTCTCTCGACAAACGCAAATGAAGAACCAGCTCGCTATTTTTACGGGCTTCTGTTTTCTTATGTCCTCAACGCTACTGCCTTCATTTGCCGCACTGAATACAACAAGTGCACTCGATGCAAACGATGGTCAGCTCTTCATCCCGTATGAAGATGAGGAAATCACAGATTTGCTCGCAAATTCAGATATGGTGGTTTCTAGTGAGGATGGCGTTCTTGCGAACCCCATAATGAGTGATATTCAGGCTGCTCCAGAAGGAAAGAAAGTGACGAAATATACGGTCACCAAGGGAGATACACTCAGTAGTTTGGCAACGGCCTACAATATTGATGCGGATACCATCGTCTTCAATAACAACGTAAAGGGCGGAACCATTACACCAGGGCAAACCTTGTATATTCCACCAGTAGATGGTCTTCTCTATGAAGTAAAGGCCGATAAAAGTTTGGCCAGCATTGCGGAGGAGTACAAAACCGACGTGGACTATATGGCAGAAATTAACGATGTGACCGCAAAGGCAAACCTCAAAGCTGGGGAGCGCATTGTGATTCCTGGTATGACGCACATTGTGGCGCTTAAGGAAAAGATGGCACAAGAAGAGCTTGCGGAGAAAAACCGCGTCGCTGAACAGGTGCGCCTAGAACAGGCAAAACGTCAGTCACAAATTGCTGCTAGTGAAAAGCAAAAGCAGACCGCTGCAAAAAAGCAGGGGACTGCCAAAACTACAGCGAAATCAACACCGAAAACAGGTGGTGCTACACCTGCCATGGGGAAGAAATTCCGTATGCCGGTGAGTGGAGCTGTCGTCACCCAGGGGTATAAGTACGGACACCCAGGTATCGACTACGCGTATACCAAGGGAGACCATACAACAAGTATTCATTCCATCGCGGGTGGTAAAGTCATTATGGCCCAGGGTGGATGGAATGGTGGATACGGAAATGTTGTGGTGGTAGATCATGGAAATGGTGTGCAGTCACGCTATGCCCATCTCCGTGAAATATATGTGAGCGTTGGTCAGTCCGTGAGTTCAGGACAAATGGTCGGGTGGATGGGAAATACGGGTCGTGTGTACGGGCGAACTGGCCTTCACCTCCACTTCGAAATCATTATCAACAAACAGCGCGTGAATCCTAACGCCTACTTGTAGGAATGAATATCCTTGCTGTTGAATCTTCGTGTGATGATATCTCCTGGGCGCTCGTCAAAGACGCTCGGGAGATTTTGTCGATGGGGATAGTTTCTCAGGTGGATATTCATACGAAAACCGGGGGTGTTGTGCCTGAAGTGGCAGCAAGAGAACACGCGGTTACGATTATTCCTACACTCATGCAGGTTATGGAAGGGCGCGATTGGAAGGATGTGGACGCCATTGCAGTGACTGCGGGTCCGGGGTTACTCGGTTCGCTCCTTGTCGGTATGACGGGCGCGCAAACCCTTGCTATTCTACGTGAAAAACCCCTAATACCCGTGCATCATATTGAGGGGCATGTGTATGCAAACTGGCTCGATCGATCACCTGAGGAAATAGTCTTTCCTGCGGTGGTGTTAACGGTCTCTGGAGGCCACAATGATTTGTACTTTATGGAGGGGCCAGGTCAATTTACGGCTCTGGGGCAAACCCAGGATGACGCAGCAGGGGAAGCCTTTGATAAGGTCGCTCGCCTCTGTGGACTGGGCTATCCGGGTGGTCCAGCCATTGAACGACATCTCACGGAGCATCCTCTCCCTCGGGACGTCGAAAACCCACTCAGGTTTCCTCGCGCAAAAACAGCAGGACAGTACGACTGGAGTTTTAGTGGTCTCAAAAGCGATGTACGTCGGACGGTTGAACAGCTTGCGCATGCGGGTACATGGAATGAAGAACACCGAACCTTCGTGTTAGATGCCTTTGAAGAGGCCGTCGTGGATGCTCTTGTGACCAAAACGACGGAGGCTTTTAAAAAAATGGGCGCAAAGACCCTGCTTGTGACGGGCGGTGTCTCAGCCAATAGTCGTCTTCGGGATCGGTTTAATGCTTTTGCACACGCAACGGGGAGTCGGGTGTTGGTGCCCGTGAAAAAACTGTATTGTACAGATAACGCTGCCATGATTGGAGCAGCTGCCTATATGGTCGCCACGTACCAACCTGAAAAAGTACTCCACACGACGGAGGAGAAATTACGCCTCAGTCCTGCTCTCCGGTACAGTTTGGTATGACGCGAGGATCCACGTAATGCCACCCAGCAGAAGCGCTCCAAGAAAGAGCCACATGTACTCCGTATCGAGGTGGGTTATGGGGAAAAAGAGCCCAAGGTACCCCCAAACGCTACAGATACCATAAATTCCCGCGTAGACCAACGTGTGGCGAAGGCTTCGTGTATCTTCCGCTATTTTTGCCAGCATGGCCGCACAGATGGCAAGAAGACCGAAAAACACCATCTCGAGAGACAGGGCTCCAAGACTTTTGGACAGAAGCAGGTATCCTCCGACGGATAGGAAGAGAGCAAACACAAACCGTGTGGTTAAAATGGCCTGGTGAATGTTTGTAAGGCTTAGGGTATGGATCTTCTTATGATGGATATTTGTATCCGTAAAATGTCCGAATAAGGCAGTGACACCAAGAATCGTCGAAAAGAAAAAACTGAGATACATGGCCACGTCCATAGGAGTTTCTTTGAGCAGAAAGAGGGCAAGGAGGCCAAGGCTTATGGTCAGCTGCATGGCTGCATACTGAGCGCTTTTTGTCATGCCATCCCGCGCTTGTTTTGTGTGATGGCGCAGCCAATGGAAAAAGGACGGGTGACTTTTACTAAAACGAATGTAGGTCGGCCAGAAGAACAAATTACTAATGAAGTGATCTTCGTGAGTATCCACCAACACACCGCCGTGTAAGCGATCGTGCAAATCACGCAGCGACAAAGCATTCACCCGCCCAACGAAAAAGAGATCATTTCTGCGGAGGCCCGTGAAGGAGAGCTCTTCCGCGGAGGCATAAATGTGATTGGAAGGCACATGGATGCGGTCGCGAAGAAATTCAGGCGAAAGGTTGCCTTCCGAATAGAGAACCACGGCGTGTCCGTTTTTTGCATAGGCCACAAGCTCATTGAGTGTTTCCTCGTGAATAGTACGGGGTATGATCAGTGCTCCGATAAAGAGAAGAGGCGCGTCTTCATGACCATGTTCCCGGAGCGCAAGTCCATAACAGAGAGCTGCATCCTTTTCATAGGTAGCAATCATGGCTGCAAGACGCTGTTTTTCTCCATTGAAAAAACGTCGCCGCATGGTGTGCTCACGCTCATCCCACATGTAGGTACTCTGCTCTAAAATCGTTGCAGCATCCATACTCAGGAGGTGGAGAGTATGTTCTTCGTCGTTTCCACGTTGCACAAAGGAGCTGCGGAACACATAGGTTCCTGTATCTTCATGAAACGTTGTGCGGCTGAGTTCTGTATCGTGCGTCCATTCTTCCATGGTATTCATCAGCAGTCCGTAGCGTTTGCTGCCCATAACAATTTTGTGAATCAAGGCTCCATGGCGTGTAGCTTCCGTGTCACGGACACAAAGATCAAGCAGCTCAAGAAATTGTGCTGTTCTTGCTTGCATCGCCTCCGGTGCCTTTTTCATGGAGCGTATAGATGCCAACTCCTCGCCAAGGAGAGTGAGTGACTCCTTTGCCTCCGGCATAAGTAGCTCTTCCGCAGGGTAGAGCAGATGATCTGGAACATCGTGGGTTTGCTGCATGCGCAGGCCACGTCCCTTTTTCATGAGAAAATAGGGGAGTAAAACGGGTGTTCCAGCGGCAAGGGCGTAGGCAACAGTGGTGGTGCTTCCAAAATATGTACTGATGGCAAGGAGAAGAAGTGTCCCTGCGAGATACCACCAGCCCATGCTCCAGACTGCTTGGACGAGGGGACCTGCGGGATGCGCCTTATACATAGTAAAGAGTTTTCTTTGATGACCCGTTGCAATAACCACCATCGATGCTGAAGCAAAGGATACTTCTGTTCCGGCAGGAAGAAAATCATGCTCCGGTGGGACATGGGTTCCACTGCGATGACTCTCATACCAGCTGTGGGAAAGAACCATGGTGTGGCCAGGGAGAAGGCGAACATCTGCTGGAAGGACAAAATCACTCTTGCGATCGTAGACAAGAATATCTCCTGGAACCAGATGTTTTGCAAAAACGTCTTTTGTCATGCCATCGCGCACGACGGTGACCTCTGCTCTGTTCATGGCATGTCGCAGTTGTGCACGTTTTGCCTCGACACGGACGACACGGTGTATGAGACCATAAATCCCAACAGAAAGTAACAGCGCTGCCGTAAGGACCACAATGGATGCGGCAAGATCTCCATGACGATACAACATGGATGCCAAAATACAGAGTGGTGCCAGGTAGACAACAACAGCAAGAGGAGCAAACAAGGTGAAGGGCGTTCCAGATATATTAGATCCTTCTGCTTTGCGCAGCTCCTCCACGGTTCTTGAACTCAGACCCGCTTCCTGGGAAGTGGAGAGCATAGTCATTACCTCGGTGATGGGGAGCGTCTGATACTTGGGAGTGGTCATACAAGGAGGGTCATACGAAGTAGTTCTTGGGCTCCCCATAAAAGGAACAGGAGGGCCATAGGAGAGAAGTCCACACCGGCCACACTGGGAATGACTCGTGCAAGTGGAGCTAAAAGCGGGTCAGTGACATCACAGAGAAGGCGCACAAGGGGGTGCCGTGAGAGGCTTGGCAACCATGAAAGCAGGACACGGATCACAATAAGTGTGGAATAGATATCCAAGGTATAGAGCAATATGGAAACTACCGTACCCATGAAAAAGCGTCAAAATATATGTGGCTAGTGTACGTGTCTATAAAGACCGTTGACAAGTGTAAATATTATCACTACTCTTAGGGTGAAGCCTCTTTTTGCCTTCTAAAGTTCACCTCTATGAAACATCCTCTGACCGAACGACAACAGGATATTTATGATTTTATTCAGGAATATCAATGTGGACATGGCTTTTCGCCAAAAATTCGGGAAATTCAGGATGCGTTTTCTATTCGGAGTGTGAATGGCGTTATTAAACATCTGCACGCCCTTGAGAAAAAGGGGTGGATTCAGCGTGACAATACACCTCGTGGCATTAGCTTGCTGGATAAGGTAAAATGCAAACTCACCTCAACCATGTCGACTATCCCGATTTTTGGAGCAATTCCGGCGGGTAATGCACAACAACTCGAAGAACATGTGGAGGGGTATCATGTCATGGAAGATACGCGGTTGGGTGCTTTCAAAGACGCCTTCGCTCTTCGCGTCCGTGGTGAAAGTATGATCGATGCGGGTATCTACGATGGAGATCTTGTGGTTGCTGTGCAAAAGCCTCCACGTGTGGGCGATATTGTCGTTGCGCTTCTTGATGGGGAAAATACCCTCAAGCGCTTTATGAAAGACTCTAATGGTAATCCTTACCTAAAAGCAGAAAACGAGGCATACCCAGAAATGTACCCCATTGGATCTCTGGAAATACAGGGTGTCGTGGTTTCCTTAACACGGGAATATAACTAAGACTTTCGTCTTGAGATAATCTCGCGCTGTCGTACAATCGGTCCATGACTACAGCACGAAAGATTCTCTCTAATACCTTTGTTCAAGTTGCCGGCAAGATCATCATTGCGGGTATTGGTCTTGTTATTTCCAAACTTCTTGCAAACTATCTCACCATCGGTGAGCGAGGTATGTATGAATCCGTATACGCCTTGCTTGCCCTCGTGGGTATTGTGGCGGATATGGGTATGTACACAGTAGCCATTCGTGAAATGGCTGGAAATCCTTCTAAGATGGAAGTGATTATTGGCAATATCCTGAGCATCCGCAATGTCCTTGCGGCCATTTCCATTGTTGTCACCTTTCTGTTAATCTTTTTTGTCCCATCCTTGCAGATGGGTTGGATTTTCTATGGTGCGCTGTTTTGGGCGTCACTCGGCATGATTCTGGCTCTCCTCAATGGTACTGTCACAAGTGTGCTCCAGGTCGCCTACGATATGAAACATGCAACCATTGCGCAGGTGATAGGAAAAATCTTAACCATGCTCTGTATGGTGTTTGGTATGTTTTTCCTGTTTCCAAAACAAATGCCGGGTTTTGAGAGCACAACACCGTTCTGGGCATTTCAAATGCTGTTTATTGTTGGCTTGGTAGGGAACACCTGCATGTATTTGTACACGAGACATTTTGTGAAAAAGCATGTGAATCTGCGCTATCGCTTTGACCGTGTTTTTTGGAAAGATCTCATTAAAAAAGCTCTCCCCTACGGTTTGGCACTGATTTTGGGGACGGTGTATTTCAAGATTGATTTACTCATTATTCTGTTCATGTATCCGGCAGAGATGGCCCATGAACAAATTGGTTATTATAGTGCGGCAATAAAAGTCGTGGAGATTTTCAATGTATTGCCCCAATTCTTTCTCAATGCAGCTCTTCCCATGATGACAGCATTTATCGTGGCGAAGAATCCTAAAATTAAGGAGCTCATTCAGTATTCCTTTGATTTTCTGTATATTATGGCGTTACCCATTGTGGTTGGAGGGGTCGTCATGGCCTACGCCATCATCAACGCAACGAGCGCGTCGATTTATCTGACCAGCAATGTGGGGCAGGGTTTCTACAGTTCCGATCTCCTACTGCAGGTGATTATCTTCACCATTGGGTTTTCCTTTCTCAACTCGCTGTTTAACTTTTTGTTGGTGGCATTGAGTCGTCAGAAAATTCTGATTTATATCAATTGCCTTTGCTTGCTTTTTAACATTGTTTTCAATGTTATAGGCATACATTTCTTTGGAGTAATGGCCTGTGCGGTTACCACGGTTTTAACGGAAGTGCTTGTTCTTGTCTGTTCATCCTATGCCGTACGCCAACACGTCGATTTTGGTTTGAATCTTTGGCGCTTCACCCGAACGACTTTAGCAGGGCTGGTCATGGGGGCAACGCTGTGGTTTCTCAAAGATCCCCTTATCGGCGCTGTAGGCAATACGGTGGGATTGTTAATTATTCTGTTCATGGCAGGCATTGTGTATGGTGGTGGTCTGTACCTCTTCCGTGTCGTCGATAAGCCAATGCTGGCGATTTTGCGGAAGAAAGAGGCGTAATGCACAAAAAAAGACCCGCTGTGGGCGAGTCTTTTTCGTTGATGTTTTCGCTGAGAACGATTAGCGGCTTGGAACGTACTCTCCGCTGAGAGGCGTGGTTGTAGGATCCTGAGATCCTGCTCCCATAATAATGGAGACAACAAGAGACACGACTCCACCAGAGATGGCGATCAAGACGAAACCGATAACTGCATTGATGAGGATCTTTTTTGCTTCCTCCTGCTTCTTTTCATCACCTCGGCTAGTAATCAACTGAATACCCGCATAGATCATGAAACACACCGCGATAAGCGCGAGCAAAATCGTGATGATGTTAATGATGTTCGTCACCTGGTTCACCAAAGAATTCTGGTTCACCGCACGAAGACCACCTGTTCCAGAAAGACCAAAGGGGTCGTTCTGCACATTGCCTGCACGAGTGTTGTACCCGGCAGTCTGAGCGAAGGCAGTTGCTGTACCGTAATACAGAGCTGCTGTAATTGTTGCTCCGGCAGTAGATGCCTTCGTAAGGAGCGATGTCGTTGTGTGTTTGATGTTCATAGCGAAAAATAGTAAGGTAATGAAAACATCAGAGTATTCTACCTGAACTTCGCCAAAATTGCAAACACCTATTTTTTGCTGCCTAAGATAATCACCGCACGAAGGGGGATCTTGGGGTTTTCCTTTCGCGTGTGACTGAGAATTCCCATCCGTTGCAGCTGAAGACTTGCCGCGAGGCCACTGTTTCTCGTTCGAACATAGAGCGTTTCCCGTGCATAGGTTATATGGAGTTCTTCCTCCTTCGGTGTGTTCGTGGGAAACAACCCAAGGATATACTTTTTTGCTGCCGTGGTGACAAGGGCGGCCCGTGCCTCCTCAGATAGGTGAAACCGCTTTGCGCTCGCCATGATGAGTTTTTCGAGGGGGCGTGTCATGCGCGAAGAATATCAAGGTATACGCCAAGCGTCTCCTCCGCCATCTTTCTCCAGGAAAAATCCAGGAGACGTTTTTTCCCGCGTTCTATGAGCTGCGTGCGAAGTTCCTGATCCTGTACACCGCGCATCATGACTTCTGCCATGTTTTTTGGATTGTGGGGATCAAAGAAGAGTGCATTCCCTTCGCCACAGATTTCGGGCAGACAGGATGTGTTGGAGGCCGCGAGGGGGACGCCCGCTGCAAATGCTTCAAGGGCAGGCAGACCAAATCCCTCATAAAAGGAAGGGAAGACGTAGAGTTCAGCAGCATTGAAGAGCACTCCCAGGTCTTCTTCCGGCACCAAACCGACGCAGTGCACTCGCTGTTCAAGACCATGCTGTGCAATGGTTTCAGGCACCTCCGTATACAGCGGGTCAGGCCTTCCCGTTATCACAAGATCTCCTTCGTATCCGTATTCTTTCACCATAAGGGCAAAGGCAGAAATGAGCCCCGCGACGTTTTTGTGACTTCGCCAGACACCCGCATAGAGCAGAAAGGGCCGAGGCAGGTTATAGGTACTTCGAACGCGCGCTATAGGTTCTGGCCGTTTATCGTCTGTAAAGGTTTCTGCTGCACCTTCATAAACGACGCGAATCTTTTCGGCAGGAACATGGAGGAGAGAGATGACGTCGTTTTTCGTATTTTCAGAAATGGCGATCACCGCCGCTGCTTTTTTCGTGACGCTCCAAATACTGAGATTGTAGGCAGCACGATAATGGGCGGCAGTCATTTTTTTTCCAGGGTAGTAGGACAGGGTGAGGTCATGAATTGTGACTACTTGCTTGCCCGGGAAGAGCAGGGGGCTGTTAAAGTGCGTAAAATGCATAAGATCAAGTTTAGCCGCCAGGAGCTTTTGCAAAAAAACGGTTTGTTCCTGCAGGGAGTAGTGTTTGGCGTTCACCAAGACTTTCTCAATATTCGGCGCGAAGATTTCAAATTCACTGAATTCGGGTTCGTTGAGAAAAATCACATAGGTATTTTCTGCATCGATGGCGGCAAGATGATGAATGAGCTCATAGTTGTACCGACCGATTCCTGTAAATCGCGCACTGTACATGCGCGCGTCTATTCCTATGCGGTATGCCATTTGAGAAGTGGTACGAGACAAAGCGTGTGCATCATACCCTCACGCGCCTTTTTGCCAAATTGAAATTGTTGCACAATTATTCCCCCTTCTTTATAAGCGGAGATGCTTGCAGAATTCCCGACGTATCTGTACACTAGATAAGATATGGACACCTTTATGATCTACATCCTTCTCATTCTCGTTGGTGCGGCCCTTGCCTTTGTGTTCTATAGAACCATGCAAAGTGCAGCACAAAAAAAGAAGGCGCTATCGCTGGTCTTTTTGCGTATTCTGATTCCGAAGAAAGATTCGGATCTGGATGAAAAAAAGGAAGCGACGTCTCAGCAAGGTGGTTTTAAAGAAGTGGTTTCCATCATGGAGCAGTTTTTGGCATCACTCCATGAGCTGGGAAAGAAAAATGCGATTTCTTTAGAGTACGTTTCTCAAAATGGAAAGGTACATTTTCATATGGCCGTGCCCTATGAACTGCAGGATGTTATAGAAAAGCAGCTGACGAGTTATTACCCAGACGCGGTCATAGAAATTGAAGAAGAGCGAAATATTTTTGCGGAGAAGAGTTATCAGGAAACGGCGATTTTGAAGCTGAAAAAAAAGCCCTCCTGGCCTCTTCGAACGTACCAGCAGTTGGAATCAGACCCCATTAACAATCTTGTCAACTCACTCACAAAACTGAGTGGAGAGGATTCCGCCATGATTCAGGTCATGATTCGTCCGGTTGCGGATAAATGGCAGGAGTCGTCGAAAAAAATGGCAGAGCTTCTGTATAGTGGGAAGAAACCAGAGTCTCTGTCGTGGAAAAGTATGCTGAAGGATGTGCTGAAAATTTTTTCTCTGGAAAAAGACGAAAAGAAAGATGAGCCTGTACGAATTACCCCGCAAACGGAGGAGCAGGTAAAACATATTGATGCGAAGGCGCAAAAAGTCGGGTTTGATACGATCATTCGTGTCGTGGCCTCCGGAGCGGATAAGTTTTCGGCAAAATCGACGCTTGATGCGGTGGTAAACTCCTTTGTGCAGTTTAATCACCCCAATATGAATGCCCTCGTGAAGGACAAAAAGGGAGGGCTACCCATAGTGCTTTTTGACGTCATTTTACGCAAATTTGGTCGTCTGTGGCCTGACAAACCCATGATTCTTGCAACGGAGGAAATTGCATCGATTTTTCACTTTCCGCATAGTAAGTACAACAAAATCAGTAACATTGCCTGGCAGAACTTTAAGCTTGCACCACCACCGGATAATCTTCCCTCAGAGGGAATTCTCCTTGGCCACGTGACGCATCGAGGCGAAGTTAAGGAGGTGCGTATGCCCCTCAAAGATCGGTTCCGTCACTTCTATATTATTGGACAAACGGGTACGGGTAAGTCGACGATTCTGCAGACCATGATGAAGCAGGATCTGCGCAATGGAAATGGTATGTGTGTGGTGGATCCCCATGGTGACCTGGTGGATGATATTCTGCCTTTTATACCGAGAGAGCGTGCAAATGATGTGATTATATTTAATCCGGCGGATACGGACCGCCCCATGGGTCTCAATATGCTCGAAGCAAAAACAGACGAGGAGCGTGAGCTGGTGGCACTCGATGCCATGAATATGATGATTAAGCTCTTCGGTAATGAAATCTTTGGTCCCCGTATTCAAGACTATTTCCGCAATGGTGTCCTGACGCTTATGGCAGACCCAGAAGGTGGTGCTTTGACGGATATCGTTCAACTGTTTGTGAATGATGACTTTCAGCAAAAGAAACGCAAGCATGTGACCAATCCCATCGTGAAAACGTGGTGGGATCATACCTTCGATAACATGGCGGAGCGTGAAAAGAAGGAAATGATTCCGTATTTTGCCGCAAAATTTGGCCAGTTTATTACGAATGCAACGATGCGTAATATTATTGGACAGCCGAACTCTTCTTTTGATCTTGGGGAAGCCATGCAAAGTAAGAAAATTATTCTGATGAAGCTTTCTAAGGGACTGATTGGTGACGTGAATGCACAGCTTTTGGGTATGATCGTGGTCTCGAAAATTCAGGTGGCGGCCATGCGGCGCCAGCTTATGCCGAAAGATCAGCGGCAGGATTTCTTCCTCTACATCGACGAATTTCAGAACTTTGTGACGGATTCTATTGAAAGTATTCTTTCCGAGGCGCGAAAGTACCGCCTTGGACTGATTTTGGCACACCAGTATATGGATCAGCTGGAAAAGCGCGATCTCGGCGGGGAAGTGAAGCTCAAGGGAGCCATTTTTGGTAACGTGGGTAGTGTGCTTTCCTACAAAATTGGTGAAATTGATGCGGAGTTTATGGCCAAGGTGTTTGCGCCTGTCTTTTCCGAACAGGACATTTCCAATTTTGATAAATTTAAGGCGGGCATGAAGCTTTCTATTGATGAGCAGCCATCGCGCCCTTTTACCCTCACAGTGCAGAAAGCATGGGAAATGGAAGGGTATACGCCTGACTATGAAGCGGCAGAGGCGATCACGCAATTGTCACGTTTGGTCTATGGTCGACAAAAAGAGTTTATCGATCGGGAAATTCGCTATAGAATAGGGGCCGTCTAGGTTTATCCTTTTTCGGTCGGCCCTATGCAGTACGTACCTGACCTCGTGTTTATCTTCGGATACGGGGCGCTGAGCTTTATTCTCTCCATGTTTTTAGCACCGTACTGGATAGCGTTTTTGCGCCGTTTTAAACTGGGGAAGAATCTCCGGGAAAATGCTACGACGGGGGAAAAGGCCTCCGTGTTTAATTTGCTCCATAAAAATAAGGTAGGAACTCCGACCATGGGTGGTGTCCTCATTTGGGGAACAACACTTCTGGTGGTGCTGATCTCCCGTTTGCTCTCGCTCACAGGTGTCCTTGAACGATCGATTTTACAGCGAGATGAAATGTACCTGCCGCTTTTTGCCTTAGTCGTGACGGGCTTATTAGGCATTGTGGACGACTGGTTTAATATTAAGGGGCTGGGTAAGACGAAGGGGCTTGCGGTAAAGCCTAAAATGCTCCTCCTGCTGCTCTTTTCTGGTGCGGCGGCGTACTGGTTTCATGTGCGTCTCGGTTGGGACGTCATTCATATTCCTCGGGTGGGAGATTTTACCATTGGGTTTTGGTATATTCCGCTCTTTATGTTTATTATCATTGCTTCAGCCAATGCAGTAAATATTACAGATGGGCTGGATGGTCTTGCAGCGGGACTTCTTTGCATGGCGTATACTGCCTTTGGTGTCATTGCCTATGCACAGGGTAAGGAGGTGCTTGCGGCCTTCTGTGCCGTTGTCGTTGGTGCAATCGTGAGTTTTCTTTGGCATAATATATCGCCAGCAAAATTTTACATGGGTGATACGGGGGCTATTTCTCTTGGTGCAACGCTTGGCGTCGTGGCGATGCTGACAAACTCCGCATTAGTCCTTGCGGTTATTGGAGCAGTGTTTGTTATCGAGACACTTTCTTCCGCCCTGCAGATTTTTTCGAAAAAGTTTTTCGGGCGAAAAATTTTCAAAATTGCTCCCTTTCATCATCATCTCGAAGCCCTTGGTTGGCCTGAATCATCGGTAGTTATGCGACTTTGGATCGTGGGAGCTATGTGTGGCGTTGTGGGTGTCATTATTGGTTTGATTGGTACGGGTATTTCCTAATTTTTGGTGTTTTTCTTTATGGTCCAGAAACTCTATACATATATTACCAACGCGACGTTTATAAAGTTCTGTCTGGTTGGCACGCTCAATACACTCATCGATGTAGGAATTCTCCAGCTCCTGTTATTGGTCTCCGGGATTGATCCGCACACAAGTCCACTGCTTTTTGTGTTTGTGCTCATTGCCTTTTTCAGCGCCGTGCTCAATGGCTTTTTTCTCAATAAACTCTGGACCTTTCGCATGCGTACGCGCAAGAACTCCACGCGCCAGTTCATAAAATTTCTCATTACGAACCTTGTCGGTCTGGGCCTTACCATGATTCTGATGTTTTTCCTGGTGCAGCTTTTGCATATGGTGCCCTATATTGCAAAACTGTGTACTTCCGCTCTCGTGCTTGTCTGGAATTTTTTTGCGACCAAACACTGGACTTTCAAGGAACGCAGGTTGGCGAAAGGGCTGACCGCACCCTCAGGACGGGAAATTCTTCTTTCTATTGTTATACCCGCGTATAACGAGGCAACGCGCATTGAGGAAACGCTGACAGAAGTGGTGGGCTATTTGAAGGGCAAGAGTTTTGCCTTTGAACTACTTGTGGTGGATGATGGAAGTCGGGATGGCACCATTGCCGTGGTGGAACGGTTTATCGCTGCACACGATCTCTCAGACCGTGCTTGTGTACTTCCTCTAGGGGTGAATCGGGGTAAGGGCGCTGCTGTGCGAACGGGGGTTTTGCGTGCGACGGGGGAGTATGTGCTCTTCACGGATGCAGATAATTCAACACCTATCCATGAAGTGGATAGATTTCTGGATGAAATCGAGGAAGTGGATATTTTGATCGGATCCCGCTATCTTGCGGCAAGCAAAGTGGAAAAAAAACAGCCCTGGCACCGTATTGTTTTGAGCAGGCTCGCGAATTTTGTCATTACCATCTTTTTGATTGATGGTATTCGTGATACGCAGTGTGGTTTTAAAATGCTGAAATACGCGGCGGCAAAGGATATTTTTTCCCGTATGTGCGTGGATGGATTTGGCTTTGATATGGAGCTGCTCGCCCTCGCGGAAGTGCTGGATTATCGCGTGAAGGAACTGCCTGTTTCCTGGTTTGACTCGCCGAATTCGCGGGTGCAACCCGTTCGAGCTGCTCTACGCACTTTGGGCGATCTGGCCACCATTAAAATGGGCATCTGGACGGGGAAATACCACTTGCCGACGGCTACGGAAGGAGGAGCATAGCGTCACCGAAACTATAAAATCGGTACCCTTCGCGCACGGCAGTATTGTAGGCGTCAAGAACAAACTCCGTGTCGCCAGCAAAGGCAGCTACGAGCATGAGGAGCGTACTTTCCGGTAAATGAAAATTCGTGAGGAGCATTTGTGCAGATTCGGGTCTTTCTGGCGGGTGAATGAATATGTCCGTCGTTCCTGAAAGTGCTGTGTGTTCTGCCGTTTGTTTGGTTCTCCAGAGATGTTCAAGAGTCCGAAGGGATGTGGTACCGACGGCAAGTAGGGGTTCATGTTTTTCCCAGGCCGTGTCCAGCGTGCGCACCGCCTCTTCTGTGAGAGAGTAGTATTCTTTATGCATGCGGTGTTCGCGCACATCGTCGGTTTTGACGGGCAGAAACGTTCCTGCACCCACATGCAGGGTTATATCCAGGGGGAAGATATGTTTTTCTGCGAGCGCATCAAAGACGCGTTTGGTAAAATGGAGTCCAGCTGTTGGCGCGGCAATGGACCCCCGCTCCTCGGCGTACACCGTTTGATACCGCTCGCGAAGTTCTTTTGTGTCTTCCACTTTGCCGATATACGGAGGGAAGGGGGTCTCACCCTGGGCTTCAAGAAAATTCAAAATATGATCGTAGGCCTCAGGCACATCAAAGGAAAGAACACGCTCACCCCCCTCTTTCATGGCATGTACATGCACAGAAAAATATACACCGTGTGTGGTTCGGAGTGACACGGTCTCTTGGAGAGGAAATTTTTTCCCCGGTCGTACAAAAAATGTGCCTTTCAGAGGACCTTCCTGCTCGAGGAAAAAGAGTTCTCCTCTCCAGCCACTATCACCCTGAACGCGAAGTCGAGCGGGTATAACCTGGGAGTTATTACGGACCATGAGTGTTCCTTCTGGGAGGAGGGAAGGAAGGTCGTAAAAGAATTTGTGCTCCAGTTTCTTTGCACCGCAATGCAAAACCATGAGTCTGCTCGCATCCCTTGGTGTCGTAGGAGTACGGGCAATAGATTCCTCAGGGAGGAGAAATGAATAGCTACTGCGCAGAAGATGTTTTGGGGTGAGATTGTTGTCCACAGGAGGCTTTTGGGGTATAATGAACCGATTGCTCTTATTTTCCAGAACTTCTCATGGTAGGCAAGGGAACCACAAAAAAACAAACCTGGGTACATATAGCGTTTTTGGCCGTTTTCTTTGGGATAGCGACGCTCTTCGTGATGCCTGCAGAAGCGCAAAATACCGGGCAGGTCAATGTGAATGTGCTTGGGGAGAATGCAATTCGAACAGTTCTGCCCAGCGTGGACGCGACGGATTCGACGCAAACGGATCAGGGACTGCAACAGGCAGACACCCTGGTGCGTAACGTCCTGCAGCTTGTTCTTCGTATTCTGCAGTTTGCTGCCATTGTCTACATTGTGTATATCGGCGCGCAAATTGTGATGAATGTCTCCAATGAAGATTTGCTCGAGAAAAAACGCCCGGCGCTTGCCTATGCCATTGTGGGGTTTGTTGTGATGAGTATTGGTGATCAGGCCATCAATATTTTTAACCCTGCAAACTTTGCCAGTGGCGGCACCCTTGAAGGTCAGCTCGTGACAGGGATTCAGCCGGTGATTGGCAATGTCATAGATGTTATGCGCTACGCCCTGTGGGTCATAGCTGTGGCCCTGGTCATGATTACAGGTTACCGGATGGTGATTTCACAGGACAAGGATGTAACGAAATCACGACAACAGTTGGTTTGGATTGGTATTGGGCTCTTTGTGGTCCAGATTGCAGATTTTATAGTGACACCTTTTACCGGTTCCTCGCTTGCAGCCGTCGACCAGGGAAATGCACTCATTGCGAATATAACGAACGTCCTCCTCACCTTTTTTGCTCCTGCAGCTTTTTTTATGTTCCTGTATGGCGCTTTCGTTCTTGTGACCGCTCAGGGCGACGAAGGGAAACTCAAAACTGCACGAAATATTCTCATTGGAACACTTATTGCTGTGATCATCACCTTTTCGTCTATGGCGATTATTGGTGAGGTCGTGCGATCTTTTTCTTCGACATAACCGAACGTATGCGCAACTTCTTTTCTTTCAAATTTGTTGGACTGCTGACGACCCTGTGTCTGATGCTGACCTTTGGTATGGCGAGTGCGCAGCCGCTGAATTCGACGAAGGGTTTTCTCGATCGCGTGCAAAATGGCGGCGGTACGAGTAGTACAAATGTTCCCACGGGAGTGAATGCAAACCCTTTATCAGACTTGTATACACGGGTTTCGCAAGCAGGGAATGGGGGAAATACGGACAGTGTCTTTTTAATCCTGGAAGATCTGCTGTCTCTGGCTATTACCCTCATCACGATGGTTGCGGTGATCTTTGTGATTGCGGCAGGTATGCGTATGGTGTTTGAATCGAACAATGAGGAAACCGCAAAGAAGCAGGCCACAACGATTTTTAACATCATCGCGGGTATTGTGATTATGAATGTGGCGAGCTTTGCCATTAAGGCTGTTTCTCCAGACACGAGTGAGCGGAATGTCGCCAATCTCTTAAGTTTGTTTGATTCAACGGATGGTATTCGTACGGCCTCTATTGATTTTGCGACTCGTATTGTGTTCCCACTGCTGGATTTTGCACTTTCGTTTTTAGCGGGAATTGCTCTGATCTACATTGTGTATGCTGGTTTAAACATTATTTTTGCACGGGGCGACGAAGAAAAAATCAAGGAGGCATGGGGGCGCATTGTGAAAACAGTTCTGGGTATAATGGTCATTTTACTGAACAAGGCCTTTGTGGGTGTGTTCTATGGAAGTGTGCCACTGCGGGTTGATGGATCCTCCGCGGGTGATTTGAAGCCTGACTTACAGCAGGGAATTAGTACAGCTTTTAATATTGCGAATTATTTCCTTGGTTTCTTTGGCTTGCTTGCCATGATCATGCTTATATACGCGGGAGTTCAACTGATGATTAGTGGTGACGATGCACAGAAGAGGGAAAAGGCGATGAAAACCTTACAGCTGGTGATTATTGGTATTGTCTTGGCCATGTCTGCCTATACACTGACCTCGGCTATTGTAGGCGTCACAATTGGTGGCTCACTCTAAATTCTGTTGTTCGGTTTTTCGAACAATTCTGGTGAAAGCGGCGTTGCAGACGCTGCTTTTTCTGTTACATTGGAGGTGAATTTTTGAAGCACTTTCCATGAGACGTTTTTCTTACCCATATATTTGTTTCGTCCTCGTGTCAGCATTTTTGCTCGCACCCCTCGCGCATGCAGAGGAATGGGCCTGGACGACACCAACTCCAGGAACACCCAATGAGGGGGTCATTGCGGCTCCTCACTCCGTTGATCTTGCAGAGGCTGTTCCTATTGCCTCCATGACAGTCATTGTGAGTGAAGTATTCGCTTCAGGGTCGAAGGCTTCGGAGGAGTTTGTGGAACTCTACAATTATGGAAAGGAGCCAATTGATTTGTCGGGATTGGTGCTGAAAAATGCTTCAGGTAAGCGCGCCGTTATTGCCTCTGGAACGCGTATTGCATCCATGGGGTATGTTGTGCTGGAGGGGCAGCTTCCCATTGTCGATTCCGGTGATCGCATTGCACTACTCCGCGGCAATGAAGAATTGGATGTGTTGGAGTTTACGGGGGAGATGATGAAGGAGAGGGGGTCGGTTTCCCGCTACTGCGATGTCTATGAGCTGAGATTTTGTGAGGTGAAGGCGACGGTGCCAACACCGATGGCGGAAAATCGTATGGAACGACTGACGGTCCGTGCTATTCCAGAAAATGGCATACTGCGACCAGGACAAAAAGCATCCTTCGAAGCCAACATGCCAGGTGCAAAAATTATTCTTTCTCGTAGTGCCTCAGGATCGGTGGAAAACGCACTCACCTATGATCAACCTCTGCGTGTTGATAGTTATGTGACCTATTGGTTTTATGCGCAATGGGAGGGGCAGGCTACGGTACCACAGAAGATTTCTTTTCGTGTCGACCCGTCTTTGCCTGATAATGCCACCTTTGAAGCAAATACGGGTTTGAAAATTAGCGAGATATACCTTGATAGAGAGAGGCGTACTGGGTGGGTAGAAATTCAGCAGAGTGGTACAAAACCTGCCTCATTGCGAGGTATAGAACTCGACACACGTGCCGATCAACAAACATTTTGCACAACATGCTCGGTTCTTGAAGAGGAAGGGCAACTTGCACCGGGAGAGTTTTTGCGGATAGATTTGTCCAAGAAAGTGGTTGCTTCCTTGCTTGCTCGAACGACACCCGTGACGTTTTCTCTCCGGTTTGCCAAGGAAAAGCTTGATGCGGTGACGGTCGTTCTCATGGCACCGAAACGTCCGTATATGTCACTCCTGCGCGCAACACCCTATGCACAAGAGGAAGAGCCTGCTTTTGTATGGACTGATATCCCGACGCCCGCTGCCGAGAACGTCGCTTACCGCATTGACGATCTTTTGCCCGTGGGAGATCGCGTCTCCAAGCTTCTCTTTGTTGAGGGTGGTTATGAAGATGCGGTGGCTGTCCTTCAGGGGAAATCTGTGCCAGGCTACACTATTGATATACTCGATGGAAACGGTGTTACTCTTGCCTCGTCTTTTGTTGCAAAAGATGGTCAATGGTCTGCTCGGTTACCAAAGAATCCAGTGCAAGGGGAAGTGTTTTTCCAGCTACGGTATGGTGATGCTATGCCGGTAAAAGTGACACATTCCTATACATTTCCTGCCTTTGATGCGGGGGATGCCGCTCGTGTGCAGACACCGAAAAATTCGACCACAAAACTAGTGTCCACCGTAAAGGCATCAAACACCACAAAGGTTGGAGCAGCCGTGGATCTGGCAACATCTTCTGTTCCCGATCTTGCATCTATGACGGGTGTTGTTTTGAGTGCAGTCCGAACGAATTATGCAATAGGGTCCGTGGAAAGCATTGTAGCCGTACGCGATCCAAGGGCGATTGAGCCGATTGCTGCCTTTATGGATGCCCTCAGTTTGCGCCTTTCTGCAATCCTTTTCCCCGGAATGTAAGGATGCTCTACATTGTCGCAACTCCTATAGGAAATCTGGAAGATATAACGATGCGTGCATTACGCATTTTAGGCGAGGTTGATGCGGTGGTTTGTGAAGATACTAGGCAAACGGCGAAACTGCTCATGCATTTTGATATTCGCACCTCCTGCATCGCATTCCATGCTCATTCCACAAAAAAAGATGTGGAAAAGCTGGTGCGTATGATGCAGGAAGGTAAACAGCTTGCCTATGTGACGGATGCGGGAACACCGGGTATTTCTGATCCAGGTCATATGCTGTCTCGCGCCTGTGTGCAGGCGCACATTCCTGTGGTGCCGATTCCTGGTGCGAGTGCTTTTCTTACTGCATTGATGGCGAGTGGTGTTCCCATTCAGGAATTTGTGTACTCCGGGTTTCCACCTGCAAAAAAGGGAAGAACATCGTTTTTTTCCCAGCTACCTTTAGAAAAACGGACGCAGGTCTTCTATGAATCCAAGCATCGTTTGGCCAATGCACTGGAACTGCTCGTCGCGCATGTCCCTGACCGGAGTATCCTTGTTGCCAAGGAACTGACAAAAAGTCATGAACAATTCTTTCGCGGTCTACCTTCTGCGGTGCGTGCCTCTTTTTCAGAAGAGCATCTTTTTAAGGGAGAATTTGTCATCATCGTCGCTGCAGAAGGGTTTTCTTTTGATGACGATGCTGTTGTTAAAGAAAAACGACAGAAACGAGACAAGTATCTTGATAAGAAACAAAAGAGGATTTAGCCTTGTGGGCTAGCCTTTTTTCTTTTCTATGCACTCTGCGTATCTTGCGTCGCTTCATTTGTTGCCTGGCATGCGCCATGCCCATTTAGCAACACTTATGAAGTATGTGTCGGGCGATGCTGAACAACTTTGGAAGACGCTCCCTCAAGCAATTCGTACGCTTGGTGTGCAAGAACTGGATAAGGAGCAGGTGTATGCGGTTCATCGGAAGCTACAGGTTCTTCGCGTATATCGCTATCTTCAAGAGCACAAGATAGTACTTCTCTATGGTGCCTTGCTTCCCACGGCTATCCGTGAGGCAAGAATGCCACCTTTTGTTGTGTATTGTCGAGGGGACGTGGACCTCTTACAGGGAGATCTTCTTTCCATAGTCGGAGCGCGTCGGATGACGGCCTATGGCCAAATGGTAATTGAGAGCTTGGTTCCCCATGTTGTCGCAAGCGGGTATGCCACTGTCAGTGGTCTTGCATACGGTGTTGATGCGCATGTTCATGAGCAAACGGTTCTTTCGGGCGGGAAAACTGTTGCCGTGTTAGGGACGGGTGTTGATCGATGTTATCCAGCGGTGCATCATCGTTTAGTCGAGCGTATCATTGATCATGGTGGATTACTTCTCTCAGACTACCCATTGTATACCAAACCGCGGCCTTGGCATTTTACGCAGCGAAATCGCCTCATTGCTGCAGTGAGTTCGGCAACGGTGGTTGTGGAGGCCGGTGAAAAATCCGGTTCACTCTATACTGCAGAAGAAGCCCTCGAACTTGGGCGGAGCGTGTATGCCATACCTGGTTCCGTTTTCTCGCCCATGTCGATCGGCTGCAACTGGCTCCTCTCCTTACCGGAAGAAAGAAGGGTCAACGTTTTGCAAAAACCGTCCGACCTCGTAGAATTAGGAATGTCGAAAGAAACAGATTGGAAGGATGAACCTATGTCCGGTACCATGCATCCGCTGTTGCGTTTTGTTCATGAGCAGGCACGGAGTACTACTAACATCGCAGATGCAGCTCAAATACCCATGGGGGAGTGTCTCACTGCGCTCACAAAACTCGAAGTGCAAGGTCTTGTCAGAAGGGTTTCCGGGGGGTGGATAAAAAATATTCTGAGGAGAACTTGACGATAAAAATTTAGCACTCTATAATTATGAGTGCTAAAAGTTCATACTCTTAACAGTTTCTTATATGAGCAAAGTTATTGGAATCGATCTCGGTACAACAAACTCCGCCGTTGCGGTTATGGAGGGTGGTACTGCTACAATTATATCAAATGCAGAGGGAAATCGCACAACCCCGTCTATTGTTGCGCACACGAAAAACGGTGAACGACTTGTGGGGCAGATTGCAAAGCGTCAGGGGGTAACCAATCCTGAAAATACGATTTTTTCAGCGAAGCGTTTTATTGGACGTACCTTCGACGAAGTAGCTGGTGAGGCAAAGCAGGTACCCTATAAGGTGGTGAAAGCGAAGGATGGTTCTGCCGCTATTATGTTTGGCGGGGAAGAGAAGCAACCTGCGGAAATTTCTGCAATGGTGCTGGCAAAGCTGAAGGCAGATGCGGAGGCCTATCTAGGTCAGCCGGTGACGGAGGCTGTGATTACCGTTCCTGCATATTTTAACGACAGCCAACGTCAGGCAACCAAAGATGCCGGGCGCATTGCAGGTTTGGATGTTAAACGCATTATCAATGAGCCAACGGCAGCAGCTCTGGCCTACGGAATGGATAAAAATCACGATCACAAGGTGGCTATTTACGACTTTGGAGGTGGAACCTTCGATATCTCTATTTTGGATATTTCCAAGGAAGGAACCTTTGAAGTGTTGTCGACGAATGGAGATACACAGCTTGGTGGTGATGACTTCGACCAGCGTATTATCACTTGGCTAACAGAGGAGTTTCAGAAGTCTGAAGGCATTGACCTCTCGAAGGATATTATGGCGCTGCAGCGTCTCAAAGATGAGGCGGAAAATGCGAAGAAGGAGCTCTCTACCAAGATGGAAGTGGAAATCAATATTCCTTTTATTACGGCAGATAGCAGCGGTCCAAAACACCTGAACCTCAAGCTCTCTCGCTCGAAGTACGAGCAGCTCATTGGTGACCTGGTGGAGGCAAGTATGGACCCATGTAAGAAGGCTCTGGCGGATGCAAAGCTTTCTGTGAGCGATATTAACGAGGTAATTCTTGTTGGTGGATCCACGCGAACGCCCCTGATTCAGGAAAAAGTGAAGGCGTTCTTTGGAAAGGAACCCCATAAGGGAGTGAATCCAGATGAAGTGGTTGCGCTTGGTGCGGCAATTCAAGGAGGAATTTTGATGGGAGATGTGAAGGACGTTCTTCTCTTGGACGTCACGCCACTTTCTCTGAGTATTGAAACCATGGGCGGCATTGCGACCAAGCTCATCGAGCGAAATACGACGATTCCTACGTCGAAGTCTCAGGTGTTTTCCACGGCAGCAGATAGTCAGCCTGCGGTAGAAATTCATGTCGTTCAAGGAGAACGCGAGTTTGCTCGGGATAACAAATCTCTTGGAAAGTTTGTGCTGGATGGTATTCCACCCGCTCCACGAGGTGTTCCGCAAATTGAAGTGACCTTCGATTTGGATGCGAATGGAATTTTGAAGGTTTCTGCGAAGGACATGGGTACCGGTAAGACGCAGCATATTACGATTCAGGGATCCAGTGGAATCTCAGAAGAGGAAGTAGAGCGTATGCGTAAGGAGGCAGAGGAGCATGCGAAGGCAGACTTGGAGAAAAAGGAGTTGGTGGAGGTACGCAATAAGGCTGAACAAAGTGTGTATATGATCGAAAAAACCTTGAAAGATCTGGGCGATAAGGCTCCGGAAGATCTGAAAACGCAGGCGGAAGAGAAGAAAACAGCATTGGCTGAGATTCTCAAGAAGGAGGATGCAACGAAAGAGGAGATTGAATCCGCGGATAATGCCCTGACAGAAGTGGCTATGAAACTCGGTGAGGAGCTGTATAAACAGCAGGCAGCAGAACAAGCAACTACCGGTGAGGCAAAGGAACCCTCCGAAGGCGATGCGACTGCCGGAAAAGATGATGACGTCATTGAAGGAGAAGTGAAGGAAGAGTAAGCTCTTTCCTCCCATGCAAAGAAGGTGTATTCTTCGGTCCGAAGATGCACCTTTTTTGTTATCTATGATCAAGACGCTTTCTCGTGAGGCAAAGAGTATTATTCTGGGGGGAAGTCTTGCCCTGGATATTGTGCTTCTTGATCAGGTTACCAAGTGGCTCATGATAGGAACGCCGCCGATAGATATCTGGCCGCCCTATGTGTCGCTCCATTATGCTGAGAATACGGGCATAGCTTTTTCCATGCCCCTTGAGGGGTTGCTGCAGCAGACTATTACGGTTGGCTTAATTGCCTTGTTGGTTGTGTTAGTGATACGTTATGCGACATGGAAAAAACCCTTCATGCATTACGCCATGATGCTCGTGATTGGTGGGGCAATAGGAAATGCCATCGACCGCCTGTTTCGCGGCTATGTGATCGATTTTTTGCAGGTGGGCTCCTTTCCGATTTTCAACGTGGCAGATTCTGCGGTGTGTCTCGGTGTTGCGGGGGTACTGGTGTATGAACTCTTTATGAAACATCCGAAGGAAGGGGCCCTTTAGTGTGCAGCCATCCAAGAATCGCCAATACCTACGGAGACAGTGAGGGGTACTTCGAGCTGGACGGCATTTTGCATGTGCTCCACCACGAGGTGCGTTACGGCCTCTGTTTCAGCCCTTGGGACTTCGAGCACCAGTTCGTCATGTACTTGAAGAACGATGCGTGACGTATACCTTCCTTCTCTGAGCGCCTCATCGAGAGTAATCATGGCGCGTTTAATAATGTCGGCTGCGGAACTTTGGAGTGGATAATTCATGGCTTCACGTTTTGTGGCCTCGTAGACGACACGGTTCTTCGATGACAGGCCGGGAAAAGTTTTCTTACGTCCGAGAATGGTCGTGAGATACCCTTCGTCTCGCGCAGTTGTCTCAAAAGACTGCATGAGTGCAGACACTTCCGCGTATCGTGCAAAATACGCATCAATGAAGGATTTGGCTTCTTTCATGGAAATGTGCAGATCCGTGGCGAGTTTGAAGGGGCCCATGCCATAGACGACGCCGAAATTGACGGTTTTTGCTATTCGACGTTCGTCGGGAGTGACGAGATCTGCAGCTTTATCAAAAATGAGGGTCGCTGTTCTCGTGTGAATATCTTCATTGGTGCGAAAGGCCTCTAACAGGTTGGGATCTTTGGAGAAATGCGCAAGAAGTCGCAGCTCAATTTGTGAGTAATCAGCAGCCAGAAACACACACCCTTCCATGGGAATGAAGGCCTGACGAATTTTTCGGCCAATGTCTGTACGAATGGGAATATTTTGAAGATTTGGGTCTGTGGAGGAAAGTCGCCCCGTGCTGGCAATGGTCTGGTTGTAGGTGGTATGCACACGTCCTTTACTATCAACCTGCTTGGGCAGTGTGTCGATGTAGGTGGAAAGCAGTTTGGCGAGATGACGATATTCAAGAATTTTGCCGGGGAGCGGGTGGTGGTTGGCCAGCTCTGTGAGCACCTGAACGTTTGTGGAATGACCGGTTTTAGTTTTTTTCCCTGTGGTGAGCCCAAGTTTTTCAAACAGTATGGTTTGTAACTGCTTGGGTGACTGAATGTTAAAGCGTTCACCACTCAGACCGTAAATCTCTTCTTCAAGAGTGAGGAGCTCGGCATGGAGTTTCGTACTGAGGGTCTTCAGATAGGCAACATCGAGTTGAACACCGGCGCTTTCGATGCGTGCGAGAACTGGCACGAGGGCAAGCTCCGTGTCGTGGTAGACCGTCCAGAGCCCTTTGTCTTTCAGTTCTTTCGTGAGGACCTCTTCGAGTTTCCCTGCGAGAGTCGCAAGCAGGGCAGGGGTAAGCTCTTCTTCGCTGAGTTCAATATCTAGATACTTGGCAACGATGCGCGACATAGAAGGTTCGCGATCATTGGGATCGAGCGTAAAGGCTGCTAACTCTAGGTCGAAGGGTCGGTTCGCCATAATTTATGAAAAAAGAGATAGCTGGGCATGTTGAAACGATGCGGTATCATCGGTCTCCATGAGCGCGCGGAATAAGATCTTACTGTGGCTGGTTAGTAGTGGCGTCTCAGCACTGAGGGCTTGTTTGAGAAACGCGAGGACCTCCGTGCGCAGGTCCTCCTCCTGACACAGAATGTGATAGACAAAACCGTCAGAAAGGTTGGCAATCATGAGTTCAAGTGTCTCTGCATTGGTGAGCATATGGACAAAGTGTCGCGAGTCCTTCGCGAGTTCCTGCGCTGCTTCTCTCCACGCCTCGAGCGTTTGAATGGGCGCAAGGGCACGGGCCTCAGGAATTGGTTTTTTCTCTGATGTTGCCGTCTCAACGTTCCCATTTTCTGCATCCTGCCCAATCTCCTTGAGAATGGAATAAAACTCCAGTTCACGAAAAAGCTCCGTAAGGGCGGGGTAATCTGGACTTTGTTCCCGCAGTTCCAGATGCGAGAGGTCGATATCCGTGTGGACCGTGGCGAGCTGTTTACTGAGTCGCGCATCCTCAGCGTGGTCACGAAGGCGCTCGCCAAGTTTCCCTTTTTCGTTGTGGGCATTGGCAAGAATGTCTTCCATATCGGTATATTTTTCCAGCAGAGTCACGGCGGTTTTCGGCCCTATGCCACTGACGCCAGGAATATTATCTGCACTGTCGCCCATGAGACCGAGGAGATCGGGAATTTGCTCAGGCCATACGCCCATTTTCGCTTTGACGCCATCCCGGTCGTACACAATGTTTTTCATGGTGTCATAAATAAACACATGGTCGTTCACAAGCTGCATCATATCTTTATCACCCGTAATAATGTTGCAGATGCTTCCCTTGGGAGCCTGATGGACGAAACTTGCGATGGCATCATCGGCCTCCATACCTTCAATTTCCATGATGGGGAGGCGAAGCAGCTCCGTGACTTGTTTGATGTAGGGCAGTTGGCCCACCATCTCATCAGGCATCTTTGCGCGGTGCGCCTTATAATTCTCAAAAAGTTCGTGTCGAAAAGATTTTTTCTTATGATCAAAAGCAACAATGATGCGATCCTGTGGTTTTTCCTTCATGAGTTTCAGAAGCATTTTGGAGAAACCGTAGATGGCGTTGGTGTAGAGGCCTTTTGAAGAGGTGAAGGGAGGAATGGCAAAGAACGCTCGGTAGATGTAGGCGTTGCCGTCGATAATATAGTAATTCATGGAATCGTGAGGTGGTTGTGCCTTCCAGCCTAGAGAAGTTCTTATAATTATCAAGACAAGCGCACATCTTTTCGGTAGAATGCCTGTGATAATTTTCTTGTATACAATGGCGTACTGTCAAACCGCTGTGTCCTCTGACGACTCACCCCTCCTTTCCGATTTGCATCGTCAAATAGATGGCTGCACGCGCTGTGCCCTCTCTACGGGAGTGACGCATTATGTTCCTGGTATGGGAACGGAGAAAACAGATATCATGATTATCGGGGAAGGACCGGGGAAAAATGAGGATCTGAAAGGCTTACCCTTTGTCGGTGCGTCGGGGAAATTTTTGGATGTGCTTTTGGACTCTATCGGGCTTTCCCGTGATCGGGTCTACATCACCAACGTGGTCAAATGCCGTCCTCCTGAAAACCGTGATCCGAAGGAAGAGGAAATTCTTGCCTGCAATGCGTGGTTAGAGGCGCAAATTTTGCTCATCAATCCGAAAATTATTGTGACCCTGGGGCGGTTTTCCATGGCAAAATTTTTGCCGGGTGTTACTATTTCCAAGGTGCACGGACAGCCCAAACGACGTGCGAGCGATGGGCGAATTATTTTCCCCTGCTATCATCCGGCGGTTGCCTTATATAATGGCAGTATGCGCGCTGTGCTCCTCGAGGATTTTACCCGGCTTGCTACGGTTTTATCGCAGATTTCATCATGAAACGTTCTATACTTTTGATGCTTGCGGCCACCTTTGTGGTGAGCTTACTTGCGCTCCTTCTTGTGCTCTTTCGCATGAGCCCCCTCGAGGATACCCGATGGCTTTCCTTTCTTCTGTTCTTTGTGAGTGCGTTTGTTTGTGCGGGAGCCTTCTTTTCTTTTTTTGGAGCGCTCATTCGTTCGCTCATGTTCCAACATGAGATGTACATGATGCATTTTTTTATTGCGCTTCGTCAGGGGGCGCTTCTTGCGTTTTGTACGGTGAGCTACCTTGGTCTTTCGATGCTGGAGGTGGCTACCTGGTGGAATGTGGTGTTACTTCTTATGACCTGTGGGTTTGTGGAACTGTACTTCCTTGGTCGAAATAAAGCATGACGCAGCTGCGTACTCGATTTCCAGAACTGCAGGAGGGGGTTCCTCTTGCACCGCTGACCACCATGAAAATCGGTGGTGATGCGCGCTATTTTCTGACGGTGACGAAGCGGGAAGATCTTGTTGATGCCCTGCGCATTGCACGGGAAGAACAGATTCCGGTGTTTTTTTTGGGCGGCGGCAGTAATGTTTTGATTTCTTCCCAGGGTTTCGCAGGCCTCGTAATAAAAAATGAAATGCGTGCGATGCGGGTAGAGGGAAATCGTATTATCGCGGAATCGGGTGTTATTTTGGCATCCGTCATTAAGGCAGCTAAAGATAACGGTCTTGTGGGGCTTGCGCCGCTTCACGGCGTTCCCGGTACTTTTGGTGCTGCCGTCCGTGGAAACTGTGGAGTCCCTCAGTGTGAGACAGGAGATTTTGTCGTCTCAGCGGTCCTCTTGGATAAAAACCTCGCGTACAAAACGGTCGATAGGGAGTACTTTGGGTACTCATATCGTCATAGTCACCTGAAAGAATCAGGAGAAATTGTTGTAGAAGCAACCATTGAACTCTTGCCTGGTGGTGATCCCAAGCAGATTCAAGAGGAGATGATGATCATGCTCAAATCGCGGAAGGCGAAACAACCGTGGGGAAAGTCTGGTGGCTCATTTTTTAAGAACCCCACACGAGAATACTCGGCGGGGTTCCTAGTGGATCAAGTCGGAGGGAAGGGCATGCGTGTGGGTGATGCCCTTGTTTCCGAGATGCACGCAAACTTCTTTCAAAATGCGGGTCATGCGACTTCCGAAGAAATGCAATCTCTCGCGTCTCTTATTAAACAGCGCGTGAAAGAGCAGTTTAATATTGCCCTAGAGGAGGAAGTGGAGTTTATTGAGGCGCGTCCTTCAGCCAAATGACATTACAGGTGAGCCGGCGGTCTTGTTGCGACGGATCACTGAGCTGTCGAATACTGAGGCGGGTATAACTTTCTCGAAGGAGTCCGCTTTCCGCCACAATGCGCGGTGTATCTTCATTGAGTACTCTGCTGGTATCCATGCCGCAATACTCCAAGTTGGGATAGTATCGAGCAATAACATCACGACTATAGGTACGGGGGAGGTTAAGACACGTTGCGCCCAGAAGGGCAGCGGCATTCTTGTCGATGCGTGCTTTCTCCGTCAGGAGAGAAGTCGTCAGCGCACATGCGTCAGTCGGCTCTTCACCTTTACAGATAACCGCATAACCACCGCCGGGTAACTCAACAGGACTACAAGCACTTTGTGCGGGGGTGTCCAAATTTTCCGGAACGTATACCGGGAGTGAAGGGGATTGCATAGACGCACCAAGTACCAAACCAACAACTGCTGTAAGAAAGTCCATATGTGAGGAAAAAAACTAAAGAGCTGTTTGTCTCTTGTAGTGTATCTTTGCCGCACGGATCAGCATGGTTTTCGAGAAGATGTAATGGTAGGATTTTACCAGTTTTTTATCTCGGGTCAAAGACAGACTCCTGAAAATATGTTGTTATATAAAAAGCCGGAGGTCTACGCTCCGGCTTTTTCATTATATAACCCGTCTTCTTCTTTCCGCTTTACGCGTCCTTATTGAGCTTGTTGCGCAAGAATGCTGGAACGTCGAGTTCGTCTGTTGCTGGGGCCGTCGTTGGGGCGAGGGAAGACTTCGACTTGATAGCAAATGGGTTGTTGTCCGTAGCTGGCGTCGCTGCTGGGCGTTCACTGCTCAGGCCAGAGCGGGCAGCTGGCTGCTTTTGTACCGGCGCGCGACCAGAGTGAACCTTGTTGGACTCTTCATCAAATCCCGTTGCAATAACGGAGATCTTCATTTCACCCGTGTAGGATTCATTAATCACTGCACCGAAGATAATGTTTGCCTCTGGATCCGCTGCTTCCGTAATAATCTTTGCGGCCTCTTCCACTTCGTACATGGAAAGGTCGTTACCACCTGTAACGGTAAAGAGAATACCGCGGGCTCCTCCGATGGAAAGCTCCAGAAGGGGGCTATCAACAGCATTGCGCGCTGCCTCCATAGCACGATTTTCACCCGTTCCGTATCCAATACCCATGAGTGCAGAACCTGCATTACCCATGACGGAGCGGACGTCGGCAAAGTCGACGTTAATCAGACCCGCAACGGTAATGAGGTCAGAAATACCCTGGACACCTTGGCGAAGAATTTCATCAACCACAAGGAATGCATCTGTGAGAGGCGTCTTTTTGTCGATGATCGTGAGAATCTTGTCGTTGGGGATGGTGATCAATGTATCGACCTTGTTCTTGAGGCTATCAAAACCAGAAACGGCAGACATCATACGGCGCTTTCCTTCGAAGGTGAAAGGCTTTGTGACCACACCAACCGTGAGTGCACCCATTTCCTTTGCAAGCTGGGCAATCACAGGAGCAGCACCCGTACCGGTTCCACCGCCAAGTCCACAGGTAATGAAGACCATGTCTGCACCATCGAGGGCAGCCTTCAGCTCTTCAGAACTCTCCTGAGCGGATTTTTCACCGATTTCAGGATTTGCACCGGCACCGAGACCACGTGTCGTTGCTTTACCAATGTTAATTTTAATATCGGCCTGAGAGGAGAGGAGGACCTGCGCGTCAGTGTTGACGGCAATGAACTCTACACCTTCGACACCTGCCTCCACCATGCGGTTGACGGCATTGTTACCAGCACCTCCGACACCCACGACTTTAATGCGGGCAACAGTGTGCATGGCTGGAGTGACCTCCATGGATTTTTTCTTAATGTTGGATGAAATGAAAACATTCTTGAGAACATCATCATTGGTAATCGACGTGTCTTTCTTGGTAGACATAGGAGAGAACGTTAATGGAAAGGAAGAAATAATTACGGTAAGAGTTTTGTCAGGAAGCCCTTGGCTTTGCCGAAGGCATTCTTGATGCCACCCATGTTTTTGACACCGAGGCCGAAGCCATACTGGCGTGTCTCTAAGCGCGAACCCCACACCAGCAAACCGAGCGCAGTCGCAAAGGCGGGATCATCCACCTTCTCCACAACCCCTGTCGATTCACTTGGGAAACCGATGGAGCAGGGAAGGTTGAGGACGCCCTTGGATACATCAATGAGTCCGGGAATCTTTGCGCCTCCCCCCGTGAAGACCGCACCTGCGGGGAGCATACCATCGCGGCGGATCTTTTTGAGTTCCGCCTTCACCATCATGAGAATTTCGTAGTAGCGCGCTTCGACAATCTGGCAGAGGTATTTGCGGGAAATGGTTTCCGTCTCGTGCTCGTTGAGCTCCTTGAGGTTGATGTCGTCTCCGGGGGCGATTTCTTCAAGGTCACAGTTACCGTATTCGACTTTGAGACGTTCAGCGAGATCGAGACTGGTGCGTAGACCAATGGCGATATCGTTGGTGACATGCTCACCGCCGACAGGGAGTACGCTGGTGTAGACCAGAGAACCCTCTTCATAGACGGCAATGCTGGTGCCTCCGTGACCAATATCGATGGCCACGACCCCAAGCTCTTTCTGACGTTTGCTCAGCACAGCTTCTGAGGCTGCGAGGGAGTTGGGGATCACATCATCAATATCGACCCCCGCCTCATGAACACACTTTTCGATATTCTTAACGGCGGCATGGAGGCCGGAAAGAATATGCGCTTCTACTTCAAGTTTTTTCCCGATCATGCCCACAGGGTAGCGAACGCCACGCTGAGCATCGATGGTGAAGTACTTGGGAATAATTTTCAGAACCTGCTTATTTTGTGGAATGGAAATGGCCTGAGCTGTTTCCAGAACACGCTCGACATCCGCCTGGGTAATTTCATCGCCTTGTGTGGCAATGACCCCCTTCGCTTCGATGGACTCTATGTGAGACCCGCCGATACCAACAAACACATGGTGCACAGGCTCTCCAGACATGCGCTCCGCTTCCTCAAGGGAAAGGGAGATGGCGTTGATGGTTTCTTCAACGTCGATCACTTGTCCTTTGCGAAGCCCATGGGAAGGAACGACGCCGACACCAATGACGGTGGGGTGTTTCTTGTCCGGTTCCATGATGCCGATGGCGGTGCGGATTGCGTGGTTTCCTATATCGATGCTCGCAAGCAATCGTTCTTTAGCCATGACGCGTAACGGATAATAAATGACATGCTTCAGTATAAGGGGGAGAGTCGTTCTGGCAACGAGAAACGAAGAAAGAAAACAGGTAAAGGGTCACTATTTTTCTATCTGCACTGGAGGAGCGGTCCCGCATGATGTTTTTTTGCATATAAAAAGTGTTCTATAGGGTAACTTTCGATGGCGTCACTATGTACTATGAATACAATACGTATTCATTTTGAATGCTCTTTTCAGCAAAGAAAAATCGATTATACTACATGTACATATTTTACTGATTTTGGCAATCCATGCAGCCTTCCATATTAACCGATTTATTCCAAGAGGGGGTGATGAGTGTGCATATCAAGGCGGGGGCTGTGGCCAAAAGAAAGGTGGGTGGACCAGGGAATTGGCACCTGGAAGAAGTGGGGGAATCCTGGTCTTCAGATGCGGTTTACACTCTGTGTGAGGATATTACGGCAGCGGTGGATCATCATGATCACGCGTTTATTGAGAAGGAATCCCGCTATGCACGCGTAGTGCAGCTTGGTGATATGCGTGTGGTGATGACTTTTCCACCCCTCTCCGGTGATGTGGAAGTAACGGTTATTCGGCCCATTACTTCAAAATCTATTGATGCCTATGCCTTGTCGGCGCCCCTTCTGGAGCGACTTACGAAGAAAGCAGAGGGGGTACTCATTGCCGGCAGTCCGGGGAATGGAAAGACGACCTTTGCGGAGGCACTTTTGGAACACTATCATTTGCAAGGGCGTATTATTAAAACCATTGAGGTTCCAAGAGATTTGCGCGTACCAACGGATGTCACGCAGTATGCCCTGAGCCATTCCTCGCTGACGGAAATTCGTGATCTTCTTTTGTTAACACGACCGGACTACACATTTTTTGATGAAATTCGCAATCCAGAGGATTTTTTGCTTTTTAAGGACCTGCGTCTGACAGGTATTGGTATGGTAGGGGTTATTCACGCAGAGCAGGCCATAGATGCCATACAACGCTGTATTGGACGCATTGAAATGGGGCTCATTGCCCATGTCATCGACACGGTGGTGTTTCTGGATAAGGGCGAAGTTGCAACGGTGTACGGCTTGGATTACGCGGTGCGTGTGCCTCTCGGCATGCATGATAGTGATTTGGCTCGGCCGGTCATTGTGGTGCGCGATTTCCTCTCAGAAAAGGAACTCTTTGAAATCTACACCTTTGGAGATCAGGTGGTGGTCATGTCCCTGGAAAAAATGGGCTCTGCGGCCGGTGCGGAGCTTCCAGCGCTTGTACGCATGGGTATGCAGGTTTTGAAAAAGAGTTTGCTTCGCCATCTTCCTAATGGATTCACTTTGGAATATGTTTCACCGCATCGGGTGCGGGTGCTTGTGGAGAAAAAAGATATTCCTGGGTTCATCGGGAAGGGCGGCGCGAATATTCAAAAAATTGAGTCGGAATTGGGTGTGCAAATTGATGTTGCTGAGCGAGTGCGGGCCGAGGATCAAACGACGCATCAAACAACTCCTGTAGCTCATAAGAGCAGTGCTTCCAAAGTTGCTTTTACCGTGGAACAAACCGGGAAGGGACGCGTCTTTCTTGTGCCGCATGTCCATATGAAGGAAGCCATTATTCGCGATGAACATGGGAAGGAAACCCGCATACGGGTTTCAAAAAGTGGTGTTGTGAAAATCCCGAAGGGGCCGCTGACAGCGCAGGTACAGCGAGGTAAAGTCACGCTCCTGCAGGGGGACTAACATCTAACGCAGCAAGTTCTGCATATAGGCTGTGGTTTTAGGGTACCTCCGTGGGGGGAAACGTCCCAGGATAGATTTCCAGATTTGGTAGGCGACTTCTTTTAATCCCAGTCGTGCATACAAAACAGCCTCGAGAATTTCCGCTTCGTAGGGGAATGCTCCCCCGTTTTCTGTTTCCATGATCAGTCGCGCGTTTGTGAAACTTTCCTTGGAAAAGGGACCATAATAATAGGCAAGCACAAGAGTGCTGTGGATTTCCTCGTCGCCAAGTCCCTCGAGTAACTCGAAGACATTTTTGAACCAGGTTTCCATAGCAACATGACTGTGAGTTGTGGGGCAATTGGTCTCTTCCCTGAGGCACTGCGCCGCGGCGAGAGAAGTATGAATGCGATAGATGGGTGACTTTCCAAAATCAAAGGCAATGGAAAACGCTGAGTAAGCCTCATGCATGTGATGGAGAATCTTGTTCACCCGTCCGGAGATTCTCTGCAAGTCTGCGTAGGCGTGCCGGAACTCCTCGCTCAGAAGGGCGCTGGTGGGTTGTTTATCCATTGTTTCAATGAGGCGCTGTACTTTTGCATTGAGTTCTATGTACACCGCACGGACATAGGGGGGATTCCCGTGGGATATAACATCGTTTGGACAGGCGTTTTTACCCGACTTGCAGAGTTTTTTGGCCTCTTCAATCAGGTGCTGGTATGGATCGGCGGGGGAATACTCCATGGTGCCAGGGGAGAGGTGTTATGCTTGGCATTATACACAACCAGTGACGCTGAACACTTGATTTTTCCTCATGCTATGGTATAAGGAACTCGTTCTTTGACAAATGGGGATGTATTTGGCCTCGCTATCAATGCTCTAAAATCATTCGTGGCAACCAGGAGCTGGTCGTGTTGCTCCTCTAAGTAATCCACGGCAAACATACTTGCAAAAAATACTTTTGCTCGCGCTAACTCAATGATTGCTTCTGCATTTGCTCCTGCATTTGCTGCGTAATCGGGTTTCCCGCGTTTTGTCCGCAATTTTCGGACAACGTTTCTGCTGCCGACTCCTCTGAGTGGTAGGGGCGTAATCTAGAGGATAGGGAAGAAGGAGAGATGGGGGCTCCTTCCGACTAAAACTTTTCTCCTATGTCATCACGCGGCTTTTGTGCCTTTTCTATCGCGCGGTGTCTGAAACAAAGGGTACTAAGGTTGTAGAAGCGCTTGGTTTTCATTGATATACCCGGGTTCGACTCCCGGCATCTCCACCATTCTTCGCGTTAGCGAAGAAGGAAAGCTTACACAGTACTGGTACAAACCATTTGTACTTTTTTGTGGTGTCCATGAAGTGACAATATAGCTTGTGTGCTACGTCGTTAAAAATCATCCTCAATATCCAATGCAACTCCAAGTGCTTCGCGCACCTGGAGCTGATACTTTTCCTCCAAGCGCCCCAGTTTCTTGCTGAGATATTGCACATCAAGGGTGATAATCTGACTGCCAAGAAACCGAGAATGTTCCTTTAGCCCATTTCTCTCACTTGGAGTTATAGTGAATTCGCTTGGGAACACCTTTTGAACGACAGATGTGAGAGGTATGACTAATATTGTTGGGGAAGTACCATTGAAAAGGTTGCTTTGAATAATCACACATGGTCGGACGCCAGATTGGGTAGAGCCCTTTCTCGGGTTGAAATCTCCTACATAGATATCGTACTTTTTCATGGCTATTCAGGCAGCGTGTAAACATTGCGAAACTCCGCAGCTATTTGTCGGTATTCCTCTTGCCGATCTTTGAGCCCCTCATGCACGGCTTCGCGGAGCTGCTGCTTTTTGTACTCGCGCAGCGCAGTCTCCAATATTGCCTTCTTCGTGGTCTTGAGGCGCTTGGTCTCTTTGACGAGAAAATTGTAGAGATCGAGGGAAAGAGTGGTCGTAATTGTATGGTTCATAAATGTTTCTATAAGTGTAGAATCATTTATATTATACATAACTTTTGGAAATACAGTATAAAAGTAGCCCATGAGCATAGGCTACTTACTACACCAAGACCAATACTTTTTTGCGATGATGTTGTTCGAAGGAGAAAACACTACAAACAATTCATCGCCTTCCGCCACCCCGCCGCCACGGCCTCTGCTTCACTGCAGAACCACTGCTCACCCTTTGTTTCCGTGATAACGGTTTTTGCGTAGGAGGAGCAAACCGCCGTGTGATAAATTTTTTCACCCTCCGCGGTGATATTGCCTTTGATGGTGCATGTGCCCATGGAGTCGCTCTGGCTGCTTGCGGTTATGGCTGAGCTTTCGGTGTTTCCTCCGCAGGTCGCCGCTGCCCAAAGCCCCGTGCCCGACGTGCGTGCGCGTTCTTCTGCCTGCCGAAATTCCATCATATAGTTGTAGGGTTGGTCATAGGTATACTCCTTTCCGTATCCCTCTAAAATTAGCTCCTCGGCCACATTCGTGCCGTTGGTCAGAAAGAGGTAGGCAAGCAGTCTGCCGTATTTGTCGCGCTCGCCCTGGGAACTGTCCAGCTCTACCGCCACACGTTTGCCTGTGAGAAGCTCTTTGGTACGCGCCGACGCCTCTGCCCCAAAACACTGGGCGGGTTTCGTAGGGTGCACGGTTTCAGGTGTATCTATGCCAATGAGCCTAACCGTTTCTTCAGTACCGTTGTACAGAATTTTGACCGTGTCCCCATCAACGACGTCCAGGATTTCACTCAAAGAAACAGGCGGGATGCTGGGATCTAGGGCTGCATGCACAATCGTCGCAGTGTCACCTCGCGTTATCGTGTAGGCGGGATCGTTGCTCGCGACACGTGCGAGAAGCAGTGCGCTACCTGCCGCATCAAAATAGGGGTCGTACCAGTGATCGGGTGCCCGAAAATACTGTGGAAGCGGAATATTGAAGGCGAGCTCTACAATTTTCAGCGCCTCCGCAAGGTTGATAGACCGCTCTGGGCGGAAAAAACCATCAGGATAGCCGCTGACAATGTGTTCCTCTAGGGCTTTAAACACGTAGGGGGCAAACCACTGATCCTTGGCAACATCGGGCAGGGCAGGGGTCTTGTTCGTGCTGAGATCAGGACCGAAGCGCGCCCCAAGCACAATTTTGAGGAACTCCGCGCGATTGATATGGTTATCCGGCCGAAAGGTTCCATCTGCATAACCCTGCACCAGGTTTTGTGCTTCAAGATACTCGATGGCGGTTTTACTCAGGCTCCGGTCCGCCACATCGGGGAAGGCGGCAAAAGCATTTCCCACAAAACAAGGCAGGAACAGAAGACAAAGGAGGTGTTTCATTTTCATCATCATAGCAAAGAATGAGGTTGTTGTTTGCAAAGAACAATTTACAGTAGATTTTGTACAATGCAGAGAAAAATAGTAGTTTTCATCACTATGATGCGATTTGTTCCTCTTCTCCATACGGCCTACTTCTTCCTCTTGCCCTTTCTCGGGTTTCTTGCCATTGGCATCAAACGTCCTGAATTAATAGCAGGTATTGCCATGACGGGGTGGCTTCCAATGGTCCTGTTTTGGTATTTTAAGGGAACCTTGCCCATGAGTGTCTGGACGCTGATGATCAAGGCAGTGACTATAGGAGCAGTTGCACTGGGGCTTCTAGGGAGTGGAGATATCTGGAGTTTTTTTGCCCAAGTGCTGCTCTTTGAGCTGGCCACCTTTTCCATGGTTCTCTCGGCCTTTTTTTGTCTTCACGTACTACGTGCTCTTCGAGAGGGCATGCTTTTTGTTCTCCTGTTCTCGCTGGTCGTTGTCGGGGGAAGCGCAGGCTATTTGCTCTACGCTGTGTTGCAAGCGGAGCACATACAACTTCTCAGCCCGTCCATGTGGGCTATCCTGACCGCTATTATTATTGACCTCGCAAGTGAGACGAGGTTTTTTCTACGTCTTCTCCGTAAGGAAGTGACACTGAACGATGAGGATTTTGAAAACCGTATTCCACTCTATGGCGTCGGGATTTTATTCTGGATTGTCGGCCTACCTGGTATATTTGCCGCCTTCGGTCTTTGGTGAAATTTTCGGGAATGTCTTGGCGAAAAACGGCGCCCAACGTAGTATGCAGCCATAGATTTTTGCCCCACCCCCATGAAATTGTTTTCTCGCCTCGCCCTTCTCGCGATGCTCACCTTGAGTATCGCCGTTCCGTCGGCGGGTGCCTCCTATTTTCCTGATGTGCCGGATGTCCATCCCTATAAAGATGGCATTAATTTTCTTTATGAAGTGGGCTTGGTGGATGGAAACCCGGATGGGACTTTTGCTCCTGCGCGAACGCTCAATCGTGCGGAGCTTGCTAAACTCATTGTGGTGGCCATGGGGGAAGATATCACCCATGCACCAACGGATTGTTTTGATGATGTTGCACCTAATGCATGGTATGCACCCTATGTCTGCACGGCAAAAGACCTTGGCCTCGTGAAGGGAGATGGAGGCGCGGGCCTCGTCTATGGTCCTACGCGTGCGTTGAATACTGCGGAGATTCTGGCGGTCATGGATCGATTGTTCGGGTGGGAAACTGCTGCAGGAACGGGGGAGACTGAATGGTATGTTCCGTATCTGCAAAAGGCGCGTAGCCTGCGCGTTATTGAGGGGAAGGAAACGGGGCCAGATTTGGTAGCGCGTCAGCTTTTTGCCCAGATCATGGCACGTAGTCTTGTAGTGTATGATGCAGAGGCTCCTGCCTTCAGCTCGGCGACCATGTACGACGACTTTTTTACGGCCGTCGACATTACCGCAGACGATTGTCAGGTTGGAGAATACTACGATGAAGAGGCAGGAACCTGTGTGCTCGACTGTAGTATTGACGGGCAGTGTGATGAAAATCAGCAGGCAACGGATGAACTGCTGGCTCAGGTGGAGTCTGGAACTTCCTTTGCGGAGCATGCAAAAGCGGATGGTATCCTTGCGGAGTATACGGTAGAAGATGATCGCTTATCACCAACGGCGGCAGCAGCCCACGAAGCGATGTGGCAACTATTTGCCAATCTCATTCCTCTCGATCAGCGAAAAGATATTGTGGCCTATCACGTCTTCACAGATGGTCCCGATAACCTTCTTGCCTCCGTGTCTTTGTCGGACCTCATGCCAACAAAATGGGTTCTTTCTGTGGATGAGACCGATGGCGTGGATGCAAGTGGCAATGTACAAACGGCGGCCCTGACGGAAACACTCCTGCACGAATTTGCCCATGTGTTTACGCTGCGCATTGGTCAGCTCCGTTACGATGCACCAACCTGTGCAACCTACGATACGGGCGAGGGATGTGCTTTGCCCGAGGCCTATATCTGGAAGTTTTACCAAAAATTCTGGACGACCATTGCAAAGGATCACCCAACAAAAGGGGCATCAAACGTCGCTGCGCCATCAGAGGAGGAAGTAACGCCTTTCTATGATATGTATGCGGATCAATTTGTGACACCCTACGCAGCGACAACTCCCGCGGAAGATATTGCGGAAACCTTCACCTTCTTTGTGCTGCGGCCAGAGCCCATGGGCACGAGTGTCGTCGATCAAAAGATCAATTTCTTCTGGCAGTACCCGGAACTCGTACAGCTGCGCACCTTCATTCGTAACCGTATTCGTTAAATGACGACGCTTCTTTCTAAAGCCACCACACACGTATCTGAAATTCTTACCAAGGCTGTTTTGCATACGCAGGAAGCCCTGGTGCTTTACGACACACAGGCACCTCTGACGAAAATTTTGACGGAGGCGTATCGCGCCGCTCTGCCAGAGGCACACTTTCTTGATATTGCAGATCTCACGAAGGAGTCAGCCATGGAAGAGTTCTTGAAACTGGCTCCCGGTGATCTTGTGGTGCAAATTCAGTCGGGGAATTTTCGCCTCGACGACTTCCGCATTCGCATTTTTCTCTATAAACAAAAGCTCAAAGCTATTGAACATGTGCATCTCGATCGTTTCCCCGAAGAACAGTGGGAAACCTATATCGATGCACTGCATTATGACCCGGAATTTTACCATCCCCTAGGGCATGGAGTACGCAGGAAACTTCTTGCGGCGAAGAGTGCGGAGGTGCGCAGTCACGATACGGTTTTGCGCTACGAGAGTGACTTCGAAGATCCCAAACTGAATATTGGAGATTATCGGGATATGGAGAATGTAGGTGGTACTTTTCCGCTTGGCGAAGTGTTTACGGAGCCGAAGCATTTGGAGCGGGTGAATGGGGAAGTGCGCATCTTTGCCTTTGCGGGGCTCGACTTCCAGGTGAAAACCTACGAACCCTTCAAGGTAACCATTAGAGACGGCATTTTATCTGCGGGTCCGGAGGCGCCTCAGGCATTTCATGATATTTTGGATCTCATTCGGGAAACGGAACCCGTCTACGTGCGTGAAATGGGACTTGGTATGAATCCTGCCATTCGGCCAGATCGTATTTTGGGCGATGTGACGGCCTTTGAGCGTATTACAGGCCTGCATCTTTCCCTCGGTGCAAAACATTCCATCTACCCCAAGCCGCATATCAAACGTCGAGAGGGACGTTATCATATTGATGTCTTTGTCCAGGCAGATCAAATTACCCTCGATGGTGAGGTGCTCTTTGAAAAGGGCGTGTATCACTACGCCTAAACAAACACATTCACCATCTGTGAGGTGAGAAAGAGGACGTAGAGAAGGAACAAAATCGTTCCTTCTTTTCGTGACAGATTGTTTCCCGAGCTTGCAAACCAAAAGAGCAGAGGAAGACCGAGGAGAAGAATGGCGATGCCTAGTTGAAATTCGCTCGCCTCCACGTGAAAAGGGCTATTCGTCAGAGCAAGAAATCCGAAGACCAGGGTGTTTGCCACTGCGGAACCCATGTAATCTCCAAAGGCAATATCCGCATGCTTTTTGCGAATAGAACGAATGGCGATGACAATTTCCGGTACATTCGTTCCAATGGCGAGAATCAACAGACCGACAATGGAGGGAGCAATGTTGAGCGTTTCTGCAAAATACACGCTCTCTTCCACGAGACTGTGGCCGGCCAAAAAAATAGCGAGAGCACCTGCCAGAATGATACCACTATCGCGAAGCGTTGCGTGTTTATGTTGAGTGAGTTCTTCCTGGACCATGCTGGTGACTTCGGAGACCGTCGGTGGTACCTGGCGGACAAAGTAGAGCAGTATAACGTAGGAGGTGAGAC
The DNA here is from genome assembly GCA_002783265.1 of Candidatus Gracilibacteria bacterium CG17_big_fil_post_rev_8_21_14_2_50_48_13. Taxonomy (GTDB): domain Bacteria; phylum Patescibacteriota; class Gracilibacteria; order 1-14-2-50-48-13; family 1-14-2-50-48-13; genus 1-14-2-50-48-13. The sequence goes on along the minus strand of PFFG01000009.1, from coordinate 15,676 downwards.
AAATAATTCCCTCATGTACCTCCACCACGCCATCCGCCATAAAGTACGTAGGCAACAGCACCGCAAGCAGTGCGAGGGCCAGGGTTGGTTTTTTCATATTCTCTGAAAGTCCGATGCCGCGATTAAGAATGGCAAGTAAAGGGACAATCAGAAACAAAATCACCATAGATGCTCCGGAAAGATTCCCCGCGGAAACCTGAGGACTCTTGTTCAGGGTAGAGTTAAGCATAACAGAAATCTCACTAATGGAGGTCATGAGTCCCAAAACAAAAAAGGCGACGGTGAATCCATTTTTATGAAATCGTTTTGCGACGCGGTCGACGGAATCGACGAGAAGACCGGAGAAAAACCAGATGACGGCCGCGGAAATACCGAAGTAAACAGCGTGAAGGAGGTGGTCCATAGAGAGAAGAAAGTGCTTCTCATCAGTATACCATGACGTTCTCTGGAAAAGAAAAATTTGACACGAGTAATTCTGTCCCTATAATCGCACATCAAGTGCTTCCCAAGCACGAGGTCTTTTGATTCGTCACAACGATATGTATGATAATGCAAGAACAGAATACAGCAGAGCTTACTTCCCTCGAGGTCATGGAGAGTGTTCTCACGGATATGCTTCATAAAAGCAAACAAGGGAGCTCTGAAAACATGATTCACAGTCTGGTGGAGTGGTATAAGCATACTCACCATGCAGATTTGGTGCCACTCAGTGATACAGAAAATGCGGAATACCAACTTCTGGATATTCTCCAAAAGCTGCAGTCGAAAATTCAGATTGAAATGCGGGAAGTGCTTAAGTCCGGGAACCCTCAGCACAAAATGCGCCATGAGGATCTCATTACCCTTATTCACACCCTCGCAGATCAAATTCTTTCTGTGCGCCCCACTGTCGTAGCCGTGTAAGGGGCTACCAGTGTTTGTGCAAATGCTCCAGCGTGTGGCTGCACTCTGGATATGCGCTTTTCGGTAAGGCGTTTGTCAGGGTATGCAGTGTCGCATGATAGGTGTCGACATCACCACAATCGTGTGCCTGCATACAGCGAACAAATCCCACTAACCATGTGGGGGTATTTTTGTCTAACGGCAGAGGAGCAAGAGCATCCATTAGAGGGTTAGCCAGTTCATCTTCTATAAGGCTTCTATCCATATATTGCGCTACTTCCTCCGTGGTCAAATACGACTCGGTAAAAAACTCAAAGATGTCGTGAATTTCCCACATAAAATGTGCAATCATCGCATCTTGATCCTCGAGATCCGCATCCAGAATCATCTCTATGCATTCTAGAACGCGCATATGCAGAATTTCTGGATTCTCTAGTTCATCCAAAAGGTACAACTGTACCTCTGTTTGGAGAAGAGAGAGCAGGGCGGTAAGACGATCGTAGGGGTTTACATAGCTCTCGAAGGCCCGAAGTTTTTCTGCATGGGCCGCATCGGTTTCTCCACAGGCTTCTGCAATTTCACCGAGAAATGCATGAATGGTACCCTTGATGTGAAAGTTTTCGGGTAACTGCAGCGTGTTAAAAGGAAGCGAATCGACATGCATGAAGAGGGCAACCATACGTCGGTAAAAGGGGAGTGCAACGTTCTCAATATGTGCAAAGATGGCCTCCTCACTTTTTACATCTAACTGTCTCTTGATGCTCATCCATACCTCTTCCTGATCGGACAAGATATTTTTGTAGAAAAAGATGGAATGGTTGTCGGCTGGCTTACCTCCTGGTGACATGGTAGGGGGAAATTAATTTTGGTGATTATCTCTGTAAAATAAATTTCGTCAATGTTTTGACTTCCTTTGACCAGCTCGTGGTTCCTCATTAAGGTGGAGGTATAGATTGTAATGTTGCCCCATGACGAATCACTCCCCCAAAGTGCACGTATATGATGAATTCTCTCCGGAGGATCTTGCGATGATGCAGGCGCTCTATTCTCGCAGTAGTCAGAGTGTGACGGAACATGCTGCCCGCGTGAGGGAAGTGGGCTCAGGAAAGTTTATGGCACAGTTCTACGTGGGCTATGGTCATAAAAGTATTGCAGATTGCGGGACAACGACACTTTTTTTAGAGGGGGTGAGCATGCTTGCAGCAAAGGCCGTGCAGGATTCGCAGCTGTATAGTGGTCAGGAAACAAGTTCCCGCTATATTGATTTTTCGAAGCAGCCAATTTGTGATCCCCTTGGAACAGAAGAATCTGCGGCCATTTTGGAAGATTGGATGGATTTTTATCGTGAGGAAATGCCAAAGGTCAAAGAACATATTCGCAAGCAGTGTCCTCGTAGCAGCGAGGAAAAAGAGGGGCTCTACGAACGTGCCTTAGGGGCGTGGACCTTTGATGTCATGCGGGCGTTTTTACCTGCAGGTATAACGACGCAGCTCAGTTGGCATACCAATTTGCGTCAGGCCTGGGATAGATTGTCGATGCTCCGCTATCATCCCTTGCCTGAAATTGCAGATCTAGCAGAGACGATGCTCACAACGCTCGCTACTCGTTACCCCAGTAGTTTTTGTTTTACATCGACACCGGAAGAGGAGCAGTATGCCCAGTATGTGATGGCGCATCATACGTATATTGCACAACCGGAAGACGCTCCAGATTTTTCCTTTGATGTACGGTTTCAAGATGCGGATTTGGCCCCCTATCAGGAGCTGCTTTCTGTCCGACAACGCAAATCGGGGCTGCCTGCTTTTCTCTCGGAATTGGGCAGTGTGCAGTGTTCGTACAAAATTGACTTCGGTTCTTTTCGCGATATTCAGCGGCATCGCAGTGGGATCTGCCGCATGCCTCTTCTGACCACAACCTACGGGTTCGCGTCCTGGTATTTGGACCAACTGCCCACTGACGTGCGCGCGCGTGCGGAAGCGTTGATAGAAAAACAAAACCGAGCTCTTTCGGCGCTCAAGACGACACCAGAAATACGTCAATATTATACCGCTATGGGATATAAGGTGCTTGTTCGAGGCACCTATGGTCTTCCTGGACTTGTCTATATGATAGAGCTTCGTAGTGGTCGCACTGTGCACCCAACCGTGCGCGCTGTTATGCACCAGATGTACGCCTCTCTGCACAAGGAACTTCCATCTCTTTCTATGTTTGTTGATCTCTCAGCAGACGATCGTGATGTGCGCAGGGGAGGGCAGGATATACAAAAGAAAGAATCTGCCTAGTTTGTCAATGCCCACTTGTCCGCAAAAAGCGTTTTGAGGAGTACAATGAAAAGAATCTTTCTTTTCTCCTATGCGCGTTTATAAAATTCTTGCAGACGGCACGTCAAAAAATCGCGATATCTCCCGTCAGGAGCTGCTTTCGAAGTTTAACCTTCACCAGCGCGACCTGCGGCCCCTGATTCTTCTCAATCAAACGCCAACGATTTTAACACGCCCCAAGTGTTATATTGTGAATCTTGGGTTTCTCCGTCTTGTTATTGGAGGGGACACGGCCTACGTGTTTAACGTCGATCATCGGTATGTGGCGGATCACTTCATGGAGGACTTAACCACGCGTTTTGAAAACCGTTCGAAGCACACCCAGTCACGGTTCGAGTTTATTGTTCTGGAGTCTGCTCTGCATGTAAAAATGGATAAGGTCATGCGGGATTACACGCATCTAGCGGAGGAAATCGAAGCCTCTTTTGAGCAGCTGACGGCAGCCCTGTCCAATGATGGGCTGGAAAAATTGCTCTCACAAAAGAAACGACTCTCGCGCCTGGAAACCAATGTGCAGCAGTTGCAGTCATTATTGCACGATATTCTCGATGACGACGAGGAACTTCAGGATTTCATGCTCTCCAGCTCGTCTACAGAAGCAGAAGATGAAATTGAGTTTATCATTGAGCACTACGACGAACAGGTCGATCATGTGCTGAATAAAATTTTTGATTTGAAGGAAAATATAGAGGACACTCAGTCCATCATTAACCTCAAGATGTCGAGCCTGCGCAATTCCCTCATTCGCCTCGATCTCTTTTTTACTATTTTTGCTGCAGCTATTGCGCTGCCAACGCTGATTGCGGGTATTTTTGGTATGAATATCACTAATAGTCTTGAGCATAATTATGATGCTTTTATCGTGATTTGTTTGGTGACTTTGTGTATTGTCATGACTGTTATAGCTGCTGCCTTTTTCCACATTAAGAAAAAGAAAATTATCTAAACGCTCTCATGCCTAAAGCAAAGCAAAAAGAAAATCCGTGGATCAATATTCTGGTCAACGTGGTTTTTCCGACAATTATTCTCATGAAAATCAGTCCCATGATCGGTCATGTGGCGGGATTATTGCTTGCACTGTCCTTGCCGCTCTTCTACGGTATTTGGGATTTGTGGAAACGACGCACCTGGAACTTTTTTTCTCTCCTTGGGCTTGCGAGCATCCTGCTCACGGGAGGAATCGGTCTCTTTTCTTTGCCTCCGGATATGGTGGCCTGGAAAGAAGCGCTTGTTCCTGGCCTGGTTGGAGTTGTGGTGCTCATTACTGCTTGGACTCCTTTCCCGCTTATGAAAAAACTTTTGGAACAGGTGATGCCCTGGTCCCATATTGAGGACGCTGCTCGCGAGAAAGGGAAGGAAAGCGAGCTCCTTCGCCTCACAAAAATCACGACGGTGCTTTTAGCGTGTTCATCCTTTGTGTCGGCAGTGTTAAACTACGTCCTTGCAAAACTTATTGTCATGAGTCCTGCCGGAACAGACGCCTTTAACGAAGAATTGGGAAAAATGACGGGACTGAGTCTGCCCGTCATTCTTGTACCCAACTTTCTCATGCTTTTTGGTCTGATGTTTTATCTCATGTGGTCCCTCGCGAAAATAACGGGGCTCGACATCGAAGATCTTATACAGGAAACGGCGCAGCATCAGGCGTAGCGGTCTGTTCATCTGTGTGCTGCACCTTTTCTTCTTTTTGAAGTTTCCAAAGGGAAGCATAGGGGCCATTTTTCTTCATAAGCGCTTCGTGGCTGCCTTCTTCAACCAAATGCCCCTTATCCATCACAATAATGGAATCTGCTTTCGCGATGGTGGAAAGGCGATGCGCAATGACGAGGAGCGTTTTTTCTTCTGCAAGATGTTCCATGGACGTTTGAATCATGCGTTCTGACTTGGAATCAAGAGAGCTTGTGGCTTCATCAAAAATCAAAATAGGACACCCCTTCAGAATGACACGAGCAATGGCCACGCGCTGCTTTTCTCCTCCAGAGAGGCGTAATCCTCGTTCTCCGACACGTGTATTGTATCCATCAGGAAGACTTGCGATGAAGCTATGAATATTTGCTTTGCGTGCAGCTTCCTCAATCTCTTCCATGGTTGCTCCGGGATTGCCGTAGGAAATGTTATAGGCGATGGTGTCATTAAACAGCACACTGTCCTGGGGAACGATGCCAATAAGATTGCGCAGACTGGCAAAGGACAAATCACGTAAATCGACGCCATCTATGGTAATAGCTCCCCCGCTGACGTCGTAGAGGCGCAGGAGAAGCTTGGCGAGCGAAGATTTCCCACTACCGCTAAATCCAACGAGGGCCGTCATTTTTCCTTTGGGAACGCGGAAACTGACCTGGTCCAAAACCTCCCGTTCGCCTCCATAGGCAAAGGAGACGTTCTCAAAACGAATTTCTTTGTCGATACTGGTCTTTTCGACGGCAGGTGATTTTTCTGTCACGGTGGGGGGAATCGAAATGAGGTCAAACATGTCTTCCATGTTGATGAGACTTTCTTTGATCATGCGGTAAATACTGCCAAGAAAGCCAAGAGGAATGGAAATTTGTGCAATAAACACCGTGATGAGCGTAAAATCACCGATGGTCATGGTTTTATCGAGCACATAGCCAGAAGCAAAAGCAAGCAGTGCCACGACCCCCGTAGTAATAATGATTCCTTGCCCAATATTTGTCAGGTACAGGAAGTTTTTTGTACGAAGAGAAGCGGCTTCCACCTCTGCACGGCTGTCATCATAGCGCTGAATTTCCCAGGCTTCATTGCCAAACACTTTGACGGTTTCAATATTGATGAGGGAATCTATACTTTTTCCACTTGCCTCTGCGGCATGCAAGTTGAGTTCACGATTTGCCTTGCTACGTAGTTCAATAATAAAAATAGTATAGGCAACATAGGCAGCCAGAGTCAGAAGTGTCCCCGTGCCAAACATCCAGTGATAGTTGAGAAACAAGTAGACAGAAACAAGCACAATTTCCACCACATTCGGTAGAATATTGAATAGGGCAAAACGGAAAATGAACTCAATACCACCGACACCGCGATCGATTTTGTTCGCGACACTACCGGTTTTTTTATCCAGGTGAAAGTTTAGGGACAGACCAAGCAAATGCGAAAATATGTCTTTGGCAACGAGGCGGACAATATGGGTTTCTACCTTCGAAAAGAGATAGTCTTTCAATTCTCCAAGGAGGGTCGCAGCTATGCGCGCCAAAAAGTATATACCTACGAGGTAGAGCACAAAATTCAGGGAAATCGCTTCCGTCACACTCTTTTGCAGAGCATCAACCACATCCTTTAAATATATGGGTGCGGCGACAGCAGCGACCTTTCCGCTAATGAGGAAAAACAGCACGATGACGATTCGTATCTTATATTGAAAAAGGTAGGGCAGAAAGCGTCGCAGTGACGATTTTGAGGAGGAGGACTTGGGCATTGTTGGGCGTGAAGACTATAGCCTACAGAGAGTAGTGGGAGGCGTGTTCCAACGCAAGCTCTTTCCTCGAAGTGAATTGACTGTATACTGTGCACACTTCGTTTCATTTTTTCTATGAAATACGCAACTCGGGTCATGGTCACTGTGGTGGTGACCGCCATGCTCAGTCTGCCCCTATCAGCACATGCTGTATCGTCGGAAGGCTTCTCTGACGTGAGCCCATCGAGTGTACTCTTCGCACCACTATCGTATTTGTATGAAAAGGGTTTTATTCAGGGATACGCCGACGGAACCTTTCAACCTGATAAGACTATGAATCGCGCGGAAGCGCTAAAAATGCTGTATAGTGCTACGAAAGAAGCTATTCCACCACAGGGAAGTGCTCCAGGATTCCCAGATGTTCCAAAGGATGCCTGGTATAGTCATTATGTTGCATATGCGCAGTCGAAGGGGGTCGTGAAAGGGTATGAAGATGGGACCTTTCGGCCGGGAAATACGATGAACCGAGCAGAAGCACTAAAGATTCTGCTGGCAATCCTTGGAGAAAAAACCGATATGGTTCCACCTGAGGCGCTCAAAAACTTTTCTGGGGAAACGGCACCATGGTATGCAGCCTTCGTTATTCGTGCAACGGATCTTGCTCTGACGGACACCTTGCGGCCTGAGCAATTTCCTGTATCGGGCAGTATTACACGCGGAGAACTGGCAACCATGCTCTATCGGCTCCTGTATATTCGCGAAAACAAACTTTCTGCCTATCCGCTGTATGATGAAGGGAAAATTTCCTATTATGCGGATTCTTTAGCGGGGAATGCCACATCATCAGGTGAAGCCTATACTCCGGACATTTTTTCCGCCGCTCATCCTGATGCGGCTTTTGGCAGTCTTTTGCAGGTCATCGATGCGAAGTCGAAAAAAGCACTCTTGGTGCGCGTGAATGATCGTGGCCCCCATACGCCGGGCCGTATCGTCGACCTTTCACGCATAGCTTTTGAATCCTTTTATCCCGTTTCTAAAGGGGTTTTTGATGGTGATGCCTACGAAATGCCCGCGGCTTTGAAAACCGTCCCAAAACAATATCTGGATCTGACGAAGTCGACCACACTGACACCTGTGCGTCCCATGCCCAATATCATGTGGCAAAATGAAGTCTATCTCTTCGAGGTAAAAGGAAACGGGCAAGGCCTTCCTGCGCTTCTCCTCACCTCTCCATCGGGATCAACACAGACAGTCCTTCCCACTGAGAGTCAAAATGGTGCTGTGTATGCACTCCACTTTGGCGAAAGCGGGTCCTATGCTTTGAAATCGGAAACGGGGGGCGCTGTATCTTCTCAAATCAGTGTCTATCCTGTTTTTTCTGGTCGTAGTATAGCGCCGCCGGAAAACCTGTTTGCGGAATTTCAACTCGACCCCAAGGCAACGCCAGTTCTTCAGTGGAGCCGCCCCTTACCGAATACGGTGCTGCGTCTGACCTTTACCCAAAACGATCTTACAAGAACGCTTTATGTGAATACGGGTAGTGCAACTCGCTTACCGTTGGAGAAGACTCTTCTTGCACCAATAGTGCCTGAGAGAACCTTTACACTCCGTATCGATGGTGCGCAGACCTCCACAAGCTTTTCCCATGATATGTATACGGAGTGGCAGTCAATTACCGCACTGAGTTCGCAGGGGAAAGTGCTCGATGTTAGTGTGATTACACCCGAAACGCCCATCGTGGAAACACCGACGGAGATAACAGCTCAGCCGGTAACGCCGCCAGAGGCAACGGTGCCTGCTCCCGTGCCGACGACCGCAGTGTCTGGTGCCTTTACTGCAGAACAGGTGGAGGTTCTTCGGCGTGTCAACGAAGAGCGGGCGAAAAAAGGAGCACTCCCACTTTCGCTCGATGAAACTCTGTCCAAAATGGCGCAATACAAAGCAGAGGATATGGCCAGTCGAGGCTATTTTGCCCATATAAATCCCGATGGAGAGGATGTGAACGACTGGAAAGTGAACTTTGGGTATCTGCCCATGGTTGCCGAGAATATTGCGTATTCCACGGCAGGGCTTACAGATAACATCAATAACCTCATCAAAAGCCCAGGGCATTATGCAAATATGGTCGATGCGCGTTTTGAGGTATTGGGGGTAGGGATCAGTGTCAAAGACGGGAAGACGTTTTTAACCCAGCAGTTTTCTGCAAAGCAGCTATCCAAGGCAGATCTGCAGACGATGCAGAAGGAGTTTGTCGAGGATGTCGCAGCGGCAGGAATTGTAGCAACCTACGATGCATCTCTTTCGGCAGTTGCTCAGGAGTGGGCTGCCGCCATTTCAAAAGATCAGGTCATGAGCTTTTCCCTGGGAGGCCGTGATGTGGGAGATGTCCTGCGCGAACGCATCGGCAATTTTTCCTTCAGTATGTCAGTCTACGGTGATGTGAGTATACGCACACTGCAAGCGAATATTCTTGCAAAATTACAGTCGAAGGCGGGTATCCAAAAGTATGGTTTTGGCGTTGCCCAGGATTCGCAGGGTATGATTCGGATGACCCTCGTGATGGAAAAGTAGCAAAAAACCACAATTAAGTAGCGTGGGTATTCACGATTGGGCACTTTTAAGGTATACTTGTACGATATATTTTTTCCCTTGGTATGCGACGTCGACTCTCAGCTATTGCCGCTCTGGTGGGTATCGTGCTCGGTTTCTCCATGAGTGCTTTTTCTCCTGTCTATGCACAGTCTATTTTGCCCGGAGAAAGTGCGGCGCTGGATGCGGGAATTAACGATTGCCGATCGCTGCGTCAAAGAATTGACGACGATCCTGCCTCGATAGTGGGGTTGGAACTTGCCCTCAAAATTCGCTGCGGCACCATGATGCTTGCAGACATTCCGCACTATTTCAAACATGCGCTGAGTTTTGTCCTGAATATGATCGGTACCTTGGCGGTCATCGCCGTCATTCGCGCAGGATATATTTTTATGCTCTCCAAAGACAAGGAATATGCGGAGGGCAGAAAGGCCATTTTTCAAGTGGTGGTGGGCCTTCTTATCGCATCTCTCGCCTTCACTGCGGCGCAAATTGTGCTCCGATTTCTCTTCGCGGTGAGTAACGCCTCCTAAAACCTATGAAAAATATGCCTTCATTATTTCGCCGAGTTCTTGTCCTCTTGCTCACCTCTGCAAGTCTGTTGGTGGTATCACCTTCTTTTGCTGTAGATGCCCCGAGTGGGGGAGTTGATTCTTCAGGTGGGGCGGCACATGATAGTAGTACGAAATATGCTGATCTGCCTGACCTCTTTGCCCCTGCTGCAGGTATCTGTAGTCTAACGGGATCAGACATAACCTGTGATGCAACAAAGATCAAAGACACAAATATTGGCGTCTCCATTGAAATGCCCATTTGTGAAATGTTTGAACAGGCACTGCAGAAAAATAGTAGCCTCAAGGAAACCTACGGGAAATATGCCTGTTCAGAGCTTCTGGATCCACTGCCGAAAAACAGTTTTGGAGCATCGACCTACTGTGTTCGTCAAAAAATTGAACGTACAGCATCGAAGGGAATTCAAAAAATTACGCTGTCTCTTTCCCAGGCAGGACCTTCTACGGGAAATGCAGACTATTGTAATGCAATTCTCACAGAAACCGGCACGGGTCTTGGGGGACTCTTTGACATTGTGCGTCTCCTGTACGATGCATCGCTTCCCATACTCATTGCCCTTGCGGTGATTTCTCTTGTGGGAGTGGGCGTCTTTATCATGTACGCACCAGGCGGCGGGGAAGAGACGATGAAAAAAGCCAAGGAAATGGGTATCCGTATTCTCTCGGGGTTTTTGCTCCTTCTCCTCCTTCGTGTGTTTCTGGGGTTTATCTCCACCGATCTTTTTGCGGCTCCGGACGTGAATCCCAATAGTAATGCGGCGACCTCTTCAGCGCTTATGTCCGACGCCAATCTATCTCAAAACTTCAGAGCATAATGTTTTTTCGTTCCTTCAGACATCTTCCCATCGCCCTGTTGTTCCTATCATGGACCATGCTTTTGCCGGTCTCCGCGCAAAATGCCCAGGATCTGCCCCTTGGATGTGAAATATTTTCTGCCCAGCAAGCACCGGCCGATCAGGTCCTTGCAGATTCCAGCGCAGAGTGCTCTGTCGTGGTCTGTGCCAATCTGCAAAAAGAACGGAACGCGTTTTATGGCCAGGTAAGCAATTACCCTTCGGCTCTTGATGAACCCTTTGAAGAGCTATTTCTTCGCTTGAAAACTGCCCTAGGAAATTATGAAACAACGCTGCAGGGCATTTGTGGAACAGAAGCACTGCCGCTTCCCGTCTGTACAAATCGATCTGGAATTGGTGATAAGGCTTCTTCTCTTCGTGCCCAGTGTGATGAAAATGTGCGTCTTCTTGTTGACGCTGCGGATACGGTGCTTCAGGAACTGCTCCTTCAAATGGCAGGAAATCAGCGGACGCACGCCTATGCACGGCGTATTGACGCGCTCACGCAGGAGTTTCGCAAAATGAATGACTTGATTGCACAAATTACGACCTATTTAGCAAAGATCACTCTTCCAACCATTGTTGGTGACCCGGTGAAACAATAATCTATGCGCACCTTTCTTTGCAGCATTTTGGTCTTGGGAACGCTGGGCGTCTTTTCCTTTGCGCATGCAGAAGGAAGTGCCGAGGCAGCAAAGTGCTCCATCGACTCCACAGGGACGTGTATTTATCAAACCGCCTCCCTTAGCCGTGGCCTTGCGACACTCACGGTGGTGCCTCGTTTTTACCATATGGCGCAAAATTGTTATCTGCAGGCTGCATTTTTAACGACCATGCAGTATTATAATGCGAAACTCAAACCAGAGCAGACGGGTGTTCCCGAGACTTGGGAGCTTGACGCGTTCTGTACAAAACCACTGCCAGAGGGCGTTCCCTTTAACAACTCGCATGTGCGGGACAATGTGCGAAAGCTCTATACACCAGGAACAAGCGCAAGTGTTTTGGCACAGCGCCTGAAAGATTTTGATACGGCTCCTGAGAAGGCAGGGGAGAACTGGGGAAATTCCGTGGGGCAAAAAACGCCAGAGCTCTTGCTTGCAAACATTATGCGTGCGGAACTGACGTCCTATAGAAATTATCTGCTCAGTTACAGTCGAACACCCGCAGATTATCTGCAGGGGAAAATCTGGGGGGTGACGGCAGAGACAGAACAGGGGAGTGCTCCCGGTGCACTGACGCAGCAGCTTGCGACCATGGTGCCTATACTGGAAAGTCTTAATAATCGAGCGGACCTTCAAATGGCAGAGGTCGCCCAAAAAACGGCGATGGTCGTGTATTCGGAGTTTTTACGCAGTTATCCGGAACATATTCAATTGCTTGCCATGGCGAAGCATCTTCGAGGTCTTGCCCTGCAGCTCGATCGCATGGAACGTGCTCTTGCAGCTCTCGGCATCAAACTTCCCGACGCCTTTATTACTGGAAACTAATGCAGCATCAATATTCCCAGTTACGCGGCTTTGTTCTCTGCACGATGTTTGCAGCGCTCTTTTCTGTAAGTGGCGCTTTTGCCCAGGAGACACTGAACCGAACACCTGAGGATACAGCTGCCCTGACCTACGATGCAATTCTCAAGCAAACGGACACGGTCCAGGAAGAAATTCCTCTTGCCCGCATGTATGGACAGATTTTTGACGATGTGGTCACTTTTCCAAAGCAGCAGACACAACTGGAGTTTCAACGAAAATATGGCGTACCTGCTCCAACTTTTGGCAGCGCACTTATTGATGATACAACGTTAGCGAGCACAACGGGTGCACGCCAGGCCGTAGACAAACGCCTTATGGAAATTGATGAGGAACATCTTTTCGCCCGTAATCTACGTTTTATTCAGGCGTATGTCATAGGGAAATATCTGTCTGTGTTTATGAATGGCGACACATCAGATTCCTCGTTTGACCTCTTTTTGGATATAGATACGGTCCAGAAAAATATTTCCGTGGATGGGGCCTCCTATCAAAATCTCCTGCCACCACGATTTTCAGCCGGCATAACGAACATCGCGCGGTATTTGAAGGGAAGTGCTGCCCAGGCAATTACGATGGACCCAAATGTGAGAAATAATCGTATTAACCTGCTGGAAGACAGTAAAACTATCACCTTTCAAGAGGAGGGAATTCCCGTTTGTACTTTGCCGGGTATAGTGCAAGAGGGTGACGTGCAGGGGCTTGATGCTGCAACGAAAAAAGCGGTGCTGGGCAGTATTGTGGATCTGCTGGATGCACAAAGTGAGTCTGCGAAAACCCTCGATAACACGCAGCTTCTCAATCGCGTTAGTGAAAAATCCTTCTTTGAGCGATTTCTTGCGGGAGAAAAGGTGACGCTGCCAAATCTCAGTGGATGTTTTAACACCTTTTGCGCGCGCCTGGATTTCATCGTAACACCACCGACGCTCGCCGCTGGGCGACTGTCCCGGCCGCTTCCTCTCATGGTTTCTTTAAAAAGCATTGAGGCAAACGCACGAACCCTTTCCAATACACCACTTGAGACGAAATATGTCGGGCGCAGTATGTTTAGTTTTTCCTTTTTTCAGCTCGATTTCAACAGCCAAATCTACACCATAGGGACAAATATTGAAGTACGTTTTGTTCCCATTTTTCAGCCCTATAGTGCGGAAAAGTCTTTTAATGCACAGGCCTTCGACGACCTCATGCGTACCTATACGTTTATGCAGCAGGGAACCTTGATAAAATCAGATTCAGGTATTGTGGGTGCTGATCGTGGAGCGCTCAACCAACTGACATCCGATGCACTCAGTCGTGAAAAGATCCAAAAAGCATTAGATACGCATAAAGCCACCATGGTGCTGCGCACAATGCTCTACTGGAATCAGAACTATCTGAAGGTTGTGGGGGATCGTCTTCTCCAGCTGCAGCTGCAAGTGGGATCTACATCTGCCTTACTGACCAAGTTACAGGAGGAGTTCGCCCGATTGAACAAAGCCAAAACTCTCTATAGCAAATAGTATGCACACGACGTTATTGTATCATCTACGGATTCTAGGACGGCTTGTGGTCACCATGTTTTTGCTGTGTACCATAACGGCACAAGCAGCCACATACCAGTGTCAAACTCCGCCGGTAACGGAGGCGTTTCTTCGTGAAATCGATGGACGCATCACAAAACTGCGCGATGCACTCCAGGAAACGGGCTGTGTCGACAGAACGAGAGTTACCCTCTTTGGTCTCGATTTTTATCCTGATCCCGTGCCGGAGGGCGAGGAAAATCCGCAGCTCACGGGTCAGGTGTTTGCGACAGGGTATCGGTATCTTGCCCAGTCGATGGCGACGGCCTATGACGAAGGCTTTGGACTGAAGGAGTTTTTCTTATCAATTGCAGGAACACAGGATTCTTATCAATTGCAACTGGATGCAAAACTCGTGCAGGATCGTTTCAATACACTGCGAGGTCTCATGGGCATGACCCAGCAGGCTTGTGCACAGGACGCAACTCTTGAGGGATACTCCCTCGCTCGGTATGCTGAAGTTTGGTATTTCACCTACAGGCAGCTCTACTACTGGTTGCTGCTTGGGAAAAACGCGGTCCTCACTGAAGATGAACAAAAAATTTCCGAGAGTCTCAGTGATAACAGTCAGGTCATACAAAATCTTGGAGGTATCTATGCACAGTTATTTGCTAAACGACTGGAACCTGCGTCGTCTGGGTGGTATCCCCAAAATGTTTCCTGTGTCCTCGCACCCAATGCCGCAAGTACGAAGGCGCGCACGGCCATGGAACTGGGTCAGAATTTCTTTGCCTGTAACGTCTTTTATACGCCCGAATATGCAAACGGTCTGCAAAGCACGTGTTCCTCGCCAGAGCTTGGTGGTATCAGTCTCGATGGGGAAGTCGACCGTTTGATGGAATCTATTGATAATGTCGGACCGACCTTTGCGGAAATCGGCACTGCCGCAGAAGAGCTGGGTAAAACGGGCAATGCTCGTTGGGAAGATGTGTCAAAAATTTTTACACAGGGCGACCTCTCCGGTTTTGTGCGCATACAGACAAATTTGAATCAGGCAAAGGATGCGCTTTGGACGAATCTCACGGAGTTCCTCGCTCCAGCTGAGTATGCCTCCGCCGCTGAACGCTTTCAGGAAAAAATTAAAGAGCCACTGAGCAGTACAGGATTACCTATTCAAGGTGTGGGTCTAACGGGTAGCGCAAGTAATACCCTCCTTGGTGTGCTCCAAAATCAGATCACAGAGAAGGCACTGGTTGATAAAGAACTGCTTGAGGCGTATGATGCAGTCGAAGCACAGATTTCCGATTTGACCAACATTCGACGGGAATACCTGCGTGGCTTTGATACAATCAACACAACGGATTTTACCGCCGTCGAGAAGGCATCAAAGGCAGGGGCGGATGCAGTAAGTACTCTTTGTATGCGCGCTTCGCCCGGATTGAATCAGGAAATGTTGTGTGGAGTTCGTTAATTTTTCTCTTATGCGTCGCTATTTTTCTTTTCTCTTGCTGGTGACAACGGGTCTCGCTCTCTCCATGGTGCATGCGGTTGCAGCTCCCGCCGCACCGATAAATACGAGTGACCTGGCGGACTGTAGTCAGGAAATGACTACCTGTCCCTGTGCGGGGATCCCTGTGAAGAAAGATCTCGTTCGTTCGGGTGATGTCCTTATGATTCGCATGAAGGAAACGCCCGTGGTGAGTTTTCCTTTTCTGGTGCAATAAATGGACTACACCATTGTGCTCACCTCGAACAAACACGCCTACGCACGCATGCGCGGTGCTGTTTTGGAAGTGCGGGTCCCGAAACATCTTACCCCACTCGAGCGAGAAAAGGTGGTGGCCGTACTGCTCAAAAAACATGCGCGTGTGCCACGACAAGAGAGTCTTTTTCAGCAGATGCGCGCGCAGGGAATCGTGACCTTTGCCTGGGGGGAGACGCTCGCCATCCCTCAAGCAATGCAGAAATGTACAGAAACAACCTTTCGTCGGTGGCTCCTTTCGCAGGCGAGAACCCGCGCCCATGAACAAGTTCTGGCTGATCTA